>NZ_JNFG01000009.1 GCF_000729995.1 Caballeronia sordidicola | reverse complement strand
TCTGCTCGAGGCGGCACAAGTCGCGGAGCGCGTGTTTGACCGGCCGCTTGCGGGCAAACTCATGCATGCGGGGCGCCCGAATCGGCACCCGGTTAACAACCTCGTGATCTCGACCGGCGCGGGCGCACATCGAGATTCGACGTGATCGTGCATCTGCTTCTCCCCTACACACTCAAATCCGCCGACTGTGCTGCCATATCGATCACAGCATCGGGATCCGCGTCCCAGCGGGACTGTTAGCAAAGCGAGTCGCGAGGGGCCGCGACCCGCCGCGCCGCGCATGACGGCGGGCGCACACCGAAACGCTTCGAGGAAATCAACATGGACTTTCTGCTCACGGAAGAACAGCGCGCCTTTCGCGCCGGACTGCGCAATTGGCTCAAGAAACACTTGCCCGAGAACTGGCGTAACGGCCATTTCACGCCTCGGCTCGAGGACGCCCGGCGGGGAGAGGTATTGCGCGCGTGGGAGCGTAGCGTCTCAGAGGCTGGATATGCTGGTTTGCACTGGCCAACGGCCTACGGGGGTAAAGGTCTGACTTTGGTCGAGCACTTTATATATGGCGATGAATGTGGCCGCATCGCGGCTCCCGAAGGCATCAACCCAATTGGGCGGGAATTGGTTGCAGGCGTTCTTTTGCACGCTGGCAGCGAAGTTCAGAAGAAATACTATTTGCCTCGGATCGCGGCCTGCGAGGACATATGGTGCCAAGGTTTTTCCGAGCCCGATGCAGGATCAGACCTGACTGCGCTCAAGACGCGTGCCGTCGAACGCGACGGCAATTGGGTCGTAACGGGGCGAAAGATCTGGACCAGTTATGCTCAGCATGCCGACATGTGCCTGTTGCTGGTGCGTACGTCGTCGGAACCGAAGAAGCATCAGGGTCTGACGCTCATGGCGGTCCCCATGAACTCACCCGGCATCACGCGGCGCGGCATTCAACAACTCGACGAAGAGTGGGACTTCAACGAAGTGTTTTTTGATGAAGTCGTCGTACCGGCCGAGAATGTCATCGGGCCGGTTGGCGAAGGGTGGCGGGTTTCCGGTGCCGTGCTTGCCATTGAGCGTGCTACTACGCGCCTGTATCGTCAGGCTCGCTATGTCAACGAGTTGCAGCACGCGTATCGCGTGGCGAGCGCTCGCCGGGATGCGGTTGTCGAATCTGATTATTTTCGGCGTGCCATCGCCCAGGCGTACAGTCAATTGCTTGTACTGCGCGCGCTGAACGTCCGCTTTGTGAGCCGAATCGTGGCGGGCGAACAGGTAGGGGCCGAAGCAAGCATTGGCAAGCAATGCTGGAGTCATTTTCATCAGGAATCGACGGGGATCATCGCGGACCTGCTCGAAGAGGATCACTGGTTCCCGCCCGCGGACGATCTGGATTGCGATCGCTTCATGCCCGTGTATTTCCACTCACGCGCCGAAACCATCTTCGCAGGAACGTCCGAGATTCAGAAGGACATCATTGCCGAACGGCTGCTCGACATGCCTCGTGGGCGGTAAGGATCGCGCGGCGATATGACCATAATTGGAATCGATATGTTTAACTTAATCACGCAAGAGCACCGCATGATTCGCGACGCGGTGCGAAAGCTCTTTAACAGCCTCCAAACGAAGGACACCGAAAGGCGTCAACTCGACAAGGTCAGAATAGACGGTGCTACGGTTGGGCGAGCGCTAGGTGAGCTGGGCCTTTTCGATACCGGCGCCGACGATATTGCCATGACATCGGCCCAAGTGCAGGCGTCGGTGGCCATCGAGTCCGGTGCGGCAGCGTTACCGTTCCCCGTGCTCGAAGCACTGACCACGCATGCTTTGGCCATGGGGCGTTGCACTACGACGGTCAGTACCGGGACAACCCGGACGTTGTCGAGCGCGAACTATTCACAGTCCGATCTTCCGATGTTACGAGATGGGCGTCTGGACGGTGTCGCCCGATTGGTTCCCTTTGTTCATCTTGCTGACCACGTCGTGATCAACGCATGGCGGGGAGGTGAAATGGAACTTGTCGAAGTCAGACTGAATGATCCAAATCTTACCCGAGAGGCGCGCGCCACGGTAGAGCCGGATTATTCCCTTGAGGACCTAAGGTTTGATGGCGCAGCCGCGACGCCGCTGGCCGAGGGCGCACAAGCGAACGGTGCCCTAGACGGCTTCCTGCAGCAACGAACTGCCCTGCTAGCGGCCGCGGAGATTGCCGGTGCATGCCGCAGCATGGTCGCGATGACGCGTGAGTATCTGCTCTTGCGGACGCAGTTCGGACAGGTGCTTGGGGCGAACCAATCCCTAAAGCACGCGCTGGCTGATAACCACGTGCGCGTCGAGGCAATGATGGCGTCAATCGACTATGCGGCTGCCGCCATGGACGCGGATGACTTTGATGCTGAGGCTGCTATTTTCGCCGCCAAGCATTTTGCTGGCCGCGCCGGCAAGGCGGTCGCTGACAGCACCTTACAAATGCATGGTGCGATCGGCTACACAATGGAATTTCCTTTGCATCTGCTCATGAGGCGGGTTCACCGCCTGACTACATCGTATGGATCGAACCGAACCCAGGCGGACCGACTTTTCGACATATTTCAACGAGGATGTGTAAATGACTGAAGGCGCTCTTAATGAAGAAAGTCCGATACTCTTCTCAGTAGAAGATGGCATCGCAACAATTACGCTGAATCGTCCAAAGCAAAGGAATGCGCTCTCCATCGCGGCTATGGAGGGTCTTTACGAGTCTTGGGAAAGGATCGACGCGGACCCGAACATTCGTGTGGCCATACTTACTTCCAGCGACTGCGGTACGTTCTGCGCAGGGATGGATTTAAAGGAGACCAGCAGGGTAAAGCAGGAGACGGGAAAGGACATCCTGACTTTTTTTAAAGACCCGTTCCACTTTCGCATGCGTCGCGTCAAGGTTCCCATTATTGCTGCAATGACCGGCCATCTGATCGCCGGCGGGATGTTGCTGAGCCTGAACTGCGACCTGCGGGTCGGGCTGGCCGGGACTAACATCGGGATCACCGAGTCAAAGATGGGGCGCGGCTCACCGTGGGGCATGCCGCTGCTGTGGATGCTGCCACAGCCTGTGGTGATGGAACTGGTGCTCACCGCCAATCTTATGCAAATCGAGCGGTTCCTGCAGTTGGGCTTCATCAACTACCTGGAAGCCACGCCGGAAGCCGTGCGAGAACGGGCTATGCAGTTGGCCAAGTCAATTCGCGACAATGCACCTTTGTCGGTCCGCGCCGGCAAGCGCTCGCTACTCACTGCGATGAGCGTCGGCTGCGACACAGGGCTCGAAATGGCATGGCACATATACCGAAGCGCGTACGAAAGTGAGGATGCCCAGGAAGGCGCACGAGCCTTTGCGGAAAAACGTCCACCAGTCTGGAAGGGGATGTGAACGAAATTCATGTCTACCCCAACCGCGCTTTTCGGAAGGCACACGACATTCACATGACCCGCAATTTGACGTTTCGCCGGTCCCAATTTCGGAACCGGCGGCCCTGAAAGCAACGTCGATTGAAGCTGTTTACTGATGCGCGGCGATTTTGACGACAGAGCGCAATCTCTCGCCGGTGTCTCGCGCGCTGCTCGTGTAAGGTAGGAATGCCAACGACTCTGGTAGTGTGATCAGCCCCTCTGAATTGTGGCTTGGCAGTAGCCAGACCAATACCCGATTAAACAATTATGGCGCTCCTACCTCTGCCCGCGTGGAGGAGTTCCTACCACGACTTCGTAGATCGTTTAAGCTTGCACCATTAGGGGTCGCTATTTGCCGTTGGGAACAGGTGCACGAACGTACGAAAAACCTCGCTTTTTCGACAACTTGGTGCAATATAATAGCCGACTGCCTGTTCTGTAACGATGATAAAAGGTGCAAAGCATGCCAAGAATTCGCGCGGATGACTATAACGAAAAACGAAGCAACATACTGAACGCTGCATCAAGCTTGTTCGCAGAGTACGGCTATGCTGGGACGAAAATGGAGCAGATTGCCGAGCGGTGTGATGTCTCCAAATCGATGCTATATCACTACTTCGAGAGGAAGGAAGACGTACTTTTCGCCATTATGCAGGAGCACGTGCTCCGCCTGATCAAGTTGGTGCAACTCCACGTAGAATCGGGCAGGACCGATAACAAAGAGGAGTTTTTTCGTTACTTTGTTCAGTTATGGTTGGAACCATCGGATGATGTTCGCGCTCGCCATGTGGTTGCACTGGTCGATATGCGATACCTGACCGACAAGCAGAAGGCAAAACAGAAAAAGATCGAAAAAATCCTATTGGACCTGGTTTCGAACGTGCTGGCGACTGTAAATGGGAACGTAAATCCGGTCGAACGCAAAATCTACAGTCTGTTGCTCGTAGGCATGATGAATTGGATCGAGATCTGGTACAAGGAATCTGGAGCGATATCGCCAAGAGACCTCTACGAGATGGTCGGTGGTTTGTTCCTGTCCGGCTTCTTGGAAGCGAAGACTCGGGTTCGTGGCGCTCGCCAGAATACGCTCGGTCCGAAGAAAGAAATGACGTCAACTAAGTAGAGACCTAGCGTTGCTGTGCCCTCCTCGTGCCGAGTTCGGGCGGGAAATGTGGATAAGGGTGCGGAATGGCCTCGCGAGACGGTGGAGTCTGCTCAGGAAAGGCCACAATGTGACTCATACGTAGGACGTGATATCGACAATCCGCTTCGGATTTTCAGTCGCCCTAAGGTAGGCGATCCGCCAACCCCAGACTGTTCAGGCGTCATTTCGCTGGCTAAATTCTGGCGATGGAGCTTCCACGGCAACAACGCTTCGATGGCCTCGACGGACTGCGCCGCTGGCAATCCACGCGTCACCCAGCGCAGCCAGGTGCACGGCTCAAGCTCGTTGGCGCGTGCCGTTTCGATGATCGAGTAGATCACCGCACTCGCGTGTGCGCCGACGGGCGTATCGGCGAACAGCCATCGTTTTTTTTCGGACCACAAACGGGCGAATAGCATTCTCGATGTCGGGCTGTTCGCTCACGTCCTCGCCAATCTCCACCATCGGTGTCCCGCATGGACACATGGGGCTCACCTTCCGGCACCTCGTGCACGATGTCCACGCGCGGCCGGTCAAACGGAAGCGGCGCCTGATCCCTGCTCAGCGGTGCTCGCAGCGGACGGCAACTCCGCTTCGTCGAACACGTGCGCGTGGCTTGCGGGCTGTTCGGTGCTCGCGCCGACGTGCCGCTGGCGCAGCAGAACGACCTGCTCGTACAGGTGGCCAATGTGTGGCGCATCGTGTGCTCGTGGGCCCGCTTGAGCGCCTGCTGAACGCTTTGATGAGCCGTCAGCTGGGCATGCAGCAACGTCTTCAGCGCATCCACATCGTCAGGTAACTGCGCAGGCAGGGGCGGCAGCGGCGCTGCCTTGACTTCAGGTAACGCAAGCTTGAGTCGGATCGAAGGTGTCTTTCTGGCAGCAAGCTTGCCACTGCGTTAACACCATAATTGATCAAGATACCTATTTAAAATGCAATGTCTCGCGAGGAGTAATCCAGATTTGCAGGCTGCCTAGCGCCAGCAATCGCACAGCAAGTGTCCCGTTCTGTTGTTAACTTACCCTATGTTTACGTAGCGTGCTGGTATCAACGGAACCGGAGATACGAACATCCCAAATCGTTGGACGGACGTCCAACTTTTGGGATGCAATTCAAGGATCGGAGATGCATTGGAGGCACGCGGCAGCTGTTTCCGCCGAGGTGCGGAAGTTGCGCGGAGACTCTAAAACTTATGCAATAGTGCTAATCGAAACCCCACCTGTCTATTTGTTGCCGATGGACTAAAACCGGTGATCGACGCCACAGCAGGTTGACCAAGTGAGTCGCGACCACTCGCGCGCTGGAGGACGGCGAGCGCGTAAACATCGGTCCGTTTTGATAGACTATAGTCAGCTTCGAAATCGAGTTGATAGTACTTGGCGCCGCCATCGTCATTGACAGAATTTCGCTTCGTATAGTCAAATGCAGACGCAAGGAGAAATGAGGGTGTCAGTCGCGAGCTCACATTGAGTTCGGCATTGATAAAGTTGGCCGAGCCTGAGTACTTTAGTGGATTGGGGCCCGACGCGGAGCCAAGCGACTCAAAGCGTGGATTCGTCACTACGACTCCAATTGTCGTCTGATTTAGTGCGTATGTGGCACCAACTCCAATAATCTGCGTGGTTTTCGCCGATGCATAGCCAGCAAAGACGGGGTTTCCTTGCGGAGATGTCGTCGATCCAAATGAACCCAAGTTATTCGCCGTCGCCGTGCCTTTATTCGGTGTGTTCCCATAAAAGGAAACGTTCGGATCGCGTGCATTGAAGTAGCCCGCCCCAAAAGAAAATGGACCTGCAGAATAGTTTGCTCCTAGAGACCAGATTTGATTTTGGGTAAAGTTCCCAGCTACTCCGCCGAAGCTATACATTCCTCCCACCCTGAATCCATTCATTACCGACGATCTGAACTTGATCGAATTGTTAGTGCGATTTGTATTTGCCAAATTGTCTACATCGTCGGGGTGAGTCCCAATGTATGCGGGCCAAACGCGCAGGATCGATAGTAACTGCACAGCTTCAATATAGGAGTCGTACTGACGGCCTAATGTAACGGTTCCCAAATCATTCGAGAGGCCGACCCACGATTGCCGCCCAAATTCCGCGCCCCCTTGTTGAATCACGCCGGTGTTCATGCCGAACCCGTTCTCGATGGTGAAAATCGTTTTTAGGCCGCCCCCGAGATCCTCGGAACCTTTTAAGCCCCAGCGATTTCCAAATCCTAATGCACCGTCTGTCAAAGCAGTTTGAGGATGTCCGACAAGCGTTCCTCCCGACTTTCCGGTTTGCGCGTTGTTTACGTATGTGATCCCGCTATCCAGGGTCCCATATAGGGTCACAGTGCTTTGTGCGTACACCGTAAAAGCAGTGCCACCGAGAACTACAGCTGTAAAAATCCGTCTCATAAATGTCTCCAAATCTCATTAAGATGCACATTTAATTTGCCAAGCTTTGTACTTGAATCTTTACAGCACAGTGCTTTACTTTCCTGCTTCTGTTGAGCAGCATTCGCGCTCAGAAGCGTCGTTACAACGCCTCGCGTTGCTACCGGGGAAATCTTGCGCAGCAACGGGGCAAGTCGTCAGAGACAACTGCTAAAACCGACAGACTCAGCATCAGTTCTCCCATCTAGCCAAGTTAAAGGAAAAGCATCCTCGCCTGTTTCGCTTTTGCCGTCATGTCTATAGAGCTGTTGCTGCAGGCGGTCCGAGATTTGCGTTCTTCGGAACGCTCTTCTGCGGCACTTCGTCGCTCACTCTGGACCGGGAACATGAATGATGTTCACTACACCGCCTTCGGCCTGCGCAGAGATTTGATCGCCACTTAACAAAGACTTGCTTAATTTAATCTCGCATCTTCTCGAAACCTATTAGTTAGTTTACCTAATTGCATAAGCGTGTCTCTCAAAGATACGGAACGAACGCAGTAGCCACCGTTGACATTGCACCAAAGCCTTTTGGCAACCATCGGATCCATCTTGGAAGCAATGCTACTAATTCGGCTGTCCAGGGTTTCCAAACAAGGTAGACGATCGAGTCAAGCCAACTATCGCGATGACGGTGACGACCACATTCTGGTGAGACAGATGGCACATAAGCGCGGCAAAGAGAACGACGCTCTTACGGCCGACGACATTGGCGACGGGTCGCCATAGCGCATCTACAAGCTTATGGGACAATTCGTCCCATAAGCTTGTCTTTAAGAGGATCATTTGGTCATCTTCCATTCCATCACCGCTGGTTTCGACACGATTGCGAGGCCTAGCTTGCGGAGAATCCGCTCTGTTTCCGAATTTTTATCATTATGCGACCGACGTGTCGGATTGTAATAGTGGACTTCCCTATGTCGCCGCTACCTCGCCTGCGCGTCATCGAGCGAGGCACTCGTCACGACCTCGCCGAACGTGCATGGTCATAGGCACGAAACGCAGGACTGGCGGGCCAGCACACGTATACCGAGATAAAAGCGTCGCTGTTGCGCGTATAAAATTGTCGACCCGCGTTCGGGCGGCTGCGAGCCGTCTGCTAGCGTCGGGGTAACGCTATACGAGCAGAGGTCGAAATTGGACAAGTCAACCGGTCTTTCGACTGCGCTGGCAATGCATCGGCGATGAAATTGCTATCCGCCCTTCCCTTCGCATCGGTCTCAGATTCGAGATCGAGATCGGACTTCCATAGCGCGTCCGGCTAGATCGACAGCGTGGTCGGCAGAAAATAGACTTAGCGGTAGACATGGAAATTGATTCCGTGCCCGCGATAGAGCAAATTGTCGAGCAAGGGCACCTGAACACTATCCTTACCTGCGGCGTCATTCATGCTGAGGTAGCAATGGGTCGCCTCACCGTTACGCCGAATGCAAGCCCGGATATTCGCAGCTACGCCCAAACATCGTGCCGGAAGCAAGACAACCCACGCTCTGCTGCAGATCGTGTCAGCCGAATTAAGCGCTTTGTCGTAGACCACAATGAAGTTGTCACCGATTCGAGAGTGAACCAAACCGTGGGAGGTCAATTCATGCCGCGCGGCGTGCACTCGGCGAGTTTTCAGCTGCAGAAGTCTTGGTCAACACGGCAAGTTTCTCAACCGAGAATTCTTCGTTGAGTACAGCAACTCTGACCTGTGCCAGACAGTGCGCTCCCTCGTCCGTCCATCGCATTTGTTGCTTCTTCGCCATGCGATGGCTGACCACCAGGTTCACCGCGGACTCGGCAATGCTACTGCTGATCGGTAGACCCTTGTGATAGCGCGTTCCATAGTTCACCAGCGTACCGGCGTTGCGCTCGATGTAGAAGTACAGGCGGCGCAGGTTCCAGAACAACGTCGAGTGCTCATAGCCTTCCCTTGCCAGCAGCGTGGCGTCCAGGGCTTTGATGCGGAAAACGGATTGTCGGCCTTTTCCATGCCAAACCAGCCACTTGGCGTGATCGATCTCTGTCTCTACAGCGATTCGCTCTTCGGGCTCAATCGTCTGGCTTCCTAACACCGAGTTCTTGGCAGCCTTAAACTTCATCGCGATGTGAAACCAGTCCAGAATCCTCCCCCTAGCGAGCTGGCTGCCGTCCACAGCCTTGCCAAATTCGCCAGCGTCATCGCTGATCACGGTGACTCGCTCGTTTGGAGCCACGCCGCTTGCAAAGAGAAATTGGTCCAGCCGCGCGGGAGCCGATGGGACCAGCTTATGTACGTACGCGTACAGACGCGGGGTGCGATCCGCAAGAGTTGCACGGCCCGCAACGATGTTGACATGTCGATCCCGCGGCAAGTTCTGCGCCCAAGGCGATTTCAGCTCCGCAAGGTCGCGCGCCGCTTTGCGGGTCTTGGGGCTGCTGCTGAAGCTCAGCCAAGCCGAGTCGACGCTCACGCAGCCTACGGTGGTCGATTCGCGGACCTGCTCTTCGCTGAGCGCTTTTGGTCCAGAGGCGATATCGCGCTCGATCTGCGCGTCCAGCGCGCTACCGACGGCGAGAATCCGACGGCGAGTACTACCGAAGGAAATCCCTTTGTCCAGCGGAAGGACCTCTCGAAGCAGCTCAGTGGCCTGACGGTAGGGTAGATGGGCCGCCCACTTGGCCTGCAGATACTCCAATTCTGGCGTCACACGCTGGTGAACGGCCTTACACAGCGGACTCACAGAGCGGCGCGCTTGCCCTTGCTTTGCCGCGCAGCTGCACGCCCACAGCCTCGGACTCGGCACGTCGACCTTGCCAAACACGGTTCGCACCACGATCGACCGGGCATCCTTGTGCGCCAGCATCGAGCCACAACGATCGCAAGCCAATTGGCTTTCCATCCACCCGGCAGCCTGCTCCGACACCAACAACGATTGAACCTCAGCGAGCAAGGCGCGGCCTTCGGCAAGTGTAAGTCCCAAGTCGGCGACGCTCCGGTCCTTTCGTTCGACCACAGCAACGGTCGTCGCTTTAGTCTCACTCGTTTCCCCCGCCTCCAGGCGGGCCTCGATGATCAGTCGCATAGCAACTCCAATCGGGTTGGCAACGTCGGCAGCATAGCTGATACAGCGAGCGTACCGGGCGGCCTTGTTGGGCTCTTTTCGTTAGAAACTTCGCGGATTCCAAACGGCGTATCCCATCAGGTAAGGCGTCTCGTCGTCTATGACGGCGGTCAAGTCGACGGTCAAGTCGACGGAAATAGCCTCCCACGGTTTGGTTCACTCTCAGTCCGAACGAAATAAAAGCGTCAATTCGCATAAGTCCGTATTAAATTCGTCACCTCGCCTCCTACACTTCGAATCCCGTCCGTAAGGCCCCGACTTATGGAAAATTCTCTGTATATTCCGGAGCCAGTCGCGCTCGCCCGTCCACGCGGCGGCCACCGGCTCGAAGCATTCAGCCCGAAGCTTGCGCGCCGCGTCATGTTTTACCGGCGTCCGCTGCTCGACCAATGGCTGCTCCTTGAGACGAATCCCAAAGTGATTGCGTTTTGCGAACGCCCAGGCTATGTGATGATCAACGGATCCCGTCGTCTCGCTGACTTCTGGGTCCATTACGTCGATCTGCGAGAATTAGTTATCCTCATAGAATCTGAAATTGATGGATCGGTTAAAGCGTTCCCCTGCGACCATGAGGAAAACGAGTTACTGATCCGGTTTGTCGCGCCGGCTGAACTAGCCGCTGCGCGTGTATGGCTCGACAACTGGCAGCGGATGCTCCCCTACCTTGTCACCAACCGCGATCTCATTCCGTCAACGCTGTCCGGAACGATCGCCCGTTTCCTGAAGCAATCTCAACGATTGCTCGATATCGAGCGGGAATTCTCGTCCGCCGATCCTGTTCTGGTTCGCGCTGCCTTGTTTGGTCTGCTTCATGACGGCCGGGTCAGCTCACACGAGTTTCAAACCCAACCCCTGTCCCTGCTCACGCCATTCGTGGCTACGGAGGCAACCTTATGAATCGCCGCAAACCAGATCTGCAGGCGATCGACGTTAGCGCCTGGCCCACTGTCGCCTACACCGGGTTTGACCAGGCGACGCGGAACATGTTCGAGAAGCGCCAACAGGCCATATTGCGCTACGTCGCCGGGGAATCGATCAGGGAAATTGAGAAGTCCGCCGGTATCAATCGCCGTCAACTGTACCGCTGGCTCGAACGCGCGCAGGAACAGCATTCTGACGGGCGTCCTTTCGGCTTTCGGGGACTTATCCGCTACATGCGCATCGCAGAGTATGAGCGAGTGCGCGACGTACAGGTGCACGGCGAACGCGGCAGTCGAGGCGCCGCTGGCGCTCTGTCGCAACTCTTTGAACGCTATCCGGCGCTTGCAGGATGGCTGCTTCTTCAGGTCAAACGTCGCGGGGTACTGCTTGAGCAGATACATACCGACGGTCACTTACGAACTCGCCTGCGCGGTCTGCAATCGCTACACGATGACTTCCTGCACCAATGTCGGTCGGTAGGGTTGACGGCAGGTGACTATCCGTTCAACACAGCCGACCGTGCACTCCGTTCGCTGTCACGACGCTTAAAGGTGGAAATGTTGCGCACGTTCGGGACGGCGGCCCGCTCGGCCGGAGCGTCGCACCTCAAGGGCTTGCCTCGCCTCGACGCAGCAGGTACGCCCGCGGCGATGCGTCCGTATCAGGTCGTCGAATTCGACGGCCACCGGCTCGACATCCGGCTCAAGGTTGTCGTACGCGATCCACTCGGCTTTGCACACGAATTCGAGATGGAGAGGGTTTGGCTCCTTGCAATCATAGACGTGTGTACGCGCGCCGTGCTCGGTTACCACATCGCATTAGCCAGAGAATACAGCCGCTACGACGTCATCAAGACAATCGAGAATGCGCTAGAACCTCATCACGCGCGGACGTTCACGATAGCTGGCCTCGCCCGTGGAACGCAGGACGGCTTTCCGTCGGAGCGCCTACCCGAACTGGCGTATGCAACCTGGGAATGGATGAAGCTCGACAACGCGAAGGCAAATCTCGCGAATGAGACCTTGACGGCGCTATGCGAGTTCGTTGGCTGCGTGGCTGACGCCGGACCGAAATACAGTCCCGACGAACGGCCTTATATCGAGCGGTTCTTCGGCACGATCGCCAGTCGCCTCTCATCTCGGTTACCCGGCTACACCGGTTCTCATCCACGAGACCTGCGTCGGGCACTCGCTGATCCTAAAGGCGACCTGCGCCTCTTCGTCTCCCTTGACGAATTGGGTGAACTGGTTGAGTACGCCATCTCAAGTTACAACGGTACGCCCCACACCGGCCTCAACAACGCGACGCCGCTGGAAGCCATGGAGTACTTCGTGCGTGGCAGGCAAACGCTGCTGGCGTGGCTCGCTGAACAGCGTCGCCGAACGCTCTGTCTGATGCAATCGGCAAGGCAGTGCCGCGTTCGGGCCTATATCGGGCAGGGTGTGCGTCCGCACATCAACCTTTACCGCGTCCGTTACACAAACCGTGTGCTTGCTGCCAGTACGCATCTGATCGGCCAGCGTCTGCTGATCTACATGAACGCGGACGATCTTCGCTCCGTACGGGCCTTTCTCGCGGATGGCACGGAGTTGGGCGTACTTGACGCTCAGGGCGCGTGGCAGTTGGTGCCGCACAACCTCAAGCTACGTCAGGAGATCTGCAAACAGTCAGGCAAGCGCCAGCGATTCTCTGACGCCGGCATGAATCCGATCGAAGCCTACGTTCAGGAGAAATTCACACAGGCGAAGAAGACGCGCAAGGCGGCGACCGATCTTGCCCGTACGAAGCAGTCGCTGGCGTCGGCGTCGACCGTACGCACGCCGCTCGGGCCGAGCCGTCCCGCCGAGAGCGAAACTGCAGTTACAGCGCGCACGCAATCATCGACGCAATCGCAAACCGACGGGCTCGCCTCACTTCCGCCACCCACGCCGGTGCGTCCACGAAAGCTCTCGATTGGGACTGGCCAAGTCTTTTAACTTCGTCATTTTAGGGAGTGTGTCATGTCGCTTAAGATACCGCGTCCGGTCGATCCATCGCTGCATCCACTCGTCACCGGCAATTACCGTCTCGCCACACCCGCGATCGAAGGCTTCTACCAACTCGTCACGCGCTGTCTGCGCTACCGGATCATGGGTGCGCTCATCTATGGCCCGTCGCGGGTTGGCAAGACCCGCGCCATCGAGTACGTGCGGCTTCTACTCGCACGCGAATACCCGAAGATCACCACCTACCATGCACAGTGCGAGCACAAGCCGAGGCACGCCGAGGGCCCGTTCTTCGCAACGCTGCTTGAGGCGGTCGGCGACACTTGTCCGAATGCCGGCACAACGTCGACCAAACGAACGCGACTCTCGTTGCGCATTCGCGAGGCGGCCGCCAGGGCCGGAAGTGGCACCGTGATCCTGTTCTGCGACGAGGCGCAGAGACTGAATGACCACGAGTACGAATGGCTGCGCGACGTGCACGACGCGCTCGATCGTCAGCAAATCAAACTGTTCACGTTTCTCGTTGGACAGGAGGAACTGCTTGCACAGAAGACGGCGCTTCAGGTTGCGCACAAGACGCAGATCGTCGCGCGTCTTATGGTCGAAGAACTTGCCTTCTCCGGCATCCGCAACGCCGAGGATGTCGCAACGTGCCTTAATGGTTACGACCAGACCGCCTATCCCGAGCGGACCCCCTGGAGCTTCACGCGCTTCTATGTGCCTCAGTCCTTCGACGCCGGCTATCGACTGACCAGCGACGCCACCGTTCTGTGGCAGGCGTTCGAGGACGCACACCACAAGGCGAGCTTACCGGGGATCCTGGACTTGCCCATGGAATCATTCGCACGCGCTGTCGAGATCGTGCTCAAGGACAGCGAACTCAGGGATGCACCAGGCTACTGCCCCGACGCAGCTTTGTGGACTCACTCGGTGCGTCACTGCGGTTACGTTCAGTCTCGACATGCCACCGGACGCGTGCTTGCGACGGCGTAAGCCGGCGGCGCTTAGGCCGCCTCGTTTCCCGATTCTGGCGTTTGACGAGCGCGAACTCCGTCTGGCGCTCGGGAGCGTCTTCAATCTCAAATGGCTAGTGCCGGGAGAATCACTGGTCTCGATTCTGTGGAAGTTCGGCTGTGCAAACGCACTCGCTGCCGATTTCCTCGTTCAACTGATAGACCCCGATATTGACCCGTCTGTAGGCGTGGCTCCTGTGCGCGAGGTCGTCAACCTCATGCGCCTTCGTCGTCTGCTGCGCCTGCCCGAGAACGTGCTGCACGCATCGCTGCTCGACGCGGCGGTCCCTGGTCGCTACCACCCCGCTTTCCGGTATTGCCGACAGTGCGCGGCACATGGCTACCACAGTGTGCTGTATCAACTCAACGATGAAGACCGTTGTCCAGCGCATCGGCAATCGCTCGAAACGCGATGCCTGCACTGTGGGGAAGAGACGCCCTACATCGTCAACACCAGCCTCGTCGAAGCACCGTTCCGATGCGTCTCGTGCCACTCGCACTTCAGCTACGGGCGCCTTTCGCTACTTTCGACAACCCCGGCGATGCGCAGGCGGGACCGCGCTGCCATCAGTCATCGATTGCGTGTTCGCTCGGACGACAATATGGACGTCCCTCGTCCTGAGCAACGTCCACGGTCGCCGGCTGACGACTTACGCGCCATGAGGCGGTGACACTTTTAATTCGCGTCCGACAACCTGTTGAATTCTCTTGGTTTTTCTCGCCGCCGGCGCTGCATTTAGGCGAATTGACAGATTTAGTTGCGAACTTGTGACAGATTTATTTCGGTCTACGCCAATTCCTGGCCGGCACCGTTGCATCGCCGTTGCTCAGTCCGAAATCGAATTGATGGCCGGTCCCGCTTCCAATAAACGCATTCACTTTTCAGCTATGCAGCGCATCAAACATGTCGGCGCCCGCGCCCGCCTCCTGTTGAAGACGCGTCCCAAGCGCGGAGCGCTGGTGAGGTACGGCGACCGAATCGCGGAGGTGTTGGGTGAGGCACGGGGCGAGCGCGTCATGATCCGTTCGCTGCACGCAGATGGGGTCGAGCGACGCAGCGCGGTGAAGTGGAAAAATCTAAGGTTGCTCGACGATCAATTGTTCTAGTGCGAGCTCGCAGGTATAGCGCCGAACTCATAGCATCCGCCTGCGACCCGCGCAGACGGAAACACGTTTAACGCCCTACTGGTTCACTGCGTCTTTAAACGCTTTGCCGGCGGTGAACTTGACGGTCGTCGACGCGGCGATTTGAAGCGCCTCACCGGTCTTCGGGTTGCGACCCGCGCGGGCCGCACGCGCGCCCGTACTGAAAGACCCGAATCCAATCAGTTGAACCGCATCGCCCTTGACCACCGCGTTCGTCACGGTCGCTATAAATGCGTCGATCGTTTCTGCTGCGGCGGATTTCGCGATGCCCACTTCGCTTGCCACCGCATCGATGAGTTCCTGTTTGTTCATGTTCGCGTTCTCCAATTTAAGCGAAAGACAGCCTATGTACCTGTCGGGTCCGGAGGATACCGCACCGGACGTACCTCGTTGGTGCGAGGCAGCGCCGGTATGACAGTGGCAGCGCCCTGCTTCTGCATAAGAGTCATGGACGGCGACCAGCCGCCATATTCCGCATATAGGTGTGCGGCTGCACCGGAGCTCCAACGTCCGGGCGACTAGATGCGTGATGCCGGGCAGTTTGCTGATGCCCGGTTGAGGCTGCCATCCCTGCGCTAGTGCAGCTAGTGTGGCGACCAATCAATATGACGTCGCGGTATTGCAGCGTGCCGGCAGAAACTCGTCGTGCAACATCGCCGGTGCGATGACAACGGCCTGTTCCATGAATCTCAGGCTCATCTTTTTTCTTCGGTTCTGGTTTGCGTTTCCCGGAAACCGCTCACGAGGCGGTCGCGGTAGCGAGCGTACCGGAGATTCCTCACGATGCCGTGTGCCATTCGACGACCGCATGACGCGTGACAGCGAGAGAAACGGCGTTTGATTTCGTAACGTAGTGGTTGATACGTTTTCAGACTCAATTGATACAAGCGTCCTGGAAGATCGATGAATTGACGTCGGTGATCGAAGAAAATCCCCGTTAAAGCGCGCCGAGGCCCGAAAGGTTTCCCTGAACCGTGAAACATTTCGGCTTTTAATGCCCCCATTCCTTACTGGTTATGGCTTTGCGGCCACCCAAGTTAGATGTTGATTGTTTCACGGACCTGACGCATTGCGGAGCGCCCTCGCAAGTAGTCCTGCCGCGGTGATCGAGCGAGTGTCGACAACGCCACGCGCTTCAATATTGGACCGGACGCACTGTTGCGCAAACCTCAACGGATCCTGCCGGCGACCGAGGTCCGCAGCCCAAATGGCCGGAGACCGGTCGATCCCTTCGGCTGGCCGGCGGCCTACTGAACATTACGCCCATAATGTCTAATAGTTAACAGGGCTCGTATCGATCGCGCGAACACGCACCCGTCGAACGGCACCGGAGTGTCGCGGCACGGTCCGCCGAGATGAGAAGGCGGAAGGGAATCCGCCCGCCCCGGTATGATCCAGTGGGACGTGCGGCGCACTGCAGTGCTCCACACACTCTTTATCTAATGCTTTAAGGTAACCCGAGAGCAAACGCCATACTTAGTGGTAGTCGTCCTCGCGTTGATGCCGTATGGCGAGAATTGTCACGGTCTCCTCGCCTTCGATTTCGAACAGCGCGACGTAGCCCGTACTACCGAACGGCACGACGAGTTCTCGCAGATAGGGATTGCCAGAGTCGACCTTGCGGCAGGTGAAAGGGAACGATGCAAGCATGTCTGCACCCTTGCGGATCGTTTCCAGAGCTCGTCTGGCAGCCGCAGGGTCCTGTTCTAGTAGAAATTGGTAAAGTCGGATCAAGTCAGCACGCGCTTCACCCGTGTAGCGGACCCGATAACTCAACGAGCACCCTTCCCTTTCTTGGTCGCAGCAAGCATCACTTCGAGTTCTGCGTGCACTTCATCCGCGGCGTAATATTCGCCGGTGCGACGGGCCTCATCCCGGGAAGCGAGCCCTCGCGCGACGAAATCCCGCTGTAATTGACGGCGTGTGACGCTTGATCTCAGTGACGACTCCATCAGCGACGAGAGGCTCTCACCGTCGTTTAAGACACTTTCAGCGGCCTGACGCAGTTCGGGGTCGACACGAAGCGAAGGGAGGGAGGCAGTTTTCATGACGACTCCAATGCGTTGCATTTGCAACGCAAATTTTAGCACAGACTGTCGGATAACGGGCTGTTCTGGCGGTCACCACGCTTTGCGACTTAGTACGGCGACTTGTTTCCGAAAGATCAGTGTCCGTTGACGGACGGACCTCTAGCGCATCGATCACAATCCCGTTCGAGCATGGGTGCGCGGGCACTGCAGGATGTGGTAGATCACTTGGAGGTGCTGTTCGCCTACCTCGCCGGGGTGAGAACGCTGGGTTGAAAGTCGCGGAACTGACACCCCTAGCTGCCGACACACGGTCGATAAGTAGGGTTTGGCGTCACCCCTTGCGCACGCGTGTGCAGCCTTGACAATCGCCGCCTCGCCGATGGTCTCAATGAGCCACTTTAACAACTGACGATCCTGCTCGGTCCGCACTCGTACCCACTGTTCCATGGCTTCCTCGCAGGCTGTATGTTTATACAGTACTCGAATTCGAGGGATTACTGATGACAAGTAGTAGGCCTTTTCCGCCATTGAATGTTGAGCGTGGCTTTGTTTATTGGATACGCCTTCGGGCATGACCGTTAGTTGCGCAACTGCCCACGCATCGTCATTGCGAGGCATGGCGGTACTGAATATCGTGGTGCACATGCCGTCTGCTCGCTATATCAAATGCGGCTCGCTGGGCAGCGCAACGATGGGATGGTGGTGTTGGACTTGCAACGCACGGCCTTTAGACTGTGCGCAAAACTACTTCCGTCAAACGTGTCGCATCGGCGACGGGACTCTCGTTGCTACCAGTCTGGCCACGCTTGAAAAGCAACTCGTCAATGCCGACCAGCTTCAGCTGATACCGAAGATAGCAA
Organism: Caballeronia sordidicola; assembly: GCF_000729995.1. Taxonomy (GTDB): domain Bacteria; phylum Pseudomonadota; class Gammaproteobacteria; order Burkholderiales; family Burkholderiaceae; genus Caballeronia; species Caballeronia sordidicola_A. Next base: position 290,226 of record NZ_JNFG01000009.1, on the reverse strand, counting down.
CGCAGCGCGCAATGGGGACCTGGGACGGAAAACGGGTGTCCGTGATATGGCGATTCGATTCCGTCAGATCTGAATCTCACGTGAGGGTTCAACAACATTGCAGAGCCTTGCCGCTTATATGCGGGCGGAAAACCGGAGGCTCTTTGAGTGCAGGATGGGCACGACGCTAGCGTGACTATGCGTGTCTAGAGTCTAGACACGCTCGGGAAGAAGGCTGTCGCCACGTAGTGATTGGTCCAGCGTGTTAGTCGGACACGCTGGACGGAGGGCGACAATGGCGCTCGGTGAAGTCCTGGAGTACGGGACTCAGCGCCGGCACAATTTCCTAAGCGGCTAGAACAGGCGAAGGGCAGGTTCACAAAGCTCTTCGTGCCGAACTTGAAGCTCGCGACGGGCATTTTTTGACTGGAAATAGACGCTTCCGTTCATCCTATGGTCGCTCGGAGAACCCCTGAATTTCCCAGCAAAGCCAGCTCTCGCGAGCTTGCGTGGGTACCTCAATGTCCTTTGATTTACCTCCGCGGCCCCGACGGTCCATATAATCCCGAAGCAAGTGACGGGGGGAAAGGCGGCCTCGCTGAAGATGTCCGATCGCGAGCATCGGCGATCAACCAAACTGCTGTCTACACCAAGGCAACGACTGGCGCGCGATATCCCGGCATCTTCTCGATGAACTCTCCGGCGTTGTGATCCATTGTTGTTGTGGGCACGCCAACCGCTCTGGTGATTTTCTGGGTCACGGCACTTGCTTTTGCCAATGTGACCCGGTCTTTTGCGAACCGGACGAACGTGATTTTCACGCCCGCATAGAGACATTTGTAGCCCCTACATGTCTCCCGCGCAGAAAATCGGCAGCCAGAAGCGTTGGTATCGCTTCCCGCACCAACGTGTCCTAGCGAGCGCCTCTACACTGCCGCCGTCCTCGGTCAGACTGGGTGTACCGCATGTGTTAATAGCGTCGCTCGATCGAGATCTGCCCACGCGTGTGTCTAGACTCTAGACACGACCCTCGCTGCGAAATCGATCAGAAACGGGCCACCGCGTCTGATTCTGTCTAGACTCTAGACACGCTAGAAAAGAGCACAAAAAAAGCCCGCACATGGCGGGCTTTGCGCTCAGCGTCCCTCAGTTCGTTCTCGGCTGAGCGTGGAACATCTGACTTATAAGCTCCCTAATCTGTGTCTCTTGCGCGTTGGTCAGCACGCCGGACTTGATTTTCACCGTGATCCCGCTGATATCCTTGGTAATGGAGCCCGCGTGTTCCTTGCCAGAAAAGAACTTGTCGATGCTCCGTTCGCTCGCTGAGTTGGCCGTCGTTGCTTGGCGGGTTGCCAACGCCTTAATCGCCGCCGCGACCTTCCCCTGGTCCATATCGCCCTTCACAACGAGGGGCCAAAGTTCCACTGCAGCGTTCATTCCGCTCTCTCCATGCTTCTTGATCGCCGTAACAATCGCCTGAGCCGCAGTCCCACCAAGTAGCCGTGGCTGGATATCCAGGTCCTTCCTGATAAAGTCCGGCAGATTCTCGAACGAGAGAAACTGATAGAGCCCGCTGCGAGACATACCCAGCGCTTCGGCCATTCGCTTCCGATCAGGAAATTCCTTTTCCGTTTGCCTCATGGACGTGGCAACTTCATAGTCCGACAAATCGTCACGGCTGACATTTTCCACGAGGGCCAGCACCGCCATGTCCGCGTCGGAACACTCCACGACAACTGCCTTTATAGTGGCAAGCTCGATCATTTTGTGCGAGCGCCACCTACGTTCGCCCGCCACAATCTGATAAATATCCCCCGAGCGGCGCACCACGATAGGCTGCATAAGCCCGACTTCTCGAATAGATTCGGCTAGTTCCGACAGCTTCGCCTCGTTGAATACTCGCCGCGGCTGCCAGGGGTTCGCCACAATATCTGACACCGCCAATTGCGAGGCAGCGCCAGTGGACTCCAGCTCTTGCACACGGAGCTGCGCAACCGCCAACGCCCCTGCAAGGCCAGGCGCCGTTTGCGTTCGAGTGCTACGTTTCACCTCGTCTTCATTGATAGACGAAGTCGCTCGTATGCCCGCCGTCTTGGCCAGTAATTGTTCACGCATGTTGCTCATTGCGCGTTCCTCCATTTTTCCGCATAGATTTCATCTATCCAACGACAGTAATCGACAAGAGGCTGTCTAACCCGCTGCAACGACTTGGACGCGCTATGGGTACTGCTGACGTCGAACACCGTTGAGAACGCAAGCGCTCCCGTGCTCATTACAGAACTCGCGGGCACTTCAATCGAGTGCAACCAACTCTCGTAGGCACTTTGTGCCCATGCTCGCACGATAGGTGCTGAAGAGTTACGGCCATAATCGACTCTCGAAAGCAGCAACGAAATAAAGTCGTATTTCTTGTCCGTCTCGTACTTCATGAAACTCTTGGACACGTCAGAAAACAGGCGCCAGAACGACAGCGAGCTAATGAAGTCGAGATTCTCCGGGACCATCGGCATAACCATCGCGTCTGCTGCAAGCAGTGCGTTCAGATTGAGGTACGACAGAGAGGGCGACGTGTCCATGAGAATGTAGTCATATCGCTTGCGGAGCGGCTCTAAACCTTGTCGCAACACAGTCCAAAACCGAAATCCAGGTCTCATCTTCTGCATCGCGGGCAGATGGAACTCTGCACCAATTAATTCAGTGTGAGCCGGGATCACATCAAGACCATCCCAGTACGTTGACTGAACTCTCGCCTCCAGTCCGCCTTCGATGTCCTGGTCATAAATGTAAGGCAGAATCGTGTCGTCCGGCGTCACATCCTTTTCCGCGTAAAGACCGCAAAGTTCGGAAAGCGAGGCTTGCGGATCCAGGTCGATAACCAGCACCTTGCGTCCGCGCAAGGTCAATCCCTGCGCCAAGCACATGGTTGTGGTTGTTTTTGCCGATCCCCCCTTTAATTGGGCCGTGATGATGATTTTCCCTTCAGGCTCACGTGTCCCGGTAACAAGCGGAGTCTGATAGATGTCAGAGACTTTTTGCACCCAGACGCGCGCCTCCTCTAGAGTGAAGGTCCGGGTACGCCCAGTGCCTGCTGCCGTGCCCGAGGGCAACTCTCCGTCACTCTTTGTGGCGAGGTATTGAACCTGAGAATGGGCGATATTGCACATTTCGGCGATCTCTCCTGTCTTAAAGACAGGGGCAGCCTTTCTCGGCCGTGGCGCGAGGATAGTGTCGCGCAGTTCATCTGTGAAAATCGAGACCTTTTCAGCAAACTGGCTAATCTGCTCAAGATGAACAGTTCTGTCTACAGCAGGAAGTTGGCTTGTTTTCACCATTCTGAGGTTTTTCCGGAAATTTTAATTAACCTCAGAATACAGGAAAGACTTAGCAATTGCGCTATAAATTGCTGTTTACTATAGCGATATCCTCTGAAAGCGCCCCGTCGAAGTGTCCTTCGCAATGTTATAGAGTACCTTCGCCAAGCGTGAAACCCGACCTCCTCTTCCGAACCATCGCACTCCATTCCGCTATTGTTGGCTGCAGACCGTTAGATCAACCTTCAATCACTACTCAGGCTTCAAGGTGAGGTCGATTGTGCTGCTATTACACCTGCGGTGTTTGACCATATCCAAATTGCACAATGGACCTCACCTTCATAGTCAGGTATCAGGAAAGACTTCACGGAAAAGGCGTGGAAAGATCCTCACGAGTGAATCTGCACAATCAACCTCACCATAAATCTTGCTCACCAGTCCGCGCAGGATCAGTTTTTAGGGCATTGCACAATTGACCTCACCGTCGACAACAGTTCACATATCAACGTATTGAAGACTAGTTGGTTTGTTTTTTTAAAGAATTAAACCAACCAACTTACCAACAGCGACCCACGACTACGTTTAGTTTCAAGAGCTTAACCTTGGGAAAGTGAGGTTTCTTGTGTCAGGGGTGAGGTTAACTGTGCACAGAGGTGAGGTTCGTTGTGTGCGGAAGGTGAGGTTCGTTCCACACCAAGGTTAGGTTTGATGTGCGGAAAAAAACTGCTCTACCAAAGGTGAGGTTGGCTGTGCAGTACCGGGTAGGCGTCGCTGCCAGCGGCACGAGATAAGGCGTGACTGCTGGGCGGAGGTTCAACGTGGTGAGGTCGATTGTGCCCAGGTGAGGTTAATTGTGCGTAGCCGGCAAAGGCAATGCGGACAGCCCTGTCTGGCTGGAGGAGGGTGAGGTTGTATGTGTTGACAGCTCACCCACGCATGCTACATTCGCAAACAATTCAAACGATCAGCTGATGAGCTTATGGCGGCGGACAATCCTGAAGCAGGCAAGTCGAGGGTGACACCTCGCCAGATGGCGCTCGCGCTGTTCGAGGACCTCTTCGACCTAGGCATGCCCATCAGTGAGGCCACCCGTGAAATCGGCTACCAGCGGAACAACTTCTTCACCCAAATCGTCAACATGGGCCTGCCGGCGCGGCGATTTCTTGACGCCGCGTATTTCATCGTCGCACAGGAACAAGAAGCACGAGATCAGTACGACGTTGAACTGAACTACTTCAAGTGGCTGATGCGCTATGACAGCCGCAATCTCAAGCACCTGCGCACAATCGCAGAGGAAGCGCAGGACGCGAAAATCCAGGTGACGGATACGCCGCTCGACCGCGACCCCAATGAAGACGACCTATGGGTCTCGGTCCAACTGCTGGGGATGGTGGGGTTCCACAGAGGGCGGGTCCGATTCGACGTGCATCCGAGATTAGTTCCGCACATCCGTGACCCAAAAAAGTCACACTGGCTGAGCCTGCGCATTTCGACGGCTTTTACGCGCAGCCTGGCGCGCGCGATTTATGATCAGATATTGCCGAGTGTCCCCGATGGCCGAACGGAATGGATACCGCTTGAAGACATGCGAAATTGGCCCGGGAAGATGGGCGCAAACGCGGCCATCTTCAAATACTTCAAACGCGACTGGCTTGAGCCGGCAGTGCGTGAAATCAATGAGGTATCGGACATCGATCTGACTTATGAAACTAGGACCGAGTCCAGCACATCGAAAAAAATCGACCGGATAAGGTTTCTGCTCAAGCGCAAGGATACCGCCGACGCTGTTTTGGCCAGCTTGGCTGACGCCAGCCACCTGTACAAGATCCTCAAGGATGAATTCAACTTGTCGACCCAACAGTTCACCGAGATTTCCGAGAACCGTGAGGTCTGGACCGATACACACATTCAGCAAGCTGTCGAATACACTCGATTCAAGATTGATCGCGGACAGGTGAAAAGGAGTCCAGCTGGCTACTTGATGAGAGCTCTCCGCGATAACTGGAAAATGTCCGAAGCCGAACGGACGATGGTCGACGTTCAGGCCAAGCTGCTTAGCAACGAAACAGAAGCAGAGGTCGCAAAGAATGAAACCCGGAGTTCGGTCGCACGCACCATGGCGTCGCGTGAGGAAGAAGTCCGTGCACGCATGAATGAAGAATCGCTCAAAGGACGTGAACACTTCAATTCTGCGGACTTAAAAACCCGTAAAGATTTGGTGCGCTCATGGATCACGTCGAGCCAAGGCAAGCTCATGCTCCGCCGTATGAAACTTGAGGCCTCAACAGTTACGGAGGAGGACATCCTCGCGAACGCAGACCTAGTTTGGTACCTGGGACAATTTGTGTTCGGGCGCATGAATTCGTCTCGTACATCGCCCTGATGTGCCTGTAGAGCCCTGAGCTTCGCGGCGAGAGGGGCAAGCGTGGGGCGGCGCAATGGTTAAGTCCGGTGCAGCGACATTCATCTTGGCCGGACATGCTGCTTGACGTTATCCACAAGCGATACGAAGGACGGAAATACTGCGAAATGCGGGCGGTGCAGCGTATCTGGCTCGACCGCTACTCTTGGGGTTCGTGCACGAAAGTTATATTTATCTCCGTGAGCAACGGGCCGCACCTGATCTGGCACGCAAACCGATCCAGCTCGTGCAATGCCGCACGAGCCCAGGTAGCGTCGATGGAGAACCTCATCGACCGTTACACCATGTTGCGGCCAACCGTATCGTCGCGCTCAAAGCAGTGGCCCTCAGGCTTGTCAGATGGAAGAGAGGCGACATACCTTGCGCTATATCAGGATGCACATCTTTCATTCGACGGTGGGCCATCGATCTACATCCGACCAAATGCGGTTTCATTAGTTGATACAGGTAACGAAAAATCGAAGATCGCCAGGAGGCAATCGTGAGCTACGCAGAGGAAAGAAAAACAGAGGAGGGGATGTTCGCGGGCTCCCCGCGGGCGAGGTCGACCTCGAAAGCCCGATGCAGCGCCATATCGACAACGCAAACGAGATCGCCTATTTTCCGTACGGTAAGGGAAAGTATGTTCGCGCCACTTGTCATTCACGTGCATCGCATGAATGACCGGTTGGCAGCTCTCGAAAAGGAGGTGGAGAGTCTTCGTCGGGATCGCAATGCGGCGCGTGCCCAGGCACATCGACCCAAGAGGGACGCGTTGATGGCGGCACAGCGACTTGCGCGCGCCGAAGCAAAACTCAATCGAAGAGGGCATTCGCACCGAAACGATCAGAATCGGCCGCTGTTCGAGGTCATGCTAAGGTTGTTCGCATTGGCTTGAAAGCGAATGTCGCCGAACGATCAGCTCGGGATTAATGCCCCCGATGTTCGGCAGGATCGAATCGTTCACGCCCCGAAATTTCTGAAATTCAGCTGAACAGATTGGCTTTGCGCTCAGAGCCGAGCTTATACAATCGCCAGCGTGTGTTGTGCAAGAAGCGGATTGGATGGTCTGCGAATCTTGGCGAGCGCAAGCGCAACACTGAAGAGGGGCCGGCCCTCATTTGATCTGGAGTCGTAGTGCCTCGCACACACATTTTCTGATTCCGAAAGGCCAGTTGCTAAACTGTGCTTCCGGTGCCGGCTCCTAGGCCTTGCTCAACGACAGCGTGTATTACTTTGGCGAATTCGTCGGGTGCTTCGACGCACGACGTATGGCCCGTTTCAAGCACCACAAGTCTCGAGCCCGGAATGCCGTCGCTCAGGCTTTCTGCATGGGACAAAGTGCGAGCCGGGTCACGATTTCCATGGACCACTGCGGTGGGAAGGGATGATAGTTCGCTGAGCATGCTTGTAAGATCAGTCTGTTGCAAGCTGCGCAGGCTCTGGACGGTCGCTTCAGCGGTAATGCGGCGTGGATACGTCATAAACGAGTCCACAAGCTCGGCGGGGCAGGCGCTTCCAAGCGAGCGTTCGGTCATGGCTTTCCACAGCGGTGGCCCCCATGTCTGAAGGACGCGCTCGATGACTGATTCGACATCGCCATGCCCCTTTGTATTGGCTCCACTATTGCTCAGCACGAGACCAACCGCGTTGCTATTTGTCGAGCGTAAATCGATCGCAGCGGCGAGCGCCGCGATAGGTGTACCTACCGAATGCCCTATCAACACGGTTGGTCCAAGCTCTCTTAGTAAAATCGCTACACGCGCTGCAACCGAGTGAAGGTCGTGCGGGCCCGCACCCTCGAGCCAGCCCACACCAATCGCGCGAAGTTTAACGATTCTTGTGACGGGCGCGATGGCGTTTGGCGGAATGAGGGCGCCCGGCAAGAAGACGAGGGTAGGTCGGTTTTTGGGTCCATGACTGAGATGGAACGTGGCTAAAGCCTGCGTCATTTATCTACGTCTGTTTTATTATTCAATGGGAGCGGAGCATCACTTTTACAATGCGTGTTCTGGCGGTTCCGCGACTTCCAAAATGATACGCTAAACGCTTTTTTGAAGCGCTGCGGTTGCCGCGCGGGCGATCGACGCTTCAGGCGTCGGGTCGCGCAATTGAAACAGTCATTCGCTACTTTTGATTCGACAAGTTGGTACCCGTATGAACGAACTTGCCCGCTGTCGTTCCAGCGGCGGTAGCGCCGAGTCACGGGCTTGGCGCTATATGCAGCACTTCTGATCCGACGAATCGTCGTAGGATGTTGAGCCGCGCAGTCTATAAAAAAGCCGCTGCGATGCAACGCATTAGTGGTCGCTCCCCAGCCGAATAAACGCTAGATCTTGGGTAGTGTCTTCCAGGGTTTTATTGTAAAAGTGGATGTATGAAAATTCGTGAAATGAACCTCTTGCCCGACGCGTGCGCTGACCTGCTGTGCTATCTCGTCGCCACGACGGCGGCGACCTACGCGCTGACCAGTGACTGGCGAGTGGACCTCTCGGTGATCTCCTGCCGCTCGTGGCTTTCGCGCAACCGGCTGAGTCTGCCGTGGCTTGATCGAGTTCGCCTTGGGCGGTTAGCGCTGCAAATTACGAGGCATGATCTGCGCGGCGAAGGCATTGCGTTGATCCAAGCAGACGTTCAGGGTCTCTTCAAGGGCGACATGAAAGTGAACCCGGCCAGTACGATCGTTCAACGGATGCTTCAGGTATGTCACCATGCGTTAGAGGATCATCGGTTCGCATGAGGTGGCAATGAACACAACCAATTCGACTGAAGCTGTTGTCATTGAGGGCGGACTCTCGGTCGCCTTCGAACTCATCGCTGCCGGTCGCGTCGTGAAATGCACGGTTTCGCGCGAATCGCTGCAACACTACTTTTGGCTTCAGCCTGGTGCGGACGATGCACGCGTCCTCAGGATTTTCAATGACGGACGCCAGCGAATCGTTGCCGTCGCTGAACGCAAGGCGCGTCGACTCACGGCCGATTCTATCCAGCTAGAGGCGGCCGACTTTAGGCGGTAGGCGAGACGGTGATGCGCGGCAATGCAATCCACAATGCAAACATGAAAGCTGGGAATTCAAATCCTCGCGAAGCAGCGGCGATGGCAAGAGTGGCCGAGGCCGCCCGCGAAGTGCAAGCCGCGTCTGCTGCGATAGAGGCGCGCCTCACCGCCGTAGGAGAGCGACAAGCTTCCGCGCTGGAGCTTGCACGTCTAACGGCCGCAGTCCAGGAGCTCGAAGATGCCCGGTTAGCCTTGGCTCTTGTCATCGACGACGGCAATAGGTGAGGGCGAAGAAGAGCATCTGTTGTCTGCCGAGGCAGGTATGCGAAACGAGTGTTGTCGCGGGCGTTAGAATGGGTTGGAAAATTCTCCGTCGGATTTCCCCGGGGGAGACCCTGCATCGCATTGATTAACAGCTAGGAGAGACGTGGATATTTTCTATCACTGGAGAGACTTCGCGCTCGATATGAAGGAGGGTCGCATCGGTACGCTCGGGTCTGACGGAGCCCTGCTTGAACAACTGAGGGAACGCCTTCCTCGCAAGGTATGGACGTTTGTGACCCCGAAGGGGAAGAAAGATCGGCTACGACTCATCGGCTCGTTTTTAATCACTGAGTCGAAGCCTGTCTCGTTCGTACCCAAGTGGAAGTACAACCTGTTCTACGATGCCGCGTCGCCCCGATCTGTCCTCTATACCGACTCGGACAGCCCTGAAAAAATTGATGAGGTGAGCGCCTATTTCAATCGCCGATTCAACGCGACGGGCAAATCTAATTTACATGGGGAGAAGGGCTTGCGGGAAATGGAAGCGGATGTCGTCCGCAGTTTCGAAAAACTAGTGCAAGACTACGCGACACTCCAGTTCATGGATGGATTGCCCGGGATGCGCTAAACCGCGGGAGAGAAACGTGAAGCGCACCCATCTTGACTGCGCCGGTGCGCGTTGAAAAGTTCACGTGCTCATGTGCGCGGCAACGTCAAACGGTGTGCCTAGAAACTAAAATAATGGGTCGCTTGCGACATATGCAACTAACCGTCCGGCCCATTCGCGTCCAGGAAGTCGAACTCACCCCGGGCCGATCACGGAGCCGGTAGCCTAAAATCGCGCGAGTTGAATCAAACGCAGTTATCCACGCAATACCCGGCGCTCCGCCTTATTATTAGTTGGCAGATGGTTCCCTCTGTCGCCACCATCGCATCAGATCTTTGTTACGGATGCATCCAAGTGCAATGGTGATACCGGCGCTTATCGCCATTGCAATGGCTCTGATTTGATCGGCGACTCCCTGTCTTTGGCACAGGAGTATGTCAACATGGAAAGGTTGTCCATCGCATCAGAGTCCTAAAAGGGGTGTGAGCAGAATCCGAATCGGCATTCCCTTTCCTGGGGTTGGATGCAGTTAAAAGAACTCCAAGAAAGGCAGCGTAGTACCGTCCTCGAGTAGCCCGCGTGTTCACCTCGCAAAGAGCCTCGGCTGATGTGGGGGAGAAGAAAGCGGCAGCCTGATAAAACCGAGCTCTGCCATGCCATAGTGATCTCGAAAATGCCCGCGTGATTCACGAGCATTGCCATTGCTACACAGCCCTCGGGAAATTCGGCGGTATGGTGGAAAACAAGGAACTGTCCGCGCTTGACGCGGAAGATCAGCGACAAACATTTCGTGGGTCGCGCTTAGATTTGAACCAGTCAAGACACCGAGCAACGGATTGCCTGACCAAGCAGGGGTACTCCCTACTCTTGGTCTTGCAGTACCAAGTTACCGCGGCATTGCGGCGGAAAGCACCGGGCCATTGCGCAAGCGTTTTCTAGATCGCTATGATTGATCGTTGGCTCGGTAGAGGGAGACACTTAGCTCTTCCCGAAATGATTCTCGTCGCTGAAAACCGTGCGCCCCGCGCCGAGCGTTTTCGCCCGGTACATGGCGCGGTCCGCAGTGCCCAACAGCGCTGCAATATCCGTGGGGGCGGATACCATGCAGGCACCGATACTTGCCGACACGTTCACCGTGTGACCTTGTATCGATGTCATGTCGGCGAGCGCCGAATGAACGGCGCCAGCAATCGCGAGTACGGCGTTTTTGTCTTGTATATCGCGAGCAAGCACAACGAATTCATCGCCGCCCAGTCGGGCGACGGTATCGACCTTGCGCATGCGTGATTCGAGCAGGCCTGCGAATGTCTGAAGCAGCACGTCACCCACAGCATGACCATAGCTATCGTTGACCACTTTAAAGCCGTCGAGGTCGATCAACATGAGCGCAGATGTCGGAGAAGTCGATGTTGCCAGGATGGCTTGTTCGAGCCTTTCGTACAACGCGAAGCGGTTACATAGGCCCGTAAGAGGATCGGTACCGGCCTGGTGGGTGAGTTGTTCGATGACACGGCCGAGGCGCTCGCCCAGCAAACCCAAGTAAAACGAAGTCGCCATTACGCTGAGCGCGAGTCCCAATGCTACTGGTCGGTTCTCGATCCACCAAGGACTCAGCAGAGCCAGAAAGAGTATTCCGCTGACGGCGGAGGCACAGGATAGTGTCAGCGTCGATTTGCCGAAACGGCATCCCGAGTCGATCAGAAACCAAAACACTACCCACATCATTGGGAGGGAAAGTGGCGCGGCGGCAAGCAGCCATATAACCAGCGCCTGGTCGAGGAGCGTAGTAACGGCGAGTCGAGCACGCAACGACCGGCTTACCAGGTCAACAGCCAGCCAGCTGGCGGCGCCATAGACTACGTAGAGCAGCACCACGAGAAACGCATCAATGTTTGGCTCTGGTCGAATCGTCCCTGCGCACATTGGCCAGATGACGAGGACAACGGTGCCCAACATCACGCGTCTGGTTGCCTGTTCCCTCTCCAACTCGCGATACGAACGGCGGCCAAATTGAAACGGTCCATGCACGTGCTCGCTCGTTTGATGAGCGCCGAACATCCTTGATTTTATCTTCGAGATTCTCATAGATCCTTGCTCTTCTCTATTGCGACACTGGACGGCACGGATGCGCTGTGCGCAGCCGCACGGAATCCCGATGTGGCCAACCTCTACAGAGCGCGGGCGCCTGCGGTTGGGCATCCAGTAAAGATTGTGCGGCCAGCGGTTGATTTAATTCTGCGATGGCAAGCGTTCGTTGCAAGTCGGCCGCGCGCTGCCAGCGTTCCGGTAACCATCAACCAAAGCGTTCCAGCCTGACGTGGCAAGTCGCAGAGGCGGCAAAACAATTTGGCGCTTATTGTTTGGTCCGAGTCTGTGTGGCTCAACTACATCAGTCACGTTCCCGTAAATCGGGTATGCGCGCATTCGACTTAAAGAGGCAGGTTGACAATGTGCACAAGGTCTTGCGGCGCGAAACCACACGGCACGACGATCAATGCTGTGATGCTCGGGGCGAGATCAGCTTGAGTATTGGTAAGCTCGAACGCGACCGATACTGACCGTAGTCGCCTTCCATATGTGACACAAGAGTGGTCGCACCTTAGTTCGTGCGGTTGACCGGCAATGATCGCGAGGGCACTGTCGCATGCAATCGTGCGAAGAGAAACACGAGATTGTTATATCGCGGGCACGGGCACGGGCACGGTCTTCGGGCTGGGTCCATCAACCACGCAACGTGCTGGCATTCCAGTTTGATGCGAGCTGGAATGCATTGGTGAGATGTCGATGGAGCACCGGCGGCGATTAATAATTCAAACCAATCCAACCGCGATGAGACGAGTGCGGCTCGGGCTTCGCACCGCGCGTTTCGGCACCCTGCTAGCCCGGCGCAACAGGAACCTCGACGATATTCCGAGTCATTGTCCGGCGAGCCATGCGTGATGTACGACGAAGTAACGCGCATTCTCCGATCACGTCGTGGTATCGGCAAGCACTGAGCAGATCGCTAATCGCTCGGGTCACTGTGCTGATTGCCGACGCCGCTGTCTCCGGCGAATTGACTGTCCATTCCACCACTAACCCCAGCATCAATTGCCGTGATTCGAGTGACTGCTCGTCCGGAAGTAGCTCGTACTCCGGATTAGGCCTGGACGAGCAAGAGAATACCCAGGCATGGCTAATCATCATTGAGCGTACTACGCAACGCAGAACGCATATCGACCATGGTGATAGTCCTGGTACCTTCACGCAAATGCCTGAGCGCCGCACTATCTATCACACGCTGTAGCACAGAGTCTGCGTCAGCTATCGTGCGTCCAAGAAGTTCCGACACGAGGTATTCCGTTGTATGGCGCGAAACCCCAAATGCGCAGCCTGCGAGCGACCGGAGTTTCGTGCGTACATACGTCGCGAGCGCCTCATCGCTTGGAACATCAAAGCGAATTTTTTGCTCGAACCTGCCGCCTCGAATCGCGGCGCTGTCGAGTGAGTCCGGGTGATTCGTCGCGGCGATGTACAGCACGTCCCGCACGCGACCATCAACGCCGTCGATGGTGGTGAGGATCTTGTTAGTCGCAGCGCTCACACCTGACATACGTCGGTCGCAAAGCACGTCATCTGCCTCGTCGATGAACACGATAACCGGTCTAAGATTATTCGCATTCCGAATAAACTTGTCCCATGATGATGGATTGGAGAGCAGTTCCGCTCCTGTCGTTTTCAGAAATGCGTAACCGCTGGCTGCCGCGAGAGACATAGCGGCTTGCGTCTTGCCTGTACCTGGTGGCCCGTAAAAGAGCAGGCCCCGTGGCAGGTCTCCACCCAGCTTTTCGAGGTTGAAAACGTGCTGAAGTTTGAACGCAAGATCGCGCAGATCTTGACGAGATGCGTCCGGCATGATGATTTCCTCGATCGTCTTGACCTTCTCCGGCATGTGCCCCTTCGATCCCTGGATGAGACGCATGGCCCGCATCGCGATATCGAACGAAACGACCCCACTGAATGCGCCCCCTTGCCGCATGTCGGCGAGCTGAGGTCCAAAGGCCATCAGACGCGCCGCACTGAACCCCTCCCAGCGAGCCGCGAGACTTTTGAGCGTCGGTACGCTGAGGGCGTTGGGTCCGAGCGCGTTGAAGACGGTACGGGAAAGCAGCGCTTCACGTGCCGGTGCGTCAGGCGGTGGCACCTCGATCTTGAAGTCGAAACGACCTTCGCGCACAGCGGCCCCGTCGAGCCAGTCGAGATCGTTGGTGGCCGCGACCAGGATAATGCGGGTGCCACGCAGGCGAACGATCTCGGTGAGCATCGTGTTCGTCAGATCGCGATCCATGTGGTGAGAATCGGTGCGTGATTTGATAAAACCATCGATTTCATCAATCAGGAAAACAGCCTGGCCCAACCGTGTGGCCTGCGCAAAGGCCGCCTTCACGCGCTCCGGCGTTTCATTGACCCACTTTGAGGCGATGTCCTGGTAGGAGATCGAGAAGAAGGGGATTCGCAACTCGCCGGCGAGTGCTTCAGCAAACATCGTTTTACCGTTGCCAGGTTCGCCGGAGAGCAGGATGCCATTTCTCGCCTGCGCGGGGTTGGTGAGGATTGCACGCGCCGCATTGAGCAGCCGGCCCTTTGTGTCAGCCATGCCGGTGATAGCGTCAAAGGCGAACCGGGCACGCAGTACGCGGTCGTCCAGAGAGTACGCCCGCTGAGGCGTCTCTTGGCCGGGTGCGTTTTGCGCCCCTGAGCGTGGGGCGGGCTGTTGTACGGGGCGCTGGGTGGGTTGTCTAGTCTTGCGGTATCCATGCTGGGCACGCAATGCCAGCCACAATAAGATTCCGACGCCGAGCAGAGCGGCACACAGCACAGAATACTGACCAATCGCAAGCGCCAGCATGGCAACGGTCCCGGTCATCATCAGCCATCGGGCCGCGCGAACAAAATGGTGAAGTACGAGCGCCAGGCCCGCGCAGACCAACATCGCGAGCAGCCAGTACCTGTCATGGAGGTGAAGAACCGACCTGATGCCGGCACCCGCGAGGGTGCCGGTCAGGATCGGAGGGAGCAGGCGGGCAGTGAATACGATGGCATCCTTCATGGTGATTCTCCGTGCAGGCAAGGGGCAATGGCAAAGGGATGGAGGTGTTGATACAAGCGGCACGCTTAGCGATATCGGGGCATGATCTCGTCCTCGATCATTTGATACAGGTCGTCGCGGATGAGCTGAGCGAGTTGCTCGCGTTCGAAGAGGGCGACGGTGAGCAGTAGGGCCGTGAACGCAATGGTGCCGCCCTTGATCATGTCGATTGCCCCGAGGGCAATCCCCCGCGCCAGTGCTGGGTAGGTTTCCTGTAGGCCAGCGAGCCCCAGCACGATTCCAAGGCACGAAGTACAGGCCATGAAAACCGGGGTGAAGAACACCAATGTGGCGACGGTGTTGCAAAACGCCCTGACGAGACGGGGAAGGCACGCGTGGTCCGGGTGGATGAAGGAAAACAGTGGCGTTTGCTGTTGATCGTTGAACATCTGGAACTCCGTTAGTCAGTGAACTGGATCTGTCGGTCCCGTCGCGACGGCTCGTCATGACGGGACCGACAGATCCAGGTTCCCGTGATCCCGCGGGAAAGCAAGTTGATGTGGATCAGCGAAGCACGATGAGCGGGCGCCCTCGTCTCGGGAGCCACAGACTCGGCCCCGGGCGCCGACGGCGCGTACGTTTGCGCATCGGCCGGGTCGTGCGACGCTGGTTTTGCCGCAGCAAGCGCCGCGAGTGTGCAATGGGTCGCCTAAGGTCGGCGCTCAGGCGTCGGTACCAAGTTGCAATCGCTTCGGGCGGGATGCTTGCGTCGATGTAGCCAGTGACGCCCAAGTCGGTCACTACCTTGATAACCTCGCAAACATTGGCTGCAGTAAAGCGTGTGGTTTTCATCTAGGATCTCCGTGCTTGTAGCTTTTACGTTTCACTTGCCGATATGGCGCCGTACCCACCGTGCGACGACGATGAGAGGCGTGCATATATCGACGAGGCATAATTGGCATTCCTCAATGAAGACATGCCAGAGGTTCTTTTGGGGGTTGCCCATGGGGGTGTCCTTGTATAAGTTGGGTCACTGGAGCAAACAGCTTTTGGGAACGGAAGGCCGCTTACGGATGCGTTATGGAGGCGACGTCCGAACCTGCTGGTGTAGGAGCTAGCGTGGCGGGATGCCGCGGCGCTGTTCTTCCCGCAAAGCCCGCAAGTCCTGAGGCATCCGCGAAAGATCGGCACCTGCACCGACGAACGTGCATTCACGGCGACCGGTCGTGATTCCTTTGTTTTCGCTGGGCGTGCAGTCGACGCCTGGTATCACGGCATCTGTTGTATTCAGCATGGTCAATTCGGCGACCTCTGCAAGTTGGTCCGCTGCGAGGAGCCTATGCCCTGGCGTCACGATGCTCATCGGTCCAACACCGTCTTCCGTCGGATCGGAATGAGCGAAACGACGTGAAGTTGTGTGCTCGGATTCGGCGACGGTACCGACCGACGCGACCGCGATCTCTGCCAGAATGGATTCCTTAGAATCTTTGTTGCACATTGAGTCACCCCATCTGGTTATGGTTGTTCATCAGCCGGACAGAACCTAGGGATGCCATCCGACAGCCTTCCGTGCGCATGCTGCTGCGCGAGGACAATCCAGAGTCACATGAAGTTCCGAGGATGCAAGTCAGGGTGCCTTTGCTTCAAATGGTCGTGAACGTCCATACGTTGGCTATCCGTTAGAGGTCGTGATGTTGTCGTGCCGTTCTCACACAGCGCTGATCGGCGACACGGTGACGACCGGCGCTAGGGCAATCGATCGCGTTAGGTGTGGCCGCTGAATCGGCTGGTGGATGCGTTCCGGAGGAGGTCGAACGGTTATCACACTTACGACCAACAAGGAACCGGTGTACTCGGAAGAAGCAAACGCACGTCGCCTTGGCATAGGGGTTGGCGCATTCACACCGGAGCGGCTGAGATACGGCGGGAGCATCTAGTTCTGCCGGTTGTCGCACGCGCAGCGATTGATTTCGTCGATGGCTAGAATGGGAGGACGCAATGTGTGAAAGTCTGGGCAACGTGGTGGACCCCTGATGCCGGCGCAGAAGTCTAGTTGGCTCGCGCGCCTTTACGACTAACCCGATTCAAAGGATTCCGAGAATGGCAACAGGGCCTGTGAAGTGGTTTAACGATGCGAAGGGATTTGGATTCATCACGCCGGATGCCGGCGGCGAAGACTTGTTCGCGCATTTTTCTGAGATTCAAGGCAGCGGCTTTAAATCGCTGCAGGAAAATCAGAAGGTATCGTTTGAAGTAACGCAAGGCGCGAAGGGTAAGCAAGCCTCGAAAATCACACCGCTGTAACGCGTTGCAGCACCCTTGATTGCATGAAGAATGGCCCGCAGATGCGGGCCATTCGTTGTTTGACAACTGTCATCGAACCAACAGCGCACAACTGTGTGCGCGCCGATATCATTTTGAACCAATGGTCAGGATTGGATTGACTAAGAGCCGCTCAGCTAAACAGTGTCCTGAGATGGTCATTCAGGAAAAACCCTTCAGGGTCAACGCTTCGCCGTAGCTCCCGGAATGCGGCGGCCTTTGGAAACAGCCGGTCGACATCGTCTCGGTTCGTGAAATGCAATTTCCCCCAGTGCGGCCGCGAGCCGTAGCGTCGGAGTATGTCGTCGACATCGCGAAGGAACGGCCAGTAGTCGACGCCGTTCGGGCCGCCAGAGCAGGAGATAGTGACGCTGTCCTGTTCGTAGAAGGGACTTATCCAGGCGAGGTCAGCGGCAGTGAAGCGATACTCGACTGGGAAGATGCAGTCCGTGTGCTTTGTAAGCATAAGCTCCCGGATTTCACGAAGTGCCTGCTTCCCGTATGAGGCCGGCACCGCATATTCGAGTTCGTGGAAATTGGGCACATACTCGATGGGGTAGACTTCGGAGCTGTAGGCGATTTTTTCGAAGGGTGACTCAGACGGCTGCGTTTCGGACGTTATATCCATAACTTTGACTTCGCAAACGTCATAGTCTTTCGCGGAATTTGACGCCTGAGATGTGTCCGGAAGACAGTAGAGATGCCGACTCTCGGACTTCGGGCACCAGAAAAAACTGAAATGCCGATGCCTGACTGCCAACTCATCATGCATTTCCATGCATGCATCGAAATCCTCCCGCCAAATGCGCTCGTGCAAGTTGTAGGAGTCCATGACCTGCAGCGTAATTTGTGACACTACGCCGAATAGACCAAGATTGACCTGCGTCGCGTGCAACAAGTCAGCATCGGTTTTGTCGCTCACCTCGAGAATGCTGCCATTGGGACGAACGATGCGCATACCAACCACTTGGGACGAGAGATTGCCGAGCGTTGTTCCCGTTCCGTGAGTACCGGTCGCCAGCGCTCCCGCGATTGCTTGCGAGTCGATATCGCCTTGGTTACTCAGCGAGAATCCGGCTTGCTTCAGGTGCTGAGTAATCGCGTTGATTTTCGTGCCGGCGGCGACGGTCACCCGGTTCGCCCCCCGGTCGACGTGCAGAACACCCTGGTAATCCTTGAGCGACAGCAGCATTCCACTTGTCGCCACGATGGGCGTGAATGAGTGTCCCGACCCGGCGCATCGTACGCCAAGCCCCTGACCCGTTGCTTCTTTCATCAGCGCCGCGAGTTCCTCTTCCGAGCTGGGCGCGGCCATGTGCCTCGCAACGAATGACTGGTTTCCGACCCAGTTGCGCCAATGTCCCCCACGTGGAATTTCCATTCCCAGTTCTCCCAAAAAAAAGCTGCTGCTTTGCAGCGAGTGCTCGATGCGATTAGTCGACCACCGTCTTCATTTTAGTCATGGTGACGATTCCCTATAATCCGACGAGCCGGAACGAGGACTCGCGGTGACGGCAAGATTCTCCGATCTCAGGCGTATAGGCGACGATGCCCAGTGCTTTCGCCGCGTTCGCCAAACCATGTGCGGTCTCGGGCGGGAACGCATCTTCTGCCTAGATCAGTTGTTCAGGTACGAGCATTTGCTTTTCTCATGAGCGCCTGTTCGCTATCGACAATTTTAGCGAGTAGCTGGACGGCAGATACGGCCGACAAGCGACTGCCGATCTGTCAAATTTCGCTTACGTTAGGCTACGCCATTTGACTCTTACCTTGGGTGCGCGTCGCAAAACTCCCCTCCACAAACGTACGCGTCTGCGCCAGATCGGTCTTCGCATACACCGCCGTCGTCTGCACCCAGGCGTGCCCGAGCAACTGCTGCGCGACCGGCAGCGGCGCCGCATTATCAACGACCAGCGTGCGCGCGTAGCCGTGTCAGAGCCAGTGCGTTGATGCCGCACGCAGCACCGCCAGCGTCACGCCGTCAGCGGGTGCAACGAGGGTTTCCGCCGCACGAAGACTGCCTTGACTTCGTCGTAAAGGCCGCTGTGACCGAGCGCGCCGCTGTATGACCGGCAGCCGTTCGAACGGAGCGGGGGCCCGTGGCAGTCGGCGCGTAGCGGCGGCACGCAGACGGTGGGCAGCGGAATCGCCCGCCGCTTATTCCCCTTTCCGCGCACATGCAGGGTCCAGTTGCCCTCAGCATCGACATCCAGCCGCTGTAAGCCGGTGGAGTCGGACCCCACCAGTTCCGCAAGCCCCACGCCACCGTAGCGGTACAGCGACCAGATCGCGCAACAACGTGTCCAGACGGGCGGGGTGGGACCCGCAGGGGCGGCACCCGCGACGACCGTATCGCACAGCGCGATCACACGAGCCGGCATGATGCGGGTCGGTGTCCAGGCCGAGCGGGCGGCGCCGCCCGCGGACAGGTCGGCGACCGGATTCGCAATCAGGTAGACGGTCTTGAGCCACTAGCAGAACAGGCTCGAGACCACCGCCAGTGCACGCGATGCCACCGCGGCGCCTCTCTTCGCCGATGGCAGGACCGTGCTCGGGCTGGCGTTTCGAGGGTGCGGCGGTAGAGGAGCAGGTCGTGGCGCGTGAGATCGGACCGGGGCCCGAGCCGCTCCCGCTCGCACCAGGCGATCAGGCGTTGCAGATCACCCAGGTTTGCGCACCGAGACGACCTTGCGAAAACGCGCACTCGTGGGCGGCGCGTGCTCGGCATCCATCTCCGCCTCGGCGAGCATCGCGAGCACGGTAGTGCGGATCTGGTCGGCGGAGACGGCGGCAGGGCGGGGCATGGCGGACCTCCAGCGGCGGCACGCCAGCACACCTTCGGCGAAAGCGAGGAGGGCCGGGCGCAGGCGGGACATTCCAGTCTAGAACACGCACGGGTCTAACGCCAGACAAGCGTTTTTGCACCGAAAACGGAAAGCATTGCGGTGATAAACCTGATTATCGCGGCAAACCACGGTGGCCCCGCTACGGGCACAGCGAGGCCATGGGAGGCCTGCCCGAGCGCTCGGCCTCATCCCGTCCTACCCGGGGCGTAGGGCGGCCCCGTCAGGCGTCAGGCAGAGGGCGAGGTGGGTAGAGCGGCGTGTGCAACCAGAGGTGACGCCCATCCCGCCGCCTGCTCAATTTCTATTGACGTGAGGCGTGCGGTCTGCGCGGCTGGCGGCATCGCGTTCCTGTGGCGGGCGGCCATCCGGTGCTCGGGCGCATCACTGCCTCGCGTGGGGATGATTGAGCGCTGGAATCTCCCCAACGGGGCGATAGTGAATGGCACGCTCCCCAGAAGGGAGGGCTGCCGCGCGGCCGTCAAGCTGGCGCAGCGTATGCCATGCCCGGCTTCGTCCGTCGCCCGGTGGCCTCTATCGGTGGCATCTATTTCGCGCTCAGGATGTCCAGTAGTTGCGCGCACACAGCGGCGGTGGTCCGTTCGACTTCTTTGGGCGTGAGCTTGTCGATATACGCGAGCGTGAGCAGCGCAAGCGGATGGACGCCCAGCACGTGCGCCAACTGGTCGATCTTCCCCAACGTGGGCGATTTCAGTCCTCGCTCAACCGTGCTGATGTAAGTCCGGCTGGACACCAGTTCGAAATCCTCCTGCGTCAGGTTGGCGGCCTGTCGAAGCAGCTGTAATGCCTTGCCGATCTTGGCTTCGGAGCGCATGCAAGTCCTCTCGATAAAGAACTTGATGAACTCATTGCGACCACTAAAGGGCTACAATCTATAGTGTTCATTTGATATGATTCGAGGCGAATTTTCGTCACAAGACTGAAAGTGCGTGGATGTTTTGAGTCTGCTGCGTACGAATCGGTGGGACCGCGCAAGGCGGTCAACAAAACGGCTCCCCACACACGCCAAGTGCGCGTTGTTATTCGTGGCGAGTACTGACGGGGCTGAGGCGCGGTCCGGCCGTCCACGGCGCGCTCGCGTGGACGCAATGGGCTTGGTCCGACGGCACGTGGCCGCGAGATTGGAATCACCTTAAGGAAAATGCATGTTAGTGACAGACCCAAGCTGGGCCGAGTCCCACCCGGTGCGGCGCTCGCTCGCCGGACCTTATCAGGCGTGGCGCTGTGTGGGATGGACGGACGAGGTGCTGAACTTCCTGATCGTCGCATCGCGGAGCATGCGCGATCGCGACCAACTGCCGGACGGATGGCTCGTCGGTGGCCCTGAGGCGCTTCTCGAAGCGACTTCGGAACTGGACTCTGGCACGTTCGCGGTCTTTGTGCTGGAGCGCGCGCGGGATGCCGCAAAGATCGATCTCTGTCAGGTGACGGGCATCTGGCGGGAGCGGGCGGGCGTTATGCCGACCTACTGGTACGGCACGACCGCAGGCACGCTGAAGCCCTGTTCGGGCGCATGGCGTCGCCCCGAGGCGCCGCCAGAACTGGTCCGCGAGCTAACTCTGGATGAGTGCACTGTTTCCCCGCAGGTGAACCGGTAGCTGGAACAGTAGGCCGCCTTTGCCACTGCAGCTGTGCAATCGCGTTAAACCACAACTGCCGCGCCATCCGCCGGCAAAGCCATCAAGAGCAGCATGCGCATCCAGATCGCTTCAGACCTTCATCTTGAATCGCTGCGGCGACGCTTTGTCAACTACCGCGCGCTCGACGTGACAGATGCCGACGTGCTGGTGCTCGCCGGTGACATTGCCGCAGGGTCCGACGCGGTCGACATTTTCGCCGATTGGCCAGTACCGGTGATTTATGTGCACGGCAACCATGAGGCCTACGGGTCCGTGTACGGGGAACTGACTCGGGCTATCCGGGCTCGGGCGGCGGGCACGCAGGTTCGCTATCTCGATCGCAATGAACTGATCATGGGCGACGTGCGTTTCCTCGGCTGTTGTCTGTGGACCGACTATGCGCTCTACGGCACGCGTGAGCGCAGCATGCTGATGGCGCGTCGCTTTATGCACGATCACACCGTGATCCGGGCAGAGGAGGGCGAATGGTTCATGCCGGAGCATGCGCTCGCCGAGCACGAAAAATCCTTCGCCTGGCTCCAGGAACAACTCGTGACGCCGTTCGATGGCCGCACCGTTGTCGTCACCCACCATGGCGTGGCGCCGGCCTCAGTTCACCCGCGGTACCGCGATGATCCGGTGAACGCCGGGTTCGTGAGCGATCTGCGTCACATCCTTGATCTGGCCGATCTCTGGATTCACGGTCATGTCCACGACTCGTTTGACTACGCAGTAGGTGCTACGCGGGTGATCGCCAATCCACGCGGTTATGCGAAGAATCTCAATATGGCCGGCGCGCCTGTCGATCTGAAATGGGAGAACCCCGCTTTTGATCCGGCGCTGGTGGTCGAGGTTTAATACGCTGACGATCAGGACGACAGTGTCCGTAAAGGCACGCGTGACGGCATGTCGGGGCGCAGTCCGTTTGCCCAGTTGTCGGTTGCGCGCCTCGAGTTCACGGATGTAGGCCTGGGCCGCCGCTGGCAATCGGGAGAAGTCATCTTCGCTCATGCCCCCACGATAGCGAAGTGCTGCGCCCGGTGGGTTTGCGTCCATTTGTAACTGCCCGGCCAACCGTCGTTACCGGTAACGCCCGGCGTCCAGCTCGCGTGGCTGTACGCACGCACCGGGTGGCGTCACACTGCATCAATGTCGATGCCCCTGAGCAGCCAGTGCAGTTGTTCGGCGTCAGCTTGATCACCGATCGTTGCCGACGTGGCCAGACGAAGTGGTCTTCCTCACGGCGCCGCAACATGAGCCAGAAACCGGTACGCTCGTACAGCCGCAACTTGATCCGGTTACGCTTACGGTTGTGGAAGGCAAACACGGCGCGTGCAAATGGATCAAGCTGCATCGACTGCTCGACCAGCATCACCAGGCTGTTGATGCCAGCCAGAAAGTCGATCGGCTCCCGGTGCAGGAAGACCTTCAGGTCCGCCTCGAAGCGAAACATCAGCACGCTCCTGATGCGGCAGTCATCGCGGTCGCGAGTTCGGCATCGTGTCCCGGGGTTTCGAGCTTGAACTTCGCGTCGTTGGGCAACTGAGCCGACATACGCGCAGACGGTGTCGATCGTGGTGAAATTCGTGACGGCTCCGGTTCTGGTACGGGCTGCAGAGCGCGTGCCGGAGACAGCACCGGCGTTGGGTCATCGATCTCGACAACCGGCACGATGGATGCCCACGCGCCAGCCATGTCCTCCCTCACAGGGGCATTCGACTGTTCGTGTAGCCGAAGCCACTTGCGCAACTGGTTAGCACTCGCCCCAGCCGTCAGAGCCAGGCCGGACAGCGCTGTCCCCGGTTGCTGGCAGGCATCAATCAGTCGTCGCTTGTCTACCGGATCGGAGCTGCGTTTGCCGCCAGCACCAACGCGTGTCACCTGCAAGGGAAAAAAAGTCATGTCATCCTGGGTCATGGATTGCGTCCGCAAGTTGTCGTTGCGGACGCAATCGTGGACCTTCTCAAACACGGAAGCGAGGTGTGTGGAAACCCGCGCTTCGATATACCGATTTCTAGGCATGCGGCCGCTGCAGGGATTCGGACATGGCTGGCACTTGGCGATGACTGTACGGGTGCGACCCGATATAAGGCACACTTTCCGTTGGTGCCAGTGGAAAGTGCCCTGGAACGCCCATAGACGTAACTGTGCGAAGTCCACTATGTCCAGTGATCGCTCGGTTGTTGGCCTCGCCGCACCTGTCGCGACAATCGCACGGTGCTTAGCATGCATTTTCCATTGTATCGATGTCGTGTGAACGGCCGAAAGCAGTCGTGTCTATTTATGGAATATCCCAATGCAACATAACTCCCATGCTCAACGCATTGTCCTAGCTGCACGGCCCGAAGGCGAGCCTAAAACAACGGATTTTCGCCTTGAGAAAATGCCGATTCCAGAGCCTGCCTTAGGCCAGGTCCTTCTTCAGACCCTTTGGTTGTCGCTCGACCCTTACATGCGCGGAATGATGGATGACGTTGAGTCCTACGTGGAACCTGTCGGGCTAAATCAGACGATGGCTGGTGAAGTAGTCGCGCGCGTGCTCACTTCTCAGCTTGACGGCTATTCCCCGGGTGACGTGGTGCTGGCGCCTATCGGCTGGACGACCCATGGTCTCTCGGCTGGGACGAGATTGCGCAAGATTGCGCCAAGTACCATCCCGTTGGAAGCTCACTTGGGAGTTTTGGGCATGCCGGGGTTTACTGCGTACGCTGGGATGGCTGAAATCGGGAAGCCGAAACGCGGTGAGACGGTTGTGGTCGCTTCGGCCAGTGGCCCGGTAGGCTCGCTCGTTGGTCAAATTGCAAGACGTGCAGGGGCGAAAGTGGTTGGGATTGCGGGCGGTGCTGAGAAGTGCTCTTACGTGAAGGAAGTCTTTGGCTTTGACGTAGTCATCGACCATCGCAAAGGCGAACTCGGGCAGGCACTGTCAGATGCGTGTCCGAACGGAATTGATGTGTATTTTGAAAACGTCGGCGGCCCCGTCTGGGACGCTGTTTTCCCGTTGCTCAATCGCTTTGCAAGAGTACCTGTCTGCGGCTTGATTGCCGACTACAACGGCGTTTCAGGTGAAGACACGATTACTGCCCGGGACATTATGTTGATGACGTTGGTTAAGAGCTACACCATTCGTGGCTACATCAATTACGACCTGGAGCATTTACTGCCTGCATTTCTGGCTGACATTGCACCGGGTGTGGAGGATGGCAGTATCGCTCACAGGGAGCACATTGTTCAAGGATTGGAGAACGCGCCTGCTGCTCTCAACGGCCTATTGAAGGGGGGAAACTTCGGAAAGCTGGTTGTTAAGGTGGCTGAATAGTTAGGGCACTGGAGCGCTGCGGTTGTACTTTTTGATTCCACAAGGCCAGGTTTGGAGACGGTGTGCATATCGTGCCCGGAGTGTGGCGACTCCGGGGGAACTGAAGCCGACTAGAGAAATGAAGGAGTGCAGAACGTTGAAGGTCCGACCAATCCGAAGCTTACTTTCGACGGATAACTTCGAATGCGGCAGGCAATTCAGCAGCTTCAAACCCTTTGGCCTTGGTTTTTTCCAGATAGTCAGAAAACAGCTGGAGCAAGCTGTACTCGACTCCGGCCGATTTTGCTCGGTCCCGTAGAGATTGAACACCATACGAATGAACGACAATTGAGGCCTCGTTCCCCGCATAATCATTCCGCGAGATGGCGTCGGCGGCCTTTGCGACCGACTTATCCAGGACGTGCCGGAACGAATCCACTGCGCGCTTCAGGGTGTCGACGGATACGTCTGCTGCTTGCAACATCGCGGCGCTTTGTAGAAAGCCGAATGTGGTTGCGTAGTACATCGTTAGCAATCCACCGTCGAGATGATTAGCTGCTGCAGGATTCTTCCCGACGTAGGTGAAGGCTCCGCCTAACAGATGGAAATAATCTGCATATTGCTTATACGAAGCCTCTGGCCCCGAGGCTAGGAGCATGCATTCTTGGGTACCAACGGCGCGCGGATAATCCATAATCGCACCGTCAAGATAGTCCATGCCGATGTCGTCAGCCCAAATGGCGGAGCGAGCGGCTTCGTCGCCGGTTCCGGTGGTCAATTGGAGAAGCGTCTTCCCCTTCAATAGTCCTTCAATTTCGGGCGAGCGGAACAGCGAGTCGCTCGTGCCGTAATCGCTGAGGCAAACGATGATTAGTTCGCTAGCGTTGACCGCTTCCTCGATGTTGCCGGCAAGCTCAGCACCGAGTGCTACCAACGGTTTGGCCTTTTCTGCGCTTCGGTTCCAGACGGTAACCTTGTTTCCGCCTCGCAGGAGCGGCGCAACTAAGGCGCTGCCCATCTGTCCCAAGCCGACAACTGACACAGAAATTGATTTCATGAAGCCCTCGAGTTCTAAAGAAAACGCCGAGACGTAACGGTCTCGACAATATATGACTTTAAGCGTCCCATATTTGGCGGTACATGTGCATCGGGGCCAACCCACCAGGCGATTGCCACAAGTCAGTCAACGGTTCGCCCGGCTGGTCAGGCCACTTCCGCCATTGTTTTATTCGACTGCCTTCACCATGTCCTCAATCACCTTTTTCGCATCGCCGAAAACCATCATCGTCTTGTCCATGTAGAACAGGTCATTGTCAAGGCCTGCGTAGCCTGCCGCCATCGAACGCTTGTTAACAATCACGGTACGCGCCTTGTACGCTTCAATAATTGGCATGCCAGAAATTGGAGACTTCGGGTCCGTTTTCGCTGCCGGGTTCACGACGTCATTCGCGCCGAGCACCAGGACGACGTCGGTCTGCCCGAACTCGTTGTTGATGTCGTCCATCTCGAACACGAGGTCGTACGGTACCTCGGCCTCAGCTAGCAATACGTTCATATGGCCGGGCATCCGTCCGGCCACTGGGTGAATCGCGTAGCGAACATCAATGCCTTTCTCGACCAGTTTGTCCGTCAATTCCTTCAACGCATGTTGTGCGCGAGCGACGGCCAAGCCATAACCAGGCACGATAACAACCGACTCGGCGTTGGCTAGCATGAAAGATGCATCGTCCGCTGAACCTGCCTTCACGGGGCGTTGCTCCTGTCCCACTGCGCCAACGACGGCGCCTGGTTCAGCGCCAAACCCGCCTAGTAATACGTTGAGGAATGAGCGGTTCATTGCGTGGCACATGATGTGCGACAGAATCGCGCCCGACGAACCAACCAGTGAACCAGCAATAATCAACATTGCGTTGTTCAACGAGAAGCCGATGCCAGCCGCAGCCCAACCCGAATAGGAGTTGAGCATTGACACGACAACGGGCATATCTGCGCCGCCAATCGGGATGATGATTAGCACGCCCAGAGCAAAGGCAATCAGGGTCATGGCGATGAACGGCAGCCACGACTGCGTGACAAAGAAAACGACGCCGAAGCTAACCATCGCAATTGCGAGCAACAGATTGATGAAGTGCTGACCTGCGTAGATGACGGGCGCCCCCTGAAAGAGCCGAAACTTGTATTTACCAGCCAGTTTGCCGAAAGCTATCACTGACCCGGAGAAGGTGACGGCACCGACGAACGTGCCGACGGAAAGTTCGATACGGTTGCCATATGGCAGGAACCCTGTATTCGGACTATCTGGCGATACGAGACCGAACGCCGATGGCTCGGATACGACGGCGTAAGCGATGCAAACCGCGGCAAGGCCAATCAGTGAGTGCATGGCAGCGACGAGCTCTGGCATTTCGGTCATCTCGACCCGGGCCGCTACGAGTGCACCGACAGCGCCGCCGACAATAAGTCCGGCGAGCAAAAGACCCATGCCCAGACCAAGATTCGAACCGAGGGTCGACGCCTGCTTTGAAATCAGAGCGATGGTCGTCAAAATCGCGATCGCCATACCACCCATGCCGAACATGTTGCCGGCCCGAGCAGTCTTGGGATTCGACAGCCCTTTGAGCGCCTGAATGAAGAACACCGACGCAACGAGATACAGCAATGTGACGACGGTCATACTCATTTCGAATTCTCCTTTGTCAGCTTTTTCGGTCCCTTCTTCTTGAACATCTCTAGCATTCGTCGGGTCACGAGAAAACCGCCAAATACGTTTACCGCAGCCAGTCCAACAGCGAGCGTGCCAAAGAACTTGCCGGTTCCTCCGACAGTCAAGCCGGCCGCAAGCATCGCTCCTACGATGACGATTGCCGAAATTGCATTGGTGACAGCCATCAGCGGCGTATGCAATGCGGGTGTGACGTTCCAGACAACGTGGTAGCCGACATAAATGGCTAAAACGAAGATAATGAGGTTAATCACTGTATGGTTAATGACTTCCATTCCCGTCTCTCCTCAAGCCTTGCGTGTGAGTTCACCGTCTTTGGCTAGTAGTGTGGCCGCGATGATGTCGTCAGAGAAATCGATGTTCAAGGTTCCCGCCGGCGTGAGTATCAGCTTCAGGAAGTCGAGCATATTGCGTGCGTAGAGTGCAGATGCGTCCGAAGGCACCATGGAGGCCAGATTGGTGTATCCGGCAATCAATACCCCATGCTTTGTGACAACCGCGTCGGCTTCGGTAAGAGGGCAATTACCGCCTGGCCGCCCCTCGTATTGCGGACCGCGGCCGGCAGCAAGGTCAATGATTACGGAGCCTGCCTTCATTGCCTTGACTGTCTCAACAGAAATCAAAGTCGGGGCCGTTCGACCCGGAATGAGGGCGGTCGTGATGAGGATGTCAGCCTGCTTCGCACGCTCATGAACGATGGTGGCCTGACGCGCCAGCCAGCCCGGCGGCATTGGGCGTGCGTAACCGCCGACGCCACTAGCCGCTTCCCGCTCCTCGTCTGTTTCATAAGGCACGTCGAGGAATTTGGCACCGAGCGATTCAATCTGCTCCTTCACAGCTGGGCGAACGTCCGACGCTTCAATCACTGCACCGAGCCGCTTGGCCGTTGCAACGGCCTGAAGGCCTGCAACGCCCGCGCCTAAAACAAGTATTCGAGCCGCTTTCACCGTGCCTGCCGCGGTCATGAGCATCGGCATGAAGCGCGGATATAAGCCTGCAGCCAACAGCACAGCTTTGTAACCGGCAATATTGGCCTGAGACGAGAGAACGTCGAGGCTTTGCGCGCGCGTCGTACGCGGCGCTGAGTCCAGAGCGAAAGCGGTGACGCCGGTAGCCGCCAGCTTGGCGGCGCTATCTTTGTCGAAAGGGTCCAATATCCCTATAAGTGTCGCACCGCGCCTCAACAAAGGCAGCTCGGTTTCGTTGGGAGATTGGACCTTTAGAACGATGTCCGCGCCAAATGCAGTTACCGCATCGACAATCTCTGCGCCGGCAGCAGCGAAAGCGCCGTCGAGATAGCTTGCCGCTATGCCTGCACCGCTCTGCACAGTCACCCGATGTCCTTGGGCGACATATTTTTTCACTGTTTCGGGCGTGGCGGCGACTCGTGTCTCGTACGCCCTCCCTTCGGTAGGCACTCCGATATGCATTTCTGGGTCTCCGTTGCATGTAACAACTGATGGCACGAGCCATCTAGGCAATCAAATGGGTAAGCTTGGACGTGTGTAAACAGGAGGGACGTCGAGCTCGACGTCTCTCCTCCAGTATCGAAAAATACCGGCGTCGAGTTCCTACGCTTTGTTCATGCAGCTTGGCTTGCCTTTGAGGGCGCCTGATGCTGTGCGTGCTCACAAGAGGGGGCACACGCCTGCGCCTGCTTCATCGGCTGTGAACCCTCTGCCCGTATGCCAAGGCGTTCAAGCAGCCGCCGGTCGGCGTCAACTTGTGGATTGCTCGTCGTGAGCAACTGGTCCCCGTAGAAAATTGAATTGGCTCCGGCAGCGAAACAAAGGGCCTGCAGGGCTTCATCCATTTTTTCGCGGCCGGCTGACAGCCGGACCATTGCGCGGGGCATCGTTATGCGTGCTATGGCGATGGTGCGCACAAACTCGAAAGGGTCGAGGGGTGCAATACCAGCCAGCGGTGTACCGTCAACCTGAACGAGATTATTGATAGGTACCGACTCTGGGTAGGGCTCCATATTGGCGAGTTGCGCAATTAGTCCCGCGCGCTCTCGCCGAGATTCCCCCATTCCTACAATCCCGCCGCAGCAAACGTTGATTCCAGCGTCGCGGACATGCTCGAGCGTGTCCAGACGGTCTTGGTATGTGCGTGTGGAGATAATCTGACCGTAGAATTCGGGTGATGTATCGAGGTTATGGTTGTAATAATCGAGGCCAGCTTCACGCAGAGCTTTCGCTTGGCGCGCCTCCAGCATGCCGAGTGTCACGCAGGTCTCCATACCCATTGCTTTCACGCCTCGAATCATGTCTTTTATGGGCTCGAGATGTCGGTCCTTCGGGTTCCGCCATGCCGCGCCCATGCAAAAGCGAGTTGCGCCGCTCTGTTGCGCCAGTCGTGCAGCAGCGAGGACTTCATCCACGGTCATAAGTTTGGCGGCTTTCACATTAGTAGCGTGATGCGCCGACTGCGGACAGTACGCGCAATCTTCCTCACACCCCCCTGTCTTGATAGAGAGAAGGGTAGATAGCTGTACCGTATTTGGGGAAAAATGCTCGCGATGTACTTGTTGCGCACTGAACAGCAAGTCGATGAACGGCCGCTCGTAGAGTGAGACCAGATCTGAAACCTGCCATCGCTTTACAGCGCTTTTCGATATGAGATTAGTACTGCATGCGGAAATTTTTGATTCGCTCATCGCGCATATCCATTTCAGTAGTTCGTAATTAGTGGCTTGTCAGACCGTTGCCAAGCGAGCGCCGAAGAGCGGCGAGCAGGTGTCTTTTTCGGCTGCTTCTGCGCTTCGATGAGGCACGGGCGGGGAAGGTGCTGCGTAGACAGCCACGGTATGGCATTTCGAACTGGCTTCGCTTGCTGTTTCGAAGACGTGCGGCTTATGCGAATGTGTGGCTGGCGGAGTCCGCCCAACTTGCTTTTGATAAGCGTGGACGCGGAGCTGCTCATGAAACAGTATCCGCGCAGCGAACATCGATGTCGGCGACCCCATTTCGACTCATATTGTCCATGACCATTTCGGTGCACACGGCCTCTTTCCCTAGGCAATAGATACGGTTCGCGTCTTTTGAAAAAGATGCACACCGCTCAGTGCCAGCCCGAGAGCGATAACAAGCAAAACAGCGGAACTGAAACCAATGTAGTGCAATCCCCCGAGAGAAAAGAACAACGCGCCCAGCGCCGGACCGGCGGCAGCACCAAGGTTTAGAATTGCGCCGCCGATAGCGGCACTGCGGCCTGTATCGTCGAGCTCCGCAAGAAGGGCTTGGACATAGGGAAGTGTAAAGGTCAGGGCAGCGGAAAGCGTGATGGTCGACGCCAAGAAAAGCGATCGCGTCGGGACGACGTACATTCCAAATGAAATTGCGATTAGCAGAATCAGCCCGATGACGATGGGCAGGCGGTAGCCAAGTCGCGTTCCTAGCCATGTAGCCGCAAGCGCCGCTGGGATTTGTGCCAGAGCTAAAGCGGTAAACGCGGTGGTTACCTCCGCTTCGGTTAAATGCAAGACTTGCGCGGCGGCTTCGGCGAATGTCCAGCAGACCGCCTGCGATGCAAACATTGCAAATATGGAAACAAGTACCTGCATGACGCCAGCTGGCATCATGGCTTTTGGGGAGGAGCTGACGCTGCTTATAACCGGTCGCTTGAGCTTCGCGCGTGGAACGCCAAAGGAAAAAAGACCGACAAAGACGAGCAAGAGGATCTCGACAAAATCGAACCCCCTTGGTCCGAATTCACTGATAGCAGATGGGACGCAATACATGAGCGCAGAGAACATGAACGACATCGTCAGCAACATCTGCGCGTATGTTTTCTCCGGGCCTTTGTACATCGCAGGCAGTGCGTTTGTAGTAGCAGTTAACACCCCGAGTCCTGCGCCAACGACAAGGCGCGATACGGTCGCTGTGGTGGAATTTTCCGCGAAAGTCGACAGGAGAGAGCCCGCTATAGCGATTGCGACCGCCGTAACCGAGAGAAGTCGCTTATCACGAAATTCAATCGAACGGCCGGCGACTACCGCCGCGATGGCCAGCGCAAGGAGTTCGGCGGAAGCTATCCAGCCCGCTATCGCCTCGTTCACGCCAAAGCGACTTGAAAGACTCGCGACCTCATAGGGGAGACTTGCAAAACTCAGCCAAGCCAAGGTCGCGACAATTAACAGGGAGAGTCTTTCGGTGCGGGCGAGGCTGGGGTGATGGTTGTTCATCGCGTTACCTTCAATTTTCGCCGGGTTGCCAGTGAGATATTCTTCGAGGAACGTGACGCTCCGTCCGAAATCCGATTCATATGAAACATTGGGCGCCCCTGCTGTGTGTCAGTGGCTATTCATTCCCTTTGAGTTTAAGGAGCCAAAATCCTGCTGAAATGTGCGTCGAGGTCATTTCTAAGTGCGCTGAGGTCAATGTGAAGGACCACTGGTTGTAGAATAGGTACAAACCAGAATCCGCTCGACATCAAAAGTGGCAGAGATTCGATTTGCCCTACAAAGGCTACGACGCAGTAGAAAATTCAGATGCATTCGCGGTCCCCCTGCAGTTTGCCTGACAGCGCTTCGCAGGTGAGGCGCTCTTTATAGGAAAGCTTGTTGATATTGGTAAAGAGTTTGACAGAAAGTTAGGATAACTAGATAGATGAGGCGATGCGAAGGCGCACAGCGAACCGCGCATTGACGACGAGTTGCCGCATGGGATATTGGTCCGGTAAGTGCCGTCTTGCCGGCAAGCTCATACATTGACAAATTGATTCTATCGACATCCGCTGTATGTGCAATGTCCATCCAGGCCAGAAAGAGTTAGGCGCATGGCCAACTTTCACCTCGACGCAGGCGCGACGTGTTGTCAACCTCAGGCCGCTTCACGGCCTGTCTGATTCGCCATGAAGGTCGGTGGCCATGTGTCACATCTTGATTGTCCTGCCTTCACATGTCGATACCGAAGACCAAACCATAGACTGGAGGGAAATCCGGAAGGCGAGGTCTTGACGGGCTGTTCAGAATTGCTCACATAGAGGGAGTGCGGATAACTGAGCCTCGTCGGTCTGGAGTATTGATTGAAACTTCAGGTGACCAAAAATCTAGATTCGGCTCTTGAACATGAGATAAGGCGTCACGGATTTCACGGAGTGAAGATTCCAGTGGAATAACCCATGAGGAAAAAATGTCACAGTCGAAACTAACAAGACTTACTAACGCGGCGACCGTTGAAGATGTTGTGGCCGTGATTGAACGGGATGGAGGCGTAATCATAGAAGGCTTCCTGTCGGCAGACGCACTCCGCGAACTGAACGCCGACCTTGAACCTATTTTGAATGTCACGCCGTTTGGAGAGGATCCGACGTTCGCAGGTGTCAATACG
The DNA here is from genome assembly GCF_000729995.1 of Caballeronia sordidicola. Lineage (GTDB taxonomy): Bacteria > Pseudomonadota > Gammaproteobacteria > Burkholderiales > Burkholderiaceae > Caballeronia > Caballeronia sordidicola_A. Next base: position 257,440 of record NZ_JNFG01000009.1, on the reverse strand, counting down.
CGACGTGCCGGTGCTTTGTTCGCACGGTCGCGCCGCATGGTCGATATCGTTTTGCACCCTCTGTACAAGGGAGCAGCCGATTCAATTCTTAAAAAGCCGGTTGATGTGTGGTTTGGCGAAAATCGGGTGGCGGTGACGCCGATGATTCAGGTCGGCATGACACAGGCGATTCAAATTGGACCGGGGCAAGGGGAGCAACCACTTCATCGCGACGACACGGTATTCTCCTGGCGGCATCCCACTTTCGCACGTGAGGCGCGGCTTCAAATCATGGTCGCCGCCTCGGATTTCACCGCTGAAAACGGCGGCACGCTAGTCATCCCAGGTAGCCATAAATGGGATGACGAACGACAGCCGTCGCGGGCCGAAGCCATCTCCACGGAGATGACTGCCGGTTCTGCATTGATTTGGGTCGGCTCGCTGTATCACGCTGGCGGTCAAAACAAGACTGAGACGGCCAGACTCGGCGTCACCATGTCGATTGACCTGGGAAATCTTCGTCAGGAAGAAAATCAATATTTGAGCCTGCCCGTCGAGAAGGTGAAGTCGCTACCAAGTGAAGTCCAGCAATTGCTCGGATGGGCGGCGGGTGACAACTACATGGGTTGGGTCGAGATTGATGGGCAAATGTGCGACCCTCAAGTTTTATTGGGGACCGAAAGCGACAACCCGATAGAGAAGCGCCAGTTGCAGGCGCTTAAGCAATAGCACGCAACTGCAGCTTGCCGAGAGCTTGATGATCTCAGGTACCCCTACTATAGCCATGCGGTTATGCTGGCCACCGCGTTTCAGCTCTACGCCAGTGGTTTGGCTACGTGGAACGTCCTCAATTCAGCTGCATCACCGCAACGTGGAGCTTTGGAAATACCAATATGAAGCTCAAGGACAGGGTGGCGGTCGTGACGGGTGCGGCAGATGGAATCGGGCTCGCAACGGTGCGACGACTTTCAGAGGAGGGGGCTGTCGTAGTCATGTGCGATATCGCCCATGCGCAGCTAGGCGAAGAATGGGCAAAGCTCAAGCAGATTGGCCGTCGCGTTGCGTGTTTTCCGCTGGATGTGACCTGTCGCACCGGTATTGATTTGATGGTCGTGGAGGTGTGCCGGCGATTCGGCCGGATCGACATTCTGATAAATAATGCTGGCATCACTCAGGATGCACGGCTTGTCAAAATGACCGACCAGCAGTTCGACGCCGTCATGAATGTCAATCTCAAAGGCGCTTTTAACTGCACTCAGGCCGTTGTGGACGTGATGCTTAAACATAGACGCGGCGTGGTGCTGAATGCATCCAGCATTGTCGGCGTCTATGGCAATTTCGGGCAGTCGAATTACTCTGCTAGCAAGTTCGGCGTTATCGGTTTAACAAAAAGCTGGGCACGTGAGTTTGGTCCGATGGGAATTCGTGTCAATGCTGTTTGTCCTGGATTTATCGGTACAACCAGCCTGCTCAAGATACCAGAGGATAGTCTTGGCAAGATGCGCAGTTCGTGCTGGCAGAGACGCCTGGGGCTGCCCGATGAGGTCGCGAGTGTCTATGCGTTCTTGGCGAGCGACGACGCAAGCTACATTAACGGTGCTGCAATTGAGGTGTCCGGCGGGGTGACACTGTAATGATTGATAACTCACGAGGCAGCAAGCGGTGAACGTGGCCGTGTGGTCGGACTCAGGGCAACGTGACCTCGGACCCTGCGGTGTGTCGATGGTCGTCGAGTTGCGAAAGCGTATCGTTGACGGTTTCCAGTGTCCTCTCCGCGAGCCAGTGCGCAAGCTCGTTGTTCAGAACGTACGGTGGCAGAAGATACACTGTGCGTCCAATCGGACGAATCAGCAGACCGTGCCGTCTACCCTGCATGTGGAAACGTTCAGCGAATTGCGGACCGGAAAATTCGTCACGGACGTCAAATGCCCATATCATGCCGCACTGTCTGAAACTCTCAATGCGGTGGTCAGCCGCGAGCTCTGCCAATGCTTTCGTTAGAGTCAACCCGACGCGTTGATTCTTGCGAAGGACGTTGTTTTCCTCAAACCTGTCCAGTACAGCTAGCGCCGCGCGGCATGCTAGCGCGTTGCCCGTGTACGAGTGAGAGTGAAGGAATCCACGCGAGACGTCATCGTCGAGAAATGCGTCGAAGATAGCGTCACGACTCAGAACAATAGAAAGTGGAAGGTATCCGCCGGTGATTCCTTTCGAAAGGCAGAGGAAATCCGGCCAGATAGCAGGTGCACCAGGCAGTGCCGCTTGCTGGAAAGCGAAGAAGGTGCCCGTACGGCCACAGCCGACAGCTATTTCGTCTGCTATCAGATGAATATCAAATCTATCGCAAAGGGCACGCAGCCCGCGCAGGTAGACCGCGTCGTGCATTGCCATACCCCCGGCACACTGGACCAGCGGTTCGATAATTATCGCAGCGATGTCCAGATGTCGCGTTTCGAATAGCGCGCGGACTTCTTGAAGGGCGCGGTTCGCCACGTCTTCGTTGGTCTCGGTGTCTCGCGCAGCGCGGGAGTCAGGCGACATGACCAGGTGAGGGTGCAGCAGCAACGGGTCATAGACATGACGAAATAGCGCAACGTCGGTCACAGACAATGCACCGAGCGTCTCGCCATGGTAGCCGCTGCGAAGACATACGAATTCCCTTTTCCCGGCCACTCCCTTGTTGCGCCAGTAGTGGTAGCTCATCTTTAGTGCAATCTCAACGGCGGATGCTCCGTCGCTTCCGTAGAACGCATGGCCTAATACTCCCCCGGTCAGGGCGTTCAGCCGTTCGGCTAGCTCCACCGCTGGCGCATGCGTGCAGCCTGCAAGCATGACGTGGGGCAGAGTTACGAGTTGATTTCGAAGCACTGCGTTTATCCCGGCGTCGGAATGCCCGAAGAGATTGACCCACCACGAACTGTTGGCGTCGAAGTAGCGTCGACCTTCGTAATCTTCGAGCCATGGCCCCTGTGCTCGCGCAATAGGCAGGGGAGGCGCGACGCCGGCGCGCTGCATCTGCGAGCACGGATGCCAGACGTGACGTGCGCTGCGTTGTTGCCACGCCAAGTTAGCACTAGCTCCGGCTTCGCCACCGGACACTGACGCCTGAGATTTCGAGTTGTTCACCATCGCCGAGGTCATTCCGAATTTTTGCCCGTTTGGATGCACGTCCGTTGGTTGTCACTGGGGACGAGGACGCACACTTCTCCGATGCGAATCTATTGTCCACGTTTGTGTAGGTTTAAAGAGGTCCTAAGCGGACAGATTCCTGTGCGAGCGATGCACATCAGATGGTTGTCGAATACTTGAAGGCGGTCGTGTCTTTCGTTGCACTTTTGCTGTCCGTTTCGAACCTGTCTTCGCCTATTTCCGTAATGTAGTCTCGGTACGTGTTGCAAGCCGGACCTTCACGGGAGCCAAACGGGACACGATGTGTTGCGGGGCGACCAGGCGGGACATTGCGATATTGCGCGGCTTTGGACAGCACATCCCGACCCGCCTCCCGGGCACGGTCCGTACAGCCATCGGAAGAGAGTGTGCGGACGAGTCAGCTATTGCGAGTCGCTCCGCGCTCAGGACTTTCAATGATGCTCGCGGAGGGCCGGTAAGAGCTTTTGTCTAACTGTCTTTGTATCGAGCAATACGTTGATGAATATCCTCACAACGGGTTTTCTCGAAAACCCGTATCCAACATATGCACAGCTGCGCAACGCGGGCCCGATCCACTGGAGCGACGAGTTTTTTGGCGGCGCTTGGCTTGTCACGCGTCATCGAGATATTGCGGAGGTGTTGCAGAGTCGTCGATATTCCGCGCGTCGCACGGGAGGCTGGGTAACGGCGGGAAAGCTCGAAGACAAGTTGGAACTCTGTCCGTTCCAGAAGCTTTTTAGTCGAGCGATGCTGTTTCTTGACTCTCCAGACCATGGTCGTCTGAGGCGAGTCCTGAATCGCGCGATGAAGGAAGCTGTTTCCCGAGTTTCTCGTGAGTTCGTCGAAGCAACAGTACTTGGGTTGATCGACGGTGTCGGCGCGACCCGCGAGTTCGATTTCGTGAGTGAGATAGCTACCCCGCTGCCTGCCTTGGTTATCGCTCGGGTGTTGGGAATCGAAAATTTACGCGAACCCCGTCTCCACGAATGGTCGGCAGATTTGTCCGCTTTTATCGGCTCCCCGGAGCCAGACCTGGACTTAAGGAGGCGAGCCCAGACCAGCCTTCTTGAAATGTACGGCTTTTTTAAGGAAGTGATTGCGAGCCGTCGAACGTTCGGTTGCGATGATGACCTCGTGTCGTCGTTGATAACTGCTGAAGTGCGAGGGGAGTTAGCTTCGGAGCCAGAACTCGTCACCCAATGCGCAATGATGCTGTTTGCAGGCTACGAGACAACGCGAAATCTGCTCGGCAACGGAATGCGGGCGCTCTTGGCCAATCCGCCAGAATGGAACGCGCTTCTGGCGGCTCCCGAGCTCACGCCCGGAGCGGTTCGTGAGCTCCTGCGCTATGACAGCCCAGTTCAATACACAGGACGGCGTGTCACTACAGACCACGTGCTCCATGGACGCAAACTGGAGCGCGGGCAATTGGTCATTGCGTTGATTGGTTCGGCAAACCGCGACCCCGAGAGGTATACCTCTCCCGACCGTTTGGATATCAAGAGGCGAGAGGGGTCAAATCTGTCATTCGGGCAAGGTCCGCATGTCTGCATCGGGGCATCACTCACTCAGTTGGAGGCAGAGGTTACGTTTCGCGCTATTGCGAGGCGTTGGCCGGACATGCGGTTATCTGATGTCGGTGGTTCACAAAACCGAAACGCGGTCTACCGTGGCCTTGGAAGTCTGTCGGTGAGAACGGGAGGGCATGAATTGGCTCGACCTTAAGGTTTCGTAGATTTGTGGCCGGGTTAAGCGGCGCGACTTCAGACAGTCGTTCGGCAACTGGACCTCTCCACACCGGTAGTTGTCCGATGCTCACCTTTTTCTCCTCTCGTCTCAATCGTAATCTGTAGCCAGCAACCAATAGAAGGGTGGACGGATTGGGTGATTCGTCACCTCTTAAATAGTCCGAGAACATATCCGCCCGGTGGACTACAAGGCTGGAATTACTTCGAATTCACGGCCGGTTCGAACGACCGGCCGCAAGTAATTTCGAGCCTTACGAGCTAAAACTTTTGAATTGAGGCATCGCGTGGCTTGGATGTAGAGATGCATCGTCTTCGGAGGCATCCTTCACTGTCACCCCTGCAAAACTCATCTTTTGAATTCAGGAAGATTGATGGACATCAGACAATCCGGTACCACAGCAGCGCATCTGTCGCGGATCGAAGAGATTTCGCACGTGCGTCGGTCTTGGACGCCAGCGCAGACCGAGGCGCACATCCGGACACTTTCGATTTGGGACGGCCCGATTGAAGTCGAGCAGAAATTTGGAGGACTTCAAAACCGGACCTTCTTCGTGACAACCATTTCCGGAGAGAGATTCGCGGTCCGAATCGGTTTTGACCAATTCCGGACAAGGCAGACCGCTATCGTCCAGTGCACTATCGCGGCACACACGCTCGGCGTTGGTCCGCGACTAATTTATGCTGAACCGAACCTCACCGTCACCGAGTTCGTGCACGGTGACGGTGTGCAGCTTGAGCAGATGAAAGACCGAGCCATCGTGAGGCAGATCATCGACAGCATGAGAAAGCTGCACAACGGCTCCCATGCAGTAGAGCAAACAATCAGCTATTGGTGGCCTTTCGACTCGGTGAGGCGCTACCTGAAGGCCATGGAAAACGGAAAGGAAGCCAATGGTTTCCAGCCGTCGAAATGGGTCGCCATGGTGCCCAGATTCCGGGAGATTACGAATCGGCTCGAAAAGGCAATTCAGCCCTATCTTCCGGTCCTGACCCACAACGATATGGTGTTCGTGAACATGATTTTCGACCCTGACGGTCAGATCATGTTTATCGATTGGGACGGAGGCGCGTATGGGCATCCGATGTGGGATGTCGCCGAAATGTTGATGTGGGGAGAGGCGGACGATGAAATGACGCGGTATGCACTGCAGTGCTACTACGGCGAAATCAACGGTGAACAACTGCAGCAGCGTCTGCGTGAAGTTCACGCATTCCAAATCATGTCGGCGCTGCGTCTGTGCACTGAATGTGCAGAACACATCCTCGACCCTTACTTCTTCCTCACACCTGAGGAGGTATCGAAGGGAATGGATGTCGTTCTTCCTGGACAGGACCCATCTTTCGATGGTCTTTACGACCTGATCCTACCGCGGTTCGAATCACTTTTAAGCCAATACGGGCGTGAATTTGAGAGTTGATGCCAGCCGAGTCTGCCGGCGGACTGCGAGCTCCCTCCAACGGAAAGAATCGCTGCATAGAGGATACTGACATGAAGCTAGTGGGAAAGAAGATACTGGTGACGGGCAGCACGATGGGTATCGGCTATGGCGCGGCGACCCAGTTGCTCGAAGAAGGTGCGGTTGTGGCCATCCATGGCCGCGATATGACGCGCGTGCGCGACACGATTCAAAAGTTGGGCGGAGGCGAACGTCTCGTTCCCGTCATCGGGGACGTGGCTGATCTAGATTCGTGCAAATCTATTGTCGAACAGGCCGTGGCGCAGATGGGCTGCCTCGATTGTTTGGTCAACAATGCTGGCATCGGCGAATTGGGTTACCTCGAGGACCTCTCCGAGGAGCATTTCGACCGCGTCATCAATACGAATCTCCGTTCAGCCTTTTTTCTTACTCAATATGCCCTTCCGGAATTGAAGAAGACACGCGGTAACGTTATTTTCACAGCGTCGACGGCGGGTATTTGTGCTGGACCAACAGATAGCCATGTGTACGCAGCTGCGAAAAGCGGGATGATTTCCCTTGGGCAATCGCTCGCCTTGGAGCTCGCGCCTTATGGCGTTCGAGTGAACATGCTGTGTCCGGGATACATCGACACCCCGCTTATCGCGGCTGAGAACGCCAAACTTAACGGTCAAGTGTTCCAGTTCATCGAGGCATGCGTGCCGCTGGAACGCCTAGGGAGTATCGAAGAGTGCGGATCTACCATCGCTTACCTCGCGTCGGATGCAGCAGCCTACTTTACGGGTTCTGTTATCTCGAACGATGGCGGGTCAACAGCCGCCCGCTCTTGGGGCGGCCGCAATTGAGCCGAGTTCCGGCGTCGCTGGAGACCGTGAATGACCACTGCAACTATCGAAGATCTTAAGGCGCTCGACCGAAAGTACATCATGCATCCTTTTTCGTCCTTGCAATCTCAACCCCGCAAAGACGTGAATGTTATGACTTCGACCAACGGTATCGTGCTCAAAAATGCCGATGGGCGGGAATTCCTCGACGCAGGCTCAGGTCTTTGGTGCGCGAATGTTGGCTACGGCCGAACCGAAATCATCAAGGCGGCGACAGAGCAGATGGAGAAAACGAGTTTTCTCCATAGTTTCAGCAACTTCAGCAACGAGCCGCTCATCCGTCTCTCCGAGCGCTTGCTGGAAATTGCACCGGACAACATGGAGCGAGTTACGTACGCGAACAGTGGCTCAGAGGCGAACGACACTCAGATAAAGCTTGTCTGGCGCTACAACAACGTCCGGGGAAAGCACGAAAAAAAGAAGCTCATTGCGAGGTGGGGTGGATACCACGGAACGACCCTCGGTGCCGGCAGTGTCAACGGTCTTAGCGTTGTTCACCGGTCATTCGATTTGCCAATTGACCGTGTCCTGCACACCGATGCTGCCGAGTATCACCGCCGTCCAGCCGGCATCATCAGCGAAGAGCATTTCTCGCTGTACCTGGCGAACAAGCTCGACAAGATGATTGAGACAGAGGGAAGCGAAACGGTCGCAGCCTTCATCGCCGAGCCGATTATAGGGTCCGCCGGGGTGATACCTCCGCCCGCGGGCTACTTCCGTGAGATTGCGAAGGTACTGAAAAAGCATGACGTTCTCTTGATTGCAGATGAGGTTATCACCGGCTTTGGTCGCACCGGCAGTTGGTTTGCAGGTCCAGGGCTGGAAATGAAGCCCGACCTGATAACGGTCGCCAAGGGACTGACAAGTGGCTATTTCCCGATGTCGGCGTGCTTGGTTTCGGACGCCATCTGCGAAGTTCTCTACAACGAGAAAGAGGCTGATGGTTTCTTCGGGCACGGTTTCACCACGTCCGGTCACCCGGTTGGAGCTGCTGTCGCTCTTGCGAATATCGACATCATCGATAAAGAGGGCTTACTGGAAAACTCGACACGAATCGGCAGTTACTTGCTTTCGAGCCTGAGAGAGGAACTCGATGGCGTCGAGTTTGTGAGCGACATCCGTGGCAAGGGTTTGATGATTGGGGTCGAGTTCGATGCTGTCCCCGAGATTCGACGCGCGTTTAGTGATATCGCCTCTGTTGGTGGGCTACTCAGTCAGGCGTGTCTTGACGAAGGACTGATTGTGCGCGGCGGACACGGCCGCGTTATTGCCGCCATTGCGCCCCCGCTGACGCTCACGACCGAGCAGGCCGACCAGATTGTTTTGTGCGTGAAGAGGGCCGCGCCGAAGTTTGCGAAAGCGTTGAGAGCGGCGCAACTCGACCGCGCATAGGTTTTTCTCGAATCCAAAGGAAAATTATGAAAATGCAAATTGATTTTACTGGGAAGCGTGTTCTGGTTACCGGTGGCAGTTCACCTATCGGACGAGCGGTAGCCGCGGCCTATCTTGAACATGGCGCCGTCGTGGCCGTTCAGGTACCAAGTCAGTCGCTCTCCGAAGAACTGTCCAAAGAGCTGGCTCATGCCGAAAAATTGACGTGCATAGTTGGCGACATCAGTGAAGTGAGCGGATGCCGTGCTGTGGTTGATACGGCCGTTGAGAAACTGGGCGGCATGGATGTGCTGGTGCATGCGAGCGGATTCAGAGCAGACATTAAGTTTGAAGACGTGACTCCAGAAGACTGGGACGCCGCAATCAATGGCACGTTCAAGGCGGCGACGTTCTGCACACAGCGGGCCTTGGGCAGCCTGAAGCAATCAAGAGGAAACATCGTCAACGTCGCAACGAATCTCGGCCTCATGGGCGGCCCAACGGGGTCTTCGGTGCATTCGGCAGCCATGGGGTCGATAGTCAACATGACTCGTATGGAAGCGCTTCGACTTGGCGTTGACGGCGTGCGGTCCAACTGTTTGTGTCATGGTGCCATTGAGGAGTCCATTTCCGGATGGGGTGTAGGCGCAGAGCTTCCCGCGTCTGCTCTCAACGGCGAGCTGAAGGTGCGCCCGATTGGCCGACATGGCCGCGTCGATGACATCACGCCGGCGATTCTCTTCTTGTCGTCACCTTATGCGGGGTTCATGACTGGCTCCGTGATTGTCAGCGACGGCGGGAAGTTCTCCGGCTGCTAAGCGGTGGAGTGCATGCCTTGAAATCATTCGATTGCGGAGTAAGTGATGCAGCAAAACGCATTTATCGCTGGTGTTGGAACTACACGATTTGGTCGTCACTCTGACCGTTCCCTCTCAAGCCTCGCACACGAGGCAATTCGTGAGGCGCTGGAAGATGCGGGCATCAGCATTGATAAGGTACAAGCGGTTTGGTCCGGTAACGCTGCAGCTGCAGTAACAACGGGACAAGTTTGCATCGCAGGCCAGGCCATCTTGCGCGGACTAGGGTTGGGATCGGTCCCAGTCGTTAATGTTGAAAATGCGTGCGCTACCGCATCCACGGCCTTCCAGCAGGCAGCTTCCATGGTGACGCTTGGGGCCTACGACGTCGTCCTTGCCTTCGGCGTTGAGAAGCTCTACCACCCTGACAAGGAGCGCGTATTCTCGGTTTTCGCAGGGTGCGCCGATGTTGAACATCCCGAAGCCCTGAACGCGTTTGTCTTGAATGAAGGTCGTGCAGAGGGCGGCGCCGGTCAAACACGCTCTGTGTTTATGGACGTGTACGCCCGCATGGCCCGTGATTATATGAAGTCGGCGGGCGCTACGGCGGCTGACTTTGCCGCGGTCTCTGCCAAGAATTCCTTTCACGGGAGCCTCAACCCGAACGCTCAGTTTCGGGACGTTCTAACTGCCGAACAGGTGCTTGGGGCCCCGATGATTATCGAACCCTTGACGCGCTTGATGTGCTCGCCCATTGCGGACGGTGCAAGCGCGGCAGTGCTTATGTCGCCCAAGGCCGCTCGGGAGCTTGGGGTCTCAAAACCAGTCAAGATTCTGAGCTCAGTCCTGGCGAGCGGTTATGACTACCACGACGGCGACGAGAAGCTGACCACCGCGGTTTCAAGGCAAGCCTACCGCTACGCTGGCGTCGGTCCTGAGGATGTGAATTGCGTCGAACTTCACGATGCATCGTCGCCAGCGGAGCTTGTCTACTATGAAGCTCTTGGTCTGTGTGCTCCTGGGGAAGGCGTTCGTTTGCTCAAGGACGGTGACACACGGCTTGGGGGAAGAATTCCCGTGAACACGTCTGGCGGACTCGTGCGAAAGGGACATCCGATTGGCGCAACAGGTCTGGCGCAAATCCACGAACTGACCACGCAACTCAGAGGCCGTGCTGGCGAGCGTCAAGTACAGAACGCGCGGGTTGCATTGGCCGAAAATGGCGGCGGTTTCCTTGGAGAGGATTCCGCAGCAATAGTGATTTCAATCTTGGGCGTGTAAGTCAGAGCCCTTCGGTTCTGCGCTCGCGTTGACGACCAGGACAGAAAGTCGAAGGGTGCGGCCACCATTGGATCCCGCGCAATGCCCAATCGAGGCGAACTGAAAAGGAGAGGTCGAGAAATGAGCATCATTCCCGTACAAGAGATAATGTTGAGCCATCCGGAGCATGCCCGGGCGCCTCACGACCCTGCTTTCGAGAGCGGCGCAGCGTATGCGGGGAAGATTTGTCCGATCTCCGAAGCATCAATTCCCATTCTGGATTTGGGATTCCGGCATGGCGATGCCGCATACGATGTCGTCAGCATCAGCAAAGGTCTCATCTTCCGTCTCGATGACCACCTGGAGCGGTTTGCGCGCTCGAGCGCAAAATTTCGCCTTAGAAATCCGTTCGACAATCATCGTACCTCGGAGATTCTGATCGAGCTCGTGAAGCACGCCGGAACTAAGGACGCGTACATATGGTGGTGTGTCACCCGCGGCCGGCTTGCCGCGGGAGGAAGGCCTTACCACGCGGACAGCTACGAAAATCAGTTCTACGCCTATGTCGTCCCTTACCGATTTATTGCTGACGACTCGGTTCGTCAGCGGGGGATGAGGTTGCAGATTAGTTCATTCATTCGGATTCCAGAGCGATCAGTCGATCCGACTGCGAAGAACTTCCACTGGCTGGACCTACAACTGGCTCATTTCAAGGCCTGTGATGAAGGGTTTGACCTGCCAGTGTTGTGCGACGCGAACGGAAAACTGACGGAGGCGCCGGGGGCAAACATCTTCTTTATCAAGGACCGCGTGATATATACGCCGGACCACGGAGTGCTTGAGGGCGTAACCCGGCGGACAACAATGGAACTGGCGGCTGAGCTCGGGCTGACAGTTCGTGTCGAAGCTGTGGATGCCGAACAGCTGAAAAATGCGGACGAGGCCTTTCTCACGTCTACTGCCGGTGGAATCATGCCAATCGACAGCGTGGACGAGACGGTCCTGGGCGGTACGCCTGGGCCGGGCGAACTGACAACCCTGCTGCACAACCTCTATTGGAAGAAACGCTGGGAGGGGTGGCGTGGAACCAAGGTCGACTACACTCAGTATTCGCCTGCGTAGTCCGATACACCGCTGAAAAATGAGCGAAAAAGACGTGCGCCTAACAGTCGGAAGTGGAAGCCTGCGCATGTTGGGAACCTGAAGCGGGGGAGCGCCTGTAGCTCAAACTAAAATTTCACAGTCGGCAGACTGTGCAAAAACATGTGTCCGCCTCCGCGGATGCATACACTGCGTCGCTGCTGATAGCGACCCGTTTGGGTGCCCGGTCCGTCAGTCAGCACGTTAGAGCGCGCCGCTCGCCATCAGCATCTCCAAAAATAGACGAACCTCGACTTCACCGGTCACAAACTCCCTTGCGATGACGTGCCTCGCCAGTGGCAGTCATCACATAAACGTGGCCCATGCACACCTCACTCTCGTTCGAGAATTTTCATAAACTCAAATCGCTGGTTCTCTCAGAGACTGGTCAGCCAGAAGAGCGTTGGTTGTGGGAAATGCGCTCTCTATCTTTATCGCCGTTTTCCAGAAAAAGGCTGCGTCGTGATGCACTTAAATTCGAGCCGTGAAGCTATGCTCATTGTGGCTACAACGGGTATCCACAATTTTCGGGACTACGGTGGCTATGCGGTTGCAGGAGGGGGACGACTGGTCGAGGGCAGGCTCTATCGCTCAGGTGAGCACACCAAAGCCACCCAGAACGACCTCGACATATTGCGGGCACTCGGCCTCAATGCGGTCATTGATCTGCGTGGAAAAAGCGAGCGAGCCAAGGCACCGTGCCGCCGTCATGAAGGCTTCAGTGGAGTAGTCATCGCTTCGGATGGCGAAACCGCGGCCTTCGCTCCGCACGTTGAGGCAGCGTCTCAGGCTATGCAAGGTGCGGATGCGAGAAAAACGCTGACATCCCGTTACAAAGAGTTGCCGTTTCGGCCGGCGCTTGTTGATGTCTTTCGTCAGTACTTTCATACGCTCGCGGAGTCCGATGGGCCCACGGTCGTCTACTGCTCGGCGGGAAAAGACCGCACAGGTGTTCTTGTCGCGCTCTTGCACACGCTAATGGGCGTTCACCGAGATGACGTAGTCAATGACTATCTCCTCACGAACACAGCGGGCGATTCTGCTGCGCGTACGGCTGCAATCCGGGCCGATCTGGAAAAAAGATTCGGAGCTGGACTTACCGATGAAGCAGTCCGCGTAATTACTTCCGTCGAGGCGGGATTCCTTGAGGCTGCTTTTGACGCGATAACGGCAGCACACGGAAGCGTCGATGCCTACGCATCGACTGTCTTGCACGTTACGCGGGACGTGCGCGGGGTGTTGGAGTCTCGTCTCATCGTCTAAGCAATTCAGAAGGACGGATCGAACCGCATTGCGGGAATTGTAGTCGGCCCATATGGAAGCCTTGATACCCATGAACATTTCTAACTTGCTTGGAAACGCTGCCCGGACATACGGTGCTCGGCCTGCCGTTTCGATGGGAGACGAGCAGCGGTTCACCTACTCGGAGATGTACGGACGCGTCATGAGGTTGGCCGGCGGCTTGCGCAATGTACTTGGTTTGAAAGTTGGCGATCGCGTGGTCCTCGCGATGAATAACAGGTCGCAATACCTTGAAATTCTGTTTGCCATTTGGCACGCGGGCCTCGTTGCTGTGCCGGTGAACGCGAAACTACACGCACGGGAAGTCGCCTTCATTCTGGAGAACTGTGACGCGTCTCTTTGTCTTGCTACCGAAGAGCACGTGGAGGCCATCGCATTGTTGGCCGGCAGCGGAGAGCGTCCGGTCAGAGTGGTATGCGTCGATGGGCCCGACTACGCTTCGCTATTCCATGAGCCTATTGCGCAGACCGATGTCCGACGTGATGACCTGGCGTGGCTCTTTTATACGAGTGGCACGACTGGACGTCCTAAAGGGGCAATGCTCAGCCACCTCAACCTGCAGTTGATGACCTGGAGCTACCTGTGTGACTTCGACCACATTACAGACGGCGACGCTCTCTTGCATCTGGGTCCGCAGTCCCATGCTGCTGGACTGATGTCGTTATCGTTCATTGCGAAAGGGGCGAACAACGTCCTGCCAGTGAGCGGTGGAGTCGACGCGGGCGAAATCGCGCTGCTCATCAATCAGTACGAGAACCTCACTTTTTTCGCGGCGCCAACGATGACCCGACGCCTGGTCGATAGTCCGGACATCGCCCGATGCGATATCGGGCATGTCCGTTCAATCATCGGTGGCGGCGCGCCATTCTTCGCGTCCGATGTGAAGCGCGTTATCGAGGTGTTCGGTTCCCGTTTCATTAATGCGTACGGTCAAGGCGAATGCCCATGCACGATTACGGGTATGCCGAAGCATCTGTACACCTCGGATGTAACGGATGAACGCCTGGTCTCAGTCGGTGTCGCCAGGTCAGGCGTTGATGTACGAATTGTCGATGCGGACAACCGCGAGGTTGCGGCCGGCGAGGCCGGTGAAATTGCGGTGCGAAGTCCCATTGTCATGAACGGGTACTGGAAGCAGCCCCAGGCGACAGCAGAGACGGTGCGTGACGGGTGGCTGCATACCGGCGACATGGGCACGATGGACGATCGTGGCTTCGTTTGGCTAAAGGACCGTGCTAAGGACGTCATCATCAGCGGCGGTTCGAATATCTACCCTCGTGAAGTTGAGGACGTCCTTTGCTCTGACATCGGCGTAGCGGAGGTCGCGGTCGTTGGCGAGAGCGATGCGAAGTGGGGTGAGGCGGTAGTGGCATTTGTCGTTGCACGAACGGGACACTCCCTGTCAGCTGAGAGTCTTGACCAACTTTGTCTCGACAATCTTGCTCGGTACAAGCGGCCGAAGCGATATGTATTTCTCGATGTCTTGCCCAAAAACAGCACGGGGAAGGTGTTGCGCACTGAGTTGCGCGCGAAGTTGAAGGAGACGTGAGATTGCTCCCGAGAAATGCGTTGACGACGTAATTCCGCACTTCGCAAATGAATAGATCTGCGGTCGATTGAGGTCGAAGCGTCGCTGCCGTCGCTCTTTTGGACGGCCCGGTTGAACCTCAAGCCACGTTCGAGTTGACCAAATTTTTGATAAAGGAAGGTTATGACAATCTCTTCAGGTGACGTCGAAGCTATCGTCCGCATGTTTGAGCAGAGTAAGTGGAAAGAACTCGAGCTTCGCGTGGGGAACAGCGAACTGTTTCTTAGCAAGGATGCCGACGGTCGTGCTTCGTTTTCATCCACCTCCTCGTCGACAGCTCCGCAGGCGCGAGCGGCGAGCGCTCCGGTTGTCGCCGCGGCCGTTGCATCGACGTCAACGCGAAAGGAGGCTGCCCCAAGTTCGCCCGCTGGAGGGAATAATGAGCTTCCTCCGGGGTGTGTGCATGTCTCGGCGCCATCGCTTGGAACTTTCTATCGGTCGCCGAAACCGGGTGCTCCGCTATTCGTTGAGCTTGGCCAGGAGGTCACTGAAGACACCGAACTGTGTCTCATTGAGGTCATGAAGCTTTTCACTACCTTGCGTGCAGACGTGAAGGGTGTCGTCCGCGAAATCCTGGCCACGGACGGCGACCTCGTGGAATTCGGACAACCGCTCTTTGTGGTGCAAACGAATGGCTAACGTAACCGCCAAGACCGAGCGGTTGTTTGTCGCCAACCGAGGCGAAATCGCTCTGCGCGTCATCAAGGCTGCCCATGAGTTAAGCATTGAGACCGTTCTTGGCGTCTCGATCGCTGACACGGACAGCCCCGCTGCGAGAGAGGCGGGCCAGACGGTGGTGCTGGGTCCGTCAGCATCGCGCGACTCGTATCTCAATCAGAACCTGGTGGTTCATGCAGCCGTAGCAACCGGATGCACGGCACTTCACCCAGGATACGGGTTCCTGTCCGAGCGACCGGCTTTGGCGGAACTGTGCTCGCAGGAAGGAGTGGTCTTCGTTGGGCCTACAGCGGACTCTATTCGTGCGGTAGGCGACAAGCTGTCGGCTAAGCGTTTGGCCGAAGCAGCGGGTGTTCCCATGACCAGGGGCAGCGATAAGGTCGCGGACAAGGATGAGGCATTGCGCGTTGCGGAGTCGATTGGATACCCCGTCATTACGAAGGCGTCAGCCGGCGGCGGCGGCCGCGGGATGATTGTCGCGCGCAACGCGGAAGAATTGGCTGACGCGTTCGACCGTGCAGCCGCCACTGCGCGCGAAGCCTTCGGTGACGATACGCTGTATATCGAAACCTACGTCGAGCGCGCTCGCCACCTTGAGGTTCAGGTTGTTGGGGATGGTGCGGGCGGCGTGATTCACTTCGCCGAGCGCGACTGTTCTGTGCAGCGCCGATACCAAAAGATGATTGAAGAGGCGCCTGCGGCAATACTGCCGGATGACGTCCGCACACGCTTGCGGGCCGCAGCTGTCAGCCTTCTGTCTTCGATCTCATACCGCAACGCTGGTACCGTGGAGTTCCTCTATGACGTGGACCGTCAAGAGTTCTTTTTCATGGAAGTTAACGCGCGGATTCAGGTCGAGCATCCCGTCTCTGAGCAGATAACTCGATTCGATCTTATCAAGATGCAGATTGAGGTTGCACTGGGTCGCAGGACGTTGCCACAGCAGGAAACAATTGAGCCTCGAGGGCACGCAATCGAGGCGCGCATTCTCGCCGAAGACCCGGCTCGGAACTTTGCTCCCAGCCCAGGAAAGATTACGCGATGGGTTCCCCCCACTGGCCCGGGCGTGCGAGTCGATTCTGCGGTGATGGAGGGCTCGGTCGTTCCGCCTTTTTACGACAGCATGATTGCAAAGCTCATTGTCAGCGCGGACACGAGAGAGGAAGCGATTGACCGGCTGATCAAGGCATTGTCGAAATTTCAGGTTCAGGGCATTGCGACGAACATTCCGTTGCTGACTGCAATCGTCAGTCACGACGACTTCCGAAATAATCGAATTAGTACCCGGTGGCTGGAAACAACTTTGCTTCCCAGCTTCAAAGCATAAAGGCGAAACCATGGCACATATTGAATTTGTCGATGAAACTTTCCGCGACGGTATGCAGAGCCTTTGGGGCATGCGTCTTCAGGCGGGTATGGCTCTTCCGGTAGCGGGCAACCTGGACCGGACGGGATTCAAACGCATCGAACTGACCGGTTCGAATCACTTCGAAGTTCTCGTTCGATACTGTAAGGAAAATCCGTGGGACTCGCTTGACGCGTTGGTCGAGGCGATGCCGCGAACGGTCCTCCGTTCCGGTATGCGCTCGAACGCCATGGGGACATTCCGAACCTCGTCCGACGCCATCATGGACGCTTGGATGCGTCAGTTGAACCGGCATGGCTGCCGCAGTTTTTGGATTTACGATTTGCTGTACAACGTCGACAAAATGACGCGCCTCGCGAAGGTTGCCAAGGAATTCGGCTCCGAGGTAACGGGTGCACTCATGTACACCTTGTCGCCCGTTCACGACGACGCGTATTACGCCGACAAGGCGGACAAGCTGTCGGCGTCGCCGGACATCGATACGCTGCTGTTGTATGACACTGCGGGCGTGATTACCAAGGAACGCATGGCTACGCTGATTCCTGCCATCAAGGCAAAATCGCGAGGAAAGCCGCTCGAGATGCACGCAAATAACCTCCTGGGCCAATCGGCGAAGAACTACCTGGACGCCATCGAACTCGGTGTGTCCGTTATTCACACCGCCAGCCGACCCATGGCAAATGGTCCGTCAGTACCGTCGACCGAAATCATGGTCCACAATCTGGAGTTGTTGGGGCACACCCACTCGCTCGACAAGCGCCAGTTTCAGGTGGTGGCGGACCGCATGGAGCAAGTCGGCAAAGCCGCCGGGTTCCTGGTTAATCAGTCCGCGGAGTACAACCTGTTCTCGGTCCAACATCAGATTCCAGGAGGCATGACCGGTACGCTGAAGGCCCAGCTTGCTCAGCACGGAATGTCGGACAGGTTGGATGAGGTCCTGACGGAAGTCGCCATTGTTCGCAAAGAGCTTGGCTATCCAGGCATGGCGACGCCGTTCAGTCAGCTCGTTGGCATTCAGGCTGTTCTGAACCTCATACACGGGGAACGGTACAAGACTATCCCGGACGAAATCATCGAGTATGCGTTGGGGAACTATGGCCAGACCGTGGCGCCCATCGAACCGAATATCCTGGACAAAATCCTGAGCAGTCCGCGCGCCAAGTTCGTTAAGGACAATCCGCCAGAACAACCGACCATCGAGGAACTGCGTAAGCGCTACGGCACGCATGATGATGATGAGCTCTTGTTGAAGGTCTTGCTGCCGGAGGCTGATTTAGAGCGGATGAGGGCTGCGGGTCCCTTAAAGCGGGACTATCCGCTCTTGTCCTCTCCGGAAATGGAGCAGGTTGGCCGCCTCATGAAACTGGCAAATCTTCCGGTGGTACAGATGCAATCGGAAGGTCTGTCATTGACGCTTCGCAGTTGAGCAACACAAGCAAAGGTCCGGGAGTATTTTGCCCGCACGGTTTTTGTGCGGGTTTTTTTGCATCATCTACGCAGGTTGAGCTGTTTGCGCTGGGGTAATGGTTGAGGAACCCAGTGCAGGGCAATAGTGCCACCGTAGGCTTGGCGCTTCACGTTAGAGTGTGCGGAAGTTCAGATGCGATTGCCGACACCGATTCCGTCCAAAAACGAGCAAGGTGAGAGTCGTCATTGATGACGCGCGAAGACGCCGCCTGTCTGGTCCTCTGCCGTGGGGAAATCGGGGGGAGAGAGATGGCAACCGACTCTGTGCGAAATTGTCGAGGTGATTGTCCGGTCCACCGCTTGAAAGCGTGACGGAAATTTGCGGCATCGCTGTATCCCAACACTTCGGCGATTTCCTCCGTCGTCTTCGCGGTGGTCGACAGATACTGGGTCGCCAGCGTTTTCCGAACGTCGTTCAGTACTTGAAGATAGGAGGTGTTCATGTCGCGCAGCCTTCTCCGCAATGTGCGTGGCGAGAGGCACAGCACGCTGGCCACATCAGGCAGACTTGGAATTTCGTGGTCGGTGCCAAGCAGCAACTCCTTTATCTCGTCGAGTAGATTTCTTGGATAGCGAAACTCGTCAAGCAGGTGGTCGCAGGCACGCACACAACTGGCGTGGGTCACAGAATCCGCTTGCGGCAACGGGCGCTGGAGCCACCCGGCATCGAAGACGATTTCAGCGCGGACTGAGTTGGGTTCGACAGGGCAACCGTAGAAGGATAATGTTCCCGACGCTGAGGATGCATAGGCAGGAATCCGGATGAGGCGGGGGCGGAAGTTAGCGCCTAGTAGGTCTCTGAGTAGCGAAAGTGTTGCCGCAATTTCCATCGTGAGACATTCGGCCGCCCGAAATGTCGAACGCGGACCGTTATCGATGAAATAAATGGACGCATTCGTTCTGTCGGTGGCCAGCGCACTTGTCCACTTGCAGTTGAGCAGTGGACCGTATCTTGAAGCCAGCTCGAGAGCATTGGAAAGGGTCGTGCTACTCAACAGCGCAAACCCGACAATACCGAAAGTGGTCAGATGCATCTGTTGACCAATCTCGAAAGCGAGGCTCGGCTCCGACAGGTTCCGAATGCCGTAGTCGAGCGCTTGCAGTTGCTGCGTCAGCGATATCCTCGCCTTCGGATTGCACAATTCCTTCGGGGATACATCGATATGTGCGAGAACCTCGGCTCCCGAGATGCCTCGTGACTCAAGAACGTTGAGAATTGTACGCAGCTCGGCCAGCGTCAATGATGCCGTTGTTGCGTTCATTTCATTGTTTTCGAATACGGGAATCATGATGGTTCCAATCTCAAGGTATCGAGCGTACTTGTTGGGGCACCGGTGAGAGACAAAACGCCGATGCAACTACTTGAGAGGGCCAGCAAGAACGAAGTGAGTCTGAGGATCGGCCTCCCGCGATCCGCGGACGCGCTGAATTTATTGTGCGGATACCCGCGACGGCGGCGCAATCAGCGGCCAAGCTCATATCCGATATCAGCGTCTTGCGTCCATCAACCTGCCCTCAGGTGCGCTCGCTTTCCCATCCACCTTTGTCACTGAAAACCGGTTGAATGACCTAATTTTAGACCCAGGGTGATCGAAAGTTCAAGGATAAAAAAATTAAATACCCCCGGTAGAATCCCTAATTTTCGACAGAAAAGCGGCATCAATCATAAAGATTGCTCGAGAGAGATCACATGCCAACCATGGTGGTCAAGGAATATTGTTTCGGTGATATGACCTATTTTGTTGGGCCAAGCTCGACATTTTCCCTCGACGAGTGGAGGTGGGGTGCCTGCGTATTGCTTTCAGAATGCATTCAGGGGGGCATATCAATCTGCGAGCCTGTCCTGCGGCCATGCGGTCCTTGCGTCGCGACGGCTTTGTCAACCTTGCAATGCTCGCAAGTGAATTTATAGACGTTGTTTCTTGGCTGTTGAGTCGATTGCGGATTCGCCGCATCCGGGATGTTGCACAGTCGCTTGACCTGGCCGTTCGACCGACTTTCTTTGACCCGGTTGCACCTGTTGAGCTAGCTCACGGACTTTTAAGGTTGCCGGTACGCGGAGCGTGCCATGCACGGTCGATTCTTATCAAGGAGTGTCATTTTGAAGGTATTGGTAGCAGTAAAAAGGGTAGTCGATTACAACGTTAAGATTCGCGTGCGTGGCGACGGGACAGACGTCGAACTCGCGAACGTGAAGATGTCTATGAATCCATTCGACGAAATCGCTGTGGAAGAAGCGGTACGTCTGAAGGAGGCTGGTGCCGCGAGCGAAGTTGTGGTGGTGTCGGCCGGTGTTCCACAATGTCAGGAGACCTTGAGAACGGCCTTGGCTATCGGTGCAGATAGGGCGATTTTGGTCGAATCAACAGAGACGCTGCAACCTCTTGCCGTGGCGAAGATTTTGAGGGCTATTGTCGACAGGGAGCGACCGCAACTTGTCATTCTGGGTAAGCAAGCCATCGACGATGACTCAAACCAGACCGGCCAAATGCTTGCGGCCCTTGCGGGACTACCGCAGGCGACGTTCGCATCCAAGCTGCAAATTGCTGATGGCCGAGCTATCGTTTCCCGTGAGGTCGATGGTGGCTCCGAGACGCTTTCGTTGGTGCTGCCTGCCGTAGTCACAACTGACTTGCGCCTGAATGAACCTCGGTATGTAACTTTGCCTAGCATCATAAAGGCGAAGAAGAAGCCTTTAGAGACCCTCAAGCCTATAGACCTGGGGGTCGACGTTCTCCCTCGCTTGAAGACCCTGAAACTGGTCGAGCCGTCAAAACGCAGCGCCGGGGTAAGCGTGCCGGACGCGAAAACACTAATCGAAAAGCTGAAAACTGAAGCAAAGGTTCTGTAAAGGAATATGAAAAAATGACGATTCTGGTGATCGCTGAGCATGACAACAATTCGCTAAAAGCGGCGACGCTCAACACGGTGGCGGCGGCGATAAGTATCGGCGGCGACATTCATGTTTTTGTTGCTGGGCATGACGCGCGCGGAGTCGCTGAAGAAGCGGCCGGGGTACGCGGAGTGATGAAGGTTGTTTTGGCCGACGCGGAGCATCTTGGCAACAATCTGGCTGAGAACATCGAAGCGACAGTGCTCAGTATTGCACGACGTTATTCGCATATCCTGGTCCCAGCAACGGCTTACGGCAAGAATATCGCTCCCCGGATTGCGGCGAAGCTGGACGTCGCGCAAATCAGCGACATTACCGCGGTCATCAGCCCTGATACGTTCGAGCGACCTGTCTATGCTGGCAATGCGATTGCTACTGTACAGTCAGTCGACCCAATCAAGGTCATAACTGTCCGAAGTACAGGCTTCGATGCTGCGGCCACCAATGGTGCGGCAGGGGAGGTGGAGGCAATAACTGCAGCTCCGGACTTTGGTGCATCACGTTTTGTCAGCCGTGAGGTAACGAAGCTGGACCGGCCCGAACTGACGTCGGCGGAAATCGTCGTTTCTGGTGGCCGTGGGCTCGGCAGCGGCGACAATTACCACAATCTCCTTGATCCCCTTGCGGACGCTCTCGGCGCAGCGTTGGGCGCTTCGCGCGCAGCCGTCGATGCAGGGTTTGTGCCGAACGACTATCAAGTCGGCCAGACCGGGAAAATCGTTGCACCCGAGTTGTATGTCGCTGTCGGAATCTCAGGCGCAATCCAGCATCTGGCCGGGATGAAGGATTCGAAGGTTATCGTCGCAATCAACAAAGACCCCGAGGCGCCCATTTTCGGGGTCGCCGACTATTCAATAGTGGGTGACCTGTTCTCGGTAGTTCCCGAACTGGTTAAAGAGCTAACCTAGACCCAATGCCGTATCGATTCTGAACAGCACCAGAGATGGGGCGCAGAGAGCACGGCGCTGCTGAACGGGCGCAGGGCTTATCTGCTTCACCGGCAGCGAACCTGATAGTCATCGGGCATCTTCGAGCTGCGCAGCAAGCTCTGGGCGCTTCCTTGCTGGCGGCGGACTTTCCAGGTCATCGCAGTCAAAAATTCCTTTCGCTGTTTCGTGTGCACCGCCTAATGGCGGGAGCAAATCGGACCGTTCCGTGCGGCAGCTACGCTGCCGCACGGAAGCTCAGATGGGTACCTCTACATCTAGCGCGCTCTTACGGAATGCCTTGAGCGCAATGTAATAGAGGATCCCGAAGACCATCCAACCGAACCCGAGTTCGAGAGCGGTACTGGTCATCTGCGTAGCGACCGCAACGATAATTACGATTCCCGCTATGGGACATAGCACATGCGCAAACCAGCGACCGGAGCGCCTCCTGAAACCAAGCAGGACGAGGACGGATAAATGCACGCCGACGTACGCGCAAAGTGCGCCAAAGTTCACGATGCCAGTTAGCTCGTCGGGATGAGCCGCAAAGATCAGCGCAATGGCTACAGAAAGGGCGGTTGATACCAGCAGGGCGCGATGAGGTACTTGATGACGCTTATGCAGCGCAGTCAAGAATTTGGGCATCTGTCCGCCTTCCGCCATCGCGCAGAGAACTCGTGAGACTGCTGCCAACATGGGTGGTGTTATGGCGATGCCAGTAACGGTCGCTGCGGTCCATGCCATGATGACGCCGGCTGCGGGAGATACGCGTGCGCCAGTGAGGTCATATACGCCACTCGCCAGGTCCTTAAAGGCAAATCCTTTCGAGAGAGCGGAAAGCACCCACGACTGTAGAACCGCCACAGCGCCGATGAAAAGCAACACGACGACAATCGAGCGACCGATGAGATGCTTTTGACATGGCTTTACCTCCTCCGTAAGCGTCGTTATCGCGTCGAAGCCAATGAAGGCGAGAATGCAAATTGACGTCCCCGCAAACAGACCGCTTGCCGTTACGCCGGGTGACCACAAGGTCGAAAAGGGAAAAGCGGATTCGCCATTCGCCTTCAATTTTAAAACCGCCCACCCTAGAAAGCCAGCAACTGCTACGAGTTGGACAACCAGGAAGAGGATGTTCACTCGTGCGGTGAACGCGATGCCGAACCAGTTGACGGCCAAACTAAACCCTGCGAACACGAGTACCCAAACCCATCTCGGTATGTCAGGAAGGAACGTATTGAGTGCCACACCTGCAATCACGTACATCAGTGCTGGGATGAGAAGATAGTCAAGAAGGACCATCCATCCGGCAATGAATCCGGGACCAACTCCCATGGCATGGCGTACATAGGCATATACGGAGCCAGAACTCGGCACCTGCGTACAAATTTCCTTGTACGAATGAGCGGTGAAGTACATGCAAACTACGCCGATGACGTATGCCGCCACGGCGGCGTGTCCCGACAGGTCGTAGACGTATGCGAATGTGCCCCATGGCGCTATCGGGGCAACAAAAACAATGCCATAAATGACCAGGTCCCGAAAGGACAGGACCTTTGCGAATTGGCCAGTACCGCTGCTCTCCCCCGGTTGCGAAGAGGTATCGGTACCTGAGATGTGTTCCATCGCTTTCCTCAATATCATTAGTACGGTTGAACAGGCCGAACTCACGCTCTGAGCTTCCGTTCGTCCCGGGCGCGACGATGGTTTCCCGGAAGTGGGTACAGATTTTCCACGCAAACGTATCTCCGTTCGGCGCCGCCAGGTATCGTCTCTGAATGCCGGTCCAGTGCGTATGTTTGTCGAAGCCAAAATGCGTGTGATATTGGGACAGTGAGCGATTCGTGCATCCATGCCCGCGACGCGCTAGGTGAACACAGAGGGAAAGCGTTGGCTCAAAGCGTTTGTAGATAAAGGCCCGAGGTTCCGATGACATTCCGTCTTGGGCAGAGAAAGACGCGCCGTCCAAGAGGCCCCCTCAAGCTCTGTAGCAAGCCACGGCGGTAGCAAGCTCACTGGGCGCGGCCAGAACGATGACCGGTTTTCACCGAAAATTTGTCCCGCTTGAACATGGTTGGAGCCGTGTTCATCCTCTAATCTGCAATTTCAGGTGATTCAATCTATCGTGCTCGCAACATCGGACCGGCGTCCTCAGTTAGAAATTCGCAACCGGAGCCGTTCCAGGTTAGTAAAGGTCGCGTTGTCGGATTGACTCCAGTACGCACTACACGAAAAATCTGGGCTCATTGTTGCCGAAGAGGCGTATTGACAAATGGAATAGTGCCGAAGCCGAATCGACGGAAGTGGCTTTGAAGGTTTTAAAAACTTGACGAATCATAGGCTACATGAAAAGAATTACATCGCCGTCTGACGCGCAAGCGCTTGTCGATCAGGGGGCGCTCCTTTCGCCTTGGACGGAAGTCGGTCAAAAGCGCATAGACGAGTTCGCGACGGCGACCGGGGACCGGCAGTGGATTCACGTGGACGTCGAAAGAGCGAGCGTTGAGTCACCTTTTCGAGGCACAGTCGCGCACGGCTTCCTCACCTTGTCTTTGCTCCCGTACTTTCTGGACTCGTGCATCGAGTTCAAGCAGAAAATGGCCGTTAACTACGGACTGAACAGGGTAAGGTTCATAACGCCAGTTCCGAGTGGAAGCAGGGTGAGGGGGCAGATTGCTCTGATTTCGGCCGAGGAAGCGTCTGGGACATGGCAACTGGCTTGGTCCATTGTCGTTGAGCTTGACGGTAGCGTAAGACCGGCATGTGTAGCAGAGATGTTGACTCGCCACGTCTTTTGATTGCCTCACTGGTGGAAGTTTGCCTTCGATGACTTAGCCTGCGTTGAGACCGACTTGTGATAAACGGCTTGAGGCGTCGCTTTGAGGCGGCGCGTTAGAAGCATGCATGAATCGCCTATCTGCACGCTCACTCTGTACCAGACTATCTCGTGTAGGAATCGATTCGACAGTCGTGTTGGCAACCGAATCTGGCCACCTGATCAAGCGTCGCAATGGCATAGATGGTATTAGAAGCCGTTTCCCACAAGTGTTCCCAGTTTGATCTAGCAAGACAGCAGCCGAATGGCCAACCGGGACACGGAATCTGTCCATGGCTAACATCGACTTCGCATTGATATCGCCTCAAAATTTGCTCGATTTGTTGACGATTGCGGCGTCAGAAGCTGCCGCATTCGATTTCGTAGTCGCTTTTTCGATGGGTTCTCGCATCGAACGCCTTCCTGAACCGGAGACTTTATGAACGTTGTCTTTCCTCCCACCGACACGGTCTCCTTCGAGGACGGGAACGCAGTCTTTGATGCGTTGGTAGATGGCGCCTCTGTGCGTTGTATCGTCACGGAGCGGGCCTTGGGCGCTGCATCTCCAGCAGACCAGGTGTTGTCAAAACAAGAGGCGTTTTCTCTTGGCGAAGCAAAAATTAAGGAAACGGTTATGCGACTCCTTTGTTTCACGACGAGCGTACCAGTCGTCGTTACCTCGGCCGACCTGTCTCATTCATTTTAATGGATTTTCTGGACATGGTCTCCGGCTCCCGGAATCATTGGCGACACCCAACGAGGGTTACAGGGTATGTATAACGCACCCATAAAAGACATGCTCTTCACTATCGAAGAATTGACGAGCTATTCCAGTGTCCAGAAGCTTCATGAATTCTCCCAAGTCGATTCAGATATGGTAGCGACCGTGTTAGAGGAGGCGGGACGCTTCGGACGTGATGTCCTGGCGCCGCTAAATACGCAAGGTGACCGGGATGCTGCCGTTTTCGAGGCTGGAAAGGTTCGCACGGCGGCCGGATTCAAGGAGGCGTACAAGCAGTTTGCGAAGAACGGTTGGCAGTCGCTCGCTCATGATTCGTCGCTCGGCGGGCAGGGGCTGCCGGGGGTTCTTGCGGCTGCATGCGAGGAAATCTGGCATGCAGCAAATATGTCCTTCGCCCTGTGTCCTATGTTGACGGAAGGGGCGATAAAGGCGCTCAACATCGCTGGTTCCGAAGCGCTGAAAAAGCTTTTCGCAACAAAACTGGTCTCGGGGGAGTGGACGGGAACGATGAACCTGACGGAGCCACAGGCGGGCTCGGACCTTTCGTTAGTTCGTACGCGCGCGGAGCACCAAGCGGACGGAACCTACAAGATTTTCGGTACGAAGATTTTTATCACGTACGGCGAGCACGACTTCACCGACAACATCATTCATCTGGTACTCGCGAGGGTTAGCAGTGCGCCCGCTGGTGTGAAGGGGTTGTCTCTCTTCGTCGTTCCGAAGTTTCTCGTTAAGGAGGATGGAGGCATTGGTTCGCGAAACGACGTAGCGTGCGTAAGTATCGAGCACAAACTCGGAATCAAAGCGAGCCCGACGGCTGTGTTGCAATTTGGCGATGCCGGAGGTGCGGTAGGCTATCTGGTTGGCGAAGAAAATCGCGGCCTTGAGTACATGTTTATCATGATGAACTCGGCGCGTTTTTCTGTGGGCATCCAAGGCGTTGGCTTATCTGAGCGGGCATATCAGCAAGCGCTTGCCTATGCTTGTGAGCGTCAGCAAGGTCGCGACGAGGGGGCTACTGCAAATCCGACGGAAATCATCAATCATCCGGACGTACGACGTCAATTGGCGACTATGCGCGCTTCGGTTGAAGTTTCTAGAGCTTTAGCCTACAGCGCCGCTGCTTTTGATGACCTAGGCAAATACTCGGACGATGCCTTCATAAGAAACTCGAACGCGGCGAAATACGAGTTTATGGTTCCTATCGTTAAAGGCTGCTGTACGGAGGCCGCGGTCGATGTGGCGAGTGCGGGGGTTCAGGTTCATGGGGGGATGGGATACATCGAAGAGACTGGTGCCGCGCAATATTACCGTGACGCTCGTATTCTTCCCATCTACGAAGGAACAACTGGTATCCAGGCCGCGGACTTTGTTGGTAGGAAAATCGCGCGAGACAAGGGTCGGGTGGGTTCAAGCTTTATCACCGAGATGGATGAGGCAATTTCGGAGTTGCAGGCACATGCCGGAATAACCTTTCTACCGGCAGCACGTTCGCTCTACTTTGCTCGTCGGTCGTTCGGTATTGTTATCGACTTTGTTGTGCGGAACTACGATTCGAACAGGGCACTCGTCCTCGGCAACGCGGTTCTGATTCTAAAGTTGTCTGGCCTCGCGCTTGGAGGATTGCAGATGGCACGGACGATGTTGGCTGCCTCCCGAAGGATGAACGAAAACAGGGCGTTCTTTCAATCCAAGCTGGAGATTGCAGATTTTTATATGCGTACAATTCTTCCGACATGTACGTCGCTGGAGATTGGCATCTGCAATGAGGATGGCAGTGGGAACCACGTACCCTCGAGGCAGGCGTTGGCTCCAGTTTGAATGTTCCCATTCGGAGGGTTGGTTTACTGGAGCTGCTCTTCGTCCGTCACGGCGGCGTTATGGCACGAACTACCCGGAGAGTTCAGCGAGGTTGGGCGCGAATCTGTTCGCAGTGGCACGGAGTTCGGCGAGCAACAAGTCAAGCTGCGTCCCCCTCATGGCGGTCCTTCTGTACCGGTTGCACGTGAGGGAAATCTGACAGAATTTCGGACTGCCAGCATCGCGGCGTGGTCCAGACGAAGCGAGAACGTGGAATCGGCGCAGGCGCACAAAGTAACTTGATTCGGTGGAGCCGGCCATGTCGAGCCACCGAATTGCCAGTTCGCGATGAACAGTCTACGCTGCCACAGCCTCGTGAAATTCGATGTGCTTCTGCAGCCGTTCACTGCCCACAACCATTTCACACGGCATATCGCCGCCGCATTCTTTGGTGCGATATTGACGGGGAGCCTGCCCAGTCCAACGCTTGAATGCGTGGCTGAAATTGGCAGCGTCACTATATCCGAGCTTTTCTGCGATTACTTCGGTCGTGAGTGATG
Organism: Caballeronia sordidicola; assembly: GCF_000729995.1. Classification (GTDB taxonomy): domain Bacteria; phylum Pseudomonadota; class Gammaproteobacteria; order Burkholderiales; family Burkholderiaceae; genus Caballeronia; species Caballeronia sordidicola_A. Next base: position 229,553 of record NZ_JNFG01000009.1, on the reverse strand, counting down.
TCGACGATACATAGTGAAGCGCGAGCTTTTTGCGGACGTCGTCGAGAAGCTGGCTGTAGGACGTGTCCATCAGGTCGAGCCGTCGCCGCAGGGTTCGCGCTGACATGCAGAGCGAGCTGGCAACCTCGGGAAGGGTCGGAATGATACCCGCGGCATTCGTGAGCATGGCACGTACGCTCGTCGCCAGGTCCACGTCAGTGCCTCGTGCCTCCATGAGTTGGTCGCACGCTTCAAGGCAGGCGCGATGGGTACGCGGGTTTGCCTGAGATAGCGAGCTGTCGAGCCAGGCAGCATCAAAGCGAACCTGGGCGACATTCCCTTGGCGTACCGTCTCGCAGCCCAGTAACGTGCTGGCGCGACTCTGGAATTCCGCCGATGTCGCCGGAAGGCGGATGGACGATGCGCGAAACCCCGCAATCTGCAGGTCCCGCAGGAACGTCAATACCTTCGCCACTTCAAATTCGACGCACAGCCCGCGCTCTTCTGCTGAAAGGCCGACAGGCTCGGAGAAGTACAGGATGGCTTCACTTCCTTCAATCGAGAGCGTCGGTCCACATTTCATGTTCAGCAGCAGCCTGTATTGCGCAGTGACGGCCAGCGCCTCTCGCAGCGTCGAACTACTCCACAGCGCGTATCCGATGATGCCGAATGCTGTCAAATGGACGCGTGACCCAGTGCGAAGAGGCAACAATCGGTCGCCGGTGAAGCGAGTAGCGTTCGCAACTACAGTCGCATGCTGGGTGAGGGTTGCAAGACATTTTCCCTGATGTAGCGCGGCGCTCGTCAAACCTGTGCCCGCCAGCGCGACCATAGATTGCACGCCCACAGAGCTAGCTGAGTCGATGATGACCGAAATTTCCGTCGGGTTAAGGCAGGAAAACCCTGCGGATGCGTCCATATCCAGTCGTTTCATGCTCGCTCCTACGCGCTTGCAGACAAATTTATGGTGCTGGCCTCGACACCACCATATTTTTAATTATATAAAACCGGTGGAATGACCTAAGTTTATGAGTTGGACGACCAAACATGCAAGATGAAAAAAATAAACGTTTTCCCTTATAACGCTATGCCACATAAGGGTGCGACAAATTATTCAAGAACACTATAAAATCCCGTAAATGGTGCAGTATAGGCATTCCATGCCATATGAAAACGTTCTGTAAACTTGTGAATTGACCTATAATTGCGTGGCAAACCACGTAGTGAGTCCGGGGGAAGGATGTGGTGTACAGAGCTGGGGAAACGGAGGTGGCGAATATGACAGTGGAGGACTTCGGCGGTACGGTGCAAAGTCGTAATCGAGAGCGTCGCATGAGCGAAATACTTTGCGCGGCGATTGAAGTGTTTAAGGAAGACGGGTATGCAGGCTTTGCAACCCGCAAGGTTGCGGTACGAACTGGGTTGACACTGAGCAACGTCCAATACTACTTTCCGACGAAACAAGACTTGCTACGCACGACCGTGCAAGCGTTCCTTGACGACTCGCTCAAACACTATCGGACAATCGCACGCCAAAGCGACATCCCGGCGCACCGCCGCTGCTCGGTGCTTCTCGACCGTATCTTTGAAGAAATTCAAACGACAGATGCAAGAAAGTTCCTCTATGAAGTTTGGGCTCTTGCGCAGCACGAGACATACATCTCAAGCCTCGTCAAGGCTGCATATAGCGCCTATCGCGACGTGTTCGCTGGACTGCTTCGCGATATAAACCCAGACCTGTCCGACGACGAATGCGCCGCGCGCGCACTAGTCCTAACGGCGCAGGGCGAGGGCATGATGATATTTTCCGGGTTTTCGGTGGATTCCGAAAAGGACTACGCCGAATTTATTCGGACTACAAAGCGTAGCGTCAGGCTGGTGGCCGGGCTGTCCGAGCGCGGCGCGCGGGCCATGCCTGAGGAGCGTAGCCCGCAGCTCGCGCCAGAAACGAACGGCTGCGACGACGAGGCTCAGCCCGCACCCACACTGGCAGGTGTTTTCGGCTCAGAAGGCCATCTTCAACACGGCCGGATGGAGTTGAGCCTGCGGCAGGTTCATAGTGGCAGCGGTCCCTATCGTCCGACAATGCAGAACAAGAGAAGGGAAGAGAAGGTCAACAAAATCGTGACCGCTGCCGCGAACGTTCTGGCGCAGGAGGGATACTCCGGCTTCACACTCGCCCGGGTTGCCAACGAAGCAGGCATGTTGACGTCCGCGCTGCAGCATTACTTCCCGAATCACGAAGATTTGCTGCAAGCTACCATCTCCGCTCTAATGAGAACCTACCAGGACAGGTACTCTGAGATGAGCCGGCCGAGCGGGAGGCCCGCGATGGAGCGTCTGTTTGACATTCTTGATGACGTGACGGACGAGGCGTGTGACCCCCGTGTCTGCAGATTTTCGTTCGAGATGTTTGCTCTTTCCCAACGCTCGGATGTCACTCGCGACTTGGTGAGCAGCATCTATTCCGCTTATCGAAACGTGTATGTGGATCTGGTGAGAGAAATCGACCCATCTGCTACCAATCGTGAATGCCTGGCGCGAGCGACGTTGATAGCCATGCAGGTAGAAGGTTTGATGGTCTATACCTACGAGGCCGGGAAAGGCACGCACGGTATTTCCAGAGTGCGCGAAGTCATCAAGGCTAACGCCGTCCAAATTGCTGTCGGACCATCGAAGGGCCGGATCCACGACTCTGAAGAACGGCCGGTCTAACTCGGGCGTTGCTCTTGCGTGGGGGGACTAGCGAGTCGTCTCCGCGTGCTGTATGCGGACATCCGTGCCGTAACCCACGCTGCCGTTGGCCGAATCGCCAATATAGCCATATCTTTTGGCTCTATTTCGGATGCCTGCGAATAGCCTTGGGACACTTCCTAAGTGCTGGCAAGGCCACGTCAGTATTTCACCTGGCGCGCGGTAGCTTCGCCGCGGGCTCCCACATTGCTCGGTCAAACCGCACACCGTCTTTGGCCGCGGGCCACCTGTTGAACTGCCACGCCTTCTATAGGCTGCATACCATCGCAGCTCTGTCGTCAAGGTTGGTCTACTTCTTCGCTAAGCTGCATCCCGGAAATACCTAACCTCAGAAAATCTATGTCCGTTGAATTCGAAACTCAAAGTGGCGTGGCGCTTATCACGCTCAATCACGCGCCGGTAAATAGCTTGGGTCTGGCAGTTCGAGAGGCAATTGTTCATGCGGTTCGCAGAGCTGAGGCAGACAGCACAGTGAAGGCTGTAGTTATTGCGGGCGCCAACGGGTGTTTCTCGGCGGGCGCAGATATTGAGGAGTTCGCCGACGAGGGCGGATTGGCATTTCGATCCCCCACGTTGCCTGAGGTGATTGACGTTATTGAACGCTGCAAAAAGCCCGTCGTTGCCGCAATTTCAGGTGTTTGCCTCGGCGGTGGGATGGAATTGGCGCTCGGTTGTCATTTCCGGGTCGCTGAACGTGCAGCTCGCTTCGCGTTGCCTGAAGTCAAGCTCGGCTTACTTCCTGGTGCAGGCGGGACGCAGCGGCTCACTCGGGCAATTGGCATGCGTGAAGCGCTTGGCATCATTTGCACGGGTGAGCCCCTAAACGCAGAAAGAGCAGCGCTACTCGGGCTGGTAATCCTCGCTGACGGGGATGCCAAAGGTCTTGCAGCCGCACTGGCCTTGGAGGCCGCCTCGCGCGATGAGAGACCGAGCCTTCGAAATCGAGAGGTCGCGGAAGATGACCGCACCAACGCAGAGAAAATTGCAAAAGAGCAACTGTCTACTCTCCGTCACGCCAGATTGGCGCACACGGCATGCATCAGGGCAGTGACGGCCGCCGTTACGCTTCCCTTCGACGAGGGAGCGAGGGTCGAGTTCGAGTGCTTTCGCGAGCTGCTGGAAAGTGCCGACAGCACGGCGCTGCGATACGCCTTCTTTAGCGAGCGCACTGCGGGCAAGATTCAAGGTGTTCCTGCCAATCCGGACATCCGCCCAATCGACTCGGTCGCTGTCATCGGCGCAGGAACAATGGGGGCGGGTATCGCGATGTGCTGCCTGAACGCGGGCTACCCTGTCGTGCTGGTCGATCGCTCTCGCGAAGTCCTCGACAGAGCGATGGCGACTATAAGAAAGACTTACGACGCCGGTCTGGAGAAAGGCCGGCTGACGGCGGCTGTTCACAAGAAGCGGCTTGAGGCGATTGAGACCACGACAAATATGGCCGCAATTGCTCGGGTGGACCTGATTATCGAGGCGGTCTTTGAGCAGATGGACGTCAAGGAGGCGGTGTTCAGAACGATTGACGAGCACGCGAAGGATGGCGCCATCCTTGCCTCGAACACGTCGACGCTGGACGTAAACCGAATCGCCGGCTTCACCAGGCGCGCGGGCGACGTGATCGGTTTGCATTTTTTCAGTCCCGCCCACGTCATGAAGTTGTTGGAGGTCGTGCGCCCGAGCCAAACGCTCCCCGACGTGCTGGCCACAACGATGAGATTTGCAAGGACGATTGGCAAGGTCGCCGTCGTTTCGGGTGTATGCGACGGATTCATCGGGAACCGTATGGTCGAAGAATACTGCCGCCAAGCGTTTTTCCTTCTTGACGAGGGTGCAACGCCGAACCAGGTTGACAGCGCTCTCGAGCAATGGGGCATGGCGATGGGCCCGTTCGCGATGTCAGACCTCGCTGGCAATGACATTACATATGCGATCCGTAAGAGACGCGCTGTTGAGCAGCCTGATCGCCCATATTCAAATATTCCGGATGTAGTTTGCGAGATGGGACGTCTGGGTCAAAAGACTGGTGCGGGCTGGTACCTATATCCGTCCGGCAGTCGCAAGCGTGTTGTTGACCCGGAGATTGAGTCGGTCATAAGCCGCCTTCGCGGGAAAACCGATGTTCCGAAGCGTGATATCCCCGACGACGAAATCGTATCGCGATGCCTCCTCGCCTTGGTGAACGAAGGTGCCAAGATTCTTGAAGAAGGGGTAGCGCAACGTGCCTCGGATATTGACGTTGTGTACCTCAACGGATACGGATTTCCCGCTGTGCAGGGTGGCCCAATGTTCTATGCCAACAAACTGGGTATCCCGGAGGTCGTGAGTCAGATGGAACGATTTCAACAAGGCTACCAAGGCAAATTCTGGACGCCAGCATCGCTCATCGCTCAATTGTTGAAGGAAAAGAAAGATTTCAATCACGCATAGCCGGCGAGACTTCTCGTCGCGGAGGAAAAAATGAAGGAAGCCGTAATTGTGTCAACCGCTCGTACCCCGATTGGCAAGGCTTACAGGGGCGCATTGAACGCGACCAAAGGTGCGACGCTCGGCGCACATTCAGTTCGGGCGGCGGTTGAAAGGGCAGGCGTTGAGCCGGGAGAGGTTGAGGACGTCATCATGGGTGGCTCGCTGCTCGAAGGCACGACGAGCTGGAATATCGCTCGCCAGATTGGATTGAGAGCGGGGCTGCCGGTCACCACGAGCGGAGTGAGCGTCAACCGCTTCTGTTCAACGGGCCTGCAGACGATTGCGATGGCGGCTCACAGCATCCTCGTCGACGGGGTCAATGTGGCCGTCGCTGGCGGCCTGGAGTCGATCAGTCTCGTGCAGAACAAGCATCAGAACATGCATGCTTTCAAGGACGAATGGATGGCGGAGCACCGCCCGGAATATTTCTTGTCGATGCTTGAAACCGCCGAGGTTGTTGCGAAGCGCTACGGAATCTCTCGAGAGAAACAGGACGAATATTCCCTGCAGAGTCAGCAGCGATTTGCGAAGGCTCAGGCGGACGGGCTGCTTGACCCGGAGATTGTCAGCATCTCGACCGAGATGGAGGTCACGGACAAGGCGACGGGCGAGGTCACTCGAAAAAAGGTGACGCTTGAAAAGGACGAATGCAATCGACCCGAGACGACTATCGACGGCCTGGCTGCGCTCAAGCCGATTAAAGAGGGCGGCACAATCACGGCAGGCAATGCAAGTCAACTGTCTGATGGCTCGTCGGCATGCGTTGTGATGGACGGTGCGCTTGCAGAGAAGCGGGGAATCCAGCCGCTCGGTATTTTCCGGGGATTCGCTGTAGCAGGGTGCGAGCCTGACGAGATGGGCATCGGTCCTGTCTTCGCCATTCCCAAGCTCCTTAAGCAGACTGGTGTTCGTATGGACGACATCGGGCTGTTCGAACTCAACGAAGCATTTGCCGTACAAGTGCTCTACTGTCGCGACAGGCTAGGAATTTCCAACGAGATTCTCAACGTCAATGGCGGGGCCATTGCGGTCGGACACCCATATGGTATGTCCGGCTCGCGGTTGACAGGACACGCATTGCTTGAGGGGCGCCGCCGTAATGCCAAGTACGTCGTCGTCACGATGTGCATAGGCGGAGGGATGGGCGCGGCTGGATTGTTCGAGGTCGTCAAATGAATTCTCTGATTCTGTCCCGTCGCGATATCAATTTCATGCTGTATGAGTGGCTCGCGGTTGAGTCTCTCAACAATCGCGAGCGATTCGCGGACCATTCGAAAGAAACGTTCGATGCCGCCCTCGATACATACGAGGAGGTTGCGACGGAACTCTTCGCTCCGCACAATAAAAAGAATGACCAGGTTGAGCCGTCCTATGACGGTGAAGTGGTTACCGTCAACCCGGAAATAATTACTGCAGTTCGCGCCTTTGCAGATGCGGGACTGCTCGCGGCAGTCCACGATTACGACCTTGGTGGAATGCAACTCCCAAACGTCGTCGAGCGAGCGGGGATGGCCTTCTCCATGGCTGCCAATGCCTCCACTTCGGGTTATCTGTTCCTGACGGCTGCGAATGTCAATCTGTTGCTGGAATACGGCGGGGAGAATCTCGTTACACGCTTTGCAACCGACCTTCTAAGAGGAAAGGCGTTAGGCACGATGTGCTTGTCGGAACCTCAAGCTGGCTCGTCACTTGCTGACATCACAACCCGTGCGGTCGCACAGCTCGATGGCACCTACAGGGTCTCCGGAAACAAGATGTGGATTTCCGGAGGTGACCACAATATTTCGGAGAACATTGTCCATCTCGTGCTTGCCAAAATTCCCGACGAAACAGGGAAATTGCCGGCTGGCGTTTCCGGTATCTCTCTGTTCGCCGTGCCAAAGTTTATAGTGGACTCGGACGGCACGCAGAAGCAGCGCAACGACGTCGCGGTGGCGGGACTCAACCACAAGATGGGATACCGGGGTACTACTAACTGCTTACTCAATTTTGGCGAGGGTAAGTACATGCCACGAGGCCAAGCCGGTGCGGAGGGGTACCTCGTGGGCGAGGTTGGACGTGGCTTGGGCTACATGTTTCACATGATGAATGAAGCTCGGATTGGCGTGGGGCTGGTGGCGGCAGCGCTTGGCTATACCGGTTATCTGCATTCTGTCGACTACGCACGAACGCGCCGGCAGGGCCGTGCGGCCTCAAGCAAGGGGACGTCGGCGGGAGGCGCCCAGGTACCGATTATTGACCACGCCGACGTGAAAAGGATGCTTCTTGCGCAGAAGGCCTACGCAGAGGGCGGGTTGGCGCTGGCTTTCTATAGCGCGAGACTCGTGGATGAGCAGCAGACGGCACCAGATGAGCAAGCGCGTATCCGCGCTGGACATCTACTTGATTTGCTTACGCCTATTACAAAAAGCTGGCCGTCTCAGTGGTGCCTCGAGGCTAACACCCTCGCGATTCAGGTGCATGGCGGATACGGCTACACGCGAGATTACAACGTAGAACAATTCTATCGTGATAACCGTTTGAACCAGATTCATGAGGGGACGCACGGCGTTCAAGCCATCGATTTGCTGGGTCGAAAATTCCCGATGCGAGGCGGTGAGCTCGTTCAAACTTTTGCCTCGGAAGTTGCCGCGGTAGTCGACTCTGCGCTTCTCATCGTGGCCCTGAAGAAATACGCCGAAAGTTTGAGGACCGTTATGGCGCGCGTCGCCTCTGTGGGAGCGCGTCTTCAAGAGGAATCGGGTCGTGAACGACAGCTCGCAAATGCATCGAGTTTTATGGAAGCATTTGGTCATGTCGTCGTGTCGTGGATATGGCTGCAGCAGGCGACGGTTGCCGAGCGTGCGCTTAAAGAAGCGATCGATGATTCAGACGCGAACTTTTATCGTGGGAAATTACAGGCGTGCAAGTATTTCTTCGAATGGGAACTTCCGAAGGTCTCTTCCATGCTGGCTGTGCTCGAACCCCTAAGCGTTGCCTGTCTGGAGATGCAGAACGAGTGGTTTTGAGAGTAGCGCATGGGTAACGCAGGCGCGCGGCGCATCAATTCTAGGGTTTGTCTGCAGTCTCTCGTTTTGAGATGTGCTGCCTCTTGTTGTTCTGGATTGTCGCCGCCGTGGCCGCTCCTCACATGTTGCTGGCGAACGTTGTGCCCTATGCTGTTGCAATTGCCTGCAGACGCGGCGCTAGGTAGACCATTGACTCTCACTCGGTGTTGATGATTCGGAGGTGCTGGCTGCGTCCTGGATAGCATCCGTGGTCTCTGTAAATCATATAGAGACTCGATAACCATTCGCCCATTCTCTACGTTGCAGTGAAGCGGGTATGAGGTCGGCGCACCAACGCGAAACTGACTGCAATGCATCAAAAAACAACTGCTCCTGCCAAGAAAGACGAAACGGATACCGAGTTCGAGATGCTAAGAAGCATCACAGGTCGGATTAACGGTTTCTTGTACCGCTGCAAGAATGACAATCAATTTTCAGCCATCTATCTGAGTCCTTCAATAGAGACGCTGACCGGATATCCATCCACGGATTTTCTCTCGGGTAAGAGTCGGTGTCTTGCCGACCTACTGGAACACAGCGATGTAGCGCACTTGAGCGAGATGCTTGATGATGCGCTAAAGCGTCGCGTGCCATGGACCGTTGACTATCGACTCAGGACAAAGTCTGGAACGTCAGTTTGGGTCCGCGAAGTGGGGGGAGGCGTGTTTGACGAATCCGGGAATCTGCTTTACGTGGAGGGGTTGGTTCTTGGTGTCGAAGGAGAGCGAGCGGCAGAAATGAAGAATGCTCAGCGTTTGGAGGCCCTCTCAACCGGCACTGCCGCGATTCTCTCGGACGCCGACGAGATACTCACCACCATACGAACCTTGTCTCTATTGTCGTTCAACGCACGCGTGGAAGCTGCGCGAGCTGGGGATAGCGGCCGCGGATTCTCGGTTGTGGCGAGCGAGATGAAACTGTTAGCTGACGGAACGGATAAGCTCGCCAAGCGTATTTCTATCAGTGCGACCAAGGTTCGCTCGACTATGGCGGGCTGACGCCTTTTTTCTGATAAATACAGCTAAGTAAATTCAAGTCCAATTCTCACTTGGCGAGACTCAGGTCTTTTCGCCCGATCTCATTGCGAAAGAGGGCAGTGAGTTAGCTTAAAAAGCAAAGAGAGACCATTTCGTCGAGCACCTTCGAACGTCAAAATGGCCTTGTCTCACATTGCTATTGATTCCCGCAAGACTAAACTTTTCACGCGAATCAGAACACCTTGTTCGTCTGTTCACAGCATACGCTGTTCTCGATGAAGAACGCTATGCGCCCTCGTGAACGTTCCATCATCAATTCTCCGGGAGCTGCACCGTGTCGTCAACATCCAATGGTCAAAAGCTGCAACGAGTCCGCGCCGGGACCCCAGCCGTAGAAGTGAAAAAGATTATTGACGCTGATGGCGGCGTCATCATTCAAGGTCTCTTTGCAGAGCAGGTAGAACGCCTGAACCTTGAGTTAGATCCCCTCCTGAACGATTGGCACGAGGGTGTAAAGGGCAATGAGTGGATGGAGGAATTTGCCGGGCGGCAAACGAAGCGCATGACTCAGTTGATTGCGCGGAGTAAGGTGTTTCGCGAAGAAATCCTCGACGACCCCACGATGCTCTCGTACATCGACACGATGATGCTCGGGACCTCGGATTCATATTGGATGAATGCCGCGCAGGTAATCCAGCTCCAACCTGGAGAAAAAGCACAGTTCCTTCATCGCGACCTCGAGAATTATCCAATTTTCAGAAAGTACGGCCCTGAGGGCCCGGAGGTGATGTGCAATTGCCTTGTTGCGTTATCCGACTACACCGAGGAGATGGGTGCGACCCGTGTTATTCCCGGCAGCAACAAGTGGTCAGACTTCGAGGAACGCGGTGACCCGGAGCAGACTGTCGCAGCGGAGATGGAGAAAGGAGACGCTCTGGTCTTCTCAGGTAAGTTGCTGCATGGCGGCGGAGCAAACCGCAGCAACAAGCCTCGGCGGGGCATGGCACTTGCCTTCTGTCCGGGATGGTTGGTTCCCGAAGAGGCGTATCCGTTTGTCGTTCCGATGGAGATTGCGCGTACGCTTAGCCCGCGTGCTCAACAGCTGGCAGGCTTTCGGTCGTTTCACAACTCCACCCTCGGCGGGGGTAGCCTTTGGCAGGTCGACTACCTTGAGCTCGGCGACTTCCTCAAGCTGAACGAGCCGCTGGGCGAGAATGCATAGGGTCCCGGATAATGCCGCCCGTTTCACGTTGCCGTCGCAATATATCGCGCGGCAATTGCGTGGACGATTTCTTAGTGTTATCGAGTAAGGGAAACTATGAAGACTGTGCTTATTCTCGGGGCGACCGGAAACCTTGGCGGCTTGGCTGCAAGTGTTTTGACTGAAAAGTATCCGGAAGTCGGTTTGAGGCTGACAAGCAGCCGCGGGTCGGGTTGTGACTCGCTCCGCGAGCTTTATCCAAACGCAGAGGTTCTTAGAGCAGATTGGTATGACTTGAGCAGTCTGGTTGAAGCCATGCGGGGTGTTGACTCTGTCTTCATTGTTGTCCCCGACTTTACAACGGACGAAAGCATTGTCACTCCGAACATAATCAGTGCCGTCAAGACCGTTGGCGGCATCTCTCAAGTTGTGAGGTTGATTGCTATCCCTCCGGGACTAAGCGCAGCGCAACTGTCGCCGGAGTTTCTGGCAACGCGATGTGGGGCAAATCTAAGCGTTATCGCCAAGCCACTTTTGGATACAAGTGGTCTTCCGATGACCTACATAAATGTGCCATGCTGGATTATGTTCAATCTGCCATGGTTCCTCGCACCTGAAATCAAGGCGAGGCGTCGATTGGCGATGCCGCGTTCGTCTGACTCCTCGCGGTTATGGATTTCTGAGGCCGACGTCGCGGAGGTCGCAGCCAAGATATTGGCGGAAGACCCATCGAAGCACGGCGGAGAGGAATACGTGCTGACCGGGACCGAGCGCATCGATTTCGCTCAGATTACCAGGCTCCTCGGTGAGGTGATCGGCGAAGAGGTCGTACTCGCCGACGACGACCGCCCGCTACGCGACGCCATGGGCGACAAGTTTGACGCTTTAATGACGTACTTCCGCCACGAGACGCGCGACTACGACGGTGTATCTGTGACGAATACGGTTGCTCGTCTCCTCGGGCGCCCGCAGGTGACCCTCAGGCAATACCTGGCGGCCAATCGAGAACTATTCATCTAAAGCTCCTCGGAGCGACCACTCGCTTCAGCCGGACGGAGACCTGCCAACAAGCCTTGGCAGGTCGGGTTTATTCGCGACTGGTCTGCTTCGCCCAACGGCGATGGTTAGGCGGCATCTTTCTCGTACCGACGATAATACCCTCCCGGACCGGTTGTGCCTGACTGCGAACCGGAACCTGATTCGGTCAAACGGTGCTTCATAGGGTCGGAATCACTTTATTTCGATATCGATGGCCGCAATTCACAGTCATTGGGGCCGCGGTACACATTACCGTTCATTTTTGGTTGAAATAATCTGATGTTGAGCGTGGTCGGGTCGCAGCTAGTGAGGCTGGAATGCGGGGTACTCGGAATTGCCCATCGACTTTCTTCTTCGTATCCTTTCTTCGACAACGGCTTCTTACGGGGCGGCTCGGTGGGGAAGTTAGAAAGCGGGATATCGCGCGATAGGCCAGATAGCGATGAGGACGTTTTACGACACCACGACTATCCTGCCAGGCGCTGAAGCGACTTGAGAGATCAAGCCCATTTGCGGGCGGCGCTCATCTTACCCAAGTCGGACGGGCGGCTTATAGAGTCTTGTCAGCACTTAACAATTTCCCCCGGCACTCGACCGCGGAAAAATTTCAACAGCCTGTTAGGGATCAAGGAGCGGAAATGAATATGACAACATCAGGCGTTGAGGCTTCGCCGGATATGAGCGACCGTGGGCTCCAGCTAAATCGGGACCTCGTCAATCAGTTAAACGAGATGGTACAAGGCGAGCACGCCAGTTCGGAATGCTGGGCCTCCAGCCGCCCAATGCTGCTCGAAGGTTTGCTCTGGAGCGCTCTCGGAGCTGTTCTCTGGATAGTCACGCTCTACCTTGTTTCGTAGGAACAAATACCATGACCGAATCCAATCATGGACACGCCAGTAGTGTCGAGCAAGAGGCGCTTTCGGGTCGCCTTCCCGTGCTTGCAAGCGAGCGTGTTTACAAAACTTACGGATCGTTCCTGTGGACGTGCTGCGCATTCAGTGCCGCGACATGGGCGTTTCTCATCGGCGGGTTTCTTCCGTACGTCGGCGACTGGCGTCTCGGTGTCATGGGCTATGTCATCGGCCTTGTTATCGGCATGGCAATTGTTTCACTGGCATCAGGCGTCCCGAGCTACAAGTACGGGACCGACGTCATTGACACAGCCAAGTCGTGCTTTGGCTATCGGGGCATCGTTGTCCCGTTGCTCGGACTGCTCGCGACGCTGATAGGTTGGTCTTTTGTCGTTGAAGCCTTAACGTCTCGCGGCGCAGCGAACATTGCCGCATCCGTGACAGGTGCAGGCGCGATAGGTGGGGCACATGAGAAGTTGGTGATTGGGGTAGCGCTTGCGTCACTCCTCCTGGTCTGGCTAATTGCTTGCAAAGGACCAAAACTGTTCGAGCGACTCAACGGCTATATCGGGCCTTTGCACATGCTGATTACGGTGATGATGTTCGGAATCTTGATTCATCGGTTTGGTTTGCACTCGCTTTGGATAAACCAACTGTCTGCCGACAAAATGCTTACGCATGACAAGACGCGTGGCTTAGCCTTGGCGGTTGAATTTGGCATGTCAAATGCGATGACTTGGTGGCCGGTGATGGGTGGTCTGACGCGTCTCGTGAAGCGCCGGGGGCACATCATGGGGCCGTCGATAATTGGCGTAGGACTGATGGGTGCGGCTTTCGTCTCTTCTGTTGCTGCGCTTGCTGCCATCAGTGCTGGAACCCACGACCCGACGATTTGGATGATTGCCCTGGCGGGTCCGATTCTCGGCAGCGCCACGATGGCGGTCGTTCTTATGGCAAACATTGCGACGATGGTCGTGATGATTTATCTAGCCGGGGTTTCAATCCAGCAGGTCAAGTTTTTCGCCCAAATCAAATGGGAACTTCTGCTCGCGCTAATGCTACTCCCTGGGATTTACTTCGCATTTAGAACGGAGTGGTTACTATCCGCCGTCATGAGTTGGCTTTCATACAACGGCGTGATGTTCGTCGGCGTGACTGGCATCACGCTGGTCGACTACTTCTTTCTCCGGAACGAGCAACTGGATCCGGCTCATCTCTTCGCAACGAAGGGAAGCAAGTATGAGTTCTGGGGTGGTGTGAACTGGATCGCTGTCGTTATCACAGGCGCGTCAACCTGGGGCTATCTCTTGCTTTACAACCCGGTCACATCCGACTCGAGCGGCCCGTTCAAATATCTGGGCGCGTCTCTCCCGATGATTGTGCTCGCAGGCTTGGCGTATTTCGTTGCGGTCAAGGCTATTCTCATTCCGCTGCGTAGGGGCGGTTATACGGCCAGCGGGGGGGCAATGAGTAGAGCAACGCTGAGTCAGCAACCCGACAGAGGGGCTGTAACGGTCGCTTTGTGACGTTCTTGGCGACCTTTCGCTCTTATCAATTTCGCGCTACTTCGATGGTCCGCTACTGCGGCGACAGTTCAAATCAAGGACACCGTTACGGCGGCGTTGGTTGGTTCGATCGGCGATTTCACCACAGGCAGCGCGATTAAATTGGAAGCTTCAATGTCAAAGGTACGAACGGTGGCGCTTATCGGGCTCGGAGCAATGGGCACTGCATTAGCTCAAGCCTTTATTCGGGGCGGCTTCAGTCTTACTGTCTGGAACCGTACCGCGGCCCGGATGGATGTGGTTGTCAAGGACGGGGCATCCGGTGCAAAGAACGCCGCGGCTGCCGTAGCTGCAAGCCCATTGATTGTTATATGCACCATAGACAAATCAGTGGCTGCTGCGTTGCTGCAGCAGGCCGACGTCGCCTCATCGCTCGCAGGCAAGACTGTTGTGAACCTCAGTACGGGAAGCGTGGACGAGGCCCGAGCTATTTCTAAGTTCGTCGAATCCAGCGGGGGGAGTTACATTGATGGCGGAATCATGTGCTATCCGCGCGATATCGGAAAGCCAGCGACATCTGTATTGTATTCAGGCAACGCAGCGGCCTTTGAAGAGCATAAGGAAGCGCTGGCGTTCCTCGGCGGCAATGTTCGCTATCTTGGAAGTGACCCCGGCACAGCGCCGACGATTTATCTTGCGCTGTACGCGTTCTACTTCGGTTGCGTTGCATCATTTTTCGAGGGCGCTGCGCTGGCTGAACGGGCGGGCGTAACCCCGGAAGCGTTTCGAGAGACTTCGAAAATAATGCTCGAGGTACTGAATGAAGCACTACCGGATGCAACGCGCCGTATCAAGTCCGAAGACTACTCTGGGGAGCAGGCGTCTATTGATGTACACCATGCGGGGCAGTTGGTAGTGCGCGATGCCTACAAGGCCGAAAACATGGTGTGCAAGGTGACGAACGCATACATAGCATATCTAGAAAGGGCTCAAAAGGCGGGTGATGGGCCCAACGATATCGCAACCATGTATCGTGCAGTGAAGAGTACACCGTGACGTAGGTTTCGGGGCTCTCAGTTAGCCGTAACCGATTGTGATGCAAGAAACGCGGCGAGCCGCACCGTTTGCCGGTCGGTAACGTGTCCGCGCTGCCGCGGCCGAACGGGCTTGACGTATCACCCGTGATATCGCATTAAGCACTGCGGCAGACACTGTCGAGTTATGCCGGTTGGTCAACATTGACCGCGAGGGCTGGCGCGATGCCTTGACGGTCTACCGCGATATGCCGCTTGCTAACGAGCTGGCCCCGGTTGATCGGGCTTTCGGGGTGCTTTGTTCGACCCCGGGGGTTTGCTACGCGCGCGCCATCGACGTTCACACGGCACGAGCAATCGCATTATATCCACTCAATCAGGCAAGCAGCGCCAGATGCTGGCGCTCTCGTACGCCGTTGTCCAACGGGAGCCGCAGTCGGCGCCGGCGCTTCATGCCGCTGCAGAAGCCACATTTTCTGCGGCAGGTTTTCCCCGGAATGCCAAGGCACGGCTCGACAGAATACTATTTAATGTCACGAAGTCGTCTATCGGCGAGCGTCCACATATCGCGAGCCCGGCCGCGCTCGGGCAGCAACGGTTCACACGTACTCCACCAAGCGTCACCTATTCGCTGTCTGGTCTTCCGACGTCAAACATCTACTCCTCGTATTCGGAAGAAAGGCCATGTCAACGAGTTCTAGGCGGCCGTGTGTTAGATGACCGTCCAGCGCCATCAATTGTCCTGCTGGAACATGTTTAGCCACGGTCTAGTCATCTACGCTTATAACTAATAGCTTTGATTCTTGAGGGCGGTGGGCCAGGTCCCGTGTCTGGCTGCACCGAAGGCGGAGCGGAACGAGATTTCTTGCTCCTCCTTGCGATTGGACCGGCCGTTTAGACGGCGTAAACATTTGAGGACATGATGGCGATTTCCCGAACCAAACTAATTGTTGCGATGGCGCTGGCGGCGGTCGTTTCTGACTTTGCCACTCCCGCATTTGCAGCCGACCTGACAGCGGCAGGTGCTGACGCGGCAGGGAACAAGGACGGCACTATCCCTGCTTACAACACCTCAAGCAGTCTCGAAAGTGGATGGACATCGGGGAAAAACCGTGTGGACTTCTGGAAGTACAAAGGAGAGAAACCGCTCGTCGTTATAGACGCATCTAACGTCGATAAATATGCAGATAAGCTAACCCCGGGCCAAGTCGCACTGGTGAAGGTGAACAAAGGCTACACGATGCCTGTTTACCCATCGCATCGCGATTGTGAATTGCCTGCATATGTACAGGACAATACCAAGGCCGCGGCTGGGAAGGCGAGTATTGGTTCCGATGGTTGGTCAATCAAAAATGCTGTTTTGCCGAGCGTGCCATTTCCTGAGCCCAAGTCGGGAATCGAAGCAATGTGGAACTTCCTCACACGGTACCACGGCATAGGAATCGATTGGCAGGATGGCTACACCATCGTGTCTGCAAGTCCTGGTCAGAGCAACCGCATCGATGTCAGATGGAAGCAGATTTATTATTATCCTTGGGCCAAAGAAGGGCAGCCGACGCCTCTCAAGGATGACGGTATGCTGATGGGCGTTTGGTATGGATACTCTCAGCCTGCGGCCCTGTCTGGACAAGCCGTTATAAACCGGGTGTATTTCAAGGATGATACTGAGTCGTACTATTACTTCACGGGACAACGCCGCGTGCGTCGTCTCCCGAGCTATGCTTACGACGCCCCACTGATTGGCTTCGAAAATCAATACACCGTCGACCAAAGTCTTAACTTCTTCGGTCTACCGGACCGCTTCGACTGGAAGCTGTTGGGTAAAAAGGAAATCTACGTTCCATACAACTCGTTTGGGATGCTTGATACAAAAACGCCAATTGCCGAGGGTGCTCAAGAGAACTTTATCAACCCGAATAACCGCCGCTACGAGTTGCACCGCGTCTGGGTGGTCGAAGGGACAGTCAAATCTGGAATGCGCCATACAATGCCAAAGAAGCTTCTGTATCTCGACGAAGATACATGGAACGCTGTCGTTGGCGATGACTACGACACCCAAGGAAAAGTATGGAAGGTCAAAGAGTCTCCGGTTATCCCAATCTCCGAACTTCATGGCGCCTGCTCGGCAGACCAGTTCGTTATGTATGACTTGAATGATGGTCGTTATGTCGGAGATGGCTTGGTGTTCGGCGCGTCCAAGGACCCGAAATACTATGAAAAAAATGACGGGAACGTTGCCTTCAAGGACGATTATTACACCATGGAGAGCTTGCAACAACAGAGCTCGCGGTAGACGCAAAGCGATTCCGATTCCGAGAGCCTGAGGCTTAAGCGTTTTAAATAGTTGTCGGCCCATTGTTGGCGCTGCGTGACTTCCACCAGGGATGCGCAGCGTTTTTTTTTCTCAACTGTTGGTGAACTACCATAGTGGCGGAAATTTTCGGGCTGTCGGGTCGCGTCCTGCTGGCGCGTGGCCTGTCTGCTAGTTCACCGCGCCGCACCTGACCGAAATTTCCTTTCCGCGCGCCAGGCGGATTCTCGAAGATGACGCGTTGACTGAAAAGCGGCTGAACAGCTACGGTCGAGCCAAGCGGACTTAAAAGGCTGATTTGGATGGCCCGGAAGGTCGCAATGGAGGCGGAAAATTTGGCCCTTCAGGACTGCTTGGTTGGCCGACCGCAACATGGTTGCTGAAATTTTCGCTTATTACTGTGCGTATATCGGACGTGTGATGCGAAACGGTGAGTACCTTACTTAGAACTAATCAATAAGAGCTCTTAAGTACAACTTTATGGTTGCTGGCGCACGTCTTTGCGGTGGGGTTTGGGCGGATTTTATTTTTAAGCGAACGGCACAGGAAAATCCAGGGAAAAGGGGAGAGGTATGAAGCGTCGAATTACCAAAGCGTTGTCCGTCGGTGCCATGACTGCCATGTCAGCGTCAATGGCACATGCGTTTACATTTAGCGTCGGAACTATCGATGGAAATTTCGATTCGGCTTACACGGCCGGTCTGGGCTACCGCCTTCAAAGCCCCAGCTGCCAGTTGACAGGAGACCCGGGCTATTGCGGCGGCTCGGCCAATACTGCGCAGTGGGCGAATGGCGACGACGGCGACCTGAATTACAAAAAAAATAGTCTTTATACAGCGTACCTTAAAGGTACAAATGAGCTTTACCTTAGCGACCCGACTCTTGGAGTTAAATTCCTCGCTCGGGCAACGTATTTCTATGACTTCGCCGCAGCCGAGACTGATAGAACAGAGCTTAGCTCTGCGGCGTATGCGCAGATGGTCCGTAATATCCGACTGCTTGACCTTTGGGCCGAAAAAGACTTCACGTTGAATGATGAATCAGCGCACGTCCGTGTCGGTAACCAGGTCCTCAATTGGGGTGAAAGCCTGTTCCTTGCGGGGGGTATCAATGCCACCAACGCTTACGACTACCAGAAGCTTTTGATTCCTGGCACGCAGCTTAAGGAAGCTGTTCTTCCGGCGCCAATGGCCGAGTTTGAGGCGGCGTTAGGGCATGGTCTAAGCGTGGCGGCGTACTATCAAGTCGGTTGGAATCAAAACATCTATCCGGCGGTGGGCTCGTACTTCAGTACGAACGATACTCTAGGAAACGGCGGAGTACCGGCCAGCATTAGTACACAGAATGGAAATGTTGCTGGGTTGGACGGTGCAACCATTGCCGGCAGCGGCACCCGAGCTGCGACGGGAAGTGCATATTCGAATCTCTTGTCAGGGGCCTATGCCGGAGCGCCTTATTACGCAGCAGGCGTCCCAATCGCGGGAAGTGTGAATGGTCAAAATAGCAACCAGTACGGCATTTCATTTCACTATAAACCCAAGTCAATTCAAGCAGACTTTGGGTTGTACTACATGAAATACAACGATAAAAGCCCTGTCCTGAATGTTACGTCGGCTGGGGCATATCAGTATCAGTACTTGAACGACCGACAACTTATCGGCTTGAGCTCGAACTTCCAACTTGGCGATTGGGCTATCGGCAGTGAACTCGCGTATCGCCCCCATGATGCTGTCTCCCTGTCAGGTTGCTACGGCGCAAATGGGCCTATTAACGCGAACACAAACGCTGCCAGCGGGTATTGCCCGTTGTGGGAGGATAAGAAGAATATCAACCTGGACGTGAATGCACTACTGAGTATCACGCCGGCAAACTATCCAGTTATTCTTAAGGCGTTGGGCGGCGCGGACACAGCGAACGTGTCACTGGAAGTCGGGGTCACGAAGTTCCCGGGCATCAGCTCCAATAGCGTCATCACGCGCACAATCAACGGCCAAACAGTGCAGCAAATTCCGGCGGCGGGTTACGTGACCTGGCTCAACGACCCATCCAGTCCAAACGCCACGCCCGTCGGGGTTGGGACCTCCACGTCGGCCGGCATGGTAGCGGACTTCAACTGGACATACGACGGGACGCTCATCCGCGGATGGCAGGTGACGCCCGGCGTGACGTATTCCCGCACGTTGGCTGGCAATACGCCGACATTCAGCGCGAACTATCTGCAAGACGCAAGTTCGGCCAATTTCTATATTTTATTCAATCAGAATCCGACCGTCTGGCAGGCAGGCATCAACGTAACGGTTTACATGGGTCCGAAGCCCTACCAATACTATGCGGACCGGGATTTCGTCGGTGCATTCGTAACTCGCAATTTTTAGCATAACGTCCGTCCAGGGCGGTGGCGGAAATTTTTAAGGATTTGAACGTGCTAATACGTGTCATTCAAAAGCTTGAGGGGTGGTTGTTCTCCCATCGAGCGATAACACTCATTACGTTCTCGGTCTTTACGCTCGTAATGGCTGCGTTCGCTGTTCAATTGCGCATGCAGGCGGGGTTTGAAAAGCAAATCCCAATCGGTCACGAGTACATAAAGACCTTCCAGAAGTATCGGAATGACCTGCTCGGAGCGAACCGGCTAACCGTTG
Organism: Caballeronia sordidicola; assembly: GCF_000729995.1. Classification (GTDB taxonomy): domain Bacteria; phylum Pseudomonadota; class Gammaproteobacteria; order Burkholderiales; family Burkholderiaceae; genus Caballeronia; species Caballeronia sordidicola_A. The sequence continues at coordinate 209,748 of NZ_JNFG01000009.1, read as the reverse complement.
TCGTAAGGGCGAGGCATGGGAGCATCTGGAACAAGGAGGGCCTTACACGACTTTTCCAGGTCACCCAAGCCGTAACGTACCTACCCAATGTGGATCGACTTGGCGTTCAGTCGTTATGGACACCAAATAGTTTCGTGAACGAAATCACCGAAGAAGGGTTTCGAGCCGAGCCGATCATTCCGGGGACCGTCACCCCGGGAAGCCTCGATATCGCCACAATTGAGGCGGCACGAAAAGCCACTGACCAGGGTGGGTTCATGGGCTCGCTGGTATCGCGCGACCAAAGCGGCGCCATGATTACGGCATCAATCAACGAGGTAGGTGCGGACGGCAAGGTCCTTGACTATGTTGCTTACAACAAGCTCATCGAAGAGAAAATTCGTAAGCCGTTTGAGGATGCAAACTACGAGGTCCAGATTATCGGCTTCGCCAAGCAGATTGGAGATATTGCAGACGGTGCGCAAGGCGTTCTTTTGTTCTGTGGCATCGCATTGGTTTTGACCGCTATCGCTGTCTACTGGTACTGTCACTCGATACGCTTCACAGTCCTTCCGATTGTGTGCTCGTTGACTTCGCTGGTCTGGCAATTCGGAACCCTTCGACTGCTCGGATTTGGACTCGACCCGCTTGCAGTTCTTGTCCCGTTTCTCGTCTTTGCAATCGGCGTATCACATGGCGTGCAGCAGATTAACTTCATCGTTCGCGAACTCGCGCACGGCAAGACGACGGAGGAAGCGTCGCGTCTGAGTTTTACCGGCCTTCTGATTCCAGGAACGCTCGCGCTGGTAACGGCCTTGGTTTCCTTTGTCACACTGCTCCTGATTCCTATCCCGATGATTCGGGAGCTTGCTATCACCGCATCGTTGGGCGTCGGCTACAAGATTCTGACCAACCTCGTTATGCTTCCAGTCGCAGCCTCGTGCTTTAACTTCACGCGTGAGTATGCGCAGAAGGCCATGAGGAAGCGGGAGAGTCGCGCTCGTTGGTTACGTGTGCTTGCGCGGATTGCTGAGCCGCGCAATGCCGTGATTACGTTGGTGATAGTAGCCGGCGTTTTCGCGACCGCGGTTTGGGAAAGCCGGGACCGCGTGGTTGGCACACTGCAACCGGGTGCTCCGGAACTTCGGCCTGAAGCGCGGTTCAACCGAGATGCGGTGTCCATCGCCAGCAGTTTCGACGTGGGCCTGGATTGGTTGACGGTCGTCGTCGAGGCTCCGCCTAATTCTTGCGAGTCGCCGGCCGTCGGGCATTACGATGATGCGCTTGCGTATGACCTTCAGACTGTTCCAGGAGTCGTATCGGTTAATTCATACGCGACAATGCTGCGTAACTACAATCAGGGCTACAACGAAGGTAACCCCAAGATGGGCATTGTCCCTATCGACCCCGGCAACTATTCGTCGCTAAGCGCGGAAATTGCACGGGTCCGGGGATACATGCTGGCTGACTGCAGCATGACAGCAGTTCATCTATACCTCGCGGATCACAAGGCTACGACAATCAATCGCGTCATAGCCGCTGCGAAGACGTTCGCGGCGACGCATCAGGTCAACGGTGTCCATATGCGGCTCGCAGCTGGGAACGCTGGTGTGCTGGCTGCCACCAATGACGAGGTTGAGAAAAGCGAACTGCCGATGATGCTGTATGTCTACCTCGCTATCGTCGTCCTCGTGTTCGTCGTCTACCGTGACCTCCGTGCCGTCGTGGCTTGCTGTTTGCCGCTGACCGTGGGGACGTTCATCGGCTACTGGTTTATGAAAGAGTTCGAAATTGGGCTTACTGTCGCAACCCTCCCGGTAATGGTGCTAGCGGTCGGAATCGGCGTTGACTACGCGTTTTACATATACAACCGCCTGCAGGCCCATCTAGCAGCGGGAGAGCAAATTGTTAAGGCATTGGAGCACTCGATTCTCGAGGTCGGGATGGCAACCATCTTCACCGCAATTACGCTTGCGATCGGGGTGGCGACATGGTCATTTTCGGCGTTGAAGTTCCAGGCCGACATGGGCAAGCTGCTAGCGTTCATGTTTATCGTCAACCTGGTGATGGCAATGACCGCTTTGCCGGCTTTGGCGGTGGTGCTGGAAAAGCTCTTCCCGCGCCGCAGGCCGGTTCGGGCGCCTGGCGTTCTCAGTCATTAAGGCGGTAAAAATGTGGTGTCTACTTCCAAAATTTGGTGATTTCCCTTCGGTGTCGAGGCTTGCAGGGGGTAAGACGGTTATCGCCTTGGCCTGCTTCCTTGCTATTCAAGGCTATGCGACGGCTGCTGACCTGCCCAACGACAAGCCCCAACTAGTCGTACACCCGGCGGAGCGCACGGCAAGCGCATTGAGTACCGCAGTACTTGGGGTGGCTAAGGCCGGAAAGCGCATCGTGAGCGTTGGTGACCATGGTGCTGTACTTTTGTCCGACGACGATGGTGCGCATTTTCGTCAAGCGGAATCGGTGCCAATCGGGTCGATGTTGACGGCCGTGCATTTTACCGACGAGAAGCGAGGTTGGGCTGTCGGCCAGTGGGGCGCCATTCTACGAACCGATGACGGCGGTGAGACATGGAAGGTCCAGCGCGTCGACCTTGCAAATGACCGGCCGTTGTTCTCGGTCTATTTTAAGAGTGTGCAGGAAGGATGGGCCGTCGGGTTGTGGTCGTTGATGCTTCACACAACCAATGGCGGAGCCACTTGGGACGTTGTAACTTTGCCACCGCCGCCAGGAAGCAAGAAAGCGGATATCAATCTCAACAGCATATTCGCTGACGAGAAAGGGGACCTGTTTATCAGTGCGGAGCGGGGAATCGTGCTGAAGTCCTCGGATGCGGGAAAATCGTGGACCTATGTCAACACTGGATATGCCGGAAGCTTTTGGAGCGGTGTGGCCTTGAAGGATGGAACCGTTCTGGTCGGTGGTCTTCGTGGCTCGATTTACCGAAGCGCGGACGAGGGAGCGACGTGGAGCAACGTCTCGTCAAATCTGCATAGTTCGGTTACCGACCTCGTCCAGCAATCGAATGGAGCGGTCGTTGGCGTAGCGCTTGACGGTGTTTCTCTGCTGAGCAAAGATGACGGCAAGACGTTCGTCGGCGTTCAACGCTCCGACCGTATGCCACTTACTGCGGTTACGGAGACTCATGACGGGAAGCTGGTCTTGTTTTCGGATAGCGGGCCCGTGAAGGAATAGTTCATTTCTGGCGCAGGGCGGTGCTAGCTTAGCCGCCCGTTTTTGAGCCCAGTCTAACAACGTGATGGCATGGCTAACTCTTGGCTCCTAAGTCAATAGGCCCACACGCCGACTATGCGTCAACGCATTTCTCTTCCATACGATTACCCCTCAACTTCAGCCTGCCATGGCGAATGAGCTGCACCAAGAGGGGTTGTCCGTTGGACCATACTCAAAGTAGTCGTGCTGAGGGCGAGGAAGTTACGCATGCGAGTCTCGCTCGGCTCCATGCGCTGGTTGATGTCGTGCGGATGTGCGGAGGTTAACCAAGTTACGGTGAAGTTCCCTGTGGGCGCATTTTGCGAAACGAAGCGACTTCTAACGCGACTCGGGAACTTCTGGCCTTCATGCTGGTTCCGGTTACAAAGCCACTTTTCCTTGATTAAAGCCGAGGAAATCAGCGAGCTCGAGGTAGTCAACCTGCCAAAGGCTGCCGCCCCCAAGCTTGCCGTTGTGAAAGGACCTGAAACCGGTAAGTTGTTGGGCCTTTGGGCTGAGAGTACGAGCGATTTCCATGGGAATGACGAACGGATAAGCTTCTTCGGGAACAAGCCAGCCGGGACAAAACGCGAGTGCGAGCGCGCGACGCGCACGATTGCTTCGATTTTCGCCTGCGCCGTGGAGGAGCTTGCCGGAGTATACCAACGCGTCTCCTTTTTCCATGACGGCTGAAATGGTCTGGGCCTGGTCACCTCGGTCTTCGAAGTTATCCCACAGGTGGCTCCCCGGGATGACGCGAGTCGCTCCCATTTCTTCGGTGTAGTCTGACAAAGCAACGAGGCAATTGCACATAACTTCTGGAGCTTGGGGGCCATATCCGCGGAAGACCGGGTAGTTCTCCAAGTCGCGATGCAACATTTGAGTTTTCTCCCCGGGTTGCAACTGAATGACCTGTGCAGCATTCATCCAGTAGGAATCGGATGTTTGCAGCATCATGGTATCGATGTAAGACAGCATGGTCGGGTTGTCGATCATTTCTTCGCGGAACACCTTGCTCCGCGCGATGAGTTGGGTCACTCGCTTTGTCTTATACCCGGCAAACTCCATCATCCACTCGTTGCCTTTGACTCCCTCAGCCCACTCATTCACGATGGGGTCCATCTCGGCGTTAAAGCGGTCTACCTGTTTGGCGAACAGACCTTCGACAATCACGCCGCCGTCGGCTTGGATGATTTTAGACACTTCATCCGCGGGCGTACCTGCGAGAACGTGCTGGAGGCTTGTGACGGTGATAGCAGACGGCATGAACATACTCCATATCTGAAATTTTGGGTTTGCAAATTAACGACATTGCTTCCCTTTGCGCCGGCAACTATTCGCTACCGGAGAATCAAAAAGAACGTTTGAGTCGCCCATTAAGTCTAGGTTGTTCTAAAAGCTTGAGAATGTGCGAAACGGACATTTGAATCCACTATGGGTATTCCTGCACAGGAGTCGTGGCGTGGCGCTGCTGGCGCGATTTGGTAGTTAGACGCATCGGATTTAGTGGCCACCATACGACCCTCTCGGTTGGTTAGTCCGATTGCGATTCTTCAGCGTGCGGTAGCAGCGAAAACGTGTGTCGTTGATAGTATTTATGGTCCACTGGATGAAGTGTTGCTTATGCTTGCATAATCGAAAAAATCGCATACATAGTGTGCGTAGGCATCGGAAATCCTCGTCATCGGCATTTGCCCATGAGACTAGTCGACAGGGGGTGTGCTGATTCCCGTGATTCGCTGTGGGTGTTCGGAAAATGTGGACTGCTGGCTCGCCTGCGCTGGTCTAGTCAATGACGGAATCCACGCCAAGCGAGCTCCCCTGGACGGCTTGTGCGTGCAGTAAGCGCATTCGGAAACTCCCTAGAAGGTTCCCGATAATTCACATGGTTCATAGCCGCTGTCATCGGTCTTGATTAAGTAATCCGAATGGATTCGCAGTAGACCATGTTCGACGCCTGCCGGTTCCCCAGCTTTCCTTGGGATGATATTGCGTTTGATGTAGCGCAAGATAACCTCCAATCATGCCGCAGCTGCGTGCAATTGGATGTGCCGGGGGGCGCGAGTTTTGCCTACAAATACATTCTTCGGTAGTTCGATTTGGGCGACAGAGGTCGCGCGATACTGGCGAGGGGCTTGGCCGGTCCAGCGCTTGAATGCGTGACTGAAATTGGCCGCATCGCTATAGCCGAGCTTCTCGGCAATAATCTCCGTGGTCAGGCCGGTAGAACCAACATATCGGATTGCGAGCGTTTTGCGCACGTCATCGAGTAACTGACTATAAGACGTGTTCATTAGGTCGAGTCGGCGTCGAAGTGTGCGAGCGGACATGCATAGTGTGCTCGCTACCTCCGGTAGCGTTGGGATTTGTGTTGAAGCGTTTGACAAAATCGAACGCACATTGGATGCCAGGTCGACGTGATTTCCCTGGACCTCAAGCAGCTGGTCGCATGCTTCGGTGCACGCCTTATGGGTACGCGGATTTGCCTGTGACAGCGAGTGGTCAAGCCAGGCGGCGTTGAAGCGAATTTGTGCGACTGTGTCGTTGCTGACATTGTTACAGGACAGCAACGTGCCCGCTCTGCTGTGGTGCTCCCCGCACGAGGAGAGCAAGCGCACGCACGACGGTTGGAAGTGCGGTATCTGCAGGTCGCGAAGGAACGTTAGGACCTTGGCGAGTTCGAATTCAATGGAAAATTCGGCCTCTTCAATGCCCAGCCCGCCCGAATCGGTGAAGCGCAGAACCGCAGTGCCGTCCTCGACGGAAAGCGTTGGGCCGTACTTGAAGTTGAGCAATGGTGCGTATTCACGGGCCACCGTGAGCGCTTCGCGCAATGTCGCACTGCTCCAGAGCGCGTAACCGACAATGCCGAAGGCAGTGATGTGAGCGCGCGAGCCCGCTCGTAGAGCAAGGAGCCGGTCGCCAGATAGACTTACCGCGTTATTGAGCGCCGTAACATGCTGCTCAATCGACGCCTTTGCCTTCCCGTGAAGTAAGGCGGTCGGCGAGAGCCCGGTTCCTTCCAGGGTCGCGGCTGAGGGGACGCCGATGGCCATTGCAGTATCCGCGATCAATGCGATTTCCGCCGGATTCAGCGTAGCGAACGCGACAGCCGAATCCATATGTAGCCTTTCCATACTTGCTCCGTGGGCGCTAAAGGCGTTGTGGTCGTTCGAAGAGGCACGCGACCATATTTTCTGATAGAAACTTGTTATATGACCTAATTGTAGAGGTCATATGACCAAAGAATCAACTTGAAAAATAAAGTCGAATATCGGTAGAATCCCCTATCAAAAAGCGATTACGCTCCGTTTTAGGGCGTGATGAGGCTTGCTTGTGGTGCATAACATGCAGGGGAAAGATTTGAAATTACCAGAGTAAATTGGTAATTTGACCTATAATGTCGGCTGGACAATGAAGAAGTTTCGTGGGGGACGTTCACGTGCAAGAGAAGTTAGCTCCTCGCGCCAGCGCGGCAAAGGTGCAGGGTGAGATCGCAGACGGAGGTTCGGTGCAGCGGCGCAACCGCGAGCGTCGAATCAGCGACATATTGGTAGCTGCCACCGAGATTTTTCGCGACGAAGGGTATGCGGGATTTACGACGCGGAAGGTTGCGGTAAAGGCCGGCCTCACGCTAAGCAACCTCCAGTACTACTTCCCGGACAAGGAAGAGTTGCTGTCCATCATCATCAAAAACTTCCTGCACGGCTTTCTTGACCAGTATCTCCGCATAGCGCACCGACGTGGCGTCACGGCGCCGCGTCGGTGCGCCGCGCTTATCGAGCAAATTTTTGAGGACATAAACAAGGCCAGTCCGGAAAGGTTCATGTTCGAAACGTGGGCTTTCGCTCAGCACGAGACTTATGCTTCTGCTTTGGTCGAAGGAGTCTATGCGGCCTACCGGAATATCTTTGCTGGGCTATTGTCCGAGATTAATCCCGCGCTTTCAGCCGACGAATGTCAGGCACGCGCGTTGGTGCTCACAGCGCAGGCCGAGGGCATGATGATATTTTCGGCTCGAAGCGACGATTCCGAAAAGGACTATGAGGAATTTGTTCGTACAACAAAGCGAAGCGTCAAATCGGTAGCTGGATTGACCGCCTCAATGCTTGGTGCTGACCTGTTTGGTGACGTCCATTCAGCGACTTCGATCGCACAGGGCCCGGCAGGCGCAGGTGTTCGAGAAGGCTTGTTCGGCTCTGAAAAGCACATGCGGCGTGGGCGTTACGAGATTGCCATCCGGCAGAATACCTCAGAACCGAGTTACCTTCGTCCGACGATGCAGAGCCGGAGGAGGGAGGCAAAAATCAATGAAATTGTTGCGGCAGCAGCCAATGTGCTGGCCTCGGAAGGGTACGCAAACTTTACGCTGGCGCGAATCGCCAAGGAAGTTGGAATCCTCACGTCGGGCCTGCAACACTATTTTCCGACCCATGAAGACCTTCTGAGTTCGACAATTAACGCGCTCTTCTTAGAGTACTATGACCGCTGGTCGGAGATGAGCCAGTCTAGCGACAAGCCCGCGGTTGACCGGTTGTGTGCAATCATTGAAGACGTGTTTGAAGAGGCATGTGACCCACGCGTATGCCGCTTCTCGTTTGAGATGTTTGCTTTGGCTGAGCATTCGGCTATCACTCGCGAGCTGCTCAACAAGACGTACACTGAGTACCGTCAGATTTACGTCAATCTCGTGCGAGAAATTGACCCTGTGGCCTCCGGCCGCGAGTGTCTGGCCCGCGCAACTCTCATCGCAGCTCAACTTGAAGGGTTGCCGGTCTATACCTACAGTGCTGGCCGGCAGACGCCGGGCCTGGATAGAGTGCTACGGCTCTTCAAAGCAATATCCGTTGATATTGCTCGTGGTTCCATTGGAAAGAGCAAAGAGACCATTTCGCAGTCTTGACGATGCTGGAATTTGCAGTGCACATGCGCACTATGAAGCAAAGATGGGCGGAAAGTCGTTAGTGCGTCGACGCGCTTTCCTCTTTGAGGCGGCGACGCTAGACAGCAATCGTTGGATCCAATAACAGCGGGATCTCGCTGCCTACTCCAGATTTCTTCGAATCTGGTGCGCGGCGCCAGACAATGTGTACTCCATATTATAACGCTTCTCAAATCACTACTACCTTCGCTCTCTGCGCTTGGGCGCATGTGCTTAATGACACAGCCGCTTGACCGTGAGGCACATGGTAAAAGCCATATGTGCCGGATAATCTTCGGTAAATCAGACGATTGTGACCTATCGTCTAACGCATCGCCCTTTGCAATATTACTGCCGGGGCTTTCGCAACGCCGTTGAACTGTGACGAGGGAAGGTTAAATATGAACATCACGTGCGCCGCAAACGTCATGCTGACGGACCCGTCACATTCGCGGCTTGATTACGCCCCTGAGTTCGATCATGGGAGCGCGCACGTCAACGGCACCTTTTGTTCGATTGACGACGCAAGCGTGCCAATTACCGATGGTGGTTTCATGCAGGCGGACGCGGCATATGACGTTGTCAGCGTTAGTAAGGGCTTCTTTTTTCGGCTGGAGGACCATCTCCAACGTTTTGAGAGTGCTTGCAGAAAGTTCTACCTGCGCAGTCCATATGACAAGAATGAAACAACCGAGATTCTAAACAAGCTGGTGAAGCTCGCTGGTACGCGTGAAGCTTACGTCTGGTGGGCAGTAACGCGTGGGCCGACGCCTGCTGGGCGAACCGACCCGAACAACTACGTCAATCGTTTTTACGCGTTCGCCATTCCATATCGTTTCATCGCAAGCGACGAACAACGCGTGCGAGGTCTGGACATGCTGGTCAGCAAACGTTACACCCGCATTCCGCCGGCCTCGGTAGACCCCACCGCAAAGAACTTCCATTGGATGGATTTGAAGCTCTCGCTCTTCGAAGCGGGAGAGCAAGGGTACGAGTGGACGGTATTGTGCGACGCGCGGGGCAACCTGACCGAGGGGCCGGGTGTGAACGTCTTTTTCATCAAGAATGGCGAATTGTTCACGCCGGACGCTGGCTGCCTTGAGGGCGTTACCCGTAAAACGACGCTCGAGCTTGCGAAGGAACTGGACATTCCTATTCACGTCAAGCCGGTTACCGCTGATGAGTTGCGCGATGCTGACGAGGCGTTTATCACGTCGACCGCTGGCGGAATCATGCCAGTCAATAGCGTGGACGGAATCATTCTCGGAGGAGAACGCGGGCCTGGCGCCTTGACCACGAAGTTGCATAACCTGTACTGGTCCAAACGCTGGGATGGTTGGCTGGGGACCAAGGTTGACTACGGCAAATGATGACGTCGCTGGCTAGTCGATCCAGTTACGGCCCGATGTAAACGGGGCGCAGCGACAGTCGCGCTAAATCCATATCTGCGCAAAAAGTACGAGGGGGTGCGAGCCGCGAGATGTTTGTGCGCGTGTCGAGCCGTTGCATATCTGTTGGTCCCGATGGCCTGCGTGTCAGCATTTCCCCGACGCTTCCGACCGCTGCGATGTGCGAGCGGCAGCCTGCGAGTCGATGGTGATGGGCGCCAGTAGTCTGCTCAACCGTCCGTACGTTTCTGACGCCGCGCATCCGCGGCTCAAGCAGTTCAGTTGCATTGGGTTAATTCTTTGACAGTCGGCCATTCACCCGGGAATTTGGCCCTCTAAAACCTGTGTTTCTACCTCTTTAATACATAACATCTCTCAAGATTTGACGCGGTTACGTGACCTCAAATTCGCGAGCGGTTGCAGCGTAAGACTGATGTCGCCCCGCCCCTAATAACTCCTGGCAGGAGCTTTCACGAATGACTTTGAAATTACAAAACCGCGTCGCCGTGGTTACCGGCGCCAGCTCCGGAATCGGTCGCGCTATCGCCCTTGCGCTCGCGAAGGAAGGCGCTTTGATAGTGTGCTCCGATATCCGTAAGTCTGCGAACGCGGACGGCTACGAATCCGACCTCAACATCGATACGGATGACCTAATCGCGCAGGGTGGCGGCGCGGCGCACTTTGTTCCTTGTAACGTCACCAAATCGAATGAAGTGCGGGCGCTGGTTGCGGCATCCGTTGAGAGGTTTGGCCGGCTGGATGTGATGGTCAACAACGCTGGCGTGGCGTTTGATTTCGCCACTGTCGTCGAAGAGCGTGAAGAGGATTTCGACACCACGATGGCGGTCAATGTCAAAGGCGTATGGTTGGGCTGCAAGTACGCCATCGAGCAGTTTATGAAACAGGAGCCAGTCACCATGGCGAATGGAGGGCAAGTTCGGGGTCGTATCGTCAACATGGCGTCGATGGCTGGTCTTGTAGGTCTTGCTAAAGAGCCCGCATATTGCGCATCGAAGGCGGCGGTCGTCGGCCTGACGAAGGAAATCGCTGTTGACTTCGCTGAACAACGAATCAATGTGAACGCGATTTGCCCTGGTTTCCTCGCGACCTCCATGGTGCGTTCAGCGCTCGAAGACGAAGCGACCAGCAAATGGCTGCATGGTCTTACGCCGTGGCCACGCTTGGGAAGGGTCGACGATGTGGCAAAGGCCGCATTGTTCCTTGCATCGGATGACGCGGAATGGATGACGGGCTCAATGCTCACGCTCGACGGCGGATTCGTCGCTCGTTAATAAGCCGCTCAAATATTTCGACGAATTAGGAGCAGATGTGAATCGACTTAAAGACAAAGTGGCAATCGTCACCGGGGCAAGCTCCGGCATTGGCCGCGCAATCGCCGTCCACTATGCAAAAGAAGGCGCGAAGGTCGTCGTTGCGGACCTGCACGAAGGTCGGAATCACGGCGGTTTTGAAGATACGGCGTCAGCGACGACTGTCGAAGAGATTGAAAAGAGCGGGGGTACTGCATTCTTCACGACGTGCGATGTCACCAGTCAGCAGCAGGTGGCCGATCTGGTGGGCATCGCCGTCCGCCGGTTCGGCACTCTTGATGTCATCGTGAACAACGCGGGCATTTATCGGTCTGGAAAGCTCGTTCATGAGTTCGATGAGGAGGACCTCGATGCTTGCTGGGACGTCAATCTGAAGGGCACCTGGTTCGGTTGCCAGGAAGCAATCAAGGTTTTCCTCGGCAAGGGCGGCGGCACTATCGTCAACATCGTTTCGACTGCGGGGCTAGGTGGCCATCCAAAGCAATCGGTTTACAACATCTCAAAGGGTGCTGTATCGAGCTTGACGAAGTGCGTTGCCATCGAATATGGCCGAGACGGCATTCGCGCGAACGGCATCTGCCCGACTTACGCGAAGACGTCGATGACGCGAGGGCACTTTGACGACGCCGACTACATGAAAGCGTTTGCGGAGTCTATCCCGTTGAAACGTTGGGGCGAAGTCGATGACATCTCGAATCTGGCGGTGTTCCTCGCCAGTGATGAATCAGCTTATATCCACGGCGCGCTGATTCCGGTCGACGGCGGGGAGACGCTATGCCGCTACTCAGTGGAAGACGAATAGTCGAGACACGAAAGCTATGTCTTGGTTGCAGCAACGGCCAGGGCTATTTTTTACACAAATCGTAGCTGAAGCGCGCGGCGTTTTCCTTGCGCGCGGGTTTCTCGAATCGCAGTTCAAGGGCCAAGACTGGAGATGTTGTATGAAGAGCCACCTCGATGTCATCATTTTGGGTGCGGGTTTTAGCGGAATTGGACTTGGTGTCAAGTTGCTGGAAGCAGGCAAGCGGAATTTCGCAATTCTTGAGCAGGCCGATGATATCGGCGGTACGTGGCGCGACAATACCTACCCGGGCTCCGGTTGTGATACAGAGTCGCACCTGTACTGCTTTTCGTTCGCGCTGCACCCGACGGTGAGCCGTGTGTACGCGCGCCAGCCGGAGATTCTGGCGTACATGAAGCGCATCGTCGACGATAACGGCCTCCACCCATATATCCGGTTGGGAGCGAGGGTCACGTCGGTAAAGTGGGATGAAGAGGCGCTGCTGTGGAATGTTTCGCTTGCCGATGGCAGCGTGCTGACGGCTCGCAATTTCGTTGCTGCATGGGGACAGCTTAACCGTCCGCAAACTCCAGTCATCGAAGGACAGGACGCGTTCAAGGGTGTCCAGTTCCACTCGGCCCGCTGGAGGCATGACATCGACCTGAGCGGCAAACGTGTTGCGAGCATCGGCAACGCCGCGAGCGCCGTTCAGTACATCCCGGAAATCGCCCCCATTGTTGGGCACCTCGATGTATTCCAGCGCAGTCCAAACTGGGTGGTTCCCCGAATGGACCGTCCGTACACGGAGAAGGAAATCGAGGATTACTGCACAATCCCGAACTTTTTCGCGACGCACCGCGAGGAGCTGTTCGAATGGCGAGAGACGACCTTCCTGCGCATGAAGCAAGGCAGCGCCGAGGCTGAGGAGCTCGAGCGTGTCGCGATGGAGCATTTGCAAAATCAGGTACCGAACCCTGAATTGCGTAAAAAACTCACACCCGACTATCCGCTTGGTTGCAAGCGAATTCTGCGCTCCGACGACTACTTCCCCGCTATCGTCCGCGAGAACGTATCGCTGGTCACGTCGGGTGTCTCTCGCATCGAGTCAGAAGGCATTGTCACTGCCGATGGCGAATTGCATCCGGTCGACGTCGTCATCTATGGCACTGGATTCGAGACACAGTCGTTCCAGGGACCTGTCGAGGTCGTCGGGCGTGAAGGGCACAGCCTCCGGGATACCTGGAAGGAAGGTGCATACGCGTACCTTGGCATGTGCGTGAGCGGATTCCCGAACTTCTTTGTGATGTATGGCCCCAACACCAACCTGGGTCATAACTCGATTCTGTCGATGCTTGAAGCGCAGTTCAGCTACGTTCTTCAGGCTCTCGCCGCGCAGGACGAACTCGGCGTCGAAGCGTTGGAAGTGCGGCCGACCGTAGTGTCGCGCTTCAACGCAGAACTGCAGGGTGAAATGGACGACGCCGCATGGTCGGGCGGTTGCAATAGCTGGTACAAGAATGCCGAGGGGAAGGTTATCAATAACTGGTCTGGTACGGTGCATCAATATCATGATAAGACTCGCCGTTTTGTAAGCGGCGAATTCATGATCCTGTCCCTTTCTGAAACTGCCCGCCAGAACTAATTTATTGAAGGGGGCGAGGCCCTTGAACCTCAAAAGAGAGGAGACACATGATCCTGGACCGGGATGTCCTAGCCTATCTGGACTTGGTCGAGCGTGCGAAGCGGCCGCCTCTGCATCAACTGCCCGTGCTGGAAGCGCGAGCTGCATACGCATTGGGGTGCGAGACGAACGGGCTGCCGCACAGCGCCCGCGTAGCGACAGCGGACGTGGTCGCGCATACGTCAGTCGGCCCGCTTAATCTCCGCTCATACTGGATCAACGACGACACCGAAGGGTCGCTCGCGCCAGGGCTCGTGTTCTTTCACGGTGGTGGCTGGGTCGTCGGCTCTCTCGACACGCATGATTCGATCTGCCGTGAACTTGCTCGTGCGTCGGGCTGCCGCGTTGTGGCGGTGGATTACCGTCTGGCGCCTGAACATCCGTTTCCAGCCGCTAGTGAAGATGCAGTCGCTTCCTACCTGTGGATTGCGCAGAACGCTGAAGGACTGGGCATCGACTCTTCCCGTTTAGGTGTTGTTGGCGACAGCGCAGGCGGTTTTCTGGCGACGTTAGTCGCTTTGTCCGCACGTGACTACGCTCAAGAGCTCCGACCGAAGCTGCAACTGTTGTTCTATCCGGTAACCGACCTCACGGTTGAATCCGCAGGCTATACGCGCGTTGCATCCGGGTTGCCCTTCACGTCGGTGACCATGCGATGGTTCCGCGACCACTATGTGCAGCACTCTCTGAGCGCAGAGGATGTCCGTCTCGCACCGTTGAATGCTCTGGACTTGACCGGCTCACCCGACACGTTGATTGTCACATCGGGTTTCGACCCGTTGTGTGAGGAAGGCGCGGCATACGCGCACCGATTGCAGGACGCTGGAGTGCGTGTCAACCATCTCTATCTTGCAGACCAGATTCACGGCTTTCTCACGCTCGGTCTTCGTATCAACGCCGCGAGAACCGTACTCGATTGGGCGGCAGCCTACGCGCGACAAAAATTTAACGCGGTTGACGTCTAGCACTGGCGCACTGGCCGTATACGAAATTTCAAGAGGTACGCATGAAGCCGTTTTCGTTTGAAACTACCCCATCAATCCGCTGTGGCTCCGGTATCAGTAAGGACGTTGCGGCAATCGTCGCGCCGACGCTTGGGCAACGAGTTCTCATCGTCACGGATGCGGGTCTGCGTAAAGCAGGACTGCTTGCCCCGTTTGAAGAGAACCTCCGCGCCGCTGGAATCGAAGTCTGGGTTTACGACGACGTTGTCGCGGATCCGCCTGAGGCAAACATCCTTGGCGCGGTCGAGATGGCGAGGGAGACGCGAGTGACCGGCGTGCTCGGCGTCGGCGGTGGATCACCTATGGACGTTGCGAAGGTCGCGGCTCTGCTTGCCGGCAACAAGGGCCTGCTCAGCGACGCGTACGGTGTGCGCGTTGCAGAAGGCCCAAGGTTGCCGTTGGCGCTCATTCCGACGACCGCGGGCACGGGTTCAGAGGTAACGCCCATTGCCATCGTTACAACGGGCGAATCCGAGAAGAAGGGAATAGTCTCTCCGCTTCTTCTCCCGGATATCGCCATTCTCGATGGCGACCTGACTCTTGGCCTTCCAGCAGCAGTGACCGCGGCGACTGGCATCGACGCAATCGTGCATGCAATCGAAGCCATCACGTCGGCATCTGCAAACAACAATCCCATCTCGAAGACGCTGGCCATCCAAGCGTTGAGATTGCTCGGAGCGAACATTCGTACGGCGGTGTTTGACGGCAGGAATGCAGCGGCCCGCAACGCAATGTTGCTCGGTTCCTGCCTGGCGGGGCAGGCGTTCGCGAATTCTCCGGTGGCTGCGGTGCATGCGCTCGCGTATCCGGTCGGTGCGCGCTATCACGTGCCGCATGGTCTGTCGAACGCGCTCGTCCTTCCACACGTTATGCGCTTCAATGTGAGCCACGCTGACGGCTTATATGCGGAACTGGCCTGCGAGCTCTTTCCTGAGTTGTCCCGTGCTCCTGCGGCAGAGCGCGCGTCCTTGTTGATTGAGCAACTGCAGGCATTAAGCCGCGAATTGGGTGTGCCGCAGCGTCTTCGCGACGTCGGTATCCCGGAGGACACGCTCGCAACACTGGCATCCGATGCGATGAAGCAGACGCGCCTGCTGGTCAACAATCCCCGCGAGGTGACTGAACGGGACGCGCTGGCAATCTATCAGGCAGCGTTTTAAAGGCTTTGTGCAAGACCATCGTCTCACACGACTCCATTTCAGGTTGAATCATCATGTCAAATACACGGTTTGCTGCGTCAGTCGCTCTGAAGGATGAGAGCCTTGTCAAAAATTCCTGCTTCATCAATGGTGTGTGGGTCGGTGCCGACAACGGCCGGGTCATTGAAGTCACGAATCCTGCCACCGGTGAAGTGTTGGGCACCGTACCGAAGATGGGGGCCGATGAAACGCGTCGCGCCATCGAAGCATGCGAGAAGGCATTGCCTGAGTGGCGTGCAAAAACGAGCAAGGAGCGCGCTGCCATTCTGCGGCGTTGGTACGAACTGATGCTCGAGAATCAAGACGATCTCGCTCTCATCATGACCGCCGAGCAGGGCAAGCCGCTCGCTGAGAGCCGGGGCGAAATCGGCTACGCAGCATCGTTTCTTGAGTGGTTCGCGGAAGAAGGCAAGCGTGTCTACGGCGACACCATCCCGGGTCACGCCCGCGACAAGCGAATCATCGTCTTGAAGCAACCGATCGGCGTGTGCGCAGCAATCACACCGTGGAACTTCCCGGCAGCGATGCTGACGCGCAAGATTGGTCCGGCGCTCGCCGCTGGTTGCACGATGGTCCTGAAACCCGCCAGTCAGACGCCGTTCTCGGCGCTCGCACTGTGTGTGCTGGCCGAACGCGCCGGCATGCCGAAGGGTGTCATCGCCTGCGTAACGGGTGCGTCCGGCGCCATCGGCGGGGAACTCTCGAGCAATCCCACGGTACGCAAGCTGTCCTTTACCGGCTCGACCGAAGTCGGCAAAGTGTTACTGGCGCAATGCGCGACCACCGTGAAGAAAGCGTCGATGGAACTTGGTGGTAACGCTCCTTTTATCGTATTTGACGATGCAGACCTTGATGCGGCTGTGAAGGGTGCGATTGCTTCCAAGTATCGCAACGCAGGCCAAACCTGTGTCTGCGCCAATCGTCTGCTGGTGCAAGACGGCGTCTACGACGAATTTGTGGAGAAGCTTTCCCGAGAGGTGTTGAAATTAAAGGTCGGTAATGGACTGGAAAACGGAACGCTTATCGGGCCGTTGATTGACAGCAAGGCGGTCGCGAAAGTCGAGCAACACGTCGCGGACGCCGTCGCGAAGGGCGCAAGGGTTGTGCTCGGTGGCAAGAAACATGCTGCCGGCGAGAACTTTTACGAGCCAACCATCCTTTCCGGCACGACGCCGGACATGCTCATCTTCCGCGAAGAGACGTTTGGCCCAGTCGCCCCTGTCTTCCGGTTTTCGACGGACGAAGAGGCTATCACGATGGCCAACGATACCGAATTTGGCCTCGCGTCCTACTTCTATAGCCGGGATATTGCGCGCGTCTGGAAAGTCGCCGAAGCGCTCGAGTATGGAATCGTGGGCATCAACGAGGGTCTTATTTCAACAGAAGTAGCGCCATTTGGTGGTGTGAAAGAAAGCGGCTTGGGCCGCGAAGGCTCGAAGTACGGCATTGATGACTACCTCGAACTGAAGTACCTCTGTATTGGTGGTGTGCAGTAAGTAGTTTCCATTATCGAATCGGGGCCGGCGCGGTTTGCCGGCCCTTTCCATAACCGGGCACACCGGACGAGACGCGATATGCGCCTGCGTGATTGGCGCCCCTATCACTACGGCTGTCGTCGGTTGCATCAGCGCCTTCCTCTGCGCTGATCTGCTCGAAGCGCTCGATGTACGGAGCGATCAATTGCAAATCCTGTCGGTTACTTATTAAGAACGTGAACGCTCTCGATGAATGGCCTCTGATGACCAAGCCGTGTCCCGCTAAAACATGTTCCAATTCAGCGCTGGCGTGTAAGCTAACCTTACTCCATAGAACATAATAAGTCCGGTAGAGCAAAGGCAGGTGGATTTGACGTCGCCATCTCAACGGCATATGAGTGTGCGACGTATGGCGAAGAGCAAGTTAAATCCGGGAAACGACGTTCTGCTCACCGCAGGCCGAGTTAGTGAAATAGGGACAACTAATGACTAGCATTGGTGTTGGTTTCACTAGTCAAAGCGTGGGTTTATAGGGATCCTGTGCCAGCGCCCAGTTATTTGCGAGCAAACGTTTCTCGATCGGATGCGCGGACTTGATTCAGAAGCGAAGGTGGCGTTGCCTCGATCTCAATCATATGATTTCTTAATTCGTATGGAATTTCGTTATGAGTATTGTTCTTAACCACACGATGTTGCGGGTTCGTGATCCGCAAAGTTCTGTACGGTTCTACCAAGAGCACTTTCGTATGAAGATGGTGCGTCAGTTTGATTTTCCGCAGGGGAAGTTCTCGCTATATTTTCTGGCTCCTTCGGACTGCGAGGAAGACTTTAGCAGTTTGGAATGGATTCCAAAACAGAAGGGGCTTCTAGAACTGACCCACAATTGGGGAACCGAAGCCGATTCTAACTTTTCGGGCTATCACAACGGCAATGCGGATCCCCGCGGGTTCGGGCATATCTGCTTTTCTGTACCTGACGTCAATGCATTTTGTGATCAGCTTGTTGAGAAGGATGTTTCGTTCGTGAAGCGGCCGAACGATGGATCCATGAAAGGTATTGCCTTTGTGGCAGACCCTGATGGCTACTGGGTCGAAATCATTGACAAGGAGTCGTTTACACGCGTTGTGTCGTGAGGAGCGACCAAGCCTGCACACAGTCGTTTTCACTGGGAATAAGGAAATAGCCATGGCCCTCCAAGATATTACCCCGCTTAACCCCGCATTGATGGACACTTTGGTAAAACATAGTGATACTAAGGGTTGGTATCCTGATCCGAATGATCCTGAACGTTCCTTCACGAAAGTACTGTGGGCAGGTCACGAATCGGGAAGAATCGCGTTATTGTATCGCTGGTTGAAGGGGTTCCAGGCACCCCCGCACAAGCACATTGGAGCGTCGCACACTTGGATAATCAAGGGGAAGCTACAAGTGCGTGATGCGACGCTGGAGGCCGGTGACTATGTCTACGAGCCAAATGGCATGATTCACGGTGCGACGACGGCGCTCGAGGACACGGAGTATCTGTTCATGATGGAGGGCGCTATCCTCTTCTTTGACGATAATGGCATTGTTGCGTACGAGAGTTGGGAAGAAATTATTCGTCAATCGAAGACGGTTCCTCACCTCAGCGAGTAGCGTGTATGAGTCGACAACATTAGCTAAAACACATCTCACACGGAGTTGTGGGCGAGGTGGCGCCAATAACCCAGTCGACTTCGGGCCTTGCTCGGAGATTGGCTTGGTCATAGGTAGGAGTGCGTAGTGCACCCGCGACTACCTTCGGTCAAGCGAACGGGGCGATGACGCTATGAGGTCGGTTTTAGCGAAGATTGGGCGGAGGGCGACATGTCCAGCTTGGGCCGGGGTTGAGCAAAGGGGAGAGCCGACAGTCGCCGATGCACGATTATTACATTCCGCGTCCCGGGCCGGGTGCAGCGCCTTTTTCCACCCTCTTCTGGCAGGTCCGAGCCATGGCGCTGCGCCCGGTGTATAAAACTTCATCGATCTAGCCGACAAGCAACATGGCAAAAAGCCTCGAATATATCCCTGTACCGTTCTTTGAGGATAACTACGCGTGGGTGGTCACGGACGGTGCCTCCGCGATTGTCGTTGACCCTGGAACGGCTGAGCCAGTCGAGCGGTTCTGCAAGTCCCGAAATCTGGTCGTCACGGCGGTACTGCTCACGCACCATCATAGCGACCATGTCGGCGGCGTTCGGACATTGCTGCGCACGTGCGGACAACAGGACACGCCAGTTTATGGGCCTGCGCGGGAATCGATAGAGTGCGTCACCTGCCCGGTGGGCGACCGGTTCGAAGTCGAAGTCAGCGAACCAGATTTTCGTGCGACGGTCATCGCTACGCCGGGGCACACGCATGGTCACATTGTTTTTTTTCAACGTGGAGTCGATGGGCAGCCAGGCCATCTTTTCGCCGGAGACACCCTATTCGCAAGCGGCTGTGGCCGACTGCTCGAAGGCTCGGCTGAAGAAATGCTCGGGTCTCTAGACGAGCTAGCTACCTTGCCGCCGTCCACGCTCCTGCATTGCGCTCACGAATACACACTCTCCAATCTGGAGTTCGCGCGCGTATGCGAACCCGGTAACGAGGACATCAGACGCTGGCAAGCGAAAGCGGCCGCGCTCCGTCTGGCGGGCCGACCGACGCTACCGACGACCATCGGCCACGAGTTGACCGTCAATCCATTCCTGCGCGCACAACAGGATGAAATTCACAATGTGCTTATCGAACGCTTCGGTGTGCCAGTACCTCATCGGCTCGCCGCGTTCATACTGCTGCGCGCCTGGAAGGACCTGTTTCAAGGGGACTATCGGGAACTCGCGGAACGGTTGCTCCCTGATTTTCTCAGTTAGAGAAACATCACTACCCGATGCGCAGGCGCCAGATGAACCTCGCAAAACAATTGTCGAATTCTCGCAAGACGAGGGAAATCGGCCTGGTACAAACCTGGCGTCGCTTGGTCAACTTAAGTCCGTTGTCGAGGGCGGCTCCATCACCGCTGGTAATTCCAGCCAGCTTTCGGACGGGGCGTCCGCATGTGTGTTGATGGCAGACTCAGTTGTGGCCAGCAGAAATCTGAAGCCTCTTGGCATTTATCGGGGGATCGCAGTGGCGGGCTGCGCCCCTGAGGAAATGGGCCTTGGTCCAGTGCTGGCAGTTCCCAAACTGCTGCGACAAAGTGGTCTGTCGGTCGACGACATCGGTCTTTGGGAGCTGAATGAAGCGTTCGCTTGCCAGGCCTTGTACTGCCGCGACACATTGCGGATCGATCCCCAGAAATTCAACGTCAACGGCGGCGGAGTGGCCATTGGGCATCCCTACGGAATGACGGGATCGCACCTGGTCGGACATGCGTTGATCGAAGGTCGGAGGCGCGGTGTTCGCTACGTCGTCGTGACCATGTGCGTCGGTGGTGGGATGGGCGCGGCGGGACTCTTCGAGGTGATCTTGTGAACGATATTCAATCGTTGTTCAGTCTGACGGGGAAGACCGCATTTATCAGCGGCGCCTCCGGCGGTATCGGACTTCACATTGCCCGGGTGTTGGCTCAGGCTGGCGCAGCAGTGGTGCTGGCGGCCCGACGTGTTGACAAGGTGCAAAGCGAGGTCGCAAGTCTTCGTGTGGACGGGTATCGCGCGTGTGGCGTAGCTCTGGACGTCACATCGCCGCAATCCATCACTCAGGCATGGCAAAGCGCGCAGGAGGAGATCGGTGCACCGATCGACATCTTGATCAATAACGCCGGCGTTCTGTATGCAGAGCGGTTCTTGTCCCAGAAGCTCGAGGATATCGAGAGAATTTTTGACACAAATCTAAAGGGAGCATTCTTGCTGGCACAGAGAGCAGCCCAGAGTATGGTCGAATGTGGTAGCGGATCGATCATCAATATCGCGTCAACCTCTGGCCTGCGTGCGGCCGGTCATCTGTCGAGCTACGGTGCTTCAAAGGCGGCTCTTATCCAGCTTACACAAACGATGGCTCTGGAACTTGCGCGCAAGGGTGTACGGGTGAACTCACTCTGCCCGGGAAACTTCCGGACGGAAATGCATCTTTCCTTTCAGGAAAATGGACTAGAGGAGAATATCCTGCAACGTATCCCAATGCGCAAGATTGGTGAAGTGGACCAATTGGACGGCGCAACGCTCCTCCTGGCATCAGACGCGGGCAGCTATATGACCGGTGCTGTCGTCGTTGTTGATGGTGGTCAGACTTTGAGTTGGATGTGAGCGTTAAAGATGATGTCTATCGCTAGACCGAGACCGTATCGTCTCCGAAAGACTACGGCAGCTCACAAGTAAACTGGTGTTCGAAAAGCAGCGCAGTGAGGCGGACAAGCTTGCCGTTCGAGAGCAGTGTCGAAACTACCAAAAAATCAAATTACTGCGCCAACTATCGTTCAGAGTCATGGGTGATCGCCGTTGGCCGGGAGACTTGCAATGTCCACATCTCAATCGATCGACCCGATCACGTCCGCGTATGCCTATCCGCTGCTGGTAAGGCAACTGTTGCGCTCGTCACTTGCTAGTTGCCCCGACCAGCAAATCGTTTATCGTGACCTTGCACGCTTCACGTATAGCCAATTTGACGAACGGATTTCGCGACTCGCGAATGCGCTCCACCACTTAGGCGTGGCGATGGGTGATACGGTAGTGGTGATGGATTGGGACAGCCACCGCTACCTCGAAATGTACTTTGCGGTTCCCATGATGGGTGCCGTGATGATGACCGCCAATGTTCGTCTTTCACCGGACCAGATCGCGTATACGATTCAACATTCCGGCGCGTCGGTGGTCATTGTTCACCGCGATTTTCTTCCCATCCTGAACAAGATTCGGGATCAATTGAACACGGTCAAGCAATTCATATTGTTGCAGGATAGCCCGGAGCCGTCGCTGCCGGATAGTTTTTCCCTGGAGTACGAAGCTTTGCTCGAAGCAAGCGGGACATCCTTCGAATTCCCGAATTTCGACGAGAACTCACGCGCTACGACCTTTTATACGACAGGAACAACAGGTCTACCCAAAGGCGTCTTTTTTAGTCATCGACAACTGGTTTTGCACACGCTTTCGGTTGCCGTGGCTTTTACAAGCGCGGCCCAGCAGGGACGCATCCATAGGGATGACGTTTATATGCCGATGACGCCGATGTTTCACGTTCACGCGTGGGGTGTTCCTTATGTCGCAACGCTGCTGGGGATGAAGCAAGTCTATCCCGGCAGGTACAGTCCCGAAATATTCATCGATCTAATTGAACGCGAAGGGGTTACATTTTCCCACGGTGTTCCGACGCTTCTCGATATGGTCTTGGGACATCCCCGCGCGCGTACGGCAGACTTTTCGCGCTGGAAAGTCATTATCGGCGGCGCAGCTTTACCTAAAGCGCTTGCCGAGGCCGCGCTTTCACGCGGGATTGACGTCTTTGCGGGATACGGCATGTCAGAAACGTGTCCCTTCCTCACCCTGTCTCAGGTCAAAAGTGCATCACTTGGCGCTGGATCACAGGAGCTTGAGCTACGGACAAGGACCGGGTTGCCGATTCCTCTCGTTGAGCTTCGCGTCGTTGACGAAGGGATGCAAGAGGTTGCCCACGATGGAATCACGATGGGGGAAGTCGTTGTTCGTGCTCCATGGTTGACGCAGGGCTATCTACACGAACCGTCAGCGTCGGAAGAGCTATGGTCGGGCGGCTATTTGCATACCAGGGATATCGGGGTACTTTATCCTGATGGGTACCTGAGAATCAAAGACCGCTTAAAGGACGTGATCAAAACCGGTGGGGAGTGGGTGTCGTCACTCATGATCGAAGATCTGATTTGTCGACATCCGTCCGTACGCGAGGCAGCGGTCGTTGGTGTGAAAGATTCGTTATGGGGCGAACGCCCACTCGCGCTCGTCGTGTTGCGAGAGGGCCTGTCGGCGGATGAATCGCTGATCAAGTCGCATCTTTTATCGTACGTCGTGAATGGAACGCTGTCGAAGATGGGTATTCCGGATCGCGTCCTGTTGGTTGACTCCATTGAACGGACAAGCGTTGGGAAGATCAACAAGAAGCTGCTGAGGCAGAAATATGGTGGATGATCGGTGAGGGTCGATTCACGCTCGTACGCGCGCGAATATGCGGAGGGACGGCCGGCGGAACTTGCAACACTTCGTGTCCGCGTTGTCGAGGGTACTTTTGTTTTTCTGCTTACATATTGCGTATTTCGGCGCTGGTGATCAGCGATTTCGCTTGAATCACGCCCTTGGTGGTTTGCGTTACTGTGGTCTCCATTGTTCCTTTATAGCCCGCGCGCGCATTTAGAGTTGTAGGTAGAAGTAACAAGTGGATAAAGGCTAAATAACGGCACGTTCACGGCCAGTAGTTCGGTTGGCCGGCAACCGCAGCAGTTTGGCCACCGCGAACCTGTGCGTAAAAATGGCGAGCATTCAAAATCTGCGAAAAGGCCATAGCCACGGCACGACAGGATGCTCATGCGCAGCGATATCAGCTTCAAGACAACCGATGGCCTGACCTTGAAAGGCTGGCTCTATCTCTCGGGCGATGCAATTGCTCACCGCCCTGCCTTTGTCATGGCGCATGGTTTTACGGCAGTCAAAGAGCAATACCTTGATCGTTACGTTGAACTCTTCGCCAAGCACGGTTTCGCAGTGATGGTCTATGACAACAGGAATTTCGGCACGAGCGAAGATCTCCTGCGTCAGGGCAGGCTGGCCCCTTATTGCAAATTCGTGATTATCGGAACGCGATCACCTACGTCAGTAGGCTCGACACCATCGATGGCTTGCGGTTCGGTATCTGGGGACGCCAGCTACAGCTGCGGTCATGTGCTTCAGGTCGCCGCCTCAGATCGTCGCGTCAAATGCGTGTCGTCCCAGGTGCCAGCCATTAGTGGCTCGGTGGATGTACGCATGACGGCACGACAAGATTTGATGCGTGGCCTCGTCGAAGCATTTGAAGCTAATCGCGCTGCGCGTCATGTGGGTGATCATCCGCTACTGATGAACGTTGTCAGCGAAGATCTAAAATCCGATCGCGCGTTGCCAGGTCAGGACTGTTTTGACTACTTCATCGACAGCCCTTCGTCGACAGCCACAAACGCGTGGCCCCGAAGAGCATCGAGTTACGCAACGAGTACGAACCCGGGCACGCCATCGACCGCATCAGCCCCACGCCACTTCAAATCATCGTTGCGCAGAAAGACACCGTCACCGTTCCGGACGTTGCGCTCAAGTCCCACGAGCGGGCGTTGGAGCCCAAGTGTCTGGTGCCACTCGACTGCGGGCACTTCGATCCCCATCTGAGCCAGTTCGAGGCCTCCAGCACGGCGGCCGTCGAATGGTTCAAGCGCCACCTCTGATCAAGCCTACTGCTCTTTGAAGGAAACACCTATGTCCGCTGCAAAATGGCCAGAAACCCATAGCCAGTCCAAAGCTCTGTACGACCGCGCCAGCAAAGTCATGCCGGGAGGTATTACCCGCATCCTGCCGTGGCAAGAACCTTTCCCCGTCTACGCCGGGAGCGGCTCTGGCGCTTATGTCACGGACGTCGACGGAACGCGCCGGCTGGACCTGCTGAACAACTTCGCCTCGCTCATCCATGGCCATGCTCACCCGGCGATCGTCGTGGCTATTCAAGAGCAGGTCACGAAGGGCACTGCGTTCACCCTGCCGACGGAGCCTGAGGTGGCGTTGGCGGAGACCATTTGTGCACGCGCCGAAGGCTTCGAGTGGATCCGATTCTCCAACTCCGGCTCCGAAGCGGTGATGTGCGCGATCAAGGCTGCACGCGCGATCACCGGCCGCTCCAAAATCGTCAAGGCCGAAGGCGTCTATCATGGCTCCTACGATTATGCCGAAGTCAGCCTGGACTCTTCGCCGGAAAACTGGGGTGATGACCCCAAGTCCGTCGGGTATTCGAACGGTACGCCCGAAGGCGTCAAGAACGACGTCGTGGTGATCCCGTTCAACAACGTCGAAGCGGCAGAGCGGATCATCCTGGCGAACCGCGATTCCATTGCTGCGATCCTTATCGATCCAGCGCCGAGTTACTTCGGTTTTGTCCCGGTGTCGCAAGCCTTTATCGAAATGATCCGTCGTGTATCAACTGAAATTGGCGCAGTGTTTGTTCTCGATGAGGTCATCACCTTCCGCGTACACAGCGGCGGGGCGCAGACGCGTTTCAATATCAAACCCGATCTTACCGTGCTCGCAAAAATCATCGGCGGTGGCTTTCCTGTGGGGGCCGTGGCAGGTTTGCGTAAGTTCATGCAAGTGTTCGATCACCGTGAGGGCAAGCCGCTACTGCCGTGGAGCGGTACCTTCACCGCTAACCCGATTACCATGACTGCAGGCAAGATCGCTCTGGACTTGTACACCCAGGCCGAGTCCGATCGCATGGATGTGCTGGGGGACCATTTGCGCGCCGGTGTGACCCAGGCGTTTGCTAATGCCAGCTTCCCGGGTCAGGTCACCGGCTTTTCATCGATGTTCATGGTATTTGGTCATCAGCGCGAGATTCACGACTACCGATCCGGTTATTCGAGCAAGGAGGAAATGAAGTGGGTGACCAAGCTGCAACGAAATCTGGTGCTTGAGGGCTACCACATCGCCAAGACGGGCAAGGCATTCTTGTCGACTGTCATGACCGAGGAAGATGTTGATGGTTTTATTGCCGCGACTGAGCGAGCGGCGAAACAGGCGATGATCGAGGTCTGACCAGCTACGAGCACAAGGTCATAAAAAACTGCGCGGTATCTAGAAGGTCAGCCGCGCAGCAATAGATGCCGCTTGTGCGCTTTCTATTGTCCTGACGTCTGAATTCAGCGATGCGTAAGGCCTTTCGCTACGACAAGCAGCCGGTTGCTAGTTCTAGGTCGGTGCTGAATTTGTATGGGCACCTCAGTAGGCGTGGATTTCTGGATGGGTGAATCCCGATCGGTTAAAGTCCAGAATTCTGGATGCGGTGAATGACCGAAAGCCCTATTGGCAAGGGATTCAAACGAAATTGGGCCTTGAACAGTAGGCTTTCAGGCGGATCGGCCGGTTGCATTTCACCGCCAATTGTCCATATAATTGCGCGCAAACCTCTCGATTTACACGGCTCGTCCCAGTCATTCCTTTGTCATCTTGCGATGGCGTTGTTGCATAAATCAGTCTGTCGAGGGAACTGACGTATAGGCGACAACAGACAGACGTATGAGGCACGCGCCGGCGAGCGCAGGGGCAAGGCCCTTGAGAAAGAAATTTGTCGGAGCCGGCATCGCTCTGACGGCGTCAAACGGAAAAATCACGAAAGCGCACGCATCCTTCGAACCACTGGTCCATGCTTGAGTTGGGATGTCGTCGCAGTGTTCCACTTCGGTCTCACCATCTCCACGAAACCATCACACTGTGCGTGTGGCCGCTCGCTGCTGGCGCAAAATCCTGACAAAGTTGAGCACCGTCGGCGACTTTTCGCGTTGCCGATGAATCAACGCGATACCGGTCGAAAGCGGCTTGCTTTGCAGTTCGTGATACGACACGCCTTCAACCTGGATCTGCCGGATCGACGCGGGCACCACGGCAACGCCGAATCCCGCCGCGACGAGATTCGCCGCCGATGATATCTGTGGCGACTCCATGCCGATCGACGGCGCGAAGCCAGCTTCGCGGCATGCACTGATGATCGAGTCGTATAGATCCGGGCCGATCGGCCGCGGAAAGAGGATGAACGGATCGTCCGCAAGGTTTGCCAGGTCGACGCGCCGTCGCCGGCTCAAGCGATGGTTCGCCGGCAGCACCGCCAGCATGTCCTCATCGACTAGCGGTTCGACGATCAGATCCCGGCAGTTCAACGGCATGCGCACCAGAGCGGCGTCAAGTTGCCGCTCGGCGACCCGGTCGAGCAGCAGCGAGCTATTGCTTTCCTCACAACTAATCGCGACGTGCTCATATGCATGCCGATACTTCTGCATCGTTGTCGCGACCATGGGATGAAAGACCGTGGAGCCCGCGAAACCGAGCGATAGCCGTCCCGTCTCCCCGCGTCCCGCGTTCTGTACTTCGACGAACGCCTGCTGCGCGTCCTCGACAATGCGCCGTGCGCTCTCACGAAAGAGCCGTCCCGCCTCGGTCAATTCCACGCGGCGCGGATGCCTGACAAAGAGCTGCGTGCCGATCTCTCGCTCGAGCTTCAGGATCTGCTGGCTCAAGGGCGGCTGGGCGATTCCCAGATGCGCTGCGGCATCGGTGAAATGCAGGTGCTCGGCGACGGCAAGGAAGTAGCGCAACTGACGAAATTCCATATCTTTTTCGTCTCCAAAAAGCAGCTTCAAGATATTGGACTAATGATCGGCCTGATTTTAACCTTTGCTTCAACTTGATGCGCTCAGCGGCCGCAGGCAAAGCGGCTGGACGAAGCCGCTGCGCGTCACGCTCAATTTTTCCTCAGGAGAATTCGATGTCAACAACGCGCGCACCCCTAGCCACGCTCCCGGCCGACGCGGCACACACGTTGATTGCGGCTTTGCGCAACATCGTCGGCGAGAAGCACACCTTGACGGATGACGACGCGACCCGCCGCTACCGCACGGGTTTTCGTTTTGGCGCGGGCAAGGCGCTCGCGGTGGTATGCCCCGGCACGATCGTCGAACAATGGAATGTGCTGCAGGCGTGCATCGCGGCCAATGTGATTGTCATCACGCAGGCGTCGAACACGGGCCTCACGGGCGGCTCGACACCCGATGGCGACCACTATGATCGCGCCATCGTGATCGTCAGCACGAGCCGCATGAAAAAGGTGTACGTGATCAACGACGGCAAGCAGGTCGTCTGCCTTCCGGGGGCCACGCTCGACCAGCTGGAAAGAATGCTGAAGCCCCTTGGCCGCGAGCCGCATTCGGTGATTGGCTCAAGCTGTATAGGCGCGTCAGTATTCGGCGGTGTCTGCAACAACTCGGGCGGTGCACTGGTGCATCGCGGCCCGGCATATACGGAGATGGCGGTATTCGCGCAGGTCGACGCGACAGGCAGACTGAGCCTCGTCAACCATCTGGGAGTCGAGCTCGGAGAAGCACCGGATGACATCCTTGGGCGGCTTGAACGCGGCGAGTTCTCGGATGCCGATGTCCGGCACGACGCCGGCGCTGGATCGGACCACGGCTACGCGACTCACGTGCGCGAGATCGATGCGGATACACCGGCGCGCTTCAACGCCGATCCACAGCGCCTCCATGAAGCGTCAGGCTCGGCCGGCAAGGTGATGGTATTCGCGGTACGGCTCGACACGTTTCCGATCGAGCAGAACGCGAAGGTTTTTTATATTGGCACGAACCGGCCCGATGAACTCACTGCGATCCGCCGTCACGCGTTGAACGACTTCGATTATCTGCCGATCTCGGGCGAATACCTTCATCGCGACGCCTTCGACATTGCTGAGGAGTACGGCAAAGATACCTTCCTCGCAATCAACTGCCTTGGCACGTCCCGGTTGCCCGCGCTGTTCGCACTAAAAAGCCGTTTCGATGCGCTGTTCGATCGCCTAGGGTTTTTCCCTTCGCATTTCACCGACCGCGTCATGCAGGCTGCGAGCCGGCTGTTTCCAAGCCATCTGCCGCCGCGCATGAAACAGTACCGTGACAAGTATGAACATCACCTGATGCTGAAGGTGACGGCAGAAAGTGTCGAAGAAACGCGTGCCTTCCTCTCAAGCTATTTCGAAAGCGAACGCGCGACGGGCGGCTATTTCGAGTGCACCGACGAAGAAGGCAGGAAAGCGTTTCTGCACCGCTTCGCGACCGCAGGCGCCGCGGTTCGCTATCGCGCCGTGCATACCCGGGAAGTGGAGAACATCGTCGCGCTCGACATTGCACTGCGCCGCAACGATCGCGATTGGATCGAGACGTTGCCGCCTGACGTTGAAGAGACGATCTCCATCAAGCTGTATTACGGCCACTTCCTGTGCCATGTGTTCCACCAGGATTACATCGTCAAGAAGGGCAACGACTGCCTCGACGTTGAACACAAGATGTGGACGCTGCTAGACTGCCGAGGTGCCGAATATCCGGCGGAACATAACGTTGGTCATCTGTACCACGCGAAACCCCAGCTCGCCGCGTTCTATCAAAAGCTCGACCCTTGCAACTGTTTCAACCCGGGGATCGGACAGATGTCGAAGTTCGCGAAGTACCGGGAAGCGGCGGTTCAGCTGCCGTCTATTGCTTCAACTGGAACGGCAAAATCTTGCTAAGGAGACAGGCATCGCGCCGTGCGCGAGGGCCGGTTCTGATCGGAACGAACGCCCCTTGATATTCATTGAAAGTCTCCTTCGATCAGGATTGTTAGATGTCTGTCCTGAGGATCAGGTATGCGAGTGCGCCGGCCGCCGGCTGGCAGGCGTCCAACAAGCCTCCAGGGAGGAAACTGCGGGATGGTCTGGCACGGCCCCGATCCTTGAACAGCTATGGCGATTGGATTGCTCGCGTTGAGGGCTTTTTCAGGATGTTGGGATGGACGCATAGAATGGTCTGATGAAGAATCCCGAATCGCTTTATCACGGTCATCGGTTTCCCGCGCCGGCCATCAAGTGTGCTGTTCGGTGGTACTTTCGGTTTCAGTTGAGTCTGCGCGACATTGAAGAGTTGCTGTTCGAGCGTGGGGTGATCGTCCGCTACGCCCCGAAGGAAGTCCAGTAGGGATGAGACGGTCCAGCGTCGGCGCGATAAATTTGGTGAGGGCTTCGCGCATCGCGTCAGGGCTGCGCGTCTCAAGCCCGGCACCACATGGCATCTGGACGAGATCTTTGTGACACTGCGCGACGAGCTGCATCTGCTGTCCCTCAAGTGGACTTCGTTCGCGGCGTGGCAAGCGTTCAATCAGCACGACGTCAAGCTTGATATTCTGCTTCAAAAGTGTCGCGATAATGCTGCAGCCAAGCGGTTTTTCAAGCGCGTGCAGGCCTCCTGTCCCGAGGCACCGCGCAAGATCGTGACCGATCAACTGCGTAGCTATCCAGCGGCAAAGGCCGAGATCCCCCAACTCAAACACGTCAAGCATGTCTCCGTCAGGGGCAGCGCTCGACTGAATTACCGGGCCGAAACTAGTCGTCAACCTACCCGTGAACGCGAGCGCCGCATGCGTGGCTTTCGCGATCCGGAACTCACCCGAGGGCCCTCTGCTCTCTGAAAAGCTGTCGCAGTTTTGCGTTGGCGCGTCGCACCTCCTTCAACGGGACAATGCCATATGATCGCCAAAGGAAAAATGAAGTGCTCTCGCAGAATTCATCCGTCTGCCGCTGATCGCTTCTATAGCTTGGCAAGAAAAGCACTACTTCTCATAGCGAGAGCATTTCCTCCCCGCGTCTTACAGAGACAAAACCTGGGAAGCGACAGACGAGGCGATTCTCGATTCGATCGATCGGTGTGGGCCTGTTCAATTGAGCGTCAGTAGCGGACTCGGTTGCACACCCGAAACCTGTTTGCCTTGGAGCAATTCGATCGGACTGCGCATTTCTCCACCAATTTCGACAAAGCCCATTTTGCTGGAGGGAATCCATGACCAACCCAGGAGTTTCTGCATTTCCTCGGAGAAGGTCTTGACCACCTCCACAGGCAGTGCGAGGTACATGTTCTCTTCTTGGCGCACCTGTGCCAAATCGAACGTCATCGTTAGGCCGGTGCGCGGTTGGTCGGTCTTGTTACTACCGCCGGCGTGATAGACCGAGCCGACCCAGATCAGTGCCGAACCCGCTTTCATTTCGGCGGGAATGGTTTCTTCCCGTGTCGGCATGCGTTCGTCGTCCCAGCGGTGACTTCCTGGAATGACCAGTGTTGCGCCATTGTCCGCCGTGAAGTCGGTGATGGCCACCATGACCTGAACACGAGCTTCGCCACTGGTCGGCGTATGCTGCCACAGGAATGCAAAATCGTCTCGATGCAGCGGCTGACCACCCTCTCCTGGGCCGATCTGGATAACCTGCGTCACCCCGATACGAATATCTGGTACTTGCTCGACGCGCTCGCTACCCATCCATCCGTAGACCAACTTGCTCTTCAGAATTCTCTCCGCTGCCCCTTTGAACGTGGGATGAAGCGCGACGTCGGTCATGTACTTAGTGCGTGCGAACAACGCACTGGCTCTGCGTGTCTTCGTCCCGGCGAACTCGGCGTCTGTACCTGTCGGTGTATCGGCAAGAATGCGGTCCAAGTCGACCTTGAGTTTTTGCAGAAGACTTCCACTAAGAAAGTTCTCGATGATGACGCCGCCGGCATCCTTGATCGCCGCCACGGCGTCATCGACGGAGGCCGTAGAGGGAAGGCTGGGAATGTTGATGGACATGATTCATTCACATTAAGTTAAAGGGAGGCCGATCGCTGACCGAGGTATAGCCGTCCTGGCGAAGAGCGGGTTGCGGCGAAACCTCATCGTCTGAGGAGGTCGATCGTCGCTCTGGCCGCCCCGTTTGGCGCTGCCTTCTCCGGAGTTTGGTTCCAAACTATTACGTGATTTCCGTCGCGAGGGGTTAGGGCGATCCAGGCATTTCCCACTTGACCTAATCAGAGAATGAAAACGTCAATTTATACATCTGTTCCTTGGGTCCTAAGGAAAATGCCTGCGCGATTCATTGCCTTGAGTACACTATAGGTACTATGAACTGCCTCTAACATGTGCGGCGCGGCCAAATGTGCGTGCGGTGATCACAGCGAAGGCGGAGCCTATCCGAAACCATGAGAATTTAAGCCGTAGATCGTCCTTCAAAACTAATCAGAGCACCCCCACCAGCATTCCGCTAGAAAACTCCTACACAAATATCAAGAATTCCCTACGACAATTGCTCTTGAGCAACAGGAGGTCAGTGCTGCAAGCGGGTCGCTTACCAATTATTGACAGCCCCTGCAGCAGAAAGCACTCGGTCCTATCGCAGCATTAGAGGCACCAAGGTCGCTTCTGCTCACGGTAAGGCCCAGCAATACCAAGCACACTTGCCCATGCAATTGACTACTGTGCACCTCCGCCTCTTACAGGATTTCATCGGATTACTCAGTAAGCCCTCACCCTTGAGCCTTGGGGAACGTCCGGTGGTAGTGAAAAAGCTCGCGTCCCTGATCCATGTAGACTTCATTGACACGGTACGGGATCTCCAGACGGGTCGGTTCGAACAAGCCTTTCAATGGGGAGGGGAATCCAGTATGGCTGTCGCCAACGAAGAGCACTTTCGGTCGGTTGATCCGATCTCGCCACTGCTTTGCGGGCGCCGGGATCCAACGCTCGTCGAAGCCATAGTCGATCAAAAACGCTTCGGAAAACAGCATACTTCGGCGACTTTCTTTCACGCCATCGAACCTATTGGGGCATTGACATGTATCTGCATGACGCAGGCCAGGTAGAGTTCGACTATCGCTTCTGGACGAGCGACCCGAGGGCGCGTTTGGCGAACGGGGGGGCGCTGCTCAACGCCCTGCGTCCACATATGATTAAGCCATACGGTTTACTCCTTCTAGAGCGCTTGCGCACCCAGCCGGAAACTTCCACTAGCAGCTATCCGAGCTTCTTGCTTCAGGGATCGAAGAATCCGAAGCCGAGTCGCAAGGCCCGCGCATTCCTGAACGTACTAGAACCGTGCAAAAGGGACGAGTTGTACCGGATGTTGTCCCTGATAGCCCATGGCTCATCTCCGGCGTTGCACTGGAACGGCTTTGATCTTTGAGTAGAACGCGCTGGCCGTGCGGACAACAACACGCTTGTTGTACTTCGCATGGTCGGCCTTGACTGAAATTCACGTTTGTGAATTTGTCAGGCGACTTGAAGGTGCGTCGCGGATATTCGACTTCCCAGTTCCGCACTCACCAGATTTGTGTGGAGGTCGATCTGACCAGGTACGCGCATCTCTTTCAACTGTCACGCAAAGAAACAATTCAAGCCGATTTTATATAAAAAGGAACGGCGCGACTGAGTGTCGGACAGATCTTTTTTCGCAAGATACCGCACTCCTTACTCGAGAAACTACACCGGACGACACCCGCCAATGACTTCACTGGGGCATTGGAGAACCCTCACTGGCAAGTGCGGCTGCGCGCTGTGTGTAGTCTAGGAATACTGAGTAATGTAGCCGCCGTGACGTTTTTTCTGCAAACCTTGCAGCAAAAGCATCAGTAACCGTTCGTGCGGTGATGTGGGAAGACTGATGGGGGTGAACTTGAGCTTCCCCCGTCACGACGGACACATTCGATGGGATTGAATTTGAACATCGAGATGCATGTATATAATAATTTTTATAAAGAAGTAGCTAAAGCAACACCGCACTAGCGCATGTCCTTAAGCGCGTCTGCGACCGTTTTGGCCATCACTGTATAGCCGGCATCGTTGGGATGCAGATGGTCGCCAGAGTCGTACACCGCCAGCATTTGCAAAGGTCTTGTGGGGTCGCGTAACGCTTGGTCGAAATCGACGATGGCGTCCACACCTTTGAGCCTGCTGCGGATAAAGTCGTTGACTTCCAGGCGCTTGATCTCGCGTGTGTCAGAGTAATATAGCGTCGTCGCTTTGAATGGCGTTAATGTACCGACTAAGACCCTTAATCCTCTGGACTTGGCCTTGTCTACGGCCGTCTGCAGCGCCGCAGTAATATCGGCGGCTTCCTTGATTTGCTCAGGCACCCATTGGTCGTAGCCGATGTCATTGATACCCAGCAGAATCACGACATGGGTAACTCCGCTCACGTTCAAGACATCGCGCCCGAAGCGCGCTTCTCCTTTCGGTCCCTGCCAGCCTGTCTTCCAGCGATTTCCCGAAATACCCGCATCGACGACACTGATCGGCCCATAGCTGGCCCGATCAGCAGCCACTATACGCGACAGGATATTCGGCCAGCGATAGTTGGAGTCAAGGGAAGAACCAAACCCGTCTGTAATCGAATCGCCGAATCCCACCACCACCTTCGGTCTATCCTTGCGCAAGACGTCAAGTTCAGTGATCCAGGCAGTGTAGCCACCGGGATCGGTCGCGTCAGGGTTGTCGTTGATCTCGCTCCATGCCGGCGCGGGTACCTTGGTGACGTCCCCGAAGGCAACGAAATTGCGCTGCATGGCCAGGTTGTGCACAGTACGAATAGGCGCAGCATGTTTCACGTAGATCGATATGGCGGCAGAGGAGTTGGCCTTAGGCACGAAATTGACCGGATCGCTTGCGATGTCGGTACCCGGCGCCAGTGTCACGGACGATGCACCATTAAAGGTGACAGCACGAACACTAGCGGCATCGATGCTGGCGGCGCTTCCGGTGTTGGCAGCGATCGTGACAGAGTCAAACGTGACAGGCGCGTCGCCAAACTGATTGGACAGCTTCAGGCGAACCTTGCTGCCGGCCGCGGAGACATACACGATCTGGCGTATGGTCTGGTTGGACAGTGTTTTGACTGCCGGTGCAGGGTAGGTCGGCGGCATCCCCTCCAAGTAGTCGGCCTGCGCGGTGTACCAGCTAGCCGCCCATTTTTCTGATGGGTCAGCTGCATGCGCGGCGAGCGATCCAGCGGCAAGGATTGCGGCGACCAGCATGCGCGCCGTATATTGGCGTATCCGTTTCTCGCTTGGATATGCTCTCGTATTCATTGCGTTCTCCTGTCAGCGTCAGCGAGAAGGATAGCTGGTAAGTGTCGCCGCTGGACAGGTTCTCGCCGGTCAATACTTGTTCCAAGCGGTCATCAATCGCCAAGTCTCAGCGTAGTCGGGTTGAGTCGCGGACGCTTCCTAATTCGAACGAAAATCCTTAAGTCGGTTATCTGTTCCACTGCTCGACAGACCCCGTATTACGGATTCCTGTTTGCAATAACTGTTCGTTGAGGTCTGGTGCACTGGTACAACCCGAAGCGACGGCTGCCTTTTGACAACTCTAAGGATTGAGTTTTTTGGAGATGGAAGGTTTGGATATACCTTCTCTGATTCGGATGCGGAAACACATCGCACTCTTTTTGGAAAAGCTTGGCAAAGCGAGCGACTGTTACGAAAGCATGTTTGCAATCAGGTCTGAGGCGAGAAAGGCTTGGGCTAACGCACAGATCGCGCTAGGCGCCGGACTATCGGGCGGCCTGATCGCGAGCACGATCATACCGTTTGCCCAGCGTTACGGCTCAGAAAAGTGGGCACTTGCAACTGCTGCAGAGATCACAAGTGAAAATTTCGTCCCATACTTGTCACAGCGCCGCTTGCGACCTCGCTCGCCCAAATTGCGTCGTAAATCACCGGGGCGGCGAAATGTTTCCAGCGGGACACCTGCTCATATTGGCCCTCGCTATAACCCTCGTTACCGTCGTGATAATGACGAGAACCCTTTTTCTGCAGTAAGACTAAGTGGCTGGCGCAGCGTGAAATCAGAGGATGTACCTCGATAGACAATTTGTCGATCTACCGCGTCGACATGGCCGTTCGCCACATTCGCAGAGGTAATGTTCGCTGGTATTTTCGAACGACGGTCGGGTGGCCTGCGCACGAGTCCGAGGACTCTATAGGCACAAAGCTGGTGCTTCATCCTCCCTAGGCAACCGAGTACGGCCTGTCGCATGACACTCCATTCGAGTCCGCAAGACGGCTTGGCCTCAGTCGCCTTGATGGAGAGCTCACTGTTTTCGAGCGCCTACTGCAGAAAATGAAACGGAGCCAATTGTTTGATACTTGATACTAGGAAGAACATGGAATGCAATGCTTCGAAGAGATACCGCGGCCCGACGTCTGGTGCGATAACAGCGGTGATATTGATGTTGAACCTGCTCCGCGCTCCGATCTGCTCCGCGGATGAGCCAACGGCCACGCTCGCTGTAACGGCTTCCTCAAATACATTGGTCGAGCAGTGTTCCCACGACGTCATGCAGGCGGCCGCGCCTCCTGGGGTCGTCGTCAAAGACATCACCAATGTCAACCCTGCTGCCTCGCTGTTCAAAAACACCAAAGGGGGGGCGGTTTATATCCCTGCGAATGCATTTGGAGATGACGCACCAGCATACTGCGTTGTAACCGGTTCGATGGTAACCAACTGGAAGACGGGAAAAACGGCAAACTTCGGTGCGGCGCTACCGTCTGCTACGACATGGAACAAGAAGTTCCTGATGGAAGGTTGCGGAGGCACATGTGGCGACGTGTTCGACAATGGTCCACCCGCACCGTCGGTCATCCGAAGAGGATATGCCGTGTGGACGACAGACGACGGCCATATCGATTCCGGCTATGCAGATAATGGCCAACCTATTGGCACGGATTCCGATTGGGCAGTCAAGGGGCCTGGCAGGCCGGACGTGGACTCGATGCTCGATTACTTCCATCGCGGCGTGCACGTTGTTGCCGATCTGGGTAAAACGTTCACCAGCCGATTCTATGCGGCAGTTGGGGTAGACCGGTCCTATTTCCTTGGATGTTCCGATGGCGGAAAGGAAGCAATGCGAGAGGCTACTCTCTACCCCGAAGACTTCGACGGCCTTGTAGCGGGAGCGCCATTTCTTGACGCCACAGCCGTCGTTGTTGGCGGTATCAATACACAGCTTGCGCAGTTCCAGTCGGCAGCTTCTGTAGTGCCTGCGGCTGCGTTTGACTTGGTGGCAAAAGCATTTGTCGCCAAATGCGACGCATCGGATGGCGTTGTCGACGGCATCGTGCAAAATCCCGCCGCATGCAACTTCAATCCACAAAAGGACATTCCTCGGTGCGCTGTGCTTGGCGGTGGCAGTAGTAGTCGGTGCCTCACCGCTCCTCAAATCAATGCGGTCACCGCAATGTTCAACGAAGTAAGGGATACGGGAGGGCATGTTGTGGCACCCGGCTTTGCGACAGTTACATCCGGCCCTGACCACGGAGGATGGGGGCTTGCTAGTTGGGCTGCATTCCCTTACCAGCCCCACACCACAGTCGGACCGTATCCATTTGGTCCGACACCTTCGAAAGGAGGAAACTTCTGGGCGTGGGCTGTGAGCGATGGCGTTCTTCGGAACCTTACCTATGTGGGCGACCCCGCTTATGCCAGTCTTTCAACTCTAGGCATGAAGTACATACAGGCAGGCCAACCCAGAAACGGCTCGTATGCTGGCGTGCTGCCGTTCGATGTTGCCGAGCGCATCAAGTTCTCTTTGCAAGAAGAGACGTCGAGCAACCCATACTTGCTTGCGAATTTCATTGCGCAAAACCGAAAGCTGATTATGTGGCACGGTTACGGCGACGGAGTTATTAGCCCGTACAGCACCGTCCGGTATTACGAACGATTGGCCACACTGAACGGTGGCTACAAGGACTTGCAGGATAACGTACGGTTATTCATGGCCCCGGATGTCGGGCATTGCGGACTGGGCGGCGCGGGGCCAAACGCGTTCATGACGCTATATCACAATGTCCCATGGGCGATGCAACCGCCGGTGATTGATGCTGACCACGATATGCTGTCTGCGCTGGAGAAATGGGTTGAGGGGAGGGTTCCTCCGAATATAATCATTGCCTCCAAGTATCTCAACGACGATATGACAAAGCCGGTTGTCCGCTCAATGCCTCTTTGCCCATTCCCTGAGAAGGCGCGCTATGACGGGAGAGGCAACGTCAATGACGCAGCGTCGTGGTCGTGTCCAGACAATGACGCCGGTCTACTCAAAGTCGGAAAATCCGGAGCAAGGGCCGGTCTATAGCGCATGCGTGTATGCGTCATCGTTGTGAGCGTGGTGAGCACCGTTCGGTCGTAAAGCATCGCCGACGTTGCCCGCGCGACCATTGGGATCCTCACAGACGCACATGAAGGTGGCTACTTTTAGGTCTTAGCGTCAGGTATATGCCCCACAGCGGCCATGCCTTGCCCCGTTCGGCTGTGGTGCAAATAGCGATCAACGAATCGGTTAGAGTATCGGCCTGACCGATTTGAGAGCCGGCGATGAGAAAGCTGAAGAGTCTGGACGGGCTGTTCGCCGGCCGTCACTTTGACCGTGACGGGATCATTCTTTGTGTGCGCTGGTATCTGCGCTACAAGCTCAGCCTGCCCGATCTCGTCGAGATGATGGCTGAACGAGGGTTGTCGCTTGCTCACACGACGATCCTGCGTTGGGTGCAGCGCTATACGCCCGAGTTCGTCAAGCGCTGGAACCATTTCGCAACACCTGCGGGACGGTCGTGGCGGGTTGACGAGACGTACCGTACGCCCAGTCAACACATCCCGGCCGCACGGGGGTGAAGTTGCTTGAGCATGTTTGGAATGCAAAACCCGGTGGAGTTGATGTTGCAGTACCGGGGCGTGCCCTGGGAAGGCGACTTCATCAAGGGTGCCAACAACCAATCCTCCGTCGGCGTTCTGGTCGAACGGACCAGCCGCCTGGTGCTGCTCGCCAAGATGGAAGACGCCACCGCCGCGTCAGCGCTAGCGGGCTTTTCCGCCAAACTCAATTCGATTGTCGCGCCGTTACGGCAAAGCTTTACCTACGACCAGGGCAAAGAAATGTCGCGCCATCAGGAACTCACCGCCGCGGCCGGCCTGAACGTGTACTTCTGCGACACGCACAGTCCCTGGCAACGCGGTACTTGCGAAAACACCAACGGGTTGCTGCGTCAGTATTTGCCTAAAGGCACGGACCTATCGGTCCACAGTCAGGACGAACTCGACGCGATCGCCGACAGCCTGAACAGCCGGCCGAGCGCCACTCACGCATTCCATTCGCCATTCGAGGTCTTCGCTGCAACCTTGGAATTAGTGATACATACTAAAATTACTCGCGCGAGTGTGCTGTTGTTAGTCGATGCTCCTTCGGGGAAACATAGCGTGAACTCGTTGCGGCGATAACGCCCGTTATCATGTCCAGCCTGTAGTCTCCCACGGGGAAATCTCGTTCCACACCGTCAGCGGTCCCAAATAGCGCATCACGAGCGCGAAGCTCAGGACTATTCCCACTATGCTGGCAGCATTGACCAGCAGCACGAGCACCATGATTCCAAGCAGTTGGGACCACGTCATCGTTTCGCGATTCCTTTTGCACGCGCGACGGTGTCAAGGGCATTGAGGAGACGTCCCTGGCTGGGCGCATCCTCCATCAAGAATTCGTCAGCCGGCGTGCGCTCGGCATAGATTCGCACCGGAGCAAAAGGTTTCGCGCGCCTCGGCTTTCCGCGGGGCAAGTGCCCCACAGAAAACCCGCTCACGCTTTTTGGGCGGAGATCTTCCGTTCTTATTAGAGCAGTAACAAGCTCGTCGTACATCGCTCGATCGTTGGCCATCAGGTCCGACATGTACTGGACCACACGATCAAGGTCGTCGTGGCTGGCTGGATCAAAGTTGCTTCCGAGCCGGGAAAGCGCTTCCGCAATAACCTTCGCGGCATCCCGTAGTTCTGCGGCGCTCCCGTCACTGCTCCCGTCCACCATACCGTTCGCGGGCATCTTGCTCACCTCTTGAAGTGTGGCCCAAAGGGAGCTGTGGGCCATCCACTACTCTTGATAAACCAGGGTTATCACGGCAACGCTATCGCGGCAACGTTCGCCGAGTAGCGTCGGGGCAGGGCGGCTTCGGGGGGCTTAGTTGAGTCGGCGCTATCGGCCAGTTGGGCTGTTGGCCCGAGTCCTTATACACAGACGCCAATGGACTCAACCCGCGCAACCGGATAGCTCACGGGCTGGCCGGCCGGCCGGGACATCCTGGACCGAGGAACCGCCAACTGGGTAGTCCATTCCCTTATGGCTATTCGCACCTATGCGCATCTAAGTAGTTAGCCGATCGAGACTGCGTAGCGCACCTGTGAGCCGAATGGGTAGCAAAACCATCGGGTCCACGCAGCGCAATATGTGCTATCGACCAAGCCTCTGGATCGTCACAGATGCGAGCTTCGCGAGCGAAGCGCCGACGCGCTTTCGGGGCACGCGATGTCGACGTCCTCGCAAAGCCCGAGGGCAATCTGAAGACCGACACAGCACCGGTCACCCTGTCCGCTTACGAATTACAGGTGCTCCGCGAGGAACGTCAGCGAGCGGCCGTGCGCGAGCGCGGCCGCTCGCTGGTTGTATGACGCGCGGTCCGTACAGCTGAATCCGTGCTCAGCGCCGGAATAGAGGTAAAACGACGCGTTATGGCGGCCTGCGAACGCGCTCTTCACAACCTCGACTGCCGGTAGAGGGATGGCGTGATCGTTCTCCCCGTAGTGGAACAGGATCGGCTCGGTGATCTTGCTCGCGGCATCGAGACGGCCCTGGATGCCGCCGCCGTAATATGCTACGGCCGCGTCGACCTTGCCGGTCGACGCAACCAGATACGAAAAGAGGCCGCCCATGCAAAAGCCGACCGCGGCGACCTTGCCCGAGACTTCCGGAAGCGTGCGTAGCAGATCTGCCGTGGCTGCGATGTCGGCGACCGCGAGGTCGACGTCGGTCTCTTGTGCCAACTCGAGAGCTGTTTTGACGTCAGTGCCTTCATAGGTCAGCTCGACACGCGGCTGCGTACGCCAGAATACATCGGGTGCGAGCGCGACGTAGCCGGCGGCAGCGTACTGATCGCAGACCGCGCGGATGTGCCCGTTCACGCCGAAGATTTCCTGGATGATGATGACGGCAGGCCCGCTACCGTGCCTGGGCAGTGAAAGGTAGCCGCCGAAACTGTCGTTGCCGGACGGGATGTCGATCCATTGAGTAGCCACGTTGAATTCCTGATGAGCGAGATAATAATCGGACTCAGGATGTCTCAATCAGTCTTCATCCGGTAGGCCCAACGAATGACTTTCACAAATACAGTTCCTGAATGAATGATTCGGCAAAGCCGAACAGTTTAGACAGTTGCCTTTAACTGTCGATGCGTTCTGCGCCGCTACTGGCGGTTCGCA
This sequence comes from Caballeronia sordidicola, assembly GCF_000729995.1. Classification (GTDB taxonomy): domain Bacteria; phylum Pseudomonadota; class Gammaproteobacteria; order Burkholderiales; family Burkholderiaceae; genus Caballeronia; species Caballeronia sordidicola_A. The sequence continues at coordinate 168,962 of NZ_JNFG01000009.1, read as the reverse complement.
AATCCCGAAACTCGGCCGCCATGTAATCCGAGAATGCGCGGGCGGACGGCTTCGCGGCTCGGCCCGCCGGAAGCACGACATTGATGTCCGCCGATCCCATCTCCCAATCGGGCAGCACGCGCACCAATCGGCCCGTTTCCAGTTCGTTGATCACACTGAGATCTCCCGTCGAAAGAATGCCGAGCCCGGCGACAGCCGCCGCGACGGCTGCGTCGGTGCCGTTCAGGATAAAGCGGCCCTCGACGCGCACAGAGCGGGTCATTCCGTCACGCTGAAACGCCCATCCCTCTATGACTCGGCCGGCAGGGCTGACGATGGTCGAGTGGTCCGCAAGATCGCGCGGGGCCGACGGAGTTCCGGCCGTGGCCAGGTAAGAGGGTGCTGCAACGACGACACGGTGCACCGTTCCGATTTTGCGGGCAATGGCCGTGGAATCGCTAAGAACGCCAATGCGGACAGCGACGTCGACCGATTCGCCGACAAGATCTTGCCGATCATCATTGAGGACGAATTCCATGCGCAGACCGGCGTGCAGATCGGTGAAACGCGCCAGACGCGGCAGGACACCACGTATTGCAAAGCCGGAGGATGTGGCGACGCGCAGTAGGCCGCGCAGCTCACCGGTTCCGCGAGCGGCGTGATCGGCCTCTTCGAGAGCCGCCAGGATGGACTCAATACGAGACAGATAGTCGGAGCCTGCCTCGGTGAGTGTCACGGCTCGAGTCGTTCGAACGAGGAGCGCGACGCCGACTTGCGTTTCGAGGGCGGCCACGATCCGTGACGCCGTAGGCTGCGAAATGCCCATCTCGCGCCCAGCAACGGAAAAACTCCCGCTCCTCGCGACGCGGGCGAACAGTTGCAACGAGAAGAACCTGTCATTCATTCAGAAATCGCATTTATCAAAGTCATTTTTTCAGACTACCGCGAATTTCTGAATAAACCAATAATTGTTTCGAGTTACCCCCGACATGCCGAACACGAATGAAGGATCCAGCACGCTTACCGCTCCGGCCATTGCCGGCGGGGTGTGGATATCAGCCATCGCCCGGGATGTCTGGACCCTGATCGCCATGGCACTAAACGGGTGATGAGCGACCAGTCGAAAGCGGTGAGCAATGACGGGTTTGTCGGACGCTCGGTGCTCGCACCGAGGAACAACTTCGAAACCGCCGCGATGTACGTGTGCGCTGTGATCGCCGCGCTTTGGCACCAGCCATCAACGGACGCCGCCCGTGGCCGGCGTCTGCGCTGTGTTACGCGCGACCTTCACGCGAGGTTGCAGGTTGAAGACCCGTGCACTGCGTTCACTCTCGCGACCGACCGGAATGATCTGCGTCGCAGTCGTGACCTGCGTGCCGTTCGAGCTACCGGCCTCTTGCCAGCCTGATGCGGTGAGAGCCTCCAAGAAGCAAAGCCATTTTTCCGGAGTATCAGCCATGACCTCTTCTAACCAAGCGCTTCTCTTCACTCCCTACGCGCTCGGCGAACTTCAACTCAAAAACCGTGTGGTGATGGCGTCTATGACGCGCGGCCGCGCGCGCAATGCCGAACTCGCCCCCACAGAACTTCACGTCGAATACTATCGCCAACGGGCGGCGGCCGGCCTCATCCTCACCGAAGGCACTTGGATCAGCCCGCAAGCAATCGGATTCATCAACGCTCCAGGCCTCTTTACCGAACGCCAGATCGAGGGCTGGCGGCCCGTCACCTCTGCCGTGCACTCCGAAGGCGGGACAATTTTCGCGCAGATTGCTCATTCCGGGGCGATTTCGCATCCCGACTTTTTCGACGGCGAGCTACCAGTCGCCCCGTCCGCAGTGAACCCCGGCCTGAAAGCATTCACACCTGGAGGGTTCAAGGACACGGTGACGCCGCGTGCCATGTCGCTTGAAGAAATCGGCTCGACCATCGCCGACTATGGCGCAGCTGCGAAGAATGCCAGGGAGGCCGGCTTCGATGGCGTGGAACTGCATGCGGCAACCACGTATCTCCTGCCTGAATTCCTCAACAGCACGCTGAATATCCGCGAAGACGCTTATGGTGGCAGCGCGGAGAACCGAACGCGGATCGTCCTGGAGGTTCTCGACGCGCTGATCGCGGTCTGGGGACCAGGGCGTGTCGGCATCAAGATCAGCCCGGCGCTCGCAATGGGTGGCCTCGGACTGACCGACAAGACGATCGAAACCTACGACTATCTTGTTGACCGTCTCAATGAACTTCCACTCTCTCACCTTCAGGTCGGTAGAACGCTGGACGACTTGTCGGGCACGCCCATCGCCGCCTTGCAGGACACGATCGGCTACTACCGCGCCCGCTACAACGGCACCTTGATCGCGAACTTCGGCTTTGATGGTGCCTCCGCCAATAAGGCGATCGAAGACAAACAGGCCGATCTGGTTTCCTTTGCCAAACCGTTCATCGGCAATCCCGATTTCGTGCGACGCCTCCGCGAGGGCCTGCCGCTCGCATCCTCATCCGTGGAGACTTACTACCAGGGTGGACCGCAGGGATATGTCGACTACCCCGCCGCTCCCTGAGGCGACTACCGGCAAACGCTGAAGTGTCGGAAGCCAATCCGGCCGCTTTTATCAAGGCGGCCCTGAACGCACGACAACCTGTAGCGCAGCGGCGAGCTAGTCTGCAAATCGGAAAGGAAGATAGCTATGGAAATGAGAACGCTTGGTAAAGATGGTCCCCGTGTTTCCGCGATGGGTCTCGGCTGCATGCGGATGTCGAGTTTAGCGGGTCCGAAATCAGGCGCCGATGAGGAAGGTATCGCTACCATTCAAGCTGCCTTGGACACAGGAATCAATTTCTTGAACACAGGCGACTTCTACGGAATGGGACACAACGAGCTTCTCGTCGGTAAAGCGATTAAAGGTCGGAGAGACCAAGCGCTTATCAGCGTGAAATTTGGCGCTCTTCGTGCTCCTTCCGGGCAAGTGTTGGGCATTGATGTTCGGCCAAACGCCGTGAAGAACTTCGCGGCTTACTCCCTTCAGCGACTCGGCGTAGATGTCATCGACATTTACCAGCCTGCTCGCATCGACCCGGACGTGCCGATTGAGGAAACGGTTGGGGCTATCGCCGATCTTATCAAGGAAGGAAAAGTTCGATACCTGGGTTTGTCCGAAACAGGCGTTGAAAATATTCGGCGTGCCCACAAGGTGCATCCCGTGACTGCTCTTGAAATCGAGTATTCCCTTGGAACACGTTTCATCGAGGAGGAAATCCTGCCTACCGTAAGGGAGCTTGACATCGGGCTGGTGGCTTATGGGGTGGTCGGTCAAGGGCTTCTTACTGGTTCAGTTACAAATAACATTCCGGCAAACGACTTTCGTCGCCAGTTTCCGAAATTCGATCAGGAGAACCTTCCGAAGAACCTGGAAAAGGCTTCGTTGCTTGAGTCCATGGCGCACCGGAAAAACTGTACGACAACGCAATTGGCAATAGCATGGGTGCTATCTAGGGGCGAAGACATTGTGCCGCTCGTCGGAATGAGCCGTCGCGCACGTTTGGCGGAAAATCTGAAGGCCTTTGATGTGACGCTTAGCAAAGAAGATCTCGATGATCTCGATCGGACCTTTGCACTGGGAGCAATCACAGGGGACCGCTACCCCGCTCAATTCAAACACTTGGCGGCCAAATAGAAAGGGTGTTTAGGATCTTCCTCCCTAAGAGATGTTGGTCCGAGAGGACCAGCGTCTACGCTTCGGAGGTAAGCCCCCGGTCCCGGGAGACGTTGGAATGGCAAGTTAATCATCCTGTACGGAAGACGATATGACCGAGGTCTCGATTTCGACACCACATCACTTGCTGAAGGGCTACGTGGCTACCCCGCGAGGCGAGGGGCCTTGGCCCGGCGTCATCGTGCTCCACGACATCTTCGGCCTGACCGACGTGACGCGTGGTCATGCCGATTGGCTGGCCAGGGAAGGGTATCTTGCGGTGGCGCTAGACCTGTTCTCGTGGGGCGGCCGCCTCCGTTGCATCCGGGCCCTGATGGCGGGTCTGTCAGCCCGCAAGGGACCGGTGTTCGACGATGTCGATGCCGTGCGGCAGTGGCTGGAAGGCCGCGAGGACTGCACCGGCAAGACCGGGGTCATCGGCTTCTGCGTGACCGGCAGCTTTGCGATCCTTCTGGCGGCCGGACATGGCTTTTCGGCAAGCGCCCCGAACTACGGTCCGGTCCCGAACGACATCGATGCGATCATGGACGGTGCCTGTCCGGTGGTCGCTGGCTACGGTGGCCGCGACAGGAGGCTGAAGGGCGCGGCGGCGCGGCTGAAAGGCGCACTCGAGCGTAACAATATCGAGCATGACGTCAAGGAATACCCGGACGCCGGACATTCCTTCCTAGATGATCACAAGGGCCTGATAGGGGTGCTTGGTGTCGTCATAGGGGCGACTTACAAAGACAAGGACGCGGCTGATGCGCGAGGCCGCATCCAGGCGTTCTTCGCGCGCCATCTCGCCTAACAGAAGCGAACCCGACCATGACCACAGCCACTAAGACCAAGGTCGCTCTTGTCACCGGAGCGTCGTCGGGCATCGGCGAAGCAATAGCCGTCCGGCTCGCCTCGCACGGCATCAAGACCTATGGCGCTGCGCGCCGTACCGAGCGAATGGAGCAGCTGGAAAAGGCCGGCGGCCATCCTATAAAAATCGACTTGGCAGACCCCGTCTCAATCGAAGCGTCCGTGTCGTCGATCATCGCCGAAAGCGGGGGAGTGGACATTCTGGTGAACGCCGCCGGGACGGCACTCTATGGCTCAGTCGAGGAAACTCCGATGGCCGAGGCTCGGAGACTTTTCGAGGCCAACCTATTCGGCGCGGCAGCTCTGGTTCAACAGCTTGCCGCCCAGATGCGCGCTCGGCGGTCCGGTACTATCATCAACATAACCTCTGTCGGCGGTGTTGTCTCTTCCCCCTACGGCGCCTGGTATCACGCCACGAAGTTCGCGTTCGAGGGCTTCTCGGCGTCGCTCCGCCAAGAACTCAGCCCTTTTGGGGTTGATGTCGTCATAATTCGGCCTGACGCAATCAGGACGGGATGGCGTGCCATTGCTGGCGAAACCCTTCTTGCCCATTCAGGCGAGGGCCCATACGCCAAGGCTACGCAGACAGCTTACGCGAAAATCATGTCACCCCAATTCGAAAAAAATCTTTCCGATCCGAGTGTCGTCGCCGACGTCGTAGACAACATCCTATCAGCCAAGCGCCCCAAACCCGTCTATATGGTTCCCCGAATGGCAAAGGTCCTCCTCATAATGTCAGCATTAATGGGCAGCGACCGTAATCGGGACGCCTTTGTCCGTTGGTTCTTCGGACTCCCGAAGACGATGTAATCGAGCGCCACGACGGTGGCCTCGCTCCAATTTTAGGCGGCCGAGCACCATCGGAGAGCGGTCCAGGCCGTGGGATTAATGATTTACTGAAAAATCAATCGTCGAAAATTGTACGTCCGCGCCGGCCTATTGTTTCGCCGCGAGGACGTTGAGGACCGGCGCATCAAACGCATCGGACTCAGCCCTACGGGTGATCGAGCAATCGAGCAGATCGTTGCGGCGCGCCGACTGGCAGTTGAGCGTTTCGTCAGCGCGCTGAACGCCGCTGAACGCCGCTGAGCGCGCGGGACTGGCGACCGCGGCGACGACCCTGGGTGTGCTGACGCGCGTCCATTTCCCCGACATCTGCGCGCACTTATCGATTTCCTCTTCGGACACTTCCCAATGACTTCCTCTACTCAACCTAGCGCCGTAAGAGCGCTCGATAGCAACGTGTTTCGTATTGCTGCCGTGGTCATTCTTGGCAGCTTCATGTCAATTCTCGACACCACCATCGTCAATGTTGCAATCAAGGAGCTGTCCCGCTCTTTCAGTGTGTCGCTAGCGGTCACACAATGGGCATCGACCGGTTACATGCTCGCGCTGGCCACAGTGATTCCACTGACCGGTTGGGCGGCTGATCGCTTCGGCACCAAGCGCCTGTATATCGGTTCGATTCTGCTCTTTGTGCTCGGTTCCGCGCTGTGCGGCATCGCGTGGTCGGCCAATTCATTGATTGCCTTCCGCGTGCTGCAGGGTGTCGGCGGCGGCATGATCATGCCTGCTGGCATGACGATTCTGTCGCATGCGGCGGGCAGTGACCGCATGGGTCGGGTGATGGGCATCGTCGGTGTGCCGATGCTGTTGGCGCCGATCGTCGGTCCGATTCTCGGTGGTTGGTTTGTCGATGACTTTTCCTGGCGCTGGATCTTTTTCGTCAATGTGCCAATCGGTGTCATTGCGCTAATCGCGGCTGCGCGCATTCTGGAGCGTGACGTACCCAAGCCACACCATGCGCTGGACTGGCGCGGCCTCTTGATGTTGTCGCCGGGCCTGGCGATTTTTGTCTACGGCCTGGCCGAAACGGCGGAGCACGGTGGCTTCCAGTCGATCGATGCACTCGGTGGCGTAGTCGTCGGTTTGCTGCTGGTAGTTGCGTTCGTGTGGCACGCCAAACACCGGGATGATCCCTTGATCGACGTACGTCTTTTTACACGCCGTGCGGTGGGCGTTGCAGCGTTGACCAACTTTCTCTTCGCGACGGCGTTTTTTGGCGCGGCATTTTTGCTGCCGCTTTACTTCCAACTTGTGCGCGGCGAATCGGCGTCGCACACTGGGTTGTTGCTGGCAGCACAGGGCTGCGGCGCGATGGTCTCCATGCCGATTGCTACGCGCATGACCGACAGAACGGGGCCGGGTCGCATCGTGCTGATCGGCCTCACATTAGTAGGCATAGGCATGCTCAGCCTCACTCAGATTCACAGCGACACAGCGATGTGGGTTATCGAGTGCACGCTGTTCGTGCTCGGTCTCGGCATGGGTGCCACGATGATGCCGTCGGTGAGTGCATCGCTCTCGACTTTGCAACGCCACGAAATTGCGCGCGTAACCAGTGGCATGAACGCGATGCAACGCGTCGGCGGCTCAATCGGCACCGCATTACTGGCTGTCGTCTTGTCGCGTCAGATGACATTTATCATGTCAGGTGCGACGACAGGCGGCGCAGGCATGCACTTAATGCAAACCATGACACCTGCGACGCGAACCTTGGTCTTACCGGCACTGAGTAGGGCCTTCGGTCACACCTTCGCATGGTCGTTGGGAATCACCGTGCTCGGACTGGTGGCCGCAAGCTTTTTGCCACGGAGAAATTTAGTGAAAACGCAAGGACAAGAGGCTGCTGCGGCGACGTTGACGGACTAGCCCGCTCTTCGCCGACTTTTCCGTGGTTCCTCAATGACACGATCAACTTTGTAGACTATCGCGAGTTGTTCAGCGACTTGTTGGGGCCGAGCCCGAAGCGAATTCCGTGGCTGACTCGATCGCGCAATTCCCAAACGCAAGGAGAGGCAACGATGACGACCCGGCAGACCAATGACGGAGGTGCCATTCTGGTCCAGCATAGCGACAACGGTGTTTCGCGTATTACGTTCAATCGGCCAGCGCAACGCAACGCAATGAACCGCGCCGCGCGCGTCGGCCTGGTGAACGCACTCGACGAGTGCCGAGGTAGAGCGAAAGTAATCGTCCTCACAGGCAACGGACCTGCGTTTTGCGCGGGCGTAGATTTGAAAGAGGACCAGGCGAGCACGGGTGACGCCGAAATGGACAGGCGAAGTGAGTGGGGCGCCGTTCTGGAGGAGATTCGACGGCATCCAGCCGTAGTAATCGCGGCGGTCAACGGATTCGCCTTGGGGGGCGGTTCGACACTGATCAATATTTCAGATCTCGCGATTGCAGCGCACGAGGCCAGTATCGGGATGCCGGAGATAGGATTTGGCTTGTATCCGGTGTTGGCCGGACCAGCAGTACAACTACGGTTGTCCCCGAAGCGAGCTGCCTGGTTGATTCTCACAGCGGAGCGAATCAATGGGCGGACCGCGGCGGAGTGGGGGCTCGTCAATCGCTCGGTACCGCTCGCGGACCTGGACAACGAGGTAACAGCCCTTGCGAAACGTATTGCGGGATTCGACGCCATCGGCCTCGAGGCGGCAAAGCAGGCGTTGTGGAAGATTCCAGGCGAAATCTCGGAGTGGACATCGGCGGTTGAGTACGCGAAGAATCTTGTGGCGGATATTCGCGCGCGCAGCCAGGCATTCGATGACGGCATGAGCCGCTTCCGCGAAGGTCAACGTAATCCTGGGCAAGGTTAATGTTCGCGATAGGCAGCTCTACTTGAGTAACGCGCGCGGACGCAACGAGATTGCCACTCTGGCAGCCGTGTGAGCCTCACGTTGGGCGCGATGCCGCCAGCAACGGAATGAGTTCGTTCAGAGCGGCGAGTTCGGCTGCGAGCGCTGCTTCGGGAGTGCGTGCTGCGCCGTCCCGCAATAGGCGGCGAATGCGGCTAAGGGTGCCTGCGGGTTTTTGTGCAAGGTCGGCCGCATAGCGTTCAGCTTCCTGAAACACGAATCGGTTGGCCACAACGTGGGTCACAAGACCTCCCTGCAGTGCTTCTTGCGGCTGTACTGTACGGCCGGATAGCAGCCAGTCACGTGCTCGGAGGTCGCCGACACGCCGGGCGAGCAGCGTGGTCGCAGCCGCTTCGGGAACAATTCCTAGCGTTGCAAAAGGAAAGGCGAATACCGCATTCTCACCGCACACAACATAGTCTGCGCTCAGCAGTAAGGTCGCACCAAAACCGTGGGCCGCACCGCAAACGGCTGCGACGAGCGGTTTGTCGAGCTGAAGGAACGCTCGCATGCAGCGCGCGACCACGCCGTTGTCCGGTTGCGGCCAAAGATGTCCGAAGAGTTGCCGGTCGTGACCTGCACAGAAACAGTCTGCCGTTCCCCGGATCAGCACAACGGCGACGTTGGCAGCTTCGTTGGCGTCGGTCAGCTTATCGGCAAGCGCTGAGAACATCGCTTCGTCGAGCGCATTGCGCTTCTCGGGGCGCTCGATCGAGACATGCAAGATACCGTCTCGCAGTTCGGCAAGAATCTGTCCACTCACTTTAGGCTCCTAGTATCGGAAGGGGCGGGTACCACCCTGGGTCAGGGCGCATTGAAGTACGCTGGAAAATGACCCCGTGAGCACATCGGAGCGCTGTCGCGCGGGTGTGCTCCGTGCGGGCGGTGGTGCTAGCGCTGCTGGTTCAGGTTGTTGAATCCGGGCACGAGCGCATCGAACCGCTCATGGACGGCTGGAACTATGCCCCGGCGCGTGGTGAATGTCGCATGCACGGGGTCTCGGTGTCCTAGTCAGGGCTGGCACCAGGTGTTGCAGACGGTTTCAGCAGGGAAATCAAGATTTCCTTCGCGAGGCGCGCGGCCTCCACCGGCAACGCCGTGCGAGGCCGCTTGACGGGCGTGATCATCGAGAGGGTAACTTCGATTTGCGGCGAGACGATCCTTTGCCAATGCAGCGATGGATGGTCACCGGGCCGCAGAGAATTGAGCGGCATTACCGTGTAGCCGACTCCACGCTCGACCAGTTCTATGATCGAGCGTACCGAATCTATCTCGAGTGCCATTGTCAACATGATGCCCAGCCGCGCGGCTTCAAACTCCAGCAGCGACCGGGTGGCAGTTGAAGCGTGCGGCATAATCAAAGGGATTCGCACAAGCTCGCTCAGCGCGACCTCACTCGCCGAAGTACCTATCGGATTTAAGCTGATCAAGTAAAGATTATCCGTGGCGATGGGTTCTATGACGAGGTTAGGTGACGCCGCAGGATTGAGAAGGATTGAAAAGTCGAGACCTCCTACCAGCACCTGTTCATACAACGATCGCGAATAGCCCTCGACGAGACTCAGCGATGCTTTGGGAAATCGTTCGACAAAGCGTTCAACGAACGACGGTATCAAAGTTCGCCCGACGCTCGGCGTAAAGCCCGCTACCACCTGTCCTTCATAGGCGGATGCACCTTCTTCCTTTAGGGCTATCAGTGCGGTGTCGGCAGCGTGAAGGACGCCGCGAGCGTGATCGAGAAACCGTCGGCCCGCTGGCGTCAGAATGACGCCGCGTCCGTTTCTCGAAAAAAGCGATGTCTTGAGCTCAACCTCGAGAGCTCGGACGTGTCTACTGAGGGTGGGTTGCGCAATCTCCAAAACGTCAGACGCCTTGCCGACGCTGCCCAATTCCGCGATGCGAACGAAATAGCGAAGCTGCTTGATGTCCATGATTGGTAAAAGGTCCGATTCTTATTATCGATATGCTCGCGACCATGAGGATAGTGCGATCGTCGATCGGCACGCCAACCCAAGATTTAATCATACAGGAATCCGCTTTTACCGGTTACGCCTCGAGGCTACCGAACAAAACGTGAGACCCGCCGCGGAGCGGCACTTCGCTACTTGAAGGATCCGCGCCGGCGTTGCGCGGATCCTTCTCGTTCAGGACCTGGACGTGCCGTCGGTAGCGCTCGAACGCTCGCCTGCGTGTTCGCTGGAGACGTCGGGGTTGGTTCTGACGACAAACGCGATGACAGCGGCTCCGGCCACAAGTAGCGCCGCCATGATGTACAAACCAATATCGAATCTCCCGGTCGTCGTCTTCACCCATCCGATGATGAAGGGGCTCAGGAATCCTCCGATTTGGCCGACGGAGTTGATCAACGCGATCCCCCCGGGAGCCGAAGATCGCGGAAGCAACGTCATCGGTACAGAAAATAGAATCGGCATCGCGCTAAAGACCGAAATTGTTGCGACGCTCAAGGCAAGAAGAGTGAGCGGAAGATTAGACCACACGAATGAAAGCGAACCGAGGGCAACAGCGCCCGCCAACGCGCAAGCAGTGGCATGCCAGCGGCGCTCCAGTGTGCGGTCGGAATGGCGAGAGAGGAGAAGCATTCCCACTGCACCAAGACCGTACGGAATGATGGACCATAGGCCGATTGCCGATGCCGTGCCGACGCCTGCATGCCGAAGCATCAGCGGAAGCCAGAACGAAATGACATACGTGCCGCAGATGATCGTGAACCAGCCGAATGCGATTGCGTAGACATTAGGGTCGCGAAATGCACCGCCAAAACCGCCTCGCCCCCGGCGATCCCCACCGGACGCACCGGCGATCACGATCCGGCGCTCGTCGTCCGAAAGCCACCGAGCTTGATCTGGCCCATCCGGCAGGATCCGAAAACATACCAGCCCCAACAGCACGGACGGTATCCCTTCAATCAAAAAGAGCCATTGCCAGCCGCGCAGCCCTTGAATGCCGGAAACCGTGTCAAGGATGAAGCCGGAAATTGGTGCACCGAAAAGCCCAGCCATAATACTGCCGCTCAGGAAGAGCGCGGTCACCCTGGCGAGCCTTTGTTTCGGATACCAGAGCGTGAGATAGAAGACGACGCCAGGTGTAAGCCCCGCTTCGAACATTCCGAGCAGGACGCGCAACGCGTAAAACATGCCGGGTGTGCGGACGAACATCATGCAACTTGACGTCGCTCCCCAGCAGATCATGATTCGGGCGAGCGTGCGCCGCGCTCCCACTCGCTGCAAAAGCAAATTGCTCGGTATCTCGAAGATGAGGTAGCTCGCGAAAAAGATACCTGCGCCCAATCCGTAAACGGCGTCAGTGAATCCCAAATCCGATTTCATCTGCAAGGCGGCAAAACCGATGTTGATGCGATCGAGATACGCAAATATGTAGCCAAGAAGAACCAGCGGAAAGATTCGCCATCCGATGCGCGAATAGACTTGCGTTTCATCACTTGATGGCGCGTGCGCGGCTGTCGGCGCAGAGCTGTTTGCCATGAACGTCTCCATATTTACGGCAATTGAGGATAGCTCGGGCTTTACTTTTCGGCTTCGATGGCCGTTGTTTCCCTTTTGAGCGGTGCGTCCGTGGACGGCTTCATACAGTCAACGTGTCCTGCGTCCGGCAATAGCTTCTTCCCGCAATCCGACCCAAAGGACGGAGTACGTCGTGATTCACCCTGTGCCCCTCGCGAACGCCTTGTGCGCTGTGAACCAGGATGACTTCACCGACGAGCATCGTCGTTCGCGAATCCGGCGCACCGAATTCGTGATGCTCGTGCAAGCGGCATTCAAATTGGAGGGGCGACTCGCTGATTCTTCGGGGAAGGACCGTAACAGACGGCAGCGTGCTGAATCCAACCGCGTCGACCTCGCTGACCGTCGACGGATATTCGACCGCGCATTGCTGCACCTGGTTTGCCATTTCTTCCGATACTACGTTGATAACGAACTGGCCGGAACGCAGCACGTTGTGCACCGTGTCCTTGTACCCTCGGGGAAGGGTCTGGGCCACGATGCCCAGTAGCGGAGGCGTGACACTGAGGATCACGAACTGACTGAACGGGGCCGCGTTCAGAACGCCTTCGTCATTCTGTGACGTGACAAGCGCGATGGGTCGAGGGACGACGGAGCCGGTGAGAAATTTGTAGCGGTTCTCGTGGGTGAAATCAAGGAGGTCGACCGTTTCGTAAGATGAATGGACCATAAGGCTATGAAGAGCTGAGTAGGTTGAATCGCTTCCACCTTGGGTGGTTGCTGACATCCTAGGCAGTGAGGCCGATCCCAACAAGAACAGAACTTTTCTATCTGTTATGTCTTTTTTCGACCGCTCTTACGGTCGAGGTTACACCGGCCGCAGCAGCGGTGCATCGGCATTACACGGATTTCGTGTACCCCGCCATACGGTGACTCTCATCGCACACGCATATCAGAAAGAAAGCTTTCGTTCTTGTTCTGCTGCAACGCCGGGCATAACGTTCATCACGAAAGCGTTGGCCACCACCGGTTTGTTTGCCGGCCTTCGACAGGACGGCCTGCGCCTTTATCGAATCGTGCTCAATCATCGACGTGTGCTTGCCGGACTATTTCCAGGCACATGTCAACAAGGTAGAGAAAAGGTATCTGCATGGACAACAAAGCGAGTAGTCATCGCGCCGGAAGCCGCGATGGGTCGGAGACGCCCGCGGCGCTCGAGGGGCTCAAGGTATTGGATATGTCCGGGCTTGCCGGACAGTATTGCGGGAAGCAGTTCTCGGATCTTGGCGCAGACGTGATCCTTGTCGAACCACTCAACGGGTCCAATGTACGTTATGAAGGACCGTTCCTCGACAACCACATTCATCCCGAATTCAGCCTCTCCTTCACGTATTTCAATGCTGGAAAGAGGAGCCTCTGTATTGACCTCGATCAGCCGGAAGGCCAGCGCATTTTCGTGGAACTCGTCAAGCGGTCAGACCTTCTGATCGAATCTGAAAAGCCGGGTGTGATGGAAAGACGCGGCCTGGACTACGCTTCACTCGCGTCTGTCGCCCCTGGCCTCGTCATGACCAGCATCACCCCTTTCGGGCAGTCCGGGCCGTATTCGAACTACGAGTCCGAGGACATCGTGGCCCTCGCGCTCGGCGGAATGCTCTATCTCGGCGGTTATCCGGATAGCCCCCCGATCGCGGCGCACGGAAACCTGGCCTATCTCGCTGCTGCGCAATTTGCCTCCGTCGCGTCGATGATTGCCCTCCTCGGTCAAACCGAAACGTCGGGACACGAAAGCGGTTCACACATCGACGTGTCGATCCAGGAATGCGTGGTAATGGGAATGGAAAACGCCATTCAGTTCTACGACCTCGAACGCGTGGTGCGCAAGCGGGAGTCCGGTCAGCTGAAAATGGCCGGAACCGGCGTCTTTGAGTGTGTGGATGGCCAAATCTACCTGATGGCCGGTGGTATCGCGTCGGCGCGATTTTGGGAGTCGACAGTGCAATGGCTGATCGACGATGGTTTCCCCGAGGCGGCGAGACTGCTTGAAGACCAATGGAAGGACCATGACTATCTGCTCACCGACGAAGCTAAAAATCTCTTTTCCGAACTATTCGTGCCGTTCGCCAAGAAGCACAACAAGACCTGGCTGTATCAATCCGGCCAGGAGCGCCGCATCCCGGTCTGCCCAATCAGTACGCCAAAAGACATTCTCGAGAACCGGCAGCTCGCATACAGGGATTTCTTCAGCTCGATAAAGCACTTACCGTCCGAGAGGAGCATCGTTGCTCCGGGCGCGCCGTATCGACTTTCCGAAACACCGTGGAGTGCACCGTCGCATGCACCGCTCATGGGTGAGCATACGGATGAGATTCTTGCCGATCTCGGATATAGCAAGGCGGATCGTGCGGCGCTACAACAGGCAGGAGTTTTGAATTGAAAAAACTTCCTCTTGAAGGCATTCGAATTGCCGACTTCACGTGGATCGGAGCGGGATCGTTCACGACCAAGCTCTTTGCAGATCACGGTGCGGATGTCATCAAAATCGAGAGCACGGATCGCCTTGATCCGCTACGCGGTAGCCGACCGTACGCAGAGGGCGTGCCTGGCATCAATCGGAGTGGATACTTCGCAGATCGCAACTGCAACAAGAAAAGCATCACACTGAACCTCAAGACGGCTGAGGGACAGGCGCTTGCTCGGCAACTGATCGAGACGAGTGACATCGTTGCAAATAATTTCACTCCGGGGACGATGGAGAAGTTTGGCCTCGGCTACGAAGACGTGAAGAAGATTCGTCGCGACGTCATCTATCTGGCCATGTCGATGGCAGGTTCCTCCGGCCCCGAGCACAAGTATCTTGGATTCGGCCTGACAATCGGCGCACTAACTGGAGTTCAGTTTCTCTCTGGACTTCCGGACAAGGAGCCGGCTGGTACAGGGACCAACTTCCCGGACCACATTCCGAATCCATGCCACGCCGCATTTGCGGTGCTGGCGGCTTTGCGTCACCGCCGGCGCACAGGGCGGGGGCAGTACATCGACGTGGCTCAGACCGAGCCGACTGTCGCACTCCTTGGTCCTACGATGATGGATTGCACAGCGAACGGCAATGTGCCCAGTCGGATGGGTAATCAGCGCACGGCGTGTGCACCGCATGGCGTGTATCCCTGCCGTGGCGTGGACCGATGGATAGCCATATCGGCATGGCAAGAAGAGGCATGGAAAGGCCTTGTCGCGGCGCTTCCCGAAGCGGACGCTTTGGGCGCGACAAAATTCTCGGCATTATACGATCGCTTGGCAAACCGGGACGACCTGGACGTAGCACTGGCACACGCGACCAGCAGCTACGAAGCGGAGGACCTGATGACGAAACTGCAGAATCACGGTGTGCCTGCTGGAGTAGTATGGACTGCAGAAGATATCGTGGAGCACGACCTTCAGTTGCAACATCGAAGTCATTGGGTCCGGCTGCAGCATCCCGAAATGGGTGAATCAATCTACAACGCACCTCCGTTTCGTATCAGTGGACACGCCGAAACCGTTCGCTTGCCGGCACCACTATTGGGCCAGCATACGGACGAGATATGTCGGGACGTTTTCGGCATGGATGAAGCTGAAATTGCCAGCTTGCGCCAAAACGGAGTGTTGACGTGACGACGACACGGCCTTCCACGAGCGAGATGCTTGCGAAATTCGCCTGCTCATTTGACCCGTCTACAGTCAATGATGAGCATCTCCGGACGTGCGCCAGGGCGATTACGGATACATACGCAGTGTGCATAGCCGGCGCTAACGAGCTAGCGGCAGTTCGCATGCGGAAGTACATCTACGGCCTGGCTCTTGGCTCCGGTGGTGAACAACAACTGGGCTATGGAGCCGCTCGCCTGTGGGGGCGGGGCACTGCGACGACGGTGGAGTGCGCAGCGCTTTTGAATGGCACGGCCGCTCATGTGCTGGACTTCGACGACGCGTCATCGTCGATGGGGGGACATCCGAGTGTAGCGTTGCTGCCGGCGCTGATTGCGCTGGCTGAGTGGCGGGATATCAGCGGTTTGCGACTGGCCAGCAGCTATGTGGTCGGCTATGAAATCGCAAGCAAACTGGGTAGTGCGCTTAGTAAAGCGCACTACGATCGCGGATGGCATATGACCTCTTCGGTCGGGACAATCGCTGCCGCCGGCGCATGTGCGCATCTATTGGAATTGGAGTTCGACCAAACGGTCTCTGCGATTGGTCTTGCCGTGTCCCAAGCTGCCGGAACACGTCAACACTTCGGGTTCGACGCAAAGTCGTTTCAGGCCGGCCAGTGCGGTGCGGCGGCACTGCGCGCCGCGCTGCTCGCCGAGCAGGGTTTTACCGCGTCACCGCTCGCGATGGATGGTCAGGCCGGCTACACGTCCTTGTATTCGAAGTCGGAAGACATCTCGCAGGAGATGCTCACGCTGAATACAGCACCACTTGAAATCGATCGTGCGGGGGTGGAGATAAAGAAGTATCCCGCCTGTTACGCGGTTCATCGGCCGCTGGATGGCCTATTCCAGCTCAAGCGAGAGTTCGATGTGGGGCTGGACGACGTCGAATCGATTTACATCAGGACGAGTTATGGGACGCTATCCCCTCTATTGCGACGCTTGCCCGAAAACGGTGTCGAGGGGAAGTTCAGCATGGAATATGTGATTGCGGCGGCTCTGGAAGACAACGAGATTCGCCTCTCTACATTTACCGATGAGGCGGTGTGTCGACCAGGACTCCGAAAGGTCATGGCTTCCATCAAATCCGTCGAATCGCCCGGCGAGATCACGCCGCGTTGGGCAGAAATATCGGTGCAAACGAAAGACGGGCGCCAGCTATCACAGCGTATCGACGCGCTCCGCGGCGGCGCCTCCAATCCGCTTTCCGATGACGACTTGCACGCAAAGGTTTCGGATTGTCTTGCATGGGCGGGCAGTCCGATCGAAGCCACGAGGCTCTATCGAGGCGCGAAGCTGATCAGAACTGCCAGCGTGCGCGAAGTCTTGAACGCGATCGAGAGTACACAAGTTTTACCGGAATGAGGTATCGGATGAGCATTCTTTATGAAGTGAAGGATTCTGTTGCGACCATCGTCCTCAATCGACCGGAGGCGATGAATTCGCTCGACCCAGAGTCGCTTGTGGAGTTGAACAGCGTATTTGAGATCGCCAATCGAGACGCAAGCGTTCGCGTTGTCGTGCTGACGGGCAACGGTGACAAGGCGTTTTGCACCGGGTCCGATCTGAAGAAGACCATGCCGCCCAAAGAAAGCTTCGCAGAGCTCACGTTTGGGAAACCGCGGTGGCTCTATCCCTTCGCTGGAATGGAGATCGACAAGCCGATGATCTGCGCTGTGAACGGCTTTGCGCTTGCCGGGGGCATGGAGCTCGCACTGGCTTGTGACATTCGGATCGCTTCCAGCAACGCCCAGTTCGGGCAATCGGAAGTGTGTGTCGGAAGTATTCCGGCCGCGGGCGGAACCCAACGTCTTCCCAGGATGGTGGGGATGTCGGACGCCATGCTGATGATGTTGACCGGCGACCGTGTCGACGCGCAAACCGCCCTGCGGATCGGCCTCGTGAGCCGGGTGGTGCCGTTGGAGAGTCTGATGGACGAAGCGATGAAAATTGCCCGGCGCATTGCCGACAATGCGCCGCTGGCTGTTCGGGCCGTGAAGCGGCTTGTACGCGATGGTCTTGACTTGCCTCTGTTGACAGCCATTCAAGCAGAGCAGTTCGCACTCGGTTTGCTTCGCGATACCGAGGATCGGCTGGAAGGACGGCGTGCCTTCCAGGAGAAACGCAAGCCCGTATTCGCAGGTAAGTAACGGGTGCAAGCACTTTGGAGGCGCGATGAGACAGGTAGTTGTAGCAGGCATTGGGCAGACGGTATTCGGCAAATTCTTGCACCGCGGGGTGCGATCGCTTGCCGAGGAAGCGCTGTCTACCGCCATCGCCGATTCCGGTATCGGCTACGACGAAATAGGCGTGACGTATTTCGCGAATGCGCTGTCCGGGTTGGTGACGGGGCAAGAAACGATTCGAGGACAGGTCGCGCTGCGCAATACCGGCGTGATGGGGCGTCCGATCATCAATATCGACAACGCGTGTGCATCCGGATCGACGGCGTTTCATTTGGCATGGCTGTCGGTCGCGTCCGGTCAGACAGATGTGGCTCTGGCCATCGGGGCGGAGAAGCTGACGCATGAAGATAAATCCGTGACCTTCGGGGCGTTCGCCTCCGGCGTGGACGTCGAGGAGCGTGCGCGGCTTCAAACGAAAGCTCCTCAAGGGCACTCCGTATTTATGGACATTTACGCGGAGAGGGCGCGCCGCTACATGGAGTTCAGCGGCGCAACGCTCAAGGACTTTGCCCTTGTCTGCATCAAAAGCCGGAAGGCTGCGTCGATGAACGAATGGGCGCAGTTCCGTGCTCCGGTGACAGTGGATGAGGTGCTTGGCAGCCGCATGATTAGTGCACCGCTGACGCTGAACATGTGCTCGCCGATCGCCGACGGTGCAGCGGCGGCCATTCTAGTTAGCGAAGAGTTCGCACAACGTATTAAGGCGCCGCGCGTATATGTCAGGGCATCCTCACTTGTTTCCGCAAACAAGGACGGCCTGGGTCCGACGTGTGCGGAAAGAGCTGCGAAGGCTGCTTACGACACCGCGGGATTGGGTCCCGAAGATATCCATGTCGCAGAGGTTCACGACGCTTCGGCGCCCGCCGAGATCATGCTGTACGAACGACTCGGATTCGCGGCACCCGGCAAAGGAGTCAGCTTGCTGCGCGCAGGCGACACGTCTGTCGGCGGGCGGCGTCCGGTGAATCCGGGGGGAGGGCTCTTGAGCCGCGGGCACCCTGTCGGTGCCACCGGAATTGCACAGATCATCGAGCTCACGACCCACCTGCGGGGAACGGCTGGCGCCCGTCAGCGGGCAGGGGCGACGGCAGCGCTGGCCGAGTGCTCCGGCGGGCAGCTCGGTGCCGATTCGGCACTCGCGGCGGTGACGATACTCACCAACTTCAAATGACCTAATAGGCGGACTGGGCGATTGAACTTGGTTTTTTAGAAAATTTGATCAGGGTTCAATCTTTGCGTTGTTTAAACAAAGGAGGAGACGTATGAAAAAGAAAGCAAGGTTTGGATTGTTAGCCGGTCTGTCGTTGACGGCTTCCTATGCCGCAGCGCAGAGCTCGGTGACGCTTTACGGAATCGTGGACGTAGGTGTCGAATTTATTAACCACGTTCCCACGGCAGGGGGCAAGAGCGGCACGCAGTTTTCAGTGATATCCGGTGGCGCGCAAACTTCTCGATGGGGTCTTCGCGTGAAGGAAGATCTCGGCGGCGGTTACGGCACGACGGCCGTCCTCGAGAACGGCTTCGATGCAACGAAAGGAACGTTGAACAACTCGGGCCGACTGTTTGGTAGAGCGGCATACGTTGGCCTGACCACTCCGATGGGGGAGCTGACACTCGGACGGCATCCGACGCTGACGTATGAATTCGCCCTTGCCTACGATCCTGTCGCGCCTGCCATTTTTTCCAGCCCAGCCTTTGATCCCGCGTTCGTTTCTCGGGCAGACAATTCAGTGGAATACCGCAAGGATGTTCAGTTTCTTGGCGGCAAACTCTCACTGAACGCGCTCTATAGCTTCGGCTACGACAGCGTGGCCGGCGTCGGTCCGGTGGCGGGAGACTACCGGGTGGGAAAAGAAGAGAACGCGTTGCTCAATTATAAGCGGGGAATTCTGAGCATAGGTTTGCTCTTTGACGAGCAAAAAGGTAACACACTCGCAACGCAGTCGAACAAGACTCAACGCTTTGGTGCCGGAACGCAAATTGATCTTGATACGGTCAAGCTATACGGCGCATACCGATTCCTCGCGGTCAGAGCCGGCACAGGCAATCAATACGCATCCTTATATTGGATCGGGGCGCAGTACCTGGCGACACCCGCTTTCAATATATCGTCAGATATCCTGTACCAGAACGATAAAAATACTGGAACCGGCAATCCCGTTATGGCGTCGCTCCTGGCAAGTTATCTGTTGTCAAAGCGAACCGATGTGTATCTCGAGCTTGCGACTGTGCTGAATAAGAAGCACACCAATCTTGGCGTGAACGGGTTTGGAACTTCGGTCGTCGGGCAAACGCAGACGGGAGCGATAGTCGGTCTGCGGACCAAGTTCTGATCCCTTCATCAATCATCATCGACTCGGCAACTTCCGGCGTAGGCGGGCTGCGCCGGAAGGTCCTCCAATGAGCGCTGTCAGGTGTCACGAATCGTCGCAGACGTTAGCTGAAACATTTGCCAAGGAGCCACGGAGCGACATATGCAGGTTATAGATACGCAGGTTAGCCCGCGATCGGCAGCGTTCCGTGCCAACGCCGATGCGATGAGTAGGTTGGTCGAGGACCTGCGCGCTAAGGCGACGGAGGTGGAGCACACGATCAGCACGCTTGGCAAGGGTAACGTCAAGGCGTTCCGATTCGCACCCGGCGGTCAGGTCGCGGACGGCGCCGAATTGGCCGACTTCGAAGGAGTCGAATGATGGAGCAGGTGCGCATCGTCGAAGTCGGTCCGCGCGACGGCCTGCAGAACGAGAAGCAGAACGTTCCGACCGCAATCAAGCTCGAACTGATCGACCGTCTGGGGGCGGCAGGGCTGCGCGATATCGAGGTCACGTCGTTCGTGTCGTTAAAGTGGGTTCCGCAGATGGCGGATCAAGCTGAGGTCATGCGTGGGTTGCGACGCCGGGCAGGTGTTAACTATCCGGTGCTGACGCCGAATATGAAGGGCTTCGAGGCCGCAGTTGTCGAAGGCGCGACAGAGGTGTCGGTGTTCGCTGCTGCATCGGAGGGTTTTTCGCGGAAGAACATCAACTGTTCAATCGACGAGTCGATCGACCGCTTCGTTCCAGTGCTCGACGCCGCCAGGCGTCAAGGCGTCAAAGTCCGCGGCTATGTTTCCTGCGTGGTGGCTTGTCCGTACGACGGCGCGATCGCGCCGCAGCAGGTCGCGCACGTGGCGGCACGCCTGCAAGAGCTTGGCTGCTACGAAGTGTCGCTCGGCGATACGATCGGCACTGGCACGCCGGGTTCGGTGCTACACATGCTGGAGGCGGTGGCAGCGAGGGTACCTGTTAGCAGTCTTGCCGGGCATTACCACGACACCTATGGCATGGCGGTCGCCAACATTCACGCGTCGTATGAGTTCGGGGTACGGGTGTTCGACAGCTCTGTTGCAGGGTTGGGGGGCTGCCCTTACGCCAAGGGGGCAACTGGCAACGTCGCGACCGAGGACGTCGTCTACTTGCTGAACGGACTGGGCGCTGACACCGGCGTCGACCTGGACGCGCTGGTCGATTGCGGCGCGTGGATCTCGGCACAACTCGGCCGCGACAATGGATCGCGAGTGGGGCGTGCTGTCATCGCGAAGCGCTCGTGATTTAGAGCAAGGGCGAAACGCGAAGATCTTTGCACCCATGAAGCGGATGGTCGATTAAAACGCGAAGGTGGGCGTCAAGGGCGATGGCACCGGCGGGGATATCGCAAACGTCAAGACCCCGATGAATCCATTCAATGCGCGCAGCGGACGGGCCTTTGGTGCTCCTGCATCCGTGGTCCATGTTCGGGCACCACCCTAGTAGTGAAACGTCTATCACCAACACACGTCCCCAAAATGGGCGTACACAAGTTCAGACACCTGTGGCCGGGTCGCCCTTGTAGAGACCGTTTCGCTAGCGACCTATGAGCAAAAACCGTCTCGACATTGAGGTCGACCGCGGTGCGAGTCCGTCTATATACGCTAGAGGCGGATAAATATCGGAACTGCTGCATTGTTGGCCTTGCGTTAGGGCATGTGCGAGCGGAAACCAGAATTAGGGATAGTGCGTCGATGTGGGGCCGTAGGACCGCGATACCGTAGTCGTATAACAGAAAGAAGAGTTTCGTTGTTGTTCCGTTGTCGGAGTGGGCATAGCGTTCGTATCGAGAGCGCTGACCATCATCGGATTTCGAGCCACTACCCGTCGCATTTCCATACCACCTGGCAGGGGAGGCTTGCGTCCCGGTTAGTGCTCGGAAGGGCATCGTTGCACCGGGTGCGCCAAATCGACTTCCCGAGCCGCCCAGGCGTCCGCTATAACTTGTACCGCGTTTGGCCTAGGCCGCTAGGAGGTGAAAGAAGGTCCGTGTTGACTCAGAAGAAACCTTGCGCCGATTGGACTTAGCGAAACGATGAACATGGGCATGCCCCTACGCGTATTACCTTGCTCGAGACGATGATTCCCTGGAAATACAGGGCGTGGAGTCACATTTCCGTTGACGAATGAACGACGGGGTCAAAGCACGACATGAACATGAAGGAAGCAATAGCAGATAGGGTGGGGAAGTACAGTGAGGGGGAGACAACGGAAAATGACGCTGAATAGAAAATTGTGGGCGATGGTGGTGGTGCTGTGGTGTGGGCTGCTGGCGATCGGCGCGATGGGCGCATGGCAAGCTCACGAGCGCTTAGTCGACGATCGCAAGGAGCAATTGCACTATCTGGTGGATGAGGCGCTGACGCTAGTTGGCCACTACCAGAAGGCCGCGCAGGACAACAAGATGTCGGAGAGCGATGCGAAGCAGCGTGCGCTCGCGGCGCTGTCGGCGATCCGCTACGGCACGGACGGCTACCTGGCAGTCGTCGACGGGAAGTCGGGGGTGATGCTGATGCATCCGATCAAGCCGGAACTCGATGGCCGCGACATGAGCAACTTCACCGACCCGGCCGGTAACCATCTGTTCCAGGAAATCGCCGAGGCAGACCGCAATGGCGGTGGCTTCATCAGCTACGTATGGCCGAAACCGGGCAGTGCCGAGCCGGTCTCGAAGATGAGCTACGCTGGACACGTGCCCGACTGGAACTGGGACATCAACACCGGCATGTACATGGACGACATTCGCGCGGCATTCGTCTCGTTCCTGTTACGCTGGGCGGCCATGACCCTGATGCTCGGAGGGGTGGCGACTACGCTGATGCTGGTGGTAGTACGCAGCATCCGGCGCAACCTGGGCGGTGAACTTGAAGACGCGGTCGCGGTCGCGCGGCGCATCGCCACCGGGAACCTGACGCAGCGCGTCGCGCTGGACGGCAGCGATCGCGTGAGCCTAATGTATGCTCTCGCCACCATGCAGTCGAGCTTGATCGAGACAATAGACCACGTGCGCCGCAGTACCGACAACATCAACGTAGGCGCGTCGGAGATCGCGACGGGCAACGACGATCTGTCGCGACGCACTGAGCAACAGGCCGCGGCGCTCGTACAGACGGCGTCGAGTATGGAAGAGATGACCGTAAACGTGAAGCGCAACGCCGAGAGCGCGACGCATGCAGCGCAGATGGCTGAGCAGGCGGCAAAGGTTGCGCTGCGCGGCAGCGAGGTGGTTGACGACGTTGTGCGCACGATGGGAGAAATCACCAGCAACTCGAGGCAGATCGGCGACATCATCGGCGTGATCGACGGTATTGCCTTCCAGACCAACATCCTTGCTCTGAACGCAGCGGTCGAGGCCGCGCGCGCCGGCGTGCAGGGGCGAGGCTTCGCGGTGGTTGCCTCGGAGGTGCGCGATCTCGCCCAGCGCTCATCTGCGGCAGCGAAGGAGATCAAGGCGCTGATCGAGCAGTCGACCGGTGCGGTCGAGGTCGGTGCCACACTGGTCACCAACGCCGGCACGACGATGGGTGAGATCGTGCAGTCGGTACGGCGCGTCAACGACATCCTCGACGAGATTAGTCACGCGTCGACCGAGCAAAGCGCCGGCATCGACCAGGTAAATCGCGCAGTCGGCGCGATGGAGCAGGTCACCCAGCAGAACGCGGCGCTCGTCGAACAGGCCGCGGCCGCCGCGCATTCGCTAAAAGATCAGGTTGATGCGCTCCGCGATGCGGTCGGTACGTTCTCCGTTCCGGTCGTATAAACGTGGTGCTCGAACCACTGCATCGACCGTCATCAAGTGTCTTTCAAATGTCTTGTGTGGCTCGCTCGACATAGTGAGTTGGATCGCCCCATGAAACCTGGCCATCGCATGCGCAGGGTATCGGCTCTGCGCCCCTTCAGGAGATGACTCGCATGACTGCTTTCAGCCGCCGCAAATTTATTGGATCTCTCGCTGCAACCATGCCACTCGCTCTTACAGCGGGCCGTGCATTCGGCTTCTCCGATCAAGGTATCGTGGGAACCCAATCGGCAATTTCGGCAGAAATCGCCCAGGAAAAAACCTGGGCTTTTTTTCGAGCGTTCTATCAGGATTGGAACAGCGGAAATCCGAGCCCCGTGCTCGCACGTCTGACTCAATCGAGCGCAGTGTCGTTTTCCGATGCCACCATTAATATTTTCTTCCAGGGAATCAATACCTTCGCTCCTGTGCTAGATCAGCTGTTCAGTAGTGAGTTGCACGTGCTCGGCACTGCAAACGTCGTCACTCCCTTCCGTGTTACGGGCGACATCAACTTCGGCGCCATCGTTGAGCAGGTCACCGTACGCAATGCCTTTTTTTCTACGAACGGAGGGACGGAACAGAGAGTATTTGATTTCGACAACGGCCTGGTTGTAAGGATGACAGACTACTGGGACTCCAGAGAACTCGGTGAGAGCGACATCGTCGGTCCCGCAGTCACTCAAGGCGTCGCATTCCCATTTGCTCCAGTCCACCCTGGCGGAACACCCCTCTCCTCGAGTTCGCTCGCGGCCCCCGGGAAACTTGCCCTCACGACCAGCGCGACAGGCCAGCCCTCTGCATCTTCAGAGATGATCGAATTCGCGAAACGGTTTCACTCCGCTCTCAGCAGCGGCGACTTCAATGCGATTCAAGCGTTCTTCACTGATGATGCGATTTACGTCAATCCGTTGCTTCATCAAGGTCCTGTCCTCTATGGGAACTACAACCAGACGATACAGATTCAGGGACTCGAGCTAATTTCCAAATTGTTTTTCACCCTTCAGGGAGAGCTTCCGGACTGCTTCGGCTCAACACTCCTGCACATCGTCGGCGGGCGAACTGGCGGGGGCTTTGAGTGGAAGGCCGGAGGTCCATATTCCAATACCGGCGTGAATCGCAACGGCCTCAATGGTTCCACAGCCATAGAGCTTTACAACGGAAAAATTCGCTGGATGTCGGTGAAGTTCGACACCTACCAGCTTCAACCGTCGTCGTATAACTTCATCCGATCAAAGCTGCTCGCTGCCGGAATCGTTGATCAGGATGAGCAGCGTTTGCAGCAAGGATAGTTAACTATTCACAGGATCCACGATGCTGCGCTAGGTCCGAGGCGCTCCTCGAAGATCGCCCTGTGTTTGACCCGACACTCTTAGCCGCTATCCCGACTGGGCATGTTGCTGTGTCCGGTAGGGAGTGGCTAGAAAACGGAGATCTGGTTTGGAAACTCAAGTCGTCATTGTTGGAGCTGGACCGGTAGGTTTGACACTTGCATCGACCTCGACAGGCGGGGCATTGCGTGCGGGAGCATTGATAATCATATAGCCAGCCTGAGCCGCGTGCCGAGAGGCGCGGGGGTAAAGTCAAGGCGGGGTGAGCCCCTTTTACTTGACGGAGGCCGAGATGAAATTCAGCGGAATAGATCTGCACTCGAATAACAGCGTGGTGGTATGGTCGCACCATGAAGAAGCCTCCGACCGATTGACTGGAGGCAATTGGCCATTCAAAAAGAGCTATCTAGAAGAAGAGGATTGCGCTGTAATCTCCGCGGAATCGAATTCTTGTCTATACGGATCCCGGCTCTCCGATGGCCCATTGACGTCCGTTTTAACTATCTGTTTTTCAACGTAGGACCAGAGCTGCTCGGCGGCTCGACCTCGCTGCTTGCCGGAACGGTACAGACGTATTTCCAGTTCGGTAGTCCAGGCATCAGAGCTCGCCCTGACAAGCGTGCCGTCGCTCAATTCCTTGGTTATGCAGCTCTCCGGTAGCCAGCCGATACCGTGACCTGCTACCACCATGCCTTTCAACGCTTCGGACATATGGGTCTCGAAGCATCTATACAGAGCGTACGGCTCGGTTGCATTCAGCAATAGCATTTCGACCACGTTCCCAAGGAATGCCCCCGACGAATAAGCCAGCAAAGGCAAAGGCTTGCCGCTTTTTCCAGGTAGCTCGAATAATGGTTTGCCATTGCTGTCGGCGGCAGAGACCGGCAAGACCCGCTCGACGCCGAGTGTAAGAAAAGGAAAGAGATTGGGGTCCAGTCCAAGGGGAAGCTTGGGATGGTGGTAGCCCATCAGCAGGTCGCTGTCACCGGCGAGGAGATGTTGCACGCCCTCAGGGACATTGACCGCCTGGACCCGGGCCATGATGTCGCCGAATTTGCCGTTAAGCCGTTTGAGCCAGTCCGGGAAAAGCGTGAACACCAGCGTATGAGCGACCGAAAAATGAATCACATGATCGCTGTCGGCAAACTGTTCATAACCGCCGACCATATTACGGGCAGCATATATGCTCTTCAAAATGTCCGTTGCCAGGCTCCGGAACATCCGGCCCGCGGGTGTGAGCGAGATCGGGTTGACGCTGCGGTCCACCAGTTTCGTTCCCATCCATGTCTCGAGCGCGACAATGCGCCGGCTGAATGCCGACTGCGTTAAATCACGGCTGCGGGCCGACCGGGAAAAGCTTTTTGTCTCCGCGAGACTGAGAAAATCTTCCAGCCATTTTGTTTCCATAGTCATCGCTCTTTAAGGACGTCGACCGCTGACATGGGTCAATAAGTTTGTCTAGCGTGCCACAGGTCGACTAACTGCCAATATCTATTTTCGAATGGCGTTAGTCGAAAATTGAATAGACATTGCACCCGTCAATTTGGCACCCTAATTTTGAGCTTCCCTAGAAGGTACTGTTGACAATAAGCAGGTCCAGATGAAAGCAGCGGAGAGCGCAACGAATGAGAAGAATCGTTCGGATAGCTTATCGTGGCGGGTACAGTCAGAAGATTCCACTTTTTCAGAAAGTAGGACTGGCAACCACTTATTCTTTGAGTAAACACACTTCTCTCTATGCGACGGGCGTTTATGAAAAATTTGGGGGCTGCGACTCGAGCAGATGTCTTTGATAGCGCCATTGGAAGTGCATCATCAAATAACCATCAGGCTGTGTTGCGCGTTGGGATGTATCACAAGTTCTAGAGCTCCATTGGCAAAATTACGCAGCGAGATCGCCGGAGCTGAAATTCAGGCCAGCGATCTACCGCTTTGAAGAAAATAGCGAGCCCATTCCACCTTCTCGAAAACACGATACTTGACAATGCCTACTGCGAAACAGTCACGAGCAAACCAGATTTGCGATATGGAGAATTCGCCGACAATGAATAGGATAGCCGCAGCGAATCTGGCGAACTCATCCGACGCCGATGTTTGGCGTTGGTTTTCAGGATTAGTCGACGAGGCTCGGCTTATTTGGTGTCGTGCCAACGGTGTCTGGCTTGTAACGGTCGACCATCGGCATCGAGCGACTAATGTTTCGTTTGATGCCGCGATCCGCGAAGCCAAGAGGGCATGTCAGCCGGCTATTATCGGTGAGGCGGTTTGAATCGTCTCGACTTACCACATATCTTCTGAGCCGCCCCACAACGACAGACAGTCGAGCAGCCATTTGGAACGCTCAAGTTCTGGAGGGGTTCCGCACACTTCCTGACGAAGACGTTTCCGCGTGTTCGAACCGAGGTGAGCCTTCACGTACTAGCGTACAACTTGAAGCGAGCAATGCATATCCGAATGTCCTGGGTACGAAGTCATCGATAGACGCGGTGACTACGTAAGAGCGTGCACCGTGCCGCTATAAATCAAAAAAAGCGACAGAGTTGCTCCCGTCGATCGCGTCCACCCGGACCCTCGCCGATTTGCTCTGCCCGTTTCTTCACAACCTCGGTCGATTCCGAGGTCTGGCCGGGATTCGCAAATATCTGAAGCTTCAGATATTGACGATTACCCACACCGGCAGATTAGGCAAAGCGACGGCCAGGGAACCGCCTGGAGCACGAAACCCCGGCCGCCATCGGTCCTGTACTCCGGCGATCCCAGAAAAGCTACGCCGCGCCAGCCCGCACGGGAGGCACAGACACGCCACACATGCGCTCGCCCGCGGTGCCGAGTTCACCGCCGTACGCGACAACTTGGGCCACGCGTCGATCGCGACGACCTCGATTTATCTACAAGGAGACGAGGTCAAGCACGCCAGGCAGATGAACCAAGCATTCGGCACGCAGTAGCTGGATCCGGCCACACTCGCGGACGGCTTAGCATGGTTTAAATTCCGAATTCTGAAGCCGCCCCTTATGGAGAAAGTTGACGGGCCGCTGCGGGTCGACTTCGGCCGATCGTGTTCCCATAAACAATCGGTCGATCAGAGGGGAGCAAGCGTCGGTCGAGTGGGGTCAGCCAACGCGATCCAGTCGTTTTAGGAGGACGGGTAAAGGTTGCATGGCGGCGATAGCGCTCGTTATCATGTCCAGCGTGTCAGTTGCCCACGGGAAAATCTCGTTCCACACCGTTAGCGATCCCAGATAGCGCATCACGAGCGCGAAGCTCAGGACGATTCCCACGACGCTGGCAGCATTGACCAGCAGCACGAGCACCATGATTCCAAGCAGTCGGGACCACGTCATCGTTTCGCGTTCCTTTTGCGCGCGCGATGGTGTCAAGGGCCGTGAGGAGACGTCCCGGGCTGGGCGCAGCCTCAATCAAGAATTCGTCAGTTGGCGTGCGCTCGGCATAGACTTGCACCGGAGCACGAAGTGGTCTCGGTACGTTTTCACGTCGGTGAGGTACTGCTTCCAGCCTGCGAGGTCGAGCCCGACGGCCGCGAGCAGCGGCGTGCGGAATGCGGTGCGCGCTTCGGTGCCCTGCACGCAACAGCAACTTCGTCGATATCGCGGTGCTCGAGTGGTGCAAGCTCTTCGCCGACTGGGAGGCCCGCCATCACTGGCGACGCCTCACTTCGGACAAACGACCAGTGTCTCTGAAGCCACAGACAAGTCGATATGGCATCGGCGGCACCGGCGCGCCGAGCGACGCGCGTCAAAACTTGCCGGTGTCGACTACATTGCCAGAAGCCATCGGGCGTACTCGAACCCGCGGATGATGGGCTCGGTAGTGATATCTACCTCATGACTTTTCTCCTTGGGCTGCGTCAGGCGTCATGCGTCGGCCGCAGCGGTCACACGTGCACGTGGCCATTTCCTGGACCACCTTGCCCTGATACTCGATCATGTCCTACTCCTTCGACCAGCTTGTGTCATTCGTCCAGTCGGGCGGCAGGAGGCCCAGTTGCC
Source organism: Caballeronia sordidicola (assembly GCF_000729995.1). Lineage (GTDB taxonomy): Bacteria > Pseudomonadota > Gammaproteobacteria > Burkholderiales > Burkholderiaceae > Caballeronia > Caballeronia sordidicola_A. The sequence goes on along the minus strand of NZ_JNFG01000009.1, from coordinate 139,902 downwards.
GCGCGGTGGCTGCGGGCAGACGCAACAGTACCGTGCCCGCGACGTTGCCCCTCGGGCTGCCGATCATCGTCACATCGGCCTGCATGCCCTCGACCTCCAGATAGACGACGTCCGCCGGCTCAAACAGCTCCGTATAAACTTGCCAGCCCGGTAGATCATCTTCCTTCTGCTGGAACCGGATCGTGGCTTTGGTGCCCATGATTTGCCTGTGATCGCGTGATGGAATGGCCAGTGTAGCGAACTCACACAGACAGATTCCGATCGTAACCGAGATAAGGACGGCAATAGTTGGTGGTCCGAGGGTCAACCGCGCGATATGTGCAAAGGTAGCAAGAGATGTCCGGCAGCCTGTAGTGGACATTCTCATAGGCTCCAATGAAGTCTCCCAGCAGGTCGACAAGCGGGGCAACTGGATGTTTTTCATCGGCCCCGCCGGCATCAAGCAGCGCATTGAGAGCCCGTACCGCCTCGTGATATTCACGGTCGTCCGTGATGGGGCGCAGGGGCACCTTCGCCGTCAGCGCTGCGAAGTGCCCGGAGATTTCCTCGATGTCACGCGCAGAAAGTGCCATGTTCCGTAGTCCTGTCTGGGGGAACAATTCGATAGCATTAGCTGCACAGCTAAATCGGCGACATCACCTAAACCAAAAGGCGCTCAACAGCGGTCGCGCAGGCGGAAAGAGCGGCGGCGTCAATTACCCACCGACGACCGGACATCGAAGTTTTCCTTGAGTCATCGCCTCGTTGTAGATCGCCCTGGGCGTGCGCCGTTCGCTCCGTTCAGGATCGCCATACCATTTCCGGGCGCGCTGACTGCTCGGTCTGCGCCGATGGCCCCGGGCTGAGCCGCAACCACAAGAAACAGGTAGGCAGGTTACCGCGATAACCAGGGTTATCACCGCCAGCATCATCGAGTTCCTCTACATACTGTTTGATCAGTGTTCTTGGTTCAACTGCTCAATGCGCCGGGAGAGAAGGGCCTAACGTATTTTTTGCGCCCGGTGTCGACATGCTCTCTGACATTTTGTCGCCCGTCTGGGAAACTGAGTGACTTCTGTGAGCGATTTGTCGCTCTCCCAAATGCTGAAAGTGTTGTGGTTAACCAGAGTGCCACGCGACCTGGGCACCCAAGAATCGAAAACGGTGAGTTTCAAACCGGCATTCGGAATCCGCGGCTTGCGCGAGCGAAGAAGCGGTCCGAATCCTTGCTCTTTCACCTATCGGACAAATGCGACGGGAATTTAGGGTTTTTTTAGTGCTGAATTTGGGGCGCTCCAGCGGGTTCAGAGAACAGTCGAGCAAACGGCCTGCCCTTCAGGTCGCGGCAGAAATGGAGTAGCAGGGGGGGTGGCGGGGATAACAAAATCAATGAGTTAGCGAAGCGCTTTGTCGCACTGTGCGACAAAGCGGCGCTTATGATTGGATGTTAGGTACGTGTGCAAGACCCCTAACGGGGATTCCCGAATGGCGGCGAGCGGATATGCAGTGGACGGTACGAGGGTTCCGCTAAGGGAACCCGGGATTGGGACTACCAGAGTTTGAGAGAGTGTGCTGCGGCGTACAGCACGACGCAGCAGGTGAACCATACGAGAGGATGCGTCGCGGAGACCATAAACCGCTTCGCTTCAGCCAGACATCTGATCGCGTGCCCCGTTGCCTTTTCCAAGAGTCGCGCGTCTTCAGGTGGTAGTGGCGGCAGAGGCGGCTTGCCAGCGACCGCGTCGGCGATCACCGCCGCATTGTCCCTGATGATTCCAGTGGCGGAGGACGTCATCTCTTTTGCTAGCGCTGATGACGCGGCAGCGTTTCTCTCCCTCTCTTCCTTGAGATCTTCCTTGAGTAGAGGCGTCAGCTCGGCGTATATATTGAGGATGACTGCCTTCGAAATGGAGGCGGCCAAAGCCTTCTCCGCGATCGAGTGGCCCCGCTGCGCTGCAAGGGTGGCATCTTGCCGGTCCGTCTCCCTTTGGATGGTGGCATCGTGAAGAGTCTGGAGGGTAACGACAATGCGATCCACCTCTTCCAGCACAAGATACAATTTCGCCCCTTCGACTGTAAGAGGCTGATCGTGCGCCAACCGCAACGGTCCGTTCATGGTGATCTAGATGGGAATATCAAGCGCTTCGAAGGCTGCTTCGGTGAAGACAGCTGCCCCTCTGGCCCACTTCTGCAGCAAGGCTCGCTCAGCGGCTTTCGCAGCTTCCTTTTCACGGCCGTTGTGACGAAGCTGACGCGACTGCGTCAGAAAGTCGATCCCTGGACTGAGAGCGTCGTTCCACGAAACCCCTTGGGACGCCATTTCATTGAAGACGTTCAGGTCTGGCAGGATGCAAGCTGGGTCAATCCAAAATTCCTCATGCTGTTCTTTGTATGCGAAAAGCCGAGAGTATTGTGCCGTAATTAACTTCTTTGGCTGAGAGCGGTTTAGAACGAGACGGTATTGTTCTGGCGCAAAACCGAGGGCCATCAACTGCTCCCATGCATTGATGGCTTCATCTTGCCCGCGATCAGTGGTGTCGGCAACCGAGACGACGTAGTCGAAGTCTTCCACCATTCGGTCGACGGCCATCCGCTTGAGGAATACGTCCAGAGCGGACTGTCCGATGTCGATGACTGCGTTGTGTGGGTCGTTTGTAAGCGCTTTTTGGAAGTCTCTCAGGTCATCCTGCTCGGCCAGAAAGCGCTGCACCTTAATTCCATACCGCGCAGCGTCCTGGTTGAAGGACTCAATCGAATAGAAGGAGCCGTTGAGGTGCGGGTGCAGCACAACAGCACCAACCGTGCTTTTGCCGATCGTTCCTACCTGTGCAAGGAGGAGAATTCGAATCGGAGTGAGAGGAAGGGCGGGCACCGCAAGAGAGGTCTTAATGGGCGATGTCGGCGCCTGGGTACTTTCGGCAGACGTGGGGGCGACCAGAGTCGGTTCTGACATACTTTCTTCCTCATCAATGGTTGATTGCCGCGCGCCCATCAGGCGCTAGCGAGGTTGTTCGCGTCGTTGCTGCCGATCCGCTGCTTTAAGTGCCTCGGACCGTTCGTCGAGTTCTTGCGATTCCGTTTCAGAGCGCCGTGGCATTGCCGGCGCAGACAAGAATGCCATGAGCTTGCTAGCGTCTCGGGCGCGAGGCTGCGACTGCTCAATGTTAGGAGCCTGTCCGTGCGGAGTGGGCTGAAATGCAGGTGTTTCTGATGCGTCATTTGGGAAAGGACCCTGGCTTTCATGGCTCGGCAATTCGGCAGGTCCCTGCTCGGGAGCCTGTTCTTGCAACTGTCGCGGCAATGAACCTTGTTCTCCCGAGGTCCGAGTGAACCCTGTCTCCTCTCCAGCTCCACGAATAAAAGGAGTCGCGCCTTGGTGTGGCGAAGACGTGATTACAGTAGGCGGTTCTAATGGCGACGCAGAATGATTTTTGTCCCCCTTAGTGGGACGGGTTTCCTTCGAAAAGTGACGCTTGCAAAACTCCCATATGGACTGGACGGTGACGGTCACTCCATGTACGTCACCAAGGTACTTGCGCATCGTATTGAATGACGCATCGGCGACATAGAGGACGCGAAGGTCCTCTATGTGCGGAGCCAGTTTGCTATCGACCCGCGCTGCCGTTCGCTTCAAATAATCGTGGACGTCCATAGGTAGCCAATTCTCAAGGAATTGCGGTGTTGGGTTGTTCTTCCGCCTTTAGCGCTCGCCCGCAACATGCCTGCCCCACGCAGGATTGGCGGCGACATGTTGGTCCGCACGGCTGGGTGTATCAGGGTTGTCATCCGGGCTAGCATCAGAGCCGACAGGGATGGCATCAGGAGCATCAGGTCTATCATCAGGGCTGGTATCAGGGACATCAGGACTCTAATCAGGGCTGCTATCAAGGGCCTCAGGTCTCGCATCAGGTCTCTATTCAGGGCTCGTTTCAGGGGCATCAGGAATATCATCAGGTTGTTGCTATTCTCAAAGTTTTGGTGGCGCGATATATTCTGAAAGTGACGCCGAAGTGAGCCTTTTTCCCAGCTTGCAAAGGTAGGACACCTGTGATTTACTCCAGCCATCGCACGCGTCTGCCATCTGCGCGACCCGTCCGAACCGGTTTGTGCGCCGCTCTGCGGCATGAGGGGATCTGAACTCGATCAGGTCGCCGCCCCGTGGTCCACCCGTGTTTAGCGCAAGCCATTGCCTCTGCACGCATGAAGTGAATGTCCAAAACGCCGCTCGGCGTTTTTTTTGAAGCAAGGGTAGTTCATCAACAGTTCCAGACAGAGGTAAGGCAAACCCCTTACCCAGTGCGGACGAGCGGGCGGTTGTCAAGACTGCGCCACGACAGACACGCTTCGCATACCGCTGGAACTATCCCGAGATAAGAGGCTTCTGCCGTCCCCCGCGACGGGCCGAGATATCGCCAGCCATGGCGAGTCGCGGAGGGCCCCGCCTGCTGAGGCAGGATCATTAACCGATGCACATCCCATCGCACCGAACTCGCGGCTATCAATGCCAGCGGGAGGATGTAGGCGTGGCTCCCCTCTAAAGGGCCGGCACCTGTCCAAGAATCTCTCTCGGACTAGGTAACCCCACACCCGTAAGGCTGGGGCGGAAGTGCTGGAGCAGTTGGACTGGAGCCGCACGCCGAATCGCACGTTTTTAAGACACCCGCCTCCACGGGCCCGTCCACCACGATGTGAAATGCGGGAGCAAACCGGCTCTCCATGCCCGAAGTAGTACAGGTCGGGCGAAACCAGACCAGAGCGAGAACTGGGACGGTGATACCGGTGCAGGCATTTCTGCGTTTTGTGCGCTAGGCGAACACCTCCACGCTGAGGTGGATGCGTAGCTATGCGTATCGCGGCGGGAATGGTTGCGACCGCAACGGGTAGCGGCACCACGCCGATGCCCATATTTCACAATGTGGAGTTGAAGATGTCGACGAAGAACCAACTGCCCCCGGTTGAAGGATTTCGCCCAGATGGCCAACCTGCGGAGACTGGCTGGAAAGCCATTCTCCAAGGGATCATCAACCAATATGGGGGGACCCGCGTCAACGGAAAAGTCGCGTCGCACCGCACGAAAGAGCACAACTCGATTGTGCTCGAAGCAGGTATGAAACTGCTCCACGGCGAGCTGGGGATGCACATCAAGAATCCGTACAACTTGGGTGAGAGACACATCGCCCGTATGGTGCATCACTGGTGGTACGTGCAGCAAAAGGCACCGAAAACCATTGCCGGGGACTTATCGGTCTGGCGGAAATTCGCCACGTGGATCGGGAAAGAAGGGATGGTCAAGACAATGGCGGACTACCTTCCAGATGTCCCGGCTAAGGATCTGCGGATATCGGCAATGAAGAAGGTCTCGCCCTCGTGGGCCGAATCTGGCATTGATGTCCAGGCCAAGATCGAGGAGGCATTTCTGGAAGACGAACGCTTCGGGTACATACTGCTCACTCAACTGGCGTTTGGCTTGCGCGTGCAGGAAGCACTTTGCCTGAAGCCTCACAAGGCAGATCACCGCAATGGGCTGAAGGTCTACGGCAGCGACGGCCCGAAGGGCGGTCGCGACCGGTTCCTTGAAATTCGTTGCATGGAGCAGCGCATGGTGCTGGATGGGTTGAAGCGCATTACCACGAAGCGCGGGTACCTCGGCTGGAGCAAGAACGCACACGGAAAGGAATCGACGCTCGAGTCCAACATCGATCACTACTACTACTGCCTGCGCAAGATCGGGATCACCAAGGAGCTCGCAAACGTGTGCGGTCATGGACTCCGCGCACAGTTCACAGAAGACGGCATGATGCTGAAGGGCATGTTGCCGGCGACGCTCGGCGGAACCGCAGACCAGATGCCCAAGGAGGATCAGGACCGCATCCTCGCACAGTTGAGCGAAGACCTCGGTCATAGCCGCATTCAGATTCTTGGCGCGTACGTGGGCGGCATGGCTCAGGCACGGCAGGAGAAGAAGGCCGCGGAGGCAGCAAAACACGCCGCCCCATCGGCGCCGGGAAACACGGTGATTGGAGTGCCTGCGGATCCGGAAGTTTCGGTTGCTGCCGGTAACGATTTGTCGTAGGGCCGCCTGGAGGGATCGCCCTCTTCATCGTCTGGCGTGGCCCCAGACAGTCCACAGTCGTCCATTCAAGCAGAACGGTCGACCGGCAAGTCAAAAGTACTGGATGCGCGTCAAGGCAAATTGCCGCCTGAGGAACCTCTCTCGTGGTTCCTCAGGCGGCGCAAAAAGTAAAAGGCCCAAGAAGTGCGGCTGGGGGTACGTCCAATCATTCACTCGCTCCTCGATGCGCTAAAGGGTAGAGTGACGCGAACGTATCCGAAAGGCCGGCCGTGACCATCAAATTGCGTCAGGATAGCCCTGGAACTGCTAGGATGATTTTCCAACGGATCGTGATTTCGCTGTTGAACCCAACGACTAAGCGGGAGTTCAGTCCATTTTGTAGTCCCATGGATGACGGCAAGTACCTGTCGGTGCTGATGATTTTGTCCGGAGAGCGGTCTTTTTTGAGTTCAATCTGTAGTCACTAAAATATTTGAATTTTTATTGAATTCGCCTATATTTAAGTGCATGACAGCACGAACTGGCACCGCTCACGTCGTCACTACGACCCGCAAGTACAAGGATCGGGTCTACCGCACGCACCTGCTGCGGCGCAGCTACCGCGAGGGCGGCACCGTCAAGAACGAGACGCTGGGCAACATCTCGCACCTGCCCGAGCCGCTGATCGAGATCATCCGTCGCTCGCTGCAGGGCGAGACCTTTGTGCCTCTGTCACAGGCCTTCGAGATCACGCGCTCGCGTCCGCACGGCCATGTGCAGGCCGTGGCAATGGCGATGCAGCGCCTGGGGCTCGCCTCGTTGATCGCCTCTAAGCCCTGTCGCGAGCGTGAGCTGGCGCTGGCCATGGTTGCCTCGCGCATCGTGGCACCCCACACGAAGCTCGCCACCACCCGCTGGTGGCACACCACGACGCTGGCTGAAGACTTCGGCGTGGCAGATGCCAATGAGGACGATCTGTACGCCGCCATGGACTGGCTGCTCGAGCGCCAGGACGCGATCCAGAAGAAGCTAGCCTCGCGCCATCTGTGCGATGGTGGCTTGGTGCTCTACGACTTGTCGTCGAGCTACTTTGAGGGCACCACTTGCGAGCTGGCCAAGCTCGGCTACAACCGCGACGGCAAGAAGGGCCTGCTGCAGGTCAACTACGGCTTGCTCACCGATGCACGTGGCTGCCCGGTGGCGGTGTCGGTGCACGAGGGCAACACGGCCGACAGCCGCACCTTCATGCCCGCGGTGCACAAGTTGCGCGAGGACTTCGGCATCGAGCGCATGGTCATGGTCGGTGATCGGGGGATGGTCTCGCAGAAGGCCATCGATGAGATGCGCGAGACCGACGGCATCGGTTGGATCACGGCCCTCAAGAGCGCATCGATCCGTGCGCTGCTCGAGCAGGGGCATCTTCAGATGGACTTGTTCGATGAGCGCAATCTGCTCGAGCTGAGCTCGCCGGACTACCCCGGTGAGCGCCTGGTGGCCTGCCGCAATGAAGCGCTGGCCCGGTTGCGCGCGCACAAGCGTGAGGAGCTGTTGGCGGCCACCGAGCGCCACCTCGAGAAGATCAAGGCCCGCGTGGACGCGGGTAAGCTCAGTGGGCAGGACGCGATCGGTGTGCGGGTGGGCAAGATCATCAATCAGTACAAGGTGGCCAAGCACTTCGATCTGAGCATCGCTGACGCAGCCCTGAGTTGGGCGCGCAAGCAAGACGGCCTCGCCAGCGAGGCGGCGCTTGACGGCCTGTACATCGTTCGCACCTCCGTGCCCGCCACGCAGATGGATGCGCCCGAGTGCGTGCGCAACTACAAGTCGCTGGCTAACGTCGAGCGGGCCTTCCGCTCGATCAAGACCATCGACCTGAAGGTGCGCCCGATCCACCACCGCAAGGCCGATCGGGTACGCGCGCACATCTTCCTGTGCATGCTCGCCTACTACGTTGAGTGGCACCTGCGTGAGGCATGGCGCGAGTTGACCTTCGCCGATACCGAGCAGCAGGCCAAGGCCACGCGCGACCCGGTGGCGCCAGCCCAGCGATCCGCGTCGGCACAGGCCAAGGCCGCTACCCATTGCCTCAGCGACGGCACGCCAGCACACAGCTTCGCCACCTTGATGGCCGAGCTCGCCAACCTCGTGCGCAATACCTGCCGCACGCCAAACGCCGGGCCCGACGCACCCACTTTCGAAATCACCACTAACCCCGAGCCCAGGCACGAACGTGCTCTCGCCCTCGTCCAAACGATCCGCCCGTAGACAGAAAACCGAACCCCGATTTCCAGCCGAACCCTTGAATCACAAAGAAAACTCGTCTCCCTCATCGCGGAACTTCGGACTAAGGAAACAAGACTTCGCCTTGAGCGAACAAAGATTTCACAATTGATAGTGTAGGGCGCGAACTTATCCATCGCGCTGCACTTGCTAGCTGCGAGGGCGCTGTGAGCTATCAGGTGCGGCCGAAGTAAGCGGCGGCTCGCCGCCCTAGACCCTTCGGCACGCCCACAGGTGGACAGAGACACCGGACCAAAACCCGTACGTGGCGGGGTAGGATTAGTCGGTGATTTCGCGTTACGCGAATTCGTTGAATCTTGTTCCAGCAGCCATTTCACGGGCTAAAACGTGCGTTTGCACCGTTCTGATTTGTTAACACTCACGCGTTGGAAACGATGGAGAGACTACGTGAGCGCATCGCCGTGATAAGTGTCACAAGCGAGAAAGGAGACATGCACTTTACGTTCTCGGCTAACGTCGCGAGTCGCCGCTTAGGCCCGTCGGTTGACGATACGATCGTTTGGGCCGATCGCGCATTCAATAAAGCCAAGGCGGCGGCCCGTAACCGTGTCGAATTCGCAGACGATGCAAACGGCGCCTAGACACAATGGTCGCTGCTGAGTGAACGACGCGAGAGCTTGTCTCGGATATCGTGGGGTTGCGCACCGAGAGGTGCCAAGCCACATCTGCCTGGACGAGCCAGGAACCGGCCTTCAGGAAATGGGCCATGGACTAGGTTCTCAAGTTGTCGGATCTGACGTGCACAAAGACAGCATCTTGATTGCGGTATGCGAACCCGGCTGCGAACTTGAGCGGTTTGCGGGCACCATGCAACATGACGCGGGCTATCACAGTGAGTCTCCCAAAGCGTCCGAATCGGTGATGTCAATTGCGATGTCGATTCAAATCAGAGCAACACGATTTGTCGCAATAGTTCCAAGGCTTTCATTTCATCTAGGCGACCAGTACGTGCTTTGCCCGCGAGTGTCTTTATCAGCGCTTCCGCTATCGGTTCAATCCCTTGTAGATCGTCCGAGCCGGTTGCCGAAGTGAGACGGTGCGGCTCCGTGATGATCCGCGTTACGGGGGCTGGGGCGAACTGCTGACGGGCGGTGGAGGTCAAGACATCGTTATCAACGGTTTGCCGAGTCACGGGATCGGCAGCGGATGGGGCCGCTTGGTTTAGTTGCCCCATGACCACGTTCGTCTCAGCCGCGACGCCTGTTGGACCGCCTGTGCCATTCGCATCAGGGAGTAGGGCGAGTCGAGTACCCGCATTTTTTGCCTTCGTACCCGCAGGCTTCTTCGCCGCTGTCGCTTTTGGCTCAATCGCGGGCGGCAGTTCTTGCTGATCGGATGCGTGGCGACGCGACGGGGGAACAAGCAAATCCGACACCGACTCAGGGACGTCCGTGACTGAACGCGGAGCGTCCAACCAGCCAGTCGGCAAACCAAGACGTTCGGTGAACCGGTTTGCTTCAGCATCATCCATACGTTTCTGTCCATAGAAACGATTGGCCATGTTGGAGTCGCTGATTTCCATCACTGCGCCGAGCCGCACCTTCGATCCTTTGCGGGACGTGAGCACGTGCAAGTTGGCGCGACGAATGTTTTCCAAAGCGGCGACGTCGTTCAACGGCAAGGTTTGCTGAGCCCCCGACTTTGAAGACGCTTTGACTTTCGCAGGTGCCGATTTCAGTGGGGTTGCTGTGGCAGGCTTCGCCGCCGTAGTGTTGCTCTTCGCGACGGTCCTTGGCGACCCACCATTTGTCTTCTTTGGCATTTCTGATTCTCTGGGCAAGCGATCGGTGAGGGTAGAGTGCTGATTGGCCTGTGTAACAGAAGCCGGCTTCAATACTTGCTCGTACGCAATTTCCGGTTCGGCGTTCGCATGAATGAAGTCAAGTGGTGACCTCAAGCGCCCAATGGTCTCGGGTGTAAGGACAGGATTGGGCTGATCGAAAAACCCATCGGGTAGCCCAAGCGTCGTTTCGATATGAAAGGCTGTCTCAGGTGTGAATCTCTCGCCATTCACCAATTCGGCTACGCGCGTTAAGTTGGAGTCGAGTCCCAGTGCGATGTTCTCCGCGCCCACTGCATCTACCAACAACTTAAACGAACGTGTTTTGAAAATGGACGCCGTGTGGGCCGGGTCTCGAGTAGGTGGAGCTTTTACGTATGGCTTGTTCTGTCGGTGGGATGTCGCTTTTGCAGGTTGGCGCGATTGACGCTGGCCTTTGTCTCGAGATCCCGAGTATCGCCCGTGTGCTTGACTCATAAAGTGGGGCTCCCCGCCGTGAAATCACTATCAGTTCGCGCATTATAGGCGAGCACGAAGCGGTGCCGCCGTTGTTGAGAGGCCGCGTGCGATCTTCCCATCGGTCCAGCGCGCGGTGAAGCTGGCCACGCATGTCACCATATAGCGATAACCTTCAGCGAAGATTCGAACGGCGAGGATCTCTACGCTTGGGCGAACTGCTCATAAGTGCCGAATGTGCCGTACAACGCGAAGTGAGGTTGGTCAGGAAGGAGCTTGAGCGTGAGAAGACGCGACTTCCAAGCTTGTGAACTCAGTCCTCAGGGACGCATTCGGAAAGTCTAGCGACTAAGCAAATCTCCCCGAATGAAATCGCAAAATCTATGGAAGAGCCTAATTCCTCGGCGGCTTTTCTCTCGGCAATCCGTTGAGCATGACGCGTGTTGCATCGCGCGTTAATTTCGAAACGGCCGCCATTGGTTAATGCAGAGTCCGCGCGCCGCGATTCGTGCCTGCGGACTGCACCTGTTGGAGGATATTCGCGCGACACTCGGCTTTGATCTGGTTCGCCGCTTCCCTGACCAACGCGTTGCCGTAAAAACGCGCAACCTTCGCGTCGATCGTGTCTTCCACGTGCTGAATGGCGGCTTCGACACTCACCGGATCGTCCGGATCGAAGCCGGTCGTGATGACGTCCTCCTGTAGTGCCTTGAGCCCTTCGCCGGCTTCCGCGAGAACACGGGTCAACTCATCGGACAGTTTGTTCACAGAGCCCTCTCAACTTGATTGATAGACGACGCGCCGCGGCATTCTAAGGATATGCCAACTGGGCGATCCAAGATCACGAACAATTATTCCCACGACGTTTGGTTTTTCGGAAGTGCGCCGGCAGGATCAAACACCGACAGTGTATCGGCCTCGTTCAACACGCTCGGGTAGAGCACAAGGTTGGTGCCCGTTGAGGCTACGCGTGAATTGAAAAGAATACCTTTGGCCCCGGCACTGAGCACCAAATCACCCAACTGGGCGGTTCAATCCGAGTGTTGAACCACAACGCGCGCCAATCGCAATAGAAATCCTCCCAGAGCGGGTCCCATTCGCGCGCGTTAAACCCTTCACGAAAATCAACGACCGGTGCGGCGCTGATCTGATAGGTTACGAACGTACCCGGTGGCAGCAGCGTCGAGACCTGCTTGTATTCATCGATGGCCGTTTGTACATCGAGCGCGAGGTAAAGCGCCTCGATCCCGGGCCGATTGACGCGGCCACCGTGGGTGGCTGCGCCTGCGCCGCTTAAAGGCATCGAAGCCCACTTTGGCGTGTGAACCCGGTAGGCGGTGATGCGGTCAAGCTGGGTGACAATCATCCGGCAGCGCCCGCCTCAAGCGACACCACATAGCGGATCACATCGTCAGCCCGCCCATCGGAGACGAGCTGTTCGGCGGTCTTGTAGCCAAATACGGGCAGCGGTTCGTTTCGATACCAAAACATCGCGCGCTCGACGTCGCCGCAAACATCGCTCGCAGCGCGAAGGACACGTATAGCCTCGCGCAAGAACCGTTGCACGCTCTCAGAGCCAGGCGCCCGGCTGAGCGTATTTCGGTGCACATGGGCTTGCTGGGCCAAGGTTTGCAGGTCAATTTTCAGCGCTTGTCCAAATGCACGTGCAGACAACGCCGGCGAGTCCGAGTCACGAAGGGATTCCATGAACTGCTCGAAGCTTGCGCGATGACCGACGGCTTGAGAGAGCGATGGGTCCATCTCAACTCCTTGGTGCACAACATTTGCACTATTATAGCAGCTTAACAGCACAATACTTCGTGGCGTTTATCTGGAGTTTGGCGCGCAGACGTTCACGCAAACAGACTCGCAGCGCCAGGGCAAAGGCAGCCCTCGTTGTTGAATCCGGGTTCAATCACTCTATCAGGTAGTCCGTTACATACTTTGTCCCCGCTAAGTTCAAATGTCGGGGCTCCAGCTAATTAGAAATGTCGGGTTTTAGGCTGGTTTCAGCTGGTTTAATCTCTCTTAAAAGGGTCATTTCCCCACCGCGGCTAGGCGCCTTTCGGCGGTTCTCAAGACCGCTGCATTCAGGTCATCAAGTGTTAGTTCGCGCTGCTTTTTGGTCCCCGCTTTACGCTCCTTCGTCCGTGGCGCTTGCCCCTGGTTGGTTCGTGAGGGGGAACCTGATGCACGCCTGTCGTCACGCTGCGCCTGGATCACCTGAGCCAACTGCAACGCGTGACTCAGGCGCTTATTGTCGATCTCTGCACCCTGATCGATCTGCGACAGGCGGTCGTATTCGACGTAGGGGAGAGCGGCCCCATTGACACGAATTTCGATGCGTCCGTCGGGGTATTCGAACACGTCCAGATACTTGTGAATCAGGCTTCGATTCTCGACCGTATCGGCCAACATGTAAATCACCCGGTCGTATTGAACCGTCAACGAATTTGACACGCGCCGAGGCACACGCGAGGTCAGAATCAGGTCGAGGTCTTCGTCGTCGCGCAGTGGCCGATGTGCATCGAATGCGCTCTTTGGGACCTTGCCAAAGCGGCCATTGAAGTCAGCGATGAAGTGCGGCGCATAGGCGTTCGCGGTTTCCTTCGTGTCGATGTGGCGCAATCTCAACTCCTTCACGAGCCGGTCCTGCAAGGTCAGGTTGGCGCGCTCCACGCGGCCCTTGGCCTGGCTGCTGTTGGCGCACCAAGTGTCGATGTTCAGCTCGAACATGGCCCGCCCATATTGGGTCACGCCCTTGCCGGGTGTGCTCGCCGGGTTGTTGCAATGGAACACGCTCGCCTTGTCGCTGTAGATCGCCACGGGCTTGCCATACGTGTCGAGGTACTGGCGCGTCGCCTCGAAATAACTGAAGGTCGATTCGGTCGCGGTGAAGTGCAGCGTCATCAGGCGGCTGGTCGCATCATCGATAAACACCAGCAGCGTGCACGCCGGCGCCCGGTCCTCGAACCAGCGATGGTCGCTGCCATCGATCTGGATCAGCTCGCCCACGCACGAACGCCGGTTCCTCGGCTGGTGGATCTTGGGCGGGCGCTGCTTGCGCGGAATCCAGAGGCCTGCGTCACGCATCCAGCGCCGTACGGTTTCCTTGGCTAGCTCCACGCCATGACATTCGCGCAGCTTCTCGCAGGCCAGCGTCGGCCCAAAATCCGCGTAACGCTCGCGCACCAGCGCCATGGCCCGAGCCCGTAAATCGATGGGCAACTCGCGGTTGCTTGGTTGCCCACGCCGGCCTGATACCAGTCCGGCAGGACCGCTGGTCTCATAGCGACGGACCAATCGGCTCACTTGCCGTTCGCACAGATCCAGACGCTCAGCCGCCTGCACGACCTTGAGTCGATGCTCGGCCACCGCTGCGATAATTTTGATCCGCTCGAGCTCACGCATACTCACCGTGACAAAGCCACGCTCATTCATGATCGGCCCCTTGACGACGCGCTTTGTCAGCGTGCGCCAGGAGGACGGAATCGGACATTTCTAATTAGCTAGAACCGGACATTTCTAAAAAGCCCTGACATACTTAAAATTGATAAATAAGATTATGTCAAATTAAGCACACAGGGTGGCATCGTAATCCGCAGGTCCGGGGCGCGAATCCCTAGTTCGTCACCGATATTATCAAGCGCTTAGCGAATGCCAAATGCTCTTTCTTTGCCCGAATCCGGCAGAGGTTCAACGGGCCGAAAAGTCCCTCTGCTGGTCAACGGGTTCAACGTCGGCGCCACTGTGGCTTGAAATCTTGGCGCCGCCCGGCCGCCGCCATGACGAACCCGCCGGACGGGGCAATTAGCCGTCTGGTTTGATGCTACAATTGATGCTTGAATGCATCAAATGAGGAGGCGACCGCCATGAGAACCACCGTTACGATCGATGACACGCTCTATCAAGAAGCGCTGGAACTCGCCGATCCCGGGACGGACAAGGCCGATCTTTTCCGGGTCGCGATGCAGACCTTCGTCCGCATCCAGGCAGCCAAGCGCCTCGCCATGCTTGGCGGTACCATCCCCGAAATGCGCGAAATTCCACGACGTCGCCCAGAGACCGACGCATAGTGAACGTCCTGATCGATACCTCGGTGTGGGTTGACCATTTCCGCCGACGCAACGAAACGCTCGTTCATCTGGTCAGCACCGATCAGGCGCTTACCCATCCGCTCGTGCTCCTTGAACTCGCCTGCGGAACCCCACCCGCACCACGGGCACGGTCCCTCCACGACATCGGGCTGCTGCGGCATGTACAGCAAGCGACATGGAGCGAGGTCATGCGGTTCATCGAAACCGAGCGGCTGTATGGCCAAGGATGCGGCGGCGTCGACCTGACGCTGCTGGCCTCGACCTTGATGACCCCTGGTGCCCAGGTCTGGACGCTGGACAACCGGCTCGCGACGCTCGCGCGCCGACTCGGCGTCGCCTATCCGCGCGACGCGCATTGAATACCCGTCGCTCATCGGGATCGGTCAGCGAAGACTGCACCCAAAACCCTTGATTCCCTGCTTCGTCCAAATGGACGGGGCCGATCACAGTTTCACACATGCGTAGCGATCCTTGATGTTGGCAACAAAATACTTTCCCTTAGAGTCTGCACCCATGAAGTATTCATATTCGCCCTGACCGATGCCCGCGTATCTGTACATTGGAGAAACTCCACTTGAAGGGTCTGGTTATCCAGATCGTAGCCAATCGCGCTCACACTGCTTGAGCTAAAGGATCCGGGAAGTATGCTGCATGCGCCGATAGCGCGGCACCCAACGGAGGATCGTCGTGTGAGCAAGCGACAAACCTCGCTCAGCCATCATGTCGACGAGATCGCGCGGGCTGAGCTTGTAGCGCAGATATACGAGGAGCGTCGCGACATACAGCCACGAAGCCGTCCGAAAAGCCCTTAGGACTTTTGGTGAATCGCCACGCGAAACGCCGCTTGCCGCTCTGTACTCGAGGATTTAGCCGATTGATCGACGCAACCGCGTCGCGGCCTGTCTAGTCCGGCAAGCGCGGCGGCCTCAAGGAAAGTCTGCGCTGGATCGAGGGCTATGAGCGCATTGCCGATATGGCGCCGAGTCTACCGTCCACGCACCCGGTGTATGTGGCAGACCGCGAAGCGGATCTGATGGAGCGCGCCCAGGCGCTGGACACGCCGGCCGACTGGCTGGTACCGAGCGCGCTGGGAAATCGAGATATTGTTCAACATCTTGAAGAATACTTGCCGCGTCTAGGCGCTTCAGCTCGGCTCGATCCAACAGCTTGAGCGAGCGCTGGCGCTGTTCCTGGTGGCGGCCTGGCGCGTGGCCTTCTGATGCGCCAGGAACGCACTTGCCCTGATCTGGACGCGCATCTGTTCTTTGATCCAGATGAAATTCGCAGTGCCTACCTGCTCATGAAAGTGCGCCGCCCTGCCCAGCCGAAGCTCAACGAAGTGTCGCGACTGATCGCACGCGTGGGCGGATTCCTCGGGCGCAAGGGGACGGCGAACCCGGTGCGAAAACGATCTAGTGTAGTGCGTCACAAATAATGCAACTTAATCGCGATTTACGAGTCTCCTTGATACGGAGGGAGAACTCATGCGAATCGCGGCGAAAGTTGAGCTAAGTGAAGCACAGCGCAAACAGTTAAAGACGTGGGCTACTGGCCGAACGATTCCGGTTCGACTAGCTGAGCGCGCCAAGATGATTTTGCTTGCAGCGCAGGGCAAGACAGACAAAGAGATAGGTGCGGACCTGGCTATCTGGCGAGGCACAGTAGCACGCTGGCGCGCTCGCTTTATAGCTGACGGTGTGACGGGGATCGAGCGGGATGAGACGCGACCCGGGCGCAAGCCGAAGATCTCCGCGCGCAAGGTCAAGACCGTTGTGGCACTGACGACGCAGCAACGTCCGGATAACGCGACGCATTGGAGCACACGCAGCATGGCAGCGGTGGCCGGCATAAGTGAGGCGAGCGTGCGGCGCATCTGGCAGGCGCATGGCCTCAAGCCGCATCGGTTAGAGAGCTTCAAGGTATCGAACGACAAGCACTTTGCCGAGAAGCTCGAGGACATCGTCGGGCTGTATCTCGATCCCCCGGAGCACGCCTTGGTCCTGTGCTGCGATGAGAAGTCCCAGATCCAGGCGCTTGATCGGACCCAGCCGGGCTTGCCGCTCAAGCGAGGTCGCGCTCAAACGATGACGCACGATTACAAGCGCCATGGTGTGACGACGCTGTTTGCCGCGATGAACACGCTCGATGGCAGTGTCATTGGCCAGTGCCAGACTAAACATCGTCACCAGGAGTGGCTGAGCTTCTTGCGCAAGATCGATCGCAACACGCCCAAGGACAAGGAGCTGCATTTGATCGCTGACAACTATGCAACCCATAAGCATCCCGAAGTACAGGCATGGATTGCCAAGCACCCGCGATTCCACATGCATTTCACGCCCACCAGTGCCTCTTGGCTCAACATGGTCGAACGCTTCTTTCGTGACTTATCAGTGAACCAGTTGCGACGTGCGGCGTTCCGCTCGGTACCCGAATTGGTCAGCACAATCGAACAGTACGTGCAGAAGCACAATCGTCATCCGAAACCATTCATCTGGACAGCAAAAGCCTCCGACATCCTCGCGAAAGTCACGCGTGCCAGGGCCAAACTGAATAAGATGCAATCTGTTTGACGCTGACCACTAGCCCAGACCCAGAGGAGTTCCTATCGCCGCAAATACATTGAGCTTGTCACGCGACGACGACGTCAGTTGTGTAAGGAGATGCTTTAAGCCAGCGAGCAGTTCAATCCGATGCTGGCCTCAAGCTGTTCGAGCCGGTCGTTGATTCGCTGCATGCGCGATTGCTGCGCGGGCACAAGCGCACTGGATGCGACCAAATCAACCCGGTTACGCCAGTAGGACAACGGGATTCGGTCATCAGCGGAAATTTTTCTGATTACCTGCTCCAGATGAAGAATATCCGTTTCGATTTGCCGATGATTCATTCACTACTCCCCGGGTAGATGTTATTTTTTGCTTTTTATGGAACGAGTTCGAAGCAACACGCGGAACAGATAACCGTTTCGGTGTCGCTAACTGCATGGTCCCGTTCGTGCAATGCGCGGCACGTGCGGCCAGAGGAAGGCAGCACAGACCCTAAAGGGATGTCGTTATCCACGACCCCGTCAAAGTGAATATTTACACTTGCCTATCTTTAAGCTTGCCGCACCAATTCCAGCTGGCTACGGTCTGGATCCCTTTGTTTCCATGGCTTCCGGTATCACCGCTCAAAACCAGGAAAAAAATCGACCATCACTATATTGGCATAAACGGCATTCATCCCTTGGCGACGCTAGGTTATCGCGGGCTGCACACCAAAGCGTTGAGCCGAGAGATAATTGCTGATCGAGAAGAAAATTACTTGATTGTTTACCCCTCGTATATCCGAAATTAGTCACGCATGGAAATTTACGCATGGATATACCCGACCGATCAGTGGATGTGGCTGCCCAAGGCGACGCGGTCACCCAACAGGCATCGGAGGAGCACGTGGCGGATATCGATGTCGGGCTCTCGTGGCTGGATCTTGCGACGACCGATGCAGAGGACGCCGCAGTCGTTCAGCGTCAATGGATGCCGACCGAGTATGACCAGGTTGATGGAGGCGCGTTTGCCGGTCGGTTTCAGCAACTGGGTTTTCAAGACACACTCGTGGCTGCTGAACGACAGAATCGCACCGTGCTGAAGCGGCTACATTTCCCGCCCGATTACTGCTCGGTGAGCTTCGTCCGTTCGGTCTCAGGTCGGGCACGATGCGACCTCGATGCAATTTCCCAAGGGACTGTCGCCTACCTGCCGGGAAACAACGAGTACGAAGTGCTTTTACCGCCAAGTGAGATCGCCTATTTTCGGATCCGCCAGGACCGATTTTTACAAGCAGCCGACACCTTGGGTTACGACCTGGCGGGAGACGGGTGCCAGGCGCTGTTGTTCGATAGCATTGATTCCAGTGATCTAAACGACATGCTCGAGACCTTGATGTCGCTTCGACATTCGCCTGATTCAAGCCAGCTTGAGGGATTGAATCACGAATACCTGGAAAAGGTCGTGCTAGAGCGCACTCTGCGCATCCTTTGCAACTCGACCGCCAGATCCTCTCAGATGCCGTTGGGTAATGCGCATCGAATCACCCAAGCGGCGCGAGCATTGATCGAAAGCAGCCCTGAAGAGCCGTTGACGGTGATGACTCTGTGCCAGGGGCTGGGAGTCAGCCGTGCCTCGCTTCAGCGCTGCTTCCTGCAAATTCACGGTGTCGCGCCGCTTGCATACTTGAGGATGCGACGGCTCAATTGCGCGCGGCGCGCCCTGAAAGCGGCGCGCGGTACAAGCGCCACGGTGACGGCCATCGCTATGCGCTGGGGGTTCTTTCATTTTGCTAGATTTGCGCAAGATTATTTCCACCAATTTGGCGAACTTCCCTCCACGACACTCGGCAGGTCGAGCAGGACGAAGTTGGAGCCTAGCCGATCCCGTCCGCAGCGTTAACGCCGACGGGATCGGTTCAAGGTTCCCAAGCCGAACATTCCCAGTCTACTGTCTGCAAGTAGACTACATCCGAGTATCCGAGCGAGTGTAGTGTCTATTCGTCGTTTCGAACTGTAATCCGGTCGTGCAGCCTGTCGAGATTCTTGAGTTCTATAGCAACCGGGCCCAAATCGGTGGCTTCGAGCAGAAAATAGCCGCCAAGAAGCTCTGTGGGCCGCCCCCTGTACTACAAAGCACGATGCAGCATGTACCTGCATCCTATCTATGCTATGAGGCCGGAGCGCGAAGCGCTGGGCGTGCTTGATGCCTGGATGTGGGCGCGTGAAAAGCGTGATGCCGACGGTGTACGCGCTGGATCGAAGGCTACGGACGTGTCACCGGGATGGCCGTTGACCTGCCGCAGACGCGACTGGTGTACGTCGCCGATCGCGACGCCGATCTGGTGGCGATGATGTGCCGCGCGCGAACTGGGCACGCCGGCCGATTGGCTAGTGCGTGCCAAGCACAACCGGTGCTTGCCATGCGGAGATAAAGTGATATTGCAGAGGCTTGTCCCAGCCCATCAGAGCCGTCACCGCCCGACCACCGATCGCGGTTTTCAAAATGCGCTGCGTCATCGCTTTCCTCCGATGCGTCGCATCGCCGCTCGTACGGCCTGCGCGGCGAGTTCCGCCTGCAGTTCGGCCCACTTGCCTACGAGCGTCGGGTCGGTCGTCAGAAAGAGCGGTTTATAGGCCCATACGGTCACCATGTCGCCACGTGAGCCGATCTCGAACACGCGCAGATCTTCGTCTTCGCTCACACCGTTGTCGACCAGGTCGCGGTACGAGACCAGGTTGTACAACTCCAGATCGATGCCAGGCCGCCCGGCGATCAGCGCGATCGTCGCTTCAAAAAACCGCCGCGCGGCATCTCGCGTGGATTCGAGTGCAAACACCTGGACACTGCCCTCCCCGCTTTCCCAGATGATTCGATACAAGCTGACGCGGCAATCATGACTGAGCATCGTCATCGTGCTTCTCCTAGTGTTCAATGAAGCAAAAGCGATCGTGCTTTGAAGTGAAAGTTAGAAACCACAATGCCGGGATGGCGGCAATCTATAGATCGACCTTCAACGCGTCTAGACGCGGATCCGCGCGAACGAAAACACCATCAAAGCAATCAATGCCCGTTCCCTAGGGCCAATGGGTGTGCTGACATCGATGCTGTCGAGCAGCTGCCGCGCTTCTGTTGCATCGAGCACGGGCGTCTTGCCTTTGCGGGTCGTATGACTGGGTCCGCGCACGGATGCGGCCGCATTGTGCGGTACGACCTGGCCGACCACGAGGCAGTCGAACAGATGGCGAATCGCGGCGAGATGCTGCTTGACCGTGGGCGCTGACAGCGTTTGTGTTTGCAGTTCGATCCAGGCCGCTACGTGCAGCGGCTGCACAGCGGTAATCGACGTCACACCCGCTTGCGCGCACCAGGCGAAAAACTCACCGACGGCGTGCGCATACGCGCGTCGCGTGTTCGGATTGGCGTGCAACTATTTGATGGGTGTCAGCGATTCTCATGGACGTGTCGATTGACCGGTTGTGACCGACCCAAGATGGGCGTCAGCCACCTTGGCGCGGCCATGAAGGGATGATCGGTCTCCATAAGTCGAACGACCACTCTTTCTGTTGTCTCCACACCCTTTGCCGCTTCAGTAGTCGTACACATGCTCCGTCACGAAGCCGTTTTTCCCGGCGGCCGCCAGAAAATCGGACAGGCCGCCGACCGGCATCAACAACGCGACGCGTCGAGTATCGGCGGGCATTGTCAGGGGCTGTTCGAACAATACGCGGCCGCTGCCGGGCGGCAACGGGGCGTCGTCTTTCACCCATACTGTGACCAGAATGTTCGATGTGTTGCCGGCGATATCGGTGAGACGAATACCCTGTTGCGCAAGCACTGTCGCCGCAAGCCTGAAGTCGAAATAGCGCGGCAACGCAAGCAACGCCCGACCGTCCGGCAGACGGGCAAGCACGCTGACGTGAGCCGGCGCCGACCACCCGTCGGGTAGGTGATCGACGATCACATCGGTCGTCATCAGGGCAGGCGTGTAGGCAGCCCGCGTTGCTTTCTCGATCAGTTTTCCGTACACAGCCTTGATTGCATATTCAGTGGTCAGCGCGTAGCGGCGTTCCCATTTGCGCGCGAGCCCCGGCCCCCACGCCGGGACGTCGCTCCAGAGGTGATGAAGCCGGGCGCTGAAATCGAACAGGTACCAGGGCTCCTGACGGATGAAGTCCACGTACTCCTGAGCCGCCTGGGCGCCATAACGGTCCTCGTCGGTAAGCGTCTTTCCGCCGAGGAGCCAGCTCGCGCGACCCACGGTATTTTCGTAGAGCGAGCGCAGCGCATACTCCACGGTCGTGCTCGATGCGATCACCCAGATCATCACGTGGTAACTGGGATTGAGCGGAAAGTTGTCGTGCATCTGCTCACGCGTGACGGTCGCGTAACTCGACCAGAGCTGACCGATCTGACCCAGAAACGGAAAGTCGTGCGATGGCGCGTGTTGTACGATCCGCGCGTACTCCGCAGGGCTATGCACCAGATACCACTCGGGAAAAGTCAGCAACGTCTGCTCAGTGCCACGGCGATCCGCGCTCGGCACGGCGCTTTGAAATGACGCTCCCGGCGTCTCAGCCGGTGTCTCAGGCGCTGTTGAGGATTCCGCCGCACGCGCAACCTGCGCCGCGAACGTAAGCGCGACGCAGATCGCGAGCAGCGTGTTGCGCAACAACCGCGTCATGCTGCCCCTCCATCGCGCACGAACGCCATCAGGATGTTGTCCGATGGGTCGCCTTGCTGGGTCAGGCGCATTCCGGTATGGCGGAAGCCTGCCGCCTCGACACGCGCGATCCAATCGTCCGCGCTGGCGAAATGACGCAACTCCGATCGATTGGTTTCCCATCTTTCGCCGAGGCCCGCGTTGAACACCGTATGGGCAAGCGAAACGAATGCATCCATGGTCGGTGATGTGACGTCGTGATCGCGGACCACGAAATAGCCGCCGGGTCGGACGATTCGCGCGATCGAGCCGAGAAACGGCGCAAGCTTCTCCGGCGCCATGTGGTGCAAGCCGACAAAGCAACTCACCAGGTCCGCGCTGGCGGCAGGCAGCTCGATGGGTGCGTAGTCGTTCAACGACTGGAAATCGCCTATCGAGCCGATTTGCCCGCGCTCGACAATATCGACCGGGCTCATTCCCGGCCGCACATCATGCAGCAGGGTCACCTTGCCTTTGAGGCGCAGAAATTTCTTCATGGCCCGAACGTAGCGCCCTGTCGTGCCAATCTCCACATAGTCCTGCAAAGGCGCATCGCCCAGCAGCATGGCGGTCTGCCGGCCCATTTCGGCCTTCTGCATCGACAGTGACGGCAGCGCGTGCGTGAGCATCGCGAGGCGCGGGGTGATCGATTTGAGGCCCGCCTGGATCGCGCGATAGATGTGCTCGTCGCCAGTGTGTTCGGTCGTTGAAGCCTTGATCAACGTATGCAGACGGTCTTCGGGCAACACGTTGAAAATGTTGTGCAGAAACGCATAGAAACGATCGGCTTCGCGCTCGCTGCGATAGATCGTCTCGAACAGGGTGCCATCGCGGTCTGCCTGGTCCACCGTAACGGCCGGCAAAGAAACAGGTGGCGTCTCCGATAATGGCGTCGCCTCGGGCGCGCTACGTTCGGGCGCATAGTACCGATCCCACAGCGCGCCGCGCAGCCGATACTCCGGATCGAATTGCTGCTTGAGCGCAAACATTTCGCGTGCCCGCGGATAGGCGCGATGAAACTGCTCGTGTGTCGCGTGCAACTGATAGGGCAGATAGTAGGTGCCTCCCACGGCGAGCACTGCGTCGATCAGTTCGCGCGTCCAGACCGCCACGCGTTCAATGGCATTCGCCCGGGTGCGTTGCTTGTAATAGAGCACGAAGGCAAACGTCTCACCGCGCGCCCAAGCCATGACCGTGTGGTTGTCGGCAAGTGCGTGGCGGATCGAAATGTTGACCGCGTTCACCCGGTGCCGCGAGAGAATCACCGATAGCGCCTCGGCAAATCGCGCGACGACGTCCACGGGCACGAAATACTCCTGCAGCACATACGTGCGCCGGCGGCGACCGACCGGCTCGAGTTCCGCGACGTCGTAACCGGCTTCGTAATTGCGCCAATGCACCTTCTTGCCAAAATGCAGCAGCGGGTCGTACAGGAATTCGCGCCGGAACTTGCCGAGCGGCGTTTCAGTGATTGCCCATAGAAAGTACTTCGCTGCAAGAAAGCCGCGACTCAGCGGCTGCAGTCGCGCCGACGTGGCAGGCTCGTCGGTGACCGTCCAGCTGATCGCACGGCCGCGCGTGTATCGCGGCGGATAGAGGTCGAAATTGTGGAAGATCACATCTTGACGGCTGCGCACGTTCGTGTCGAACCACGCCTTGTATTCGGTGGTATGCATCGTGCGGTCGCTGCGCTTGACCCGCGTATTGGGCGCAAGGTCGAGTTCCGCTTCGGTGATGATGCCTACGCCGCCATATCCACCGATCGCCGCGTTGAAGAGCGTGGTGTTTTCCGTAGGGCTTGCGTCGACTACTTCGCCGTTGGCCAGCACGAGCCTGATGGCCCGAATCGATAGCACGACCGGCCCCAGTCCCATGTAGCGGCCGTGCGCGTTGACCGACAGCGCGCCGCCCACCGTGAAGTTCGCGTAGGTCTGCATGATCTTTACCGACAGACCGTGCGGATCGATAAAGCGCTGGATGTCGCACCAGCGGATCCCGGCCTGCACTCGAATCACCGACGTTTGCGGCTCGAAGCGGAGCACACTGTTCATCTTCCGCATATCCAGATGCAGGGTGCCCGGACTCGCGGTGTGCCCCCCCATGCTGAAGTGACCGCCGCCCACGGACACCGGCAGGGTGGTCTTGGTAAGTGCCTCGACGACCTCCTGGGTCGTTGTGGGCGTGGCGATTGAAAATACGGGAATCCGGTTCAGTTGAGTAACGTCGTTGACGGTTGCCATGTCCGCATCACTCCGAGATATTGACTTTGAGGTAATCCGAGCGGGTTGCCGGATCGGGGCCGAAGCGGTTTTCGTGATCGACACCGCGGCGCAGCAGGTGGATCAGCACCCAGATCGGCCCGAGCACCGGGACAATGACAGTCAGCAAAGACCATCCGCAACGGCCGATGTCGTGGAGGCGCTGCGTAGAAAGTGCGAGCGCGCTCCAAAGGAAGACGAGCGCAAATAGGGCTGCGCCCATCTCGCCAAACCAGGAACCGGCAAGATCGCCGAAGGCAGCGCACATGAGCGCGGCAAATATGATCCGTGTCAGCCATTCACTGCGCGTAATCCGGCCGCGGCTCAAAAAGAAAGCGGGGGCGAGAGTGGATAAAAGCATTTTTATTTTTTGCCTATTCCCGGGAATCAATTGTTGGCCTGAATCGCCCTACCAAGTTGCTGCGAACCGACATTAAAATCGTGGAACGGGGTTTGAGCCGCAGAGCGGCACATACCTGCCATTCATGACTCGGTACACCGCGATGGTGTTCACATATCGACCGGCTTTTGGTTCTTGCATCTTACCGTCTCGTGACTGGTCGCCAGTCAAAGCGCTCTTGAAACGGATGACAAGGTCGCTGGGCTTCGTCCTAAACGATCCGCGCCCGAAGTCGAACGTACCAACTGCCGAATAACAGCCGCGCTCCAGGGGGACGCCGCGCAGGCGGTAGCGCGAGCATACTTCTTCGGCACTCAGGTTGTCAGCGGATAGCGGCAGCGCGTCGGCCCAGACCACAACTTTTCCCTGCGAAACCACAAACACGCTCACCCAAGTGCCGCATTCCCCTTGAAAGCACGTCCCATAAGTAAGCGTCACAGCGCGGGACGTAGGTGTCAGAGCAAAGACGTCGCTGCGATCAATTGAGCCAAAAAAGCCTGCTTTGAGAATACCAACCTGACGATGATGGAGAGTGATCGTGCCGTCACGCTTCGTGAAAAAGTAAGCGTCGACAATGGCTTGACTAGGATGTGCGGCACGGACCACGCCCGTGGCGTCCGCAGCGACACGCTCTACTATGAGCGCCGCGTTGGTCTCGTCAACCTTGATCAGCGCAATCGGTGTGATCATTTGCATCTCGGACGCGTCGTCGCCTGATTGGTCCGCGTCTAGGTATGCGTCGGTGGTCGCGACAAAGACCGCCCCGTCGCGGTTTCCCTGTACAGCTTTTGGAAACGCGACCACCAGAAGCTTTGCTGCCTCTGGAACGGCCCCTTTTCCACTGATCCAAGTAGCCGCCCGTGAAGATGGCCCGACATATCCGCCCGACACCTCCGCTACCGAGAGCTGTGAAGCTACCAAACCTAGGACAACCACCAACTGAGCCGTCGTTCGCATGCCGCCACCGAAATATCGCATCCAAAATCTCTGTCGATTCATGTGGAGTCAAATTGACTGTCATTCGACGAGTTAACGGCAGATGAATAATTCCCTTTAAACGAACGTCTGACTCGTCCGGGCACGTTCAATCGTGCACCGAATAATGCATCGTACTTGTTGCCTTTGCTTATCGATCGTCAAGTTCCCGATCGAAGGACGCGAAGATCGAATTTCACAGGCGCTCGTTACGTACATAACGGCGTGAAAATCGCCAACTTGATAAGCAATGTTCACCTTCAATGTCACTAGACGATCGATGTAGCATCTAACCGCGCTTCGGCGAAGTGAGCCGAGCCGTTGTCGTCGGTGCAATGTCAATGACGTTTCCGCCGATGTCGAGAATCGGAAACTGACTGAACCTGGTTCGACTTTGAACTGGCGGAGCGGACCGCCATCGATTGGTCCGCGTCAGGCACAAGTCGACCCCCAAGAGACACTCAGCAACTTTGTTGGGACGTCGAATAGCGGCCATTGAATAAGCGTACGCGATCGTCCATCGAAGCACCGTGCGTGCTCACTTCTCTGGTTCTGTCCCAAGGCTGCGCCCGGATTTGTGCACATCCCGGTAACAAAGCATTTTCAGTAGCTGCTGCTCCTTCTCCTCGTCGAATCCACAGGTGTGGCGCCACTCACGCGGGTTCTCGTAAGTCCCGAACAACATGTCCCACCATGTGATGTCGCCGTAGTTATTCTTATGCCGGCCGTACCGGTGATGAATTCGGTGCATCTCGGGGCGCTGAAAGAAGAAGCCGACCCAGCGCGGAGTCCTGACGTTGGTATGGTAGAAAAACTCCCCGGCAGCCGTGCAGAAGGTGTACACAGCTCCGGCTTCAGCCGACAAACCGAGAAACGTATAGACCAGCAGGCTCCCAATAATCGAGTTCACGACCATCTCGCCAGGATGCTTGTAAAACGACGTGATTATCTCCAGACGCCGGGGGCTGTGATGTATCTGATGGAAAGCGCGCCATAATAAATCGTGCTCATGGCGCCAGCGGTGCCACCAGTAGAAGACGAAGGTAGCAATGAAATAGGCGAGCAGACCACCTGCAACCGGCCCGACATACCGGGAGAGGCCCAGGATCGATCGTGACGACAACCAACGCTCCCACGTCACGCCGGCAAGCATCACGACACAAACCTGAATTGCATTGATGAGCAACACGCGTAGTGGCCAGCTACGTACGCTCGGTAACGACCAGCCCGGGACCACGCGCTCAACGACAAAACAGCATGCAAACAAGATAAGGACGAAGCCAAGCATTCTTAACCTCCCTTCCGTTTGAACTATCCTTCCGTTGCATCTACTGCGATGCCATCAAAGACCCAACGCAATTGCGAGCTGCGCATCAGGCTTGCTGGTGTGACTGTTTCACGTGCCCATGGAATACGGCCGAAATACCAGATCTTCCAGAATCGGAGTGCAGCGTCAGGCCGGCGTGAATACAACGCCGCAAAAGTTTCGATATCGCCGATGCGGACTCCAGTCGCTTCGTCGAGTACCTCGCGAACGTATCGCGAACAAAATTGACGCCTGGAATGAAGGTTGAATCCTGTGTCATAGAGAACACCCGTTCGACGCCCGGCAGCCACACGTACCCGTTGCTCTTCCGTCGACGTCAGCGGCTTCGTGAGTCGGGCGACAGCGACCTGTCCGCCATCCGATCGAGCGACGAATCGAGCGAGACTCGTAAAACGGGATATCGGAAACGTGCTTTCACCGATCAGTGGTTGCTCGCCAGCGATGTCGACGACGACGCCGACATGATTGATCCACGATCCGGTCGCGGCTGAAACCTCCCGAAACGGTTTCGCCGAAACATGAATGCAGACGATGTCTCCAACGCGTAACGTTGCGCCAAGCGAGACGACCGTTTCGGCCAACCGCCCAGGCGCGGCGCGGACCGGGTCCACGGGTAAGGTATTTGTCCGGCTGGACTCGCGCGGCGCCGGTCGACGGCTCGCAACGTCATTACCTGCTTCAATGTGCATGACTAGACCCTGGCGGTTGGAATGACTGGAACTATGCACATGGGTATTAATTTCCGCTGGCATTCCGACCAAAGTCTCCTAAAATGCACCTCTTAGTATTATTTTTCGATACCTAAAATGACAGAAATAGCTCAGCTTGTCGCGACCATCAAGCGCGAACTCAAGGCCCAGGGGATGACATACCACGACGTAGCACGTGCGCTGTCACTTTCAGAGCCAAGCGTGAAGCGTCTGTTTTCGAGCGAACGATTTACAGTGGAGCGCCTTGTACAGATCAGCCAGTTCCTCGGATTTACACTGTCCGAAATCTTGCAGGAATCCTCATCTTCTGTTCCTCAGGTATCCACGCTGACGGAAAATCAGGAGGCACAACTCGTATCGAACAGCAAGTTATTGCTGGTGGCAGTCTGTGCGTTCAATCATTGGTCAGTATCCGACATTGTGGCGTCCTACCAGATGAGCAAGGCGGAATGCTTAAAACGGTTATTGGTGCTCGATCGTATGGGCGTCATTGCGCTACTCCCGGGAGACCGGATTCGACTACGCATTGCGCGAGACTTCGACTGGCTGCCGAGCGGGCCGATTCGTCAATTCTTCCGACGCGAGGGTCTAAGCGACTTTCTGGTGGGCCGCTTCGACCAACCGAATGAAACGCTGGAGTTCACCCATGGCATGCTGACAGAAGCTGCGTTATCCCAGCTCCAGCTTGAGCTAAGGCGGCTGCGTAGCAAGTTCGCCGCCTTGCATAAAGAATGTGCCTCCGCTCCTTTGAACCAGAAACGAGGAACCGGGCTGTTACTGGCGAGCCAGGAATGGGAGCCAACGGCGTTTCAGCAGCTTCGACGGGCGCCTGTCGCCTAGGGTCAATGCGGTTCAGCGCCGTTTGACCGCGAACCTGCTTAGCCTTTCAGACTTCTTTTCACCACGGAAAGCTCGCACACTGTGGCCGGGATCACAGAACGGATCTGGTGCAAATAGGTTACGTGGTCGAGATGTTTGTTATAGATATGGATACCTTATCGATGGAACAAAACGACATTCCGGGCCGAGGCGCAGAGATGTCCTCGAGCGCGAGAGCGGAGAGGTTGAACTGCCGCTCGCCCGTCGAGATATAATCCGAGGGGCGTTGCTTAACGACCCGCCGCCCGAATGTCCGAACGAAGAGGCGGACAAATGACGCTTCATGGCAGGATTGAGCCTGTTAGCCATTGGCAGAAGTTGACCGAGCCTGTGTGAAAACGCATTGATCGCCTAAACTGAATCAACGCACTAAGATCAGGTGACTCATGAAGCGATTCGTTGAAGGCGATGACCGCAAGCAGGTCGCACTACTTCCCGAATGCGTCGATGACTACATTGGACAGGACAATCCGGTCAGGGTCATAGATGCCTTCGTCGACGAACTGGACCTTGCGGAACTTAGCTTCAACGGTACCGAGCCGGCGCTTACGGGCCGCCCCTCCTATCATCCGGGTGTGATGCTCAAGATCTATATCTACGGGTAATGGGTATTTTCGCGCCGGAACGGCTGCAACAAGCGCGGTAGGAGCAGGCCTTTGGATTCACCACTGCTAGCATGGATAATATAGACGCTTCACTTTTTCTTTCTCCTAACCTGCAAAGTATTCGAAAGCTCGTTGCAGACACTCATAGTCAAATGGTGAAAAGCGTCACAGTGAATAAGTTCGACAATTTCCCGACCGCACAAATTTATCTGAAACGATACGTCGATCTTTGCACGTTCTCAGGTCTGAAAACGCTTGTCGAGCAGTCGGTAAAGGCCGCTGTTCTTACCGTCGGTTCTGACGGAAATTACAGTCTTAACACAGTATCAACCGCGGCTGCGGCAGCGAGTGGTGGACAAAACACGCCTGCCGCTGCTGCGGCAGCAGCAGCGGCTGCGTCCGCAGCAACGACGGGTACTGTGCATGCAGTGCAACCAACTCGTGACCATTAGCGACCATTATTCCGCGCGAAGAAAATTATCCGGCGCCTAGCTCACGACTATACTGAAACATATATATTCGCCACTACTCCACTCTCAAATGAGTTTCGTTCAACGCCTTCGTTATTGAGGCCGGAGCGGCATTTTGACTAGCTGGCGTACGTGAGAAGTTTTCAACGCGGGACAGATTTACTTTCGTTTGTGCATGCATTGGACCCGAGTCCGAATAAGTCAATTCTCATGCTCAAAGAGCGGTTCATATTTCGCTGAACGGACCAGCATAATGTTCCGAACGTACCCGCGGTTTATCTGGAAAAACGTTTGTCCGTATCCAGCAACGGGTGTCTTCGACTTATTGGAGGTCATTTCGACGTTGCCCCACCACCTGCCTTGATTGCATCCTGGCGTTGCTGCGCAAACCTTGCGATCGCTGTATACCCCTCCCAACCCGCCGTTATAGCAAGCGAAGGTCATCGCATAGGCGTCGTCCGCGGTTTCCGCATCGACATGCAGATATTTCCAGCAAGCAAGGTTGTTCCTAACCACCAGTGCGCGTAATTGCATTGTCGCATTATACCGATCACTGTACTGCCATGTTTGTAGTGTGGGATCCAAGGCCTTTGTTTCTGTGAATGCGTTAAATCGTTCGGTTCCGTTCGCGTTGTAGGCGATTGTTAACTGACCGAGACCGAAACCGTACTCTCGTGAAGTTTTCAGTTCAGCGTGCGTGTTCCAGCATCCATTCGAAGTTAAAGTGACACATGTCTCTTGCTCGATCTGCCCAGCAAGTAGAACGGGCCGCGTCATCTGCGGCCATACGTCCTTCTGTTGAACCATCAATACTGGCACATAAAGTGACGCGTTGGGCGGTAGGGTAGGAGGCATGTCAGGTCCGGATTGCCGCGCCTTGCATCAACACGAATGCAGCTAACACCAAACACACTCCAAGGAAAACCAAACCGGCGCCGGTGGGCGCTTCTAAAGCTTTGGATGCAAATGCGTGCATGTCGATCCGATGGAAAAAGAGTCTTCTCAAAACATGACTTAGCCCAGCGGCCCAAAATCCTCCACCCATAAAGGTAATCCACGGTGCAAATTCCGGTTCACCCAACCCGCGCGCTATCGGGACGGCGATCCTCACCAATAACCAGCCTAGGAGCAGCGCAATCACTACCCGCGGAATGTCCGTCATTAAAATCCGACGCGCCGTTGGAGAATTCAGATTCATCGTTATACTCCTGGTGTAGATACGCTCGGTTTCTTGAAAATTTACGCCTATTTAAAAAAGACTACCCTGTTGTTGAGTGCCTGAGACTTATCGCTCGGTGCCCTGCGCGTCATCTCCTGCAGTTGCGAACAAAACGGCTCCTGAAGCTTGATGAGACGGGAATTTCATCGATGACTCGTCCCATCCAGACAGCCAATCTCACGCCGCCCTTCATTATGAACGCGAGTCTTAATTCCCGAGGTCGTCGTGGGCCATGTTGTCCCCTGCTAACTGTGTGGGGCGGCATCCGCGTTTCGAATTCGAATACCAATTGATTCGGTCGGTCTAAGCCACAAAATAGGCTAAGACGAACAGAGTCGTCTTTAAACGTATTCTGAATAGGGTCGTCGTATCGTTGCGCGTCTGGGCGGACTCGCGCGTGCCCTGACTTTTCAGATTTTCTTAATTGACTTAATGCACGGTGGCTTATTCCGGCGGAAACATTTTCCATCGCGGAGTTCAGCCAGGTGGGCATCGATGTTCCGAAATAGCTGCCGCAGAAAGAATGAATGTACCCAGCCTTCGCAAGTGGGTCGACAGTGCCCGACGTCTGAGGTACATCGGTGGGCATGTCAGCGCGCCACTCCATGCGTCGCATCGCAACCAAATATGTCAACGAGCGTAGCAGCAACATAGCACCCCCATCGTTTCTACCTGCATGGTCACTGCAAACGCATTTTGCGGATGATAATTACAATTATCTTATTTTTGAATGCCACGAACTTCCGCTGGAAAGTACTCCCCTTTCGGCGAAACCCTTAATTTCCTTTTCTGAGGAAACGGTCTCATTACTCGCCCGATTGAGTCTGTGTGATATCGCACAGTTCGTAAGCGTCATCTGAAGGTCGCCCATGTACAGGCAGTTGGACTCTGTCCAAAGTAGTCCCAACCAAATAAGTGACGGGGACTACTTTGTCTATAGATGAGATGCAGATTTCCAATCGTAAGGGCCGCCCGAACTACGATCCTGCCTACAAACGACAGATCGCGATCGCGGCCTCCGGTGGCTATGGCCGAAGAGGCGAGGTCTCCCACCACCAACTCTCGACCGACTGGTATTTGAGTGGAAGCCCAGCGCAACATTGAATTGATGTGGCTCACAGGCCGCTTGGCACCGGACTTTAAGACCATTGCGCGGTTTCGCAAAGACAACGGCAAAGCGATCCGCAGCATCTGTCGTCAGTTCGTCATGCTATGCCAACGCTAGGACCTGTTCGCCGAAGCGCTCGTAGCTATCGACGGCAGCAAGTTTAAGGCGGTAAACCATCGCGACCGCAACTTCACGAGCACAAAACTAGAGCGGCGCATGCGCGACATTGAGGCAAGCATCGGCCGTTACCTAGTGGCGATGGACACGGCGGATCGGCAAGAACCCACTATCGCAAAGGTGAAGACCGAACGGTTGCCGCCTTGCGGGGACATCGAC
Source organism: Caballeronia sordidicola (assembly GCF_000729995.1). GTDB lineage: Bacteria > Pseudomonadota > Gammaproteobacteria > Burkholderiales > Burkholderiaceae > Caballeronia > Caballeronia sordidicola_A. Next base: position 107,726 of record NZ_JNFG01000009.1, on the reverse strand, counting down.
CGTCAACCTCTTATTTGGAGAAAGATGTTCGCCATGAATCTGACTTGAATGTACTTGCGATCGTTACTAGTATCTCCATCGAAACGGTAGTAAGCAGCTTGCATCGGTGTCTTGATGATCGTCTAACCTTCAATAACGGGGATCCGAGATGAAGCTGGCATTGCGCGTCGTCGCTTTTAATGCCCTATGTGAACTGTCGATTCTTTTGGCCATGGCGCAAACGCCGGACGACGTCTTGCGTTCGCCCGATATCTGTTCCGTCCGTCTGTCGTTATTGCGGCAGCGCCTCAATGCCGTGCGGACGGACGAGCAACGCACTGCTGCCGCTGCCGAAGCTGGGCGCTGGGCTTGTTATGCGCCCGAGCCCGGTCATCCGACACTGGTAGAGAAGCGCGACTACATCGAAAGAATCTCTCGCTATGCCACCGATGCGGAAGCCAAGTACCACGTACCCGCGGCGGCGATTGCTGCAATGGCGCTCGTCGAAGCGGGATATGGCTTTACGCGCACCGCTCAGCAAGCCCACAATCTGTTCGGATGGAAAGCACCCGAGCACGGCGCGAATCCGCACTATGTTCTCGCATGTCAGGATACGGCGGGAGAGTTCGGCAAAGCGGACGACAACCGCTGCTATGTAATCTTCGACAGCGAGCAACAGTCGGTCGACTACGTGGCGGGGCGCCTGGCATCCGGCTTCGCGGCGAACTATGCCAAGGCGGACGCTCGCTACCAGAAGGAGACGATCGCAGACATCCCGGTGATCGTGCGCACACAAAACTGGATAGCGGGAATCGCAAGGCCCTATAACTGGCAGCCTTTGACCTACGCACGAAATATCTGCAGGATGATGCGGGATCCCGTGAACGGCAGCGACGAAATCGATGTTGACCACAACCTGTATCGTCTGTCGTCCAAGGAGGGAGAGCAAGTTTCCGTCAGCGCCTTGCCTGCCAACAGCCGCTCCTGCAACACCATCACCGTTCCACCGAAGTAACAACCACGTCGAAACGAGCAATGGAGGCGCGCATGCAGCGAAGCACACGCGTTAGTCGAACGAGAGCCTCATCCGCTGCAGTCGCCCTAACGCTGTTGATCGTTAGCCCGATCGCTTGCCGCGCTGATCATGCGCCTGATCGCGCCACCATCGTCGCGCAGATTAAGGAGAGCGCGGAGCACACTACGGGCAAGCCGCCGGAGGAGATCCGCACCACTGCGGGCAACTGCGTGCCAGGCGGCGTTCCGGCAGATTCGCCGTTCTGGAACAGCGTGCTCATCGATTACAAGAATCTTTCGGTGCAAGACTGCTCGCCGACGATCAAAGAGCCGACAGTGGAAGGCGGCCATCTCACGGGACGCGCGTTGCTGCTGCTTCCCACGGCCGCTCAGGCTGCCGAATGGATCGTGTCTGCCTGCGAGACTCAGGGATTGAGCGGCGCCTTACTGCAAAAGTGCGCGACGAATGTGTGGGATTATGTCAACGGTCAGAACAACCTGCAGTTTGTGATCGCCGGGGTCATCACGGAGCCGAATTCCGAGGGGTATCTGACGGCTACCGAAGCACCTAACGCAGCGTGCAGCAAACTCGCGAAGGCCCAGGTCCTCTATTCCTTCAGGGATGGCATTACCGTCAAACTCAAGGGACAGCCGCGCACATCGTTCCGTGCGGGCATTGAGGGCGGATGCCGGCCGTATCAGCCGAAGGATCTCGCCGCGCTCATAGTGACCGACCCGGCGACGGTAGCCATTTACGGTCGCGTGGCGGGTTTGACGAGAGCCCTCTACAGCGCGTGCACACACGCTGCACCGCCGACTGACGACGCGTGGCGCGACCTGATAAAGTCATCGATGATCAAGGCATGGAGCAGCAACCGCTATTCGATGATGGACATCGTGGCTCAAGCGATCGCCGCTCCCCGCGGCGCCTGCAGGCTTGTTCTCAAGTAGGCTGCGCCCCTGCGTTGCGCGGAACAAGTGACGCATCAAGCCGCCAACACCTCGGCATCCGCGACGGCAGCACTGAACGTCAACGCCATCGACGTCCTCAGCAATCAGATGCGCTTGACGCATTCGTGACTTCGCGCTGCGGCGACTAAAGGACATGCTGACCGTTACGCGTGCGGTTTCTTCGGCTCTCGGCCCTCGCACTCGCTGTATTTGTGCTTCCGATCGGCCAAGGCGACCTCGAGGGGAAAACAGTTGGTAGTGCGCGCTATGCGACCTACAACCCGGGCAAGTGCACAATAGACGTTCAGTAGAAAAATGAAAGGCTGAGTGCACGACGCACGTACTTCTTCATTTGACAGATTCCTTTCATCATGCAGCAGCTGTCACACCAACCGGACAGTTGCACCAATCATTCCGATACTCTCTGTGTGGTAACCCACCTACGAGATCAAATAAAACACTGCCAAAGCGCAATTTCTCCATTAGATTTGAATGGAGAGATACTTGATTGAATTGAATAGGAACTGCGGCACGTGTGGCTCGGGATTTGGGTGAGGTATTGCTGCAGGCAGTGGTTTGCGAAGAATGCCACCAGCCACCCCTCACTGCACTGTCGTAATATTCCGCGCGATCCGTCATTCGAATTGGGCCAGTCGAGTGGATCATGACGAGCACAATTTTCGGCATTCCCCGAATGTGGTTGTTCGCTGCCATGTGCATCACATGTGGCAGTTGTCTTGCAATTCCGACCCTAGACTGTAATCCAAACAGAGGGCAAGTCACCTACGACGAGCCGGCCGCACAAGAGCAGGTAAACGCGGACTGGGAAAATCAAACGTACCCCGCGTTTGCGCTGTTGGGTGCGACGCAGATTGATTTTCCAAAGATAAACCCCGAGCGCATCGAATATCTTGCCGCGATCACAAAAAAAACCGTGCATCTCGGAACGGGAAAGTACAATTACCAGGACATTTCCTTAACCGCAGACAAGCTAACGGCATTGGCACCATTGTCGTCAATATATGTCGACGACGACACCGTTTTGCTTCTGTTCCTGAGCGACAAGCAAACGGGATGGAAATGCAACGCCGTAAGACATCGGCTATTTGTCGCTAAAGTTTTGAGCATCCGGGCCAATATAGTCACACTGAAATTTGGCGGATTCACATTTACTGCGCCAATCGATCAACTTGGAAACAGCACGCTTTATGAAGTCAAAGATGTGCCGGCAACGATGTCCGGCAGGATTTTTGTGTTGACTCCCTCAACGTTATATTATTGGCTTCAGAAAACTTCGAACGCTTATTCACAATCTTTCAAGCAAGCCAATGCTGTGCATCGCACCAATATCGTGGAGGCGTATCTCGCAGTCGGTTCCAGGTACGTTAGGATGGCACAAGCTCACCTTCAAAAGACTGTGGTCTACGTTAACGATGAAGACCTTTGGGCAGCGATCAAGAGCCAGACCGCCTCCGAAGTTGACTGTACGCAAAACCGCGCGCAAGAACTATGTGTACTCGCTACCGCAATGAGGAAATCTGAAGCCGACGCGAGCACTACCGCGTTCAAAATAACTGATTCCGTTTTCAACGATTCGGGTGCATCGTTCGGTTGGCAGCAGATGGATATCGGAGTGAGTGATCAGGCACGAGCGGAGGCCTTCCTCCTTTTCTCGACGCCGGAGTGGCCGAAGCAAAGGCTACAGGGCTATATGAATCAAATCCGAAAATTCAATATTTTCGCGCTTTCCGGACTGTACGGCGAGTTCGTCCCATTTGCAGACTCAAAACTTACAGGAAGAAAGAATCAACTGGTAGTGGTGGCGGACTATGCCACCGGAATCTCTCATGAGCTGGCGAAATCCACACCCTTCGCAAATCTTCCGAAACAGATACCAGATGATGACCGGCGACTGGTTCGCCTCCTGCAGGCGGATCGAGCGAACGTCGGCGGGACGCGTATAACGGTTACGCCCAAGTCAAGTTCAATCTGCGACGTTATTGACGCAACGCCCGACAGGCAAAAAGGTGCAGTTCGGCACGATCGTTGGGTCAACATTGTGAACGCCTACAACAGCGCTTATGGGACGAGCATTAGCACGTGTGACTAGAAACGAAATTTTTGACCGGTGGACTCGCCAACGGGCGCACAACGCGCGGAGGTATCAAGAAATGAAGAAAGAACGTATCTATATCTCGCCTCTTTCCAAGATCGCAATATTTTATGTTGTGAGCAGCGTTGTCGTCGGTTGTGCCCAGTGGACTTACCCGACACAAACAGACGTTACAAAACAAGAGAAGGAAGTTCCGACGCTGAATACCATCGCTACACGGCGGGCTTATCTTCTGGTCGTTCGCAATGACATGATTGGAACGAAGGCGCAGCTCCAAAGGATCGAAATTGGCTTGGACGCAGGGATTCTCGGGGGGGCAATTATCCTGGCGCTCGGAACGGCATTGCATTGGGGTGCCTCAAAAAAGAGGTCGCTGTGCGAGCAAACCACATTCTGCTGATTGGTCTTGCAACGGTCGCGGCACCTTGGCATGTGCTAGCGCAAGGTCGTGTGGACGTTTGTAAGACAACAACGGCGCCCATTAACGCGCCTTATGTGGCCAACGGGATTAACGCGGGCGTATCTCCGCCGGGATTCGTAAATCTTCCCGGTAACGTTCCGGTTTTGCATGGTGCGGATGTTTCTAAGTATCAGGCAGATGCAGACATGATCCAGATTGCGCGGTGCGGTGGAACCTTCGCCTATATCCGCGTCTCGGCTGGAAGCGATTGGACCAATGAGACGACGTTCTCTGCCAAGTGGGGAGCCGCGCAGCATGTGAAGCTTGTGATTGGCGCCTACCATACCCTTACATTTGTACCTGTTAAACCAGAGAACGCCGCGTCGCTAACTCAAGATGCTATCGAACAGACATTTTCTGATCATGGAGTCACGCAAGCAAGATTGTTCCTTGAGAATTTTCGACAACTCGTCAAAGTTGACATAGAAAACAAGATCACGCCTGAATATTTACCGCCGGCTGTGTCAATAATCGGCGTACCCTCCACCGCGCAATGGGCAGGAAACATGACCATCGAGCGGTACCAACGCGTCATTTGCTCATTTGTCGAAACGGTTGAACGTGATCCCTTACTCGGTGGTAAGCCTCTTGTTTTATTCACTGATGCGGGCACATTTGATCAGCAGAAGCTCGCCGATGTTTCCTGTCTGCATCGTGTTCCCCGAATCGTGTGGCTGAAATATCCTTCTATCGGAGCGATGGGCATCCCTCAAGAAGGGAACGACGTGGATACTCGATTGGTCGAGCGCCTATGCCATCCGATCGACGGTTCGCGCAGGTGTCTGTTTCACCAGTACACAAACCTTGGAGGCGATGCGCTCGGCAGTGTTGGACCAGGGTTGGATCTAGACCGTTTCATTGGCACGCGGAAGAATCTGGACGACCTCATTATCAGGAGTCGTTCGTGAATATCCCTCAATATATTTGCATTATCGCTCTTCTAGTTGCGAGTTTTCTTCATCCCGCACTCACGCAAGAAATAACACAGCAACGCGCTGTGCCGAGCGCTGACGTGAATGCAGCAACGATTGGGACTGCTAAAGCGCTTGGGTGCCTTCCTCGGTACGCAGCGCCAACATCGGTTTTCAAAAATCCGCCGCCGCCAAAGACCTCCTCCGATTGGGGAATTCTTTCAGATCGATTCCTCGATCTCACGGTTTGGAAAAAGCCAGTTCAGGTCCGTGGTGGGTTTGACTTGTACGATGGCCTGATCCGCGATGGGGTCACTTTCGACATGCACGTCGCCCGAGATTGCGGGGGCGAGTTTGTTTTCATTCGCGTGAGCGGGCAACAAGCTATATTTACTACGAAAGCGAAGGTGCTTTGGAAGGATGCCCAGAATTCTGGGATAGAGGTGTATCCGTACCATTTCCTCGGTATGGAAGGCGATATAAGAGACACGTCGAGCTTCTTGCGGGGCAAACATTTCCCGTACTCAGATAGCGATCTCACACTCGTTGACGCACAACTAATGCAAGATGCTCGGCATCAGGCGCAGACTTTTCTCGACGGATATGAGGCAACCAATCCCGCCGCTCAGCCCAGCTCTCAACTGGGATTCCCAAGCTACATCGCTATCGACATCGAACAGCGCCTGTCTGACGCGGCCGGAGCAAATGACCCAAAAGCCAGACTTCAGTATGGACTTGAATACTACAAGATGGCGTGCGAATGGATTAACACGGTAAAGGCGAAGTATCCGAAAGCAACCACCCTGCTCTATACCATGCCCAGTATTAACAACGAATACAGCTTGCTCGACGTCGGGTTTAGAGGCGGGAATTGTCTACATAACGTGCCCATATGGGTTGCCAATGACACCACGCACGGTGGACATCCGGCCGACGATGCATCCAATCCTCGCACAAGACAAATGACGCGTGACCTCTGCTTCGGGGAGAGCAGCCCCACTGACCGGTGCCTGTTTCATCAATACACCAGTCGAGCGACAGTCGCGGTTAAAGATACACGCAAGATAAAAAAAGACCCGGCCGAGATAGACCTCGACCGGTTCCACGTAACGCAGATCGAATGGCGTTGAAGGTCCCACCCCAAATCAATGGTCTGGGTCTATCAAATTCGTCGAAAAGCTGTTCTACGGTTGCTGGCACAATGGGTGAAGGCGATCTCGCGAAGGTGCGCGACGAGGATTACGCTGGCAAGCAAAAGAAAGATAGGGCTTTGTGATTGGTTTAACTAAATATTCGAACTAGTCGATATGGAATTGGCTGGGGTAATCGAGCCTATAAAATTGACATTTAAACGGTCATCATTTCTGTGTGATCGAGGAAATTTTAGTTGCTATCGCGGTTTATGTTTGTAGGTCGCCCAGCTGTCTCTCTAACATCGCTTTATGCCGATGACTGGCGATCGTGGGGCGGCACGTCTCTCGATCTGAGTGCAGATCGACGGGCTTATAGCCGAAACTCTGCGCGCCGTCATGCACGTGCTTCTCATCTATGACGTAGGTCATCGCGATGCACGGGAAATTATTAGCAGCGCTTTGCTTTAACAGGCCAACGGCACGATCAAGGACTAATTTACTGCACTGGCAGTCAAGAATAAGGAGGCTCTATGCGCTCGCGATTCTCTGCATGGCTGGCGTGTCCAATGTTGCTTCTATTTGGTTGCTCGACAACCAGCGGCCCCACCCCCATCGTCAATAAAGACGGTGCCATTTCCCAACCGGCGTCGTCAGGTTTGACAGCTGCTTTCATCTCGATGAACAATCAGGCTCTGCAGGACTACAATTCGAATGCCGGAGCCCAACTCGATAGTTCGCAGCGAATGTTGGCAAGCGGCCTTGCGCTAGTCGCATCGAACTGTAGTGAATTTTTCGCAAGCGCCGCCCAAAACCAAAAGTGGATTATTTTTTCGCGCGATACCGTAGGTGCGGTGGGAACGCTCGCGACCTCCATTCTTTCATTGACTAGTGCGAGCAAAACAGCCGTCTCGGCAGTTGCGATAGGAACGGGAGCGGGTTTTACCGGACTTGATCTATATTCCAAGGACTTTCTGTTCTCTGCAGAGAACATAAGTTCCGTACGCGACCTCACGATGACCGCACTGAAAGTTCATCGTGCGGCTGCGTTGAAAGCAGCCCCTGCAACCTATCCAGACGTCGTGCTCGCATTGCAATACAACCAGGACCTATGCACGCCGATGAGAATTGCAAGTCTGGTTCGTCAGGCTATCGCTACTGGGCATGTGTCTGCGGACGGATCGGATTCTCAAACCTCGCCGATAACAACGCAGGACATCCAGATCGCAAGCGATTTGGGAAAATCGTTGAACCCGCCTGGTCCTCTTAAAGGCAGGCAGATAACAGCACTTTGGTGGTTGTTCCAAGGTACACCGACCGTTACCGAAATGCAGCTCTTCATTTATCCCATTTTGAATAGTATGTCTGTAACCAAGGGGAATGCTGAAAACTGGTACAGAATGCTAAACGATACCGCGAAGACCGATATCAATTCGGAGCTCAACAAGCTGAGTGCAGGTAAGGAACAAACTATCAACGAAAGAATCGCGGAGCAACGACAAGAAGAAGTTGCATTTTCGAAAGCACAAGAATACGTCGCTGATGCACAGGTAAAGGCGAGTAGCGCGCAATCCGCTGCGGCCAACGCAATCGCGGCGTCCGCCCCTGACGCGGTTTCTGCGGCGGTGGCGGCAGATGCGGCTGCAACCATGGCGTCGGCAGCAGCAGCGGCAGCACCTAAGCAGCCTCCCAACTTATTACTGAACACCCCGGATAACGCGCCGGCCAGTAACCTTTCCCACATTACGGTGACAATTCACTGAAATTTCTGTATGGAGATCCATCATGTTCGTCCGTCTTCCGACCGACTCACGCGGCTGGTTGTCAGCCAAGATATAGCCGATCGCGCTCCGACATGGCCGATCAACCTTAATTTATGTCAGATCGATATAGCCCTGACCGCGAACAGTCATCCGACTGAAAGCGGTAAGCTCGCTGTTCTCGCCGGTCACCTATGGCCTCACCCAACTTGGATTGTTCCATACCATGCGTAAGCGGCCCACGAGGGCACCGAGCGATGGGTCCAACGCAGTACCGGTTTGGCGCAGAATCCGCGAGGGATTTTCCCGCGCTCGGTGCCGCGATTTCCTTTTGCCGTGCGAGTGTAACTCGTACTGAGTTCGCGGCGCTCTGCGACGCTAGTCGCGACGGGGGTTCTAGGCCTACCCCCTGGGGTGAACATGGGTCGGCCCGGGTCGGTCCTCGATCAGCTTTGTAAGGTTGGCTCCAAGGCATCTCGGGCCAGCCTCGCTCTCGTTGTTCGACCCCCCCCCCGCGCAGCCACTGTGAGCAACTCATCCCCCGCCGCCGGCGCTCGCCTTCAACTGCTGGAAGAGGGTTTTCCCATGGGCCTCAATCTGGTCTGCCAAATTAGCTGGTGTCATCGTCGGGCAAAGCCTATCGCTACTTTTCATGGGGCTGCCCGCGCATAGAGTGCGGTGACTTCCCGGGAATACGAGATAAATAACTGGGGCAGGCAAATCAATGTCGCGAACCTTTGTGCAATCGCCGCTCGCAGGGTTAGTCGCGGTGCAAACGCTGTGGCCAAGCTCTTCGTGCAGCTTTATCGAACCTTCGCCCAAGCTGTATTTCGGTCCGCCGTCACCGACAACGGCATAAGCGATGTGACTCCCGGACACCACTGCGGCCAAGTCGCCGAGATGAATGCCGGCCTGGGTTACGAGTGTCGAAGGAATAACAATGAACGGTATTTTCCCGGCACTCAGGCTTTTGCCATCGGCGTATCTCAGTGAAGTGTCAGGTTGACGCGTTTGGTCACCCTGAAGCGTTCCCGCTCCGTCGGTGTCGAGCGACATCTTCGCATCGAACAAGATTGTTCCATCTCGAAGTTTTAGGAGCACTGTGTTCCTGATCGGATTCGGCTTAGAAAGCACTTGTCCAGGCTTGGTGCATTTAGAATTCGGCTTGCCATTGACGCGAAGTTGGTCGTCGCACCAACGCCCGCAGCCCTGGACGTGCTGGCCACCGACCGTTCCCGTTGCACTACATTCAGCAATCGCTGCCCTCCAGTCGCTTGCGATTGGCGCTCCCGTTAAGGTCATCCCGCTGAAAACTGCAGCTGAAGTCGAGGGTGGCGTATAGGTCTCGGCTTTCGCTATCAAAGCAACCAGCGTCAGAAGCGCACAAACTGCAAGCCTAAGTTTCCTATGCATCTTCTTCTCCGCCATTTTTGTGTTTGCCCATCCAACACCGTCCGTGCGCGCCCCGACATGCGCAAGCTCTAATGCCTCAGCGCAACTCCAGCGATAAAAAAGAGAATCCCTGCGAAGAAGGAGCCGCTCATCGTCCAAAACAGTTGATAAGGGAACTGCCAACTAGAATGTGAGCCCATGAGTGCATCTCCAATCAGCCGTGCTGCGGTAATTTGGTAAAGGAGACCCGTTCCAATAGACAGACTCAGAAACCCCCAGGACGCCAGCAGCCATCCATCAATGTAAGGCCGAAGGGCTTCGCTTTCGGGAACTCCAAGTACTTTTCGAAGAAAGAAGGTCGGAAGCACTAACGCGGCCAATGCCATTTGTACGCAGCTCTTCGACGTGTCAACCCAAATTGACATCATTCGAACAAAGTTTTCCACGTGTACATCTACCATGGCTTTGACCCTCTCTATGGCCGAGTTCAACTTCCGGGAAACCCCTTCGACATCGCAGCCGACGCCATCCCAGCGCCGAGCGATAAGGAAAGAGCCGACAGCCCCGCTGTGGGGAGCTCTGTTACGGCGTCTGCCACCATGATGCTTACGCCACCAATGCCGAGCTGCACATACAAGAGAAGCTTTTGGCGGTCCGACGCACTTATCGCTGAAGACACCTCGTTGCTAGCGTCGCACACAGCGTTCTTCATCTCGGTGATGTCTCTCTCAACGAGCTTGACATCCGGTTTGCTTGTTATATCTCCACTGAACTGCCTCGCTCTTTTCATAATTACGTGCGCGAATTTTTCGTCCACACCCACTTGCGTGAGCGCCGTTATCGGCGGTTGTCAACGTAGTTGTCGCGTCACTTCAAGCAAACTGCTTTAGTTCTTCCGGCTGCATACGCTCCGGATTGAGCCAGACTTCATCCTTCAATTCCCAATTGCGCGTCGATCGGGACCAACGCTGTGGATTGCGCTGCCTGGCCTCTGCATAAACGGCTTCACGTTGCGCGAGCACTGCGGCGGCTACGCCGTTGTGGCGCTGCGCCGGCGTGACGAATTTCAGGCCGCTGTGTTTGTGCTCCTGGTTGTACCAACGCACGAACTTCTGCGTCCAGGCACGGGCCTCATCCACGCTGCCGAACGGCCTGCGTGGATAGTCGGGCCGGTACTTGCAGGTGCGGAACAGCGACTCTGCGTACGGGTTGTCATTACTCACACGCGGCCGGCTAAACGAGGCCGCAACCCCCAAGTTCTCCAGAGTGGCAAGCATCGTCGCACCTTTCATCGGGCTGCCGTTATCCGAGTGCAGCACCAGAGGACGTCCTGCCAGGCCCTCGGCCAGACTGGCACGCCGCATCAGCAACGCGGCCAGTTCCGCCGATTCGGCTTCATGCACTTCGTGAGCAACAATCTTGCGGCTGAACACGTCCAGCATCATGTACCAGTAGTAGTACTGTCCTTTGACCGCCGCCGGCAGCCACGTGATGTCCCACGACCAGACCTGATTCGGCGCTGTCGCACAATGACTGGTCACCACCCGGGTCGAAGGCTTGCGCGCACGACCCCGGTGATGCTGCTGCGAGGCGCTGCGCAGCACGCGGTAAAAGCTCGATTCCGACGCGACATACACGCCGCGATCCGCCAGGCTTGGCACGATCTGGCTGGGCGGCAAGCTGGCAAACTCCGCACTATTGGCTACCTCAAGAATCTGTTGCCGTTCGGCCTCACTCAGCTGGTTACCCGGCGGCGGCCGTTCGGTCGTGGTACGGCCATCGGCGTGCACCGCGTCACCGTCACCCACCCAGCGCTGGAACGTGCGCAGGCTCAGGCCCAGCTCGTCGCAAGCCTTCTCCAGCCGGCAACCTGACTGCGCCGCCTCGCGTATCAACGATATACATAACAGGCGATCCGGGACGTTGATCAATCGTCCTCTTTGTCTCCCCAGATCGCCTGGGCTTTTTTTCTCAGAATCAGCAGCGCAGCCGCTTCCGCCAGCGCCTTCTCCTTGCGCTGCAACTCCTTCTCGAGCTCCTGGATACGCTTCCTGTCCTCTTTCGACTGCTGGCGCTGCTCGCGTGCCAGCTCCGTGGCATTCGCATTCGCAGTTCGACAGGCGGCTCGCCAGGCAGATATCTGTTCCGGATAAAGACCCTTTCGACGGCAATACTCGGCCAGCTCCGCTGCATTGAGCGGCGCGGTTTCCAGCACTACTGCAAACTTGTCCTCCGAAAACCATGCTTCGGGATTCTTCCCATCGCCCGGCACGGCTAACCCTTGTCCTTTCGCCTGTCGGCGCCACGTGTACAACGTCTGTTCGGTAATCCCCGTTTCTCTGGCCAGCGCCGAAACCAGCGCGTTTTCCGGTGGCATCATGCGCCGCACCAGCGCTTCTTTTCTTTCTGCTGAGTAGGTTTTCATTCACCCTGATTTTACCGCCCCCGGACCATGTCTATAAGAATCAGATAACACGACAACTATTCTGACGCCGGGGGTTATTTCGGGCACGACGAAGCTGTCAGCAAGCTCTTGTGCCGCTTTGAGAGCCTCGTCCGGCACTTGTAATTTCGATTTCGAGCCTGCCTTATCGTTTAAGCGCCGTTTGAAGTCTTCATCTTTGTCCAGCCGACGAAGGGCGCCACATCCGTCTCGATAGGCTTGCAACACCTCTTGAGGACTCGATTTGTCGTCGAGTGCGTACAACGAGTTCGTTGCTTTCCCGAGATAATCGTATGAAGAACTGGCGTAGGAGTATTGCGACATTCCAGATGCGACCAAAGCGAGGACGAGTGCGCGAATAAACCTTCCAGTTGCCATAGCAGCCTCTCTTCTTGTTATTGCTTATAGCGCTCAATTGAGCGAGCTAAGACGCGAGGTCCTCGACTAGTTATAGGACCTCGCGCTTCTGTAAGCAAGCCGTTAGTGAATGCGACTGTGGTCGTCGAAACTGGTGCTCAACAATGAGGCCCTGCGGCCACCTCGCAAAACGCCACCGATGGGGTTCTCCGGGTCCAACTCGAAGTCGTCGTCGGGGTCACCCTTGAACGAATTGGCCTCATTCATCGCTTTGAGCAGGTCAAGCGACTCCCATTCGCTGTCCAGTCAAAGCGCAGCCGGAAGGCCGTGGGCCGACCGTACCGTTGCCGCCATAATCCACGCTCTGTAACCAAGATGGCCGCAGAGCTTCTTCATCTTGTGGAACGTGAGAAGCAAATCACTGACGTTTGTCGACCAGCAATCGACGATAGACAGCTCGTGAGCCTCCGATGCACGAGCGAGCTCTCGACATTCAGCCATAACCGACTTAGGCAGCATCCGCCAGTCGATGGCTTCCGAGAAGATGAAGTGAGGCATCCGTACCCGACTCATCGCGAGCGGATTATTGGAGCTGCCAAACTCTCCCCGAGCATCGTCTTCCGCATGTAGCGTCCTAACGCAGGAGCGCGCGTAGGGGTAATCGTCCTTTTCGTGCTAAATCTGGCGCTTCCTGCGCAGAGCCGTTATTTATAGCGCTGCCATCGGCTCAGACTGTTGTCAGGAGGTTCAAAAAACGCCTGCGATAACATACCTGCCCGCGACTGCGGATCGCGCGACCTTGACGGGAGGCAGGAGATGCCAGGTCTGGAATTTCGCTATGTGGGACAGGATCGCCTGCCCACCCGATTGTCCGAATTCGACGTGGAGCGCTACTTCGCGTTGACTGACAGCGACGTTGCCGCAGTCAACGAGCGTTTTCGGCGTGATCGTCGTGCCGGCGCGGCGATCCAACTGATCTTTCTGCGGGCCAGTGGCCACACACTCGATCATGTCGGCACACTGCCGCGCCAGTTACTGCACTATGTTGGCGAGCGGCTCGGCCTGCCCACTCCGACGATCGCCTCCCTTCGCACGCTTTATCAGCGCTATAAGACACTGTATGAGCATCAGGCCTGGACCTGCGAATATCTCGGCATGATGTCGATCAGCCCGAGCCGCTGGGTGGAACTTAAAGCGCGGATGCCACCGAATCGCTCACCCTCGACGAGTTGCTCCAGCATGCCCATTGCTGGCTGTATGAGCATCGCATTCTGATACCTGCCGAGCGGAAACTGCGGGATCTCGGCCGTGCGATCTGGTCGGATGTTGAACGCGGTCTGCTTGCACGTATCGAGGCAACGGTCACGCAAGCGCAGTTGGTGCACGCTGATGCCGTCCTCTCATCCCAGCACGGGACCTCCGGAATGAGAGTGCTCGAATGGCTGAAGACACCGCCGGCGCGACACAGCCCCACGACGCTCACCGAAACCCTGGAGAAGGTTCGATTCCTCAAAGAGCTCGGCGCGCATACGTGGGAACTGGACGCCGTGCCAATCGCAAAGCAGCACGCATACGCGCAGCGCATCCAGGCTCGCCGTCCTGCGAAGGTCCGCGAACTCAAGCACTGGACCCGCACCATCGAGCTGATCTTTTTCCTACGCATCACGCTGCTCGAGCTGACGGACGCGCTACTCTATCAAGCGGGGCGCCGGGTCTCCGACCTCGTACGGCAGGCTTACGATCGCACGACGGTCCGGCAGGCACGCTCTGCTATCGAATACCGGCAGCAACTGGACGCGATCAAGGCGCTGGTTCAGAGTGGCAAGCGTACGGCGCAAGAGCGTCTCGACGATATTGGCAAGTTGCTCGAGGATCTCGGGGACAGGCCACCAGCAAGTCACGCAGCCAGCGTACGCGAAACGCTCACCGACGATCATCACCGCATCCGCAATCTGCTGGGGCCGTTACGTGAGCTAGGCTTCGTGGGCCGCGAAGCGGAACCGAGCCTGCGACAGCTCGAACTTATCGGCACACTGCATGACAGCGGCGCGACCGAATTGCCACCCGACTGCGATGTGCCGGTCAGCGCCGCCTGGCGCGATCTCGTCCAGGGTGACGATCGGACGCGCGCGATGCGGGCACTGGAGGCATCGGCAATCACGGGTCTGCGCAAGGGGCTTCGCCGCGGCTCAGTCTGGATCAACCACAGCCTGTCGTTCCGGGAGCGCGACCAGTTGCTGATTCCACCCGCGCAATGGGAAAGCGAACGCGACCGCTACCTGTCGTCGCTCGGATTGCCGGGAACAGCGGAGCCGTTCATCGAACGGTTGACGGAACACCTCAAGGCAGGCCTGGCCGCGCTTGAGGAAGCGCGCGAGGCAGACCGCGTGACGATCGGCACCGACGGCGCGCTGGATCTGTCGGCGATCGAAGCGTTGCCGACCGATGGCATACCGAAACGCACGCGGGATCTGATATTCAGGGAGATCGGCACCGCACAGTTCGCCGACATGATCATGGAGATGGATGCCTACACTGGCTTCAGTGAAGTGCTCCGGTCACGCAAGGCGCGCGATGCGAACGAACTCGTCTCGCTGTACGTTGCGTTGATCGCCCATGGCACGGAACTGGACGCGAAAAGCGTTGCCGCCATGATCCCGCAATTGGACCCGGCGCACATTTCGACGGCAATGCGCTTCCTTGAGATGCCGGGTCGGCTGTGGCGTGCAAACGATCGCGTGGTGCAGTTCCAGCGTACGCATCCGATTACGGAACTCTGGGGTACCGGACGGCAGGCATCGAGCGACTCAATGAGCCTGGATACGTCACCGCACCTCTTTTATGCGCGGGTCGATCCGCGACGTCGCACCCATGCGGTGGGTATGTACACGCACGTGCTGGATCAGCACGGTACTGTCTATAACCAGCTTATCGTGCTGAATGAACGCCAGGCTGGAGTGGCGATCGAGGGCGTGATCCGCCACAACGAGAACCGCGACGACGGTGGACTGTTGCGACTTTCAGTAGACACGCATGGATACACGAACGTAGGCATGACAGTGTCGAAGCTGCTCGGTTTTGATCTCTGCCCGCGTCTGCGCAACCTCTCGGAACGCAAACTGCATCTGCCGAAAGGCGTGGCTGCTCCCGAGGGACTGGCAGCGGTCGTCGCCTACGAGATCTCCATCAAGGCGATTCGCGCTGGCTGGACGGAACTGCTGCGGCTCGTCGCATCGATTCATGCGGGACGCGTGAGCGCAATGGTCGCATTGCAGCGGTTCGGCAGCGCGGCGCAGGGCGACCCGGTGTACCGGGCAGCGGACCACCTTGGCAGAATGCTGCGCACGCTTTTCCTGTGCGACTACTTCAGCAACATTGAATTCAGGCGAGAAATGCATGCGCTGCTCAACCGCGGCGAATCGGTCCATCAGTTGCAGCGCGCGATCTACACCGGCAAGATTGCGCCGGAGCGCGGACGGCGCCGCGACGAAATGATCGCGATATCCGGCTCTTTGACGCTGCTGACAAATCTGGTCATTGCGTGGAATACGCGGCGTATCCAGGCAACCCTTGATCGTTGGCGAAGCAAGGGTCAAGGGGTTGACGACGACTGGCTGCGGCGGATGGGGCCGGCGCACTTCGCACATGTCAATTTCCGCGGGACGTTGAACTTTCCGATCGACCGCTATCGCGAGGTGCTGCTCGACGCAGCCCCGTGGCGACGCGTGGCCGGATCGTGAAGCGGTTCTGTAAAGCTGTAACGACGGAGTTGAACGGGACAACGCGCCTCTCGTCACAGAAGCAGTAGCTGCGACGAAACGTGCGCGCAACCACCAAGCGCATGGTGCGGATTGGCTAGCTGCACTCAATCACGCGCTTGCCGATCGGACGCGGTCGAACACAAGCGCCAGATTTTGCATCAAAAAGGGTGCGCTCCAGCAAAATGGGGAATTCGCATCCCATTGTTTTTAAAAGAAAAATCAAATCAAACCGCCAGATTTAGCACGAAAAGGACGAATACCCCTACCAGCGCGTCAGCAGCAGTGGCCTCAATCCAACTAGCAGGCTGAGGAGAACCATGGCAGCGTTGTTTGCACTAAATCCTGACTTGGGATACTGCTTCAGGCGGGTCAGAATTCAGTGCAAATCAAACCCACTTACCTCACTCACGCTTTCGTGCAGGCCCTTCGAGTTCTCTTGCGTCTTAACACTGGGAGCTCGAAGAGAGCCGCCTGAGTTTGGATCGGACTGGGCTGGCGCAATTGGGTCTGAGTGCGGCTGCACGTGAGCGGTCAATTGTCGCGTACTAACCGGTACTCGAACTTGCGGTATTTGCTACGCACGCCTCTTTTTTACGGCGACCAAGTTGGTGATCGAGACGGCGTTTTGCAGTTGACCGCAGCGTAGTTGTTGCCCTCCAGTTTCTCTGCTCAGTGAGTCCCCTGCTTCCACAGGCTTTCTCGTTGACAACTTTGCTTATGTAAAATTGTGTAGGAATACGATATATATTTTAGCGCACCGTAAGACTGATCAGTTGCAGCGCCCCTACCCTCTACATGTCTCATTGTCGTTGAAGCATCTCCAAGGACTGCGAGCAGCGCATCTCGAACCAATTTCTCCCTTCTCGCAACTCTCGCCCCTATCTCCTCTCTATGCTGCAGCCGCGTCAAAGTCAACCATGTGGACCAAGCGCTCGAAAAGCGGCGAAGACTCATAGAAGGTGCCACCGTATGCCGCGACGGTTGAGATCAGGCCGGTGCGCGACAGCGACCCGATGATCGCGAAAAAGTCAGCTTCACTTTCAAATACTCCGAGTGTCAACTCGCTCTTCATCGCGTCACGGGCTGCGATCCTTCTCTGGCCGATATCTAACGCATTGGTGCCCTTCCGCTCCCGCGCTTCGAGAATGCTTAGCTCCTCGACTTGCCATAGCTCTGTTCGTTCGACTTGACTCCAACTGGTTTGCCTTAATACTGCAGTACACGAACGTATTTTGTAACGAATGGCGCTCAATTACGCGGTAACTCGGGATGAAGATTTTCAGATAGCATTAGATCCTCGGATTGCATCATATTGCCAAAATTGGCCACAAAGAATCATGGAATCTGGGCTGAATTCTCCGGGATCAGATCGATGCTGAAACTCGCCACAACGATCACCTTCCACGAAAATTTTTATCCGGCGATGGAAAGGTAATTCAGCAAATCAGGCACTCTTGCCCGTAAAATGCGATACAAATCCCGAGGCAACAATAACGCCGATGTCACACCCTGAGGCTGACCAACCGACACGAGTTATCGCCGCGTCTCTTCCACAAGACATTGCGCTGGCGACCTCGTGTGCCCACACGATGGCGCTTGGGCTACCGATTCGTGAACGGGACGCGTCCTTCGCAGGAATGGGCATTCAGTGATTTCCGATACGCGTTCCACTCCGGTCACAGCCGACACCCGTCGGCAGGCAATCGATTCGCTGCGGGGCTACGACTATCAAATTTGGCGATCAATCGAGGCTTGGATGCAGCTCGGCGCTGGTCAATTGCTTTACCTGGAAGGCGCGGAAGACTTTGACCTCGTAGACGAAAACGGCGAAACCAGCACATCTCAGATCAAAAACTCCGGCAAGAACATCTCGCTCGGGTCCGGTGATGTCCGCGAAGCTATCGAGAATTTCTGGGCTCACCTCGAACGCAACCCAAGCCGGCCGATCAGAATGCGCTTCGTCACGCGAGGGGACGTTGGCTCGGAGAAAGGCGATCCGTTCCAAGGCGTGAAAGGAATAGACCTTTGGCGAATGGCGGCCGAAGGGGACGACGATGCCGCATCACGCGTTGCTCGCCATCTGAATTCAACCCTGCAGCCCCCAACCTTACGGCGGTTCCTTGACTCTGCCACCCCGGTGGAACTGCGTTCAAAGCTCTTCGAGCGCATCGATTGGGCGACAAAAGAACCCTCGACGGATGCGGTTCGGCTTGCCGTGGAACGGGAGGCAATCGATTTGGGCGACAAGCGGAACATCGACCACAACGAGTCGCTGAAAGCTGTCGACGGACTTCTCGCTCATTGCGTCGAAACGATCAAGCATCGCGACGTCAACTTACGCTCCCTGACCAAAGCAGATCTGCTCAAAGTGTTTGAGGCCAAAACGAGCGTGATGCTCCCTTTGACACGCGACCTCGTCTCTCTAATGGGCCGAGCGTTGGCTGCTGGGAGAGGCGCGACGCCGGGGCAACTGCCCTCGGTCTCTTTCTCATCCGCCACACTGGGGGTCGAACCTACGCTTCCGCGGTTCTGCTTGCCTCGTCGACCGCTTATCGAAGCGATCGTTCGACGAGGCTTCCCCGCGCTGATTGTCGGCTCCGAGGGGAGAGGGAAGACAACTGTCGCCAGCTTGGTCGGAAAAGAACTTGGCGGCGTCGATTGCTGGGTCGACTTGTCGGCATTTGACGCGTCCGCGCTAGCTTCTGCATTCGACCATCTGCTCCTGACAACTCGTGACCTGCCGTCCCGAGCAGTGGTTGTTGTGGACGACTTTCCGGTCGCAACCACGATCACGCAAGCGGTATGGACGCGATTCGGCGTGGTGGCCGAGCAGTGCGCGCGCCGCGAACAATTTTTGATTCTGACGGCGAAGGGAGTTCATCCTGAGGCAGTCGACCCTCGGCTGCGGACGGCTGGCATCCATATTCATGCAGTGCCCGACCTTTCGCGGGAAGAGATCGGCGAGTTCGTGTCTGCCCTAGGCTGCCCTAGCGACCAGAGCTTACAATTCGCCGCGGCAATTCTTGCGCGAAGCGGCGGCGGACATCCGAAGCTCGTGCATCTGCTGGGACTCGAATTGCAGGGCGCGGATTGGCACAATCCACCCGCCACATTGATGGAAAATCCGCCAGCAAGCATCGAGCAGGCGCGTGCGTTCGCTCGACGTGAGGCGGCGAGAACGCTTCCCGACACAGACCTTGACCTTCTTTACTCGCTCAGTCTCGCTCTGAGCACTTTAGACCGCGAGGCGGTCTTGTTAATTGGAGAGGAGTTCGTTGGACTGCGCTCGCCCGGAGATGCGCTTGATCGCATGGTCGGCCGATGGATCGAAACACAGTCATCTCACGAATACAAAATCACTGCGCTCCTCACTCAACAGGCCAAGCTGGTGTGGTCCCCCAAGAAGGTCGCACAAGCGCACGAGTGCATCTTCGATGCGCTCGTGCGCCGTCGCTCTATTTCAATGGACAAGGCTTTCGCGCTCTTCATGCACGCGTGGGAAAGCGGAGACGACAGTCGCCTTTCGGCTATTTTGTCCTCCCTGATTGACGAGAAGCGGGCGCTGCACGGTGCCGCCGCGGATTTGGTAACCCCCATTGTCTTTGTAGGGCGTGGCGACAGCGCAAATACGGCGCGGTTTAGCGCTCACACGATCGCTCTCTTGCGGCTGACACAATTTCGAATCGCAAAGCTGCGGGCCACAGCCGAACTCTCGCTCCTAGCCACGGAGTGGGAAGACTCCGTAGCGCGCATCCAAAATGCGAAGCAGCGAGACGCGAGCCAGTTCATGTGGGCCATGTCGGTGGCTGATTCACCGGATCAGTCGTTTGGGGCGAGAACCATTGTTCACGCTCTCGAAGAAATCAATCGCTTGGAACCTGCTATTCCCGAGGCGCCGATCAGCGAAGGGATGACCACTGAGTTATGCCCACGTGGCATAACGGCAGACGCCGATCTGATCGCCGCCCTCTTTGGCTTCAATTTCGCACGCTGCAAAGATTTGGACCAGTTGCGAGAATTCATTGGCGCGCTTGAGGCGACAACTCCTGCGGCTCGCGATCGGATGCTGAAGGCGTTCACCATCCCGATGTTCAGCAGAAACCATCTATTCGTCCAAGGGCCTTGGAAAAACGAGGCGAATCGAGAAGCGCCTCGCTGGCAGCTTGCCGAAGAGACGCTGCTCAGAATGCTTTCCCTAGCGGAGCAATGGAACGCGAAAGCGATGGGAGTTTCCGCCGCCAGATTGCTGTCGGTTCTCTACGAAGACCACCTGTCTCGCGGCGCAGACTCCCTTGCATGCCTCCGAACGGCCACCGAGAGCTTCGGCGACGCGCCCGTCTTAATAGCGCAGGAAGCCGCCGTCTACTTTGGAAGAAACGATTTCAAGCAAGCATTAAACTTGTGGAAAGGGTCGCTATGGCGCCCCACGTCCTCTGACGCCGATCTCGAACGCGACCCCCATGTTTTGCGCAAAGCGGCCTACGCAGCGGGAACCTCGGGAGATTTTGGCGCAGCGTCGGAATGGTTCGAAATCGCGTCGCAAAGCGCGAGCGAAAGCGCGATGCCGGCGATGACCGGAGGCGCGCTCTTCGATGCCGCATATTGCGCGTTCAAAGACGGGGCGCGCTCCCGTGTGGTTGGGCTTGTCGTTGCGGGACTGTCGGCGTTCGAGCGAGACTTTGACCCGGGCAAACAGTTCGACCTGTTTGCCGCCAAAAAGCTCGGCGGCCATGTGCTCCGCTGGATTTTGGAACAGCTTCGCGGCAAGTTCGAATCCGAACCGGTTGGCGAACCTCAACTCGGCCAGTGCAGCAACCCGCACCGCGACAAATCCATCGCAGAATTGCCCAAACTGCCGTCGGAGATGGCAGCGATGTTTGTGGTCGAAATCGCTTCGCTGCTGCGTGTCGAAGGCGAAGGTGTCGAGGCGCTTCGGGCCACCCTGTCCAATTCAAGGTTGGTGACGGCCGGATCCCTATTTTGGAACCTCTGCTGCGACGAGCTATTCGACCGAGGCCAATTCGAACAATTGTCAGATTGTCTTTACCATCAGAGCGAATACTATTGGCAATACTGGGCGCAAAAAAGAAACCAAAGCCATTCATTGCCGAGGGCTTTGTTGCCCTTTGAGGGCGAGGTGCTGGATGCCGATCGATCCGTTCCGATGGGCGTGGAATCGGTGTTCTGCCTTGCTCTGTTCATCCGAGCCCTCTCGGGCGGCTCAGTCGAGGAGCTCGCCGCTGCCTGGATCGCCGACCTCGGTGGTCTAGCCCACAGCGCGGTGCTTCTCGGCGAAGCGCGCGAGGCGTTACGTGCGATCTCCGTCGACCCCGTCGACGCGGGGAAGCTAGCTACGACCTCCGACGCAAACCCGATCGATAGATTGGGAGCCGTTTTCCGACTTCTCATGGAAAGCCGACGCAGCCCCGAGACAACGGCGCGGTGCCAAATTCGAGCTCTAAATTGGCTATCGACCTTGCCGAGCAAAGTTTTCCTCGACTCGGCGTTCAAACCCCTCGCCAAAGCTTTCTCGAACATGTGGCGAGAGCACGCGCGCACTCCGGCGTTGCTGCGATCGCCAAGCCTCTCGGTCCCATTGCTGCGAGAAGCGATTTGCGAAGAAGGAAATGCCCCTGAGCAGCTTGCGCAACTGCTCAGGGCCGCCTCGCTAGCAACGAGCGTGCAGCTCCCACAACAACTGTTTGATCAACTGAACAGCGCGGCTACGCTGCATCGAGCGCGCTTGCCATGGTAGTGCGGGGAAACCGAATTCATTAGACTGCGCCTCCCTATGAATCAATGACTTGCTAACTTTTTCGGTCGGCGCGTCGGCACTCGCGGCACCGAATTAGTTGGACTGGCCGGATTTTTGGCTGAATTTGATTAGGCTGGTTTTTCCCGCGCGGCACTGTGCAAGCAGCAAACTATCAAACCGATTCTGGAGAATTTCATGCTTGATTCTGTGAGCTCACTTGCGTTTGAAATGCAGGCTGGCAAGGGTATGTTTGCACTTTTACTTGGTTCCGGCGTGTCGCGTGCAGCCAAGATCCCCACAGGGTGGGACATAACTCTGGATTTAGTTCGACAAGTGGCTGCCTTGAGGGGCGAGGACGCCGGCGCTGATCCGGCAGGATGGTATCTCGCTATGCGTATGTCATAAAAACTTCTGTTTCGAATCCGTCCTTTCAAAAGCTCTGCTAAAGAGCAGGTGCATTTCGAAAACAAAAATTTTGAGCAACGCCTCACAACATGGTCTGAAAACGCATTTAGCTGTAAGCGCCAGAAACAGCTTGCCCTATGCCGGATTGAAGGTTGTCGAATACCCAAGTCGGATAGTATGTTTGCGGGCAAAATATCGACAACATATGAAACGGGGAGCTGTAGATCGCGATGGGCAAGGAATCAACGACGGTAGCGAGTAAGAACGGGGTTCGCGACGTTTGGAAGGAGGCAGAAGCCGCCATCAATTTCTGGCAGGCTCTTGAGTATCTTGCTCCTCAATCTCCTCCGGCCGTGAAGCTGGAAGATTCCGTATGGGAGTTCCCCGCCGATGCGCCGGAAGCCGAAATGCCGTGGAGCGACGCGAAGAAACGGACTATCCTGGACCGGCAGATTGGGCCTAACAGAAAGTTTCAGCTGTTCGCTGGCATTCTCGGAGGGAACTACTTCATCGAATCCGCGCGCCGGTACCTAGGCGCAGACCCGATCGATCAGTCCGAACTGAGGCCGGCGTCGCCTGCCGCATGCGTTGTCCTGAACGTCAATGGAAGGGGCATGGCGAGCGGGCAGGTGTTTGTCAGCACCGTGCCGTGGGCAATGGCGCAGATTTCCAGCACATCGGACCACGCTACGGCGCTCAACTTTCGAGGCTTCTTTGGAATTGAAGGGTTGGAAGAGGACGTCCGCAAGAAGGTCGAAGACCTGATGGTCGCGCGTCGGCTCCTTGCTAGAGTTCCGGGCGAAGACCCCAGCGTTGAGTCTACGCCGCCAGTTGTTGCGACTACCGCGACACCTCCGACCGCTGTTGCTGGCGACGAGACGCCTGCAGCCGTATTACCGGAATCCCGCCCCGAACCTCCTCCCCTCCGACCGGTAACGTCAGAAGACGTCCGCGCCATCACCGACCTTGTGTTTGAGCTATCGGGTTGGTATCCCGAGCAACAGGAGATGTGGCGCATCCAGGCGCAATGGGCACCCGAGAAAGACACGGGCGATAACGCGGCGTCCCAGGACGACCCGCTGAACAGCTTCTATGCAGAAGATCTGGAAGCCGTGGGTGATGCGGTTGCGAGTCAGAAAATCGGCGCTGGTTTGCGAGCCTATCTGAAGGGGGAGGATTCGATTGGGCGCGTCGATCTTGAGTCGCAGGTCGACCAGCTAATCGAGGGGGTACACCCGTCGAGGCTACCTGCCGGCTGCTGGCCAGCCAAATTCCCGCTCGTGACAGCACAGCAGTTCGCCGTCAATACTGTAATGAGCGACCTTTCTGCAAGCTCAGGCCTTTTTTCGGTCAACGGCCCGCCCGGTACCGGCAAGACGACCATGCTTAAGGACATCATCGCCGCAGTCGTTGTGGACCGAGCAGATGTTCTAATGGAATTCGATACGCCCGCCTCGGCTTTCCCGAAGCGCCTTGGCATCGAACAATACCAGTACCCGGTGTATGAGCTCGATGCTCGTCTGCGGGGCTTTGGGATTGTGGTGTCGTCGGCCAATAACGGCGCGGTGGAGAACATCACGAAGGAACTCCCGGGGCTGGCTGCGATCGCGCCGGGAATCGACATAGATTATTTCTCTATGGTGGCCGATTCAGCGGCCGCGCCGCCGAAGGCGAAACAACGCGCTCCGAAACGCGAGCGTTGGGGCCTCGTCACGGCCGTCCTGGGGAACAAGACGAATCGGAGCCAATTTGCGACCCGGTTCTGGCTCTCGGGCCTGCCGCAGAAGAAAAACGAAGGGAAACCGCCCGAACCCGATCCGCTGCGCTTGAGATCTCTGCAGGATCTCGTGAAGACGGGAGAGCACGGAGCGCTGCCATGGGACGAAGCCTGCAGACAATACCGTGAGGCGCGCAAGAAAGTGGATGCGTTGACGCGCGTGGCATCCGAGGTCGCCGACGCAATTCAGCAGAGCGCGCGCGCAACGACAGCAAGGAACGTTGCCTTGACTGCGCTGACGGAGAATCAGCATGCCGTCTCACGTCACAAGGAGCGCCTGCATAAAGCACAGGCGTTCCTGGACACCGCGCTCGCCGCGAGCGAACGGGCTACGCGACACGTTTTGGCCTGCACAAAGTGGAGCGACGCCGAAGCCCAGGCGAGAACGGAGCAGAGAGCCTACGATCTGCTTCGGGAAGACGTGGTGCCGGGAGCTGTGGCCGACGCCGGTGACGCACATGAGCGCTCGCTAGCGGCGATACGAGGCGTTCAGTCGGACATCGAATTCCACTATCGGGGCAAGCCAGGATTCTTTTCGGAGCTCTTTCGCACGCAGTACAGCCGCCGCTGGAATGCCCGCGGTGTTGAGCTCGATGAGCAGCTCCGCATGGCGCGCGCAAAAGAAGCCATTGCTTCGGATCGAATCGCCAACAAGGAAGGCCGCGCGCGAAAACTCGACACACAGGCGGAGGTCCTGACGGCGGCCCAGGAACAAGCGGCAACGTGCAGGACAGAGGCCCAACGTGCAGGAGTCCCTATCGACGACCAGCCGAGCCGTGCGGACATTGACGGGCTGCTCGAACGGCTGATTCAGGCACGCAATCACGCAGCCAGCGTCGTTCTCCAGTCACGCGACACGGTGAGCGAGGCGCAAGCCCTCGTCGATGCAACACAGCGGCGCATTACTGAAGCTCAGGCTCACGTGTTGCGGGCCGAGGCTGACCTGAATCAGGCGCAGTGTGTACTGTCCGCCTCTCAGGTTCCCGCCGAAAAGATACGGCAATGGGATCTGTCAAAGCTGGAACGCGAGACATTGCATCGCGCGGCCCCCTACGATTTTCCGGAGCTGTTTGAGGCTCGGCGCGACGTTTTCATCGCGGCGATGAATCTCCATCAGGCTTTCGTCGTGGCGGCCTGGAAACCACTTTCCGGCGCCCTCAGCGCGTTCGTGAACCTGCTTCAAGGTAACCTCAACGTCACTCAGATCACGAAAGGGCCGATCCATCTCTGGGACGCGTTCTTTCTGGTGGTGCCCGTGGTCTCCACGACCTTTGCGTCTTTTCCGCGGCTATTTCGCGGAGTGGGCAGCGAGCAACTCGCATGGCTAATGATCGACGAGGCAGGCCAGGCCACGCCTCAACAGGCGGCAGGCGCTATCTGGCGCAGCAAACGGTCGGTCATCGTGGGCGATCCGCTGCAACTGGAGCCGGTTGTCGGTGTGCCGCAGGAAATGATGGCGCCGTTGCTTCGCCGCTGCTCGGCTGAACCCCACTGGGCGCCGCCGCTTGCGTCTGCGCAGACGCTGGCTGATCGCGCCAACCGCTTCGGGATGTATATCGGGGAGCCGGACACAGATGAGCGGAAATGGCTCGGGTCCCCGTTGCTTGTCCACCGTCGCTGTCTCGATCCCATGTTCCGCATCGCCAACAGCATCGCGTACAACGACAAGATGGTTTACGGCACAGGCGAGGATACCGGTCCAGACGGGATCGGGTCGAGTTGCTGGGTCCAGGTTCCGGCGGAGCATTCTGACGGTCATTGGGTTGAAGCCCAGGCGTTACGCGCAATGGAGTTGGTCGAAAGACTCTCGGGCGGCGTGCTCAAAGAAAATGGGCAGTTCAAGGTCTACGTCATCACGCCTTTCCGCGCGGTTGCCGCCAAGATCCGACAGCGACTCCATCGCCGCTATGGCGAAGAAAGCAAAGGGATGGCGGGAACCGTCCACACCTTCCAGGGGAAGGAGGCCGAGCACGTGGTTTTCTTGCTCGGTGGTAATCCGTCCAGCCCGGGTGTGATTTCGAGTTTTGCCGGCGCGAAGCCAAACCTCGTCAACGTTGCGGTGACGCGCGCCAAGCGCCGGTTGTATGTGGTCGGCGACCGTCGCTTCTGGACCGGTTCATCCGACGTGCACCGCATCTTCAACCGCATGGCAGAGCACCTGGATGATGTGGTGGATGAAGTCGAGACCGTCGTGTGACGGATGCAACGTAGATTGCTAGATCGCCAGGCTTGCATCCTAGGATGTAGTCACGAATGAGCGTTACTTTCTGCATAAGAAGTTCGCCGCCGAAATAATCCGCTTGCTCCGTCACGCCGAGATCCCATGAACTCTATACGCGGGGCAGTCCGCTTTCTGGGATTGCCGCGTGGCTGGTCGGGCAGGCAACGGCAGCGGCCGCGGGATACCCCTGGACTGTGGGATAGTCTTGAGACCCTAGGCGAGGCGGCGAAGTTAGCGCCTCGAGACGAAGGGCTGGATGTCGATCCGCCACGGACCGTTCACCTTGATCACCGATTTTCATCGCAGCAGCTTGATTCGCTCCTGAAGAGCCAGTGCGGTCGGGCTGTTTTTCGCTACCAGCGCCGCGGCAATTTCGACAAGTGCCTGTCGAGCTTCGTGGTCCTTGACCAAGGCCTGCGCGTTCTGATTCAGTAATGTATTGAGAAGCTCGATGATGGCCTCGCCCGCATTGTCGCGATACCAGCGGCTGGACGGATTTTGGGCCTTGAGCAACGCAGCAATCCACCTTAATCCATCGAGTCGAAGCGGTGCACCAAAATCCGCCGCGAGAAAATAGCAAAAGCGTGTGACGCAATCTTCGTCGCGCCCCATATGAAGCTGCGCCCAGCGCTCGTAGACGTCGCGCATCCGCAAGAGCGCGCCTGCCCCCAGTCGCTGAAGCGTGTCCGCGTGACCGAATCCGAGCAAATCGCAAATAAGTCGCTCGCCATAGAACCAGAAGCGCCCCTTGCCCCAATTCGCCGCGAGTCCATACTCGACCATCGCCCGCCAAACGCGCTCGAATGCCTCTGGATCATCTCCCTTCGATAAACGAAGGAAGATGCCATCGATGAAATGATGAAGTGCATAGTGCGCTTCAGGTCCGTGCGCCAACACGGACTCCCAGAGTATCCGGGCTTCGGGTTCGTGCGTCGTGATCGAGAGTTCGCCGAGCTTCAGGAGCACGTCGTAGCCGAAGTGGCTCGGAAGGTCATACTCGCCATCATCGTCCCTGGCACGCTGCTTTGCACGCTCCGCCTCATAGGTCCAAAGACGCGCGACAAGCCTAGCGTCTACATTGCCGTCACTTGTGCCGGTCCCCCTGACGAGCCAGTGAAATAGAACTCCGAGAAAATGCCAGTCCAGCCCCATCCCGGTCTGACGTTCAGGGTTCCCCTGCCACCGATTTTCGCCTGACATAAAAGCACGCATCCGTCGGTTGAAGTCCAGTCGCTCGCAGCCGTCGACGACGCGCGTCAATCGGAGGTCGTCGGCGCTGGCGTCCTTTCCTCGCAGCGGCATGCGTCTCAGTCGTGCAAGCCACACTCCCCACACCCGGTGAGCGTTATCATCGTCTCCATGGTGGGGCGACAGCATGACCAGCCCAGACCACAGCACGCCTGCTTGCAGAAGCCTCCACCACGTGGAGCCAAGCCGATCGCGGTATGTGTACGCGATGTCGACAATCGTGGCCGCGGCTCCGGAATTACCGCTCGTGAGAATCCGAAGCACCGCCCCTTCCCATTCCGCCGACCGGTCGTTGTTCTTCATCCAGAGATGCATGGCGGCGTAGGCCACGAACTTCAGTTCGTCGTGGTGATGCCCCATCCGGCTATCGCGGATAGCTTCTGCCGTGGACCCTATCGCGGCAACGGTTGTCTGAACGATTGAGGCGGCATGCTCGTTAGCCTCCGGCGACTTCGCCAGCCAACTGTCACCTGAGACGATGAGGGTCGTAGCGAGCGCAAGTTCACATTTGGCTCTGGCGGTTAAGTCGCTCGTAACGTCGCTCTGGCATTCCCGCAGAAGCGTATACAAGCCCGCGGCTTCGTCATCGCCGACTGCTCCCTGCGCCCGCAGGAGCTTCTCGCATTGTTTCGGCAGCAGCAGGTATTGGAGTGGCTTTGCATTTTCGTCCTGCCATGATTCGACTTCGAGGCGGAGATCGTCGGGACATGAAAAAACCAGAGCCTCAGTACCCGTCTCGGCATCAGGCATTGGCCGGTAGTTTTCACGATCGAGCATCGCGAAGATCAGTCTGAACTCCAGAGACTCCTTGGGACCGTTCGGAATCGGCCAGGTCGGAATCAATGCCTGAAGTCGCACCGCCATCGCAGCATCGGATTTCAAGAGACCTACGACGACGTCCACCAGCGTCTTCTGTCGGTGAGGTGCCAGCGCCCAGCTACGCGCGAACTCGAACAGGACGTCACCAGACTGGGGCCCGCTCCACGCCATAAATTTGAGCTCAACGTGTTCGACGCGGGCACTGTCCCAATAAAATGCACACGGGTCTGTCAGCAGCGGTAAAAGAACCCCAGTGAACAATGAAGGACAGTGTTTTCCAACATTGACAAGCAGGCCGATAAGCGCTGCTGATGTGCCGTCGGAAAGTATCCGCTCGATATACGGCGCCACATCCGCGCCGGCGTCGAGTTGAAGCGTAAGCCAGCGCTCGAGCGCATCCAGCGCGCAGAACAGATTGCCGTTGCGGAGCGAATGGGTCTGGGTCCAGTCGAAGACGCTCCATCCACCATCGAAGGTCTTCTCCTCACCGTCCGCTAGCTGTAGCGTCAGGCCTGGTGGAGAACCCTCACGCCCCCTCATCACTTCGGCGACCCATCGTTCGGTGCAGAAATTGACCAGTGCCACCAGTGCCTTGAGTGCTACATCAGGTGCAATCTGCAGAAACGAAAAGAACGGGCTCTTCCAGAACGCTGTCGGGTAGCCATCCCGCGCGTAGTCGAGGCCCAACTCGATTTCGTGCCGGCTCGAACCGTACTCTCGCTCGGGCTGGTCTTCGACAATGAGAGCGAGTAACACCTCGGCCGCGATGTCCGGACGCGCACGCATCAGCGGTTGCATGGCATTGCCCTTGAGGCACGCCTCCCGGAAGTCCCTGTCTATCCGCCGTCGTGCGCCCAGGGGCCAGGAAGGTAGCTTCTCGCGGCTTGAGCCAAAGACAGGCGACATTCGGCGCTTCGCCTCATGCTTTTCCCGGTACGCCACATCAGTCCGAATCCGCTCCGCGCGCTGCTCGGCTTGTTGACGAACAACGTCGGCAATCCGCGCGCTGACCTCGTTGGAGATTTCTCGCCGGCCCGCGAGCTCGAGAGCCCAGGCGCCTACGTCCTCTGGCATGTCCGCAGCCCCGGCGAGCGCGGCCGTAATGAGAAGTGGCTCTCGGTCGACATAGATAACGCCATGCCCCTTCGCGACCTGAACCGTCCGCGCCATGGCCAAAGCCATTTCAGTAAGCTCGCGCCGAAACGGCATCAGCGTTCCGTTTGACAGCTCACGCGGAGTTCCAGTTAGCCAGGTCTGAATACTCCTGGCGATCGCGGACGATACGGCCCCTCTCAGTTTTTCCCGTTGCGCTATGAGGAATCGAAGCACTCGCGGCCAGCGGCCGATGATAATCGAGCGAAGCTGCGCGTCCATGTACAAGCCAAGCGACGACATGTTGCCTGGAACGCCGCCTGTCGGCACGGTTCCGATGTGGTGGAACCGGATGAGCAGTCTGGTGAGGTGCTCGGCGTTGTTCGCAAGCAGCAAATCAACGCGCTCTGACAGAAACATCTCGGCTTCAGGGTCGAGACAAAGAGCGTCAAGAAGAATGTCTCCCGCGGGACGAAGCTCAGTCGCCTGAGCAGAAGCGAATGCGGTGTCCCAAGCCGTTCCAGTCTCCGCAGGCTGTCGCAGCAGAAACTGGCCCAGCATCCGAAGCGAGTTGGTCCAGAGAGGGTTCACCGCGAGCGCCGCCCACTCAGCCACATCAGTCGATATCTGCTTGAGGAACTGGAAGCGAGCCCAATCGGCGGCGAGGTCGTGCTCGAACTCAATACGGTTGGTTCGGCGGTTCAGGTGAAGAGGCAGTTCAGCAGGGCTCTGCGTGAACGTCGCAGCGTCGGCCTGCTCGAGGTCGCTAAGCGGGAAGCTTCTCTCGAAGGACGCTTCACGCTTTGCGAGGCGCATCACGAGTGCCTGAACGTCTGGGCGGTTTCCGGTCCAGTAGTCCCACAGACGATCAGAAATAGCGGTATGTGACGCAAGGCCACTCGCACTTGAGCCAAGCGCAGAGCCGGCCTGGACCACCCAGCCCAAGGTTCTGAGGTTGGTCAGCGCTGAAACGGTATCGTCGTGGGCGGGCAGCCAGCTAAGGGAGGGCGACGCCCACAGCGCTAGCATCACATCCAGGTTCGCGACGAGCTCAAGTTCGACCAGCGCGGCTCGGCGGTCGCCGAGCATGTCCCCGGCACCTTCGACCCAGTTCTGGGTCTGAGTGATGACGACAATACGCCATACGCCGCCAGCCTGTTCCGCCGGCGCGAGGATAGCCTGGAGGAGCCGCCGGATGATGCCGAGCTCTGCGGGGTCGATACGTTCGGCCGAGTCGATGACCAGAACGTTTTTCGGATTGACCGTTGCGTTAAGAACCAGCGCCAGTTCATGCCTGAGCGGAAGCATGCCGCGCCGCGTAGCGCTGAGCGCCGTCTCAAGATCGTCTGGACCGAACCAGAGTTGCGTCCATGCCCCAAACTGCACGTCGAGCACGTTCTTGACGAGCGCTGACTTACCAGAGCCCGACTCACCGAATACCACTGTGACAGCATTCCCGGAAATCTCACTTCCAAGTTTCGACTTCTCTGCAGTTCGCGGAACGCTATAGCCCGAAGGTAGCTCTGTCTCTATCCGCGCCTTGTAATCGGAAGTGATATTCGAGAGGGTTTCCCAATCGCGCTTGTAATCAGGATGGGGGTGAAGGTCGAACTCCATGCGGAGCATCGACCAGAGGTCCAGAAGGTTAATGGTTCCACGGCGGAGGCGTATCTCCGTTGCAACGTTGACGAGCCACTGCCAAAGTTTCTCTGCTTCCGGCGCGTCGCCACTTGCCAGGAGCTGCCGGCATTGCGCGATTGCCTGATTCCTGGTTTCCGAGTGCGGGAGTTGCAAGTCGACAGGCAGCACATGCAGGCGCCGGATGAGTTCAATCGTCTCTTCCTCAGACGCCTCCGGGCCATTCTTGTCCGGCTTCCGTACACTGTTGAATACTTTGGCCTGCCCGGGATTGCTCCGGATCCGACCCATCGTGAGCGCTATGTCGGAGCCGGTACATGCATTCTTCACTTCCCGCCAGTTCGGGTCGAAGACGCGATGCACGCCCTGTGTTATGAGTGCCATGCCGTCTGCCGATCGGCTCATCGGACTTTGCGGTGCGCGCCACTGCTCCCACGCACGCTTCACGAAGTCTGCGGGCAGCCCCGATGCGTTGACCTGCAGGTTGCCCTTCGCGGAGATGGCAAGCTGCCCGCGCGCTCCTGTGTTATGCAGGATCGTCAACAAAAGGTCGTCGATTTGCCACCCTAATGCTGAGACCTGCGCCTGAAGCTGTATTCCTGCCCCGCCGATTGCAGGCGCCTGCTCGCCCATCAGCATTTTCACCAGAAGCCAGGCGTTAATCAGATCCTCAAACTCAAATCCGGCACCACTCGTCGACCGCAGGGTCGCGGGTGCGCGCTTCTTCCTGGCT
Source organism: Caballeronia sordidicola (assembly GCF_000729995.1). GTDB lineage: Bacteria > Pseudomonadota > Gammaproteobacteria > Burkholderiales > Burkholderiaceae > Caballeronia > Caballeronia sordidicola_A. The sequence goes on along the minus strand of NZ_JNFG01000009.1, from coordinate 75,767 downwards.
GGCGTCTTCGGCATCGCTTATGTCGGTCCAACAATGGACAAGGAACAAAGACTAGCAGCAATCAGTTCCGCTTACGTGGAAGCAAGGGGGTAAACGCGCCGCCGGCTCAAAATGAAAAAGCGCCTGCCGTCACAGTTCATCCGCACCAGTATCCTCACGCCGGGAGAGTTTACAAGCGTCCCCCTAAAGCACTTGCTTCTCCCCAACGTAATCCAACTCTCTCAATGTTCACTGGGAGAACGGCGCTCCGCCTGATAACGAGGTGCGTTCGTAAGATGTATATCCATTCGCGCGCTACGTTCCAGCGCGGCAGAAGCGACGCGCCGTAAGCCGTTCGGCCGACAGCGCGTCATCTGACTGCACACCGCTTTCGCAACATCCCGCTAACGCGGCTCCGGGGCGGTTCAATAGCCCATTTGACGGCGCTTCTGAATATCCAGCCGCGTTTGCATTTTCCGGGTTTATTCGCCATACGCGTCGAATAAGAATTGCGAATGAGACACCAACGTCGGATACGGACCCGACGCAATCAAGATTGTCGTGTTCGCTGCGATTTGCGCACCGGGCCGATGCTCTTGCGCAGGCCCGCTGTCGGCTTCGCTGCGGGTGGCTTCTGCTTGGAAGCGGCATGCGTCAGCGACAACGCCAGTTGGTCTCGTTGCTCACGCGCCTGCGCCGCTTCATCGATATAACGCGAGTTCGCGGTGCGCAGCGCGTCCAAATTACCCTCTAGAACACCGACCTGCTGACGCAGATCACCGAGTTGCCCCTGCAGTTTCTGCACCTCATCCCGTTGCCGGGTACTGCCCTGCTCCGCTTTACGGGTAACCGTATCAAGGTCCTTCTGCAAACGTGCGGCCGCCTGCCGCTCGCGATCGATTTCCAGCAGCGCCCGGGTTTCGGCGGCTTTGAGCCGCTCCTGCGCCCCCTTGCTGTCAGCACGCAGCTTGTCCAGTTCAGAAGCGAAGTCATGTCGGGCGGTTTCCAGCGCCCGCTGCAACTGCTGCTCGTCCTGTTGCGCAAGGCCCAGATGGTCCCGCAGCGCTGATGCAGCGGCGACGGAGATGGCCAGCGCCTGGTCCAGTTCCTTGACGCGGGTCTGCGCTCCGTCCAGCGCGGCCGCACTGCCCGTCAGTTCCTGGCGCAACAGGTCGCGCTCGGCTTCGGCCCGAGTCTGCTGAGAATGCGCATCCGCAACCGAGCGTTGCGCCTCGAGCTGCGCGGCGGCCAGTTGGTCCTGCGCCATATCGACCGCACGCGTCCAGAGCGCCGCGGCCAATTCTCCGGTCGCGGACTGCAGCTCCGTCGGCAGGTCGGGGTGTTCGATGCGCACCCGGCTCTTTTCACGCAGAGTAGCCCAAAAGCGCGTCAGCGCCTCAGCCGGCGCGCTCATGCTGCCCTTCTTCACCAGTTGATAGAGCCGGTTCGCGGTGGGCGCAATGCCGTGCCGGAAAAACAGCAGCACGCAGACCTCGCGATACAGCTCCTGGGTGCGCGGAAACTGTGCGCGCAACTGGTCGATTTCCGCGTGCAGCTGTGCTTCCAGGGCGAGTGAGGCATCCATGGCGGGCCGCTCCGTAGAATGAATGTGTTGATAATATAACGTATAACGTAAATTACCTTGATATTAAATAGAACATTTAGACATTATGACGATAATGTCAAGTAAAATGACGCATTGCGTAAATCGACCACGTCTCGTTGGTTAAAGCAAATTTGTACCTTTTCTTAAAGTAATTTTGTTCCCAGCCCCTTCGCCGAAATCGTCGTGCTGATGCACCCGGCAGCAGGTGTTGGGCTCAACCGCCGATCAGCGACGAGGAACATTGATGGGCACGAACCAGCGGCTTTCGCGTCCGGGACGCCGGCAACCATACAACATTGCTTAAAGCGTCGGCCTAAGGAACAATTTTGGTTAAAACTTTTTAAAGCAATTTTGTTCCCAATGATTGACGTTGCCGCCAACTTGCCACTACCTGACGGGAACAAAATTACTTAAACCGACGTCTTCGTCGCCATGCCGTTTCCTGAGCCCCTCCCAATATCCGACGGCGCCCTTTTGTCGCCTAAGCCACTCGAACAGCTATCTCTGCCGTCCGAACTGGACGGTGGCCTCGGCACGAACCGCGCGCTCGGCGCTCAATCCCAGATTGCCGCACAGAGCGACGTCGACGCGATCCGGGCGTGGCTCGCGCGCTTCGTCGAGACAAAAGCAACCTTCGACACCTATCGCAAGGAGTCCGAACGCCTGTTGCTGTGGTCGACGACCGAACTGCGCAAACCGCTCTCCTCGCTCACGCACGAAGACTTGCTCATCTACCGGCGGTTTCTGGCGGATCCACAACCCGCACAGCGCTGGGTCATGGCCGGTCGCAAAGTGGCCCGCGCGGACCCGTCTTGGCGGCCGTTCGCCGGTCCGCTCTCTCCCAGCAGCGAACGACAAGCGTTTGTGATTTTGAATACCCTGTTCGCTTGGTTGGTCAACGCCGGCTACCTGGCTGGCAATCCCCTGTCTCTCTCGCGCCAGCGCGCACGCAAGGCCAAGCCACGGGTGACGCGCTTTCTCGAGGACGACCTCTGGCAGGCTGTCAAAACCTCAATCGACACGATGCCACGTGAGACTGCACGCGAGCAGGAACACTATGCACGGGTGCGCTGGTTGATCTCGCTCTTGTATTTGATGGGCCTGCGCATCTCGGAAGTCGTGAGCAATCCGATGGGGGGCTTTTTTAGGCGTCGCGATCGCGACGGCCAGGACCGCTGGTGGCTGGCGATCACCGGCAAGGGCGACAAGGAACGTTTGCTGCCAGCGACGACCGAACTGATGGCAGAGCTGACTCGCTACCGCCGACACTACGGTCTGGCTGCCCTCCCCTATGGCGGTGAAACGACACCGCTGCTGCTGCCGATTGGTGGCACACCGCGGACGCTGACCCGCGGTGCTGTGCATCTGATCATTAAACAGGTGTTCGACAACGCGATCGGGCACTTGCAGTCCACGGGCGAAGCGCACGAGCGCGCATCCGACCGATTGCGCCAGGCGTCCGCCCATTGGCTGCGTCACACAGCGGGCTCACACATGATGGATGGGCAAGTTGACCTCCGATACGTGCGGGACAACCTGGGGCACGAATCGATCTCGACGACCAGCCAATATTATCGGCCGAAAGTTGTTATGTGCAGTCTCGGATCCCGCTCGCGATAGCAAAGGGTTTTGGGTCTAAGGAACTGTACATAAAAGTTTGGGCAGGATGTGGAGGCCCGCAGCCAACAAACGGCGTGCGTAACCTCCGCGGTCCTACAGCGAATGGAGCCATTCGAGCAGCGTTTTGTTCTGCTGCCACGATGGGAACTTTGGAAGCGGCGCACCGTCGGTGGCTTTCTCGAGCGCCTTGCGCTTCATCTCAAGATTTGCGCGAGCATAGATCTCGGTTGTCTTCACATCGACGTGACCCAGGAAGTCGCGGATGATCTCGAGCGGGACGCCACTTTGCAGCAGGTGCATTCCCTTTGTATGCCGCAGGCTGTGGGGACTCACTCGCTGCGTGAACTCGGGGTGACTTCGCCGTACAGGAATCACATACTTTTGCAGGAGATATCGCACACCCGAGCGCGATAACCGTGTGCCTTGCCGGTTCTGGAAGAGTGGCTTGTCGGCCAGTTCGGGGTGATCGAGGTTGTTATCGCGTCGATACTGGCGCAGTAGTTCGACTGTCGAGTCCATCAGGGGTACGGCGCGTACCTTTCGACCCTTTCCCATGAGCCGTACCTGCGACGGAGGATCCAGGCGCACGTCGCCAGCGTTCAGGTCAATCAACTCCTGTACCCGGGAGCCGGTGTCATAGAGTACGCTTAACATTACTGCATCTCGGCGGCCCTCAGACGTTCGTAGGTCCGGTTGAGCGAGAAGCTGTGCAAGGTATTCCCTGGAGAGGTAATCGACGCTGGGGCGCGGCTGTCGCCGCAGCGGAATGGCGAGGACCTGCTGGCATTGCAACAGTTGCTCGGGCACTTCCGACTGTACGTAGCGGAAAAACGCGTGTAAGGCCGCGAGGCGATGATTCTGCGTGCTGACAGAAACGTGCCGGTCGTTTGCCAGATGATCAAGGAATGCCTCAACCAGGGGTACGTCGATCTGTGCCAGAGACAGACGCTCCAGTGCGATTCCTTGCACGTCTCGACAGAATCGCAGCAGCAGGGTGAAGACGTCGCGATAAGCCTTGATCGTGTTGGGGCTTAGGTTGCGCTGTGCGGCCAGATGGTGCGTCAGGAAACCGGTCACGAGCATGGAGAAATCCGTTGGTTTCATGATCCATTCCTCCGCGGGATGACATCACCGAAGGCGGCGCTGGTGCGCGCCGTGATCTCCGGAAACAGTTCAGCTATCAGATGCAGATAGCGCTGCGTTCCGGCAAGAGACCGATGTCCCATGTAGGTCGCCAGCACCGGAAGCTTTGCATCGAGGTCAGCCCCCTCGCGGCACCAGCGCAGCAAGGCATGTGCGGCAAATGTGTGCCTCACATCATGTACGCGAGGCCCCTTGCCTCTACCGCCGTGCGTGATTCCGGATCGCAACAGGAGGTCCCGGAATACCCAATAGACCGCTTCGAGACTGTACGGTCCGTCGGATGGTGAAGGAAAGAAGTACGCTTCGGGCGACCGGTCCCCCATGATTGCCGCATACCTTCGAAGGCGCTGCACCAGCGGCAAGGCTGGAGGCACGAGGCGGTCCTTCCCGAATTTGGCCTCACGCACCGTCAGGATCCCCCGGTCGAGATCCACATCGGCGACACGAAGGTGCAGCACCTCGCCAAGACGCAGCCCACAGCCATACAGTAGCCGGAATACTTCCGGCATGATGAGATGCCGCATTGGCGATCGCGCAGTCGGTGTGAGCCGGTCGGCCGCGTGTAACAACCGGTTGATCTCGGCGTGGGTCAGAATGCGTGGCGAGAAATCATCGGCACTCCTTTCTGTAAAGAATCGATCCGGCACATCCGCGGAATATCCCTGCCGGCACATGAATAGGGCGAATTGGCGAACCGCACAGATGCGATCATAGTGGGTGCCCTTACACTCGTGGGGCTGCTTGGCGAGCCACTTGCGACTGATCGAGCGCGGCAGCTCGCATTGCGATAGCGCTTCATCGCACAGAAAGCGATCAAAGCGCGCCAGCAATCGGGCGGCCTCATCATATCGGTAACCACACGCCCGTCTCTCCTGGACAAACTGTTCCATGAGCGAGCCAACAGCGCTTCGGAACCGTCCCTTGAATGCTCTACTCGTCATGGCGCATCACCTCGGTGTTCAGCGCGGCCGTGCGCAGCGCTTCCACGTCGGCCTTCGCGTAGATCAGCGTCGATGCCGTCGACGCATGCCCCAAGATGTCGCTGATGACTTGAAACGGCGTCTGTTCATGGAGCAGTCGCGTCGCGAGTGTGTGGCGTAGCGAGTGCAAACCGTGACGTTGTGGAGTCCGGAAGCGAATACCGGCGCGGGCCTTCCAATTCTCGACGATGTGATACAGGTTAGCGGTCTCACAGAAGGGTTGGAAAGGCGCATTCAATGTGAGGAACACTTCTCGATGAACCGATTGAGGACGGCCCAATCTCAGATACTCAATCAGTGCTTCGCCAACTTCTTCCGTTAGTGGCAAGCAAAGAGGTGCAAGGGTCTTCGACTGCTTAATCTCTATGGTGGCCGTTTCCCACTTCAGATCGTCGAGGCATAGTGTCCGAATGTCGCTCACTCGCAATCCGAGGCGACAGGCCAGCAGAAGGATCGCGTAATCGCGCTTGCCTTTGGGCGAGGTTCTATCAACGACTTCGAGCAACCTGGTCACGAGTTCTGGGTCCCAGACCGATGGAACAGTCGCATCTCGGGGAACGTGGACTACTGGCAATACATGACTGAGATCCCGCTGCAGAAGTCCTCGCAGCAGAAGAAACCGCAGAAAACCGCGCACATCGGAAACGATTCGCGAGACGGACTTGGCCACCAGGCGATGTTGCGAGGTCACAAATGCGCAGAGATCGGCCGGCTGTATCTGATCAAAAAACGTGATGTTCCTTGAACCAAGGAAATCCGCGAATATCGCGATCTCACGCATCCGCTCGCGAAGGGTTGTTGGGCGAAGATGAAGGCGATCCCGACAGTACAGTTCATAGTCACGCAATGTCCTGTTCATGGGCGCCGGGACTTGTATCTTCTGCATATCGGTGACGGTGCGCTCAATGCGCCCGTCATGTGCAAAGTCCTCCAGAACTTTAAGGGCAAACACGATATGCCGTCGCCACGCCTGGCGTGAGTTCAGGCGTTCACCCTCACGCATCTGATACGCGGTGCAAAACTGTTTCGCCAGCTTCTGTGAGTACTCGTCTCCTAGGCTCATCTCGTGACCAAAAACGATGAGATGTCGCCAGACTACGCGATAGCGCCCCAGCGATCGTCTGCTGTATTGAAGCCTCTCGAGTTCGCCCACGGCACCGGCAATGACCTGCTCCAACGAAAGGCGGCTTGAAACTTGATGGGTGGAATGCTCCATGATCGAGCTCCTCACAACGGCGGCCCCGATGGCCGCCAAGACACCCATCATGAAACTTTTATGTGCAGAAAACCAACGCTGGGGGCTTGCCTACAAAGCCTTTACCTTGGCTACTGCGCATAAAACCTTTCTGTCGGTAATATTGGAAATGTGCTGCAGCACATTTCCAATACCTGCATGCGGACGACGACGATCGGCATCGCGCAACCGAGGCCGGGCTGAAACTCAACTGGTAGCAAGATGACTATCGATCCAAGGTGTGCAAAAGCAGGTCCGTGACCGCTTCTGAACCAAGCAGCCGCTATTGCGCACAGCGAATGCCTCAAGTCGACCCTCTATAGAAGGTGGACCGGGCGCCACCTAATCGGCAGCTTCTAGGGATGATGTTGAAAAAGTCGCCGCCCGCTGTTGCCACACCGCACTATAGGCAGGAAAATCGACCTCTCAGATCGGCCTACAAGCCACTCGGAAGCATATGTTGAGGGTCAAACGACCCTTGAAAATCTCGCGAATGTCCTCGATACCTCCCACGCCTTTACCGAAGGCGAGTGGATGCTCGTGCGTGCCATTGCTGACGGACTTGAGTGGTCGTATGGCTGGGACGCGCCCGCGGCGCAACGCCTGCGTTTCGTGCTGGACTTTGCGTATGCGACCGGCCTGCGTGCGAGCGAGCTGGTCGGTGCCCGTCTCAGCAACATCGAAACCGATGCCCGCGGCGATCATTGGGTGAGCCTTATCGGGAAAGGCCACAAGGCGGGTTAGGTTGCGCTGCCTCCACTGGCCCGTACTGCGCTGGACCGCTATCTGGTGGAGCGAAGGCTGCCGGTCACGCCGACCCGATGGCATCCCAATACGCCACTCATCGGCAGCCTCGAGCAGGACAGTGCGGCAGGCATCAGCGGTGTACGGCTATGGGAGATCACACGGCGGTTCTTTTCGAAAGCGGCCGAGGTCATCGAAGCGGACAACCCGGTACTCGCGGAAAAGCTGCGTCGCGCGAGCCCGCACTGGACTCTACATACGCATGCGACTCACGCGCTCGCACGCGGTGCCGATCTGACAACGGTACGCGACAATCTCCGTCACGCTTCGATCTCGACGACGTCGATCTACTTGCATAGCGACGAAGTGAAACGTGCCAAACAGATCCGCGAAGCGTTCGCTGCCAGGTGAACTGCGCTGAAATGCTTGGCCGGATTTGGTGGTCCGTTATTCGCCATACCCCTAGCTTCGAGTCGTCGCCATCAAGGCGTTCCCGCTGCCGGAAAGAGACCAGAGAGGAAGTACTTGATTTAATGAGATTTTTTAATGGGGCCGTTTCGCAAAGCCTCATGACGCCTAGGTGCTGCTATCCCTGTAAAATGCAACGAAATCAAGGGGACCCCATACCGCATCACGACTCGATCTCTGACGCCCGTCATGGTTGCGTTCGCGAGCCGCTCCATGTACCAGCGTCGGATCTTAGAACTTCACCGCGCTTCGAGCAACGTTAAGCACAGAGACGACGCTCGAATCAACGGGGTTTTCTTGGATAGTGAACTGCTTACCCTTAAACACTGTCGGCCAGCGCATTCGATATGTCGTCAATCAGGTCGTCGATATGTTCCAACCCCGCTGAGATACGGAGCAGTGCCTCCGGCACGGTGCTGTCCGGCCCTGACATCGATGCATGATGTTCTATCAGGCTTTCAACGCCACCAAAACTTGTGGCGCGGGTGAACAACTGGACCTTCGCCGCAACGGCCATCGCGGCTGGCTTCCCCCCCTCCATTTCAAAAGAGAGCATGCCGCCGAAGTGCGACATTTGCTGTTTCGCAATAGCGTGGGAGCTGTCGCCTTCAAGTCCAGGGTAATGGACAGCACTCACTTTGGGATGACTATGCAGGAACTCCGCTAGCCGCTGCGCATTGTCGCAATGTGCCTGCATTCTGTATGGCAACGTAGGCAGGCTGCGCATCAGAAGCCAGCAATCAAACGGCGACGGCACCGCGCCGCCGAATGCTTGAGCGGCGCGTACCTGAGCGAAATGCTCGTCGTCGTCTTTTGATACCACGACACCGCCCAAGACATCCCCGCGCCCGCCGAGGAATTTCGTTGTCGAATATGTCACAACATCGCACCCAAGTTCTAGTGGGCGTTGAACAATGGGACTGGCGAACGTGTTATCCGCCACTGCACGAGCGCCGTGCGAGTGCGCAAGTTCGACCAGTGCAACGATGTCCACGCAGCGTAGAAGCGGATTCGAGGGCGTTTCAATCCAGATTATTTTAGTATCAGGCGTTAAGTTGCTCCTCACCGTATCGAGCCGGGTCATATCGACAAACGACGCTGACACATTCCACTTGGCGAACAGCTGCTTCAATAGTCTCGCCGTACCGTAGTAGCAATCGATCGGCGCAATGACATGGTCGCCGGGCATCAAACCCTGGAAAATTGCCGCCGCTGCTGCGACGCCCGAACTGAACGCCGCGGCGACGGCACCGCCGTCCAACGCTGACAGGGCGGTTTCAAGACCGAACCGATTCGGATTGCTATTTCTTCCATACATATAACCGCGTTCGTAACCTCCGTCCGGATCACGCTCGTAGGTGGTGGACAAATGAATCCCTTCGGTCACCGCACCCGTTGCCGCGTCAACGTCGTGGCCGGCATGCACGGCCAAGGTCTGGATCCTGCAATTCTTGTCTGTTTTCATCGATCTCTAATTGTCCAAAAGGCTCTGCATTTAGTACATCAATCTATGCGCTAGTTCTCGTCACACAGCCGGCGTTACTCGGATATCGCTTTCCGAAGATGCTCACTCTTCCGCAGCCATGCTCATGCGATGCGCGTCGATCTCGCCGATCGGTCCGATCGGACGTCGCTCACGCTCCGCGATAGTGGCCATCTGGCCGGTCCGGGTAAAGCGCACCAGCGCGAGCGATAACAACGCAGCAAATATCACGTAGAACGCGGGGATCTGATTGTTCCCCGTGAAATGGATCAGCAAACTAATAGTCAACGGTGCCATGCCGCCAAAAACCGTCACCGCCAGGTTATAGGACAGCGCGACGCCGGTGGAGCGAGTCCGTGCTGGAAAGATCATTGCCAACATTCCTGAGTGCGGGCCCGATATCATGGCCTGGAGCACGGATGCAATGATCTGGCCGGTAATCAGGCGAGTCACGGACGGCTGTGTGTTAATGAACCAGAAGAGCGGGAATGTACACACGGCCGCCGCGATCACCGTCGGATAGAACAGCCGGTACGCGCCGAATCGATCGGCAAGCTTGCCTGAGACTGGTAGTAAGACCACATTGATCAAACCTCCAATGAAGATCCCGATCAGTGCGCTGGAGAGGGGCAGATGCAGCTGACGTTCGACGTAAATTGGTAAATACGAAGTCCATACATAACTCGAAGCGGTACCAATGATCATGACGCCGATCGCACACAAGACGGCGTCGCCCTGCTCCCTCAGGAAGCTCGTAAATTTCGTCGCGATCGATCGGTCTGGCCCGGCGTGCCGCCGACTTTCCTGAAAATCGGGCGACTCGGCAACGCGATGACGGATGTAAAGACCCAGCGGGCCGGCAAGGGCTCCCACGAGAAAGGGAACGCGCCATCCCCAGCTAACCAGACTTGCGGCGGGCAGATGCGTAGTCAGCAAGTAACCTCCGCCGGACGAAAGCAGACCCGCTACGGATTGCGCAACATTGTTGAAACTGCCGTAGAACATCTTCTTGCCGGCCGGTGCCATCTCGACCAAGATGACCGAGGTCATACTATATTGACCTCCGACCGAAAGACCTTGAAGGAGGCGCGCCAGAACGACAAGCAACGGCGCGGTGACGCCTATCGTCGCGTAGCCCGGGGCGAGCCCGATTAGAAGCGTAGCGACCACCATCATCATCATCAGGAATGACAGCGCCCGCGCCCGGCCCACTCGATCCGCGTACATTCCAAGCAGCACACCACCAAACGGGCGCACGACGAAACCTAACGCGAAGGTTCCGAACGTCAAAGACAATGAAACGACAGCGCTGTCGCTGGGAAAAAACACTTGGGCAATCGATTTCGAGAAATAGGCGTAGGCAAAGAAGTCAAACCATTCCAGGCCATTCGCAACTACGGATGTTGTGATAGCTCTACGGATCTGTCGCGGACTGGGTCGCTTTGGCTCAGCCGCTTCAGTATCTACAGGAATTCTCATGTCGTTCCTCCGACCCATTGATGAAATAATTTTTTTGATACTCAGTCGGCAAGAACGACTGGTTCGCCGGTGAGGCTATAACGAGTGAACGTGCGGTTCAGCGCTGGCATAGGAGCAACCTCCATCTCCCCAAGCGCGGGTTCCATAATGACCATAGCCACCGTCGCGGTCATCGCGTGACGCGTACCAGGCCGGGGAGGCCGGCAGACGGAAAACGGCGTTCCGAACGAGTCGAATAGCGCATCTTTCAATTCCTGGCGGCCTATCAACGCCGACTGGTTGAGGATCTTTCTTACGCGCCAGTCACGGTAGTGGCTGTCAGAAGAGTTCTCGCAGCCCATATCGATCAACTTGCTTCGCGCAATCGGGCTTACCCAGTGATTCGCATGCACGATGAGTTGATCATCGCCCGGATAGAGGGGAAAGGCTTCATCCGGCGCGCACTCCAGATCGATGCCAAACCCCTCCGCCATACCCAGCATGACGTTGTTCGAGCACGACTTGGGCGTCGTTGCGACCACCTTCAACGCGTTTGCGAAGACCGACTGCTCAAGCACACTGCGGCGCAGCAGCGACAACGGAACCCCTACCTGCTTGAAGTCGCGCTCGGATTCGAGGTAGTTGGCCGTGATCGACACGCCGGCGCTGTTGAGGCCGCTTCGCGCAAGTCCCCCCGCTTCGACGAACGTCAAAAAATCAGGGCCATCGTCGTTGCGCACTCTCAGGACAATGCCTGTTTCGGCGCAATCGGCACGCCAGTCCCAGTTCTGGCCATGAATCAGGCGCCCTGTCGCCGATCGATCGGGCAGGACCAGTGCGCCGGTACATCCATCGCCGGCATCTTCATTCACTGCCGCTATTTTTTCTGCCCGCGCTTTCGCCAGCACCTCGGTTCGCGCGTTGATCATCACGATGTCCTGGAAAGCCACGCCGGAGCCTTCTGCAATCCCTCGCATCTCGTCGAGGTAATGGGCGCCAAACTCGCCAATGCTACGTTCCATTGAGCGGATGAGCGCCTCTCGCGATCCATTGCTGTAGCCAAGGTCTGCGAGCGTTTGCGTGTACATCGCAGCACTTGCACGTACTCGTTGCGCTACCTGGACGCCATATTGGCGACCGCGGTCAAAGGGATTTCCTGCAACTGAAACGAACGGGAACTGATTGATGGTTTGCATGGTTTTCTCGGCAATCGAGACCCCACTACGAGGGCTCAAAATAGTCGTACAAGTATTTCTGTAGGATTCCTTGTTACCTGATTGGTACCCGCGCTATCGGGATAGCAATCACGTTCTCGACGAACGCTGCGCAAACTTACAAAATAACGACAACAGCCATCCTTCTCCCGGACTCCGGCAGATCCATGACCGCTCGCTTCGTAGTTCAGTGGCACGCCCGACCGGTGACCCGATTGTGAACCGCACTAAATAAAAACAAAAACGCATTTTTTTATAATTTTGCTAAAGATAAAATTTAGTATCGTGAGATCATGCGCTGAACGCGGGTGGTGAGATGAGTGAAATACGAACGCTGCGAACATTTCTTGCAGTTGAAAGGTACGGCTCTTTAGCCGCAGCCGCGAATCGGATGGCGTTGACCCAAGCCGCTGTTGGCCAACAAATGAGAGCGCTCGAGGAAGAATGCCGCCGACCGCTGTTTGATCGATCGCGCCGGATGATCCAGTTGAATGAGGCTGGGCGTGCGTTGGTGCCTCACGCGCGACGAGTGGTCGCAGATTACGACTCATTGCTGATAGGTACTGGCCTCGATCAAGGACTTGCGGGTGCGATTACAATTGGCGCTACTGTTTCGGCCATGGGATTCTTGTCGAACAATGTGCTTGCCTTGAAAGCCCGATTTCCTGCCCTAAGCGTTCGGCTTGTTCTTGGAAACTCTTTCGAGCTTGTACGGCAAGTGCGCAGCGCGGAGATAGATGCGGCGTTGATCATCGACGTCTTACGCGATACGCCCGCAGTAGAACGATGGACACCTCTTTACGAGGAACCTCTCGTTCTTCTGGCAAGCACTCAGATTGCGGCACCCGGCGCAGATCCTGCGGATCTGCTGAATTCACAGCCCTTCATTCGGTTTGACCGGCGCTCGTTGACTGGCGCAAATGTCGAACGCGCGCTTCGCAGGATGCATGTGAAGCCAAACGAAATCCTTGAAGTCAACTCAATCGCGGCCATCATCGAGTTGGTCCGGCAGAACGTCGGGATCTCAGTGGTACCTAAGCTCAAACACGTTGGATGGTCTCATGATTCATTGTTGGAAACCCTAGCCTTGCCAAACGCAAAATGGCAACGCGTGATCGGCATGATTGAGGGAGAACGACAACCTCACATCACCTCCGCAGTGCGGGCACAGCTTGTTCAATCTCTCGAAGACCGAGCGCCCGACTCGATGTCTCGAACCTAGCAGACGGGGTGACGATACAGCACAGATCAAATCTGGTCGCTTATCGAGTGGTTTCAGACACAGACTCCGAGACGCCTCGACGACTTGCCGACAGTGCATTGGAAAAGGTAATCATCGCAAGCCCCACGATCTGCCAGCGACTGATTCCCTGACCCAGCATCGTCCACCCAATCACGACCGCGACCAAGGGCTCGGCACTCATCAAAATACCAAACTGATAGTGAAACATTGTCTTCAATGCCTTCATTTCCAATGCGTAAGGAATGAGCGGGTAAAAACACGCTGCGACCAGCAGTTGGCTGAGCACAGATATGGTAGGCAGTTGGAAGGTGCCCGCGCAACGACTGATGGCCGATCGAATCCACGACAACCACGCCATAATCGCGCTGCGCCCATAGCTCGCGCGTCCGCACGAGGAAGTTGTCGCCGTGCCTAATCGTTCCACGCCCCGGGCCATCGTCTACCATGCACGTTCTCGGCCACCACCGGCCAGATCAAGACTCCTCATCAATTACAAAGTTGCGCAGAGTCCCGATCCGGGAAAGCTCCACCTCGACGACGTCTCCCGCCTTCATCCACAGAGGCGGTTCGCGGAATGCGCCGACACCGCCGGTCGTGCCGGTGATGATCACGTCGCCGGGCAGCAGCGTGCAGAACGTCGAGCAATATTCGATCAGGTTCGGTACCGGGAAAATCAGGTCGTCGTTGATGGCCTGCTGCATGATTTCGCCGTTGAGTCTCGTGGTCAGCGACAGCGCCGACGGATCGCCCACTTCGTCGGGGGTCACGAGCCACGGTCCGAATCCGCCCGTTTGCGAGAAGTTCTTGCCCGGCGTGAACTGCGACGTATGGCGCTGCCAGTCGCGAATGCTTCCGTCGTTGTAGCACGCATAGCCCGCGATCACGTCGAACGCATCGGCTGCCTTCACGTGTCGCGCACGCTTGCCTATCACGACCGCGAGCTCGCCTTCGAAGTCGAGCCGCTCCGACGCCCGGGGCCTCACGATCGGCCCGTCATGCGCAGTTTGCGAATCGGCGAAACGGGCGAACAGCATAGGCTTGTCCGGCACTTCGCGCCCCGTCTCCTTGACGTGCGACAGATAGTTGATGCCGACGCACAAAATCTTCTGCGGATCCGGGATGACCGGCAGCAGTTCGACATCGGACCACGCGAGCATCTGGGGCGTACCCGATGCGCGATCGGCGAGCGCACCGAGCGAATCGCGCGCGAGCGCCTCCTTGAGTGTCGCGCCCAGATCCGCTGCAAACGGCGCGGCATCGACGATACCGTTATCGGTCGCTACGCCGTACGACGCGCGTCCCGAAGCGAGAAAACTGACGAGCTTCATGTGATTGAGGTCCTGTGCTGCGAGTGGATTGAAAGATCAGGCGCTACCAAGCGCGCCCTGGTTGACCAGCGAAACCGGGCTCACGACCCGCGCCGCACGCTCCGCCTGCCGATTGCCCTGCCCCTGTTCCACGCCGATGAAGCGGCGAATTCGGTCCGCGTCCGCCCTTTGGCGAATTTCGTTCGGCGATGCAGCCAACTGGATCACGCCGTCCTCCATGAACACGATGCGATCGGAAATCGACATCGCAAAATCCATTTCGTGCGTGACGATCAGCATGGTCATTCCTTCGTCGGCGAGTGCGGAAATCACCTTCAGCACTTCACCCACCAGTTCCGGGTCGAGCGCCGAGGTCGGCTCGTCGAAAAGCATGATCGCGGGTTCCATCGCGAGTGCTCGCGCGATGGCGACACGCTGCTGCTGCCCGCCCGATAACTGGTGGGGATACTTGTCCGCATGCGCGAGGAGACCGACCTTGTCGAGCAAACCGAGCGCCTGCGTACGCGCGTCGGCGGCGTTACGGCGACGGTGATAGCGTGGTGCGAGCATCACGTTTTCGGCAATTGTGCGATGCGGGAACAGATTGAAGCTCTGGAACACCATGCCGACGGTTAGCAAACCCTCACGGCGCGCGCGGTTCAAGCCTTTGGCACGAGCCGCGATGAACGGTTTTCCGTAAAGCACGATCTCGCCGTCGTCAAGCGGTTCGAGCGCGTTAATTGTGCGTATCAGCGAAGTCTTGCCCGAACCCGACGGCCCGATTATCGAGACCACTTCACCGCGGCGCACCTGCAGATCGATGCCTTTGAGTACGTGATGCGCACCATAACGCTTATGAAGTCGTTGCAGGATCAGCGCGGGCGTCGCGTCGCGCACCGTGGCTCGGGGCCCGAACGTCTCGGGCGCAAGTCGCGCGCGCAGCGCGTTGACCTGCAGCGCATCGAGTGCCCCGGGCTGCCGCGCTGGCAGATCGAAGCGGTTCTCCAGATAGCGAACGATCCAGCCGAAGACCGTGACAATTCCAACGTAGTAGACCGTAATCGCGCACAGCGTCTCCATCACCAGCAGGTTCTGCGCATAGAGCTGCTGCCCGACCAGCAGCAGTTCGCCGAGCGAGATCACCGAAATCAGCGACGTGAGCTTGACGCAGGCAATGTACTGATTCGCAAGCGTCGGCAGCGCGATGCGCAGCGCCTGCGGAATGATCACCAGCCGCTGGATGCCAACCCCCTGCAGGCCGAGGGCGAAGGCCGCTTCACGCTGGCCACGCGCGACCGAATTCAGTCCGCCACGATGGATTTCGGCCATATACGCGGTCTCCGTCAGCACCAGCGCCACCATGCCAGAAAAAAACGGATGAGAGAACCACGGACCGGTCGCCGGGAACATCTGCGGCAGGTTATAGATCACGATCGCCGCGACCAGTAGCGGTACGCTGCGGAAGAACCAGATGTAGATGCCGGCCGGCATCGACAGCCACGCACGGCGTGACAGCCTCGCGCAGGCAAGAGGAAAGCCCAGCACCACCGCGAGGATCCACGATACGGCGCTAAGTTCTATCACCGTCAGCGCCGCGCGCCACAACTCCGGCATCGCGAACAGCGACAGCATGTAAGGCAGGTCGAATTTCATGAGCTTCTCTCGTCACGCGCAAAAACCAATAAAGCGGGCCGGCCGTCGCATTCAGCTCGCGCTGCCCGGCGCCATGTACAGGTGGTTGTCCTTGAGCCACTTGTCGAGCTCGCCACTTTGTTTCAGTCCCTGAATGCCCTTCGTGATCGCCTGGATAAGCGCGGCGTTGTCCTTGCGCACGTAAATGCCGATCACCTGCGGATAGATCAGATCGGTCGACGACACGAGAATCCGGCCATTCGACTTCGCGGCCAGCGCGTATGCCGTGTTCGCCACCTGGATGCCCGCCTGCACATTGTTCGCCAGCATCGCCTGAATGGCTTCCGCAGTCGTCGGGTACTCGGCGATATCAATCTCGCCCTTGCCGGAGGTCTTGCAATAGCGGGCGGACAGCTCATGCAGCTTCGGCAGATAGGCCGTGCCCGACACGATGCCGACGCGCATGCCGCAGAGATCTTCGGGCGTTTTGGGCTTGAGCCCGCTCGCCGCGGTCGCGAGAATCGCGCTCGATGTCTGCGCATAGGGAATCGCCGCCGCCTGCGCGGTTCGCTCCGGCGTAACGTACATGCCGGAGATGATCGCGTCATAGCGGCGCGCCGACAGGCCGAGGATCAGCATCGAAAACTTCGCGTCTTCGAATGACACGGTCATGCCGAGCTGTTTTGCGAGCAGATTACCGAAGTCGGGATCCGAACCGACGATCTTGCCGTCCTGCACCGATTCGAAGGGCGGATAAGTCGCGGCCATGGCCACTTTCATATGACCGCTCGAAATCGTACCGGCATCGGCCGATTCGGCCCATGCCGGTGTGGCGAACGCGATGCCTGCGGCCAGCACGGCCCCGGCCAAACGACTGAACATGTGCGAGAAGTAAGACATGCTGAACTCCGCTCTGCAATGAAGGTTGCGACGCTGAACCCAGCGTGTCGCAGGTCGATTTTGAAAGCACACAGAAACGAGGCGAGCTACATTGCGCTGCTTCTGCAAAGGCACAATAAGGTGATCTGATAAGGACGCATCTGCTTTTCCTGAACGTGGGTTTTCGAAGACGGCCTTCGTTGCTGATCGACACGGATGGGCGAGCCGGTTGTGCCGCTGCGCTTGCGTGTGGTGTTGCCTGAACCGCGTATTGCCAAACACGTATTGCCGATTGCGTGTGCTGACTGCGTGTAGCGCACGGCGCGCGGTTACTCGACCATCGCGTTGGCCTCGCGGCGCAAATCCGCCGACGCCTCGAGCATGCCGTCGCCATGCACGTGGACCGCCTTCAGCGATCCGAAATAGAACGGGTGTAGCGAATCGCGCGTGACCGCGATCCCCTGCGCTTCAAGCCGGTCGATCACGGCCGCCGGAAAACCGGGCTCGCACAGTAGATCGCCGTCGCGCGACTGGCTCCAGCGCGGCGCATCGATCGCATCTGGCAGCGTCATCCGTTCGTCCAGCACGTTGGCGAGGAACTGCACGCCGGTGGTCGTCTGGCTCACGCCGCCCGGCGACACTGCGCACCATGCGGGGCGGCCGTCGCGCAGCACGATGTAAGGGTTCAGCGTATGCACCGGCCGCTTGCCCGGTGCGAGCACGTTGTGCTCGGCCGGATCGAGGCTGAACTCATGCAGGCGGTTGTTCATCAAAATGCCGGTCGACGGGTCGACGCAACCGCTGCCAAACGGCTGGAAGACACTTTGCAGCATCACGAGCGCGTTGCCGTGCGCATCGGCGAGCACAATGCCAGCGGTGTCGCCCGGCTCACTGATGCCTGGCGTCGCATGCGCGCGAGACTCCGCGCGAGCATTGCGGTCGATCTCGAGCGGCCATCGCGCGGATGAATCGGCGACGCGGTCGCGCAGTGGCCCGAGCAGTTCACGCGCGACGGTGATCTGCGCGGCGAGCGCGTCGTCGCGCGTCGCCTGCGGCATCGCATGCAGGCTTGCCAGTTGCGCGAGCATCAGCACGCCGACCGAGTTCGGCGGCATCACGCAAACCTCGTTTGCACCATAGCGCTGCCGCACCGGCTCGCTCCATGGCGCGTCGAAGCCGGCGAAGTCGTCTTCGCACAAGAGGCCGCCGTGCGCCTGTGAAAACGCGGCCAACGCCTTAGCGATCGGTCCGCGATAGAACGCCTGCGCGCCATGCGCGGCGATCTGGTGCAAGGTGTCGGCCAAGGCGGGTTGCCGGTGCCGTTCGCCGGCGACGCGATCGCGCCCGTCGAGCTGGAACGCTTCGGCAAAGCCAGGCTGCCGGCGCACGTCGGGCTGTGCGAGCGCGAGATTGCGCGCGAGCTCGCTCGAAAAACCAATGCCATCGCGTGCGGCCGCGGCCGCGTCGGCGAACAGGGTGTGCCACGCGAGGCGACCGCTGCGCGCATGCGCTTTGGCCCACAGCGCGACGAGGCCCGGCACGACCCAACTGCGCGGGCCACGCGGATCGATCGCAGCGTTGCCTCGCCCGGCGAACTCCGAACGATCGGCAGCCGCGGGCGCGGTGCCGCTGCCGTTGAGCGCACTCACCTGGCCTGACCTCGCATCGAACGCGAGCATCATTGCGCAGCCGCCGAGCGACGTCGCGTGCGGCAGCACGACGGTAAGCATCGCCGACGCAGCGATCATCGCGTCGGCGAGCGAGCCGCCGCGCGCGAGCGTTGTCATCGCCACGCGGCTCGCGAGGTGATGGCCGGTCACCGCTGCGTGGCGTGTGCCGAACTGCCGCGCGCGTGCGCGGGGCTTTGCCGTAGCGTTCATCGCGCCACCCTGCCGGCCGGCCGCGTGAGCGCGATTGCGTCCAGCACGGTCGCGCAACCTGGCGGCGGCGTCTTGCTTCCCTTGTTCAGCACGATGCCAGTTCCTTGCGGATATCGAGGCGGCTTGCCGCAGACCTTGATCGGCGGCTCGCATCCGGTTGTCGAAGAACGTGGAGTAGACGAAAAACCTTGTTGGGCGAGGAGCGCCCCACGCTCAGTCCGGCGATCCCGTCACGGACGATTTCCGCAGTCGGAGTCATGTCGTCCTCAGTCGATCTCGACAACCATTTCCAGTTCGATCGGCATGTCGAACGGCAGCGCGACGAAGCCGACCGCGCAGCGCGCATGTACACCGTCCTTGCCGAACACAGAAGTCAGCACGTCGGACGCGCCGTCGATCACTTCCGGCTGCCGATGAAAATTCGACGTAGATGCGACCATGCCGAACAAGCGCACGATTCGCCTGACGCGCGACAGCTCGCCGATCTCCGCTTTCAGCGACGCGAGCGCGCTGATCGCCGCGTTGCGCGCGCCCGCATAGCCCTCATCGACCGACACGTCGGCGCCAAGCTTGCCCTTGTGCGTCTGCGTCGGTCCGTTGAAGGTGCCGTGACCCGCGACGAATACGAGCTTGCCGGCCGTCACCGCGCCGCAGTAGTTGCCGGCAGGCTTGCGGAGTTCCGGCAGCGTATAACCGAGTTCGGCGAGGCGAGCTTCGGGCGTCGCGCCCTTGAGTGTTTCGGATACAGCAATCGTCATCTGGATTCCTTGGTTGTATGGATGAGGTTCGTTTAAAAAATCAGCGGCCGTTGCCGCGCTGGATGCGCAGTTGCGCGAGCGCACCGGCCGTCAGCAGCGCATGGATGTCGAAGCGGTCGCGCAACGCGTCGAAGTCAGCTGCGATCAGCGCCGCGCGTTCGTCAGCGGCGAGCGCGAAGCTGTCGCAATAAGCGGAGGGATCCTTGACAAAGCGGCGTGCGGCGGCGCCATCGACGCGCAGCGTCTGCACAGCACGCACCAGCCCAACGCGCGTCGGCGGCAGCGCTGGATAGATCAACGACGCGCGCTCGACGGGCAGGCTCAGGTTCCAGCCAAGCACCGCATACGTGTGATGCCACGACGGCTCGAACTCGGCGATGAACGGTTTGCGTTGTCCGGCCGACGCGATCGCGCCGGCCGCGACCAGCGTCATCCGCAATTCGACGTTGCCGGTCGCATCGAGCGCTGCTTCGTCGTACGCGAGCAGATGCGCGAGATTGCCGGCTTTCATCTGCTCGAACAGTACGCGGTCGGTATCGACATCAGGCTTCGGGTAGTGGACGGTGCCGGGGTAATGCGACAGCCCGCCGCTCGCGATCAGCACCGCGCGCCGCCCCATTCTCTTGACCGCGCGCGCAAGCGCCTGACCGAAAGCGTGGCAGCGCAGCGGCGACGGCTGCGGCGGCACATACGCGTTGACGAAGATCGCCGTCATCGGCGTATCACGGTCGAAGCCCATGAACTCGTACGGGATCGTGAACGACGTCGGGATTTTCGCGTCGAGCGTGAACGCGAGATCGAAGGACTCGTCTCCCATCGCACGCACCAGCGGATATGCGCACGACGCATCGAGCGCCCAGGCGCCGCGATGCTTGTGCATGCCGTCGGCGCGCTCGGCCGCGTGCACGCAGAACGGCGCAACCGAGTGCGTGACGAAGTGGTCGCCGTGATCGTTCGACAACACGATCACGCAGTCCGGTTTGAGCGCGCGCAGCCGAGCGCCGAGAGCAGCCATCGCGGCGCGCACGCGTGCGACCTGCCCGTGGTCCTCGGTCTCCGGCATCGACAGGAACTGCGGCGCGTGTGGCACGGCGGCCACGCCGACAATGCCCGCGCGATCGATCGAATCACGGGTGTGTTGCTGCAGGGTCATGACGCATCCTTCTTCATCGTTTCGGAAATGGCCGCGGCAGAGCCCCGATACCCCATACAACGACCTAGGTGGCCGGCCGTGCGAGTGCGAAGCTCGTGCTCGCTAAGCAGGTGGCGGGTTATCGTTGCGTTCGCTTCGATTTCACCGCCGTGGCTTGGGCGCTGCGCGGTCACGACTTCATCGTGCGGGCACGGGGTTGGATCGACGCCGATGTGCGAAATCTACATTTAGTAGCCTTAATACATATCTGGTATACTTTGTTGATTTATAGAATACCCAATACAAAATCAACGTCAAGCGAATATTCCGGCTGGGTGCCGTTTTATCCCAGCGTATTCGGGTAAGTCCGGTACTCCGGGCTGTAGCCGCTCCGTCAGCGGTACGACGACTAAGATCCCCCGGTATACTTTGTCCGCTTAGCAGATACCATCCAATCACCATCACGGCGACCGACACGCGAGGAAAAACATGGCAGCGCTGCAATCCCCCGACGAAGCAGCGGACGTCGCGAGCCCGCTCGACGTGCCGCAGGAAGGCGTGTACGAGGCGCTCTTTCGCGAGATCGTCACTGGCAAGTTGGCCGGCGGCGAGCGGCTGATGATCGACGACATCGCCGAGCGCTTCGGTGTCAGCAAGATCCCGGTGCGTGAGGCGCTGAAGGCGCTCGAAGCAAAGGGCTGGGTTGAATCGGCGCCGCGCCGCGGCACTTATGTACGAGCGCTATCCCTCAGCGAGCTGCACGAGCTGTTTGAGCTGCGCATGATCATCGAGCCGGAAACCACCGCCCTTGCCGCGCATCGCAGGCGCACCGTCCATCTGCAGCAGCTTGCGGCGCTGATCGAGGAAGGCGAAGCGGCGATCAAGATCAACGACTTCGTCACCAGCTCGCGCGTAAATCTCGAGTTCCATTCGCTGATTGCGGAAGCGGCCGGCAACCGCCTCGCGTATGACGTCATCCACGATCTCGAGCTTCGCCTTGCGCGCTACTTCTTTGAATCGGAATGGAACGAGCGCTCAGAAACCGCGCACGAGCACCTCGCAATCTACGAGGCGATCCGCGACCAGCGTGCCGGCGACGCCGCGACGATCACGCGCAACCATCTGCGCCACACCGAAGCCATGGCGGCCCGCTCGATGAAGGATGGCAAGTCGAACCTGAAAATCAATTCGCCCGCGCGGCCGCTAGGCAAATAGCGAACCGTCTTTCGTCGCCACCGCCGTCAATGCCCCCCTCGTAGCAAGAGTCCGCGCGCAGCTCGCTGAAGACATCGCCGGCGGCAAATTCGCATAGCGTGCAAGCGCGGCGGGACGGCCATGGCCCGCGCAAAGCGCAAGACAGGCGCAAGTGCACCCATGCCCGCGGCGGTACTGTTCGCCATTTCAGGCGGACAGTACCGCCGCAATGTAGCGCTCCCACGAGCGGACCCATCGCCTCAGCGCGGCAGGTTTTCATACCGCCGTGATCGTCGGCGATCGCAATCTCTTCACCGTCAACCGCCCGCCACATGTCTCGTGAGCGCCGTGCCCCTGCTCGCCGGTGCCAGCGATTCGGCATATCGTTTTCAAATCTCGCTGCGCGTGACCAGACGGGTCGCGGAGGGCGAGATCTCCACCAAGTCCTCATCGCAGCCACCCATCCACGCGGAATTTTCCGAGCGTCTCCCGGCTTTGAAAGCTCGGCCGCTCCGCGCTTGCACGCGACAAACCCCCTTTTTTTGAATTTGAGGTTGACGATTTTTTGGGATTGGGTATCCTAATAACGACTTAAGTATACTTTGTGGTGATGGTATCTGCTTTTATTTCGACATGGATACGACCAGAAATCCGATGGTTGCTTTAGACAAACGTAAACCTTGCGTTGGAGCACACAAGTAATGGACCGATTGCGCTTTGGTATTTGTGGGTTGGGTTTCGCCGGCTCCGTTCTGATGGCGCCGGCGATGAAGCGCCATCCGAGCGCAGAAATTGTGGCCGCCTGCGACCCGAATGCCGAGACTCGTGCGGCTTTCGGGCGGGACTACGGCATCGCGACTTACGACAGTCTGCTCCCGATGCTGGACAACACCGATTTGGACGCGGTGTATATCGCGTCTCCTCACCAGTACCACTGCGAGCAGGTCGTCCTCGCCGCAGAGCGCGGCAAGCACATCATCGTCGAGAAGCCGCTCACCTTGAGCGAGGACGACGCTCAAAGGATGGTCGATGCCGTGGAGCGTCACAAAGTCCAGATCGTTGTCGGTACGTCGCGAAGTCACGACCCCGTCGTCAAAACCATGCGCGACATCGTCCGCAGCGGCGAGCTGGGTCGACTGGCGATGATCAATGCGTGGAACTACACCGACTATCTGTATCGGCCGCGTCGTCCGGAAGAGCTCGACACTTCGAAAGGCGGAGGTATTCTCTTCAGCCAGTTGCCGCACCAACTCGATGTCATCAAGACCATCGCCAACGCACCCATTGTCTCGGTTCGCGCAGGGTCGGGAAAGCTCGATCCGCAGCGGCCAACCGAAGGCCACTGTGCAGCGTTCGTTACGCTGTCGAATGGCGTGTTCGCCACGCTTGCCTATAGCGGATACGACCACTTCGATAGCGACGAACTGCAGTTCTGGATCGCCGAAAGCGGCCGTGAGAAACGACCCAACCATGGCGGCGCCCGCAAACTGCTTGTGGAGCTGACTCCGGCAGAAGAGGCGTCATTCAAAACGCAACGTCTGGGTTACGGCGGACCTGTCGCACGGAACTATGCGGCGACCGAAGCCAACCGAAAACAGCCGCATTTTGGAATCGTCATTGCGACGTGCGAGCGCGGCGATCTTCGTCCGTGTCCTGATGGCGTTCTGATCTATGGCGACGACGGGCCGCGGACGGTGCCTGCCCACGTCGGTCGTGGTGCATATGGCCAGGGTGACACGATCGACGAACTCTACGACGCATTGGTTGGAACTCAGCCAACGTTGCGTGACGCCGCATTTGGACGAAACACCGTCCTTGCGTGTCTGGCCGTTCTGCAATCCTCGAAGACCGGCCGCGAGGTGCCCGTGCTCCCTTAGCACTCGGGAACCTGGCTGGCTCAGGCACAGACAGCCCGGTAAAAAGATAAGACCACACCATACCCGCAAGCCAGCACGACCTTATCAAGCGTTGATAAAGACATAGGAAAAACATCATGACTGATCGCGACGATCCGTACCGCATCCTGACGGCAGTCGGTCCGGGAACACCGATGGGCAATCTGTTCCGCCGGTTCTGGCTACCCGCACTGTTGAGCGAAGAATTGCCAAAGGCCGATTGCCCGCCCATTCGGATCAGAATCCTCTGCGAAGATCTGGTCGCATTTCGCGACAGCAACGGCCGCATCGGGATTGTCGACGCTTATTGCCCGCACAGGAGAGCGCCACTATTTTTCGGCCGCAACGAACAGTGCGGCCTGCGCTGCGTTTATCACGGATGGAAATTCGACGTAAACGGCGAGTGTGTCGACATTCCGAATATCGTTCCGCCGGACAATTTTGCGGCGCTCAAGCAAAAGGCAAGCATCAAGAGCTATTCCGTTCAGGAAAGTGGCGGGATTGTCTGGGTCTACATGGGACCGAAAGAGCTCATGCCGGAATTGCCCGGCATGGAATGGGTTGAGCTCCATGAAAAGCAGGTCAAGTGCTCACGGTGGCTGCATCGGAGCAACTGGCTACAGGCAGCGGAAGGCGAGATCGATACATCGCATATCAGCTTTTTGCACAGCAAGGTAAACGTTGGAAAAGACTCCCCCGACTGGCAGCGTCTTGCTCAGGACGGCGCTCCGCAAATCACGTTGAGGGAAACGGACTACGGCTTCGTCTATGGATCGCGACGAAACTTCGAAGGGCAGTATTTCTGGCGGGTCACACAGTGGATGTTGCCCATGTGGAGCGCGGTTCCGCGGTCCATTGACGACCCTATCCTGGCCGGCCGCGCGTGGGTTCCCATCGATGACTACACAACGACTGGCTTCGGCTACGTGTACACAACCGAGAGGCCGCTTTCTACCAGGGATCTGGAGGAAGTCGCGTCTGGTGAACGTTTTCCACCGCGCTCGCAGAAGGGAACATTCAGGTTTGCGCATGGCTATGTCATCGACACGTACCTTCCCGATGCGAATATCGGAAACGACTTCCTCATCGACCGTGATTTGCAAGCAACAAGCAGTTTTACCGGCATTTTTGGCGTCAACGAGCAAGACCGTGCTTTACAGGAATCAATGCTGAGTATTCCGGGGCATGCAGGCATAGTCGATCGCTCGAATGAGCGTCTCGTCAAATCAGATCTTCCGATCATGATAGCGCGGCGCGTGCTCACGAGACTGGCCAAAGATCTTGCTCAAGGGAGCGAGCCCAAGGCCGTTTCGAGCGCGGACCAATATGGTGTGCGAGGTATCGCCAAGCTGTCGCCGATTGCCGACTTCGATGAATTCATGCACGCCCACGCGAACTCCATGAGGGCGGTCGAGCCATCGGCAGGGGATGAACGATCAAGCAACCTGGCTTCCCTGTAGGCGTGTTTTTTCACAGAAGAAGTCCAAAATCCGTGTCGGCCGATGGTCGGATGTCGCTTTTACGCAGCAACCTGAATCCGCACGGCGCTTTGGTCGCTTGACAAGACACATGCTCGCTTGAGTGCCGCCCCGTTTTCAACCGATAAAACAGCGAATCACATGCACCACTTTGGAGAGACCTTGAGCAAGGCAGAAGGGAGAGACCACTTTATGAAAACCGGCGAAGCTCCAGGAATCGGAGGGTCCAATTCGCTTCTCGAGGCTAAACTCCACTCGATCACTCAAGAGGCCGAGGGCATCTTTATCTTCGAGATTCGTCCGACCCGTGGCCAATATTTTCCTGAGGTTGAAGCGGGCGCACATATCGATCTGCACCTCGCCAACGGACTGAGCCGGAGCTATTCCATCGTCAACTCGCAGGATGACCGTGACCGCTATCTGATCGCGGTGAAAAACGAGGTACCCGGCCGCGGTGGGTCTCGCTTCATTCACTCTGAGTTTCGCGTGGGTCAGAACCTTACCATTGGGAGGCCACGCAACAATTTCCGTCTGCGGGAGGCGTCTTCTCATTCCGTCCTTATCGCGGGCGGCATCGGGATCACGCCGCTTTACAGCATGATTCAGCGGTTGGAACGACTCAACCGGTCATGGGAGCTGCACTATGCTGCGGCCCATCGCGAGCGGGCGGCGTTCGTCGAGCAGCTCGAGATATTGAGGCCGAAGACGCATTTCTACTTCAGGTCGGATCATGGAGCGCTGGACCTCCGGCAGATAGTCAAGGAGAGCCGCCTGGACGCCGATTTCTATTGTTGTGGCCCGACTCGTATGTTGCTGGATTTCGAAACGGCAACGGCATCGATTCCACCGGATCGCGTGCACGCCGAATACTTCACTGCGCGCGATCAACCTGCGCTCGAAGGAGGATTCGAAGTCGTTCTTCAGCGTTCGGACCAGCGCGTGACCATTCAAGCGGGCGAGACAATCCTCGACGCACTGATCAGGCTCGAGATCGATGTACCCTATTCATGCATGGAAGGCGTTTGCGGTAGCTGTCAGGTCGGCGTGATCGAAGGCACTCCCGATCATCGCGACCTCATCCTGAGCAAGGAAGAGCGTGAAATGAACGACCGGATGTTGATTTGCTGCTCGGGTTCGAAGTCTGCGAAACTCGTTCTCGACCTGTAGCAATCGATCACCACTCCGTCGCTATTCATCTTCACTCATAGCCTGTTTTACCAGCATGTCTGCGCAGCCAAAACGTCGGCTGGTGAACAGCCGACCAACTCGGTGAAATGTGCGGGTGCCGTGGCCCCTTCCGTATTGATGACGAGTATGCGCGACGAACGGTTGAATCCCGCTAGCGCCCGATCGTCCGCTGACGCAGCGATTGCCAGGACGGCCGCCAAGCCAGCCGCGCCTGACTCCCCCGACACAACCGGAATGTCCCGTGCAGACCCTTTCGCGAGGATCCTCATCGCATTGATTGCCAGCTCGTTCTTGATAGTGATGAAGTAGTCAACGGTACTTTCCAGAAATCGCCAAGCAAGGGGTGACACGTCGCGACACGCAAGTCCGTCAATCAAGGAATCGGCCGCCCCGGAAGCTTGTGTATCAACGCTCCGTAGCCGGCTTTGATAAAGACAATCCGCTCGTTCCGGTTCGACTATTAAAAAGGCTGGACGGCGCGGGCCAAAATACTCGGTCATGTAGCTGATCACACCGGCCGCCAAGCCGCCGACCCCACCCTGAATTACCACGTGTGAATAAGGCGAAGGTGCATTCGGGCAGGCGCCTTCACTCGCAATGAGTTCCGCGGCAATAGCGCCATAACCCTGCATCACGTCCCGCGGGGTCGTTTCATAGCCTTCGTAAGAGGTATCGGAGACGACATGCCACGCGTTCCTCTCAGCCATTCGCGCGATTTCCTGCACTGACTGGCTATAGCTTCCGTCAATGCGAATGACGTGCGCACCGAAGTTTTCGATGGCTACTTTCCGCTCTTCGCTGACACTTCGATGGATAAGAATAACGCAGCGACATCCCAGGCTTTTCGCGCCCGCGGCAAGCGCTAGACCATGATTGCCATCGGTCGCACTGATCACCGTGAATCCTTTAAGCGCGTCCGCATGAGCCCCACTGAAAAGACCCTGCGCGGTGAACTCTGCGCCCGGAAATTCGCGCATGACGAGACGTACTAACCCGACCGGTGCGCCAAGTGCTTCGACACTTTGCAAACTGGAACGCTTCGATTCGTCCTTGACGCTCAGAGCCGCCACGCCCAGCTTTTTCGCGAGGTCGGGTAAATGCCATCGTGGCGTTGCGATCGACGTCATACACGACCAGCTTTTGAGCCACGCATGGCTTTCATCTGCCGTTTTAATATTTAGGACTGCAAGAAGATGCGAGCGATAATCGTCACGAATGGCGCGTGAATTTTTGAACAGCATGTATTTCCGGTTTTGACCTGGAGTCTTTTGTGCGAAAACAACTTCTGTCTGGGACTGTTATTCGATCCTGCTACTCGACCCTATACCCAAGTGTCTCGGATGTACGCGCGGCCGCAGCGGTTACATTGGCGGCAAGGGTTTGAAGTCGCTCGGGCGTAAGGCGATCGCTCGATCCATTGATAACAACCGAAGCAACGGCCTTCCCGTCAGCACCCCACACCGGGGCTGCAAGGCTGTTTACGCCCGGCCGAAACTCGCCGAACGACAGTGCGTAACCATCACGCCGAATCTGCGCCAGCCGCTCCCGCTCCGTATCAGCGTCAGCGAGGTCCGGCGTCGCGCCATTGCCGCTGGCAACAGTTGCTGCCTCGATCGCGTGAGCGATGGTGTCTTCGTCCTGAAACGCTAGAATCGCGCGCCCCGCAGCAGTCCGCAAAGCCGGTACGCGCATGCCTACCATGCAGAAGACGCGGCTCGGATCGTTGCCCTCGATTTTGTCCACATAGACGATGTCGAGCCCGTCGCCAACACAGAGAAACACGGTTTCGTCGCACTGTTCGAACAACCGACGCAAATGCGACACGGCTGCCAGTCTTACCCGATCGCGCGACAGAGTCTTGTAACCGAACTCCCACATACGCAACGTCGGTCCATAGCGGCCGGTCACGGGATCCCTTTGCGCGTAACCCAACTCGACGAGCGTGCTCAACAAGCGTTGGACGTTACTCTTGGTCAAGTTCATCTGACGACTAAGTTCCGTCACGCCTCGCGGCTGGTCGCTTTCCGCCAACCGTTCCAGGACGGTCAAGCCTTTTAAAATCGTGGTATCCATAAGGTGCCAGACATAAGTGCCAGAGACAAACTTGAAACCGTAAGGGCCTCACAAAACACGGCGCATTACCTTCGAGGACAGGCGCAAATTATAACGTCAAACCCTTTCGCGATGCCCACCCGCCGCCGCTCTCCCGCGCCGCCCGACGTGCCCGACGCGGAAAGTCACCTGCAACGCGATGAGCTTGCGGGGCCAATCACGTCCAGAACCGTCGTTGACGGATGGCGCCCATCGCGACGCCCGTCAGTATCCGGTCAATAACCGATCAATAACCGATCGCCTTCAAGCGGCAGCGGGCACGTCCACGACGTAGTTCAGCGCAAGTCGGCCACCTTCTACGTACACCACCTGCCCGGTCATGTACGAAGCATCTTCGCTTGCGAGGAACGCGACCACCGACGCAATTTCACTCACCTCGCCCGGGCGTCCTAGCGGCGTGCGCGACAGGATCCGGTTGCGCGATTCCTCGGTCGCCAGCACCCGCGCCTTCGACATCTCCGTCAGGATCGTGCCCGGCCCGATCGCGTTCGCGCGAATGTTGTATTGCGCCAGCGAAATGGCCATCACCTTGGTCAATTGGTTCAGACCGCCCTTCGACGTGACATAGGCAGTCTGGTTAGGTAGCGCGACCTGACCGTTGATCGAAGACATGTTGACGATCGCCCCGCCCGAGCCCCGCTTTACAAGCTCGCGCGCGAACCGTTGGGAGGCCGAAAACGCCGACACAAGGTTGATGCGCAGCACGCGCTCGAACTCGTCGAGCGGGTAGTCGAGGAAGCTTGCCGGGCTTGTCACCGCCACGTTGTTCACAAGAACGTCGATCCGGCCATACGTTTCGATAGCAGTGTCGAACAGGCGCTGGATATCTGCCTGCGAGCCCATGTCGGCAACAACGCCAAGGCCGCCCAATGCGCGCATTGCGTCGATCACCGAGTCCTGCAAATCAGAACCGATCACTATCGCGCCTTCTTCCGCGAGCCGCTGTGCCGACGCGAGGCCGATCCCCTGCGCCGCGCCTGTCACGAGAGCCACCTTATCTTTGAATCGTTCCATAAGAGTTTTTCCTGATCGCTAGTTGCCGGCTCCTTTTCACCGGATTTGGACCATTATACAAACGTATGGTCCAAATAGTAGGACTATAGATCGGTATTTACCCCAAATATTCTTTTTAAAAATGTTGACCTACTATTCGAACCAAGGAACTATATATCGATACATCAACACAGGAACCATTTCGCAGGAGTACCTTGCGCGGTTTCTGGATCACGAAGGAGAAAGTTGTGATTCGACTGGCTGTAGACATAGGTGGCACATTTACCGACGTGGTTCTGGACGTAGCCGGAGTCCGCCACACAACCAAAGTACTCACCACCCCGAGCGAGCCCGAACAAGGATTCATGGAAGGTGCGCTCGCCGTGCTCGCGAAAGCGGGCGTCAAGCCTGGCGAAGTCGATGCAATCGTCCACGGCACCACGCTCGCAACCAACGCGATCATCGAGCGCAAAGGCGCGCGGGTCGGCCTCGTGACTACTGAAGGTTTTCGCGATTCGCTCGAAATTGCCTATGAACATCGTTTCGAACAGTCCGATATCTACATGGTCCGGCCCGAGCCGCTGGTGCCGCGCGAGCATCGGTGGGGCGTCGAAGAGCGCCTTGCGGCAGACGGCAGCGTGCTGATCGATCTCGATGAGGCCGCGCTCAAGCAGGTCGCCGCTCAGATGAAGGATGCAGGTATTGAAGCTGTCGCAGTGTGTTTCCTGCACAGCTACGCGAATGCCGCGCATGAGCAGCGCGCAGTTGCAGCGCTCGTCCAATGGCTACCGGGCGTGCCCGTGTCGATGTCAAGTCAGGTCAGCCCGGAAATCAGGGAGTACGACCGGGTGTCGACAACGGTTGCGAACGCCTATGTCCGACCGCAGATGGAGGGCTATTTGCAGCGGCTGGAGCGCGATCTGGCAGAGCGCGGCTTCAAGTGCGGACTCCTGATGATCACGTCTAGCGGTTCGATGACCACCCTGCAGACCGCCTGCGAGTTTCCGATCAGGCTCGTGGAATCAGGCCCCGCCGGCGGCGCAGTGCTCGCGAGCAACCTCGCAAAGGAACTCAACGAAGATCGTGTCGTGTCCTTCGACATGGGTGGGACGACGGCGAAGATATGCCTGGTCGACGATCACGAGCCGTTGCACTCACGCACATTCGAAGTCGCCCGTGCGTATCGCTTTCTCAAAGGCAGCGGCTATCCGCTGCGGATCCCGGTGATCGAAATGGTGGAAATTGGCGCAGGCGGCGGTTCGATTGCCGGCGTCGATGAAATGCGCCGGATCACGGTCGGTCCCGAAAGCGCCTCGTCCTCGCCCGGCCCGGCATGTTACGGCCGCGGTGGCAGCCAGGCGACCGTCACCGACGCGGATCTGGTGCTCGGACGGCTTGATCCTGAGCGTTTCGCGGGCGGCCAGATCCGTCTCGATACCGACGCCGCAGCGACCGTCTTGTACGAACGCGTGGGCAAACGCCTGGGCATCGATGAGAAAGCCGCAGCGGCCGGCATCTCCGAGATCGTCGATGAAAACATGGCGAACGCGGCGCGCGTGCATGCAATCGAATGGGGCAAGAATTTATCGGATCGCACGATGATCGCGTTCGGCGGCGCCGCACCGCTGCACGCAGCCCGCCTCGCGGACAAGTGCGGAATCCGCAAGGTCATCATTCCAACCGGCGCCGGCGTGGGCTCCGCCATCGGCTTTCTGCAGGCGCCTGTCGGCTATCACGTGACGCGTTCTCGCTATGTAAATCTGGACGAATTTGATCCGACCGCGGTGAACGAACTGTTTGCATCGATGAGCGCGGAGGCCGAATCCGCGATCCGCCGTGCCAGCAACAACGGTGCGATTGAAGAGCAGCGCGTTGCTTACATGCGCTACCGGGGTCAGGGACACGAGATCGACGTTGCGTTGCCAGCACGCGCCCTCACGCACAACGACAAAACCATGATGGAGGAGCTGTTCGCCACGCGTTACGAAGCGCTTTTCGGCCGCACCATTCCGAACCTCGGCGTCGAAGTCATGACGTGGAGTCTCGCCGCGCAAATTCCCGTGGCACCTCCGCCGCGTTGGGATGCAACGAACCGCGGTCAGCCCGCGATGCCTTCGCAACAACGCGACATCTTCGATCCCGAACTGATGCGCGACCTTGTTCACGGCATTCACCTGCGCGGCGCGCTCGCGCCCGGCATGGTGGTCGTTGGTCCGGCGGTCATCGTAGAGGACGAAACCTCAACGCTCGTCGGGCGCAACTTCGACGCGCTGATCCTGCAATCCGGTTACATCCAGCTCGAAAGGAAACTCTGATATGAAGTCTGATCTGATCCATCTCCAGGTGATGTGGACCCGCCTGCTCGCCATTGTTGAAGAACAGGCGCAGACGCTGATCCGCACGGCATTCAGCGTATCTACCCGCGAAGGCGGCGATGTATCAGCTGGCGTATTTGATGCCGAAGGCCGGATGCTCGCTCAGGCCGTTACCGGTACGCCGGGTCACATCAACTCGATGGCAATGGCGGTGCCGCACTTCGTCAAACGCTTCCCGGTCACCGAGATGCGCGAGGGCGACGTGTTCCTCACCAATGATCCGTGGCAAGGAACCGGCCATCTCCACGACTTCACTTTCGTCACGCCTACGTTCCTGAACGGCAAGGTCGTCGCGTTTTTCGCGTGTACCAGCCATGTGGTCGATATCGGCGGGGTCGGGTTCTCGCCCGAAGGCCGCAGCGTCTACCATGAAGGGTTGCGTCTGCCGATCATGCGCTTTGCCGACCAGGGCAAGACCAACGAATGGCTGATCGAGATCGTGCGTAACAACGTACGCGAAAGTACTCAGGTAGTCGGCGACATGTATGCGCTTGCGGCGTGTAATGGCAACGCGGTGAAGTCGCTTGCCGGCTTGATGAACGAGTACAAAATTGATGGCCTGGACGCGGTGCGGGAGTACATCTTTGAAAACACGCGCCAGGCGATGCTCGATGCTTTCGCCCCGCTGCCCAAGGCACGCGCGAGCAACACCATGCGCACCGACGGCTTCGACAAACCGGTCGACCTCGCGTGCAGTGTAAGCATTGAAGATGAGCGCATTGTTGTCGATTTCGACGGCACCTCGCCGGTGTCAGACTTTGGCATCAACTGCCCGCTTTGCTACACGGCGGCGTATGCCTCGTTCGCGGTGAAGTGCGTAGTTGCCCCCAAAGTGCCGAACAACTCGGCTTCGCTTGACATGATCGTGGTGACTGCCCCGGAAAACACCATCGTCAATGCGCCGTTCCCGTGCGCGGTCGCGGTGCGAAGCGTGGTCGGCCATCTGGTCCCCGACGTCGTGTTCGGTTGCATGCATGCTCTGCTGCCGGGACGTGCGCCGGCCGAAGGTGCGGGTTCGCTATGGGGCGTCAAAGCGGGCGCGGGCCATGGGCTAACGCCGGTATCTTCCGGCGTCCAAACGAGCTTCATGATGATGAGCTTGCATAGCGGCGGCATGGGAGCGCGTTCGTCGTGCGACGGGTTATCGGCAACGCCCTTCCCCAGCGGCGTCAAAAACATCCCGGTGGAAGTCACCGAAGCCATCACGCCGCTTGTGATCTGGAAGAAGGAACTGCGGCAGGACTCCGGCGGCATAGGCCAGTACCGCGGCGGCCTCGGTCAAACAATGGTGGTGGGCAGCCGCGAGGACGCACCATTCGCCATTCTCGCGACCTTTGACCGCATCAACAATGCACCGCGCGGACGCGATGCCGGCGGCGATGGAGCGAACGGTGTGCTGCGGCTTTCGTCAGGCAAGCATCTGCAACCGAAGGGACGTCAGGTGATCCCGGCCGGCGAGCGCGTCATTCTGGACATGCCCGGCGGCGGAGGATTCGGCGCACCATCGCAACGTCCGCTCGCGCTCATCGAAGCGGATCTGCAACGCAGCCTGATCACGTGGGACGCCGCGGTCACCGCATACGGCGTCAGCCGTAATGCTCACGGCGAGCTGGTGCGCGCCGCCTGATCTGCATAACTAAAGGATATTCTATGCGTTTTTGTCAATTCGATACCCCCGGCAATACCCGTTGCAGGGTCGGCGTCCAGCTTGCATCGGGTCAGATCGTAGACGTCGCTGTATTGCTCGACCGCCCGGTCGCCTCGATGGTCGATTTCATCGCGCTCGCGCATGACGGTGCAATCGACCTGGCTGACTTGCGTTCACGGATCGACGGGCTTGATGAAGCTGCCGCGCTACAACTCGGCGCCCGCTCGCCTGACCAGATTCATTTGCGTGCGCCTGTCACCGAACCGCCCAAGTTCTTTGCTATCGCAATCAATGGCAAGGCCAACTTCGAACGTTCCATCAAGCCTGACAATCCGCGCCCTCAATACTTCATCAAGCTTCGAACCTGCATTACAGGGCCCTACGATCCGATAGAAATTCCTGATATTGGCTCGGTGGGTCCCGAAGTCGAGCTTGCGCTGGTGATCGGGCGCGGCGGTAAGCATATCGCCGCCGCGGACGCCCACCGCCACATTTTTGGTTATACGGTGCACAACGATCTGACCGCTCACGACCTGCGTGCAAAATCGGAATGGATCAACCTTCGTCGCAAGGATGGCAGCGAGGAGCGACTGACGTATCCGGGTCGCTGGAAGAACTTCGATACGTTTTCGCCGATGGGGCCGTTCCTCGTTACGGCGGACGAGGTGCCCGATCCGCACAACCTCGCCCTCGACGCGCATTTGAACGGCGAGCTCGTGCAGCAAGGTGATTCTTCGGATGTGGTGTACCGCATTCCTGAGCTGATCGAATATCTGTCCGCTGCGCATACGCTTGAAGTAGGCGACATCCTTTCGATCGGCACCGTGCCCGCAGTCGAACCCTGGAAGATGTCGACCATCGACCTGCGCCGCTTCGGCGGCACGATCGACGCGAGCATCGCCGG
The DNA here is from genome assembly GCF_000729995.1 of Caballeronia sordidicola. Classification (GTDB taxonomy): domain Bacteria; phylum Pseudomonadota; class Gammaproteobacteria; order Burkholderiales; family Burkholderiaceae; genus Caballeronia; species Caballeronia sordidicola_A. Next base: position 41,220 of record NZ_JNFG01000009.1, on the reverse strand, counting down.
CCTCGGCCGCCTGAGCAACCCGATCCGCGCAGTCTGACGCGCGCCGAGGAATAGGTTCATGTCGAACGAATTCAAACGCTCCGCTGCGCTGTCACGCATCAGCCCGTCGGCCACCATCGCGATCACGCAAAAAGCGCGTGACCTGCGGGCCGCCGGGCGCAGCGACATCCTGTCACTGAGCATCGGCGAGCCCGACTTCAACACGCCCGAGCATGTGTGCGAAGCGGCGCGCGGGGCCATGGCCGCGGGCCAGACGAAGTATCCCCCGGTGTCGGGCGTGCCCGCATTGAAGGAAGCGATCGCGGCGAAGTTCAGCCGCGAAAACGGGCTGCGCTACAGCCTCTCCGAAGTGGTGGTCGGCTCGGGGGCGAAGCAGGTCATCGCCAATGCGATGCTCGCGACACTCAATCCGGGAGACGAAGTGCTGATCCCGACGCCCTACTGGGTGTCGTATCCGCAACTGACACAACTGTGCGGGGCGACGCCGGTGTTCGTCGAAACGCATGCAAAGGATGGATTCCTGCTTCAACCCGAAGCGCTGGAACGTGCGATCACGCCACGCACCCGATGGCTCTTTCTCAACTCGCCGTCTAACCCTTCAGGCGCTGTGATCGATGCTGCCTCGCTTGCCGCGATCGGCGACGTGCTGCTGCGCCATCCGCACGTGTGGGTGCTGTCCGACGATATCTATGAGCATCTGACCTACGGCGACACCCCCTACGTGACCCTCGCGCAGGTGCGGCCGGAATTGCGTGAGCGCGTGCTGACCGTCAACGGTGTATCGAAAGCGTATGCGATGACCGGCTGGCGGATCGGCTATGCGGGCGGCCCCGCGCCGCTCATCAAGGCAATCGAACTCGTGCAGAGCCAGTTGACGGGTGGCGCCTGCTCGATCGCGCAATGGGCGGCGGCCGCTGCGCTCAGTGGTCCGCAGGAATTCGTCGCCATGTGCCGCGAATCGTTTCGCGCGCGCTGCGACCGCGTGGTCGACGCACTCGAACGCGTTCCGGGTATGACGTGCGCCAAGCCCGATGGCGCCTTCTATGTATTCCCCTCGTGCGCCAGCTTTATCGGCCGCAAGGCGCCGTCGGGCAACGTGATCCACAGCGACGAGGATTTCGTGCGCGAACTGCTCGACCATACCGGTGTGGCGGTCGTGCATGGTTCCGCGTTCGGCAGCGCCGGGCATTTCCGCGTCTCGTACGCTGCGTCCACCGACGTCCTGGCGGATGCATGTAAGCGTATCCATCTGTTCTGCGAAGCCGTCCGATGAATCACGTGCCCACCCTGTTCCGCGACCCTGGTCAACGCGGCGCCGATGTCCTGCTCCAGCCGTATTGGGCGGATGCCCGCCCTGCCGTGCCGTCGTTCGCGGACGCCGGGCGTGCGTTGCCACGCGAGGCTGATGTGGTAGTGGTCGGCGCGGGTCTGACCGGCGTCGAGGCCGCCCGCGTGCTCGCCGATGCAGGCCGCGACGTGCTGATCATCGACGCCGGTCGACCCGGCGACGGTGCGAGCACGCGAAACGCCGGGCAAGTCGGACGCAACTTCAAGCACTCGTTCGGAGATCTGAGCGAAACACTTGGCATCGATACCGCCAAAAGCTATTTCACCGAACTGCGCGCGGCTTACGATTCGCTCGCCGCACTCGGCGCTCAGGCCGGTAGTGCCATCGGGTGGCGCAAATGCAGTCGCGTGATAGCGGCCATGAGCGCGGAGCATCTTGCGCGACTGCACGTCGAGTACGAAAAGCGCGCGTTGTCGCTTGGAGAAGAAGTCGAGTTTCTCGACGCGTCTCAGATCACCCAGGAGCTTGGCTCGCCACTCTATAAGGGCGGCGTGCGCATCATCGAAAACGGCGCGATTCATCCCGGAATGTATTACGAGTTCATGCATGACCGCACACTCGCCGCGGGCGCCCGCGTTGTCGGCAATACGCCGGTGCAGGCAGTCACACCGGAAGGCGATCGGTTCGAAGTAACAACTTCGCGGGGACGGATACGCTGCCGCAACGTTCTGATTGCCACGAACGGTTATACGGGCGACGAGTTCGCATGGTTCAAGCATCGTCTCGCGCCGATCAACTCCTACATGATCGCGACCGAGCCATTACCCGAAGCCGTCTGGCAGGACATTCTGCCCAAGCGGCGCACCTACCACGACAACCGGCGGCGCGCTCACTTCATGACATTCTCGCCCGATGGAACGCGACTATTGTTCGGCGGTCGCACGGGCAGCGATCCGGCATCGCTGCGGGGTATCGCGAAACGTCTGCATGCGGATCTGCGATACCTGTTTCCCGCGCTCGATGACGTCCGCATCAGTCATGCGTGGACCGGGCGTTGTGCGGCGACACGTGACCTCTTTCCGCATGTTGGTGTGAATCCGGCCGGGCTGCACTATGCACTGGGGTACTGTTTTTCCGGCAATGCAATGGGCCCGTATCTGGCCCGCAAGGCGGCGGCGCTCATCCTTGGCAACCGGGATGAGGCCCACACGCTGTTCGACAGCGCGCGCTTTCCGGTCGTACCCGCGCCGGCACGCAGCCGCTGGATGATGCCGTTGATGATGGGTTACTACGCATGGGCCGACCGCCCAAAGGGTCTCGCCCGCGCTATTTGACCACGTAGGCGCAAGACTTATTGAATCACCACTCCATGAACCTACCCGGGATTTTCCGGGCGACACATGTATCAACAGAGGAAAACAGATATGAACGACATCCATCGCTTCGACTTTCGCAAACGCATACACATGGGCGTCGTCCATCAGGGCACGGTATGGCTCACAGGCCAGGTTGGAACTGCGGGCAAGCCCGCCGCAGAGCAAATGATGGAGGTCCTGCAGAAAGTCGATGCGTTGCTGGCCGAGGCCGGCACCGACAAGACCCGCATCCTCAGCACCACACTGATCCTGACCGATCTGGCCGATTACGACAACGTCAATGCGGTATGGGACCAGTGGGTCGCTAAGGAGCACGCGCCTGCACGCTCGACGTTGCAGGCACAGCTCGCATCGAAAGGGCTATCGGTCGAATTGATCGTCGTAGCAGCAGCTTAAGCATCTACCCAAGCGCTCACCAGGAGCCATCATGACGAGAGAATTCATTGTCCCGCACGGCGTCCACCCCGCGCCGACCTACTCGCACGCGGTCAAGGCCGGCAACGTGATTTATCTGGCGGGCCATGTCGGCCGCAATTCAAACGGCGAGGTTGTGTCCGGCGGTATGGCCGCGCAGACCGCACAAGCGTTCGAGAATCTGAAACTGACGCTTGAAGCGGCGGCCGCGTCGCTCACCGACATCGTCAAGCTGACGATTCACGTCACCGATCTCGGTGCGATGTCCGACGTAAGGGAAGCGCGCAGCCGCTTCCTGAAACCGCCAATGCCAGCCAGCACCGCCGTTGAAGTGGCAAGGCTTGCGCCTGGCGTGCTGATCGAGATCGACGGAATCGCTGTCGTGGACCGTTGACAATGCCAACCGGAGATCACGAGGCATACAGGCGGCTTAAGCCACGCATTGTACGGACCACCTCACGATCAGCGGCGCGGCGCACTTGAAAGATTGATTCGGTTGCTACTTCTGCATTGCATGTTATGGAGCTGTCAGCGTGAACGTATCTGTTCCAAAACTGTTTTATTCCCCGCAGGCATGTTCTCTGGCGCCGCATATTGCGCTGGAAGAGGCGGGCCAAGCATTCGAGCCGTGCCTCGTGTCGCTCGCAGCCGGTGCACAACGCGCGAATGAGTATCTTGCGATCAACCCGAAAGGACGCGTCCCCACATTGATAGACGATGGTTTCGTCGTGACCGAGTGTCCCGCGGTGCTGTTGTATATCGCGCGACGGTACCCCGACGCGAAATTGTGGCCCGACGATCCCCGCGAGGAAGCGAGGTGTGCTGAATGGCTTGCCTGGTGCTCATCGGGATTGCACGAAGCATTTGCGCACATGCGTCGACCCGAGCGTTATGCACACAGCGCTCACGCGAAGCAGGAAGTATCCGAGCAAGGTAGAGCGAGCACCCGTCAAGTGTGGGAGCAGGTCGAAAGGAAACTTGCGGCATCGCCCTTCGAATGGGCCGCAGGCGAGCATTACTCAGTTGCTGATGCCAGCCTCTTTACATTCTGGATCTGGGGGCGGGCCGACAAGCTCAAATATGACATGCCGACAGACTTTCCGTGCTGGACCCAGCATGCTCTACAGATGGGCAAGCGCGCAGCGGTAAGGCGCGCGTTGAAACGCGAGGGTATCGAACTTCCCTGAAATCGGGATTTCGACATCCTTGCGAGGTCGATGATTCTCGTTTGCGAAGCAATTCATTTTTAAATTAACTATTAACTTAGTATTACTAACTCGTTTGGAGACTTACATGAACATCAAGCCTCAAAGGTTGTTGACTTTCAGCGCCGCAGCGCTGTGGTTCATTTCGATGGCAACGAGCGCCAGCGCCGATGAGGTAGTCAAGATCGGTCACGTCGCACCGTTGACCGGTGGCATCGCGCACTTGGGCAAGGATAGTGAAAACGGCGCGCGCCTGGCCATGGAAGAAATCAACGCGAAAGGACTAAAAATCGGCGGCCAGCAAGTCACGCTCGAACTCGACGCACAGGACGATGCGGGTGACCCGCGTACAGCGACTCAGGTGGCGCAAACTCTGGTCGACGACCATGTTGTCGCCGTAGTCGGTCACTTGACGTCCGGCGCCTCGATCCCGGCATCGAAGATCTATAGCGATTCGGGCATCGTTCAGATTTCACCGGGCGCGACGAATCCGGCCTACACGCTACAAGGCTTCAAGACAGCGTACCGCGTTATCGCAACCGATGCACAGCAAGGCCCGGCATTGGCGAACTTCGCGGCCAAGACGCTGAAGGTAAAGAACGTCGCGATTGTCGACGACTCGACGGCCTATGGCCAAGGTCTCGCAAACGAATTCGAAAAGACGGCGAAGTCACTCGGCCTGAACGTGGTCTCGCACGATGCAACCAACGACCACGCCGTGGATTTTCGCGCCATTCTGACGAAGATCAAGGGCGAAAATCCTGACGCGATCATGTACGGCGGCATGGACGCCACCGGCGGCCCGTTCACGAAGCAGGCCAAGCAACTCGGTCTTCGCGCCAAGGTGCTGGGCGGTGACGGACTGTGTACCGAAAAGTTAGCCGACTTGGCTGGCGACGCAAGCGACAACATCGTCTGCTCCGCAGGTGGAGTGGCGCTCGAGAAGATGGTAGGAGGCGAAGTGTTCTCGGCCAAGTATCAGAAACGCTTCGGTTTGCCCGTCCAGATCGTCGCGCCGTTCTCGTATGACGCTGTGTACATCGTCGTAGATGCCATGAAACGCGCTGACTCTACCGATCCGGCAAAGATACTGGCAGTCATGCCGAGCACCAAGTACCACGGCGTGATTGGCGAAACGACATTCGATCCGCACGGGGACCTCCAGCACGGTGTGATTTCGATGTACGACTACAAGGGTGGCAGGAAGACCCTGCTGGACATGGTCAAGCTGTAAGTTCGAGTGGGCGGCCAGGGCATTACTCCATTTTAAAAATCGCTAGATTTGGATACCTAACTAAAATAATGTGCTAACTAACTAGCCTTGGCGCTTTCACAGTCGTTGATTCTGTCGCAAGTCCCGCGTATGCGAAGCAAACCTACCCGCTACGGGTTTCCCTCATTGTTATTGGAGATCATTAAATGAAGAAGTCGCTAATGGCCTGTGCATTCGCCGGCACCTTTGCCGCGCCAGCGTTCGCCCAAAATAGCGTCACGCTGTATGGCATCATCGATGCAGGTATCACCTACACGAACAACTCGGCCGGTCACAGCCTTGTGCAGGCACAAAGCGGCGTCGCCCAAGGCAGCCGTTGGGGCCTGAGGGGTAGCGAGGATCTCGGTGGTGGAACCAAGGTGATCTTCCAGTTGGAGAATGGTTTTAACGTCTTCAACGGACGTCTGGGCCAGGGTGGTCTCGAGTTCGGGCGGCAGGCGTACGTTGGCGTGACCAACAACGCCTGGGGTCAGCTGACATTGGGCCGCCAGTACGACGCGAGCGTAGACATCGTGCAACCAACGACCTTCAATGGTCAGTGGGGCGCGTTGTTCTCGCACCCAAGCGACATCGATAACTCGGATAACGGCTTTCGCGTGAACAACACAGTCAAATACGTGACGCCTACGTGGGCCGGGGTCACTGCCGAAGCGATGTACGCGTTCGGTGGCGTTGCCGGCAACTTCCGGCAGAACAGCACCATTGCCGGTGGTGTTTCGTACGCTAACGGCCCTCTATATCTCGGCGCAGCCTACTTCTACGCGCGCAATCCGGCCCAGCAATTTGCCGATGGCAACTTCCAGTCCAACGGAACCCCGGGCGTATCGAATGGTGAAGGTGCGTTTGGCTACGTCGGCGCGCCGCGCAACATGCAAGTGATCGGCGCAGGTGGTACGTATACCATTGGGCCGGCGCAACTGGGCCTGGCATTCACGAATACCCGGTTCGACGACTCCACCGGTATCGCGGGAAATACGGTCACGTTCAATAACTACGAAGCCTGGGCCAACTATCACCTGACGCCCGCAGCAACGTTGGGTGCCGGCTACACATTTACGGAGGGCAAGGTCGACTTCAACGGCGCAAAGCCGAAGTACAACCAGGTCAATCTGATGGCTGACTATGCGCTGTCAAAGCGTACCGACGTGTACCTGATGGGGGTCTATCAGAAGGCATCCGGTGGTGCCGACGCCGACGTGTACCAAGGGTTTGCGGGCAACGAGTCAAGCACGACGACGCAAGTGGTAGCCCGCATCGGGATGCGACATAAGTTCTAAGCCGATGCAAGACCGGGAGCGGGCGGCATTTGCCTATCCCGGTCCAGCGCCCCCGTGTCGGCTGGCCTCATACGCTCCGAACCTGCGTGTTCGGAGCGCATGCCTCGCGAGCAGGAATCAGGATCTCGTTAGCTCAAGTGGCTGCGAATCTTTTAGCGATTTGCAACCCTCGGCGTGAAACCGCAGTATCCGGATATTGCATCCTCATCATCGTGGCATTCGTGCCAGGCAAAAGGAGCATCAACGTGTCAGTGACTTCCAGGTGGATCGACATTCCGGCCGATGACGGCGGCAGCTTCCAGGGCTATCTCTCCCTGCCCCGGAAGTGCACCGGGCCCGCCGTCATCATCATTCAGGAAATCTTTGGCGTAAACGCGCACATCCGCGCCGTCGCAGACCAGTACGCAGCCGATGGCTACATCGCGCTCGCGCCGGATTTGTTCTGGCGCATTCAACCTCGCATGGAGATCGGCTATGAAGGCGCCGAGCGAGTCAGGGCGAACGCACTTTATGACCAGCTCGATATGAAAAAAGCGGTGGCGGACGTCGGTTCGACCGCAGCCGCATTGCGGACCATGCCCGAGATGATTGGCAAGGTCGCGGCAGTCGGCTTCTGCCTGGGCGGCTGGCTGACTTATGCGGCCGCCGCGCAAGGGACGATTGATATCGGAGTGTCCTATTACGGCGGCGGCATTCTCGGCGCACTCGATCTTGCCGGGACCATCACCGCGCCCATGCAGTTCCATTTCGGCGAACGCGACCAGCACGTTCCAATTTCACTTGCCCACGACCTTCGGAAGAGATTCGCTGGACGCGATGCGGAAATCCATACGTATCCTGAAGCGGACCACGGCTTCAATTGCGCAGAACGGGAGACATACTGTCAGCCGGCATCAGCGCTCGCTCACGGGCGCGCATTGACATTCCTTAGTGAGCATCGGTGAGAGCGCTTTGCCGCCAGGTCCGTCTGCGGCTAAGCGACCAAGCGCTCGTGTGGTCCGAATAGCACGAGTTGCCCGGACCTGCCCCCTTTATCCTTTTCATTGAGACATAGCATGTCCACTCAAGACCGCCCTGTCTGGTTCATCACCGGATGTTCTACCGGCTTCGGCAGAGCCATTGCGCATTGCGTGCTCAATCTCGGCTACCGTGCCATCGTCACCGCCCGAGATCTGACTCACATAGAGGACATCGCTGCAGGCCATGAAGGGCGTGTGCTTTTGCTTTCGTTGGATGTGACCGACCCCGCTCAAATTGCGACCGCTGTAAGAACTGCCGAAGCACAGTTTGGACAGATCGATGTGCTGGTGAACAACGCGGGAATTGGTTATTTCGGCGCCATCGAGGAAAGCGATCACGATGAGGTGCGTCGCATGTTCGAGACAAATTTCTGGGGCTTGGCGAATGTGACGCGGGCGGTTTTGCCCGCCATGCGCCAACGCAGGCGAGGATACATAGTCAACATGTCATCAATGGGTGGCGTACGCGGCGCCGCGGGAGTGGGCTACTACAACGCAACGAAGTTCGCCGTCGAAGGCTTTTCGGAGGCGTTGAGTCATGAGGTCACTCCACTTGGCATCAAAGTCCTCCTGGTAGAGCCAAGTGGCTTTCGTACCGACTGGGCCGGGAGATCAGCTAGCGAAGCCGCGAGCATAATCGAGGACTACGCCGGCACAGCCGGCGCTCGCCGAGAACAGATTCGGGCCGGCAGTGGCCGGCAGGTGGGGGACCCTGCACGCGCAGCGGCGGCTATCGTCCACGCTGTTGAATCACCGGCGCCACCAATGCGGCTGCTGCTAGGAAAGACCGCAGTGTCCGCGGTTCGAGGCAAAATCGACTTGCTACGGGCCGACCTGGAAACCTGGGCCGAAGTCAGTGAATCCGCAGACTATCCGGGAACGTAGAACACTCTGGCTTGCTGGTAGATCATGCGTTCCTTCTTGCCTGACACGATGCTCGCGACGGCGATCGAAGCGGACAGCGCGGAATCCAATGAGACTACGTCCGATGACACCCAATGGTACGCCAATCGTCGGCAAGTCTCTGCATCGCAATTTCTTCTTTAACCTTGGCCATGGACACCTCGGTTGGACATGGTGCTGCGGCACCGCACGGCTAGCCACTGGCATAATGCTAGGAAATCCAATGGAAATCGACATAACGGGTTTGACCTATCGCTGACGTGATTGGATTGTCGTGTCGTCGGGAGGTGCGCCCTTTCGGCGGACGGTGTATTTAGGCTTGCATACTCAAATCCGATATCGCGTCTCTGGGACAGAAACCCGTCCCAGCAGGAAATATCGTCGACATTCTGTCAACGGGTCCTACGGGCCGGAGAGGTCGGTACCCCCCCAACACGGACTATCCCGTTGCACCGCGTCGGCTCGCTCGTTTAGCAGAAGCTGTGCCGGTCCCAGTGAGTTCAACTGCTGGAAGAGCGCGTGCTGTGTCACGCAGTAACGTGCGCAACCAAGAGATCGCGGGATCACGTTCTTGATATTTGTGCCACTGAACCTTTTCCACGAACTTCGGTATTTTGATTGGACACGCCAGGATTCGTAGCGGCAATCGTTGCGCCATTTTCAAGGCGAGTCGCGTCGGCAGCGTGGCAATTCTCGATGTACCGACGAGGAGTTCCGGGACTAGCGTGAAGGTCGGCGAGATGACGTCCTGGCGACGGACTCGCGTCCCGGTGGAGATCATTAGCGCATCATAGGTCACTCGCCGGCCGCCTGCCCATTCCACGCCCACATGCGCCGATTCAAAATACTGGTCGACGGTGACCGTGCTGCCTTTCATCGGATGGTCGGCACACACCAGACACGAGAACGTATCTTCAAATAACCGCTCCGCTGGGTGTCCGGGAACCGTATTGAATTCAGGGGCAATGAGTAGCTCGACCTCACCACCCTCCAGATGTTCCGGCGACTGTGGACTGAGGGCGCGGAGATCGAACTGCATCAGTGGGGCGAGCTTCGCCGCCTGTCTCACCACTTCGGAAAGAAAGACGCTGATCACGTAATCGGACGACTCTATCGTGAATCGCCGTGTAGAGGTTGCCGGATCGAATGTCGGTCTTGCCCTCGTGATGGTCTGAACCTGCAACAACACGTCCCTGACGGGCTTGATCAGTTCTGTTGCCAGCGGCGTCAGAATCTGGGTCTTCCCTACCGGCACCAGCAGTTCATCTTCGAAATACTCGCGCAAGCGGGCCAGAGAGCAGCTCGTTGCGGGCTGACTGAGAAATAGCCGCTCGGCCGCGCGGCCGACGCTGCGTGTGGACAGGATGGCGTCGAGCACAACGAGTTGATTGAGATCCAGTTTGTTGAAGCGCATTTTCGTGTGACCTTTACAGAATAAATGACATACATTTAAACAATAAATTTTGTAAATGTCTCGCGAAATCTATAATCGACTCAACAAATAGCAGCCGTTCGAGGCGCTCAAAACATTTCCGGAGACGTGCCATGCCCCTTCCTCTCACGAGATCCGCTTCGGTCATCACGCGGATCGGCGGCTTCCCAGCAGGCTTCGATTGACCCCTCGGAGCGCCTGTCGTGCCCACGAAGCGTATTGAAGCGCGCTGGCGTCGGTATTAGCTGGCACATGCGCGATCGCATTCTGGACCGCCATGATGCTTTGCCGCAATTTTCTTCGATGAAAACAAGATCATTTGTCAGGATAACTATATATATCTATTTAAGGAAGCACCTTTACCCAGTCGAGTTTGACTCGCTCCGGTCTGCTCGGGACGGGCACTGGCTATAGAACCAACGCTGGCAGGAGCGGCAGCTCGTATCAGATCACCTGTCCTACGCGGTGCCGTTCTGGACGATATCGGACAGGCAAACGCTTGATACGGATATGTCCGCGTTCTTTCGACCTAGCCAAAATGCAATTCCGAACAACGGTAGAAGTACGTCGTTCGCAAGATTCGTATCCTGAAGTCAGACAGGGTGAATACGCTCACGCTGTGGTCCAAGTATGACCTGCTTGCTGATCTTGTTCCTTTCACGTCCGAACGCAACACCGGAGCGAACCGTCGGCAACTCACCGCCGCCAATGAGGTTCCACCGTGCTCGGAGTTTCCGGGATCGCGGTACAGAATTCCTGTCCACAAAGTAGATGGAGAAACACGATGCAGTGGGATGTGATAGTTGTCGGTGGTGGACCGTCAGGCCTCACGGTCGCCGCGGAACTGGCAGGAAGAGGCGTCAGGACGCTGGTGCTCGAGCGTCGTACCGAAGGAGTCCAGTCGCGCGCCGGCACAATCCTGCCGCGCGTGCTGGAGTTGTTCGATGCACGCGGCATCGCGAACAGGTTCATTGAAAAGACGCGCAAGATCGCCGATTACCCGTTTCGTCCGTCCCACATCTGGGCCGGGTTCCATCCGATCGAATGGAAGTATCTGGAAACGCGCTTTGGTTTCACGCTGGGCCTACCACAGAACATGACCGAAGAAATTCTGTGGGACTGGGCGGCGGAATGCGGCGTTGAGGTGCAACGCGGCGCCGAAGCTCGGGAGGTCCGTCAACATGCAGACAGTGTCGAGGTCGACGTGGTCGATACCTCCGGTGCTATCTCGACGCTGCGCGCGCTTTACCTGATCGGCGCCGACGGAGGCCGCAGTACCGTACGCTCGAAAATCGGTCTGCCGTTCGACGGCCGCTCGGGCACCTTTCGCGGCATCGTGATCGATGCTGAACTGAAGGCGCCCTGGCCCGGTGGACGGATCAACATCGATAACGGAATGGGCTGGGTACGCGGTTACACGTTTGGCGAAGGGATTACCCGGTTCAATATTGTGCACCGTGATCGTCGCCATGCGCCGAAGGACGAGCCCGTCACACTGGAGGAGGCGCTCCAGTGTATTCGCGACGTGCACGGGACCGACTATGGCATTGAGGGATACCGTTGGGCATCGCGTTTCGACGACCAGATGCGTGCGGTCCCAAGCCTGCGCCAAGGACGTGCTTTCCTGGTCGGCGAATCCTCGCGTATTCATTACCCTGCGAGCGGCGTGGGAATGAATTTCTGTCTGCAGGACGCCTTCAATCTCGGCTGGAAACTCGCCAACGTCATTAACGGCGTGGCCGACGCGGCCACTCTCGACACGTATGACACGGAACGTCTCCCGGTCATGCGCGCGCTGCTCGACAGCGTGAAGGCGCAGTGTGCGTTGCAGTTCAATTTCGAGCCGGAGGCAGTGACCCTCAAGCGCCGGATGCAGGAGCACATCGTTGCGCAGCCCGATGTGCAACGCAGGCTGGTGCTGGAACTATGCGGCCTGGAAGCGCCCTACCCGCGCGATGCCGATAGCCACCCGCTGACCGGTCTGCGCTGTCCCGACTTCGATCTGCTGTTGCTCGACGGGCGTTCCGTCGCGGTGACGGAAACCCTTCGGTGCCGGCACTTCGTACTGATCGATCTCGAGGGCTTCAGCCGCCAGTTCGAGGCACTCGATGTGTCCGGACTGCCCGTCACGGTGTTGCAGGCTCGCGCCGCACATGTTCCCGCATCGATGGACAGCGTGAAGGCACTACTGGTGCGACCGGACGGCTACGTGGCGTGGGCCAGTACGACGGTGACGGGTGCCGGCGAAGCCCGGGCGCAAATCGGCAAATGGCTGAAGGGATGACATTGTGAGCGAGCGACGCATTCTCCTGACTGGCGGCCGGGTTCTAAGCACGGATACGGCCATCGGCGACCTTCCCAAGGGCGACATCCTGGTCGAGGGCAAAGGCATCGCGGCGCCGCCTATCGCCGCCCACGATGCCAGGCGTGTCGATGCGATCGGCACCGGGGTCCTGCGAGCCCGTCCGGACAACGCGGATACGGTCTTTGTTGCTGGACGCGCCATCAAGCGCCATGGCCGCATTCTCAATGTCGATGTGCACGGGCTGCGGCAACGCGCTTGCTTCCCAACAGTACATTCCCGAACTGCAATGAGCAACGCTGCGACACCACTCCCACTCGATCCCGAACTGGCCGCCGTTGTGTCGGCCATGCGCGTCGCTAACGCACCGCCGCCATTTTCCGGCACCCCCGCGCAAGCCCGCGAGCGAATGCGATGCGCCATCATGGCAGCGCGGGAACGTTTTCCGTTGCCCATCGTTGGCGCTGTCGAAGATGCCCTCGCCGTGTTCGACGGCGCTCATGTTCCGGTGCGGGTCTATCGCCCGCAAGAGGCACAAACGGGGTTGCCGACGGTAGTGTTCTTCCACGGTGGTGGATTCGTCCTCGGTAGCGTCGAACTGATGGATGACATCGCGCGCAAGCTCTGTCGCGACATGCACGCTGTCGTCGTATCTGTCGACTATCGGCTGGCGCCCGAACATCCGTTTCCCGCCGCGCACGATGACGCGTTGACGGCCACGCTATGGGCCATCCGCAACGTGTCGGTGCTGGGAGGCGATGAATCACGCGTGGCGGTGGCAGGCGAAAGTGCAGGTGGCAACCTCGCCGCCTCGACCGCCCTGACCCTGCGGGACCGCAAGGAGCGTCTCGCGGCACAACTGCTGGTGGTGCCTGGCGTCGACCTGGCTCGGGACACCTTACGGATCGAAGCGAAACGGAGCGACTTCCCGATGCTGTCGCCCGCGGATCTGCGTGATATCTCGCGGCTCTACATGGGATCGAACTCAGCGCAAGCCGGCATGTTTCCGCCCTCCCCTTTGCACGCCACGGCTTTCAGCGGATTGCCGCCTGCGGTGTTGGCGATTGCCGGACAAGACCCGCTCTGCGAAGAGGGACTGGCCTATGCGGCACGCCTCGACGCCGCTGGCGTTCCCGTGGAGGTGCTCCGGTTCGAAGACATGTTCCATCCGTTCCTGGGTTTCTTCGAGGTATCGGTGTCGGCCCGTCGAGCCAACGACGAGATCTGCCGTGCCTTTGCCGCGTTGTTGCAGCGTCGGCCAGCGGCGCTGGATTCATTGAAATCTTCTGAGGAGTAAACGCAATGAGACTGATCGCTTTCATCGCCGACGACGGCAAGCCCGCGTTGGGTGTGCGCATCCACGATGAAGTCGTGGACATCACGGCACTCGGTTTACCGTCCACGCTGGATGAGTTGCTGTGCCGTGGCGAGAGCGGAATGCGTGCTGCCGTGGAAGCTTCGGCAGCCGCCACGGTGCGCCGTCCTCTCGCAGGCTTACGCCTGCTGCCACCGGTCCAGAATCCCTCCAAGGCCTTCGCCATCGGGCTGAACTACGCTGACCACGCGAAGGAGAGCAAGTTCGAGCCGCCCAGTCATCCGGTCATTTTTCAGCGCTTTCCCAGCTCGTGGGTCGCACACGGTGAGGCGATCGTGCGGCCCAAGGTGTCGACCCAGTTCGACTATGAGGCCGAGTTCGTGGCGGTGATCGGCAAAGGTGGCCGCTACATCTCGAAGGACAAGGCGCTCGAGCACGTCGCGGGCTATTCGCTGTTCAACGACGGCTCGATACGCGACTTCCAGTTTCGTTCGGGCCAGTGGCTGTGGGGCAAGAACTTCGACCGGAGCGGAAGCTTCGGCCCCGAGTTCGTCACGGCAGACGAACTGCCCTCTGGCGCCACGGGCTTGAGGCTGCAGTGCCGCTTAAACGGCGAAGTCATGCAGGACGCCAACACCCGCGACATGATCTTCGACGTGGCCACGCTCGTCGCTGCTTGTTCCGAGGGGATGGCCCTCGTGCCCGGCGACATCATCATCACCGGCACGCCTTCAGGCGTCGGCCTCGCGCGCAAGCCACCGATCTGGATGAAGGCCGGGGACCTCTGCGAAATCGAGCTCGAGGGCGTCGGTGTGCTGAGCAACCGCGTCGTCGACGAGACCTGATCCCCGAGCACCATCCCGCCGAGCCAGCGACGCAAAAGTAGATTCAAAATAAAAAAATCCAGGAGACGTGTGTGTTGAAAGAGATCTTGTTAGGCGCAATGGCCTGCACAACCCTTTGTACTTCGGCTGCCTACGCGCAATCCTCAGTCACGCTATACAGCATCATCGACCTCGGAGTGCGCTACGTCGACAACCAAGGTCTCGGGTCCGTCACGAGCCTCAGCAGCGGCGGTGTCCGGACCAGCCGGTTAGGATTGCGCGGCCGTGAGGATCTCGGGGGTAGCATGTCCGCGGGCCTCAAGCTCGAGACTGTCATGTTCCCCAATACGGGAGCGGCACGGTCGGCGACGGTGCCCGGCCAGTTTTGGAGCCGAGACGCCTATCTAGAATTGGGCCATAAGGACTACGGCACGCTGCGCATGGGTTACGACCTGAATCCGACCTACGTGGCGTGGTTCGAAAACGATCCGTGGTTGAACATTGGCATGGGCAGCTCAGGGGTCCTGTACGATACTTCGCAAAACGGTCCCTTGCGAACGGCCTTCGGCACGGTCGGCAAGAACGAAACCACGGCCATCTACACCCGTAATATGGTGAAGTACTTCACCCCCGCGACAGGCGGCTTCTCGGGCGCGGTCAGCATCTCCGTCCGTGAGGGCAACACGACGACATCCGGTGCTGCACAACAGACATTGGTGCGCCTTGTCTACAAGAGGAGCGTTTTCAGGTGGCCGTTTCACAGGCAAGAACCGATGCGTTGCCGGCGGGCGGCATGATCACGCGCTTTATCGATTCCGCTGCGACGACCGCCTACGACTTCGGCATGGCACATCACCTCTGAGAGGCACGCGTGGGCAAGCGATCGCCGGACGATTTTCTCGAATTCTGTTCATCATCAATCGAGGTAAATGCATGGATCCCATTCAACAACTGCTTGCCAAGCAGGAGATTGCCGAAGTGCTATATCGCCACGCGCGCGCAGGCGATCGGTCCGATGCCGAACTGGCGCACGCGTGCTATCACGCCGGCGCGACCGAGCGACATGGCGAATTCGATGGGCTGGCTGCCAAGGTCATCGACGCGTTGTCGTCCACCCGGCCCAAGCCCGGATCACCGACCGAAGGCATGGTCCACGCCGTGACCAACATCCTCACGGAGTTCGACGATGACTTGCATGCGTTCGTCGAGTCCTATTACGTGGCCTGGTGCCAGATGACGGACGGCGTCGACGCGACGATCGGTGGCCGCTATCTCGACAAGTTCGAGAAGCGCGATGGCCGTTGGGCGATCGTACACCGGGACGTGATCTTCGACTGGAGCCGGGCGGAGCCGGAAACAGCCAAGTTCTGGGAGGAACATCCGGCCGCCCCGCACCTGTATGGAAAGCTCGGCGAAAGCGACCCCCTCTACATCTACACCCATCGTGGCCCTGAGGGCACGCACTCACCCGGGAAGATCGCATCATGAACACTTCGCAATTCCCTGATATTCGCCGCGTAGTCACCGGACACGATGAAAATGGCAAGGCAATCGTCAGTTCCGACGGACCGCTGACCACCGTCGTCGAACTGGCAGCAATTCCGGGCACGCTGTTCCACGAGGTCTGGAGCACGAGCGGTGCGCCAGCGCCTATCGACAACGGCAGCGATCCCACCATCGGACCATTGCTGCTTGCGCCGCCCCGCATGGGGACGCGATTTCGCTTTGTCGATGTGCCGGTCGACACGCCGGAATTTCTTGCCCACGGCGCGAAGAAGATGAGCGCCGCCTTCGGCCAGACCGGCGATGCGTCGGCGTCGACCGTCACGGCCGACTCTCCGCACCCGCTCATGCACCGAACGCAAACGGTCGACTACGGCGTGGTCATCGAAGGCGAGATCACGCTCATCCTCGACGATTCGGACGTGACGTTGGCCGCTGGCAGCGTCGTGATTCAGCGGGGCACGAATCACGCGTGGGCCAATCGATCCGGCCGGCCGTGCCGCCTCCTCTTCGTGCTGACGGACGGTGCGCTGGATCCGGCCATCGCCGCCGCCATAGGTCGGCGCTGAGCCGCTTCGGAGGCTGTCGTGAATCATCAAAGTGTGATCAATCTGCAGACGCGCCGAGAGAATGCCGTCGGTGTGCATTCCGTCGACTGCGTCGTCTTCACGGTGCCGGAACTGGGCGAGGCAGAACGCTTCTATACGGCCTTCGGGCTCGACGTGCGGCGCGTCGGCGAGCGGTTGGACGTGTACACGCACGGCGGTCAGCACTGCTGGATGTCGGTCTACGCGTCGAGGCAGCCCAAGCAGTTGCAATACCTGCGTATGGGCATCTACGCCAGCGATCTCGATGCGATGCAGGAGCGTATCGCATCACGAGGCATCGGCACCGCGGCGCACCACCTGTCGGATGGCGGCGGGCTCTGGCTTTGCACGCCAGACGGCGTACCCCTGCAGATCGTCGTCGCCGACAAGGTATCGCCGAGCGAGAAGTGCCGGCCGCTTGCAGCCCGTCAGGTCAGCCCATGCCAAGGCGCGGCGCCGGCCCGGAGTCAGGTGCCGCAGGTTCGGCCGCGCACGCTGTCTCATGTGCTGCTCTTCACCCCCGACGTCGTGCGCATGCTCAGGTTCTCGGAGGAGGTCCTGGGCCTGCGGCTCTCCGACCGGTCCGGCGATGGCATCGCATTCATACACGGACCGCACGGCAGCGACCATCATCTCATCGCTTTCGCCAGGTCGGACGCGCCCGGGCTGCACCACACCAGTTGGGACGTGGGTAGCGTCGACGAAGTCGGAAGCGGTAGCGAGCAAATGCGCACCGCAGGCTATGCCCGTGGGTGGGGTGTGGGGCGCCACGTGCTGGGGTCGAACTATTTCTTTTACGTCCGGGACCCGTGGGGCAGCTACGCCGAGTACTCGTTCGATATCGACTTCATACCGCATGACCTTGAATGGCCCGCGGCCGACCACCCCCCGGAGGATTCGTTTTACGTCTGGGGGCCGGAAGTCCCCAATGACTTCGTTACGAACTTCGAACAGGCTACGCCGATGCTTTCATCTGATCGTCAACGTCACGGGCACGACGTTTAAATAAATAATCTACAGCAACCATCTTGCATGGGATCGGAGTATTCGCTAAAGCGCTAACTCCAATCGACACAGGAGACAAATGAATGACCACCCTACATGAGTTTCGCCATCATTGGCGGACCCTGGCCGGATGCACCATCGCCGCCGCGACCGGCACGATCGGCCTCTATGCCTACACGAGTGGCGCATTTGTTCACACGCTGACCGACGTGGGTTTCACGCGGGATCAGCTGGCACAAGCCACTTTGATCCTGTCGGCCAGCGTCGCGGTTTGTGCACCGATCGCAGGTGCCATGATGGATCGTTTCGGCGCGTTTCGCGTCGTCGCCTTCTCGATATTCGGGGAGGCACTCGCGTTCGCGCTCCTTAGCACCGTACCGGTTGATTACAGTGTCTACGCCGGGTGCATCGCGCTGCTCGCAGTTCTCGGTGTCGGTACGACGCCGCCGGGATTTGCACGGATGGTGACGGCGCGTTTCGATCGCGCTCGTGGCCTGGCCCTGGGCATCATGATCAGCGGGCTCGGCCTGATGGCGATCACCGGGCCGATCTGGGCCACATGGGCGATCGGGTATCTGGGATGGCGTGGTGGCTATCGGGTGATGGCCGCGCTGGTCGTCATCCTTGGTGGCAGCGGCCTGTTGCTCATCCGCAGTGATCGTGGCGACTCAGGGGCGGCCCAAGGCGGCTCCAGAAGGGCCGGCGGTGACTTCTCGGCGTTTCGCCGCCCGCTCTTCTGGATCATGTTGCTCGGTTTTCTTATGCCTCCCTTCTTCAGCGGCGGCTATCTGCTTCACCTGATCATTCTGTTGCGTGAGCGGGGTTTCACACCCGCAGGTGCAGCACAAGTCCAGTCCCTGATCGGTCTGGCGGTACTCACCGGTCGTCTCGGCTCGGGTGTTGCGTTGGACCGCTTCGCCGCACCCCGTGTTGCTGCATTCGCCTTTGCGATTTCCGGCATGGGCTGTGCGTTGCTGATTCAGTCCAATCCGGCATTGATAGCGATTGCGGCCTTCGGTATCGGCCTGACGATCGGAGCCGAACTGGACATCATGGCCTATTGCATCTCGCGTTACTTTGGCCTGGCGAGCTTTGGGAAACTCTACGGCCTAGCCTACGGCTGCCTCGTTCTCTCGGCCGGTGCGAGCCCCGTGATGATCAGCCGGATTGCCGATGGAGGCAGCTATTCCACCGCCCTGGGGGTATCCACCGTCGGAACCCTTGCTGGCGCAGCGATCCTGCTCATGATGCCGGACCCGCGTCGCTACGCGAAAGCACAAACCGAAACCCTGACTGAAATCAAAGTCCTCGCGGAGCCGCGCAAATGAACGAAGCACTCGAACACTATCTGGTAAAGCGGGAAATCATCGACTTGCTCCATGCGCGGGCGCGTGGTGCCGATCGCTACGATTCCGTTCTGATGAAGGGCTGCCATCCCGAGGACGGCACGGACAATCACGGCACTTACCAGGGGCCCATGCACGGTTTCATCGACGGCCTTGAAGTCGCCCGGCTCAAAGGCCCCGAATGCTTCGGCAAGCTCCACATCATTGGGAATGCGCTGTTCGAATTTCTCGACAATGGCGATGTCTTTGTCGAGAGCTACCACGTGGCTCACGAGACCTATGCAGAAGGCGATGGACGCGTCTTCTTCCACATCGGCGGACGCTATCTCGACACCTTCCGCTGTTGCGACGGGCGCTGGCTGATACAGCACCGGGACATCGTCTATGACTGGTCGCGCGTGATGCCCGCCACGCAGCCGTTTGGGGACTCGCAGACCCAGCCGGTTGCACTGATGGGCAACCGCACGCCGGGAGACCCGCTCTATGTGCTCGGCGGCGCTGTGCGCGGCCGCTTGCCGAGTGTGGCCGGTGTGCCGGATCCGTCGGATAGATCGAGTACGGAAGCTGTCCAGCAACTGCTCGACAAGCAGGAAATAGCAGAAGTCCTGTACCGCCGCGCCCGCGCCGGCGACCGTGCGGATGCGGAACTGGCTCACGGCTGCTATCACCCGGGTGCGACCGAGAGGCACGGGATGTTCGATGGCCTCGCCACCGAGTTCATCGACGTCGTCTCGTTCACGCGCCCGAAACCCGGCTCGCCGATCAAGGGCATGATGCACTTCATCAGCAACATCCTGTGCGAGTTTGGCGATGCCGAACACGCCTTCGTCGAGACGTATCACATCGCCTGGTGTCAGATGACGGACGGCATGGACGCCACCATCGTTGGCCGGTATCTGGACAAGTTCGAGAAGCGCGAAGGCCGCTGGGCCATCGTTCATCGCGACGTGATCTTCGATGCGAGCCGTATGGATCCGGAAACCTTCAAGTACTGGGAAAAGTATCCGGCCGCGAAGTTCCTGCGTGGTCAACGCGGCGCAAATGATCCGCTCTATGGTTATATCGGCCGGGGCGGCTGATATGTCATAAACCCGTCGACGCGCATGCGTATGGGTCCAATGTTTTGGTAAGGTAAGTCAGTTGGAGGTCGCGAATTCGTCGAGTCGCTTGATGCAAGGTGAGCACAAGCGTATTCAAATGTGACCTTCGCATTTTGTTTCCGATTGGCGGCTTTTGCACAGTTTTTCTGTCGTTCTCGAATTGCACTATGAACGACGGCTTCGGCCGACTTTCTGCCACCCGGCGGGACGAAGTTGTACTTGGCTGTCGTGCAGAAAGAAAACTGGCGCAGGTTTGAGCGGAGTATGGACAGCGGACTCGGTAAGCGCGAATTTCTATCATAAGCCGCAGCGTTGTATAGATTTGCCGGATTATTCGGATTTTTCACAGTCCGCGGTAATTTTGGATACCGAAACGATTCTGACGTCGCGACGATGCTATCTGGAGACGTTATCCGACGTCCCCGGTGAAACCCGAAGCGATCGAAGATAGTGCAGTAGCTGTACGGCTCGTGTATGAAAAACGATTACTTTTAGTAGTGCGATTCTTCTGATGGAAGCTCGTGCCTATCGTGTCCGCTTCTCATGCACACCTCGTTGCATGAAATGTTTTTTAGTAAATCTCAATAAATCAATATCCACTCAAGGAGACTAGTCATGAAGAATTTTAAAGCCGCAGTCTTGCCCTGCGTTGTTCTTTCGACAACCATCGTGCCGGGTGTCTGCCACGCGCAAAGCAGCGTGACGCTCTATGGCGTCATCGATACGGCCATAGGTTTTGTGACCAACGCTGGTGGGACCACGAGCACCAACCGGGTGGGGTTTCTCAATAACAATATTCAAACAAGTGGCTGGGGCGTGAAGGGGACAGAAGCGCTTGGCGGAGATCTGAGTGCCATATTCAATCTTCAGAGTAGCATCAACCCGAGCACGGGGAGCATGTCCCCGTCGGGCGTCGAGTTTGGCCATCAAGCCTACGTAGGACTGTCCAGCGCTCGGTATGGAACGCTGACGGTCGGTCGACAATACGACCCCGTCACGGAATTACTGGGACCGCTGACCGCCGATATCTACTTCGGCGCGTTTTTCGCAACAGTCGGCAATGTCGATAACTATGACGCCGTCCTGCGTATCAACAACTCGATAAAGTACGTCAGTCCGACTTTCGCAGGCCTTCAGTTCCAAGCAATGGCCGCGCTCAACGGCATAGCCGGATCGGTTTCGGCAGGCGGGTTCTACGGTCTTGCCGCCTCTTACACGAACGGTGGGTTCTCTGTGGCCGGCGGTTACTCTATCAGCAAAGTCGAGAACACCGCAGCGCTGGTCAACGGCGCTCCCTCGATGACTGCGTCGACCAGCGCTGACAATCTTCTATATAACAACCCTGTGGTCCAGTTTGAAGGCATTACGTCCAATGAGATTGGACGGATCGGCGCGAACTACGTGTTTGGTTCCTGGATCGTAGGTGCAGCATATAGCAACTCGAAGTTCCATCAGTTCGGTTCCAACGCGACCCTAACGTTTAATAGCGGCTCGGGATTTCTCCACTACGCGGTGAATCCGGCGCTCTTCCTGGCCGCCGGCTACAACTATACGAAAGCAACGGGCGAAGGCGCATCGGCAAGCTACAACCAGGTATCCCTCGGGGCGGATTACCTCCTCTCCAAGAGAACCGATATCTACCTAAGCGCGGTCTATCAGAGAGCCAGCGGCAACACGCTCAGTAACCAGGACAATCTGGTGCCGGCAACGGCCTCGGTGAGTGACGAAGGCTTCTACGGTACGAGTCGCGAGCAGGCGCTCGCGGTGGTCGGGATACGTCACCGGTTCTAGAGGGTTCTGTCGCGCTAAGGAGGCAGGGCAACGTCCCAACTCAAACCGAGAAGACCGAGCCCATTTCGTTGAACCCCTTAAGCTCGATCGGATTTCCGGACGGGTCCAGGAAGAACATGGTGGCTTGCTCCCCGGGCTCTCCCGCGAAACGAATGCTCGGTTCAAGAACGAACGAAACATGATGCTTCCTTAGCCGCTCCGCGAGAACGTGCCACTCCTGCATGGGAAGAATCGCCCCGAAGTGAGGCATCGGCACCCTATGCGAACCGACCTCCCCTGTATTCGAGGTTTGAAACGGCTGACCAAGATGAAGTGACAATTGGTGTCCAAAAAAATCTATGTCAACCCAGGTCGCTGTGCTTCGCCCTTCGGTGCATCCAATGACGTTGCAGTAAAATTCTCGTGACGCGTTGAGATCGACCACGTGAAATGCGAAATGAAATGGCAATGGCATTAGTGCCCCCCTATCTGGATGATTAACTCAGGTTTTGGCTACTTCAGACCGTTCGGCAAAACACACTAGGTTTCCTGAAGCGCACGGATGAATAGCTGCGGGTCAACGTTTCCGCCTGACGCTATTACTACGGCGCTTCTGCCTCGTAACATTTCAGGGTTAGCCAGCAGACTTGCCAGCCCGACCGCTCCTCCTGGTTCAACGACGACGCGGAACTCATCGAAAACAAGTCGCATCGCCCTAAGTACGTTACTTTCGTTCGACGATTCGAACGAGCCGGTCTTTTACACGATGTACCCGATTGTGATCGGTGTGATGATGCCGGCGAGATTGCCTGCGAAACTCACTACGCTCCCGGTCATCCCGACGAGATTGTGTGGGGCAATTTCCGACACCACCACCCAGTTTGTCGATGACATCCCCTGTGCAAAAAATGCGAAGCACAATATAACAATCACCAGGAGGTTCGAACTGGTGAAATTCGCCAGCACGATTGCACCGGTCAGCAGCAGCCCGATGACCATCGGCGCCTTGCGCGCAAAATTCACGCTGATGCCACGCCCGATCATCCAGTCGCCCCACCAGCCGCCAAACATCACGCCGACAGCTGCGGCTAGATAGGGGCCGATCGATGCAGCACCCGCGTGCAGCATGGTCATGCCTCGTGCCTGAATCAGGTAAGTCGGAAACCAGGTCAGAAAGAAATAGAGCGTGGTGGTCGCCGCAAACTTCCCAATGCATACGCCCCATATCTGACGAAAAGTGACCAGCTTGCGAAAATGGTCCCAGCGAAACGGCTCGCCCTTCGCGGGACTGCTGACAACACCGCCCCCCTCGCGAATGTAGGCAAGCTCCTCCTTGTTTGCCCGCCGGCTACCACTCGGTTCCCGATAAGCAATAAACCAGACGATCGCCCAGACAAGACCCAGTGCGCCGGACAGCAAAAACACGGCGCGCCACCCGAACGACGATGCGACGATGAACTCGACGGGCGTAAGGAAAGCCGAGCCCAGGTAGACACCCATCGAGCAGACACTGCCCGCCACCCCGCGTTCCTTCTGCGGGAACCACGCCGTAACAAGCTTGTTGTTGGCGGGGAATGCCGGCGCCTCCGCGGCGCCGACGCCCAGGCGCAGGCCGAAGAGCGACGTGAACCCGCCCGCAAGAGACAGGACGGCAGTCATGAGCGACCAGCCAGCCAGGCACACGCCGTAGGTTATTTTTGTGCCAAAACGATCGAGGAAGTAGCCGCCAGGCAACGTCGCGACAGCGAATGCCCAGGAGAACGCGGAGAAGAGGAAACCCATCGCCACGGGACTAATCGCAAACTCTTTCGAAATGAGTGGCGCGACAATGGACATATTCGTGCGGTCGAGGTAATTCACGATCGTCCCGACAAACACCAACCCAAGCATCAACCAACGCACGTTGGTCTTTCGTTTTGTCGCAGCAATGCCAATCGGTATCGCACTGACGATTAGATTCTCCTTCACGACGCGTCTCCTATTATTTATGGCTCTTCGTCTCTTCCGATACAATTATATTTATTCAGGATAACAAACTATCTGATACGCCAAGTTTTTCGGCCCAGTGTCGCAACGTCGCGACTGTCGAGGCAGAAACAGGAACCCCGTCGCGGCGATGCCTCTCTATATTGCGCGAAGCCTGCTCACCGGGAAGCCTCACCGGATTACTCGGGTCGATTGGCTCGTTCGCGTGACATTGTTCTGCGAGAAAGTCCATCTGTTCGAGCGCGGCGGCACGACCCGCAAACGCATCGGGATCGATGAGTTGCAGATAAACATTTGCGCCCCAGCGCGTTGGCGCATCGCGTCGGCCAAAGCCGGACAGTCCCTGCGTCAGCGCCTCAACCATCAGCGCCAGCCCAAACCCTTTGTGACCCGACTCGGCGCCGCCGAGCAACATCAGGCTGCCCCGCTCGGTCGGTCTCTCCATGACGCTCGGGTCGCGCGTAGGCCTGCCATCGGCATCAAGCAGCCAGGGGTGATCAAAAAGCTCGCCGGCGGCAGTCTTTTGTCGGGTCATTGATACCGTCGTGATGGACGCGCAGGTATCGACAAGCACAGGGAACTGCGTGGTCGGGAACGCAAAGGCGAACGGGTTTGGACTAAAAAGCCCTTGTTTGCCGCCAAATGGCGCGACCGCTTTCGTATGCGCGCCGGACGTAGACCAAATTAAATGTGTCACCGACGGAGCCTCGAAATATCGGGCCGATGCGCCGTTGCAGTGACATTTTTGCTTACAGTCCGAAGAGAGTGAACCAAACCGTGGGAGGCTATTTCCGTCGACTTGACCGCCGTCATAGACGACGAGACGACGCCGTACCCGATGGGATACGCCGCTTGGAGTCTGCGAAGTTTCCAACGAGAAGAGCCCAGCAAGGCCGCCCGGTACGCTCGCTGTATCAGCTATGCTGCCGACGTTGCCAAACGATCGGAGTTGCCATGCGACTGATCATCGAGGCCCGCCTGGAAGGTGGGGAAACGAGTGGGACTGAAGCGACGACCGTTGCTGTTGTGGAACGAAAGGACCGGAGCGTCGCCGACCTGGGACTCACACTTGCCGAAGGTCGCGCCTTGCTCGCTGAGGTTCAATCGTTACTGGTGTCAGAGCAGACTGCTGGGTGGATGGAACGTCAATTGGCTTGCGATCGTTGTGGCTCGATGCTGGCGCACAAGGATGCCCGCTCAATCGTGGTGCGAACCGTGTTTGGCAAGGTCGACGTGCCGAGTCCGAGGCTGTGGGCGTGTAGCTGCGCAGCAAAGCAAGGGCAACCGCGCCGCTCCGTGAGTCCGCTGTGCAAGGCCGTTCACCGGCGTGTGACCCCGGAATTGGAGTACCTGCAGGCCAAATGGGCCGCCCATCTACCCTACCGTCAGGCCACTGAGCTGCTTCGAGAGGTCCTTCCGCTGGACAAAGGGATTTCCTTCGGTAGTACTCGCCGTCGGATCCTCGCCATCGGTAGGGCGCTGGACGCGCAGATCGAGCGCGATATCGCCTCTGGACCAAAAGCGGTCAGCGCAGAGCAGCTTCGCGAATCGACCACCGTCGGCTGCGTGAGCGTCGACTCGGCGTGGCTGAGCTTCAGCAGCAGCCCCAAGAGCCGCAAAGCGGCGCGCGACCTTGCGGAGCTGAAATCGCCTTGGGCGCAAAACTTGCCGCGGGATCGACATGTCAGCATCGTTGCGGGCCGTGCAACTCTTGCTGATCGCACCCCGCGTCTCTTCGCGTACGTGCATAAGCTGGTGCCATCGGCGCCCGCGCGGCTGGACCAATTTCTCTTTGCAAGCGGCGTGGCTCCAGACGAGCGAGTCACCGTGATCAGCGATGACGCTGGCGAATTTGGCAAGGCTGTGGACGGCAGCCAGCTCGCTCGGGGAAGGATCCTGGACTGGTTTCACATCGCGATGAAGTTCAAGGCTGCCAAGAACTCGGTGTTAGGAAGCCGGGCGATTGAGCCCGAAGAGCGAATCGCTGTAGAGACAGAGATCGATCACGCCAAGTGGCTGGTTTGGCATGGAAAGAGCCGGCGATCGGCGTCCCGCATCAAGTCCCTGGATGCCACACTGTTGGAGAAGGAAGGCTATGAGCACTCGACGTTGTACTGGAACCTGGGCCGCCTATACTTCTACATCGAGAACAACGCCGGTACGCTGGTGAACTATCGAATGCGCTATCACAAGGGGCTACCGATCAGCAGCAGCATTGCAGAGTCCGCAGTGAACCTAATGGTCAGCCATCGCATGGCGAAGAAGCAACAAATGCGATGGACCGACGAGGGAGCGCACTGCCTGGCACAGGTCAGAGTTGCTGTTCTCAACGAAGAATTCTCGGTTGAGAAACTTGCCGTGTTGAACAAGACTTCTGCAGCTGAAAACTCGCCGAGTGCACGCCGCGCGGCATGAATTGACCTCCCACGGTTTGGTTCACTCTCGTTTACGCTTGCGCGGGGTTGTCGATCACCGCATCAAAGGCGAAGATAGTGCCGCGCTCGCGCAGGTTCCGCACGTTCGGATGATCGGTCAAGGGATGCAACGCGGTGCGTAGCAGCGATGCTTTGCGGCGGTTCTCGTTGAATACATCCGCGCTTTTGAAAAGATCGAGCGTCGCGAGCGCCGCGCGGCACGCGAGCGGATTGCCCGTGTACGAATGCGAATGCAGGAAGCCGCGCGTGAGGTCATCGTCGTAGAACGCGCCGTAGATTTCGTTGCGCGTGAGCACGATCGACAGCGGCAGGTAGCCTCCGCTGATGCCCTTCGACAGGCAGACGAAGTCCGGCCAGATCGCAGCCTGCTCGCACGCGAAGAAAGTGCCGGTCCGACCACCGCCGACGGCGATTTCATCGGCGATCAGATGCACGCTGAACTCGTCGCAGAGTGTGCGAAGTCCCGTCAGATACGACGGATCGTGCATCGCCATGCCGGCCGCGCACTGCACCAGCGGCTCGACGATCACCGCCGCGAGATGTTGCGATCGCACTTCGAAGAGCGCGCGCATGTCCGCGAGCGCCTGTTGCACGGCATCGGCACTCTTCCTTGCATCCGGCGACGTGACCACATGCGCGTGACGAATCAGCGGATCGTAGGCGTCCTTGAACAATGCGACATCGGTCACGCCGAGCGCGCCGATCGTTTCTCCGTGATAGCTGTTCGCGAGGCACACGAACTCGCTCTTATCAGACTGCCAGCGATTGCGCCAATAGTGAAAGCTCATCTTCAGCGCGATCTCGACTGCCGACGCGCCATCGGACGCATAAAATGCATTGCCCAGCGTATGCCTGGTCAACGCGGAGAGACGCTCCGCAAGCAGCACCGCCGGTTCATGGGTGCAGCCGGCGAGCATCGCATGTTCGAGTGTGTCGAGCTGATCCTTGAGCGCCGCATTGATACTTGGATTCGAGTGGCCGAACAGGTTGACCCACCACGAACTGATCCCGTCGAGATAGCGGCGTCCTTCATGGTCATACAGCCATGCGCCCTTGCCACGCGCGATGGGCACGAGCGGCACGCGCTCGTGATGTTTCATCTGAGTACATGGGTGCCATATGGCGGCGAGTGATCGCGCGACCCAGTCTTCATTAGCTCTTGCGTTCATAACAATTCCTTGACGTGCGCACACGCGAATGCCGACGACCTCACGCAAGCCGCAAAAGCTTGCGTTTCTCCACAAAAAGATATACGCGGGCTCGTCGCGACTGCGGCCACGCACTGCGTCGAACCATAGCGCCCACTGCGAAGTACCCGCCCTCCTGGAACGCACCGTCGACGTATAAGTCGGTGCGCTTTCGAAGGATGTAGTCCACAATAAGACTAATCTAAATGAAGTACTAAATGCTGGATCCATTTTCAGTCGTCACGCTGCTTCCTTTTTTGCATATCATAAGCCGCGCCGACGAGTGTCTTTGTCGTCAACAACCATCAAGCGCCGCCATTGACATTGCTGAACCGTGCCGTCGCACCTGCTAACGCACTTACGCTGCCGTACTCCACACTAGCGTAAGATACTCTGGTAGGTACAGAGCCAAACTTGTACGTGGCGCCCCCGATCGCAACCTGGTACGAGCTGGTGTTTGCATATCGCTTCTTGAGCGCTCCAACCAGTTGAGTTCCGCTACCATCCCGGAAGATGGTGATGTCCCGGTCGAGTTCTTATGGACGACTGTGAAGCTAAGGAAGATTTATCGAAAGTGTGGCCTTGCCGCGCTAGCGCTATTAACTATGTGGCGCTTTGAACGAGAGGACGATTACATGAACAATGTTAAAAAGTCAGATGCCGAAACGCATCCGCGGTCCGAAACTTCGCCGAGCAGCATCGCAAGCCCCCTACTTGGCATGACTGCACTCGTAACCGGAGCCGCGCGGGGCATTGGAGCCGCGATTGCAATCGAATTGGGCCGCCAAGGGGCACGCGTGATGGCGACCGATCGTGACGCAGCGGCTTTGGGTGATACTTTAGGCAAACTGGCCGAGGTTGGCTCGGGATCAGCTACGCTCTCTCTTGATGTGACCAGCAGTGAGCAGTGCTTCGCTGCTATCGAACGCGTGAACTCAGAGTTTGGGAAGACGGATATCGTAGTAAACGCGGCAGGACTCTATATGTCCGCCCCTTTTTTGACGCTATGCACTGAGGATTTCCAGCGGCTGCTGGACGTGAACCTATTTGGCACCGTGAATCTTATGCAAGCGGCGTTACCCGGAATGCTCGCGCGCCAGTACGGACGTATAGTAAACCTTGCATCCACCGCAGGTAAAAGAGGGGGCGCCAATCAGAGCGCATATAGCGTGTCGAAACACGCGGTGATTGGCGTTACCCGCTGTGTCGCAATGGAGTTTGCTAAAACTGGAGTTACAGTGAACGCCATTTGTCCTGGGCCTGTGCGGACGGAGATGCTGGCAGGGCTCTGGGAAACCCAGGCTGCGCTGGCTGGCACATCGATTGACGCGGTCAAGTCCGGGATGCTAAAACGCATCCCTATTGGCCGCTTGATTGAACCAGACGAGATCGCCGCGATGGCGGCATACTTGGTTTCGTCACAGGCCGGAGGATTGACTGGCCAAGCGATCACCGTCGATGGCGGAATGCTTCAGGCATAACGATTAAGTCCGAATGTTTTCGGCAGATGTTCGAGCTCGGCTGCGCGAAACTCGCGTAGCGGCACGCCAATTAGCCGGTTGGTATTTTCCACAGCTGAAGGGCATTCCGGGAATAGTAGGATGCGCGGTGTTGCGAGCACGAGAGTGAGATTCAACGAGTGCGCATCCGCGCTGACCTCAAGGCTGTACCCGTGGACGGCTTTGCGCGTGCCAGCCGGTGTGATGGCGCTGTGCTGGAACATCGCATCGACGCAGATTTGATCGCCGTCGCGCCACACGTCGATACGTCGCGAGCGACGCATCGACATGCCTCCATACAGCGGCAGTTCGTACCAGCCAAAAGGGATCTGAGGGATTAGTAAGCGGCAGCACTTCGGCGCAATTCGGTAACGTGTGAGGACGCCGAGGGCAAAAGGCGTAGCTTCTAATCGGCCCGCGCACTCGATCAGGGTGTGGTCGTACTCCGACACTTACCGATTTATGCCGTTCTTCTCGCTCAGCATTTTCACTTCGAGATCATGCTTCTTCAGTGCAAGCGGGACAGCCTCTTTGAGAAGTTCGACCAGCGTCCGGATCTTCGCATCCACGTAGTGTCTCGACGCGAAAATCGCATAGATATGATTGCCTGACAACCGATAATCAGGCAGAACCTGCCTGAGCGTTCCTCCACGCAGGCCGGGCAATGCAACTGCCACCGGCAGCGGGCCGATGCCCATGCCGGCGCCAATCGCGCCCTCGAGTGCTTCTGCTGCATTGACCTGGAACGGCGTCTGTTCGAACTGGTGAACGACAATGCCGTCAGGTCCTTCCAGCGGCCAATGGCTGGCCGGAACGTCCGGCAACGTCAGGTGCAAGCACGTATGCTGCCGCAGGTCCTCGACACCACCAGGCGCCCCGCGCTGCGCGAGGTATTCCGGCGAAGCGCAAAGAATAATATGAGTGGTGCCGATGCGGTTCGCGATCAGCGATGAATCCGGCAATTGCCGCGTGACCGCTACTGAGATGTCGTAGCCTTCTTCGACGATGTCGGGTGTCCGTTGCGCGAGGACGAGCTGTGTCGCCACGTCCGGGAACCGCTGATGATATTCGGCGATCAGCGGTGGCAAATAGTGCTGGCCGAAGCTTAACGTCGCGTGAATCCGTAGCTTTCCCCAAGGTTTTGTCCGGGCGTCGGCCGCCTCCGCTTCGGCCTCTTCCACATAAGACAGAATCGCGACTGAGCGTTCGAAGTAGCGTTGTCCTGCTTCGGTCAATGAAACGCGCCGTGTTGTTCGGTTTAAAAGCCGCGTGCGCAGCCGGGACTCCAGTTCGCCGACCGCCCGCGACACCTGTGGAGTGGTGACCGACGCGCGCTCTGCTGCCTTGGTGAAACTGCCGGTCTCCACGACCCGAACGAACAGTTGCATGCAATCCAATGTGTCCATGTATAGCCAGATATGGCCTCAGTTACTGCTGTTTTACAAAGCCTGCCTGCCCGAATAAGCCGCGCCAACTGCCTGTAGACAAGGCGATCCGCATTGACGCCCTGACCGCTGCCCCTGCAGCAATCAAAGCCCGGGTCTGGGTCGACACGTAATCCGCGAACTGCCTTTTTCATCGACGAACGCGAGGTCCGCCTCCCACCCCGCCTCATCGACCTGCGCGAACGCGGCGAACCGGCACTGGATGTCCGTTCGTTTAACTGACTATCACAGACCGCTGGCGAGGTTTGCGCTGCCGTTTCTTTGCCTGTTGATCTCGCTGCGCGATCTGCACGATCACGCCGTCGATGTCGTCCCGACGTGAACTCGCGCCGCCGGAAGTTGCCCGGAAATCCCCGTGTCTTTTCACTTTTACTTGCGACTTGCAGCCCCGTTCAATTTTCCCCATGGCGTCGTCTTACTGATTCCGAGTGCCGTGCAGACTGCCTCGCGGTAAAAGCTCGCGGTAAAAGCAACTGCGGCAAAGCGCTATCTCCGCCTACTTGAGACGATAGCTGCCGTGCAGTCGGCGATGTTGCTGCTCCCATCAGTCCGGAACACCTAACGGCAGACCCAGGGCAGCCCGGCGAGCCAACCAAACCCCGGTGCGGTAGCGCGGATCGCCGTAAACATCAACCATCCCCTTCAGCACTGCAGCAATTCGCTTCGCGCCGAAGCGATCGCCCAACGCCAGCGGCCCTAGCGGATAACCGAGTCCAAGCCGCACAGCAGCATCAATGTCTTCTGGCGTCGCAATCCGCTGCTGCGCGATTTCGCAGGCCGTGTTAACAATACTGGCAATCATCCGTTGACCTACGAAACCGCCCGAGTCGCGGATCGTGGACACGCGTACGCCGTCAATCGCGAAAAGCGCCTGAGCACGCGCAAGCACGTCCACACGTGTAGCGGGACTGGGCATGATCACACGCCGTAGGGATCTGGCGAATCCAAAAAATGTATCCACGGCCACCACGCGTGTGGCGTCAAGCGATTCTGCAATCGCACACGTTGTCGCGTCCTCGCCGAGCGGCGTGACGATGATCAAGGCCTCGTCACTGGGCGCAATGCTCGTCTCTACTTTGACATCCAACGCTTGCAGCAAGTCCAGCACACGCTTCGTTTCCTCCCGATGACGAGAACTCACCCAAACTGCCGCGGGCTGCCATGCAGCCCTCTCCTGAGCGACGACCGGCTTCGACACCCTCGTTCCACCCTCATACTCATAGAAGCCCGTGCCGCTCTTGCGCCCCAGCATCCCCCCGGCAAGACGGATGGCTGTAATTGGAGACGGCCGAAACCGCGGTTCGTCATAGAACTGTCGATAGATCGACTCCATCACGGGATGCGACACGTCTAGCCCGGTCAGATCCAGCAGTTCAAAGGGTCCCATTCGAAAACCCATTTGCTCACGCACGATGGCGTCCACGGTGGGCTCGTCGGTCACACCTTCCTGAACGATGCGCAACCCTTCGGTGTTGAGCGCACGCCCTGCATGATTCACGATGAACCCCGGCATATCGCGGCAGCGGACCGCCTTATGTCCCAGTTGCGCCGCGAGCGAGGCAAGCCAGTCGATCGTGGCATCGCTGCTACGCAGTCCGCGCACCACTTCCACGACTTTCATAAGTGGCACCGGGTTGAAGAAGTGATAGCCTGCAACCCGCTCCGGATGACGACAATTCACGGCAATCGCCGTGATAGACAATGACGACGTGTTCGACGCGAGCACCGCGTCATCGCGCACGACTTCCTCAAGTTGAGAAAACAGCGCCTGCTTCACTTCCAGCTTCTCGACAATCGCCTCGATCACCAGATCACAATCGGCGAGTCCGCCGACGGAACTCTCCGGATGAATGCGTCGCAGTGCTGTTTGCACCTGCTCCGGGCTGAGTTTGCCTTTGGCTACAAGCTTGTCGAGTATGGTGCTGATCGCGGTAATCGCGCGTGCTGATGCTGCGGTATCGATGTCCATCAGCCGGACTTCCAGGCCCGCAACCGCAGCGATCTGGGCAATGCCCTGCCCCATGGCTCCAGCCCCTACGATTCCAATCTTTGCGGCTTGGACGTTCTTCATTTTGACCTCAGACTCGTTCGATCGCGATCGCGATACCGTGCCCCACGCCGATGCACATCGTGCCGGGCGCAAAGCGGCCGCCGCTGCGCCGGAGCTGGTAGCTGGCTGCGGTGACAAGAGGCGCGCCGCTCATACCGAGCGGGTGCCCGAGCGCGATCGCGCCGCCGTTTGGATTCACGGGAGGATCATCGTCGGGGACGCCGAGCAGGCGCCGCACCGCGAGACCTTGCGCCGCGTAGGCTTCCTCGTCGGCGCGGACTGCCGAGAGCGCGCCGGCATGGCGGCCGATCGAGGTACGAATCGCGTCGCAAATGAAAACATTGACCATGTTATCCTCAATAATCAGTTCGAAAAGCGGATGAGATGCGCAGCAAGAACAAGTTCGGCTAGTCTGATCTCGCGTGGATGCGGCTATATTCCTGAGACCGTCGCCCTAGTCCGTGCATCGGCGTTTCTCGTGGCTCTCAGTGGCCAACTCGGGAGCCATGTCACCGTTGAGAAAGCGAGAGGAATTTGACAATCGTTGCCGACCTCCGGAGAAGTAACGTTGCCGCGCGACTCTGATAGCAGCATCGAATTCCTGTTCCGTCGAAAGGTGCTTGTGGTCCACGCTCACCAGCCAACCCTTAGCCGCCTTGCACCATCTTATTCGGCCCTCATCGTATAGCTCGCAAAACCAGCGCCACAGAGAGGCGTCTTCCTCGTTGGCACGTCTGGCAGCCTGAAGGCGCAATTGTTCATGATTAGTCGTCGACATATCTGGCTCCGAAGGTTCTGGGTATGGTTTGCAAGTGAGCGAGGCTGCCTCCTAAGGGCCGCAGACTAGTTCCGGGCCGGTCCCTCAAAAGCCCCACAGTTGGGCTTGCTGAGACATCCCGCACTTTGGCCCCAAGTCAGCGGCCGGCGAAGCGTGACGGCAGCGGAAGCATTAAGGCAGCGACTGCCGCTCTCCTCGGCACCGCGACCGGCCGAGGGCTTGTTCTTCTCCTGCTTAGTTCCATGTTCATTCAAGCGCGGAAAGAGCAACAGCATCGCAAACTGACTTTTCCGTTTCACAGGATTGCGATCGCGGAGCTGCTCAGCCTGACGACCGATCCCTCCCAATGGTCAGCTATCGCGAAGACCGTGATGCAGGTTCATTAGATTGAGCCGGGCAGCGGCGAGATCGGGAACCAACCCCATTCCAACGATCGGTATTTCTCTAGCACTTTACCAATCGCCCTCCTTGTCTGAGCGGCATGGAGCATAGTCGCAGCGCGAAGCGCCGTGAGCAGCGGTGCCCTGCGTAGATGCTTGGATTTCAGTTCACGCTGCGTTTAGTGCATCGAACATCATCGGCACCTCGGCCAGCGCGCGTAATGCGTCGTTCAAGTGAGTACAGCCGAGCGTCTTCGGCAGATGTTCGAGCACAGCTGCGCGAAGCTCGCGTAGCGGCACGCCAATTAGCCGGTCGGTGTTTTGCACGGCCGAGGGGCATTCCGGGAATGGCAGGATGCGCGGCGTGGCATGCACGCGAGTGAGTCTCAGCGAGTGCGCATTGGCGCTGACTTCGAGGCTGTACTCGTGGACGGCTTTGCGCGTGCCAGCCGGTGTGCTGGCGCTGTCCTGGAACATCGCATCGACGCAGATTTGATCGCCGTCGCGCCACACGTCGATACGTCGCGAGCGACGCATCGACATGCCTTCAAACAGCGGCAGTTCGTGCCAACTGAAGGAATCCGCGGGATTAGGAAGCGGCAGCACGTCGGCGCAATTCTGTAGCGCACGAGGATTGCTTTGCAGAGCTGAAGAGCCCGGTCGAAAGCCGATGCAGACACCCTCCACCGGCCCGTCACGCTGTGCCCGCACAACACGCTCGGGGTCGAGCGGCGGCCCGGCGGCGTCGTTCGTTAGTTCAGGCCAGTGCTGCCATGCCCAAGGCGCGACGAGGCTCACGCCGGCAAAGTCGTCAACCAGAAGGTAGAGGGGGCTGCCGGCTGCGCGCTCTTCAGGCAGCGCATCGTCGAGCGCTCTGCGAAGATGACCTCCGCCACGCGCGCCCACGAGTTGCTGAAGTCCGGGCCGCACGGGCTGGCATGTAATCGCCTCAACAGTGCGGTCGGCGGACAGCCTCGCTTGGACCTGGTCCCAGACCAGCACGCGTGCGGCGTCTGCGTTCGCGGGTGTCAGCAGATCGCGGGCACGGGCGTCGAAGCTCATCTGTCCTCGACCGAAGGGCCAGCTGACGTCGATGGTCGAGGTGCGGCGCACAGAACCTGCGCGGCGCAACGGAGCGTGCCCGGTCGAAGCGCGCGGGGCAGGAGGGAGGAAGGTGGGCATCGGGGAAATCCTGTCGTTGTAAATGACCGCTCGCCTCAGGCGATCTCAGCGCTAACGTCCGTCACTTTGATCGTACAGTCTTGAGGAAGAAAGCCAAGAAACATGTAGAGGCCAGATTCAATCTATGACCACCCCCGTTTTTGCAATTCGGACTTCTCGACGCGGTGGCTGTTAGCTGTCCGAGGTACGCTGATTCGAACCCTCCGAGTATGAGGGTGATCGGTACTTCGGAGTTGTTGTCTAGAGCAACGATTCCCCATCTTAACTCTATAAGGTCCCACCGGAAAGATGAAACCCTCTTCTGCAAACCTGCGTCTCATCTGCTTCCATTTCGATCTCCGCTCGTGAATGAGCCACTTCCGCATACGATGAAAAGATTGCAGCGACTGCTGCTCGGCAGCCTTGATCTCTTCGATTTCAGCATGGTTCGCTGCATGTCCTTCGTCTCTCAAATCTCGAGGTTGTCGATGAGGCGCGTAGTGCCGAGCCTGGCCGCGGCGAGCACGACGAGCGGCACGTCGGTGCCGGCAAGGTCGGGTGGAAGCAGGTTTGAGCGCCTCCGAACGGCCACGTAGTCGGGTTTCCAGCCGCGCTGGACGAGTGAGTCCAGCGCCTCCTTTTCGATCGACGCGAGGTCTCGGTTGCCGGCTAGCACCGCACCGCGCACGCGATTCAAGGTCCTGGCAAGCATGGGCGCTTCAGCGCGCTCGGCGGCAGAGAGAAACCGGTTGCGCGAGCTGAGTGCGAGGCCGTCAGTGTCGCGTACGGTCTTGGCAGCGACTACTTCCGTCGGCAGCGCGAACTGGTTACACATTTGCCGCACGATCATCAACTGCTGGTAGTCTTTCTTGCCGAACACTACGACGCGCGGCTGCACGCACGACATCAGCTTCATCACGACCGTGCATACTCCCTGGAAAAAATCCGGCCGGAACTCGCCTTCAAGAATGCCGCCGAGATCCTGCGGCGGATCCACGCGGTACTCCTGCGGCTGAGGGTACAGATCCGTTTCCGTCGGCGCGAACAGCACGTATACGTTTTCTTTCTGCAACTTCTCGATGTCGTGCTGCAGCGTACGCGGATATTTGTCAAAGTCTTCGTTCGGCCCGAACTGCAGCCGGTTCACGAAAATGCTCGCGACCACCGGATCGCCGTGCTGGCTCGCCAGCCGCATCAGCGAGAAATGCCCTTCGTGCAGGTTGCCCATCGTCGGGACGAAGGCGGTTCTGTTCTGGCCGCGCAACTGGTCACGCAGTTCATGGATTGAACGGACAATTTTCATGGTTTGCCAGATCTAGCTGCTGCAATTCGATTCTCAAAACCACTTAACGAATTACGCAAGATTCATCGCCGGACATCGCAGCAGGAGGAAATACGCGCCACGCGCCATCGTCGTGGCGGAAGAAATAGATCTTTACGCAACCGGTCGGAGCCGACGCTTCGACCTGCACATAACGCCCGTTTCTCGACCCCGCTTTCCTGAATGACCGGACTCGGACCGGAATGGCTCGATTCGGAACGAACCAGGTTTCGGCGACAACACGTAGCGACGTTCGCACAGCTTCCATCTATACCTCTACATGAACTGGAGTTGCCACCGTTCCGGTTGGTTTCTTCGACGCGTTTCTGACTGGCAGCGTACGCAGCCCGCGATAAACAGGGTTGCCGCTCCATACCGGCGCAGCTTCGGCAAGTGTGAGTCGGGGCGACCTTTCCAACAATGCGCGAAAGGTGATCGCCGCTTCCATCAATGTCAGCGCTGCCCCAATGCAGACGTGCGGTCCGTGGCCAAATGAGAGATGCGAGCCTTGCTGTCGTGTAACGTCCAATTGATCTGGATCGCTATAACGCGTTGGGTCACGATTGGCCGCTCCGATCAACGCGATAACCAGCTGACCGCGCTCAAGCTTACGTCCATGAAGCACTCGGTCTGTTGCCACGCGGCGCCCCGTATACTGAACGGGACTGTCATAGCGGAGCAACTCACGTAGGGCGTTCGGCAACAATGCCGGCTCTTCCTGTAAGCGACGCCATTGTGCCGGATGGCTGAGCAATGCATACAGGCCGTTACCCAGTAAATTTCTTGTCGTCTCCTGGCCGGCGAACAACAACATTGCGCATTGCGCCAGCAGCTCCTCTCCGGTTCCGATTTTGCCAGCACGTTCCGCCTCCAGGAGTTGACCGATCAGATCATTTCCCGCCTCGCCGCGCCGGCGGGTTGCCAACAATTGTTCAAAGCAGGCGCTCATTTTCAGCAGGCTGATCTGCGCACGTCGGGTCAGTTCATGAGTCGGCTGCGGTGCGCCAATAAAAGCTGCCAGGTCATCAGACCACTCAATGAATTCTGACCGCTCATCGCCATCCATACCAAGGATTTTAGCGATAACTCGCGCTGGCAGGGGTTTCGCGACTTTCTCGATAAAATCGAACTCGGACAAATTGTCGAGCGACTCAATCAGATCGGTCACATACTTTTTGATATGTACTGCGTACAAACTCAACGCCTGCGGGCGGAACCCCGCATTGAGCACCTGACGCAAGCGCGTGTGATCCGGGGCATCGAGAAATAGTAGGGCACGGCTAAAGAGCCGTTGGAACGGGCAAAGCTCCTCGCGCTCCCCTTCTCGACCACGCATCACCCAGCCACCGGTACGGCGCGCCGAGTAGGAAGGATCACGCAGCACGGCGGCAACGTCCTCGTGACGCGTCAAGATCCAGGCGCCGCCGAAGAATTCATCGGCCCAGTGGATTGGGCCCGCCTCCCGAAGCACCCGGTAGGTGGGATAGGGATCCTGCAGGAAGGCAGCGTCGACCATCGGTCGACCAAGCGGCAAACCCTTTGTCGGCGCGAGCACGGCACTCATCACATCCGTCCCTGCGCGCGCAATCCCAAGCGGACGAACAACAACTGGTCGCGCTCGATCTGCGGATTGCTAGTGGTCAACAGCTTGTCGCCGTAGAAAATTGAGTTCGCGCCAGCCAGGAAACACAGGGCCTGCAAGGCTTCGTCCATGTCTTCACGGCCGGCCGACAGGCGCACCATGGTTCGTGGCATGGTGATTCGGGCGACGGCAATTGTGCGCACAAATTCAAAAGGATCGATGGGATCGGTATTGGCGAGCGGCGTGCCCACGACGGGCACAAGGTTATTAATCGGAACCGATTCCGGGTAGGGATCCAGATTCGCAAGTTGTGCGATCAAGCCAGCCCGCTCACTACGCGATTCGCCTAAACCCACGATGCCGCCGCAACAGACCTTAATGCCTGCGTCGCGAACGTTCGACAGCGTATCGAGACGATCTTGATAAGTCCGTGTGCTGACAATT
The DNA here is from genome assembly GCF_000729995.1 of Caballeronia sordidicola. Taxonomy (GTDB): domain Bacteria; phylum Pseudomonadota; class Gammaproteobacteria; order Burkholderiales; family Burkholderiaceae; genus Caballeronia; species Caballeronia sordidicola_A. Next base: position 3,013 of record NZ_JNFG01000009.1, on the reverse strand, counting down.
TTGGCATAGTGCTCGGGCGAAGTGTCGAGGTTATGATTGTAGTAGTCTAACCCTGCCTTTTTTAGGGAATAAGCCTGATTCACCTCGAGCATGCCCAGCGTTACGCACGTCTCCAACCCAATCGCTTTCACTTCGCGAATCATGGCTGCGACGCGTTCAATATCGCGATCCTTCGGACTACGCCACGCGGCGCCCATGCAAAAGCGCGTGGCTCCTCGTTCCTTCGCCGCCTGAGCAGCTTCTACAACTTCGCCGAGGGGCATGAGTTTGCTCGCCTCGACGCCTGTATCAAAATGCGCTGATTGCGGACAGTAGCCGCAATTCTCCGCACACCCGCCTGTCTTGATAGAAAGGAGCGTCGACAATTGGACTTCATTCACATCAAAATGACTGCGATGGACCTCTTGAGCGCGAAACAGCAGATCCATGAAGGGCAGCGCGTAGAGCGCTTCGATCGCTTCCGTTTGCCACCGTGCTGGTTGGTTGGCTGTGCTCGATTGGGCACGCGGTCTCTCACCACGTAATGATGCAACTGAGATAACGGCAGTAGTATTCATTATCGCTCGCTTGCTAGGTGAGAAGTCACAGCGCCGCCTGGATGACAGCGAGATTGAGATAGTTAGCTGCAGTCGCAGTAAGCGCCACCAAGTCGTAGCAGCGGCCGCTTGCCTTACTGCGAAAGAGCCTCCGGATATCGAACTTCTGCTCGGAAAGGATCAATGGCTTCATCTGCGCCTCCCGATTACTTAAAGCGCCGCGACCAGTTCTGGCACAGCGACAAAAAGATCAGCCTCCAGGCCATAGTCGGCCACGCTAAAAATTGGCGCTTCGGCATCCTTATTGATCGCCACGATCACCTTCGAATCCTTCATTCCGGCGAGATGCTGGATCGCCCCCGATATGCCAATAGCGATGTACAACTCAGGGGCCACGATCTTGCCGGTCTGCCCGACTTGCGGGTCGTTCGGTGCATAGCCCGCATCCACGGCCGCCCGGCTCGCCCCCACCGCGGCACCCAGTTTGTCAGCCAGCGGCTTGATTACTTCATCGAATTTGTTGGCGCTGCCTAGAGCACGGCCGCCTGAGACGACGATCTTCGCCGCAGCTAGTTCCGGACGGTCGCTCTTGACGATCTGGCTGCCAACGAAGTGCGATTTGCCACTGTCACGCGCCGGGGTGACTGCTTCGACCACGGCACAACCACCGGAGGCCGCGGCCGCGGCGAAGCCGGTGGTACGTACGGTGATCACTTTCGTAGCATCGCCACTTTGCACCGTTGCAACCGCATTCCCGACATAGATAGGACGGTCGAACACGTCGTCGCTCTCGACTCGAATGATCTCGCTGATCTGGGCCACGTCCAGACTGGCCGCCACGCGCGGCGCGATATTCTTGCCGCTGGCCGTGGCGGCAAAGAGGATGTGGCTGTAGTTGTGGGCGATGTCGAGCACCTGCGCCGCCACGTTTTCAGCAAGCCCGTGCGCGAAGCTTTCGCTGTCGGCGTGGATCACTCTGGTCACGCCCGCAATTTGGGCTGCGGCTTGGGCGACCTCCCCGGCATCGGCGCCGGCCACAAGAACATGGACTTCGCCACCACACGCCAGAGCAGCGGTGACTGCATTGAGCGTGGCCACCTTGACGACCTTGTGGTCGTGTTCCGCGATAACAAGTGCAACCATACGATGCAACTCCTCAGATCACTTTCGCTTCGTTTTTGAGCTTGTCCACCAACGCGGCCACATCCGGAACCTTGATGCCGGCTCCGCGCTTCGGTGGTTCGGAGACTTTCAGGGTCTTGATGCGCGGGGTAATGTCGATACCAAGGTCTTCCGGCCTCAGACGTTCCAGCGGCTTCTTCTTGGCCTTCATGATGTTGGGCAGCGTCACGTAGCGCGGCTCGTTGAGGCGCAAGTCGGTAGTGACGACCGCCGGTAGAGTGAAGGACAGCGTTTCCAGGCCACCATCGACTTCGCGCGTGACTTGAGCCTTGCCGTCGACGAGCTCGACCTTGGAGGCGAAGGTAGCCTGCGGCAGATCGGCGAGCGCGGCAAGCATCTGACCGGTCTGGTTGCAATCGTCGTCAATCGCCTGCTTGCCGAGGATGACAAGGCCTGGCTGCTCCCGATCCACCAGAACCTTAAGCAGTTTCGCCACCGCCAGCGGCTGGAGTTCCCCGGTGGATTCGACCAGGATGCCGCGATCGGCGCCAATTGCCAGCGCGGTGCGCAGCGTTTCCTCACACTGGACGAGCCCGCAGGAAACGACTACGACTTCCGTCGCCACACCCTTTTCCTTCAGGCGCACAGCCTCTTCGACGGCAATCTCGTCAAAGGGATTCATGCTCATCTTAACGTTGGCGATGTCCACGCCTGTGCGGTCTGACTTGACCTGAATTTTGACGTTGTAGTCGACCACGCGTTTGACCGGGACCAATATCTTCACATTTTCTCCTTGACTCTAAAACGGACTCGAACCGACGAATCATCAGGGTTCGGCGATAGTGATTGCAATCATCCCAAGCTGGGCACCGACTGCCAGCGGTTCTATAGCAATATGGCGACCCTGGAAAAGATCGTATGGTTGGGATTACTTATGTCATCAATGAGTGAAAACGGTGGTTGTGCAGATATCGCATTTCTGCCGGCACCTTTCCCAGCCCATTTTTGATCACGTACATCAACCCGACGCCATTCAGAAGTGGACTTCCTGGAACTGGAGTCCGGAGCGTTAGTCAGCTTTGAATTTCACCTCTTCCGGGTTACTGAGACGTTACTGAGACATAACCCAATTCGTTTATAGGCGGGAGGGAGGCAGATGCATGGGTACACTTGATAACAGTTTGCGCTCGCACCGTATGAGCTGAGATCATGAGGCTCTCTCAATTCAGTGCCGATTCGGGCGCCCCGCATGCATGAGTTTGCCCGCAAGCGGCCGGTCAAACACGCGCTCCGCGACTTGTGCCGCCTCGAGCAGAGCGTCGAGATCGATGCCTGTCTCGATGCCCATTTCGTGG
>NZ_JNFG01000008.1 GCF_000729995.1 Caballeronia sordidicola | reverse complement strand
GGTGCGAATTCCGGTCAGCATCACCTCCGACCTCACCCTTGTCAATGGCTCCCCGCTTCGTCACCGTCTGCGAGCACTGGTTGCCTACGCAACCATACTGACACATCATTCTGGAGCACGCCGCAGTCCAATAGCACACTGCGACTAACCGTGTTCCGACACTTTGCGAGCTCGCGAAATGGCCTCAGGGCGCTGGAGCAGCGTGGCCGCGTCGACGTCCAGCGCGATTGCGATCTTCTCTATGTTGTCGATCGAGACATTGATCCGAGCTCGCTCCACCTGACTGATAAATGTGCGGTCGAGGTTTGCAGCGAAACCAAGCTGTTCCTGTGAGACACCCGCTGCGACGCGACAAGCCCGTACGTTGTAGGCAAGCAGCTCCCGTAGTGTCTTGGTCGGCTGGGATGGAGAAGGCGGCTTCAGTGTTGGCGACATGAACGCAATGCTTTCAATTCGAAGCATTTACATCCACAGCTTTTACACGTATGAGCGATAGAGCAGACCCGAATCAGGATGAAAGACCTTGTCAATCAACTGATGGGATGAATTCAGCCAGACCTCTGTCTCTGCGCCGTCTGCGCGGCCGGCACTGAAACGGTCTTGCAACGGGTCGCCCCGTCTAGTGTCTGTTTGCGGAATACAGCGGGCCGCCTCTAGTGTTCGGTCATACGACTAGCGGGCGGCCGTGGTTTCGCGCGACGGGCAATGAACACGCAGTTATTAGGGCTTCGGGATCGGTTTATTAAAAGCGGTCTCCGGCAGCTCCATGTGTGCGTGCTCGAGCAGAGTCCGCTTCGCGTACAGTTCGTACATCATCACGAAGGCCAATTGAACGCTTTCGGGTGTTTCGTTCCAGTCATCAGGGCTGGGCACAAGAACGTTTGCAGACGGATCGAGTTCCAGCTTTCTAAGCGCTAAGGCTAGAGATTCCTTTACGCCGTGAGAGACCACGCAGTCTTGCGCAGTGATGTAATTGCACCAGACCAGGATTGTCAGGACTGGCACTCCAAGGAACTTGGCAAACTTTTCTACATTGCTTTTGTCTCCTCCTCCCAGCCATCGGTCTCCAGCAAGAATACCTACCACGTGCGAGTAGGACAGTCCAAGAATCTCCGAGAGTCTTCGGGCATCAATGTTATGGCGAGCCATCATCGTCTTGACCTGGACGATAAGTTGACGCTGCTTCTCGAGGTAGGGGTGATCCATGTTTATGTCCTAGGGACGAAAGTAAAAGTTGAGGTCGATCACTTATGAGGTCGACCACTTATATACTCAATTTATGAAAATCTCACAATTGCTTTCTAAAATCTGTTGCAGGTTCCGCCTGGTAGGCTCTAGCAGGCCAAATGCCGAAATCATCGGCAAATTTTTCGCAGCGTGGCCAAAATTATTTCCTGCGGAGATTTTAAACTAGGATGGGAGTTCCTCAAATGGGAGCTTTCCATGACCGAAAAGTCCATCACGTTACTGTCTGTTGCCGCGCGGTCAGTACCTGCAAAACACCAGTACTACCGGGGCTTCAAGAACGTTGTCTACCTCACGGGTCACATTCATTCGATTGAGGGAGCAACGATCTGGATTCAGCTGACGAATAACCTGAATCTGCTCGTTCCCGTGACGGTGCCACCCGGAATCCGGCTACCGAGACCGTTCAAGGTGCGTGAGGCGGTAAAGATGATCTGCCAGGTTCAATCTCACAAGGAAGAGAGCGGAGAGCCGGGCCTTCGCGTGTACGCCCGTTCGTTTGAACGGCCGAACGTCCTCGAGCTACCGAACAAAAGCGCGTTTGAGAAGGTCGTTCCAGAACGCGCGCCTGAGGACAAAGACTTCCGCCCCTACGGTAGCGGCTACCGCGCGAGCAATGCGTGTAATCAGGTGAAGATTGCAGGCATGGTGGTGGGCATCAGCGTTCGCAAGACGGAAGTGGATCCGGGCGGTGAGGTCGTGCAGTCTGGTGCCTGTACTATTCTTTTGCGACAGGACACCGAGGAGGAAAACGTGATTCCCGTCAAATACTATGGGAAGCTCGCCGAGACAGTTGCTTCGTACATCAAGCCCGGCGACATGATCTATGCCGAGGGCAAATACCGGGTAAAGCCTGTCGAGATCGAAGGTGAACTGGTCGACGGTAAGCCTAAGGTGCGCCGCGTTCCGTTCATTCAGATCATGGAACCATCACTGCCGACTGCGATCGACATCGTTTATATCGGGGGTCCCGTAGACAAATACCCATCCTGGATGATCGAGATGCATCAGCGCTTCAAGCGCGGTGCGAAGCGCGCAGGACGCCCCGCGAAGCAAACTCCCGCGGCGCCGACTTCCACTGCGTCAGAAGCGTCAACGACCACTGGAGTGACGCCAGCAACACGCGAAGTTGACGTAGCGACGCTAGACCTCGAAAGCCATCCTCTGTGGGCGACCCTTTCCGCAGAACACCAGCAAATGTGCCGTGATAATCCAGAAGACCGGAAGATGATTCTTGGGGAGTAAGCCATGAAATCCCTGATCATCGCGGAGAAGCCGTCGGTCGCGAAGGACATCGCCAAGGCGCTCAATGTACGGGTTGTCGGGGACCATTGGGAAAACGACTCCCTGGTGATCTCCAATGCGGTCGGGCACCTTCTGGGGCTGACTGCGCCACCCGAAATTGCGAGCCTGCTCCCGGTCATTCCGGAACGCTTTGCGTTCGAGGTCCGGGATAAGGCGCAGAACCAGTTGAACAAGCTGATTACGCTGATGAAGCGACCGGATGTCGACACGGTGATCAATGCGTGTGACGCTGGTCGCGAAGGAGAGGAGATATTCCGGCTGATTGTGGAATACGCTCGCACATCCAAAACGCTAAAGCGGATGTGGCTTCAGTCAATGACGCCTGGAGCTATTCTCCAGGCCAGCAAAAACCTGCGCAGTGACGCGCAGATGCGGCCACTCGCCGACGCTGCCCGAAAGCGCAATGAGAGCGACTGGATCGTTGGGATCAATGTCACCCGCAGTTGTTCGCGTATACGCGGCGAGCAAACCACTGCTGGCAGGGTTCAGACGCCGACCCTCATGATCGTCGTGGCGCGTGAAGAAGCGATCCGCGCTTTTGTGGCACAAGAATACTTCGAGGTTCGGGCGCGTTTCACGCTTGCGGCCGGAGCGTATGACGCAACGTGGCACTGCCCTGCAGAATTGGTTAAGCCTGGCGCGCCGGCAGAGAGGTTGTGGGAACGGGGAAAGGCGGACGCGATTCTCTCCCGCTGCACCGGACGCAATCCGGATCGAATCGAAGAACACACAACGCCAAGCCGCTCGGGCGCACCCGTGCTCTTCGACCTGACAACGTTGCAACGCGAAGCGAACCAACGTTTTGGCCTCTCTGCAAACAACACGCTGAAGATCGCGCAGGCCCTCTATCAGACCCACAAGGTTCTGACCTATCCTCGCACGGATTCGCAGGCGTTACCGGAAGACTATGTGCCGACCGTAACCCGGACCGTTGAGGCCCTTGCGACGCAAGGATATGCAGAAGCTGCGCGACGGGTGCTCGATAACGGGTGGATCAGGCCGACAAAAAAGGTCTTTGATAACAGCAAGATCTCCGACCACTTTGCCATCGTTCCCACTGGATCCAATCCACAGGGTTTGTCGGCAGACGAGGCGAAAATCTACGATCTGGTTGCAAGGCGACTGCTCGCCGTCTTTCATCCAGATGCGGAATTCGCAGTGACGCTGCGTACAGCGTGGATTGGCGATGACCGATTCGTCGCACGCGGCAAAGTGCTTGTCGCACAGGGATGGCAAGCCGTGTATGGGGACGCCCCTGCGAAGAAGGCCAAGAAGGGTACCGACGGCGACGCGGAGGCCAAGCTACCAGCACTGGGCGCAGGTGAGCGAGGCAAGACCGAGTCCATGAAAATCAGCAAGGGAGAAACAAAGGCGCCACCTCGGTTCAACGAGGCAACGCTACTCTCCGCCATGGAGCATGCAGGAAAGGACGTAGCTGACGATGCGCTGCGCGAAGCGATGGCCAAGAAAGGGCTGGGCACTCCGGCCACGCGTGCGGCGACGATCGAGAAACTGCTCGAGGAGCAGTACATGACGAGAGAGCAGCGCAACCTCGTTCCCACAGCAAAGGCCTTCGAGCTGAAGGCGCTGCTCACACGGCTTGATGCCAAAGTGCTGCTTTCGCCAGAGCTCACGGGAGATTGGGAGGCGCACCTGAAGCGTATCGAGGAGGGGCAGGCGAAGGGGTCGGAATTTCTCGATGGAATCAAACGCCTGACGGTCGATATCGTTAACCGTAGTCTACAGGTACCGCCCGCCGCAACGTGTGAAGCATGCGGCAAGCCGATGATGCGGCGCGAGGCAAAGGGAAACAGGGGCCATTTCTGGGGATGCACAGGCTTCCCAGCGTGTTCGGCAACCCGTCAGGACGTCGATGGCAAACCCGGCGCGCAGCAGGCCGCGCCTACTTCGACTTCACCAACCGGCGAGACCTTCGCTTGTCCGACTTGCCGCAAGCCCATGATCAGGCGCACAACCCAGAATGGGGCTTTCTGGGGCTGCAGCGGTTACCCCAAGTGCAAGACGACTCTTCCGGATGCTGACGGGCGGCCGGGCGAGGCACGGACATCCCGTGAGGCACTGGGGAAAGTGACCGCGGCAGCGAAGGGGGTCACATTTCCGTGCCCAAAGTGCGGCAAAGCGCTCATGCAACGAAAAGGCGCAAACGGCCCCTTCTGGGGTTGTACGGCCTACCCGATGTGCAAGGCGACGTTGCCCGACGATAACGGCAAGCCGGGCGTCAGAACGGCCGACGTCGCGGGAAAAGCAACCCGTTCTGAGGTCGAACGGCTGACCTTGCCGCCGGCTCGGCCAAAACCTCCGACAGGAGCCACCGAGACGTTGGCGAAGTCCGGAACCGTCGCCGTCGCGGAAAAACCCGCATCGTCGACGCCGGCGAAAGTAACCGGTGGACCTATCGGATCAACGTGTCCGGGTTGCCAGAAAGGCACGCTCACACTCCGCTCCGCGCGCGCGAGTAACCGCCCATATGCCGGTTGTACTCATTTCCCCGAGTGCAAGTACTTCTACTGGATGGATAAGCCGTGATATCGCGTCAACAGCCCATCATCAAGGCTACCGCGTTTGTCTCGATCTTCTGGTGGTGTCTGCTGACGTTGTGGCACGCCGGCTGGAGCTTGAGAGATATGGTGTTGCACGGCGCGACGATGGGCTGGGAATATTCTCTCGCAGTCATCGTTTCCGTTGCAACCGGTATTGCCGCAGGCTCGGCGGTCACCACGTATTCGATCTGGTTCGACAGACGCCAGGTGCAAAAAGCGCTGAAAGGAAGGATCGAGCGCGGTGTCAGCATTACGATCGGACCCATACCGATTCATCTCGGCGAGTTGCCGCGCGACGACAAGTCGCTTTCAGAGCATGACGTCGCGGCAGTCCGCGAGATTCGCGAAGACGGTTCAACCGGATTCTTGACCCAGTGGCACGCGCATTTCGACGCGCGTGCACCGGAGCACAGCAGGCTCATGTACGCGCTGGAGCGGGTCATGGCACAACACCGTGCCCTGCCAGCGACCCACGTTCCAGGAGGCCACGGCGGTCGCAATCTGCTCGTTCATAGCCTGCTGGTTTGCTGGTACATGGTGAAGCTGGCTCCGTCGCACAACTACAACGGCACAATCAAGCTGCCTGACTTCAAGATCACGTTAAAGCTCAAGGAACCAGCGTATCAGTTCGACGGTGACGACCCGCTGATTGCTCTGGTGGGACTTGCGCACGATATCGGGAAGATCGAATGCTACGAGTACGATGACAGTGGTGCGCTGATCGGTTGTCGTCGTGACCATGATCTGACGGGCTCGCGCATACTCGCGCGGATGCCGGAATTCTGGGATCTGCCTGACGATGACCGCGATACGCTATCGCTTGTAGTTGGGCATTACCACCATCCCCAGGACATGCCCACTCTCGATGGGTTCGAGGTCCTGTCCGATCGCAATCACGCGATGCTTGAGCTGCTGATCCGAGCGGATGTTCTCTCGTCCAAGCGCGAAGCGGGCCTGAATGCTGCGGCGGCAAAAGGCGAGCTGGGCGGCGAGAGCCAGTTTGTTGAAACAATTGAAGGCAAGGATCTCTGGAAGGCGGTCGAATCCGTTCTGACGCGCGTTGGCACGATCAACGGTCGAACGGGCTCCGGGAACATCGGCTTCAAGTATCGCGACCCGGCTAGTGGCGCGAATCTTGTCTACCTCGTCGAGAAGGATTTCATTGACGCTGTCAGCGCTGAAGCGCGTGTCACCAACACCATTCAGGAACTCAGGAACGACGTATCCGCGGTCTCGAAAAAGGTGTTGATGCTTTTCAATGATCGTGGCGTGCTGTACACGGATCGCGAACGCAGTCCCTCGACGGCACTCTATAACGTCCAGTTTTTCGCGGCGAAAAGCTACTGGGCAGACCGCGAGCGCAAGGTGCCTAAAAGCGGAGAAGAGCGGGGCGCGCCGGCGTTCCGGTTGGGCTCGGTCATTGTCATCAGGGCTGACACCCTTTTCCCTGCGCTTGGCCAGTTAGCGGATTTCGACAAGGTGCCCGTGATCGGCAAGTCGAGGCTGGGCATGGGCGGCGTTCGCAAGGCGGGAGGCGCCGATCGCACCACTATCGCGGATCTTGCGCTCGGTGCCGAACTTCAGCCTGAAGTTACTGACTCGACACCCGTAGGGGATGCAGGCGAGGAAATGCCCGGTGGGTTCGACCCGCTTGGCGCCGCTCTTCAGGCGCAGGAGGCGATTCGGCGTGCGAAAGAGTCAACGGCGCCCTCGGCGCCGGCCGACGGGGAGGTCAATTCGGAAGCGAATTCTGACAGCGGTGACGGCGGAACGCCTTGGGACGACGAGGAAACACCGTGGGACGAACCGGATAGCGGCGAGTCAAGCCCCGGGGCTGACCCAGTACCGGATTCATCTGAGTCGCCATCGGCGCCAGTTGATAATGAAGAAAATGTAACGCAGGATGGCGAGAATTCAGCCCCCGCTTCTGCCGATCCTGCGCCGGCGCCGACGTCTGGCAAGCAATCCTTGTCGCCACGCACCCTGTCGAAAGCGGTCCGTTCGATGCTGTGGACGGGAATATCGAAAGGGGAGCTCGTGCACCGCGAACTTGCCGCCGATGATGATAGCCCGGGTAACAAGGTAATGTGCCGCACGGCCGACGTGAAAGCCTACATGGCCACGCGCTCGAAGCTTTCCTATACCTTTGAAGATATGGACGAGGCCATCAGGCAAGGTGTGATAGATGGCGTGCTGGTCGTCGGTGTGTGCTATCAGATCCTGCGCGACGCGCCGCGTGGCGGCGCATGACAACGATGAGCGCCGGCGGCGCCGATCTTAGCCGCCGCGCGCCTTACCTGAGCTTGTGCCCTGCTTCTCAAGCTGCAGCACAACCCGGTGGATTGAGACCAGCGTTTCCAGGTCAACCGGTTTGCGATTCTGCTGCCACCAGCGGTACATCGTCGACTCACTAACGGCCTGGCCTTCGGGCATATTCGCAGTGCACAGGACCGCAATCTCTCGAGCCGCCTTTTCGGGCGATGACTTGAGTCGCAGGCGCTTGCGCCAATTCTGAACGATCGTTTGCATGTCATTCGTGATCAGAAAGGCAGTATCCCGCTTTTTGAGTAACTGGGCGCGAAGGGCCTGCGCACGCGCGAGCAGACCCTGCGCCTGTTCGTGCCGATATACGTTGCCGGAGAGCAGCGCGGACACCACGGCCGTCGACGCCTCGAGGGCCTGTGCGAAACTTCGGTTCGTCATGCCGAGCTCGAGGCGAATCTCCAGCAATTCGCGGGCGGTCGGTTGGAGCTCCCGAACGGCCGGATCTGGGGAAGTCTTCGCGTCGGCCATCTCCCGCTCGATTTCAATCGAGTGCGCTTCGTCAATGAAGCGGGGTTTCTCGGTAGTCAGGTAGGGGGACAGTTGCGTTTTCATGGTGGAATCGCCTGAGGATTTTCGCGAATTATACGGGTCAATTTTATTTCTCGAACCAAGTGGTCGTCCGGCGCGACGATAACGGGAATCACTGCGAGGAATCGCCTGAGGCCAGCCCAATCGTTTGATTTTTTCGGCCAGCGCGCGCTTTGCGCTTTCCTGATCGAGGCTGATCTCGACATGATTGCCCGTCGCGGGTGAGGCGATCGTGGCCTCGTCCGGGATGCGGCTTACCGCATCTGAGTGGTCCTCATCATCACCGTCGTCCAATAATACTTCCCGCTGCGCGTTGCGCAAGGTGCGAGCACAGTTCTCCGCCGTCGCAAACACGAGGGAGTACACGTTTGCGGGCTCGTCGAGGTTGGCGAGCAGCTTTTCCGTGAGAATGAGCCACATGTTCATCATCAGATCGTCCGCGTCGCAGCTATACGCGAAGGCGTGTCGCATGGTCATCGCTCTTACGCGTGGACATTGAAGCCATGCCCGGGCCAGCTCCGGCGACTGACCTGTCCACGCCGACCGGGGTAGCCGGCCAAGTGCCACGTGCAGTACACCGGGCGGACGCATCGATGTACGCTGCGTCAACTGGCCCGTGCCAGAATCCAGGCTGACATGGCCGGAGATTTCGATCTTTTCCATTTGTGTATTTGCTCCAGGGTTCTAACGGCGAGCCCGGCTATGCCCCGTTCTCGCGTGGAAGTCGTGAGCAGGCGAGCTCCATCTTCTCGAGGGCGTTGTCTCCGGCGCAGGCGTAGTGGATCAGGGCCTCGCGGGCGACAGCATTGAGGTTCCGGGACGCGTCCCGAACCGCGATGATGCGAGCCAGCTCGTGCTCAAGACAGCTTGAGTGAGGAGGCAGCGAGCGCTCAACGCGTGAGGCGAGGTCCGCGACCGTTTCTGTCGTATCGACGTCGAGTCTGACGTTGCCGGCTGTGTCGACAATGATCCGCGGAACGCCGAACGTTGTGGCCCGGACATAACGGGCGATCGAGCGCAGGAAGTCGTCGATCGGGTGATCAGGCGATAGACGCGTATCGTGGCCGGTATGTCGCATCGTGTATGGCGCGGCAGTGAGTTATGGGAAAAGCCTTGCCTGCGGGCCGATCCGGTCAGGAAGGAACGGTCCCGAGGCCGTACTTTGGTTCAGTATTCATGGGCGCCCGATAGTCGACCCGTTCCGGCACACGGGCGTGACTTTGTAACCACAAGCGGGCGCTCTGCCGGGCGGTATCCTGCTGGTTCGGGTTGAGCCCATTCATCGCAGCCTGGGCAGCGCGGGCGTACGAAGGGTAGCCCTCGGAAGCAATCAGAAGCCACCGTGCTGCAGTGACAGGGTTTCGATCGAGCAGAGAGTTGGGATCTGAACTCTGGATAACGGCCAAGGTGTACATCGCCTCCCGGCTCCACAGATCCGCTGCGGCTGTGAGCTTGAGGTTCGCTTCGACCTGGTTGGCTTGCATCCCAATCCCACGCAACAGGCAAAGGCCAAACTTGTAAAGTGCATAGGGCTCCTGGCCCGCGGCCGCAGCGCGGTACCAGCGAGCGGCTTCGTCGAGGTCTCGTTGAACGTTCAGGTATCCATGCTCGTAGACGTTTGCAAGATTCATGGCAGCCGGGACAAACGCGTGCTGATCATCCCCTGCCGACGCGGTGAACCATTTCACAGCGGTCGCGGGGTCCGGTGAGATGCCATTGTCCCCGTACAGGTAGATGAGGCCCATGTTGTAGGCCGCGAGGGTGTTTCCAGTGATGGCCGTCTTGTCCGCGGCAGTGCGGCACGCGATACCGTAAGCCTTCATCGCAATCGCTAGATCTTTGCCGACACCAGGCGCCTTGCCAACGTGGTGCAGGTACCCGAACTGGAACGCTGCCCAGCGATCCCCGTTGTTGCCGCGTTGACGCAACTCTTCGAAAGCGGCGTTGCTGCCGGCAGCAGCTGCACGATAGAGGTTGTACGCGCGCTTCTCACCGTTGTCGAAGAGGCTAAAGGGTGCGAACTGCGCGCGAGCGCCTGCGGGAATGGCAAGGAGAGTGACAATCGTGAAGAGGGCTGATCTCCGCTTCGTTTGGATCACCGTCATTTCAGTCGCCATCACCACTTCCTCCGTCGCTACCACCTGCACCGTCAGCGCCGTCCGATGCCCCACCACCACCTCCGCCGCTGCCATCGGAGGCGGGCGCGCAGAGCTGGGCCATGCTTGGAAATGACTGTTGAGCGGCCTTAGGGTTGACCGCTCCCCCGTTGGAGTAGGACGTCGCATATGATTGCATGGCCTGAATCCAGGCTGCGCATGGTGTAACGGTTGAACCAGCGGGGAGGCCCATGGCTGAGAGCGCATTCGCCGCGCTTAGCGCGCCGCTTTGCATGGCACTTGTTTCCTGCTGCGATGTATACGGTGAAGTGAGTGGCGCGTTCGTCATTCCGGTACTGCCAGCGTTCGCACCGCCCAGCGAGCTGCCGACAAGACCGGTAGTACTCCCCGGAGTGCTACCGGCGGAGGAGACCAGTTGACCCGCTCCGCTCGCCTGCGACGTCACAGACGCGGACGCGCCGGCGGCGGCCGAAAACCCGTCTGATACCTGTGCTACCGCGCTTTCCGGTGTTGCCGCGACTGGCAGGCCGGAAAATAGCGTCACCCAGATTAGCTTTTTTCGCATGTGATGTCCTTTGTTGTCACCGTCACTCTTCGCAATGGTCTACCCATCGCCAAACGAGATACGCTTCGTCCTCACCGGTTCCGGGCACCTTTCGACCCAACCCCCAGAGGTATTCAGATGAACCAACACTGTGGGCACACCGGTTTTCAAGGAACGAGACCGGATTGATCGAGCCTGCGTTCAAGGAAGGATCGCTGTCAGTCCCGACCGAGTTACCGGCCTCGCTGACCGGGAACATCATCGTCATCTTGAATTCGCTCTTGTTCATGACGGGCATAGGAACGGGACTGCAGGCGCCGCTCACCACCGCTTCCCCGACAGTCGTCATGCCGTACTTCGAATTGACGGCGCCGTACCTTGCCATGGCATTCATCGTGTACATGACCTTGGCAGCAACAAGCGACGATCCGGTAGTGACGTCCTTGTTGCCGAAGTTGCCGGTTAGCGGGTATGCCGCTCCCCAGCACCCCATCCACCAGAACATTGCGTCGTCGGCGGCGCCGGCAATACTTGCGAGGCCCGATGCCATTTCCGCCGCGCAATCAAGCGGCGCGGCGATCATCGCGACAGGATTTTCGAAAGCAGCCGCTTCAGGAAACAGCAGATTAGAAAGTGCTTCGTCGTCCCAGAAAGGAAGAAACAGCGACGACATATACGAGTCATCGCTTATTCCGAGATCGGCACTTCCCGATCCAACGATGGTCGCGAATATAGAGGACAGAGGGAAGTCGTAGAGGTTGAATTGCCGAAAGCCGCCTTCGGCCAATGACCCGGACTCTGCTGTTCCTCCGGAGCCACCCGTGCGTCGACCGGCACCTAGTGTGCTCCCGAGATTCAGGCCTCCGAGCATCGGCGAGCATCCGGGCGAGCGAGTGGTCTCAATAACAGAAATAGGTACCCACGTGCCCTCTGGGTATCCGGGAATCTGGATATCAAACGGTCCATCGCACCAGCAGATTGTCTGGCGGACGGCATCATAAGGCGCGTCAACATCGTTTGGCGGAATGACGTCTACGCCCGCTATGATTAACGGGAACATTGAGTCGTAACAAAAGTTCGTGTAAAGGTCTGAAGGAGACGCAACGTTGCAACCCATGGCGACGCTTTGCGCCTGGACGCTGGCCGGATGCAGCAAGAATGGGATGACGAACGCGAGAAGCCGGAGAAAGTGCCTCATGGCCTACATGCCTCCTTCGACTCGGGGTGAAAACGTCTGCACGACAAGCAAGCCGTTTTCAGCCGTCAGCAGACTTGGAGCGGCCTGGAGCTGGAAGCGCTTGACAATAATCTTGTCGAGCATCATGGGCTTGATCCCGGTTTGCTGAACAAGCGTGCTCAGGCCCTCCTCGTCGAAGTGCGTGACGAGCAACCGTCCGTGGGGGTAGCGCTGCATCCATGTGCGGGCCATCGCGATTTGTCGCTCGTCGGCTGGGTCGATAATGACAATCGCACTTCCAGGCAGTCCCGACTTGGCGAGTGGGTTGTAGCGGGTCCCCTTGGCTATGATCAGATTGCCTTTCCGGTCTCGGATGTCTTGAGGGAACGTGACGCTCAGGTCAACGGTATACCGTGTGTCACGCTGTGCGAGCGGAAGCGGGGTCCCCAGATCCATCTGGCGCTTCATGTTTGCAGCCGTTCGACCTTGCCATGCCTTCCAGTCGTAGTGCTGCATGCGGTCGCGGAATACGTCGGCGAGATCCTGCTCGCTCACGGGCCACGTCATACCGGTAGCGCGAGATTTAACACCGGCGTCGATATCGCGGGTTGCAGATTCGATGGAGATTGCTCCGTCGACGCGATACCACTTGTGATCAACAACTGATTCGTGCATCACGACGGGCACTCGCGTCACGTCCCACCTTGCAAATGCCTGGGGAAGAACTGCAACGACAGGCTGGCCCTCGCGTAGGCGATTTTTGAAGTCCGTCACGGCCTTGACGTGTTCGTTGGTCTTGCGCCCGTTGTTGCCTTCCAGACCACGCAGAAAGAACACAACGTCACGCCGTCCGCGGCCTTCGTCCAGCAGGGCTGAGAGTTCACGATCTGGCATTGACATTGAAATGAAGACCGCAGTCTTGGCTTTGAGAACCGCTTCGGTCGCGGGATTTTTCCCGTTGTCATGCGTCGTCGGACCTCCGAACACGGACTGCGCCTTGAGCGCGCCGGCTCGGATCTGCTGGTTCTGTTCACGGACGATCGCCAGAACGTCGCTGGTCGCCCCTACGCCGGCGCGAATGTTCGCGCCGGTCACCGCGGACTGCGCATTTGCGAGCTGCGCAATGACTGTGACTCCAGCGAGCAGCGCTGAGATTTGCCTAATCCAGCAACGTATCTTTAGTGACGATTTGATCATGACGAATCGGTCCCCAGTAACGGGAGTCATATGAACGGTATTCGGATCCGAACACGAAGTACTGGCCGGCAGGAATGCGGTACCGGGTGTCCCACGTGTTGACGGGCTTGAAGAAGTGCTGCGCACCCCGCGCGAGCGTGCCAAGGATCTGGCCGTTAATGCTGATGACCCCTTGACCGATCACCACCGTGTCACCGGGCACACCGGCAACAATCTTGGTCATGAGTGCACCCCGCGGAAACAGGGATGCCTGTTCGTTTCGGAAGGTGACGAGATCCCCGCGCCGGATCACACCTGTATCGATGCTTCCCCAGTACCATTCCCACGGAAGGCAACCGGTTTCTTCACGGTCGAAAAATATGTAGCCGTAACGGTGCAGGAGATCGGCAGACGGCCGCGCCCCAAAGAGTGCGACTGGAACGAACGCCAGTATTGCCGCAATGAGCGTAGCGTTCCGGGCGGGCAATCTAGTTATCAAGTGCCGGGCTTCCAATGGAGGGACTTGTGGGATTGCTTCCGACGGAGCTCGCGGTGCTATCTGGTGCGGCAGCAGGGGTGGCAGCCGGCGTCGCGCCGGGGAGCGCGTCGGGCGCAACGATTTTCTGCGCACGCGACCAGTCAAGACCGAGCTCGCCGGCTACCTGCGCGCTAACGTCAATTCCCGCAGGCGCAGCGACAATGGCCTCCCGACGGACCAAGAGGCAGCTATCGGCAAGCGCGCCGATAGTCGCATCCATTTTCTGCAGCTGGCTACGGTAGAAAACCTGCGCCTCAGCGGCAGATTTTCCGTTGGAGCGGGTCAAGAGGTCTGCCACCATCAGCGACGTAAGGCGACTCATATCAATCGTGCTGTAGCAGGTGGCACTTCCCGTATTTGGCGTCGAGGACTTGAACCAGGCGAGTGGCGAAATGGACGGCATATGTGCGACCAGCGCGCGGCCTCCAAACAGCAAACCTGTACATACCAGCGCGACGGTCGCGACCAGCCGGAGCATGCCCCAAAGACCAGCGCGCACCGATGGGGCGGCCGCAGCCGCGGTATCAGCGATGGCGCCCGTACCCGACGCCCGCGAATCGATGGGACCGTCGTGGGCACGCTGGGTATCGTTCGACGTCGGCGTGCCGAGGGTAGGTTCGGACCGGGGCGGGTTCTGAGGCACGTCGGGGCTAGGCGAGCTCTCGCTCATGCGCTTTCTCCGCGAATGAATTCATGAACAGCTTCGATGACGTCGTCGCCGCGGTCTGCTGCGGCGAGGATCACGTGTTTCTCGGCGCCTTCCGATGAGAAGAGCACCTGGTTAAATCGCGATTCAACAAGTCTTGCGATCCCCGAGCCGCTCTCGGTCCGGAAGTAGATCTCGGAATATCCACCGCGACCCTTGATAGTGTGAACACTGCGCAGCAGGTCGGCCTCCGCTTCGCCGATATCCATCCACCCGTTTTTGCGAGCCAGGTTGATGGACTCAGATGCCTGCTGCATGATGAATTTCGTCGCGGCAGTGCCGGCGATGGTCGGGCCATGCGGACTGTTGTAGAGCTGCGTGAGGTTCTGAAGAATCAACCCAATCGACCCGGTTTCTTTGCGGACCTTCGCGTACAGCTGGGCGATGAAGCGAGCGAAGGGTTCGTCGGGCATGATGTCGCCGCCTTCCTCAATCACGAGGATTTTTTGCTGCACGCTCCCCTTCGTCGCATACATGTCCTGTTCGCAGCGGATCATCAGCAGCTGCTGGATGACCTGTTGCAGGTGAGGTTGCGATCGCAGTTCGAAAAGCTCGAATGTGACCAGCTGCGCGTCGGCATGCAGTGTGTTCGGGCCAGAGAACCATGCGCCGTAAGGACCTTCAGTGGTGAACGGGTAGAGCTTGCGTGCAAGTTCACGGCTGATTTCGTCATTTGCCTGGTTCATGAGGTACTGGTAGACCTGAGTGACCTCCATGGCGGGCCCGTACGATGCCCACACGCTCTTGATAGAGGACATGATCCGGACGGCCTCAGACGAACGGGTGGGCTCGTTCGGATTGGCCATCTTGCAGAGGAGGGCCTGCAGCACGCCGATACTTTCGTCAATGTCAGTGACGTTCGTAAAAGGGTTGAGGCTATCGCGGGTCTTGTCCGTAAATTCGATGTAGTCGCCGTGATGAGCCTTGGTGAACTTTCCGTGTGAACGACGGATGTCCAGAATCCGAACGATCGCGCCGAGCGCGAGGTAATCCTGCAACATGCGCTGCACGGCAAACGACTTTCCCGCGCCGGCGTCGGCCGTCAGCAGCCAGTTGAAGTTCGAGTTACGACCGTGAAAAAGGTCATAGCCAAACGGGCGGCCGCGGCGAGTGGTCAGAAGCATCGCGTTACCGTAACCTCGCCACTCGTCGATCACGGGCAGGAACTGCGCCGCATGGACCGAACCCATCGTGAAGAACCGGCGCGTTCGTTCAATGCTCCTAGCGCTAGGGCATAGAGGTAGGGTGTTGTAGAAATTCGGCCACGTGATGTGTTTTTCGAGGGACATCTGCATGTCCTTCCCAGAAAAATACGACTTGAGTCGCGCCGCCATACGATTGATATCCCGCGCTGAGCGATTAAAGAGCGCGAGCGTGGTATTGACTTCAACGGCATTGGCCCCGGAGTCGAGCGCCGATATCAGAGTATCGAAGCCTTTTTTCTTCGCGGCAAGAAGCGGCACCCACTTGAGTAGGGGGCCGAACGCCTGCTGAGTTATGAGCACTGACTTTGTTCGCACTCCACCAATCTTTTTGCTTTGCTCAGGGACGTGGACGGTTGTGGTTAGAACAAATGGCATGCTGATTTGCGTGCCGGTTCCATCGGGCGTTCCGCGCAGCAGGTCCATGAGATACAGGCTGGCTTTTTTGGGGTATTTCGCCGTCGTCATCAATCCGATATGGACGTGCCCCGCGCTGGTTGGAGAGTCGGCACGAATCGTAGACTTCAGCTGTTTGATACGCTGGCTGGGAGTGAAGATCTGATCACGAATGGTTTTATCTTCATCGTACGAGCGATTCCACTTTCCATACATGTCGAAGTAGCGACGCAGGACTGCCAGATACTCGTCGGGACCGATCGGCTCGACAGGAAGCTTCGCTGCCTCGTACATCGCCTGCACGCGGTCACGCAGCTCGCGGAACTCCGCTATCTCGGATGCCTTAGGGAAGGGTATGCCTCGCGTCGGAATCTTTATTGCCACATAGTGGCGGGCGTCGAGCACGCGTGTGGTCAAGGTCGGTGCGAGTCGCTGGTGGGCAGCAGCAGCGATAAAATTTGCGCGATCATCGCACGCGACTTTCGCTACTCGGTTGCCGTATGGGCTGTGTACACGCGCTTCCCGGTACGGGGAAAGCTGGTCGTCCAGATCCGGGACAGCCATCTGGATGTCCTGAATGAACGTGCCAGGCGGGTAATGTTCGCCGAGCACGTTCTCAAGCATCTTCTGGATGTTGATGTCCGCACCAGTAATGAAGTCACCCTGAAGAAGTGCGCCGAGCGCACCGTCTTCGAAGAAGAACATATTGTCGTCGGCAGCAAGACAGGTAAAAGCGTCTCCCGGTCGGTTGCGATCAAGCATTTCAGCTATACGGTCGGTAGCACCCATCAGAAGTCCAGTTTGAGTCAAGGTTGCCGAATGTGTCTGCCGAGGGTATCACCAATCGCAATAAGATAATTATTTGCGACTAAGGGTAACTATCAGGATCGGGATAGGGGCAGACCTCGCGGCCCGACCCCTCCCACACCACCGTGCGTACGGGTCCGTACACGGCGGTTCGGATCGGTTGACCGGCTATGTGCGTAACGATGGAAGACCGAGGGAGCCGAGATAGCGATTGGTGAGCGCGCGTTGCAGAGCGGGACTGTTGCTCAGCCGCCATGCATCGTGTGGGGAGCCGACCGTTTGGGCGGCCAGATTCCGGTCGACACCGCGTGCTGTCAGTTCCCTGAAGCGGTTGGGGCTAGTCCCCCACTGTTTCCAGAACACGCAGCGAATACGGCGTCGCACCCACTCATCCAGCCGCTGTAGCGTACTGGGCGTCTCGCAGAAGCCGAAGTAACCGCGCCACCCAGTAAGATAGCGTTTCAGCCGCTCCATCAACTGTTCGATGCTGATCCCTCGTGTGCGTTGCGTTAGCTCCCGGATTCGTTCCTTGAACCGAAGAAGTGCCTTGGGCGCGATGCGCCGTTTGACGTGTCCACGGGTAAGGAAGGTGAATCCGAGAAACTTCCGCGTGTGAGGTTCGGCCACCGCGCTCTTCGCCTCGTTGACCTTCAACTTGAGCTTGCCGGTGAGGAAGGCTTTCAGCCCCACCATCACCCGCTGACCCGCGCGTTCGCTGCGTACGTAGACGTTACAATCGTCGGCGTACCTCACGAAACGCAGCCCGCGTCGCTCAAGTTCCCGGTCGAGATCGTCGAGCATCAGATTGGATAACAACGGTGATAGGGGGCCGCCCTGGGGCGTACCCTCGTCCGTTGCGCCAACCATCCCGTTCTCCAGCACGCCCGCCGTCAGGAAGGAACGGATCAGCTTCAACATCCGTTTGTCGCTGACCCGTTTTGCCACCCGGCTCATCAGGATGTCGTGGCTCACGCGATCGAAGAATTGTTCGAGGTCCAGGTCTACAACCCAGCGATGTCCCGCCTGAATGTAGCCTTGCGCGCGCTCCACTGCCTGATGTGCCGAGCGTCCCGGGCGGAAGCCGTAACTGGCATCCGAGAACGTCGGGTCCCACTGCCTTTGCAACACCTGCAAGACCGCCTGCTGGACGAATCGATCAAGCGCAGAAGGAATGCCGAGCTTGCGCACGCCACCGCCATCAGGCTTGGGTATCTCGACCCGTCTCACCGGTTGGGGCTTGTACGTGCTGTTGAGCAGCGTGTCTCTTATCGACGGCCAATGCTCACGCAGGTACGCCGGTAGTGCCTGAACCGTCATGCCGTCCACGCCCGGCGCGCCCTTGTTCGCCTTCACACGTTTCAACGCCTGTCGCAGGTTTCCCCGCTCGCAGACTTCCTCCATCAGTCGGTCACAAGCCGACGGGCTTTCAGGTTCGGGGTTCGCCGCCATAGGTTCAGCCCCTCGGGCGGCAGTCCTCCGGGCTTCACCCAGATTTCCGTCGCCAAGGACGCGTTGCGTTTTCTGCTGCGCTCCCATGTCGAGTTCTCCGGCTTACTCGCCGCTCCTCTCCGTTTGGGCCTTCCAGCGTTGCCGCTGTACTATGCCCGCTGCTGACTCCTGCACGATGGTCAACGGCCCTTGCGAGCCGTTCAGTCCTGATTCCAGGACACCGCACAGGCCTCCCGAGATCCTATGAGGCATCCAGGCGGTCGGCGAACTGAGGGCTAAAATCAGCGTGCCAAGCCTCATTCACAGGAGAACATCATGCGCACAGATCAGGCATACCCAACGCATTCCGAAGAGGTCGTGCTGGCGGTGTCACTGGAGCTGGCCGCCAGCAAGTGGAAGGTTGCGCTGCACGATGGCCGGCGCGAGCAGCCGGCGGTGCATACGGTCGCGCAGCCGCAAGCCGCGGCGCGCCTTCAGGCGGTGCTGGACCTGATCGAGGCACACAAGGAGAAGTGGTCGTTGCCGGCGGGCGTGCGGATCGTCGTGAGCTACGAGGCCGGCCAGGACGCGTTCTGGATTTATCGCGCGCTGCGGGCGCGACACGTCGAGTGCTACGTCGTCGATCCGGCAAGCATTCCGGTCGAACGCCACAAGCGGCGGGCCAAGACCGACCGGCTCGATGCGATCAAGCTGGTGATCAACCTGCGCGCGTGGCTGCGTGGCGAGCGCGACCGCATGCATGTGGTTCACGTGCCGTCGCCGCAGGACGAAGCGTCGCGCCAGCTGATGCGCGATCGCGGGCAACTGCAGAAGGAAGTGCTGCAGCATCGCGACCGGATGCGCAAACTGTTGGTCACGCTCGGTTGCTGGGACGACGTCGACCGCAAGGCCTTCGCTGGCCGGCTCGCGCGTGACGAGGTGAGGTGCCACGACGGCGCACCGCTGCCGCTCGAGTTGCGTGAGCGGCTACTGCGCGAGTGCGAACGGCTGGCGCTGACCGAGCAGCAACTCGCGGCGTTGGAGAAGACGCGGCAGGCGAGTTTGCCGGCGCCCGCGCGCGAGCGAAGCGATCACTTGGCGCGCCTGAAGGGCATTGGCGAAGTAGGTGCGTCGCGCCTGACGCTGGAGCTGTTCTGGCGGCAATTCCACAACCGGCGCGAACTTGGTGCCTGCGTTGGCCTGGTGCCGCAGCCCTACGACAGCGGCGAGAGCCAGGTCGACCAAGGGATCAGCAAACAGGGCAATCGACGAGTGCGCGCGTTACTTGTCGAGATGGCGTGGTCCTGGCTGCGCTACCAGCCCGACAGCGCGCTGACGCAGTGGTTCAACCAGCGCACGCAGGGCACGGGACCGAACCGCCGCGCGCGGCGCATCGCGATCGTCGCGGTAGCGCGGCGGCTGGCGATTGCCCTGTGGCGCTATCTGAAGGACGGCGTGATTCCGGAAGGTGCACAACTGAAGTCGGCTTAGGCCATCCCGTTCGCAACCCGCCGGTAACGCGGAGTCAGGCAGTACGCAACACACACGTCTGAGGTGAACATGCCCGTGAGCTTACCGGGTTGCCAATGCAACCGATTCCTGAGATGGGGCATGTTCCTGGAGATGATTCCGGCGCAACGCGCATGCAGGATGAGGCTGGCCAGGCGCCAGCGGATAGAAGGTTGTGAGACGCTGGAGTCTCACGCGCGCGATGATCGGCTTCAGACCTGGGTGGCATGGAATGGATTACAGCCATTGTTGACGGCGGTGGAACTCCGCCGGAATATGCAGCACAAATGGCGCTTGTATGGTGGCGAGCTATCGCGCTCGCCACCATACGCCAGCATATTGCCCCTTCGCAGCGTCAAGGGTCCGCTGCGCCAGGCTTCGCCTGCCCTTGACCCAGTTATGGCGCTTCCGCGCGAATGCCGGGAAGGACTTTGACCGATGATTCGAGAGCCACAGTCAGTTTGTGAAAGGCCTTGACAACTTTCTGCTCATAGAAGGTAAGCTCAACCGCCTTCGCCACACGCCTGCCAGATCTACCACCCCGGACCTTGATGGTTATGGACTTCGCGATCATCGGCTCGCTCGTCCGGCCGAGTAGGCCTCATATCTGATTTCTGTTCGTCAGGTCGTGGCTTTGCTACACGCTTCCTTCAGACCCCTCCTCACGACGACGCCCTTGCGTTTCGCTAGCCCTTCACCACCATCAGGTTGGGCAGGGGACTCGCACCCCCAAGCTGTTGCGCATGCTCGGCGCACCGAAAAAAAACCGCCCGATGGGCGGTTAAGAGACCGGATTGCGGGGAGCAATCCGTCACGAGGTCTAGCTAGAAGATGGCCGAGAACATGCCAGTGAGAATGGTCGGGCCGTAGATAGCCGTTAGCGTGATGCCGAGACCCAGCAGCACGCCGCCAAGCGACCCGCGGGCAACCGCAGAAATCAGTGCGATCGCAATCCCCAACAGGGCCAGCATTTTCCCGCCCGAACCACTGAGAACGCCTGTCAACCACTGGACGACCGTATCGAAAGTCGAGTCGCTGCCGGCGAACGCGTGGACTGCCACCAGGCACACCGCGAGAATTACGACAATCTGCAGTAACAGCTTTTTGCGGGATTTCGGATCTGCCCAGCGTTCCTTCAGATTGGCCATCTCGGCTCCGTGCAAGGTTCAAAGTGGTTCGAATGATAATTGATAATCGCTTTGTGATTTAATAGTATGTTATGAGATTTCTAAAAATCAGTTACTCGTGTTGGTAGTTGGCAACTGACTCTGTGACTGCGCACGAGCAACAGGGCGTGCGGGGGTAGGCCGGCTTCCACCAGGCCCAGAGGTCACGAGTACTGCGCCCGTATTCGGGCTCGGGTCGATCCGGTAGGGCACGAGCGTCTTCGCCTGAGAGGTGTTCGAGTTATTGCCAATGGCCCAGCGGCGGGGCGTCACTTCGACGAAGACGATGCTTGGGAAATGGAGTTGCTGCTGATCGTCCTGCCACGTGTTGATCCACAGTCGCATGATTTTTGCCGGTTCCATCACGGGCATAGACTGCTGGACGGGTTCGGGCAGGCTGACCTGAATGGCTGACACCGGTTGCGGGTCAAGGAGACCTTGGCGTACGTCCTTGCCTGAGCCCTTGGCTTCGGCCGCCTCGACGGCCGCAGGGTTGTTAGACATCGAATAAGCTTCGCGCGCGGATACGCACCCTATTCCCTGACCGCCCGGGCAGGAAGGTGAAGAGGAGCCGATGCCGAACATCGATGCACAGCCGGACAGTGCCGTCGCCGTCAACGCGGCGGCCAAAATTGATTGGAAGCGCACGCTTCGTCCTTAAATGGGAAGGCTTACGCCTTTGGTTAGGATCACATCGACCTGTCGCAGGGGATTGATTTCGACGACGGGGACAATCTCCTTTGCAAGGTCGGTGTAGTGCTGGGCGGCGTTCGCGAAGGCTTGACCGACCGGAGCAGCTATTTGCTGGCCGTTGTTACTGTTGCTTCCAAGTTGGACATTCACACCACTGCTATGGATGTCCGATGCTTCGGTTGCGACATAGGTCGCAACGCCTTCGCCGACCGAACCTATCAGCGCGACGCGAATGGCGTTTGCAATGAAGGCGCCGTCTTTGGCATCAAGGGTTCCGCGCAGGCCCGGTTTCCCGTCTTCACCGACGACGTAACCGTCAACAGCCACTTCGACAACGCGCCCCCCCTTCAGTACGCAAGACATACGTTCGGCTCGCAGATTGGCCCGGGCAGTAGACAGGTCTCCTGTCCCGGAGACCATGAGGAAGCAATCCTTGACGGACGCGCGTTGCTTGCCGGGGAGGATGGCGTCTTTGTCGAGCCGGATGAGCATCGGGACCGGATCTCGCTGTGATGCCCGGGTCGTCGGAAAATCTCCGCCGTTGATTGCGAGGCCGCTCGTGATGCTTCCCATCGGCAGGAACATCTGCGGGCCGTCAGTAGCCTTTGTGTTTCCGGATTTCGACACGCTGGCCCCGCTCGCAGACGAAGAGGCGGCCGGCGTGTCGGTCGTGTCCCCCACGACTTCAATGCCGTCCGGCTGATCGTCGTTCGAGCCGGTCGCGCCATCACCGTTGCCATGTGGCGGGCTGATCGGCGAGGCTGCGACGGGCCCAGCGCCGGGCAATGGGCTGTTCAGACGAGGCTGCCCGGAGCCAGGAAACGGCGATGATCCAGGAGGTGAAATTCCGTCGCCGCTTCCTGGAGTCGGAAGCTGGGAATTCGTTCCAGCAGCGCCCGCGCTCTGGCCGTGCGTCAACGCTCCAGGACCGCCTGAACTGGTGGGATTGTCGCGTTGCTGCGTCTCGAGCGCGCTGAACCGGTGCTCCGTCTCATTCTGTTGCGACTGGAGGCGATGGTCCATGTCCAATAGCTGACGCTGGATCGCCGTAACGGTCGCATTAACATCGGTAAGATCCGTATTCCGCTGAGGTGGGGCAACCACGTTCACGCTGAGTTTGTCGCTGGGCGGCTTCGGAGGCGTCGTCTTGACGCTGAATATCCACGCGCCCGCACCGAACGCGAGGATCGTGCCGACTACAACAGCGCGCTTCTGGCGGGCAGGCGTCATCAGCGCCCAGTTGCGTTTGAGCTGGTCGAACATGATCACATCACCTGTTTGGCGAACATGATGAACACATCCGTGGTTTCGCCTGGGCGCACCGCGAGGTTCGGAAAGATGGTGACCGCAAGCACGTGCTCGCTGCCAAACGCCTCTTCAGACAGCGTGACGGATTCCGTTCCTGCGTTGGTCAGGCGGTATCGATAAATGTCTGCGTCAGAGCCTGCATACCGACCGACAGGGCTGGCCTTGATGGGTCCCGAGATGGCCATCGGCGCATCGAGCGGCGCCTGCGTGTAGCCATCCGGTATCTGGCCAAGTACCGCCTGTTTCATGGCGGCCGTGATGCCACCAACATAGCTCGAGTCTTCGCCTGCGGATTGGGCTTTGTTGCTTATCTCGGGAATGGCGCCGTCGAGTATAAGCGTGACGGAACGGCCGGCGATCTTCGCGGGCAGCAGGTGAAGGGACACAACGGGCGAGTTTGCTACCGCAGCATCCTTTACGAAAACGGTGGTCTCTTCCTTCGGCGAAAAGAAAACATCCGTACCCAGGACCCGTGAGCCTGAAGTATCCTCACCCCCAACTTTCTTGGCGATGACCTTCGGGGTCGTGAAGGGCGTTACCACCATGTTTGGCTGCGTGCTTGAGACCTGAAAGTCCGCGGTCACGCCGTGCCGTACGTGCAGTACAGCAGGGTCCTCCCCCGGCATCTGATCCACCGTCGGATTTGGCGGTGCTGGAAAGTGCCCATGTGGCGCAACGCGCGGGGTTTGCGGCGGTAGATTGACTATCGGAACTGTCGGGGCGGCCCGCGCTGGACTCTGTACAACTTCTTCGCCCGGACCAAGGCCGTCGGTCGACGCGTCGCCCGTCTGGCCACTCTTGAGGGAATTTACAAGCCGGGAAATGTCGGCTCGCGTGAGTATGGGCGGCAACGTCTGATTACCCGGAGCGACCGCGGCCTGGCGTGGCTGCACCGCAGCCGGAGCGGCAGCGGGTTGGGCAGACATGTCAGGTGTTGCCCCGGCCGGTGGATCCATCTCGATGTGAACGTTCTGCACAACGCCACTGTCCTGCGCGAATACTGTAGCGGGGGTCGCGGCGAGAGCGATAGTGAGCAACGCGATGGCCCGGGCCACGGGCCCGCGTCGAAAGCTCGTTCTACGCCGACGATCGACAGGGCGCTTGATAGATGGGGATAGCGTATGCACGGTCGATCCCTTATAGGCTTCCGGTTGATGCGTTGGCAGGATCGCGCCCAGTCGGTGTGACGGGTAGCGCAGGTGCAGGCCCCGAGTCGCGACTAGCCGTCGGAAGCCCACCGGCCGGAACCGGCTGGGAGATACCCGCGTTAGTGCCGGTACGGTGACTTGGCACGGCGCCTGCGCCGTCGGTCGGATTTATGCGACCCTGCCCGCTTTCAAGAGCGCCCCGGATGTCATCTGCCTGAGGTGCGATATTGGGATGCAGACGATCTCTGACTGTCGTGTTCGACGTAGCTGCCGGATGAGTTTTCTGCCATTGCAGAGTGCGGGCGGGACCCACGTACGAAGTGAAACCCGTGATTTTCGGCAGACCCGCAACCATGTGCATGGTCAGCTCGTAGGTAACAGGTAGTTGAGCCACGGGCTGAGCGGTGGTCTTATACGCAGTCGTGTTAAGCGTTCCTTCGATAAACACCTTGTGGGTGGACGCCTCCCAGGCCGTGTTATGAGGGACGAATACGTTCAAGGCGCCGCTCGTCGTGTACGCCGGATCATCGGCGATCGCATAGATCTGGTCGCGCACAGCCGGGTAAATCGTCGCATCAACGATGAATGCCAGATGGTCCGCAACGAAATGTGCGGTTTGCGGCGTCACCGATCCAACGGCACTCGCGACGTACAGGCCCCACGACTCATAGAAGTTGGATGACGCGCTGTCCCAGGCAACGGAGTATTCGGCAGTCATGTTGGGCGGCTGCTCCACGAGTCGCTCATGCATAGACGCGATCTTGAATGTGAGCGCCAGGTTGGCCAGAACGAGCCCGCCAATCGAGGCGGCGAGCCAGTAGTTCGCGTTGCGCGTGCCGTCCCAGGTTTGAAAGAGGCGAGGCATCTTCATTGGATGAATTCCCTGGCGAGCCCATTGGTAAAGTTTCTGTTGAGAGACATGAGGCCGTACCAGTAACCCATGTGGTGAAGCGTGCCCGGCAGCATGTTGCGCTTGTAGCGTATGTAGACGACGCTGAGCGCAAGTCCGGCCAGAACGGAGGTCGTGAAGCCGTTCATGATTACGCCGAAGCCCATTGCGAGCAGCACGGGCAACAGGTCGTCGGTCTCCCAGAACACGATCTGCGGTGGGTTATCGATCATCTGAGGGATGTCGCGCTCGATCACGGTGCACTCCTGGAATTTGATGGACGGCAAAGCGGCGCGACGGATTTCGCCAGCGCCCGCTTCACCTTGTGCCGCAAACGACTGTGCTTGGTGACTATCGGTGCTGTCTTGAGCACCGGCTCGTCGTCAAGATCGAGCGGCGCGGAAACAACCATGGGTTCGGGCTGATCGATCTCCCACCCATCTGGCGGGACCGGTTTGACGGGTTGAGCCGTGATAACGGGCTCCTGCGCGGTACCGAGGCTCGCGTAATCTGAACCGGTCGAACGCGTTTCAATGCCCAGCCAGCCGCGTTTGGCGACATACGGCTCGGGCGCATGCTCCGGCGCGCACCCTCCGAGCAGCCATGTTGTCGCGACCACCACGAGGAGGTTGCGACTGGATGGTGAAATGGCGCGCTGCATGCGCTTCGTGCGCGCAGTTGCCCGCTTGTAAAAGCCCCTCAAGATCTGCTCCTGCGCAAATGCCGTATTGCCCGCAATGGCTTGATGATTCGCCAGAGTAGCAAAATCTCCATGAGGTAAATAATTATCCTGAGGCGAATAAATGCGTTCTTCGCATGCGGAAAAACGAGTCGAAGCGTTGCTGGAGTCCACCCGTCCTCGGCAATGGAGGATACGGGCGTGCATGCGCCAAAATGCAGGGGCCAGGCGCTTAGCGAGAGCGTGGATAGGAACGCAGCGCGGAAGGGGCTACGAACCTGCCAACTGTCGCACCGCACTGGCGTCGGGCCCGGCGTGAACTCCCAGGGCGCGCTTGCTGAGTCCGCGGCAGCTGCGTGCGAATCTGCTTGTGGCGTTTGCGGTTGCTCGCGCGATATCGCTTCAACATCCGAGCACAGCGCGCAGGAGGCGATCAGGGCGCAAGCCATTCGGCAAATTCTGCCCATCCGCCGTATCCTAGTTTGACAGGTTGATCTTCGATAACGAACGCGGGGTAGCCGGGTAGCGACCGCGTGGCCAAGGTGTTTTCGTGTTGCGCGTGCTTCGCGAGCGGAGTGACGGGAACGCTCCAGCTTTGAACGAAGAAACCTTCCATGCTGTTGGCCGCAAACGCGCGAGCGGCTGCCGCGGCAGAGTCAGGCGTGTCGCCCACGGGCACGAACCGAAGCTCAAACGATAAGAGAGTGCGATCGTGAATGGCCGCATGGGTGCGCAGGTCAGATAAGGCATTCCTGCAAATGTCGCATCCTGAGTCCAGGATGAACCAGAGGGGAGTCCTGCCCAGGGACGGTTCATCTACGATGTACTTGAGCGCGCTCGTGTCGAGCTGAACCTGGAGGCTATGCGCAGCGCCGTCGAGTTTCATCGGAGTCGGCGCTGCGCTTGCTGAAGTGGGTGCTGTCACCGGCGCGAGAAGCGCCGCGATACACCCGGCGAGGAAGTCGCGGCGGCTCATGAGTTCATTGCCCTGGAGATCAGGCCGTTGAGCAGCTGGACGAGCGTTCCATATTTCCCGCCCGTGTAGTTCGCGTTGGTCGTGTAGCGGCCGCCGACGCCAAAATCTGGAGTGGCGCTTACACGATACCGGCGCGCGAGCGCGGCCGCCCGCAGCAGTCGGTCCCGCGTTTCGGGCGAATGTAACGCGGAAAGAACCACGTCGCGTCGCAGACCCATGCCGTAGAGAATCTGAGGAAAATCCTTGGCGGTGGGCATCGGATCGCGTCGTTGTCCGAGGTCATACGCACGTGCCTCGAACTCGGCCATTCGATCGGGGATGAGACTGCGTGCGACGTAATATGCCGCTGCGGCAGACAGGTCCGTTGGATCATCGATCATCAGCGGGACCGGGACAAAGAGTACCGGTTTGGGAATCGTTCTACCCCATGCCTCGAATGACTCTGCGTATTGGGCGCAGAATGGGCAGGTGTAAAGAAAGAACAAGAACACCCTGTTGCGGTCTTCTGCAAAGTCGCCTATTTCGAGATAGGGCTTGATGTTGATCTTGCCGTTGTCCTGGCCCACGAGGCTCGAACTGGTTGGAAGGCCAGGTACGGTTCCGTCGTCATCAACGGCCTGTGCGTTGACCGGCCGAGCGCCGATGCCAGTCAAGCTGGCGATTCCCATGGAGGTGGCCGAAAGGAGAAAGTGTCGTCGGTTTGCCATGGAACGCTCACTGGGCGAATTTAAGTGCTGTCCTGAAGTCGACAAGCCGCTGCGAGCTCATGTCGATTCCGGCCTGGAGAAGGGGCGCGTATTGTGGTTGCGCGAACGCCTCTTCGCGCATCGCTTCGCGATCACCACGTTCGATGCCCACACGTAGCGAATCGGTGCCGACGAGCATCTCCATGATCGGAATCCGCCCTTTGTAGCCATCCCTGCAATGTTCACAGCCGCTCGGGTTCGCCGCATAGAAAGGACGATGGAATTCAATACGGGAGCCGCCATGCTTCGTCTTTATCCTCTTGATCTGTTCGTCGGTCGGTACGTGCAGGGTCGAACAGCTCGGGCACAACATGCGCGGAAGACGCTGAGCGGTGACGAGACGAATCGCGTCTGCGATTTCATATGCTTTGACGCCCAGGTCGAGGAAACGGGTAATCGTTGAAAGCGCATTGCGCGTGTGAAGCGTGGACAGCATCAGGTGACCCGTGTTTGCAGCGGTCAGCGTCACGCCTGCGGTTTCTCCGTCGCGGATTTCGCCTATTAGTCCGGCTTCAAAATCCTGACGCAACATCGCTCGCAGAATCCTGGCGAAAGTACGGTGTGCGGTGACGGCGGTCTGTGTAGCTCCCCTCAGCGTGTATTCGATCGGGTCCTCGGCGGTCATGATGTGGATGTCCGGCTCGTTTAGATGATCGAGGCAGGCATATAAGGTTGTCGTCTTGCCGGAACCGGTCGGACCGACGTTGAGGATGAGACCTTCTTCTTCCTCGAGCGCTTCCATTAGCGCTGCACGAAGCTTGGACGGCATCCAGATGTCTGCAATCTTTCTCGCCGCGTTGGCCTCGTCAAGAATCCGGCAGACAATCGACTGTCCAAGGTCACTTGGGAGAATGCAGACCCGGATATCCACGCGGCGTCCGTCGACGGCGACAGTGAACTTCCCGTCGAGCGGTGACTCAGTGTCGGATACCTCGAGGTTGCAGCGCGAACGGATCTTGACGTTGATTTCCCGCGCTGCGTTGCTATTCAGAAGGAACCGCTCGCGCAGCACGCCGTCGGTTCGAATGCGCACCTGAAAGCCGTTTTGGTGATGTCGCATGTGGATGTCGGATGCGCCCTCCCGGCAAGCGGTCGGAAACAGATAGTTCAGAAATTCGACGAGCTTCCCATCACCGCTCGAGGTGCTGATAAACCGGTCGAGACCGTTATGAAGAAACCCGGTGGACGAGACGAGCAACGACGCGAAGTCAGGTTGCGTGGCCACGACCAGGTCTGGCGCATTCACAGCTTGTCTCCGTCGTTTTCACTTCCCGTCGCCGCAGTTGTGGAGGCAGCGGCGGTGTCGCCACCGCGATGGTGGCGGTTAGTCGCCCAAGGCTGCGGATCCTGGCCGGCCGTGTCTGCCGCAGTGCTGCCGCGTGGTCGATAGTCCCCAAAGACGGGGTCGACATCGTTGAAGCGGGGAAGGGGTTGTCCATCGTAAGCCCAAGACCAGATCGATGAACGGCATGCCTCGATCATAGGCAGAGCGTCGTCACGCACGTCGCGTCCGGTATCTTCATCGAGCATCCCGATTACCGCACCGAATAGCCGTACGCTCGCGCCTAGAGGCATGCAGGTTCGGCTGACACGTACAGCAGGGTCTGTAGACACCATGACATAGGTGACCCATCCAACCAGCGCGGCGCCGGCCACATAGGAGATGACCGTCTTCATTCGGTTCCGTCCTCAGTCGTAAAAACAATGTCGGTACCCGGAGCCGCGCCGGCTGGCTGCCGAGGCCCGGAGTTTGGCTGTGAATGTCGTCGTACCGAGCCCAGGCGAGGGGGAGGGGTACCCTGGTACCAACTCCAGACCTTGCGCACGTACTCCTGGCGGGCGTCGGTACAGGCTTCCCCCTTGAGTTGGGTGCAGGCGCTGTTGTATGCACCGACAGCGTTCCAGCTAGCACCCTGCTGCCGGATGGTTCGCGCCAGAATCCACGCCCCGACATCGATATTCAGGCAGGGATCGTCAAGCAGGCGATCGCGCGTAATGCCAAAACGTGCGAGTGTCGTCAGCCAGGATGAATTGATCTGCATAAGGCCAATATCAATCGTGCCCGTACGCGAAAAATGACTGAGATTCCTCGCGTCGGGGCGACCGCTCGATTCCGTCTCTGCAATGGCCCACAACAGGCGCGGGTCAATGCTGTATTTCGCTCCCGATGCGACAAAACAGGCGCCGACGTCGGCGTCAGATTGCGCGAATGCGGCAAGCGTCCCGGCAAACAGGACGGCTACGAAGACGAGCCAACGTGTCCAGAAAATCGGCAGTCGCATGATTTTTCAGAGTGTCAAGAACGTGCGCAAAGCATTACATCGACCTTCCCGGAAAGACCCGCGAGTGCACGGACGACACAACGTGACGGACATATTGGCCCGTCGACGAAACGGCCATGTGCGCCGCCTCAACGATGAGCAGGGCGAGTCCGACATCGAACAGGGTCACCGTAATTGGGATGAGTGTTTCAGCGACGGTACTTTGCGCGATGTTCGTCGATAAGGCCCAGATCGCTTCCACAAACACAGCCGCCACAGAGTCAACGACGATGTGCGGGAACAGTGGGACAAAGGAAGCATTCGTCAGGAGCGAAGCGACCATGAGTCCGAGCGCGACGCGGAGGATTTTTGACATGTGTAGAACCCCGTTGGCATGAAAGAGTCGGCCCCTGAAATGCAACGATCAGGCCGTATCCGGGAAAAGCGGATAAAAAACAGTCTCACAATAGAGTTACTATAACCGTATTCAGATTGTTGATTTAATGGTCAAGCACCAATGTCGCCAAGTCGAACGCGAAGGATTCTGGTCTGTGTCGCACTGTCCGTGGCGGGAGGGATCCTTGCGGGCCCGGCCGCGCAGGCAGACGGTTTCTACGAGGGAAAGAGCCAGGGATGGTTTTTTTACGACGACGGCCGCGCGCCGGCGCCGGCCGATGCTGTAGAGGCTGCGCCGGCAAGCAGTGTCGCGGCCGCCCCGGTCCCGGCGGCTCCGGCACCCGCGTCAGCGACGTCGAGTCCGGAGCCTTTTTCAGTCCAGTGGCTGAGCCAAAAGATGCAAATACTGAAGCTGAACGCGATGAACCACCCGACCGAGGAGAACCTGCAGGCGTACATGTGGGCTCAGCGAATGATGCTCGACATGAGCCAGAACTTCGCTGACGTCGGTTCGAAAGTGGCTGCGGAGGATCCATACCTCAACGAAGAAGTCAGGTTCCCGACAGCGGCGGCCGCGCGCAGCAACGCGCTATGGCACGTCGATCGCGCTCGGGAAGAGATCCTGACCGATCTGTCTGCACACGCAGGCCTGTGGTTCTTCTTCGATTCGCGGTGCCGGTTCTGTCAGGACGAGTTGCCGACGGTGAAGGCGCTTACTGACAAATACCACTTCCCCGTTAGGTACATCTCCGAAGACGGGGCGCCGTTGCAGGGGATGCGGCCTGAGGCCATGGTGGTCGACCGCAATCACGGCACGTTCAAGTCGTTCGAACTGAAATTGACGCCGGCGGTGGTACTCGTTGTACCGCCTTCGACGGTGATGATCGTGGCGCACGGCGCAATGGCGCAGGATGAGCTGCAGCGCAAGATCGTCGAGGCCGCGATCGACGCCCAGCTGGTTCCGCAGGACCTGATGGATACCGCGCAACTTGAAAAGCGGGGAATCATCAGTCCGGCGGATCTGGATAGGATGAAGAAAGAGGCTGCAGCCGCCAACACCGATGACCCAGCGGAGCTCGTCAAGCTAATGCGGGAAGCGGTTGGCCGCCGTATGCCAGGCGTAGTTCAGGGTACAGGGGAGCACCAGTAATGAAACTTCGGCGCACTATTCTCGCAGCTGCAGGGCTTCTTTCTTTCTTTTGCTCCGCTGTCCACGCGGACGTAAATTCGTCGCTGAACTCGATGTGGAACTCGTCAGCTGGCGGGGCGATCACTGGCCAGAATGGCATGGGTGTATATGGGCCGTCCTATTACATGCGTGCCCCGGTGGAAAACTACCAGCTTGTGCACATCGATCCGCCGCGGCTCGCGGCGGGCTGTTCAGGCATCGACGCTTTTTTTGGCAGCTTTTCAATGTTATCCGGCGCGCAGCTCGAGTCGCTCGTGCGCAGCATTATTCAGGCAGCACCTGGATACCTCATGCAGTTGGCAATCAAGGCAGTCTGCGACGACTGCTACTCAATTATGGCTGCCATGAAGCACTATGCGGACATGCTAAATAACGGGCAGATCAATTCATGTGCGGTAAGCAAGGCCGTTATCGGAAGCGCGATCAGCGCGACCGGCCTCGATAGTGAAGTGGGTGGGTCGTTTGCAAAGGACGTCGAAAACCAGACTGCCGTGGCGAAGGGCTGGTACACGGATATGTACGCTGGACTGAATGCGGCTTTCTCCGGCGGTCCAAACGTCAATCGCGGTGCGATGCAAAACGATACGACTGGGTACCGAAACACGTTTTTCAATACGATGTTCGCGACGGGGGCAGCAAACACGATGGACCTTGGTGCGCTCGGCGGGCAGGAACCGGGCATGGAACTAATCATGAGCCTGTTCGGAACTGAGGTGCGCCCCGACACCAACAACAGTCCGGTTTCGAAATCGCCAATTGACGACAAGGTATTTCCGGCGTCATTGACCTGGGAAGACCTTAAGGAAGGGTTCGATCCAGCCAAGCCCAGGCAGGTCTATCTATGCAACGACTTCCAGGCCAATGATGAGGGCTGCCAGCAGGTGGCGCAGACCAACTTTACCTATCAGGGGATCCGCCGGTATCTGATCGATCAGCTCGCGGGTGTACAGCCGGCAGCACCCGGTGGTACATCCAGTCAGCCGGGCAACATCATTACGACGATTCAGTCCGGGTCCATTATCTACGACTACAACACTGGGACGGCCTTGACTTCGACTCAGCAGCAGTTCGTCAATGTTTTGGGTATAAACATGCAGCGGATAATGATGGAGCTTACCGGCCTGAACCAGAACGACGCGATCCAGCTCTACAACCAGTTGATGGATGTGATGGCGGATCAGGTCACGTCGTCAGTGTCGTTTGCGATCATCAGTTCAGTTCAACAGGCATACAACCCAACGACCCAAGCGTCGCAATCGATAGACAATATATTGAAGCGGATCTCGCCGATGAACGCCGACCAGAAAGCGGCGTTCCTAAAGTTTCAGCGCGACGCGCAGCAGAGGAATGATTTTGAGGCCCGGGCAAGGCGGACCATGGCGATCATCGAAGAGCTGAAGGAACTGAGAACTGAAAACGGTCTGATCAGCGCTACACATTGATCGGCCAACCGGCGAGCCAGAATGCGCAGCCTTGGTCGATCTGCCGCACGCATCCTCTCGACAATCGGACAAAGTCAGGCACGCCCGGGTAGTGTTAAACAGCAGAGGAATCGCGGCATGAGAAGGACATATGCACGAACGCTCGAGCGGCAAAAATACGAGATGATGGAGTAACCCAATGGCTGGCGAAATGTACTCGATTGCTCTCGAGGCGAGAGTCTACTGGGCGCACCACAGGGTCAGCGTGGTGGCTGGCAACGAGAAGGGCGCAGAATGGAACCTTGGATGGGCGGTCAAATTGGCAAGGCGTTGCGGCGAGGTCGCCGCGCGCGAGAATCTGGAGCTGCCGCAATTAGTAGCTGACGTTCCACAACTCACCTGCGAGTGGGAGGCCGGGTTCAAGGCCGTACGCCTGAAACTCCTGAAGCTGCGCACGCGCGAAGGTCTCACGGACTGGATCAGTGCGATGGCCGATGAGGCAAGCAGAGGCTGCGGACAGGTCTATGAACTTTTCGTGAAGCGCTTTTCAGGGATGCTCGACGCGAGGCTTGGTGAGGTCGAGTTAGAGTATCAAGCGCTTGCGATCGAAATTGCGAAGTCACACGACTATGCGACGGCCGAGGAACTGAATGCCGCGTGGGAAGAAATTGAGGCCTCGGGCGGTTGTTCGCTCACGGGTATCAATCCGTGGTGCTGCCCCTGTGGCCGTCACGAATAGCGCCGGACTGGTTGGTTCGTCAGTCGCTCCTGCGCTCGCCGCCATCGGCGTCAGAGCTCTCTCCGATGAGCGCGGATCAGAAAACAGCGTTCGTAAAGTTCCAGCGTGACGCGCAGGCAAGAATAGGTGTCGAAGCCCGTGCGCGGCGCACCATGGCTATCATCGACGAGCTGAAGGAACTGCGATCCTAGAACAGCGTGGTTAGTGCCACGCATTGAGACGTCGTAGGTCGATTGTCCATGGGCCGCCTCTTGAGAGTGCGAATTTTTTTCGTCGGTACGTTTTGACAATAGACCTACGTGCGTTGGGCTCATTCAAGCGGCGCGGTTGGATCACGCAGCATATTTTCCGGCGAGACATCACCTGTGCTCAGTTCACCGCTCGCCTCAGCAGCGGGCTTACTTAAACAGGAGATTCATCATGGAAGTAGAAAGCGAAACACGTCTCTATGAGTCGAGCGTCATTGGGGAAATGGATTACTTCCAAGCCCAGCGCATGATTGATGCTGCGGTCACAAAGGTGCGTGGCTCTGAAGTTGGCGCATATCTCACGGTTGACCATCCCAATGCAGACGTGGGCTTCCAATTCGTGATGGTTGGTCCTGACGGGCGGACAAACAGGTTGCTTGCCTCGAAAACCCATCAGGATCGTCTGGACGCGCACTGGGGCGGATTTGTTGACGCGTACGGAGCCGCGGACGGGATGAACCGGAAGCTGAAAGCGCACCCCGCGGAAGTTGCTAACCTGCGATCGCTGTATGAAGCTGCGCCACTTGGCACGTGGCAAGTGGTGGACGGCGGCACGGCATACTATCCGCTTGCAATCGCGTGTAACGAGCACATTCTAGTGAGCTTTCATTCGTGGGACAGAGAGCGCGAGAAAAAGGCCGCGGCTATTGTGGAACTGCACAATGCGTTGCCGGCGCCGTTTGCTTTGGCAGAGTCGGGCATCGATTTGGCCGCCGTACGTAAACTTCAATCTTTGCACGAAGGACTGCCAGCCGAACCTTGGTCGGTTCGGCAACGTGATGGACGCAGCGCTGTAGCGGTGTTGTCCGGCAAGACACAGGTTATATCCTTCGATTCGTTTGAACCGGCCGCAGACTCGGTGGCCAACCTGGTCGTCCAGATGCATGCGGTGACGCCGCGCTTACTGTTCGCGGCAATGGAGGCGGCTTTGATCAATCGGGAAATGCCGCAAACTCTGGGGACGACGCGCGAATACCTGTTTGACGCTAAGCTGGATGCGTCTGTCCGCATTCGCGCAGTGAGCGAATGTGCCGCACGAACAGCCCTTCGTACAAAGCTTGATGCCGCAAGCGCAAACGTTGGTGAGATTCTCGGGCAGATCATCGTCTGCGAAGTAAGCATGAACGATGAGCCGCACTTGGCCGAAGTCGATGGCGAGGAACATGTCCCAGCTGGGAAGCTGGAAAGCCCATCGCCGGACATGTAATCGAGCCGCAATCCACAGCCCGCCTTCTGACTCCAGAAGGCGGGCTTTTTTACGCCTGTAATTTCGTCATTTTCCGAGGAAGTGAGGTTTTTCATGGCTGTCGGCGGCGCGTGCGCTCGGGTGCAAGCAAACTTCCTCGTAATACCCGAAAATGCGGCACGAAAACTTCGGGATTAACGGGCAGCGGCGCGATCAGCTATTCGTGCGAAACGCTGACAGAGATTGTCCGGCGACTGCATCAGCAAGCCGGGATCGAAAGCGGTAACGCATCGGCAGCTCGACGCACGTTTGCCGTGCGGCTACATCGCGACGGTCGCTCACTGAAGCTCATTCAAGAGCTGATTGGAGTTTCGAGCCTTTCTGCCGTAAAGAATCTCATCGACGGCGATCCGGTGCGGCTGTCGGCGATTGTGAGCGGGGTGATTTGAGAGCGACAAATCGCCTGTCAGGTGTCCATTTTTCGCTTGCTTTTGCATGCGCCTTACCTTAAAGTAAGGAATACCTTTAGGGGGCATCATGACAGCAGCAACCATCACATCGAAAGGCCAGGTCACGATCCCGGTTGACGTGCGCAACCAGCTTGGCCTGGAATCCGGCGACCGGATCGAATTCAGTTTCAACGAGGAAACGGGCCGGTACGAGGTCTATCCGGCCACTCGCTCTCTCGCGTCGCTCAAGGGCATCGTGAAGAAGCCAACCAAACCGGTTTCGATTGACGACATGAACCGAGCCATCGCCGAGCAGGGGGCATCGGCACGATGATCGGACTGGATACAAACGTGTTGGTCCGCTACTTCGCGCAGGATGACGCGGCGCAGTCGAAGAAGGCGACGGCGCTCATGGAGTCCTTTTCGGCCGAGCGGCCGGGCTACGTTTCGCAGATCGCGCTAGTCGAGGTCGTGTGGGTGCTCGGGCGCAGCTATGGTGTCGAGCGAGACCAGATGAAGGACATCATCGAATCCATGCTTGGCACGAAGGAACTGGTTGTCGAAGGCGCGGACACAGTGCGAAAGGCACTTCGCGTTTTCGCGGCGTCAGATAAGGCGGATTTCGCAGACTGCCTGATCGAGCGGTCGGGGCACGTCGCGGAGTGTGAGTACACCGCGACGTTCGATGTGACCGCCTCTAAGGTCGTCGGAATGATGTTGATTAAGTAACGGCGGCGAAAGCCGATAACAGGGAAAAGAAATGGCGAGGAAACCGGCAAGCCCTCAACCGGGCGGCACGTACATGATGGAAACCTCGGACGGAAGGACGATCATCTTCACGTTCGTCAACGTAGGGCACTACCGGGTCGGGGGCAGGGACATCCGCACATCGACCTACAGTGACCTGGCATCGCCCTATACGGTCGCGGCCGGTCCGTTCGAGTACCCGGGATAGGAAACACATGGCTTTGACCGGACGCCAACGCTGGCTCGCACTCAGCCCCAAAGAACGTGCCCGCATCGTTCATGAAATATCGTCCGGGGGAGCTACGACCGACTACAAGGCGAACGGTAAGCGGTTGAACAAGTCGGGCGGGCGTCTGATGCCCGGTGGCACGTCAAAGAACAAACATCGGTAAGCAACGGAAACCGCAAAACTCGTTGAATCAAATTCTATGACACTGGACACTCAATTGGGGATCGGCGAGGCGGTGCTAGCCGTTATTGGCGTGGTGGTGAGTATCGCAGGTATCGCTGTTGCTTATTTCTCCATCACAAGCGAATGGGCTCGCATCAGGAAACCCGAGGAACCGCGAAATGGAAGAAACCCTGAAGAAAGATCAAATCAATGCCGAGTTTGGAAAACATAGTTGAAGAACGACAAGTCGCCGTGCAACGCATCGGGCAACACGAAGCCCGGCACTGGATGGTCGCGCGCTCACTGGGCTTTGATGTTGGCCCTCTGGAGCTATCGCTCACTGGGCGCGGCAACGAACAGCCCGTGGCACATAAGGCAAGCTCGACGATTCATTTGCGACGTGATCTGCAGTCGGTCGATGACATCGCGACGTATCTTCGTGACCGTGTTCAAGTCCTGTACGCCGGCGCCCTCGCTCAGGCGCTGACTGACGGCTTGATTGATGAAGTGATCGTGAAAGATGCGTACGAGGGCAACGCTAAAAGCGACGTCGATAAGGCTGCGGAGCATCTGGAGCTACTGCTCAACGTCGAGCGAGGCGCGGATCCGTCGCTGCTGCAACCGTCTGCTCGCCGCGATGCGCGCAACGCACTCTGCAACGAATTGTTCCAACTCGCAGCTAGCCGCGTCCAGCAACACGCCTCGCACATCATGAAGATCGGGATGGAACTCGGCCGGCGAGCTGCTCAGAACAAGGTTGCTGTACTCGACGCAGGCGAGATCGAAAGTGTGCTTGCAAACTAACGGCGAAGGCGAGGCGGAATGTTCTATTCAAGTTCGCGCATCAAACAATCTGATCCAACCTTTCGGTGAGTAACCGCGGAAAACAAGGCACGTATGCGCCTCTCACCGGCCGATAGCCGGAACCACAAAAACGGGGAAATAAATCCAATGATTAAGGCAAAACTGATTGCATCAACGCTGGCAATTGCAGCGACGCTCGGGACAGCCGCTAGCGTTCTACGAAGTGAAGCACGGCGTTGAAATGCCTGAGTAGATCGTAACTCGACGGGGGTTAATAAATGTCACGATTCACGAAGACAACCGCGCCTAACGTCAAGTTAAAGGGCGGTAGCTGGCGTTCGAAAACATCGAAGGAAGACAGCCGCGATAAGCGCCGCAGAACGGTGGCTGTAGCGATGGAGGCCGGGAACAGGGAACGGCGTAACGCGAAAGCACGCGCGCAGCGTAGAACGCGTGCCATGCGCAATAATAGCGGGTTGCTTGACCCGCTAATCAATCTCGCGTTCAGGCTGCTGTCATGGTTGCTGTTATTGCCTTTCCGGCTGCTCTACAGAGGCATAGCGCGATTATTCAGACGCCAGTAAATAGATAGTGCCAGTCTGAACCGCTGGCAATTGGTTAGTAGGCAGTTTCCCCTTGAATCAAGCTCCCCGCAGCAAGCTGCGGGGTATGAACTGCGCTTTCCCAAGCAGCCGGTTTCCAACCGGCCTACGCCGCAAGCGGCGGGGAATCCGACCCGAAGAGATTGAAAGGATCGGAAAACCGAGTCGGCGACAACGCCCGTGGCTGTGTGTCGGCGATCAAGAATTTAAGTTGACTGAGGAAAGGTGCGAGTATGGCCAATGTCATCGGCCGATTAAAGCAACGAGTCGCTAGGCGGTACGGCAGAATTCGTCCGCAGACAGTCGTCGAAGTTGTTGTAACGCGAGAAAGAGGAATGTCTGAGCGGGGAACGGAGTCGAGGCAGCCAACACGCGACGACAGGTCGCTAAAGACGGCGTCGACGTGTTATGCCTGTGACGCCGCGCCAACGACGGACGAACATGTACCTCCCCGGTGCCTTTTCCCGGAAGCAAAGAATTTGCCGCCAGGTATGGACCTTCGCAAGTCGTTGATTACGGTTCGGTCGTGCGAAGAACACAATACGGTGAAGTCAAAGGACGACGAATACCTGCGGCTTATGCTCGTAATGAATGCTGCAAACAATGTAACTGCACGCGCGCATTTCGGCAATAAAGTAATGTCTGGCATAACGCGCAGACCTGCCTTGATGAATCAGTTGCTCGAGCAACAGGTCGCCGTATACATCCAAGATTTGGATGCCGATACGACGGAAAAGACCATTGCTGTGCCCGTCGATATGCCGAGACTTGATCGTTGCTTCGAACTGATGGGCAACGCGCTCTATTTTTTCCACTTCAAGCGGCATTGGACTGGTACTGTCAAAACCATTCCTCATTTCATAGTAGGCCTAGACGCGGAGGACCGGAACGGAAACGATTTCTCCCGCCAGGTTGAGTGTGTGGTGGATCAGGCGGTGGCGAACAGCGAACAACTTGGGGAGAACCCGGAGGTATTCTCGTATCGATATCGTGAGAACCCTGAGCCGGCCTGCGCGGTGGTCATGGCATTAAATTTTTATGAGGGCTCGAAGGTCACGATATTGTTCGAAAAAGCTGCCCAGACCATCCCGGGCTGAGACATTGGAAAACGCGATGCAGAACCAGTCCGCAATTTCGATGTCGCTTCATCCGTTCGTTGCCGTCGTGGCCCGCACGCAGTTCCCTGCGGATGCGATGGCAAAGTTGGCGGCCGCAGGCGCGGTGGAATCATCGTCGGCAGAAGAACAGCAAGTGATTAACCGCTTACCGCTATAACAAAAGGGATTTCAAGATGGTCGATGCGAAGCGATTCCAGGCGCAGGAGCTGGTTGTCCCCGAAGTGCTTGGCGACGTGCGCAGGTTGAGCGACAGCGAACGTCTTACGTACATCGCGATCGCGCTCGAACGCGCCAAGGACGTCGCAGCGTCGTTGCCCGATGGTGCAACGCTCTACAACGCATTCGCGCCTCTGTTGAGCTTCGTTGTGGCCAACGGTTACTTTGCCGGTTGCCATGATACGTCGGCGGTGCTGTACATGTGGTTATGCCAAGCCGGCTGTCGCGAAGACAGCATGGCACTGTGCATTGGGGAGGTGAAAGGGCACACCGGACGTTTCGATCATTCCTGGGTGGAAGTGAACGGCAAAGTGCTCGATGTGGCCGTTTGTGCGCCGGGTCCAAACGGAGGATTTGCCGGTGGCCCGGTGTTCGGTGGAATGGACCTAGGCAGCAACACCGTGCCAAGGACCAAATTTGGTGTTGCGTCAGAGGATGCGTTGGATGACGAAGCCGCCACGGTTTACGGCAAGAATCTGCGTCAGTATCAAGATTTTCAGGTGTCAAGGGGCTACAAGTCTATGGCTCAACTCGTACAGGAAGTGTACGGTGAGGACGGTAAAACGTTGATCGCCAAGTATCGCGACGTTAAGCGTGATTGGCGCAACCCGACGTTGAAACCGAAAGGACCAAACTAAGTACGCACCCCGAGCAACGACACGACAGGGAAGGTCGTCGCGTGCCTGTTCCAGATTCAGAGCGGCCACGAGCAATGAATGGGGCTTGCGGCGTTCGGCACGATTTCGCAAATGCGGTTCACGCGAAAATGGTCGTCATCGAGTAGAAACCTGCGAACAAATCGACAACGGAAAAGCACGTGAAGGACTTTCACGTTGCGGCATTCATCGGGAAACAAGGGGCGCACATGAACAACGCTGAACAACTGGATCTTGCATGCTTACTTACCTTTATTCGGTTCAATCGCGCCTCCGTCGGTGGATGACAAATAAGAGGGCTGCAGCGGACAGTAGTTCAAACAACTTGAGTTGGTGGTCGGCGTTCGCCGCGCGAAATCCGGCATGCTTAGACAGAGACCTGCTCGTCGTGGGCGCCCGGCGCCTCCGGACTGCTCTCCCAGCAGAGCCGCTTATCCGGTCGCGACCGCTTTGCCGTATTTGAGCGAAACTCCCCCGCGCGAACCGTGAGATGCATTCTCTGGGGGCACACAGGCGGGTCATTAATGGCAAAATGCGCTGTATGGACCAACAGTGCTTCTCATTGAATTGCAAAGCACCTAAGTTTCCCGTTAAATCCGATGCGGCGAGGCCAAAATGGACCTCATTTCCGCGAGGGCCGGTTTTTCAGCGAATGAAGCAGGGGTGCAAGATGGACACATTAAGCGTTGCCGAAATTGTTCTCGCCACCGATGGGACGGCGGTCGAGTTTCCGATTTTCGTCGGCGGTCGAGAAGTTCGTTGTTTGCTAACGCGAGATGCATTGGAACAGTTCTTTTGGCTGCCACCAGATGCCAACGAAGCTCGTGTGCGCAAGGCATTCGCAGACGGACGCAACCGCATCTTTGCGTTGGCAGTGCGCAGAGCAATGCGAGCCAAGACTGACTCTTTGAAACTGACGGCCAGTGACTTCGAGCGATAGTCGTCCTGTCGTCTGTTACTGACATGTTGCCGACAATCTTCATGGACGACTACTTCAAGAAACCATGGTCCCGTTAGAACGCGAAGAACCTAGTACTGAGCGTCGGCGCTCACCGGAAGCTCAGGCACTTGAACGAGTAGCCGGGGCAGCGCGCGAGGTGCAGGCCGCGTCCGCTGCATTAGAGCGCCGCTATTGCGAGCAGGATGCTCAGCAGCCATCGCTCCTTGAGTTAGCCCGTTTCTCGGCAGCGATGCAGGAGCTCAAAGACGCGCGCGAAGCGTTCGACTTGCTTGTAGCGGGCGACTGCCGTCCTCGATAGCACGGTAGTTGCGCTATGCTCAGGCGCTTTCCGAACCCTGTTATTGGCCCATCTGCCAGGGATTAGACATGCGCCCTGTGCACACGCATGGTCCATGCAGCATACCGAAACAAGGACAATTTCGTGCCGAGCCTCGCGGCGGGAGAACGACGATCGTTCTGCACTGGAAATGATCGACCGCTCCATGCGCTCTGCAGCGAGGCAGAGTTGGCAATCGGCATGCAAAAAATGGGGAGCCAACCGAACGTCCGGCCGGTGATGTCAATTGCCGCGTCATTTCTAATCAGAGCGACACGATTTGTTGCAATAATTCCAACGCTTTCATTTCGTCTAGATGACCAGTGCGCGCTTTACCCGCGAGTGTCTTGATCAGCGCCTCCGCTATCGGTGCAATACCTAGCAAATCGTCCAAGCTTGTTGATGAAATGAGGCTGCGCGGCTCCGAAATGACCTGCGTGACGGAGGCCGGTGCCAACTCCTGACGGGCGGTAGGGAACGAAACGTCGTTATTGGCAGGTTTCCGAATCGACGAATCGTCCGCAGGCGGGACCGCTTGATCTTGTTGCCCAATGATCACATGCGGCTTGACGGCAAGGTCTGTTGGACCGTCTGTGCCATCCGCATCGCGGGGGAGGGCGGGTCGAGCACCTGCAGATTTTATCTTCTTAACCGCAGGCTTCTTCGCGGCCGGTGTCGTTAACTCAACCGCGAGTGGCGTCTTTTGCTGAGCAGATGCATTGGAAGATGACGGATTAGCGAGCAAATCCGACACCGACTCCGGGATATCCGTTACTGTGCGCGGAATGTCCAGCCAGCCAGTCGGCAAACCAAGGCGCTCGGTGAACCGGTTTGCTTCGGCATCGTCTAAACGTTTCTGCCCATAATAACGATTGGCCATGTTGGAGGCGCTAATGTCCATCACTGTGCCGAGCCGCACCTTTGTTCCTTTGCGGGTCGTCAGCACGTGCAGATTAGCGCGGCGGATTTTTTCCAAAGCTGCGACGTCGTTCAAAGGCAACGCTTGCTGAGCCCCTGATTTAGAAGACGCTTTGACTTTCGCAGGTGTCGGTTGCGGTGGGGTT
The DNA here is from genome assembly GCF_000729995.1 of Caballeronia sordidicola. Lineage (GTDB taxonomy): Bacteria > Pseudomonadota > Gammaproteobacteria > Burkholderiales > Burkholderiaceae > Caballeronia > Caballeronia sordidicola_A. The sequence continues at coordinate 189,207 of NZ_JNFG01000008.1, read as the reverse complement.
GTCGTGGTAGGCTTCACCGCTGTGGTGTTGCTTTTCGCGACGGCCCTTGGCGAGGCGACAATTGTCTTCTTTGGCATCTCAGGCTCTCTGGGCAAACTATCGGTAAGGGTAAGGCGGTGATTCACCTGTGTGGCAGGCGCTGACTTCAATACTTGCTCGTACGCAAATTCCGGTTCAGCGTTCGCGTGAATGAAATCAAGCGGTGACTTTAAGCGAGCAATCGTCTCAGGCGAGAGGACAGGATTGGGCTGATCGAAAAATCCATCCTGTAGCCCAAGCGTGGTTTCGATGTGAAAGGCTGTCTCGGGCGTAAATCTCTCGCCGTTTAGCAGCTCAGCCACGCGTGTTAAGTTGGAATCGAGGCCCAGCGCGACGTTCTCCTCACCCACGGCATCTACCAACAACTTAAACGAACGAGTTTTGAAAATGGATGCCGTCTGGGCCGGGTCTCGCGCAGATGGAGCTTTTACGTACGGCTTGTTTGGTCGGTGGGATGTCGTGTTTGAAGGTTGGCGCGATTGGCGCTGACCTTTGTCTCGAGGTCCCGAGTATCGCCCGTGTGTTTGACTCATAAAGTAGGGCTCCTTCGAGAAATCACTATCAGTGTTGGCATTATAGGCGAGGGTGCCCTGACATCGGCCTCGCCGTACAGGAAATAAGCCATTCTCGTCATCATGACTCTGAACGCCCTGCTCTCGGCGACCTCCATGTCGGGATCGAGGGGCAGCATGGAGTTAGCGAATTCGCAGATGCCGAAGTTTGCCGATGCGCGTGGAGTGTTTCAGGATGAAATCGGTGACGTACTCGGGAAGCAGGGCGGCCGGAAGATTCGCGGGAACCTCTTCGACCGCCCGTGACGGAACACGGGCGATGTAATCGTAGGGCGCTCTCCAAGTTGTGCTCGTAGCTGACGCGATAGTTCATGATGGGCCAGCTTTTGGGCAAAGTCGTTGTCACGCCGAGTTTTCTTAGCGCACACCCTTTTCCCCTGTTTTCGACGGTGTCGCTCCAGCTTACGTTTTCGGTGCTTACATGAAGCCGCCAATCACACCTCACATCTCGTCACTCGGATCGTGCACTTCAAGCTTAAACTGCCACCCTTCAAATGTCATCAGCATGTGCCCGAGCTCGTCCCACTCAACGCGGCGACCGTCTATGACGACACATGGCATACGTGAATCGTCGCTGCCATCCCATTCGATTCTGCCGCGGACGGTATCGTCGATGATCTGCAATCCGAGATCAGTGTCCCTTATGTGGATGACCGCAAGCGAACGGCGCATCTTTTCAATCAGCATTCCGAGCAAAACGAACTGATCCGCTAGCGGATCGCCAATGATTTGGAAGCGATATCCCGAAGGTTCATCGTCGCTTGTCGACTCGAATGACTCCAGCGAAAGTTTGTCGCCGAAAAGGAGTGTTCGAAAATGGAATTCGTGGGCGACTCCGTTAGCATCGTTCAGGTGCACCGGCTCAAACTTGATCGAACCGAAATTGTCGATACCGGCGTGGTGAGCCATTTCGCGATTGAAGCAGGCGGTGCACAATAATCGTCCGCTCAGCCCCTCGTTTGTAGTATTGACAGTTTCGTACGGCGGCACGTTGGTGCCGCAAGCTGCGCATTGGCTGACGGACATGATGGAACTCCAGGGAATTCAGATACGCAGCATCCGTCACAGTGCACTTCACCTCGCCGTGGCCCGCTGCAGCACAAAAGATCGGTTTCGTCTGGCCCCTGCATATTTTGGAACGTCTGAGATAGCTCTTGGCGACTACGCGACCGGGCAACGCTGACAACATATCAAGCACTCGTGGGGTCATCCATTAGCCAGCTGACATCCAAATCGTGAAATGCGATAAGTCGCAGTGGCCTCCTCATCAGCCGGTGCGCGACTGACCTCCAAGTCGTCTCTAGTATGATGCATCTCGCTTCAGCCGTTCTGCAGTAAGAGATCCGGGTTATGGTGCGTTTGTCTGCGAGACATGTGGCTGAGTTAGCTGTTCATCTGTCGCACATATGTCTGCCCCTTTTTCGTGATCAGACACCCGCCGTGCGGAGCCGCCGAAACCAGCTCACTCCTTTCCAGTTCTGTTTGGATGTCCCACTCAAGCATGAGGGGCGCTAGCAGCGTGTTCGTTAAGTTCCAAAAGCGCGGTTTTCGCTTTTGCACTGAGTTTTTCTGGCATGCCCAGCTCCTTAGAGCCCTCAAGACGCCAACTATGACGAATGTTCGATCGCTTGTCAGGGACGTCGTGCTCGGGGAAGTGATGGTCCTACCGGATAGCGACACTGCCACGGCGACAACTAGGGGGAACGAGCGTTGCGGCCGCCTGGCTCAAGCCGTGTGTCCACCATCAATCAAGTTGCGCGCCTCGCGGGCGCTGAGGTTCAACGCCCGCTCCGCGGTCATTTGTTCCTTATCCTGCGCTTCCGCCGGCCGGGTTTCGTTGAGAAGAAATTGCCCCGTGGATATGTCTTCGATGGCAACAGTAACATCAAAACGCACACGCTCAGGATCAGCGTCATTTCTCACTGCGTTCATCGAGACGGTAAAGCCTTTGTGCACAAACGAATTTTCCATCAGCTACCTCCGTTGATTAGGCGACCCTTAGTATGAGCCAAATCATCTGCCCGTGCCGTCCTGCTGGTATCCACGAGCAGTCGCACATCATCGCCCAGGAAGCGTGTCCCATACCATGAACCTTGGCGCCTCCATATCGAGTCTTCGAACGACGGTGTGAATGTTTTTGCCGTCACCGCAGTGCGTTACCAAAATGTGCATCTGCGAAACAAATCTTGCGCGACATGAAAGCTGATCACCATACTCTGAGCGAAGATATCTTGCTGCATCGCAGATTCGCTCGCTTATTTTGGAATGCGAACGAAAACTCGATTCTTGGCACCTACGGCTACGTGTTGCGCGACAAAGGGAACGGCAAATGTCAGCGTTTATCGACGCTGGAGTGATGTTTTGCAATAAAAGACAGCGGGTACCGTTGCGTCGCTTGCTTGGCCGTTTCTGTTGCGCGGAATCCGGTCGTGAGCCTTGATGTTGCGTGCGGGTACGGCCGAAATCCGCAACGCTTCTTTAGATACCACTGATGTTGATAATGTTAATTATGTAAAATTAGGATGTACCGGACGCTCTGAGGATGAGTTTCTACGAACGCTCATCGTTTATGTGGACTATAATGCACATGTTTTCAAACATGGAGATGCGCATGGGTAAGGCACTCGAAATCCGGGCGCGCAAGTCCACGAACGTCACGCTGCCGCCTGAAATCCTGGATCGGGCCAAGGAGCTCGGGATCAACCTTTCGCGCGCGAGTGAGCGTGGCGTGCGCGAAGAAATTCAGGAGACTGAGGCTCGTCGTTGGGCCGACGACAATGCCGAGTTGGTCGCAGCATACACAGCGATGGTTGAACGCGACGGGCTGCCGCTTTCGAAGTACAGGACGTTTTAATGGCGCGTTTTGATCTCTACGGTAATCCCGACGACGAGACGCGGCGCCTCGCGCCGTACCTGCTCGACGTGCAGAGCACGCATGTCGGAATCTTGCCAACGCGCATCGTGATTCCTTTGCGACCCACCCCGGATCTCGGATTCTCAGGCAAACCGTCCGATTTGCTGCCGGTCTTCGAGATCAACGGCGAGAAACACTTTCTCGACACGCCCGCCATGAGTGCTGTTCCCCTGAACGCGCTCGGCAGACGCATCGGCTCCCTGGCGGATCGCCGCGATGCCATCTTGGCTGCACTCGACCGGATTTTCGGCGCCTACTGACTGAAGACGACATGTGGTCGGTCTAGTAGGTAAAAACTGGCCAAGGGGCAGATATCAGCGGCTCTTTTGACACTCAGCGTTGCGCGCTAGTGTTGATCTCCGACGTCTACAATCCATCTATTCACAGCTCGGCACTGCCGCCCTTTTCGTGATTTCGTGCACCGCTGTGTTATGTGACTTATAGACTTAGACGCTACCGTCGAGATTTGCCTTTCGTTCGGTGCAGCAACCATTAATTCGCATAACTGATTAAAATGCGATCATTCGCTTTATGTCAAATTACAGCTGTTTCCGCCATTAGATTCTCCCAAGATGAATGCACACGCGCAGCACGCCTTTTACTTGCCGCCGGCAACGACGAACTCGCGAAAATTGTCTTGGCGCAAACGCCCAGCTATGCTGCGACGAACAGAGACTTGGGGATGGACGTTGAGCACCGCCAGCACAAGGAATTGAACAACCGGGCGCAGAACTCGCATCAACCAACACGGGTGCGCGAGAAGGTGATGCGCCGCTTCAAATCAGCGCGCCACCTGCAGCGATTCACTTCGGTCCACGATCAGGTGGCAAATCTGATTATGCACTGCCGCTACAACGCGAACGCGCAAGAGAAGCGGCAGGCGCGCACGCATGCCTTTGAAGCGTGGGAGGCGGCGACCGGCAATCCGATGCTGGATCGCCTTGCTGCACAAATCAGCAATATCCACGATCTACGTCTTCGCTTGTGCGACCTTTAACAACGTGACAGTACCCGTCAATGGATGAAATTAAAAGCGATGGCGAATAGCTAGACGAACTGCCGCCTGGCGATTGGTCGAACAACGGTCGTCGCTTTAGTCTCACTCGTTTCACCCGCGTCCCAGCGGGCATCGATGAACAGTCGAATAGCAACTCCAATCGGTTGGAAACGTCGCCAGCGTAGCTGATACAGCGAGCGTGCCGCGCGGCCTTGCTGGGCTCTTCTCCTTGAAAACTTCGCATATTTCCAAACAGCGTGTCCCATCGGGTATGCCGCCGTCTTGCCGTTTATGACGGCGGTCGTGTCGACGGAAATGACCTCCCACGGTTTGGTTCACACTCCTTTATGACATCCCCACAGACCGATCACGAAACGACGTGCCGATCAAGTCAGAATGCCAGCACCGCATGAATTATCGATTGCAATCCACCAGCCGCCATTTGGTTGCTAACGCAGCATGTCGGCGCCGCTCCCTTCCAAAAGCGGACCGCCAGACTTCATCTCCAATCCCCAGGCACAGACATAAAGCGCGATACCATCGCCCTCGACGATTTGGCGCGTGCCGAACTCGATCGGCAGGTCAAGAGTAGCTGCTGTGAACTCGCGGATAGCCCCCAAGCCGGTCAAACGTTTCCCGGGTTTAGGCAATACCGCGGCGTCGTTTTCATAACACGCCACAGCAGGCTCGACGTCGCGACACGCACGGGCATCTACCAGTGACGCCATCAAGGATGCAGGTGATCGGGAAGTCATGGCATTGCACCCCTAGGTAGGAATTTTCCAACCCAACAAGATCAACACTCCAGAAAGGGATCGAGCACCTGATGATTGAAGTCATCGACCATTTCATGCTCATTCGGCCCCGGGCGAGAACGCGACGTGCCCGGACACTTTGTCTCACATTGAAAATATAACGTCCCGATAGGTCAATCAAAGGATTGTCCGCGCACTCATTGTTCGTTAAGTGGAAATTCAGATCAACATAAGGTGATGTTCAATGTCTTCAATGTCTTCAATGCGTTCGTTTTTCTATCGTTGGAATGTTTGGGAGGAGCCGTCATGAGAGCTGTGCGCATCCGTGCTCCGGGAGGATTGGACCGGCTTGAGATCGTCGAACTCCCGGATCCAGGCGCGCCCGCTGCCGACGAAATCCGCGTGCGGATTCGTGCGAGTTCCTTGAACTATCACGACTATCGCGTGTCTTCTGGAGACGCTCCGAGCATTGATTGCCGCATCCCCATGGCGGATGGCGCCGGTGTCATCGAGGCTATCGGAGGGGATGTTTCGGACTTCGAAGTTGGTGACCGGGTTGTCTCCGTGTTCTTCCCTCAGTGGCACGACGGCCCTCCCCGTGTCGTAGGAGACTTCTCACACACGCCCGGCGATGGCGTGGACGGCTATGCGCGCGAGGTCGTGGTGCGCCCTTCCAGCTGGTTCACGCGAGCGCCAGCGGGCTACACATATGCCGAAGCTGCAACCTTGACGACCGCTGGCGTGACAGCTTGGCGAGCGCTTGTGTCGGACGGCAAGTTGAAAGCGGGCGACACGGTACTTGTTCTGGGCACGGGCGGCGTGTCCATATTCGCCTTGCAGATCGCGCGGTCCATGGGCGCTACGGTAATTGCAACTTCATCCTCGGATGCAAAATTGGAGCGGCTCAGCGCGATGGGCGCCGCGCATACCATCAACTACAGGACCCAACCGGACTGGGGGCGCGGAGTGACCGACTGGATGGGCGGTCAGGGGGTCGATCATGTCATGGAGGTCGGTGGCGCCGCCACCTTGCCGCAATCGATTTCGGCGATCCGGATCGGAGGCCGTATATCGCTGATCGGCGCTTTGACCGGACGCTCCGGCGAGCTTCCGACCGTTGCTTTGATTGTCAAGAACGTGTGCCTGCAGGGCGTGACTGTCGGCAGCCGGTCGGACCAGACTGGCTTGATCGCCGGCCTGGAAACAACGGGCGTTAAACCGGTGATCGACCGAAGCTTTCCCCTGGAGGAACTCGCGCAAGCCTTTAAATACCAAATAGAGGGGCGCCATTTCGGCAAGATCGTGGTTGAGTTCTGAGGCCGTAATTGACGCATTCGAACGCTTGGGCCAATGACCTTCGTCCGCCTGGTCCAGACGAAATGCAACGCAATGCAACGCAATGCAACGCGAGAAAAGTTAAGCCAGCGTCGCGGTCGAGCGTGCGATTATCGGCGCAAGGCTCGCCGTTTCATTTCCGGCCGGACGAGACCGGAAATGAAACGGCCGGCAGCTACGGCCCGGATCTGCCAGAGAGGCCGATTACTGGCGCGAATTCTGAACGGCATAAGCGACCAGTTCGTCGTGTCGCGCGAACCAAACGCCATCCGGCAAGCTCTTTGCGTGTTTGATCAACTCTTCCACTATCCATATGCGCGAGCGGTTGGTGATCACGTGCGGGTGCATGGTGAGTTCAAAGACCCCTCCTTCTGCGTAGGCGGCGTCCAGTTCACGCTTGAAGATGTCAAATACTTGCGACGGTGGTGTGTAAGGTCGAAGTCCCTGAAAGCGATGCATCAAAAAATACACAGCGTCGTCACGAACCCAGTCAAAAGGCAGTTCGACAATGCCGGTAGGCTGCCCGTTCATCTCAAGTTCATAACAGTCGTCGTCCGCGCACAACGACGAGTCGTAAGCAAAGTCCAGATCTTTCAGAATCTGCAACGTGTGTTCCGAGAAATCAGCCGAGGGTGAGCGAAAACCTGTGGGCCGGTTGCCGGTTATCTGTTCAAGCGTATCCAGTGAACGGGCGATCAGATCGCGCTCGTCATTCATGCCCAGTTTTGAATTGAGCTCATGGATCCAGCCATGGACTCCTATCTCATGGCCGGCGTCGACGATTTCGCGTTGTTCGTCTGGATAGAGAAGCGCCGTCACGGCGGGCACGAAAAAACTCGCCGGCACGTCATATTTTTTCAACAACGAGAGAATACGGGGAACGCCCACTCGATTGCCATATTGACCCCAGGCCAATCGATTGATAGACACTCCGCCATCACGCAACTCGTTGGTCTCATGGTCGGAATCAAACGAAAGCGCTACAACGCAGCGAGCGCCTCCCTTCCATTCCAAGGGCCGAAAGCTGCGCCCGGCGCGTACCCGGTTCACTAGGCGACGCCACTCTTTTTCCGGCCATTGCCAAGGCTGGACTGTACTTTGCTCGCTCATTGCAATTCTCGCTTCGCGCACATATCGCGCGATGTTGTTCAAGGAAGGGATCTGTTCGACACCGCAGAATGGTCAGTACTACTCTAAAGCCCCCAGGCATGCATCGGTTCGCAGGCTGGGACATCCGCTATACATTCCGGGTCGTAAGCATCACGCGATACGCATCGAAACTGAAATGCTTTTTTTATGGACATTTGAGCGGACACTCGTCAACTGAGTGAAGTCAGTGCGCTCGGCGTAAAGTCGCCAAGTTCGTGAGTCCGTCCTTCACGCACTTTCTCGAGCCAGGCGGGGTCCTGCAACAGCGGACGCCCAACGGCGACCAGATCAAATTCGCCCCGCTCCAGCCGCGCAAATAACGGCTCCAACGACACAGGATGAAAGCTCTCGCCTGCGAAAGTGGCGTAGACATCGCCCGAAAGACCGACCGAGCCGACAGTAATAGCGGTGACACCCGTCAGGCGTTTTGCCCAGCCGGCAAAGTTCATATCCCGGTCGTAATCCGGAAATGCAGGTTCCCAGAATTTGCGCTGCGAAAGATGAAAGGCGTCTGCGCCCGCCTCAACCAGAACGCCGAGAAAACGCTCCAGTACATCAGGCGTATCGGCAATGCGGACGTTGAAATCTTGCGGCTTCCACTGGGAAAGGCGAAAAATCACAGGAAAGCCTGGACTCACCACGCGTCTGATCGCCTTCAAAATCTCAACTGCGAACCTCGAGCGCTCAATGAGCGTCGCGCCGCCATATTTATCGCTACGCAGATTGAGGTTGTCGAAAAAGAATTGGTTGATGAGATAGCCGTGGCCACCATGCAATTCAACGCCATCAAAACCGAGTTGCTCGGCATCCGCCGCCGCCCGCGCGAAAGCGACTATGGTATCGGCGACATCCGCGTCGCTCATAGCTTCGCTCACCCGCTTGCCAGATAGATCGAGGCCGGATGGACTTTCGAGTGGAACTGGTGAATACCAGTCAGGCGTCGTATTCGAGCGCTTTTGACCGGCATGCCAGAGTTGAGGAACGATACGTCCTCCTGCCGCGTGCACTTCTTCCACGACTTGTCTCCAACCGGCGAGCTCGACCTCACCATGGAAACGGGGAATGTCCGGCTCGTTGACTGAAGCCAGACGCCCAATCCCGGTCGCCTCCGTAATGATGAGGCCGACGCCCTTCTCCGCCCGCCGGCGGTAATAGGCGGCAACCTCTGCAGTCGGCACACCGCCGGGTGAACGAGACCGGGTCATTGGCGCCATGACGACTCGATTCGGAAGTTCCAATGCGTTCAGCCGGTAAGGGCTGAACAAGATATCGATACCCTTCATTGGTTCGGACCTCTAATGGACGACAACGTGAATCGTAGAACTATCAGAACAAGTGGTAGATGCCAATGCTGGCTCCCAGTTGGCCGGCGCCGAGCAAGGTCTGAGTCTGGGTATCCAGACCCATGTTGCTCGCAGCCGAATTCCAGACCTTTCCGACATTCCCATAAAGAGCCGTCCTTTTAGAAAACAGATATTGGGTTTGAAACGCCAACGACGTCGGCTTCGCGTCAATACCGGTGACCTTCTGGTGGTACAAGCCCAAGGCCAGTAACCAGGCAGCAGTGACGTGTTGAGTGACGCCGCCCCAGTACAGATTGGAGTTCTCGACTTGACTACTCTCGACCGTTCGCAAATGACGATAGCCGGCAAAAAGCGAGGTGCCTCCGAACGTGTACCGCCCAGCAGCGGCAATCCGCTCTGCCCGTGCTCCCGTGGTCGGCGCTGTAATGGCCAGCGACGGAACAAACAGACCGAGCTCGTACTGGTTGGCCACCAGAGGACCGTGGATCTTGTCGTACACCAGCGCAGCCATCGCGCGCTTGGTCGTATAGTCAACTGACGCCGAAATTTCCTTCGAATGCCCGGCCGCTCCCGCAGTAGAACCAGGAGGGGTATCGACTGCGTTCTGTCCGAAGCTGTAAAGCACATTCTCGTGGAAAGGACCGTCCGTGCGCGTGTAGCGAACCCCATTGTCAACACGTGAGGTGAAACCGCCATCCTGAGTCAGCACACCAACATTCGATCCAAATAACGGGTCGAGATAAAGCAGTACGTCATAAAGCGGGGTATATACCCTGCCCATGATGACTTTATTATGGCCATCGCTTAGCCCGACCCATGCAGACCGGCCGAAGAGCCGGCCACCTTGCAGAGAGGTGCCGGTATTCGGATTAAAACCCGCCTCCAGCTTGAAGATCGCCTTAAGCCCGCCACCCAGGTCTTCAACGCCAGTCATGCCAAACAAATTACCGTAGACTTCACCCGACCCCAACGTCACTGACGAGTGGCGTGTTTTCTGCGCGTTGGTCTGATATTCCAGTCCGGAATCGAGAATTCCGTACAGCGTCACGCTGCTTTGCGCCACCGCGTAAGCAGGCGCCAATATGGCGCTGGTCAGTGCCACCGCTACAGCGCACCTTTCTTTCCATGCCTTGCTGAAGATGACCATGATGCGTTCCTGTCCGATTGTCGAATGAAGTTTGTGAACAGCGAGCCAATTTGCTAAATTGAAATTGCTTAGGTTTGCTAACCTAATGATTTGTGATACAGATGAATTGCATCGAAATACTGTCCGCGTTGCCCTAGGGCCCGAATCGTTGTACGGCTTAACAATGTTCTTTTGACCGGTTTGACTATAGGGATCCAAATTTATTATCCGTTGACATTCTGGGACATATGCTTTTCAATTTGGGACAGGCAAGTGCCATTCGAAAACGGCTGAGCGGAGGCGATATGACGAAACGGGTCGTGAGAAGCGGCACGCTTTTTGGCTACATGGAAGCAGCGCGGGAAGTTGAAATCGATGGCGACGCGCTGTTGCGTAGTGTCGGTTTGCGAAGGGATTTTGTGGACAGCCCTGACAGCCTGATCTCCCTTGATGCGTTTGTTGATCTGCTGGAAGCGTCCGCGAATCAGTCAGGCCGGGCTGACTTCGGCACTCGCATGGCAATTGCGCGAGGCGTTCCTGATTACGGCGTCGTGAGCCTCTTGCTGCGGGAAGAAGCTACGCTCGAAGAAGCATTACGTACTTACATTGCTCACATCCATCATCATTGCATTGGAATGTACGTGGACCTGGACACACGCTTTGGCAAGCCATTCCTTTCGGTCCAGATCGTTTCCGAGGGTCCATCCACGCAAGTGATGCAGTTTGCGGCCTGCGGACTCGTGCAGCTGATACGGTGGCTGGTAGGCCCGCACTGGAATCCGGATGCAATCTGCCATGAACATTCGCGTCCTGCGCGCACCACGATCCAAACCAGTTTCATGCGCTGCGAGACTCGTTACGATCAAGTCATAAGCGGAATCCTGCTTGGGCGCGATGCTCTCAAGCTGAAGGTAATTACGTCGCCCGAGGTGCTGCGTCGACAAGCCAAAGCATTGATAACACAAACCCTTGGCAGCACGTCGGATCAGTTCGAAGTACAAGTCGCGCGCATCCTGAATCAGAAATTGCACGATTCCAGCTGCAGCGCGGACACGCTCGCCGCGAGCTTGGGCATCAATCGACGGACACTCCACCGGCGACTTGCGAGCAAGGGACTTTCATATTCCGCGATGCTGCAGCAGGTTCGATCCGATGCCGCCAAGAGGCTCGTTGAAATAAACACAATGCCGCTGACCGAGATCGCCGAGGCCGTCGGCTTCGGTAGTCTCAGCTCGTTCTCCAGATGGTTTCAAGCTAGTTTTGGCTGTTGCGCATCGGAGTGGCATCGCCATGACGCAAGCTCGACGTGAGCGGCGCGTTGTTGATTTCTGGTCTGATCATCAACGCGCGTGTATCTTCGCCTTCTCTTGCTTGGCGAGGACCTGCTGGCGCTTGATTTCGACCATGTCATTACTGAGCGATAGTGTTGGTCTGGTCTGCGGTCGCAACGCATGAAGTTCGCACTGCCATCATCCAGGATCTTTTGGGCGGCCCCTCGCCCGCGTCGCAAAGCGGCTCTGACGCTGATGTACCAGCCAATGCGCCGACCTTGAATGTCTTCTCGTCATAGCAGGCCGCCCGACAACGCGCTCGTGACTGTCCACGGCGTTTCTCCTACCTGTCCCAATTTGCAAAGTGAATGTCACAAACGGAAAAGCCGAAAGGATTTTGCGCTCTTACATTTAGGCGCAAATAAGGATTCCCAGAACATTCACTTTGACTGGAGGCGGTACATGAAAAACGTTGAACCGGACCGCGATACAACGCAGTCGACCAGGTCCCGCATACCCGGTTGGCGCACTGTTATTTTGACGGGGTTACTGGCTTTATCGTTTGCCTTCTCGTACATGGACCGGCAGATTTTCCCCTTGCTGATTGAGCCGATCCGGCACTCGTATGGATTGAGCGACACCCAGATTGGCGCACTACAAGGATTGGCCTTCAGTGCGTTTTATGCATGCGCAGGCATTCCTCTTGGATGGCTGGTAGACCGGTACCGCCGCGTCAGCATAGCAGCGGCCTGCGTGGCCGCGTGGGGCCTAGCGACCGCTTCGTGCGGGCTATGCGGAAGCTTTGGACAATTTTTCGTCGCACGCGCAGGAACGGCGATCGGCGAAGCGGGCTGTTCGCCGGCTTCCTACTCGCTACTGTCGGACATGCTGACCGGGCGCGCACTATTGCGGGCGACCTCCGTCTACAACACGGGGCCTTACGTGGGCGGCGGGATGGCACTGATACTCGGCAGCAGCACGCTTCATTACTTCAATGGAACGGGTGGCGCAACGTTGCCGCTCGTCGGGCGTGTGGATGCATGGCAGGCAGTGTTTGTCGTGCTGGGATTGCCGGGCTTGCTTCTTGCCGCGTTCATCTTGATGTTGCGTGAGCCGAAGCGTCGCGAATCCGGAAACCAGCATATGGACATATCGACACTTGCTACCATCAAGGTGTTGTTCGGGTCATCACAACTGATGACCTATTACGCAGGGTGGATCTTTATCTCATCGGGCTTGTTTGTTCTTCTGACCTGGTTCCCGAGTGTGATGATCCGGGAAGGATTCGGTACTGCGTCGGCGATAGGACGACCACTCGGAGTCCTGTTTCTCGCGGTCGGTCTAAGCGGCTGCGTCTTGTCTCAGTTTCTGCTTCGGAAACTGGACAATACGGATTTGGTCAGCCCGTTGCTCAGGCGTCTGACAATCGTGATTGCGCTACAGATACCTTTGGTCGTGGCATTTACTTTCATCGATACAGTGACCGTTGCTTACTGGTTTTACGGATGCGCAGTGGCAACCTTTTCGGTATTGACGACGTTCATGGTCACTCCTATCCAGCTTGGCGTTCCTAATCGTATGCGGGGCCGGGCGACCGGTTTATTTTTACTATCAAACTACATGATTGGAGCGAGTATTGGACCGGCCGCAGTAGGAAAGTTAAGTGACCTGATGAAGTCCAATCCGCATGGCCTCACTAACGCATTCGTGATCGTACTCTGCGTATCGAGCGTCGGCGCCGCCTTGCTAATGTACCTTTCATCGACAAAGCGGACAGTAGTGACTGCCGCCGCCTTGTCCCGGGGACAAGTCTTGTCCGGGAATCCCTGAAGTCTTGAGGTCTTCCGCAGGGAATGCAAAGAAGTTCAGGTCCGATATTTCAGACCTGAACTTCTTTGAATGATAAATGATCGTTACAGCCTGCGGAGAATGTTGTCAGGCAGTTTCTTCCAGGGCAAATCTCCCGGATCGGCAGCCATGGCACCACGCGCTTTTGCCGTCAACACATCCTTGAGTTCGTCCTCTACCAGCGGCACGAAGTCGGCACGGAAGTGGTTGCTGCTCTTCACCACCAGTATCTTCATCTCTTCAGCATTGATGCCCACGAAGCGAAAGAGCTCCCTGTCTTGCGCGCCGATTTTTGCGCTTGCCACGACAACGAGTACGCCATCGATTTCAACACAAACGCTCGGCCCAAGCTCGGCGACAAAACCTGTCATCTTGGGACCCTTGAAAGTGACCCTGCCGCTGCTCGCCGCGAGGACCTTGAAAACCCCTTCGACTGGAGGATCGGACGGGCCGTCCCAAAGCATGGATGGCTGTCCGAGGCTCCCTTCGAAAGTCGCTCCTACGCCTGCCTCGGTCGCCTTGGATGCGAAGCCAGGATCATTCATCACGGCTAATGCGACACGTCTAGGAAAGGCTCGGCCAGCACCCTCGTCAAGCAACGCGCGCAACATGCCGGTCGTGGATGCGGTCCCGCCGATCCCGGGGTTGTCTTGTGTATCTGCAATCACGACGGGCTTGTCCGTCTCTTTGCCACGACGAATCGCCTCCTTCACCGCGTTCTCGGCGGTATAGATGTCCAGGCGCCATTGTGTAGGCTCACTCGCCATGGCTTCGAGTTCCATAAGCGCTTCTTGAGCTTGCCCGCCAATGCTCCAGATCATTGGAGCGCATTCCGCGAAATCTGCCGATGGAAAAGCCATGCAGAAACTCGACAGCGTACCCATCTCTTCATCCAGTTGAACCAACCGGTCGTAAATGGCCTTCGGCTTGCCAAAGGTCGTGTTTTGAGAATTGACGGGAATGAGGAACGGCAGCCTTGAGAAACGAATGGACTCGCGCTTGCCAAGTGCAAGCCGGCGTTTCAAAGCCTCGCCAGCCAGAACGCCCGTCTCCACGTAGTCAATATGCGGATAGGTTCGGAACGAGACGAGTGCATCAGCACACTGAAGCATTTGATGCGAGACATTTGCGTGCAAATCGAGACTCGCAACAATGGGAATTTCGTCGCCAACGAGTGCTCGAATACGGCTGAGCAGTTCGCCTTCCGCATCGTCGAAACCTTCCGCCATCGCAGCGCCGTGCAGATCGATATATACCGCGTCGAACTTCAAGCTCGCCACATCCCGGCAAATCTCAGCGCAAATATGTTCGAAGGCCTCTGCAGTCACATAAGACGAGGGCACGGCAGCACACCAAAAGCTCGGCACAGGCTCCCAACCTTGTTCTCTCGCAAAGCGGAGAAAGCCCATGCCGGGCACTGCCACCTTCTCCAGCATCTCAAGCATGGGGGCGCCTCGCACAGCGGCCGGAAAACTCTCGCCCGCTTCAAATGCGGACCAAGACGCTTTCTCGGAAGCGAAGGTATTAGTTTCGTGCTTGAATCCCGCTATTAACACTTTCATTGATGACCTCGTTCGAAAATCGCGCGAATTCCGGGGCATTCGCGACGACATGCAATATCAGAAATTCCGCGATATCTCGCCATCGCTCGACAAGAAAGCGCGGTGCAGCTTCAGAGAAGTGATAGGTGACGTAGTCAATCCGCGTTAAACGGCGTCGATCCAAGCCGTCACTGCAGTGTTGAAATCGGCTGGTCGATCCTGCATGATCCAGTGCCCCGAGTTGGTCCATACGTCGACTTTTGACTTGGGATTTGTGAACCAGGGGGTCATCGTGCTGGCCTGAACCGGATCGCGACACAGGTGGTAGAAAGGCAACTTCAAGGTTTGGCAGAAGGCCGCACTCGCCTGCCCAACACCCACTTGCGCGGCACCGAGGAACAGTGGGCCGAACGACTCGATCACGACGTCCGCCGGCATTCCCGGGACGCGCCTCGCGTGCCATCGCTTGAACGCCGGATTAGTCGCGGGATCGTAAAACGCCTCGAACAAAGTCGCGGCTGCGACAGCCGGCCCCTGAGAGACCAAACTATCTGCAGCCTGCTGGAAAACCGGCGCGTAAGCGGCTGCGAAACCCAGGGATCCGTCGACGGATACGACGGCACTGATCAAGTCTGGCCGGCTGGCCGCTACAAGGGCAGCGATCTGACCACCCATTGAATGCCCTATAAGGGTGAATTTCTGGCCGGGATAATTGGTCGAGATGAACGACACAATGTCCGCCACGTAATCAGCAGGCAAGTACTTGCCCGACGGCATGACCTCAGACCTGCCGTGTCCTCGCAGGTCTAAAGCAACAACCCGGTATTTACTTTCAAACACGGGGTACTGCCAGCTAAAGTCGTGAGAGTCACACGTCCAGCCATGCAGAAACATCACGTTCTTACCCGTACCCACATCGGTGTAGAACAGCGTCGCCGCCGTTGAGGCCGTCGTAGCTGCGGACGCGCCGCCGCAGCCGGCCACTGCGCCGGCTGTGGCGGCGCCCATCAAAATCAGCAGACTACGCCGGGATAGCTGTACCGTATCCATGAAATCTCCTTTAACGAAAGCAAGGACGCCGGCTCCGGGAATTTGGAAACTGTTGTCGCTTGATCGGAAGTAATGATGTTGTATTTGAGGCTTGACACCGCCCTGCCGCGCGAGCCAATCAAGGCGTGTTTGCGTGAGCGGAAATGGGCGGTGATCTGACATGCGACCTTCACAAGCTCGTCGATATTCCACGCGCGATGCCCGACGACTGAATGTAAATCTCTCAAATTCAGTCGCTTTTGCATTTCGGGACAAAAGCTGTTCTGATTGGGACAGATGTCGAAACATTCAGGAACGTGTGGATGGCGCGGGTGACGAGTGGTCACGACTGCGCAGACGTCCAACGTCGCATGCGAGTTCGAGTTAGACGACGAGGGAGGCCGTCTCCGCACTGCGAAGTTAGTGATGCCCAATGAGCGGGCAACTCACTATCAATGTAATTTTGATAGATAGGCTAGCAATTTCAGCGGTTGCATCCACGAAAACTGCCCCCACTGGACGCTGCCCGCGCTGCGGCCCGAATCAGACGTGGCCGGTTGCAAGCGGCACTAATCGTCAATAGTGGCCACCTGCAAGGCAGGCTGTGACTCGACTGTTGCGCGCAACTCGGCATGTCGCTCATGCAACCGGACGCAGCCGATCGCGACGGCGCATCCGCAGACGCCGCACGATGAGCGCGAGACCTCTCTCTTTAACCATACTCTTAGACGAGGACACCCCGATACTGAGGATGCAGAGCTCGTGCTCGCTTTCAGTTCAATCGATTTTCTAGATGCCGGTCCGTACGAAGGACGGCTTATGCCTAAGGTTGCAGGACGCCTGCGCCTCGCTCACAGGCAGATCTTCGTCCTTATCTTTGATCTCTTCGTCGGCAATCAAGGACAGCTCCTGAGGCGTTTTCTTGGGTCTCGGCCGGTATTGTTGAATCAATGGCGATAACAGAATGAAGCGTAAATGAAGAAGGACAGCTGACGCCGAAAGAAGACCCGCTGCTTTTATCAACGCATGGGCTTTAACCAGCCAAGACGAAGTCAACTCGTTACCCAGACGCCGATGCCGATCGCAATTAGCAGATCAAGGCGCAGACTACGAGCCATCCGCGCCGCAAGATCGTGCGCGCCTCGCTTAGCTCCGCACCTATTCAGCCAATGGCGACGGATCTGGCGAGGACTAGTAACTAGGGCATGTTCCTCGCTGGCTTGAATCCAGTCGTCGATTGTTTCCCGTTGGTTCGGCGCGATCGCCCCGCACAATTGCCGACACTGTAGCCGACGTGACCACTCTACGCATGTAGCTGGCATGCTCAACTACATCAACGACGAGACTCGGCTAGGGTTACCAGTTCGGACAGGGAATCAGCCGAAAACGGTCGTTCGGCCAAACGACGTGAGTGCTCCTCCTGCACGTACCCGGTCGGACGACGAGCTGCCCATATCCAGCCGTGGCGCACATGATGCAGTTGCGCAATCGTGATCTGCTCGGGAATCAGGAGTCACTGCCAGATCGGCGGGCTAACGCCTCGCAGGCTGATTCGCAACTAGAGAACAGAAGTGGCTTCGGAAGAGCCGGAGTTCATCGGCCCACTATAAACACCTCCTTCATCTATTTTTCGGGGCTGATTCAAGCCCCTGCTTTGGCGCGGTCTCCCGGTAGCGGTTGTTTTTCTGCGTTTGCGACAATCGCCTCGGCCGCGCGGATCACGGGCAGATCGACCATGCGGCCCTCCAGACTGAAGGCTTCGCCACCATGCCTGGCGGCTTCTTCGAGCACGCGGTGCGCCCAGGCTTGCTCGGCCTCGGTGTGGCCGAACGCATCGTTCACCTCGGCAACCTGGGCCGGGTGTATGCAGAGCTTGCCGCCGAAGCCGAAGGCGCGCGCGCGTCGGGCATCGGCTGCCAGACGCTCAGCGTTGCTTGTTTCGGTGGTCACGCCGTCGATGGGCGCAGGCAGTTTGGCGCGACGCGACGCGGCCACGAGCGTATTACGCGCAAATGCCAATTCGAACTCTTCGGCGGTTGCACGCATGCCCAAGTCGAGCTGAAAGTCCAGGTGACCGAAGGCCAGACGCACGACCTGGGGCTCGCGAGCGAGCGCATTGGCTGCGTCGAGGCCCGCCAGCGACTCGATCAATGCCACGATGCGCGCCGCATCGCCGAGCGTTTTGGCCACGCTGCGCAGCGCGCCGGCATCCTCAGCCTTGGGTAGCATCACCGCCACGCCTTGGGGAGTCCAGTCACGCAGCAGCGCGATGTCGGCCTCGTGCCAAAGGTTGCCCGCAGCGTTCACGCGGACCACGGTGCGTGCCAGTTGCGCGCGCGTCATGCGCGGCAGATGTTGCGCGAGTTGCTCGCGCGCGCTGTCCTTGCTACCCTCGGCCACCGCGTCTTCGAGGTCGATGATGATGCAATCTGCACCCGAGCCAAGCGCCTTGACGAAGCGCTCGGGCTTCGTGGCCGGCACGAATAGCAGGCTGCGCGCATGGCGCTCGGCAACACCAACGGTTGTGGACATGGTTCAGATCACTCCGTCGACTTGCAGCTTCTCGATGTCAGCATAAGAGCGACCCAGCTCTCGCAGAATGGCTGCGGTGTGTCCGCCCAGCGCAGGAACTGGATCCATGCGGACATCGAAGCTGTTGACGTTAGCGGGCGGCAGCAACGCCTGGAGCTCACCAGCGGGTGAACCGATGGTGGTAAAACGCTGCCGCGCTTGCAGTTGCGGATGCGTCCACAAATCGCCGACCTGGTTGACGGCGGCGTTAGCGATCTCGGCTTGATCAAGACGCGCGATCACATTCTGAGCCGTGAGGCTGGCAAAAGTCTGCTCGATGACTACCTTTAAGGCTGCGCGGTTTTCCACCCGGCGAACGTTGGCGTCAAAGCGCGCGTCGACCGAGAGTTCAGACCTGCACAGCACGATGTCACAGAACAGTTTCCACTCGCGCTCGTTTTGCAGGCCTAACATCACCACCCGGCCGTCGCCCGCCTTGAATGGGCCATAGGGATAGATGGTGGCATGCGCCGCGCCGTTGCGTCCAGGCGGCGGCTGACCGTCATAAGCGTAGTACATGGGAAAGCCCATCCATTCGCCAAGCGCTTCGAGCATGGAGACCTCGACATGCGAGCCTTCGCCGCTGATATTTCGCTGCAGCAGCGCACTCAGAATGCCCGTGTAGGCATACATGCCCGCCGCGATGTCGGCAATCGAGTTGCCCGCCTTGCTGGGCTCCTCGTGCGTGCCCGTGACCGAGAGAAAAGCGGCCTCGCTCTGGATCAGCAGGTCGTAGGCCTTTTTGTCGCGATAGGGGCCGTCGGAGCCATAGCCCGAGATGTCGCAGACGATGAGCCTCTTGTGCTTCGCGTGCAGCGCCTCAAACGCCAATCCCATCCGTGCGGCCGCGCCGGGCGCGAGGTTTTGCACCAGCACGTCGGCCTTGGAGATCAATTCGCCAAGCACTTCCTGGGCCGCTGGCTGCTTCAAGTCTAGCGTTAGGCTTTCCTTGGAGCGATTTGTCCAGACGAAATGCGAAGCCAGCCCACGGGTGCGATGGTCGTAGGCACGCGCGAAATCGCCGACGCCAGGACGCTCCACCTTGATGACGCGCGCTCCAAGGTCGGCGAGTTGGCGGGTGCAGAACGGCGCGGCAATCGCGTGTTCCAGTGTGACGACAGTGACGCCGCTGAGCGGCCCCTTGCGGTTAGGTTTTGACATGGCTTGTCTCGTCTAGGTGTTATTCGATTTCTGCGCCGGCCTGCATAGCCAGTTGGCCCTCGGGGCCGCTCGCCCACAGACGTGCCGCCGCTCCTTCGACCTTGCCGCTGACCGTAAACGGCGCGGTGTCGAACAAGGGGCTGACGGCCTTGAATTCAAAACTGCGGACAGCTTTACCCGGATGCGCGCGGCGCATTTCTTCCATAAGCAGCGTGGCGATCAGCGGCCCATGCACCACGAGGCCGGGGTAGCCCTCTTCCTGCATGGCGTAGGGACGGTCGTAGTGGATGCGGTGGCCGTTGAAGGTCAGCGCCGAATAGCGCATCAGCAGCACGGGGTCAGGCAATACAGTGCGGCTGAACTGCTCGTCGGTGGGCGCCGCGATAGGCTGTGGTGCAGGCGCCCCAGCCGCCGGTGCGTCGCGGTAGACGATGTCTTGTTCTTCGCGAATAGCGATGCCCAGCGCATCGCTGATTTGGTGCAGCACGGTCACGAACACGAGCTCGCCACTGCGCCCGGACTTGCTCTGTATGCTCTTGATCGTGGAAACGCGCCGCACTTGTTCGCCCAACTCCAGCGGACGCAGAAACTGCAGTCGCCCTCCGGCCCACATACGCCGCGGCAGCGTAATGAGGGGCAGAAAGCCGCCGCGCCGAGGGTGGCCGTCCGGGCCGATGCCGGACTGTCGCTCACCCGGCAGAAAGTACAGCCAATGCCACAGCGGCGGCAGTTGAGACGGCAGCGCGCCGGCATCGGCCACGTCCAGCGTGGCTTGCATAAGCCGCACAGGTGCTTGGGTGATCTGGTCCGTTCTTTCATCGCTGCGGCCCACCCACGCGTCGAAGGGTTCAGGGCTTTCAAGACTCGTTCGCATCGCGCTCTATCCGGGCAAGGTGACAACCACCTCTAGCGCTCACCTGCTTAGCGCTGGAAGCTCTTTTTTCAAATGCTTCAGGCGCTACAGCGCCTTGACGAGGTCGGGCACGGCCGTGAACAAATCGGCTTCCAGTCCGTAGTCAGCCACGCTGAAGATCGGTGCCTCCGGGTCCTTGTTGATTGCTACGATAACCTTCGAATCCTTCATCCCTGCCAGATGCTGGATTGCACCGGAAATACCGCAGGCGATGTACAACCGCGGCGCCACGATCTTGCCAGTCTGGCCCACCTGCAAGTCGTTCGGAGCGTAGCCCGCGTCCACTGCCGCGCGCGACGCGCCGATAGCCGCACCCAGTTTGTCGGCCAGAGGCGTGATTACTGCCTGGAACTTCTCTGCACCGCCGAGAGCTCGGCCGCCCGAAACGATGATCTTGGCGGCCGTCAACTCAGGGCGGTCGTTCTTCGTCACTTCACGGCTCACGAAGCTGCTCTTGCCGGAGTCGGCCACGGCTGACACGGTTTCGACTGCGGCGCTGCCGCCGGTGGCGGGCGCAGCGTCGAAGCCCGTTATGCGCACAGTGATGACGGCGACGCTGTCACTGCTTTGCACGGTGGCAATCGCATTGCCGGCATAAATGGGGCGCTCGAAAGTGTCGGGACTGTCGACCTTGATGATGTCGCTGATCTGCGCTACGCCCAGCCGCGCCGCCACGCGTGGCGCGGCGTTCTTGCCGTTGGCCGTTGCCGGAAACAGAATGTGGCTGTAGTTGGCCGCGATGGCCAGCACCTGGGCCGCGAGATTCTCCGCCAGAGCGTCCCTAAGGCTGGCGCCGTCGGCATGGATGACCTTCGCCACGCCGGCGATCTGTGCGGCGGCCAGGGCTGCGGCTTGTGCGCCTTCGCCAGCGACGAGCACATGCACGTCACCGCCGCACGCCCAGGCTGCGGTGACGGTGTTCAGGGTGGCGCTTTTGATTGATGTGTTGTTGTGTTCTGCAATAACGAGTGCGGTCATTTCCATCACCTCCTTAAATCACTTTGGCTTCGTTTCTAAGCTTATCCACCAGGGTCGCCACGTCAGGCACCTTAACTCCAGCCTTGCGCCCTGCGGGCTCGGCCACCTTGAGGGTCTTAAGGCGTGGAGTCACATCCACGTCAAGGTCCTCGGGCTTGAAAATGACTAGCGGTTTTTTCTTGGCCTTCATGATGTTGGGCAGCGTCACGTAGCGCGGCTCGTTCAGGCGCAGGTCTGTGGTGATGACGGCAGGCGTCGACAGAGATAAGGTTTCGAGGCCGCCGTCGACCTCGCGGGTCACATTGACCCCGTCGCCGGACACTTCGACCTTCGAAGCAAACGTGGCTTGAGGCAAGTCAGCAAGGGCCGCAAGCATCTGGCCAGTCTGGTTGGCGTCGTCGTCGATAGCCTGCTTGCCGAGGATGATAAGACCGGGCTGCTCCTTGTCCACCAGGGCCTTAAGAAGCTTGGCCACGGCCAACGGCTGAAGCTCGGCATCGGTTTCAACCAGAATGCCACGGTCCGCCCCGATGGCCATAGCCGTGCGGAGGGTTTCCTGGCACTGGGCAACTCCGGCGGAAACAACGATGACTTCAGTGGCTACGCCTTTTTCCTTGAGGCGCACGGCTTCCTCGACTGCGATTTCGTCGAAAGGGTTCATGCTCATCTTGACGCTTGCAATGTCCACGCCTGTGCCATCACCCTTGACGCGGACCTTAACGTTGTAGTCCACCACACGTTTTACGGCTACGATAATTTTCATTCGTTAGGATTCGTTTGGAAAATCAGTAGGACCGCGGAAGTTGCAGCACATGCTCGGCGACATGTCCCAGAATCATGTTGGTGGAAATGGGCGCCACCTGGTACAGGCGAGTTTCGCGGAACTTGCGCTCCACGTCGTATTCGCAAGCAAAGCCAAAGCCGCCATGCGTTTGCAGGCAGGCGTTAGCGGCTTCCCAACTAGCCTTAGCGGCCAGGTACTTGGCCATGTTGGCGTCGACGCCCGCGTTCTGGCGCGCATCGATCTTCTGACAGGCTCGCCAACGCATGAGGTTAGCGGCCTCGAGTTCGATGAAGCACTCGGCGAGCGGGAACTGAATGCCCTGGTTCTGGCCTATGGGACGGCCAAAAACCTTGCGCTCCGTCGCATAGTCGCGCGCCTTTTCGAGGAACCAGTAGCCGTCACCAATGCACTCCGCAGCAATCAGCGTGCGCTCAGCGTTCAGGCCGTCGAAGATCACTTTCAGGCCCTTGCCCTCGGTGCCAAGCAGCGCATCCTCAGGGAGCTCCAGGTTGTCGAAAAACAACTCGTTGGTCTCGTGGTTGACCATGTTGAGAATGGGACGCACCGTGAGCCCGTTGCCGATGGCCTTGTCGAGTTCGACGATGAAGCACGAAAGGCCGTCGCTCTTCTTTTGGACCTGGTCGAGCGGCGTCGTGCGGGCCAGCAGGATCAGCAGGTCGCTGTGCTGCACACGAGAGATCCAGACCTTCTGCCCGTTGATGACCCAGCGGCCGTCCTTTTTCACAGCCGTAGTCTTGAGCTTGGTGGTGTCGCTACCCGTGGTGGGCTCGGTCACACCCATGGATTGCACGCGCAGCTCGCCCACAGCAATGCGGGGCAGATAACGCTGCTTCTGTTCCTCGGTGCCACTGAAGACGATAGTGTTCATCACATACATCTGGCCGTGACAAGCGCCCGAATTGCCGCCCGAGCGATTGATCTCTTCCATGATGACTGAGGCCTCTACCATTGACAGTCCCGGACCTTCATATTCCTGCGGAATCAGCGCGGCCAGCCAGCCAGCCTTGGTGAGAGCATTGACGAATTCCTCGGGGTAGCCGCGCTCCTCATCAACCTTCCGGTGATATTCGGCCGGGAACTGACTGCACAAGCTACGTACTGCGTCACGTATCTCCTGATACTGATCGGGGGCAGAAAAAATGGAAGCGCTCATGGGTAAAGTCTCCTTCATTGCTTTAATTTATCCATAGTAATCTTTGATAATTTCGACGAATAATAGAATTATTTGATACAAACATCAGTTTTCGACATTGAGGTATCTGATGGATCTCAAGCAACTGCGCGCCTTTGTCACCGTAGCCGAGACCGGCAATGTCACCCGTGCATCCAGCCTACTGAATCTGGTACAGCCCGCGGTGTCGCGCCAGTTGCGCATGCTTGAAGAGGACATGGGTACCGAGCTTTTCGATCGCAGCCGTCACGGCATGAAGCTCACGCCATCGGGCAAAACCATGCTCGAATACGCGCACCGCATACTCAACGAGGTGGCGCGCGCCAAGGCGGAAATCCAGCCCACCGAAGGGCCAGTGTCGGGAATTGTGAGCATGGGTCTGCTGGCCAGCACGTCTGACCTTCTGGCCACGCTACTGGCAGCCGAGGTGGCGCGACGATATCCGCACATTCGCTTGCGGCTGACTATCGGCTACGCAGGACATTTGCAGGACTGGCTCGAAGCCGGAGACCTGGATGCTGCCCTGCTCTACGGACAAAAGGAAACACCCGCGCTGCACGTCAAGGCGCTTCTTGAGGAAAACCTGTGGGTGGTAGCCAATGCGTCCGCACGGCTGTCGCGCAAGCGCCCGCTCGCGTGGTCGCGGGTCGCGCGTGAGCCCTTCGTTCTACCCGCCGCGCCTCAGGGCCTGCGCGCCGTGATCGAACATGCTGCGACCGAGGCCGGCGTGACATTGCAAATCTTTGCCGAAACGAACGCACTGAGCGTGCAAAAAGAGCTGGTCGTGCAAGGTCACGGTTGGACAATCCTTCCGGCCGTTAGCGTCACGAAAGAGGTCGAACAGGGCCTCTTGTGTGCAGCACCCCTGGCGTCACCAGGTTTGCAGCGCACCGTCGTCCTGGCGGCGCCCAGCAGTCGACAGACCACCGCGCCCGTGCGCTGCGTTGTCGCTGTGCTGCTGGACTGCGTCAAGTCCACGTTCGAAGAGGGCTGCTGGCCCGATGCGCACTGGCTGGGCTAGACAACCTTCCGTCGTTTCCACAACATCAGTGCGGCACGCAATATTTTGATGCGGGCAAGCGGAACGTCGTGCGCTTCATCAAGCGCGGTTGCTCCAGCATCATGTTGTCTCGCCGGTGCATCGTGCAGCCGTTGTCCCACATCATCAGATCCCCCGAAAGCACTTTATGACGGTACATCGCCGAAGGATCGCCACCGGCGGCAAAAAGCTGAGGCAAGATCTCCGCATTCTCGGCTTTGCTGAGGCCGTCGATTGACACGAGGGTCGTCAGTTCCGCGTAGAGTGCCTTCTTGCCGTCACCGGATGCTGCAGTACGACCGGATGGTACACGTCCGGCGCACGGGCCATTTCTTCTGATTTACCTTCCAGTTCGGTCGCATTCATGATAGCCAGCCGCTTCGGATATCGATATGTGCCTATCCAGCTTTCGATCTTCGCCCGCACTTCAGGCGAGAGCAGTTCGTAGACGCGATACTGATCTGCTCAGTAAATATCGCCGCCGTCGCGGGGCACTACGACGCCATACAGGATTGCGCCTGTCGATGGCCTGGGACTGAACGTCTGGTCTGCGAGAGCGAGCCTGACGTCTGTCGGACGACCGGGTGAAAGCACCGTAGCCCCAGGCTCGCCGCTCCAGCTTCCAATCTCAATAAATTTCGAGTCTCGTTGGTCTGTCAGCTAGCTAGTAACGTACTTAAAATCGATCACTTCGCTTTATGTCAAACTGAACTATGAGTTCGATCCGGCTCAGTCTCCTATTCGGGGTGCGCTCAAGATTCGGAGTTTTGCGTACGCTTGCGTTCTGCGGCGCCTTGATGGGTAAGGCTTCCTGCTTTTCGTGCAGTCGTGGTATCGACTGCGCCAGGACAAGCGCGCGAAGTCGTTGATTTACATGATTGTGCGGTGCGGCTATCGTACGTTTTCATCCGAATATGACACTTATGGTCTGCGCCAGGACGTCGTGACGGCTGTTGTCGGCTATCTGGCTGGTCATAACCGCCCCGTCCACGAGGTACTTTTTGCGAAGCCGCGATCGCTTGAGGACGAATACGAGGCGGCTTTGTCGGCATGACCGTCGATCAGGTCGATCT
This sequence comes from Caballeronia sordidicola, assembly GCF_000729995.1. Classification (GTDB taxonomy): domain Bacteria; phylum Pseudomonadota; class Gammaproteobacteria; order Burkholderiales; family Burkholderiaceae; genus Caballeronia; species Caballeronia sordidicola_A. Next base: position 163,616 of record NZ_JNFG01000008.1, on the reverse strand, counting down.
GGCTGCACTTGAGGCCGTTCAGTCCCGACTCCACCATGACCTTCCACGGGCGTTGACCGCGGAGCACCGCGAATTTCTCGCCTCGCTCGTGAGACTCGAGCCAGACTGGTCACTGATGCCGTATGACCATCTACGTGACCTACCGGCAATCCGCTGGAAGATCGAGAATCTTGGCAAGCTTAGGACACACGCGACGCGACGCGCTCTGCCCATCAGGGTGCGTTACTGGAGGAAGGCTTCGCGGCGCTCGATGACAGCTAACTTGGCTCCCTCCGATCTCGAACGACTGCCATAGAGAAAGTCGAGCGCCTCAAGTCGACCCACTGTAGAGACATTCGGAGTTGCCGAAAGCGGCCGTCCAACAACGCGGCTTGGAGAAGTTAGGATGTGCGGTCCGCTATACCTGCCGATTTGCCACCTTCGCGGGACACTCACCCGTGGCCATCAGGATGCGTACTACGGCCAATCTTCGAAGCCCATTGCTTGGGCGACAAGGTCAAGGTGTACCCCCTACTCCAACTCGCAATGCCGAGAGTAACATCCTGTCTGGCTGCAATGCGAACAAGGTCCTGTAATGTGAGTAGACCTGAAGCCGAAAATGCTGCTTGCGCCAGGTTTTGCACCCCTTTGTCGCTAACGATGGCTGCGTTCCGAACAGTTGTGTCTACCGCGATCCATGTTTGGTCCGACTGTCCATACTTACTGTCGGTACGCGTGTTTCCCGTTATTACGCTGCTCTGCACGACACCGTCTATCGCCATGGTGGCCCGTTGAATGGCAGTCAAATCGGCCAACTGCGATGGCTTAAAGAAATGACTTACGCCGACACTGCCGACGATCATGAGCATGTTGATCGCCCCAATATAGAACCAGTGTTTGCGTGCGACCGATGCCATTTCCAAGCGTTGCTCTGACTGCGGCACGACCATCGTCAACGTAAAAAGATCGTGCAGCGATTGCCGGGTTGGTAGGTTGAAGATCAACAGATACGCGAGCGCAATTTCTAAAATCAAGTCAAATGTATTGTTGGTCCAGAAAATCGCCTCCTTGCCCGGCGCATGCAGAGATGGCAAGTCGATAAAGCTCATTCCGTTGAGTACGAGTGGAACTGCAATCACGGCGCATCGGCACCAGGCCCGACCGACGCTCAAGCTGAGGTTTCCTTGGTGGCCACATCTCACGACCTTGATTTTCATCACCCGTTTGCCGAGTGATTGGTTTTTACCCGGGCCACCTTCCAGAAGGGCGAAATACGCGGAGCCAATCGCGAAACCAATGATTCGCCCCCACCCGCCTATTTCAGATAGAGCATCGAAAAAGACGTTGGCAAGTATGATTCCGATCAGACCCAAGAAGAGGCAGTCGAGCCAAAATGCGATCGCCCTGCGCCAGAATCCTGCCGCGCGTTGCCCCGAAGCTTGGTTCATATAACTTTCGTTTGTGTTTTCCATTCAACTTGGTAGTCGTAGTAGATAGCCCTCAAACGCGACCCGGATTCCTAGGGAGCCAGCATCCCCATCGCAGCCTTCCTCCTTACCGACATTCATACCGCCAGCAATATCGATGAAGAGCGTTGCCGCGTTAATTTTTATCCTAAATTTTAGAATTGCGAAGTCAGCTGGAATCCCACCGTCACCCGTGCGGTTGGAAAGGTTCTCGGTTTGTAAAGGGGAGTGCCCGCGAACAGGTCATAAGCAAAAGAACCGAACTTGGCCGCCGCTGAACCTCTAAAGCCAATAACCGCGCCGGCCAGTTGTGTTCCTGCCAGCACAGCAGTGTTTTGCCCATATACGTGCCCGTAGTCGATACCAGCGTAAATCGATTGCCCCGTCGATCCGATCGGTATTTGCAGTTCGTTACGCCAAAAGAAGCCTCGCTCGGAGGCCAGCAACGTCTCCCCGTCAAATCCCCGAACCGTGTAGCGGCTGCCGATCGAAAGGTCATCGATGTAGAACAGCTGGTCGTTGGTGAACTGCCCGTGAAAACTGGTCACGTATCGCAGCGCCTCGCTTGCGATCTGAAACGGTACAGAGAGGTTCGCGTCAAGCACAGCCATTTTGAAACGATAGGTGGGACCGCCCGTTTGCGCTGACGTGTCGGGTGTCGCCCCTAGCCAGCCGATGCCCTGCCGGTACGCGAGGCTGCCGTCGAACTGCGTCGATCCGAAGAAATGCCGGTCGGTCAGCCCGGCTTCAACAAAGGTATTGTCCCGGCGCTGCTGCGTAATCTCGGTGTCTTCGATATAGCTCGCGCCAAAGCGCTTGGTCAATCGCATCTCCATGCCGAGCACATCGGCCTGGCTACGGCTTAGCACGCGCTGAATCTTGAGATCGAGGGTTTGACTATTGCCGCTGGAGACGAATGTCTGGTTGACGCCAGCGATCTGCTGGTAATACGTGTTTGTGTTGCCCGAAAGCGTGGCCGTCCAGAATCCATAAGGAATCGAGTAGAACGCATTCCAGCCGTGCGAGCCGCGCGTCTTGTCGCCAAACTCAAGATCCTGATTCGCGCCCGCATTGAAGATATCGTTCAACCCCAATAGATTGTCGATACCAATGCTCACGTTACCCTGCAGCTTGCCTGTCGCCCGCGTGCCCGAGTTGTCGACAGATGCTATGAACGTCCAGGGTTTCTGGCGCTTCACCGAAATCACTACATCACTTTCGCCAGGCTGCTCGGTGGGAACGATTTGCATATCTACGTCTTGGCTGGACACGTGCTTCATCTGCTCTAGGCCCTGCTCAAGTGCGCGCAGGTTTAGCAAGTCGCCTGAGCGCGCGGGGAAAGCAGTTTTCCACGTGCCGCGCATCGACGGATCGGCAAAACGCAGTGCACGGATGACGCCCGGTATCAGCGTGAGTTTCAGTTCACCACTCGACACGTCCTGCTGAGGCACGAGAACCCGCGTGGTGACATAGCCGCGGCTCAGGATGGTCTCGGTCAGCGCGCCAACAATCGTCTCAATGCCTCGCTTGCCGATACACTGTCCTGCGTAATGCGATAGCCAGTCCTGCGCGAAAGCGAAGGGGTCCAGAGGCAACGCCGAGGCGCCTAGCCTGCGCGCTGCATCGGGTAGCAGCGTTGGCACGTCAAGCGAGAAGCGGTCGATAGGGAAGCACGGTGTTTCAGCCGGAAGGCTGGGATAGGCGCCCGCCCGCGGCGCGCTTGATTGAACCGAAGGCGCATTCACGACACGTGCGCGTTCCCGAGCTTCGCGCTGCTGGTCGAGGAGCTGATTCTGCTGAGCCGCTGCGCGTGCGGCGTTTGCGGCATCGGTCGAAGCAGGCAGGGTTTGCGCCTGAGCACCGAAATTGGCGGTCAACAGACCGGCGCTTAATGCGACGTTGATCGTCGTGGATGCGATTTTGGTTGTTTCCAAGAAGCAGCTTGCGGGAAAATCACTAAATGCTTAGCGAATAAAGCGACGCACAGAAGTTTGTTTTAACGGCATCGATTGGGAATTCTTTAGTGCGAAGGAGTTTTGACCGTGACTCGCATTTACATCGTTCGATGAACCACAGCAGTTTTCGTTGTGGCCTGACGTCCCCGGGCTACTGAGACAGGAACCGTGCGTTCGCTTCCAGCGATTCCCGCGCCTCGCAACGCGTGTTCTTCCCGCCTCGATAGAATTGTCTTCAGTGTTCCGACCTGCTGAAAATGGCCCCGTCGCATCAATAGTGGGCGTCGCTGTTCCCTGTAGAGTCAGAGCACTCCAGCAGTACGGGGAATTTGTCCTGACCGTGCTGAATAAGGTTCATCACAGTCGACAATGGCGTATTCAACATGCACTGATTTTTCAAAAAGGAGTCGTTCCGTGCAACGTCATTGGTAACTTGCAAGCCAGTTGTGTCACGCACCGCGCTCGCCGGAGTCGAAGCATTCACCGGCAATATCTTCTACGCTTATTCGAACGCGACCTCTGACCGGTCCTTTCCTCGTAGACCTGTGCAAAGTCCTTGGCGCTGTCGTTCGCCCAATTGGGTTCGTGGGTACAGTGGCCAATATGCCGGTCTAACTACGGGCTACATAACCAAAAAATTCATCGAGCAACGCTAGATTGCGGGCAATTGCTTCTGTCGAAGCTTCTAACGTAAAGCGTTCTGAATCTTTGTATGACCAGAAATCTGCCGGCCCGAAATACTGCGGGCCGATCCCCAGAGATAGCCCGCTCAGACAAATATTTCGGTCCTTAACGATTGCATACTCAACAACATGCTTTCTATCCACTAAAAATCTAACGTAGTATCTTTCACCGCTCCCCGGTGCTTGGTCAGCAAAAATAGAAACATGTCTATTTTCAAGCGCTTTGTAGAATCCGATTACAGTTTCATAGAGCTGGGCGAAGCTCGTCATGTCATCATTTAGTTGCACGATAGAATCCCGATTTGTCCGGCACAATACGATATCCACTATCCTGAAGATACTTATATTCCAAATTGGTAAAGGTACCTACATTGGCATTGGCGGGATTAGCTGTAAAAACGAATGTCTTCCCTTGAGCCATTTGCTGATCCAGAAATGCCTTGTTGATGCTCCACATCTTGTCGGCACCGAGCTGTGCCTGAACGTTACTCCAGTCTGACATCGAAAAATAAGTCGCGCCTTGCGTTTGCGCGACAGCCTCATAAGAGTCGCTGCTGCCCGCAATATATTTTCCCAGTATAACTTCCGAAGCTCCAGCGTTATGTGTCGAACTCGTGGCCGCTTGAGCAAAAGCTTGTTGGATCAGGTCGACAGGCGCACCATCCCGATAATAGTTGTTGAGAATGATCGCCTCTTTGGCCGCTGCGGCAGTTCCAACTACAGCCGCACCGGTGCCTGCTGGCATCGCGCCGCCCGCTGCGATCTCACCTGCGCCAATCGAAGCCTGATTAACACACAGCACCGGATTGGCCACGCACGCTTCAACTGCGGCCGCCGCGCCTGCCACGACCGCAGGTCCTGCCGCAAGTCCGCCCGTGATCACACCCGCCGTCACGAGACCAACTGTCGGATTGGCCACTGCACCCGGTAACGCGCGCTGCTCTGGATTGAGCGACCCATCCGCGGTTCCATTGAGCAACGGACTTTTGTATTCCGTCGACGTTGCTGTGAACAGGTTTCCGGCGTTCTGCGTGATGTACTGCGCTGCCGTCGAATCAAAGCCAGGGCCACTCGCCGTGGCCTGATCAACACGAATATAACCGTTTGCCAGCAACATTTGCTGAGCCTGATCGACCGAAATTGACTGACCTGTTTTGTCCTCGTAGAACTGCGCAAACGCCTTCGCATTGTCGCTTGCCCACTTGCGTTCATCTGGATGCAATTGCCGGTTGTACCGATCCGCATTCGACGCTCCCACCGCTCCCGACGATCCTCCTAGCGCTGCGCCAATCCCACCAGCCTCGACGTTGTTCACAAGGTTTGTCACCGCCGCGCTCACGTCCGGGTTCGTGATCCCGAGTTGAACCGTCAGTTGTTTCGCCAGATCACCCGTGGCCTGAGAGGCAAGCACTGAACCGGCTGTTCCGGCAGCGGCGCCCAACGCATTCCCCCCACCCAATCCCACGACCAGCGCAGCGCCAGCCCCATGAAGCGCCGCCCGATATGCGCCGTTGTCGGCCCAACCATCCGCAGTGGTCTGGGCTGCATCGAGTGCAGCCTTGTTCGCGTCACTCGGATCTGCTTGATAAGCCTGCTGCGCAGCCGTCAATTGCTGATCGGCGGCCTTCTCTTTCGCCGTCGCAATATCTCCGACCGTTTTCGAAACCGCTTCACCTGCCGCACTGGTGGCGGCGGCCATATCGGCTTGATTCGTGAGGATGTTGTTCAGGTCAGGACTCTTGCTCAGAACCGTGTTTGTACCAGTCGTATCTCGCGACAAGCTCGCTAGATCCTGCGTTTGCTGCGTCCCGTTGGTCAACACAATACTGCCGTCGCTCACGGCGCTTCTGGTTGTACCGTCCTGACTCCCGTTTGAGTTCTGGGGCAAGGCAGGCAAGATACTGCCCGTGTTCGTGCCCGACGTGGGACCCGTCGGCTTTTCGACCGACTGACTACCGGTCGTCATGGCGCCGCTAATCCCCTTCGTCGACGCGCTGTAGTCCGCATGATTCTGAATGTCACTAAAAGTCAGCGTCCCAGTCGTCAGGCTGTTCTGGTCCGCGCTCGCCGTACTGGAAATAATCCCGCCCTTCAGATCGGTATTACCCTTTACCGCGATGTTGAATCCACCATCTCCGGCCGAGATGCCGGTCTGCTCGGCAACACTCGCGTAGTTGCTTGAACCGTTCTGGTTTTGCGCACTGAAACTGCCCGAGCCACCACCATACTGGCTGTAACTGACGGAACCACCCGCGCTCTGCTGGTGCGCGCTCGATTGGGCTGTGTCCTGCAGGCTTTGGAGATTTAGATTTCCCCCGACGTTGGCCGTCACGGTATTCCCTGTCACGGTCGCGCCGGTCAGGTTCGTGTCGCCTTGAGAAATGATGCTGGCGGTATCGGTGGCGGCAATGTGCGTGTTGTTCTGCGTGACGCTCGCATTGTCTGAGTTACCGCTCGCCTTCGAGGCCGAGGCAGAGCCGCCCCATCCGTTCGTACCGTACGAAACGGCCAGGCTCGTGCTACTCGACTCATTGGTGCTGTGGCTATTCGCCGTATCCTGAGATGCCAGCAAGTTCACCTGATTCGCTGCTGCGAGCGCGACGTTCGTCCCTGAGACATTGGAGCCGACGATATTCAGATTTCCGTCCACCGGGTTGCCCTGCGCGTCGCGACCGGTGGCGGTAAGCGAGACGTTGCCACCGCCGCTCAGATTTGAGCCCAGATTCGTGGTGCTGTTGTCGCTTTCCGTGGACTTGCTGTGGCTGTTGCCCCAACTGAGCTGGACCGCCATGCCCTGCATCCCGTTCTGCGTGCCACCTGCTGCGGTACTGCCTTCAATAGCACTCCCGGTATCGTACGCATCACGCGCTGCCGCCATTCCGTGCAACGCTGCCGCTCGTGAATCCTCGCTTTTAGACGCAGACCCAGCCTCCTGCGAGGTATTCTCCGCGAGACTGATCAAACCACCCGTCGCACCCAGCGTGAGACCGCTTGTTTTCGATTCCTGTGATTCGTCGTGATGCTGTGTGGTGACGGCTGAATCGATCGTGACGTTCGCTGCTGTCCCCGTAATGTTTTGCGCCGCAAGCACGTCACTGCCCGTGATATGCAAAGTGCTGCCCGCCGCAAGGTTGACACTTCCGTTTGTACTGCCTACAAGACTGCCTACCGGCGTGGTGGACTGATCGTTAGTCGCCACCTTCTGCGCATCAGTGCCGTATGACAAGCCGTCACTTGCACCAATCCCCGTCATGCTGGACTCGTGATAGGTGCTGCTTTGGCTTGTATTCTGCGTGGTCCCGATGGTCAGATTCCCGCCGGCCTGCAGGCCAACATCGTTAGTCGCGGCAATCGTCGAACCCGCTACCGTCAAATCCTTACCCGCAACAGCGCTTACTGAGTCGGCTGAAACAGTCGAGCCGATCGAATTCGTTGCGTGCAAACTGCTTGTGTCGAGAGTCTTCTCGTCATCGAGGAAGCCGGAATGGTGTGTTTTCGCCCAGCTATCGGCATCGTGGGTTTCGGTGACGGCACCAACCGTCACATTGCCCGATGCCAGCAGGTTTGCCGCCCCGGTTTGCGTGGTAACCGAAGAACCCAAGATCGCCAGATCACCCTTGGTCGCAGCAGCAACTGGATTGTTAGCCGGAGTAACGCTCATCGCCGTGAGCAGAGAATCTGCGGCACTCGACTGACCCGCAGCCAGCGTAGCTGCACCCACCGTCTGAACGCTGCTGCCCTGGACCGTTTCGTCGTAGGACGATTTCGTGTATTGGCTTCGCGGGCCACCCAGCGACGCTTCACTGTGCGTGTGCGTATCGACCGCCGCCGTCACCGTCAAATTGCCCGCTGCGACGAGCATCGCACTGTTGCCCGCCTGCACGATCGAGCCGGTAATAGTCGTGTTGCCACCCGATATGCTCAGCAGATTCGCACCGGCCGACAGCGTACTACCCAGGTTCTGCGTGATGCTGTCGTGCCCGTAGTTCTTGCCATCGCCCGTCTGCACGTCCTGCGAAGTGGTAAGCGCAACCGTTCCCACATTCAGGTTGCGCCCGGCCGCTACTACCGTGTTAGTACCGGCCGATATAGTCGCCCCCACCACATTCACGTCGCGCTGCGCGGTAACCGTTGTGCTTCCTGCGGCACTGATGGCGGCGACCGCCTGCACGCCCGTGCTCAAGACACTCGAAACACCGCCGTTTTCTCCACCGGTCGCCATTGTTTGCGACACGCCGATCGTTTGGGTTTCGTTCACGACATCTCGACCGGCGCTCACCACGACATCCTGCCCGCCGATACGCCCGCTTAAGTTGCGCACGTCCTGCACCGCACTTACTGTCGTAGTGCCGCCGCTGCCAATCACGCCCTGGTTGACGATGTTGTTGCCGAGGATCGTTGTCGCCACGTCGCTCACGATGTGGCCGCTGTTGTTGACGGTGTCCGCCGCGTTCATGTCCACCGTGTTACCTGCGACAAGCGCACCGCTGCCCGCGAGATCCACCGTATCGGCCTGCGCCAGATACAGCTTGGGTACCAGCACCGATTGGTGCGTGCCGTCAGGCAGCGTCACATCTTGCGACACCAGCCACACCATGTCGGTGGTCAACTGCTGCATCTGCGCATCCGACAGGCCCACACCCGGAGTCAGATTGAAATCCTTTGCATACGTCACGCCGTTATTCATCAAACCCGTGTATTCGTCCATGTTGTCCGAATAACCAGCGAGAAACGTGCGCCCCGTGAGGGCGGTGACCTGATTGCGCACGATCTGCTCTTCATACGCGCCATCGCCCAGGCGTTTTTGGACCTGTGTCGGATTGAGGTTCAACGCGCTCAGCATGTAGTCGCTCGACACGAAACTCGTGTACTGCGTAAAACGCGAATCGGTCGCGACCAGATAGGTTTGCGTCGGCGCCGTGTGAAACGTGTAGAGCCCGTTGGTCGGCAACGCCAGATCAGGCAGGCCACCGGAGGCCGTGCCCAGCGTCTGCGGATGCAGCGTCATGCCGCTTGCCCCGGATAACGTCGAACCACCGTGAACGGCAAGCGTGGACACGCCGCTGGTGGCGGAAAGACTCGCGGCTGCGATCGAACCCGAAGCGCCTGCGACTAACATACCGCCTGCGGTCCCCGATACGCCGCCCGAGCTGCCCGGAATGCCGGACAGAGTGGTCGCGCCAATCGAGCCCGATGCGCCTGCCACCGACGTACCGCCCGAAGTCCCGGTGGCAGATACCCCGCCAGCGCTGCCCGTCACACCTCCCAATTGCGTGCCGGTCGCGTTGCCGCCCGTGACGCCATTGCCGGTTACCGTCGCCCCTAGCCTGTTCACCGCCCCGACGGTTATGTTTTGTGCATCGGTCACCAAGGCTCCATTGGCCGTCGCAATCGCCGGCAACCCACCCACCGTGGTCGCGGCCGTCACCACCGCCGGATACAGTACCACCTGCGTGTCGCTGTTGTTCCCCGTTTTCTGGTGCCAATAGAACGTCGACGTGTCGGTCTCGCTCGTCGTCTGCTGCAGCAAGATACCAGTGTCGTTGACACTGCCTCCTGTCGCACGACGGATCAGGTTACCGCCTGCCGCCATCGTCGAGGACTGGTTGTTGATCGACCCGCCGTCGCTATTGATCCGGATCGTGCCTTGCGCCTGAATTTTCGCAGCCGCTGTGGCGCTAAGCAGTTGGTCGGTCGTGGTCGTGATCGCAGCGCTACGCGAGATCTCGTTGTAGTCGTGCGAATCGGGTCCCAGGTCATAGCGCACCCTGACCTGATCCGGCCGGATGTTTTTAGCCGGATCCCAGTCCGGCCAGAAGGTGATGGAATACGTCGAGCCGTTATCCTTGATGCTCTGGTAGTACTGCGTCGGATTGGTCGTGAGCGGCCGGGTGAGTTGCGGCGCGGGTGTAAATTCGTCGCTGTCCCATGTCCCGGCCGATTCTGTGTAAGTGTCCGTTGGTGCGACCGAAAACGACAGTGTCTGCGTGCCGGTGTTGAGGCTCGCGACGCTCGACTTGGGCACGGTGATGGTGATTGGAGCAGAAAGAGCGCCTACAATCTCAGCTTTGAGCGGGGCATTGTCACGTGACCAGGTCCACGGCCCGATTGTTTCGCTGTTGTACTGGCCCAGATCGCCCATCGACAGGCCTGCCGTCCAGACCGAGAGTGTTTGTGTGCTCGTTTGCGGCGTGCCCGCTTGCGTGACGATGCTCGTGCGGCTGTTGTTCACCGTATGCGCCGCAATGTCGATGCTGCCGTCCGCTTCTATATCGGCCGAACGATTCGTGAGTACATTAACCTGGTCGGCGAGCATCCCGGTCCCATCGCGATTGCCATCTCGCGCGATTTGCATATTCCCCGCGCTGTAGATCAATGCACCATCGAGATTCGACACCGAATTGCCGGCATAAATGTTGACAGCCTGCGCACCGGCGATCACGGCGCGCGAACCGATGTTCTGCACATCGGTCGCATTCAACTGCACGGCGTTACCGATGATGGTTGCCGTATTGGCCAGCGTTGCGCTGGTCGTGTTCACAGCGTCGCCTTCGATCCGCCCGTCATTGGCCAACGTGCCCGCAGCGTTCACATTGGTCGTTGCTCCAACGAGGTCGCCGCTCGCGGTATTGGTCACATTGGCGCCGCTCACTGTGAGCGTGCCGCCCGCACCCAGGGTCGCGGTATTGGTGACGTTACCGCTCGCCGCAAGCGTCAACCCGCCATCGGCATGCAGGTGATTCGCCGCGCCATTAGTGTAGTCACCCGCAACCGTCAAACTCAGGTTGCGGCCCGCTGTCATCTCGCCGTCGCCGACAATCGCACCGCTCGCGCTGATGTCGCGGTTCGAGCGGATGATGCCACCCTGGTTGTTCAAATAAGCGACGTTAGCGGACACGTCTAGCCCGCCGAGCAGGGTGCCACCGTTATTGGCCATCGACACGCTGGCCTGAATCAACCGCAGGGCCGTGCCCCCGTAGAGCAAGCCACCGGAATTGTTCACGCTTGCGATGACATTCAGGTTCAACGCACTCGAGCTCACCACCTGCGCACCCGACATGTTCGACAGGCTCTGCGCATTCACGGCGACATCGCCGTTGCCACCCAGGACGCCCGCCGCATTTTCGATACTTGCCGCAGAAATCGTCGTCGCGCCGTCGGCGGCATTGGTAAGGCGCCCCGCTGTATTGTTCACGCTCGCCCCTGACACGCTGAGCGTGCCATGCGCCGCGCTCGTGCCGTTCGCCGTGATGGTCCCCTGGACATTCGTCACCGCGCCGTCTGCCTGCACGGCAAGGCTTGCCCCGCTCTCTGTGAATCCGGCCGTGTTGTCGAACTGGCCGTGCGTGGTCACACTCGCGCCCGTGTTGCCGTAGAGTGTGCCGCCGCTGCGGTTCGCCACGTCAGAGGACGCCACCACGTTCAGGGTCTGTTGAGCCGATATCGAACCGCCCGTGTTATCGAGGCTTCCGAGTTGCGCCACAAGCGCACCATTAGTACCGATCCGCCCACCGATATTGGTATCGGCGCCAGCGGCGCTCAGGCTGAACTGGCCGGCGCCCGCATGCTGGATCACACCGTGGTCGTTGATCAGGCTGGCCGCAGTGATTCCCAGGTAGGTGGCGTTGCTCGACACCGTACCCGATGTGTTGATGAAGGTACCGGCGACGGTGATCTGCTGGTTGGTTGTGCCGTATTGCGTAAGCGTGCCGCCCGAATTGTTCAAACCACCTCGCGAGGTCACAGCGAGTTGCGTGCCTTCAAGGTGGCCGGCCGAATTATCGATGGAAGCCGCGCCAACGGAGGCGGTACCACCCGCACTCAAGAGCCCCGACTGATTGCTGAATGCACCGGGTATCTGAACGCCGATGTTGCCGGCAGCAACCAGTGAGCCGTTCGCGTTGTTCACGCTCTGGGCGGTAAGCGTCTCATTGCCAGTTGCGCTCACATCGCCCGAGTTGGTGATCTGCGCGTCCGACAGTGTAACGTCACCGTTGCCTCCAACGAAGCCGCGCACCGAGCCCAGCGCTGCGTTGGTGAATGCCTGTTGCGCGGTAACGGTCGTGAGCCCAGTACCGGCATTGGCGATTCGTCCTCCCGTGTTATCAACACCCGAACCGGACACGCTCACGGTCGATTGCGCCCCCGCTGCTTCGATCGTGCCGCTTCGGTTCGTTACCGTGCCCGTCGCTTGCACCGCTTGTGAGCCGCCCGCATGCAACATGCCGTTCGTATTGTCGAGCGCACCTTGAACAGTCAACGCCGAATTGCTCTGAGCCGAGATCGTGCCCTGCGCGTTCGCCAGATTCGCCGCAGTAAAAACAACATTGCCGTTGGTCGCGAGACTCCCGTCCACGTTGCTCACCGTGCCTTGCATGGAAACACTCATTGTGCCGTTCCCCGAGTGGGCAATCTGACCGGTGTCATTAGTCAGGCTAGCCCCTGTCACCGTCAGGTTCGTCGCGTTCGATGCAAGTTTTCCGCCGGTATTATCGATGGCGCCACCGGCGGAAATCGCCGTATCGACGTTTCCAAACTGGCTGATCGTGCCCTGTCGATTGGACAGGTTACCCGCTGTCGTGATGCTAAGGTGATTGCCCTGAATCGAGCCGGATCCGTTGTCGATCGATGCCGCCGACAGATCCGCTTCGACCGCCGAGAGAGTGCCTTGCGTGTTCGTGAAAGCTCCGGATACCGCGGCGGTCAGTGTGCCGCCTGCGGTGGTTGTCCCCGAGCTATTGTCGAACGACTGCGCGTACGCGGTTGCGTCGCCGAGCGCGCTGATCTGGCCGTGATTCGCCAGTGCCCCGGTGGCCGTCCGAAGTGAGCCATTTGTGCCTATCAGACCACCCGCAGCCCCACTTGCCGTTGTACCCGCCGCGTTCGTGAGTGTTCCAGTCGTCGTGATCGACAGCCCGTCACTGTTGAGCGAAACCAACCGGCCCGCCGTATTGTCGAGCGACGCCGAGGTGCTCGTCAGCGCACCGCCCGCCTGGATCTCGCCTTGCGTGTTCAGGATCGCACCGGTCGTCTGCAAGCCGATGGCGCCGCTCGCGGTGAGCGTTCCGGTACTGTTGTTGAATTGGCCTGCGACGTTCGCATCCCCGTTGGCCGAGACCAATCCGGCGTTGGTGACCTGCTGGCCTGACAGCGTGACCCCTCCGTTGCCGCCGATGAATCCCCCGGCCGCATTGCTTAAGTCCTGTCCAGCCGAAACGGTCATGACGCCATCGCCGACGTTGGCCATGCGACCCGTTGAATTGTCCACGCTCGCACCCGAAACGCTCAAGCTAGCGTGTGTGCCCGCGGCCTCGACGGTACCGCCCTGATTCGTGATCGCACCATCGGCCTGAACCGTTTGGGATCCGCCCGCGTGTAGCAGCCCGTTCGAATTGTCCAGTGCGCCGTGGACCGTCAGCACGGAGTCACCCTGCGCTGAGATCGTGCCTCGCGCATTCGCCAGACTTTCCGCATTAAAGACGGCGTTGCCATTGGTCGCGATGCTGCCCGACACGCTACTCGCAGCGCCTTGGACTGCCACAGATAAAGCGCCCGTGCCCGCGTGGGCAATCTGACCGGCGTCGTTGGTCAGGCTAGCGGTGTTCACCGTCAGGTTCGTCGCGTTTGAGGCAAGCTTCCCGCCGGTGTTGTCGAGCGAGCCGCCAGCGGTGATCGTCGTGTCGAGGATTCCAAGCTGACTGATCGTACCTTGGCGGTTAGACAGATCGCCCGCTGTGGCAAGGCTCAGGTGATTGCCCTGGATCATGCCAGCGCCGTTGTCAATCGACCCGGCCGAGAGGTCTGCTTCCACGCCCGAGAGCGCGCCTTGGGTGTTCGTGAGCGCTCCAGATACCGTAGCGCTCAGCGTGCCACCGGCACTGGTTGCCCCTGAACTATTGTCGAACGATTGTGCGTTGACGGTAGTGTCCGTTAGCGCACTCATCTGGCCGTGATTGGCAAGCGAGCCCGCTTTCACTTGCAGCGCGCCGTTGCTGCCGATCACCCCGCCTGCTGCACCACTGATCGTCGTACCCGTTGCGTTTGTCAGGGCTCCTGTCGTCGTGATCAGCATGCCGTCGGCGTTGAGCGACACAAGCCTTCCAGCCGTGTTATCGAGCGACGCCGAGGTGCTCGTGAGCGCACCGCCCGCCTGGATCTCGCCTTGCGTGTTCTGGATCGCACTCGTAGTCTGCAAATCAAGCGCACCGTTCGCGATCAGCGTGCCCTTGCTGTTATTGAGCGCTCCGTTGATTTGCGCGCGGCCACTTGCTGACACCGATCCAGCATTGGTGATCTGCTGGCCCGACAGGGCTACGTCTCCGTTACCGCCGATGAATCCTCCGGCAGCATTGCTCAAGCCTTGCTGCGCTGATACGGTCTCCGCGCCATCGCCGACATTCACGATGCGCCCAGTCGAATTGTCCACGCTCGCACCCGAAATGCTCAGGCTCGCGTGCGTGCCTGCAGCCTCCACGGTGCCGCCCTGATTCGTGATCGCGCCACCGGCTTGCACCGCTTGAGATCCGCCGGCGTGCAGCAGTCCGTTCGCGTTATCGAGCACGCCGTGAATCGTCAGCGTCGAGTCCCCGAGCGCCGAAACTGTACCCTGCGCATTCGCCAGACTAGCCGCATCAAGAATCACTTGGCCGTTGGTCGCGATGCTACCGCCTACGTTGCTCGCGGCGCCCTGGGCACCTACCGTCAGCACGCCAGTTCCCGCGTGCGCAATCTTGCCAGCATCGTTCGTCAGGCTGCCCGTAGCAAGTGTCAGATTGGACGCATTCAGCGTCAGCGTGCCCGCGGTATTGTCGAGCGCGCCGCCAGCGGTGAGGGTCGTGTCCGCCGTACCGAATTGTGTGATCGTGCCGCTGCGATTCGAGAAGTCTCCCGTCGCGGCAAGGCTCAAGTGATTGCCCTGGATCGAGCCGGAACCGTTGTCAATCGACCCAGAAGAAACGTTAGTGTTCGCACCGGAAAACGAGCCGCCAGTGTTCTTAAGCTCCCCGGTCACGGTGGCGCTCAGCGTTCCCCCTGAGGTCGTCGTCCCCGACGTATTGTCGAACACTTGCGCGTTAACAGCGACGTCCCCTAGCGCATTGATCTGACCGTGGTTGGCGAGCGCTCCCGCGCTGAGTTGCAGCGCGCCGTTGGCACCAATCACGCCACCCTGCGCACCACTCCCCGTAGTGCCCACCGCGTTCGTCAACGCACCCGTGCTCGAAATGGACAGTCCGTCGCTGTTCAACGAAACGATGCGGCCTGCCGTGTTATCGATCGAAGCGCCGGAAACACGCCCGGCGCCCGCTGCCTGGATGATCCCTTGCTGATTGTTGATCGCGCCAGCACTTTGCACGCTGGCGGTGCTAAGTGAAACGACCTGGCCCGCCTGATTCGAGACGGCACCTGCAGTGATGCTGAGCGGCCCCTGCGCGCTCGTCGACGCTCGATCGTTAATCAGGCTCCCCTGCGCGCTCGCATTCAACACGCCGCCCGCATGCGTCGTCGCGCCTGTCAAATCAAGGTTACCCGCACTCGCGGTCGCGGTCAGGTTGCCGTTCGTCGAAGTTTGGCTGCCGGAAAGGCTTGCGCTAGCGCCTTGCACCGACGCATTGCCGCCAGCCGCGTTCGTGCCGTTGGCAGACACCGAGTTCACGGCACTCAGCGTCAGGTCGCCGCTTTGCGCCATCGAACCATCGGCATTGACGCCCGCGCCTAACAGGCCGGTCGAGGCGATCGCGCTCCCGTTGACCGTGGTGTTTTGCTGCGCAGCGAGACTGCCGCTATTGGCAATCGTCCCACCTGAGTTAACTGTGACCGATTGCGCGGCATATGTCGTGCCGCTATTGGTGATGCCGTCGCGCGCCGAAAGTGACACATTGCCAGCGGCGCTTGTCTGGCCGGTGAGTAGCAGTTGACCCTGCGTGGTGAGCGTCAGATCGCCCGCCTGCGCCGCTTGCACCCCACGTAGCGACACCCCGACGCCTTGCTCGGTGCCGACCAGGACGATGCGGTTGGCATACATGCCGCCCAACTGGCTCACGTCGATGCTCACGCCGAGCGCCGTGCCGGTCCCAGCGATGGGCGTCGCCACCAGCGTGTCGTAGTCAACTTGATTCGCGCCTGTAACAACGTTTAGATTGTTCGCGTAGATCGCGGCATTGGCGGTGACCGCTCGCGCGATCAGATCGACTTGGTCGACATTCGCTGCATTCAGGCCCGCGCCCTGAACCGTGATCATTCCACCCGTCACCGTAAAACCAGAGACGTTTCCACCCGCATCGAAGTTGGGCGTGCCTGTCGTAAGCGTGGCTCTGGAAGTGTTGATGAAACCACCACCGTCGACCAGGATGCCATTGGCGTTAGATAGGATTACCTGAGCCTTGGGGCCCGCAACCTCTAGATAGCCATTCAAGGACGACGGTAAATTGCCCGTGACCTGGTTCACGATAATGCGCGCGGACTGGCCCGGCGCGAAGTTCGGATTGCCGTTGATGTAGCCCGCTTGCTGGGTTTGGACGATCGTGGACGAATTGTTGAGAATCATCCCAGCGTGCGGCACCGACAATTGCGAATATGCGTTGGTGGAAACCCCAGCAGCAGAGGGTGCGACGATGTTCACCTGCGGCAAACCGTTCGCTGTCTGAATGACTGTCGGCCGACGTGCGCCAGCATTTGGATCGGCTACGACCTGCCCAAGGACAGCCGTAGGCAACACGCAAGCCAGCACAGCGAGAGCCACCTTTCGATAGCGTAAAGTCGCCGAGCACTGCGATCGGTCCTGGCGGCCGTGACGCCCTGCACGAGTACTACGGGATCCACCCTGACTCGCTTGACGTCCAGTGCTAGCGGTTTCCTCAACAGCAACCAACATTCCCCGATGCCGGTTGAAAACCAACCGATGGCTTTTTGCATTCATTGTTCGACCCGATTCCAATACTTACATTTTTAAACAAAATGTAACATGCTGTAACGGTTTATTGTCTGAACAATCGCAAAAAATGCAAACTTTTAGGCCAAACTACAGTTTCGAAAGCAGTTAGCCCACGTAAATCGCCATTACTTGCACGGTTACTGGCCTCCGTCGGCAGATCGGACATCTCGTACTGGATTTGCAGGTATATGGCGCCGGTGTCGTCAACTGCCCAGGAGTGATGCCATCCCCACTCGCGATAGGTGTCGGTCACATCTTGGATACCGTCAAATGGAAGAACGCCCCCACCTTCAGCGGTCAGGAACGTCGAGAGCAGACCCTCACGGGCCAACGCACACGAAAAAACTCCAGCAAGGCGGGAGGGTGCATTTGGCGAGACCCGAGCCGCTGCAAAGGATGACGGAGACTATCGCCCCCTGAATTGGTGGCATAGAGCTGTTAATGAATCGGTGGATAAGATTCATCATTCGCGCGGCACCGTTCCCCGTCACCCGCCAAGAAATAATCGTTTTTTGGCCGGTTCGCCAAAATCACGCAATACACACCACTACTTCCGGAAAGACCCGCTTACCAAAAAGATGTTGTTGCCGCTCCCTGTCACGAAGGCCCGAACTGTTTCGCTCGAAAACCACCTTGCGTTGGTGAGATGCGCCATGTTCACGGGAACGCCGATGAGTTGCCTGCTCAAGACTGTGTATCTGGCGTGCTTTCTCTACGAAGCGCTGCCTGGCCGCTCGGTGCTCGAACCGTTCGCGAGGCCGAGCGAACTCTCTTACGGAGTGTGCAGGACGTAGAGCGCAAGGAAGGTTGGTCGATGTTTGACAAGAACGGCGCGATCCTGAAAATGATTCTCGCATTCAATTAAATTTCGAGCCTAGCTGATTTTCAGCGAACGATTCATATATATACATACTTAAAATCGATCAATAAGATTATGTAAAATTAATTAGGAAAACGGCGATAACGTCATTGATGGCGTTGCCTGCTTACCAGTGCTTCGCGCTTGGCTGCCCCGTGATCGCATCGTATGCGTTGATCGTGCCACCGCAATTGACCACAAGTAGTTCATTGCTGGGCGCGTCGAAATTGCTCGGCGCCGCCGCGATGCCCCACGGAGAGTTAAGCACACCCCCCAAGTAATGGGTCGCAGAAAATGTCCTGCTGTATCGAACGCGTCAACTGCATTGTTGCCGGTTGTTGTTCGAGCTGTCGCCACAGGCGTTGAGTCCTGGCACAACAGAGCGGACAGGCCTAATCAAGGTTGAGATACATTGAAGTCAGCTTATACTGTCTACTATCCCACCATCCACGCGCAGCGCGGCCCCAGTTGTCGCCGAAGCCTGCATCGAGCTCGCATAAACCACCATATTTGCGACCTCCTCTGTACTGGTCGACCGCCGGATGATGGATGAGCCTCGGGTTTCGAGTACGAACTCATCAAGAATTTGCTCAACCGGTTTTCCAGTTGCCTGCGCCCTTTCATTGAGCATTTCCCGAATACCGTCCGATAGCGTTGGACCAGGCAGTACGGAATTGACCGTGACGCCCGTGCCAGCGGCAAACTTCGCTACGCCTCGCGCGATACTCAGTTGAGATGTCTTGGAGAATCCATATGCGAGCATGTCACCAGGGATGCTAAGTCCAGACTCGGAAGATATGAATATGACACGACCCCATTTTCGCTCGATCATCCCCTGCAAATAGGCTCGTGTCAGCCGGACACCGGACATAACGTTGACCTCGAAGTAACGCTGCCACTCATCATCGTCGGTTCCTAGAATATCCCCGGGACCGAAGAAGCCAAGGTTGTTCACAAGAATATCAGCTGCTGGAATCGCCTCTACAAATGCATCACAGCCTTCACGCCCACCAAGATCGCGAGCGACGCCGCGCACCCGCGCGCCTGAGACATCCTGACGAATGCGCTCGATCGCTCGGTCCACGGCGTCTTGCTTTCTACCGTTGATCACAACCTCAGCGCCAGCCGCCGCCAGCCCAGTTGCAATGGCTAGCCCTATACCCGCGCTTGATGCGCTGATCACCGCTGTCTTTCCGGAAAGATCAATTTTCACTGTTTGATTTACCTCGGTAGTGGCACGTATCGGTCATGCTCGAATTTTGTGACCGGGAAAAACCGAAATGACCGTCATCGCTAGTCGCGTTATTTTCCAATTCAAGGTCGCATTACTTCTTTCAATAGGACTTGCATGTTTCCAACACCCGGTGTTTCTTGCCGTCGCTCAATTTGATGCGCAATGCGAACGATTGCTCGATTGGCAGGAGCGTTTCGTCCGGCAAGGGCCAGTTGGTCCACAACCAGCCCATTCATGTCATCAACCTCACTACGACGGCCTTTTTGCCAATCTTGAAGAACCGTCGTTGTAGTCTCTGGTAGAACGAACCCACTCATCAACGTATCCAAGAGCCGTTCAACGACCTTCTCCCGATCTGCGACATCCTCTGACCTCAAACCGAAAATCGGCAAGACGTCGTAATTTTGCAGCAAGCCTGCCTCCAAAGCTTCTTGACCTGAGCGCAACATGAACTCCCGCATACCCGGAAAATGCATCGCTTCCAGCATCGGGAGGCCCAGGATCGCAGTCGTCACCAGGGTCGTTGCGTTACTGATGATTTTCATCCATTTTGTGGCGCGGATATCCTTCACAATCGCTACCCGGCCTACATCACTTAACAGCGACGAAATTTCCAGTTCGCGTCCCTGCGTTTCAGTGCTTGTTGCTCCAACTGCAAACCAGGAACGATCGGGCGGAGAATCCCGGCGTACGACGCCTGGATCAAACATCGTCGATGAAATCTCTATCACCGTGCCCATGCTTCGGTGCGAACCAACGACCTCTGTGATCGCATCGACGGTCATCCCGTTTTGCACGCCGGCAAGCAAGCCGCCGGGTTTGAGATACGGCTTGATCAGGTGGCAGTGCCAGCGCGTGTCGTAAGCTTTGCATGACAGCAATACGATATCGAACTGGTCCGTGAATGTGCAAACATCGGAAAGATGAAAGGCACGAACTTCGGTCACTATCGTCTGGTCACGCATTATCTGCTTGACGCCTTATGCGCGCATTGCCTCGACATGAGCAGCCCATTGATCAATTAACACCACGTCGTGACCTGCACGCGAAAGATCGGCCGCAATCGTGGCGCCATTGGCGCCTGTGCCAAGTAGGGCAATACGGCATTGGGTCAATATCAACTCCTGGGTCCGTGAAATCAAACAGGTCGGGTCGACAAGTGATCCGCCTGGACAACTGGCCGCTACTTCACGGCATCGAGCAGAAGTTTGATGTTGGACGGATCAGCGTCGAGTTGACCCGACTCGATCTTGTGCGCAATCTCTACTACGCGCAGGTTGATTGGCGAAGATTTTCCGACTTTCTCCAGCCATTCGACGACATAGCCATTGACGTCGTCTGTTTCACCGCGGCGACCTTTACGCCAGTCCTGCAGCGTGGTTGTCAGCGTGCTCTCCATAGAGAATGTCTTGAGCACTTCATCGAACAGATCATCGACCACTTTCTCCGGTTTGGATGGGTCAACACCCGACATGCCAAAAATGGGCACGATCCTGCTACCGCTTGCCAGTGCTGCGTGGATTGCCTCGTAGCCCGCCTGGCGCATGAATTCGAGCATTCCTGGCACACGTGCCGCAGCAGCGAGGGGAAGATTGAGAATGGCGGACGGAACAAGTTCCGCTGCATTCACTACGAGCTTCATCCATTTGGACGAGCGAATGTCGGATGTCACTTCGACAGTGCCCGTATGCTTCAAAATATTGGCGATTGACTCGGCACGGCCCTTGGTCGCCGCGTCATACCCGCCAACGGCAAACCACGACGTGTCTTTATCGTTCTGGCGATTTGTAACGCCCGGAACGAACATGTTCGATGCTATTTCAATCACAGCACCAATGGTTCGATGCGGACCGACGACACTTGCGATCGCGTCAATCGACATGCCATTTTGCAAGCCCACGACTAATCCATCCGACTTGACGTATGGCTCGATAAGCTGGCACGACCACTTAGTGTCATATGCCTTCGTAACAATGAAAACTACATCAAATTTCTCGCGCAGTTCCGCCACCTCGCATAAATGCAGCGCTTTGACCTTTGCATTGATCGTGCGAGTGGGCAGGTTTACCGTGATACCGTTTTTCCGCATTGCCTCTACGTGATCAGGCCATTGCTCGATAAACGTAACGTCCAGCCCTGCGAGTTGCAGGTCCGCGCCGATGGACGCACCCTGAGCGCCCGTGCCGAGCATGGCAATTCTTAAATCAGACATTTCTAGATTCCTTGAAATTCAAAGTTGCGAACCCCGAGCAGACGGGCTGTTTGGTTCTGAGATCAGCAAAAACAGTGAAACGTCAGAAGCGTTTCTCGATTACAGCGATTCTGTCTCTCGTATTCCGGTCAAACCAGCGAAACCTGCGTTGCATCGTCGAGCGATAGAACGCGGCGAGCCTCGGCGAAAGACGCAGGCCTACGTCCGTATTCCTTGCATAGCTGAACCACTCGCGAGAGCGTCGCCTTATCGCGGTCATGGGAATCGTCATTCGCGTTCGCCTCAGCCGAAACGATTGCCTTGCAATGACCACCGGTATCCATCGACCAGCGTGCGAGTTCTAGTTCGCTTTTTCCTCGACCGATGCCTGACCACATTGCATCCGGTGCGAGCCGCCTGAGCGTTTGGACAAAAAAGCCGAAAGCATGTCGATCCGACGGGATTCCAAACTCTTGCCCGAAGCAGAAATTGACACGCAAAGGGCCCTTGAGCAGCCCGTCATTTTGCAACGACACCGCTTGAAACAACATCGACAAATCATGTAAGTCGAGAACCAGACTTGATCGGAGACGGGGTACCTGTTCTTCTTGAGAGCGCAAGATAGCGGTCGCGTCCTTGGCGAAAAATGCGCTCAACGGAACCGACACAATGTCAGGCGCAAATGCGCGGTAATCGCGAAGCAGATCAGCGAGATGCATGAAGCTGTGTGCCGTGATCTGAAAGATCGCTTCTGGATAAACATCTCGTATGTCGGCCACAATGCGGGCCAGCCGTTCGCTGCCTCCCGCGGGCAATGTGCCAAAGGTCATCGCCCCGAGGTCTATGACGCTGGCCCCCTGCTCGATTGATATGTTCACCAGTTCGATCAATCTGCTGGCAGCACCGTCTTGTCCGCGAGCAGAATCGTCAAACACATAGTGGAACGACGCACTGATGACACACACAGAATTCATGTCGCTTAACTCCCGCACAGCCGTTATAAAGACCGCGACATCGTTAGTCGATCAACTGAGAACGCACCCAGTCCAGCTCGCGGGATACATAATCGACAATGTCGCCAGTCTTAAGATGATCCGGGAGAACGTCCCACGTATAGGTTTCTATCTCAAGATGGGACGACAACGGTAATGCTTTGTGGAGTCGCAAAGCGTCCACGATTGCGAACCGCGTTGTCCTGAGGACACCCAGTTCCTCGAGAAAAACGGGTACATGGAAGTGGATACGCCATTCACGGGGACCAGGATCACGCTCCCACGCATCAAACGCGTCTTCAAGGTTTAGATATTGCTTGACCTTGCCGTCTTTGATTTCGCTCGTTTGGGTTAGGTAGATCGTGTCGGCGAACCTCCTGAGCGCGTCAATAGACTCTTGAGTCACCTCGGCAACGCGGACCGCAGACGCTTCCTGCAATTTGAAGATCGGTACGCCCGCATCCACGAGCCGATTCAACGAATCCTCAATATCCTCGCATTCCACGGCCTGATGACAGATATCGTACACAATGCCGACATATCTTCTTAGGGCGCCAATTGCTTCCGACACGGGCATTCCGCTGATCTTGGCCAGATGACGGGCCGACGCACCGGAATAGAGTTGCTCACGAAAATACGTCACGACGTCGTCGGTGGTCTCGAGATAGCAAGCGGGCTCAGGCTCCAGCGCAAGCGTCACTCGACGTCCCGTTGTCTTTTCGAGATTCGCAAGATGCGCAATCATCCTAAGTACATTTGTCGTCATCGTCGCCAAATACTCGGGCGTATCGACTTTCGGACGGAACGCAAGTGGCGCAGTCTGGATCGAAGGCGCGACACCTGCCGGTGCTAGATCAGCCAGAATATCCGCGACGTTCTTCGTATATTGCAAGCGTTCTTCTGTGTGCCAGTCAGGCTCATAGACTTGTTCCTTGACCAGAGTATTTTTGAAGGTGCCATACACAAAGGCGTTCGCCGTAAAAATATATAGATCATTCTCCTGAAAAAAGCGCTTGAGCTCTTCGCGCGCGCTCTTGTTTTGCACCAATTCATTTGCCGTTGCAGAAGCCAGGCGGATGCATACACCGAACGGTTCGTCAGGTGAAAAACGTTTCTTGACCTCGGGCAGATATTTACGAAGGCTCGCATTGATTTGCTCCCAATTGTCGCCAGGATGCACCAACGTTGAGTATGTAAGATGGTCAAGTCGATTGCCGATATCCATTAGTCTCTCCAGAATAGTTCTTGTACTGTGGCGCGGTTCTGTCTGCGATGAGTTGGGTCGATTCTTAAAAGCTCAACCCGTGGTCTCGTAGTCCACTTGATGTCGCGCAATGCGGATCTCCCCAATCAACCCTTTGACGCGAAGATGTTCGGGGTGATTCGCATAGGCAGTCAAGGCATCCAATGAGTCAAATTCGGAATACAGAACAACATCGCACGCATAGTCGACGCGGCTCGCGTCAATTCCAATCTCGAGCATGCGCATTCCGGGCACCTTGCCATTGAGCGACTCAAATGCCTGCTTTAAGAGATTCTTCGAATCCGTTTTTTCTTGTTCGGACGAGCCACCGACCCGCCACATGACGATATGTTTAATCATGTTTTCCTTTCTCTTTCATTTTTTGATTTCATTGATTCGAACTCGTCTTCGAGAATCAGATTTCGCGATCGTCATCGTGAGCGTACTGCGAACGACTATAAAGGCCGCATCTCCTCGCCGATAGCGCTGTCAACAGAAATCTAATTTCCGCTTAGTGGAAGAATTGCAGCGACGCAATGACCACAAAGCGATTGATGGACCGAATGCCTTCCTCAGTCAGGGTAATCCTTATGATTTTTCCATTTGGTGGAAAACTCATTTAAGGCACCCGCTCTTCTAATTTTGCTTGATCGAAACTATCGTTCTTTCACGTTGGCACCGCTTGGTACTTGAGCAGCTACCAGACATGTTTGACATCATTCCCGACGACGATTCACAGCTTACAAAAGTGAACTTAAATACATAACAAATATGGAGACAGACATGGCACATGCCGCCAAGACAAGAATCAAGTCGCTTGCGACGATACTTTCCGCCACCGCTTTTTTTGGTGGGCTGCTGGTCCAACCCCACGCGTTCGCTGCTGCCGGTTCCGGCGAAAAAATCATCGCTGGCATCGATGAAACGGCATCGGAATACTGGGCCGAATATGTTCGCGGTGTCGACGACATCGCTAGCTCGGCCGGGTCTAAACCAACGGTCATTGCGGACAACTATCAAGGCGACCAGTTGCTCGCGCAACTCGGCGCGCTCTATGCGGGTGGTTGTACCGGATGCTCCCTTACCGTCGATGCGACCTCAAATGCGTATGTGAAAGCTGTGGTTGAACGGTCTGCGAAGGCTGGTGTGTTCGTCGTCACAATCTGGAACCGCCCGGAGAATCTCCATCCGTGGGATACAGGTAATGGTAAATGGGTAGCTCACACCTCTTTTGACGGCGTCGAGTCCGGGTATCTGCAGGCTAAGGCGCTATGCAAGGCGCTCAACGGCAAAGGACAGATCGCTGCGATCGAAGGTGTTCCTTCCACCCCACCCGCGTTCCAGCGCATGGAAGGCCTTAAAAAGGCGCTGGCTGAGTGCCCGGGGATGAAGCTGGTTGATACCCAGGTCGGCGACTGGCAGGAAACGAAGGCGCAAACGATCGCACGTACGTGGCTAGCTCGATATGGCGATTCCCTCAACGGAATTTTTGCATCCAACGATGCAATGGCACGGGGTGCGGTGGCGGCTCTTCGTGAAAAGCAGCTAAATGGAAAAGTATTCGTTACTGGCTCAGACGGATCGAAGGTCGGTCTGGACATGGTCAAGAGTGGTGACATGCTTGCCACTGTGTGGAATGACGCGGTGCTGCAGGGTGCTGTTGCCACTGCGTTGGCCCGAGCCGCGGCGCTCGGAGACATTCAGCCCGACAAGCTCACCAAAGCACAACGGGACTTCTATCTGAAGCAGGAAGTTGTCACGAAAGACAATGTCGACCACTTCCTCGACCTGAAAGCCAACTCTCCAAAGTACACCTACGCCGATATTAAGAAAGATTTCTGGCAGTACTCGGCAGGTCAGATTCCCGTTGGTGTGAATGCCGCAAAGTAAATGCGCCAATGAGTTGGAGAGATCATGTTGAACTCGCATAGCGTTAGCAATAAAGACGTAGAGCTCGGGCGAAGCCGACCACTCTCGATGAAAACCCTGCAGAACCTGGGGCCGTTGATTGCCCTGGTGATAATGGTGATCGTCTTTCAGGCTCTGACGGGAAGCTTTATTAGCATCGGGAACTTCCGGTCGATCCTCGAGGCAGCTGCCGTTCCGAGCATCCTCGCCGTGGGGATCACCTTTGTGATCCTTCTCGGCGCAATCGATCTCTCCATGCAAGGCACCATCGCCACAGCGAGCATGACGCTCTCGCTGTTGGTGGCTAACGGAATCAATCAGCATGACTTCGGATTATCCGGCATCTTGATTGCGATTTCTATCGGTGTGATTTTCGGCGCCCTGAACGGCACCTTACACGTCTTCGGAAAAACGCCGTCTTTGATAGTGACCCTCGGAACGTGGTTTATTGGACTAGGCCTGGCAGCAGTACTTTTCCCCGATAGGGTGCCCACCATCCATGAGCCTTTGGTCCTGGGCTTTTCATCAGTTCACCTGGGCGGGTTGAGCTTGATCGTCTATATCGCGTTTGCGATTGTCGCGGCAGCTTATTTTGTGCTCAAGTACACGCGCCTCGGACGAATGATCTATGCGATCGGTGGAGACGAAGGGATCATCGTTGCGTCAGGCCTTCCCATCAAGCGCTACAAATTTATCGCATTTGTTATCTCGGGCGGTATCGCCGCATTTGGTGGAGTACTCCTATCGGCGCAACTAGGTAACGGCAATGCTGATATCGGTGCGGGTCAACTCTTCCCAGCAATTAGTGCCGCTGTCGTCGGTGGGACGCTATTGAGCGGAGGCCGAGGTGGCGCACTTCAATCGGCCCTGGGTGCAGTGATTCTTGAAGTTCTGGGCAATGGCCTGATTCAAATTGGCGCGGGCCCGTACTCTCGCAACATTTTTAGCGGAGCGGTGATTCTCGTGGCGATCAGTTTGACCAGTTACCACCTGCGTCGGAAATTAAGGGTCGTGAAATGACTACCATTCTCGAACTGAAAAATATCAGCAAGCGGTTCGGCCAGGTCGTCGCGCTCGACAACCTCAATCTTGAACTGAGAGCAGGAGAAGTGTTGGGTCTGGTTGGCCAAAACGGTTCAGGAAAATCTTCGCTTATGAAGATTCTAGCGGGTCTGCAGCACCCGGATTCCGGCGAAATTCTGCTTCGAGGCAAACCCGTTTCAATTCGTTCCGCGGCGATGGCAACATCCCTGGGGATTGGAATGGTCCATCAGGAACAGTCTCTGGTCCCCAACCTCACCGTTGCGGAGAACATCTTTATCGACAAGCCGAACCATGCTACGCGGGGCGGCATCTACCGCTGGCAAGCGTTGTTCGCGGCGGCACAAGCACAATTGGACAAGATTGGCGTCAATACCCGACCGGATGTGACAGTTGAGGACCTAAGTTTCGCAGAGCGTCAGCAGGTTGAACTGGCGAAGGTACTCGCCATTGAGGAATTGGTCGACCATCCTCCCATTGTTCTCTTCGACGAACCGACATCTGTGCTCAATCCAGATGAGATCAAGATCCTCTTCCGTGAAATCCAGCGCTTGAGAAGTCGCGCGTCCATCGTTTTCATCTCGCACCGGCTCGACGAGATTCTCGAGATTTCAGATCGGGTCGCCGTTTTAACGAACGGCGTCAAGGTGGCGGATGAGCAAGTTTCCGCTCTCGATCGGGACGAGTTATACAAACTCATGGTTGGTCACGAGCGCAAGGTACGACCACGCAAGGAGAGGGAGTCAATTCGCGTCGATACGCCTGGTCCACGCTTGAAGATCAGGAAACTCAGCGACGGCAGCAAGTTCAAAAATCTCGACCTCGACGTAGCACGAGGTGAAATCGTCGGGCTTGTCGGCGTACAAGGCTCAGGGGCTGAGGAGATCTGCCGGACCGTCTTTGGCGCAGGAGAATCAGTAACTGGCCAGATAACGCTCGATGATAAGCCTGCATTGTCACTCAGTCCACGAGACGCAGTCGACCACGGCATTGCATATCTACCCTCCAATCGGCGGCTTGAGGGCATGCTGGCAGGAAGGACTCTTATCCAAAACATGGTAGTCACTTACGGCCTCGAATATGGTCGCAGCCGCTTTTTCGTTGACTACCGTGCAGAGGAAGCTGCCGCGACCCACTGGATGCAGCGACTCAAGGTGAAGTCCACATCTGGGAAGGACCGAATCGAGCGCCTCAGTGGTGGAAATCAGCAGAAAGTGGTGCTTGGAAAATGGCTGATGTCCAAGAAACTCAAGCTCCTGTTGCTGGACCACCCCAGCCGCGGCCTGGATCCGGGGGCACGCGATGATCTCTTTGACGCAATCAGGGAACAGGCTCAGTTGGGCATGTCCATCGTATTTGTCGCGGATACCAGCGAGGAAGTCATTGAACTCGCCGACCGGATCATCGTGTTGAGGGATGGGCACATTACAGCCTCTCATAATCTTCGTGAAGGCGACATTCCGAGTCAAGAAGACATTGTCAAGTCAATGGTCTGAACAGCAATGAGGGGTATAAAAAAATGAACATCGCGAAACCTGTCAGTCCTGCCTTAGGGGTTTATTTCAGCCGAGCCCGTGGCCTGATCCCGCTGCTGGTTCTAATCCTGCTGGTCGCCGGAAGCTCCGTCTTTGCACCCGGCGTGCTGTCTACTGGCGGCCTGTCGAATTTCTTCACCGATGCGGCTCCGCTGCTGATTCTCGTGGTAGGAAGCACCCTGCCGATACTCGCCGGCAGCATTGATCTTTCCGTAGCCGGGATTGCCGCGCTGGTCGGTGTTCTGATCGTCAACTGCCATCCGGTCTTTGGGCTCTGGACAACACCCATTATCCTTCTAGGCGCATTTCTGTTTGGTGGACTTCAAGGTTATGTGCATGCGAAGCTACAGCTTCCGTCATTCATTACGACGTTGGCGACGCTCAGCATCGTAACCGGGCTTGCGCTATTGCTCTCGAACGCAACGGCGCTGCCGATTCCGGATGACGATTCGGTCGTCGGATGGATTTCCGAGAGCTCCGGCGTCATTCCAAACTCGATCATCGTCGTGTTGACCCTCACGCTGATTCTCACCCTTCTCATACGGTACACCCGGTTTGGCCGTGATCTCTACGCGCTCGGCTCAGGTGAACGTACGGCAATCATGTCGGGTGTCGACACGGTTCGTATTCGTTGCCTCGTATTTGCGTTGTCGGCGCTTTGTGCCGGGATCGGAGGCGTTCTGCTGAGTTCAATCACCGGATTCAGTTCTCCCGGCATTGCGGGCAACCTTCTTCTCCTGTCGATTGTCGGCGTGGTGTTGGGTGGTACTGCGATTTCAGGTGGTGTCGGCGGTATCGGCGCGGCCCTGGTGGGCGGCGTGATCACTGCATGGTTGCGCGTGATTACGGTCATGGTCGGCATTTCACCAACGACGCAGAACATCGTGTTCGGGGTCATGGCGCTGATCGCAGTGATACTCACCACAGATCGCGCAAAGATCGGAATCGTGAAGTAACGCCGTCCGATTTTCCTCGCCGGCGCCAGGTGTGATCCCAAGGATTCAAGGTGTCACATGGGAACTCTCTTTGACGAAACTGAAATCGTGAGCAAGATTGATGAAACCCGGGATCTGGATGCCCGCGATATGGAGATTATCGCGAGAGCCCTGGCTCTGTTACTAAGCGAACGTTCCCGCTGCTTCGAGCTAGCCGCCGAAATAGCACGGGCAAAGGGTGAGCCGTCGCCAAATCATAAGGACTTCGGATTATCGTCTATCTTGCGTCTGTCCCGTCGTTTCTCGTGTTTGTCACCGGAACATACGAGACAACAAGCGCGCCGATCCAAACAACAGATGATCAGTGCATCTGGCATCGCGCATATTAAAGACGGAGCAGACACGACATGAAAACGCCTAGCACCACTTCTACGGTTCTCCACCGTCAAATTCTTTGTATTAAGAAGTTTCTCTGGAGTGTGGTTTTCTGGCGCACGCGTGGAGAATGTGTAGACGATACGGATCAATGGTGGCGCAAGTAGAGAAACGTTCAAATCGACCACTCAAATGCGTAATCCTCAAAGTCTGGAAATGGAGAATTGTTGTGAATTCAAGAAAACTTGAAAGGAAAGTAGCAGTTGTCACAGGCGCAGCTCGAGGCGTTGGTCGAGGTATCGTTCTTCGGCTTGTAAAGGAAGGGGCCACCGTGATCGCAGCGGATCTTGCTTCGTGCGACGACACTGTCGCCGAAGCACTTGCCGCCGTTCCGGATTGCAAAGTCTCTTCGCTCCAGGTCGATGTTGTCAGTAGCGACTCAACGAATGCCTTGATCGAATCGACAGTCGCGAAACACGGCCGTCTAGACCTTATCGTCAACAACGCGGCAGTCGTTCAGACAATGATGCTGGTCGCGGACACTCCCGACAGTGAGTTTGACCGGATCGTTAGCGTGAACTTCCGGGGCGTATTCAATGGCAGCCGAGCCGCGGCCCGTGTCATGCGAGATCAGAAGAGCGGTTGCATTATCAACATTGGCTCCTGGTACGCGAAGCAGGGGTTCGCCAACTTTGCGGTCTACTGCGCAACCAAGGCGGCGGTCGTGCGAATGACTGAAGCGTTAGCGCTCGAAATGGCACCCTTTTGTGTCCGGGCAAACACAGTCTGCCCCGGAAACACCGAAACCGACATGCTTAAGAAAGCGATGAGAGAGGAAGCGGTGTTACGCGAGATAACTTATGAAGAACAGGTCCAGCACGTAAAAAACAGTATTCCATTGGGCCGACTCGGTCGACCGGAAGACATAGCTTCAGCGATTGTGTATTTGTCGTCCGAAGACGGCGAATATGTGACTGGGGAAGCCTTGAACGTGAACGGCGGTGTCATATTTTCTTGACTGATACTGGCTAGACGAATGCGGATTGGATTGACGACCGTATAAAGCTTAAATCAAGCGTCGAGACGTGAACTGATTCGAGTCGCATGGGTTCGGTGTTGATCAACGCTACGATAAAAATCAGATTGCAACATCTTGGATCTTCGCAACCCAAGCGGGGCACATGTTTTGGTCCATTTTCACACATAAGGCGCGGTTCTTCCAAAGACCAACCAAGAGCGCCGAGACAATTGACGAATCTCGCTTTTGGAGAGATTCACGTGTTCGGCGCTTGAAAGGCAGGTAGCCTTCGACGGCTGCAAGCCGCGACCTGAAAACCACCTTGAGACAAAAAATGAAAGCTCTGGTATTTGAATCCCCCGGAAAACCAGTAGTAAAGGAAGTCCCTATCCCAAGCATAAAAGACTCGGAAGTCTTGATACGCACGCGCGCGGTCGGGATCTGTCACTCCGACTACGAATTGCTCGGCGGCCGCTACATCATTCCGATTTCGTATCCCGTGGTTCCTGGCCACGAGTGGTGCGGTGAAGTCATGGCAATAGGCAGTCTTGTCTCCGGGCTGCAAGTGGGTGATCGGGTAGTCGGCGAGTGCGTCGTGGAAACACCCGAACGTCTGAATCATTTTGGATTTTCGATGGACGGCGCGGATCGCGAATACTTCGCTGTTCAGCCTGAATGGCTCCACAAGCTACCGGCGAATCTGGATGACACCACGGGCTCTCTGATCGAGCCGTTCACCTGCGGATACTACGCGGTGATGCGCTCAGGAGGTACCAACGCTAGCGAGACCGTTGTGGTTTCCGGCGGTGGCACGATCGGACTTTGCTCGGCGGCGGCAGCAGTCGGCATGGGCGCCCGGGTTATTGTGATCGACCCGCTAGAACGCCGGCGTGCGGCCGCCATCGCACTCGGCGCGGCCTACGCGCTGGAGCCGACCGACAAGGTGATTGAGCAGGTAATGGCGCTTACCGGCGGTAAGGGTGCGGAACTGGTGATCGAAGCATCCGGGCATGATTCGTCTCTCGAAAAGGTGTTCGACTTCGCTGCAGAAGAAGGACGCGTGTCAATGGTCGGCATTAGCCTTGACCGCAAGGTTGCTCTAAATCTCGGGAAGATTCAGATGCGCAATCTCACCGTTCGCGGCTGCATAGGGTCCCCTGGTGTCTG
Organism: Caballeronia sordidicola; assembly: GCF_000729995.1. Taxonomy (GTDB): domain Bacteria; phylum Pseudomonadota; class Gammaproteobacteria; order Burkholderiales; family Burkholderiaceae; genus Caballeronia; species Caballeronia sordidicola_A. The sequence continues at coordinate 132,104 of NZ_JNFG01000008.1, read as the reverse complement.
GCCGGCGGCGATTCGCTTCCTTGAGAAGACAGGGATCGATCTCTCACCTATTCAAACTCATCGTTTCGATCTAAAGGACGCCATTGAGGCGCTGAACGTTCCGCCAAGCGAGTGCATCAAGGTCACCCTTACCAACGACTGAGCGATAAAGGCGAGCGCGAAACGCGAGCGAGTACGACGAACGTGTGTGAGCTCGGGCACTGGAAATTGAGGTGGCTTCTGTGCGCCGTAAATGGCCGGCAACCTGATTTGACATTTAGAGAGAGACCATGCGCAATATCAATGAAAACACGATCACTCTAGCTGTGGTTGATTCCATGTCGGCGACGAAAGATGCCAGGCTGCGGACGGTGATGACAAGCTTGGTCCAACATCTGCACTCGTTTGCACGAGAAGTGAAGCTGACCGAAGATGAGTGGGCTAAAGCAATCGACTTCTTGACTGCGGTCGGGAACATAACCGACGACAAACGGCAAGAGTTCATTCTTTTATCCGACACGCTTGGCCTGTCGATGCTCGTTACCGCGCAAAACAACAAGAAACCTGCGCAGTGCACCGAAGCAACGGTCTTTGGCCCCTTCTACGTCCACGGAGCACCAGAATATGCTAACGGGGGCGATATATCGAACGGGGCGTCAGGCGAGCCTTGTTTCGTCAGCGGTCGGATTCTGGGTGTGGACGGGTCCCCCGTTACGTCTGCACGAATTGACGTATGGCAGTCGGATCAGGAAGGGTTTTACGATGTCCAGATAGTTCCCACTTCTCCTACGACGCCGGAACATCGGGCGCGTGGGAGATTGCGCAGCGCGGCGGACGGCGCTTTTCATTTTCGTTCGATTCTGGCGGAGGCATACCCGATACCTCACGATGGACCGGTTGGCGAATTGCTCGAGGCGCTGGGCCGCCACCCGTGGAGGCCCGCGCATCTCCATTTCATGATCACTGCGCCGGGTTATGAAACGCTGGTAACCCACATTTTCCGCAACGGGGATAAGTATCTTGACTCAGACGCAGTCTTTGGCGTGCGGTCATCTTTAGTCGCAGATTGGGTGCGGCACGAGCCTGGAGTGGCACCCGATGGAACACGGGTAAGCAGTGTCCACTACACGCTTAATTACGACTTCGTCCTTAATCCTGTAGATGACGCTTAACCACAATCCCTGAGATTTGATGAGTAAGTGGAACGTATTTCTCCGAGGTCAGCAATGGAATCGCTGGAGTTTGTGTATACGGGACGGCCGTCGAAGGTGGTGTTCGGAGAAGGCTCATTGAGCCATCTCGCACGCGAAATACGGGCGTTAAATGCCGAGCGAGCGCTAGTTATTTGTAGCCCGGAGCAACGAGAAACAGGGATGGAAGTCGGCGAGCGACTGGGTAGTCAGCTTGCTGGTATTTTCGACAAGACGGTGGCCCATGTCCCGATTGAACTTACACGAGAAGCGCTCTCTCTCGCGACAGCCCTCAAAGCGGATTCAGTGGTGGTCGTGGGAGGAGGATCAGCAATCGGTTTAGGGAAGGCAATCGCGCTCGATTCCACACTTCCTATCTTAGCCATTCCGACAACATACTCGGGCAGCGAGATGACACCGATTTATGGGATTACCGAGTCAGCGTTGAAGCGAACCGGTACAGACGTGAGAGTCTTGCCTAAGACTGTTATCTACGACCCAAGCCTAAGCACGACGTTGAACCGCCCCGGATTTTGAGGAGGCTCCAACCTCTGAGAAGATGGAGCCATGAACAAGTCGAATAAGTTTTCACCTGAATCCCGTGAGCGCGCCGTGCGTATGGTGCAGGAGCACCGCGGAGAGTACCCGTCGCTTTGGGCTGCGGTGGAGTCAATTGCGCCCAAGATTGGTTGCGTGCCGCAGACCCTGTTGGTATGGGTCAAGCGCCAGGAGGTTGATACCGGGGTGCGTGAAGGCGTGAGCACGACCGAGACCCAGCGCGTCAAAGACCTGGAGCGCGAGGTCAAGGAGTTGCGCCGGGCCAACGAGATCCTGAAGCTGGCGAGCGCTTTTTTCGCGCAGGCGGAGCTCGACCGCCGACTCAAGTGATGAGGGACTTCATTGACGCGCACCGGGCAACGTACGGGGTTGAGCCGATCTGCAAAGTGCTGCGGATTGCCCCGTCGGGGTACCGTCGTTACGCAGCTCAGCGGCGTGACCCCACACTGCGACCTGCGCGGGCTCGACGTGACGAAGAGCTGGTGCCGCAGATCGAGCGTGTCTGGCGGGCCAATATGCAGGTCTACGGCGCGGATAAGGTCTGGCGTCAGTTGGCCCGTGAAGGTACTGCGGTTGCGCGATGCACCGTCGAACGACTGATGCGTCGTCAGGGACTGCGCGGTGTGATGCGCGGCAAGGTGATGCGCACGACGATCAGCGACGACAAGGCGCCCTATCCGCTGGACCGGGTCAATCGGCAATTCCGAGCGGAGCGGCCGAACCAGCTGTGGGTTTCGGATTTCACCTACGTATCGACCTGGCAAGGTTGGCTGTACGTGGCCTTTGTGATCGACGTCTTTGCCCGGCGTATTGTTGGCTGGCGCGTCAGCAGTTCGATGCGCACGGACTTTGTACTTGATGCATTGGAGCAAGCTCTCTGGGCACGCCAACCAGAGCAGGACAGTCGCTTGATTCACCATTCGGATAGGGGGTCGCAATACGTGTCGATTCGATACAGCGAGCGGCTAGCGGAAGCCGGCATCGAACCTTCGGTGGGCAGCAAGGGCGACAGCTACGATAATGCCCTAGCAGAAACGATCAATGGACTTTACAAAGCCGAGCTGATTCATCGTCGAGTGCCCTGGAAGACCAAAGAAGCTGTGGAGTTCGCCACGCTGGAATGGGTGTCATGGTTTAACAACCATCGACTGCTGGAACCCATCGGTTACATCCCTCCCGCCGAAGCGGAAGCAAACTACTACCGGCAACTCTCTAATCAAGCTGTCCCAATGGCAGCGTAACTTAAACCCAACAGCCTCCACGGAACCCGGGGCGGTTCACGTTGCCCACAGGTCTGTCAGTGACAAGCGGAATCAATGCCATGGCCCACGCTGCAGAGGGACTCTACGCGCGTGACCAGAATCCGGTAACCAGCCTCATGGCCGAAGAAGGGATTCGCGCGATGGCGCAAGCGCTTCGCGGGATTGTCCGGGATCCTATCGACGTTGCGGCTCGATCAAAGGCGTTGTATGCATCGTGGCTATGCGGGACTGTTTTGGGTACCGTCGGAATGGCCCTGCATCACAAGCTCTGTCACGCGCTAGGAGGAAGTTTCGGTCTTCCGCACGCACAAACTCACACGATCATATTGCCACACGCCCTCGCCTACAACACAAATGCGGCGCCGCAAGCAATGAAGCGAATAGCGCTTGCAATTAATGCGGATGACGCTGGTTGCGGAATGTACGATTTTGCTAAAGAAGTTGGCGCACCCATGTCGCTGAGAGAGATCGGGATGCATCAGGACGATCTTGATCGTGCGGCAGATATTGTCTGTGCCAACCCATACTGGAATCCGCAGCCGATCGATCGAGGCCGAATCAGAAGCCTGCTTCAAGACGCCTTTGATGGCGTCAAGCCACGCACTTGGAAAATTTGACTCGTGTCCGGATCGCAATGCCCGGAGCACATTGATGCTGGTAGAAGACGCGATTTCGGCGTCGCCAATTCACACTAATTGATGGAGAAGATGTATGAAAGCAGTTCGATTTCATGGTAAGCGCGACATACGCGTCGAAGAAGTCGCGGCACCGGAAGAGCCGCTTGCTGACGATGACGTCCTTGTGCGCCCATTGGTCTGCGGGATCTGCGGTACTGATCTGCACGAGTATGTTGGCGGACCGATAGTCACGCCAAAGACACCGCATGCCTACAGTGGAGCAACACTCCCGCAAATCCTTGGTCATGAGTTTTCTGCAGAAGTCATGGACGTAGGTCGCTCGGTTAAACACGTGTCACCGGGAGACAGAATCTCCGTGCAACCGCTGGTCTCGCCGCGAGACGATTATTTCGGTCGTCGTGGTCTATTTCATCTCAGCCCTTGCCAGGCGTGCATTGGACTTTCGTGGAAGTGGGGTGGAATGGGTCAGCAGGCCGTGGTCAAAGGATACAACGCGATCCCGGTTCCGAAGAAACTGACCGATGCGCAGGCAGCAATGCTGGAACCGGCCGCAGTTTCACTCTATGCGTTAGACCGTGGCCGGGTCACAACCGGTTCGACAGTACTTATCTCAGGTCTCGGACCCATAGGTGCCCTGGCGTTGCTTGCTGCAAAGGCAGCGGGTGCATCGAGGATTTTCGTTGCGGAGGTCAATTCGAACCGCTTGCGAAAGGCGGTCGAACTCGTGCCTGATTGTATCGCGATAGATCCGTCAAAGATCGACTTGATCGAGGCAATTCGCGACCAGACCGAAGAAGGTGTTGGCGTTGATACTGCAATTGAATGCGTTGGCCTGGAGAAATCGCTCAACGCATGTGTGGACGCGGTTCGCCCTCAAGGCGTTGTTGTTCAGGCTGGACTGCACTCTTCTCTCGCTACGGTCGATGCAATGAAGTGGGCATTGAAAGATATCACCGTTGAGGCCACGTGGTGCTTCCCAACCTACAGCTTTCCTCGCGTCGCTGCGATGATTGAAAGCGGCGTCTTGCCGGTCGAGAAAGTCGCAACCGCGCAGATCGAAATGGACAACGTCGTGCGAGACGGCTTTGAAGCGTTACTGGATCCGTCAGGGGAGCACCTCAAGATCCTCGTCAAGGTTGGCGAATAAAGTCAGGACTTGAGATTGCATTTTTACAGACTACTCAAATCAAAAGGATGACAGATGAACTACATCGTGTATTGCCTCGATCATGACGGGATGGTCGACACACGTCTTGCACACTATGACGCGCATAAAGCGTATCTGGCAACCTTGCCGGTTAAGACGCTCATTTCCGGACCCTTGGTTGCCGATGATGACAAGACAATGATTGGGAGCTTTTTCCTCTACGAATCGGAATCGATCGAAGCGGTGCGGAACTTCGCCAAGGAAGACCCTTTTAATAAGGTTGGCATCTGGAAGACCATGGAGGTCCGGCCGTTTCTGAAGCGCGTTGACAATCGCTGACCAAGTGGTGGCAAGCGATCCTGCTTCAAACCAGTACCATGGGCTGTTCTTGGAGTGGATGCGTTTTTGTACAGCATAAGCGCATCTCTAAGCTAGTCGCCGCGCGGATCGAGTTTCTTATTCTCAACCACTCTTACTTTCCATCAGCTTGGTGGTCTATGGAGCGCGCCGCTTTGGCAGAGATGTTAGCGGCGGTTCCCGTTTAAAGTGCATGGCTTGCATGCGATGCAGTGATAAAATGTCAGTTCCTCCAGGTGTGTCAGATGTCAAAATAACTACTAGCTTTGAACGGGAATATGAAGGAGACTCATGGACCGTTGGACGGAATTTGAGCTGCTGGTTAAGACAGCCGAGTTGGGAAGTTTGAGCCGTGCGGCGCAAGCGCTGGGAATGTCGAATCCCGCTGCTACTCGTTATTTGTCGAGCCTGGAAGATAGATTGGGAGTAAGGTTGGTTGAACGAAGTACCCGACGGCTTTACTTCACAGAAATCGGTCGCGAATACGTCGAACGCACAAAAGCCATGTTGCAGGAAGCGAAGGAAGCCGACTCGACGGCTCAAGCAAGCAATGTGAATCCTACAGGCACATTACGGATATCTGCTTCCTTGTCATTTAGCATTCTGCATATCGCTCCGATCATTCCTGAATATACCCGTCTGTATCCAGAAGTATCGGTATATGTCGAAACTGCCAATCGATATCTCGACATGATCGATAACAGCATCGACCTAGCCATTCGTACCAGAGAATTTGAGGGAGATTCGACGATTACGATCCGTCGTCTAGCGGTAACGCGGCGAATTTTGACGGCATCTCCTGAATACCTTCAGTCAAACGGGGTTCCAGACAGCCCTGAGCAACTTGTCGATCATAAAATTCTAAATTACACCCTCTCAAAGAACTATCGAGAGTTGAAATTTACGCGCGGCACCGAGACCTCCACCGTGTTGGTCGATGGGCTCATGGAGTCGAACGATGGGCAGGTTCTACGTACAGCTGCGCTTCGCGGTCTCGGCGTGCTGATACAGCCAAAATACATTGTGTACGATGATCTCGTAGCAGGCCGGCTGGTTCCCCTTCTCGATGAATGGGATCTTCCGCGGCTCACAATCAACCTCGCGTACCCTAGCAGGAAGCATTTATCCGCGAAGGTACGGACGTTTATTGAACTGCTCTTAAAGTCGTTTCGTGAGAACGACTACGAGCGTCTTTGGACACGTTAGCGATTTACTTTTCGGACATTCCTTCGAATTTCTCTTCACCAGCGCGTCGGTCATTTTACGTTCGGCGGGCAGGTTGCCACTGCCCCGCCACATCACAACATGCTTGACCATAGGTTCCATCTCGCTATTCCGATCACGCCGGTACTCGCCGACAGCAAGCTCAAGCGAAATGGCGACGATCCTGTTCATGCAAGTCACCGTCCGAACAAAATCATTAGGCCACTTTTAGTCCCCTAGTAAAGTTCAGCCACGCGTTGGTATGATCCGCTCGGCGGCCAACCGGTCAAAAAGGTCGAAGAACGCCTCGTCGGTTGCCTGGTAGTCAAGAAACCCTGCCTTGCGACTTTTCGACATATCGGTGATGACTTCCATTGGGCGGCCAAGGTCCGCGTCGGTGTGCCACCAGGAAGCCAATTTATTGATGTCCGTTTCCGCCAATGAGAGCTGCGACGCGATATCTTGCCATTGTGCGACCGCATTTTGCATCCTGCTTTCGAGTGGACGAACTTCGCCATCGAACGCGATCGGCTCAATGTCAAAATAATCGGCAATGCGCGACCACATCCATTTCCACCGGAACACGTCTCCGTTGACGATGTTGAAGTCCTCGTTCTTCGCCTCATCAGCGGTGGCGGCCCATTCAAGCTGACGCGCCAGGAGACGGGCATCAGTCATATCTGTCAGGCTGTTCCATTGCGCCACTGATCCCGGAAATACAAAGGGCGTGTTCGTTTGTTTGCAAAGCGTTGCATATACCGCGAGGGTCGTACCCATGTTCATCGCATTACCAACGGCATAGCCGATGATCGTATGCGGGCGATGGACGCTCCAGGTGTAACCCAGCCGCTGCGCGCCAGCAAACACCCGATCTTCCTGTTCATAGTAGAAATTTTCGACATTCTGTCTTCCCTGGCTTTCCCGGAAAGGCGTGTCGGGAACTGCGCCCGTTGCATACGCTTCGAACGGTCCGAGATAGTGCTTGAGTCCGGTAACTAGAGCGACATGTTCAAGCGACGACGGCCCATCGGCGAGTGCGTCCAGCACATTGCTGATCATCGCGCCATTCACGCGAATATTTTCGGCCTCGGTCGCCTGGCGTGCCCAAGTAGTGAAGAAGACATGACTGACATCAAGTGCGCCGAGCGCAGTTTTCACCGATTCTGCTGCGGTCAAGTCAGCGAGTATCGGTTTGACCTCGGCCGACACGGCAGTCCGTCCACGGGAAAGTCCGTAGACCTCCCATCCCGATCTCACAAGCTGGTCGGCCAGATTGCTGCCAGCGATTCCACTAGCCCCGACGATAAGTGCACGCTGTTTCATAATGAAAGGCCTTTAAAGTTATGCACGGCTGAGGTTCACTTCGTTGCAAACGGCCGTGCAGATGATAGATTTCGCCCAGGCAACGAACGACGGTCAAACTAGTTACGCAGGAACGCAGATGAGATGGGCGTATCACCTTCAAACGCCATTTGCAGCAATGTTCTGACCGACTGCAGCGAAAGGGGCCGTGGGTTGAAATACGGCGAACGCATCGCGAATTCGGCCACGCGATCGAGGTCCGACTCGCTTACCCCTAGCTCCGCCAGCGAGGCCGGGACTGCAAGCTTGCGGCCAAGCTCGTAAAGCGCCACGGCCGGATCATCAGTGTCCAATGCACGAGAAAGCCGCGCTCTTGCATCAGGAACAGCAGGTAGATTAAAAGCCATTGCGTATGGAAGAATCACTGCATGCGTTTCCGCGTGCGGAAGATTAAGCGTACCGCCCAGGGTATGGCAAAGCTTATGGTGGAGCGCCATGCCGACGTTTCCCAATACCGTGCCACAAAGCCATGCACCGTACTGCGTGACTTCCCTTGCCTCGATGTCCTTCGGCTGAGCACACACAAAAGGGAGACCTTGAGCCAAGCTGCGAATGCCCTCTTCCGCGAACATGGACATGACGGGGTTGCCATCTTGCGCGTATAACCCTTCAGCAGCATGCGCAATTGCGTTGAGGCCGCTCGTAGCGCTCAAAGCAACGGGGAGCGTCAATGTAAGCGTTGCATCGTAGATTGCTGTACGCGGCAGCACTCGATGACTTTTGCCAGTTTTCTTCTCACTTCCGGCTGTCAGCCCGTAGATAGACGTCACTTCGGACCCGGCGTACGTGGTAGGAATCGCGACAATAGGCAGGCTTGTCTCAAGCGCGATAGCCTTCGCCAGACCCAGAGTCGATCCGCCTCCAGCAGCAACCAGACCGTCTGCGCCGTGCTCCTTCGCGGCCCGGACACCGGCTTCTGCCGTTTCAACAGGCACGTGCATGACCGCGCCATCGAATATTGCGTGGCAACGCGCGCCCCCAATTGCGCGCACCCTTTCTGCTAGCTCTCGCTGCTCAGGTGTACACAACACCAATGCCCGGCGGATACCCAACTCATCGAGCTCGTTACCCAGGCGTTCGAGCGAACCTGCACCAAACACAATGCGCGTTGCCCGCGTGCTGTAGATAAACGGTGTAGCAAAGTGAGGTTTCATGATGCGCGATTCAGTACAAAGTCGAAGTCGAGGGTGCTGAACGGCGTGTGCATGCGCGAGCCGTCGGGGGCTTGTCCTTCATCGTGATGAACCCACTGCGCAATGAGCGACGAACGCACACCGAACACAGCATCGGTATCCAGGTATGGGTCGCCATCGCGAAATACATGAGTGACAAGCCGTTCAAAACCTGGCGCGGTGATCATGAAATGAAGATGCGCAGGTCGCCACGGGTGACGTCCAAGTGCGGACAGCATCCGCCCCACCGGGCCATCATGAGGTATCGGGTAAGGGACCGAAACAATGGTTCGGAAACTAAAACGACCGTCGGTTCCGCTATGCAGCAACGCGCGCGCACGATGCACATCACTATCGTACTGAACGTCGTAGAAGCCTTCAGAATCCGCTTGCCAGACTTCGATCTCTGCGTTTCCAATGGGCACGCCATCAAGCCCTCTGATACACCCGGACACGTAACAGGGTTCGCCGCTCGCGCCGTTGGCGATATCGTCACCGTTTGCGTGGACCGGTGCACCGTCGACGAAGAAGGGGCCGAAAACCGTCGCTTCGGTGCACCCAGCCGGCTTGACGTTCGCCATCGCGGTGACGAGCATTGACAAGCCAAGTGTGTCGGATAACAGGATAAATTCCTGGCGCTTGTCATCGGTGATGTGCCCCGCTTCAGTCAGAAAGCGAATCGCCGACTCCCATTCTGGCTCCGTCAATTGCACCTCCCGCGCAAACGCGTGAAGGTGGTTGACCAAACTCGTCATGATCTCCTTTAACCTTGGGTTTGAGGCGCTGGCGTGGCGCGACAGCACCGCTTCGGTAATCGTATTTTCGTCAAGGTTTCTCATGGAGATGGGCTCATCGTTCCGGTTCAGTCAGCGATTGTCGACGCGTTTGAGAAAAGGGCGAATATCCACGCTTTTCCATATGCCGGCTTCGTTAAACGGATCCTTTGCGTTAAACCGCTGTACGTCGCCCATGTCCTCAGCCTCGTACAAAAAAAAGCTGCCGATCATGGTCTCCTGGTCCTGCGCAAGCAACGGGCCTGACATCACCATCTTCACCGGCGTCGTCGCAAGATAGGCTTTGTGCGCTTCGTAATGGGAGAGACGGCGTTCAACCATGTTGTCATGGTCGAGGCAATAGACTGTGTAGTGCATGTGATGCTCCTCAAAAAGATTGGCGCTTAGTTATCAAGGCCAGCGCTCAGTTCAACTGCACGCACGATGGAAAAGAAATCGAGTTCGGCGCCGTCTGCTCCGACGTAGTCTGCGAACTGCTGGCGCACCAGCGCAGCCGCGGCCATGGGAACTCCGGCAGCTTCGCCAGCCTCAACGACCAAGGACATGTCTTTCAGCATTTGCCGCGACGAGAACGCAGCCTTGAAATTCCTCTGTTTGAGCGGCTCCAGCTTGTATTTAAGAAGAGGCGATGCTGCAACGCTGTCGCCGATGACCGTCAACATTTCGTCCCAGTCCAGACCGCCTTTCTTGCCCAAGGTCAAGGCTTCGGCGAGTAGCACTGCCGTTGAGCCGACCAGATGATTGATCGCAAGCTTGAGATACCGGGCCTGCTGATCCTCGCCGACGTAATACTGCTTAGCCGAGATTGCTTCGAATATAGGCAGTACAGTATCAAAGGCTGCACGTGGGCCCGACGTAAACACGGTCAGTTGCGCTTTTTCGGCAAGGACCGTGCTGCCCGAAACCGGTGCAGCGATGTATCCAACGCCCTTCTCTTTCGCCTCGTCGCTAACTCTTACGGATACTGCCGGCGACACCGTGCTCATATCCACGTAGACCGCGCCGCGCGACAGATTAGAAATAACGCCTTGCGAACCGAGCGCCACCTTGATGAGAACCGAATCATCGGGAATAATTGAGAACACAACCTGAGCGGAAGCCGCCAGAGCCGCGATGTCCGGCGCAGGCCTTGCACCGTGTGCGGCAAGCTCACCCGCCCGCGTCGGGTCCGTGTCAAAGACGGACACCTCGTAGCCAGCCTTCAGCAGGTTGACGACGATGGGTGAGCCCATCTTACCCAGGCCGATCCATCCAATCGACGGTTTCTGTATTGCATTCGGTGTGCTCATGCGGCTGCTCGCTTGGATGTAAGTTGCGGGTTGATCAGGATTTTCATTTTGTCGCCGCCCTTGTCGCTCAAAGCATCGAAGCCTTTGGCAACGACATCGTCGGCATCGATCAGATCGTGGATTAGCTTCTCGACCGGAAACTTGCCATTAGCGATCATCCCGATGATGCGAGGCCATATCGTGACGGGGTAGCACCATGTGCCTTCGATGTGAATGTCCTTGAGCGACCATTTCATTGGATCGACTGTCGCTGTACCTACATGCAGGCCAGCCTGTACAACCGCGCCGGCCGAACGCACGGCATCAACGCACGCATTCAGAGCGTGCTGATTTCCTGAGCATTCAATCGCGACGTCGACACCCACGCCCTCAGTGAGGTCGCGAATCTTTTGTGGCAGTTCGCCATCTGTCGGATCGAAAATTTCTGTCGCCACACCAAAACCTGCCATCTTCGCCGCTCTTGCCGCATTGGGCTCGCTCACGAAAATTTGACTCGCGCCCGCCGCATGGCAAGCCAGCGCCGCGAGCACGCCTATTGGCCCGGCACCCGTGATCAACACCGACGAGCCAACAGTTACCCCTCCCCTGTCGACCGCGTAAAGCGCGACGGCGGCCGGTTCAATCAGCGCACCTTGTTTGTCACTGACGGAGTCGGGCAGCTTGTTCGCGTGATAGTCATTGATGACGGTGTATTCCGCCATCCCGCCTCCATTCCAGCTCAAACCAACGCACGCCATCTTGACGCACAGGTGGCGCATTCCACGAGTGCAGTAGTAGCACTGCCCGCATGACGCAAGTGGCATCACCGAGATGCGGTCGCCCGGCTGTACGTTCTTCACGTCCTTGCCGACCTCAAGCACCTCCGCGCTGAATTCATGCCCCAGCACTTGGGGCGCAGTTGCCCCCGTCAGAGGATGGGGTTCCGTAGGCACGACGATGGGTCCTGCTTGATACTCGTGAAGGTCTGTACCGCAAATGCCGCACCACATCGGTTTGACGATCATCTGGTTGGCGCCCATGCCGCTCGGATCGGGAATGTTCTCGACCCGAATATCGTGTGCGCAGTGAAACCGAACTGCTCTCATGTTCAATCTCCTTTTTGGCGGACAAATCCTTCATCAGTCGTCCGCGTTGAATGTCTTTATCGTGCGCGCCGGATTACATAGCAGGCTGACGCGCCGATAATGATTGCGCCTTTGACTATGATTTGTGCCTGCACTGGCATGCCAAGCAACAACACAATGTTGAAGACAATGATCAGGATTGCGGCGCCGACCAGCCCGCCAAGCAGCGTCCCCTTGCCGCCTGACAGAGCGACACCCCCCATGACTGTCGCTACGATGGAATCAAGCTCAAAGCCTCGTCCCACCCAGTTATCGACGATGCCGACAAAGCCGGATAGCACTAGCCCTGCTAGACCGGCCAGCAGTGCGCTGACGACGTAGCATGCGATCCGGATGACGTCAGGGTTCACACCGACCAAGCGTGCAGATTCGGAGTTCCCGCCGACCATGAACACGCGTCGTCCAAACGTCGACAAATGAAGCAAGACACCAAAAATAAGCGCCAGCACCACGACGATCAGCACATTGACTGGCATCCCGGCGAGGAAGCCTGTACCCATCTCATGAAATAGTGGCGGTACGTTGCCTGACGGGGCACCTTGCGTGTAGGCAAAGCGGAGGCCCTGTAACACGACGGCGGTTGCAAATGTTGCGAGAAACGGGGAGACCTGCCGCTTCGCGACCAGCAAACCGTTCAACAAGCCTGTGAGGACACACATGCCTATGGTCGCTGCAAAAATTTTTGGCGCTGAAGTATTCGTCCCGTCAAAACAAGTCGCGATAACTGCAGCCGTTGCCATGACTGATGCAACCGATAAATCCAGTCCACCGACGAGAATCACGAACACCTGCCCAATCACGACCATCCCGAGTGGGGCAAATTGCACCAGCATGTTGACCACATTGTCTTGACGCAAGAACGTCGGCGACAAAATGCCAGAGGCGATCACGAGGAGCGCAAAGAAAATGAAGATGCCGTAGCGACGCGCAACGTTCAAGGAAATGAACTGCGACCATGCGGGCCGTTTCGCAACAACGGCGCTCATGCTGCCACCCGTTTGCGTTGTGTATTGACTGAAACCGCGATAATCACCGCAAGCCCTTGCACAATCAATTGATACTGCGAAGGGATGCCCGCGAAATTGATCAGATTGTTGAGCAGACTGAGCAGATATGCCGCTATCAGCGTACCGATGACACCACCTCGACCACCTGTCAAAACTGTCCCGCCTACGACCACTGGCGTGATTGACGCCAAGGTGTAGTTCACACCTAGGTAAGGTTGACCCGAGCCGAATTGAGCGGCAAGGTAGATGCCCGTGAGACCCGCGCAGATCGCAGAGAAAAAGTACACAAAAAGAATTACGCGTGTCGTCGGAACGCCGGACAACGCCGCAGCGTGCTCGTCATCGCCCACCATGTAAATGTAGTGACCGAAGCGCGTCTTTCGCATCATGAAGGAGGCGACGAAAAACAGCAGCACGACGATCGTTGCAGTGACAGGGATATTCAGGAAACGGCCGTAAGCAACCGAATCAAATCCGTCCGGTACGCTGCCTGCTGGCCCCAGGGAGTAGTAAAGAATGCCTCCCTGCAGAACGGCTCCCATTCCCAGCGTGACAATCAATGGATGAACTTTCAACCACAGGATAAGACACCCGTTGATCAATCCGATTAAACCGGAAAGCAGGACTACGGCGATCACGGCAGTGGGCCAGCCGCCATAGGGATTGTCGGCGAGACCTGATGTGAGCGTTGCTGCCACGCTGATAATGGACCCGACCGACAAGTCGATGCCGCCAGTCAAGACCGCTAACGTCTGTCCGAGCGAAACAAGTGCGAGACCCGTTGCCTGCTGGTGCACATTGAGCAGGTTGCCGACAGTCGAAAAACGGTCGCTGATCAGAGTGCCGGATACAAGCAAGACGAACAGGAGAACAAGCACGACCCAAGCGGCTGCGTTATGCGATAAATGGCGGCGCATTGACAGCGACCGGCCGTTGTTCAAACTAAAGAGCGTACTCATGCTGGCCTCCTGTAGTGTGTGTCACCGAGGTCGTTGCGAGTCGCATAATGTCGTGCTCGGTCATGGCGCTGCCAGTGAGCTCGCCATTAATACGGCCTTCGTGCATCACCAGGACCCGGTCGGACATGCCGATGACTTCTTGGAGCTCGGAACTGATCATCAGAATTCCTAATCCGCTTTCGGTCAGTTGTCGCATGACTCGATAAATTTCAGCCTTGGCGCCCACATCTACTCCGCGCGTCGGCTCATCGAGGATCAGCACACGCTTGCATACGCGGACCCAACGGCTGATCAATACCTTCTGCTGGTTACCGCCCGACAGCGTCGACACACTACCCGTTGGACGTGCCCCAGCAATTGCATAGCTTTTGATTGCTTCCACAGCAGCAGCCTTTTCTGGGCCGCGCCGCATCAGGCCTAGCCGCGAGACACCTTTGAGCGTCGTTGCGGTGACGTTCTGAGCGACATTAAGCAGCATCAGCAAGCCTTGTGATTTCCGGTCCTCCGTGACAAAGCCGAGCCCGAGCCGGATTGCAATGGCGGGCGTAATGCGTGTTCGCTTGATGCCGCCAATCTTGACCACTCCACTTCGGGCAGGAAGAGCGCCAAAGATTCCAGACGCGAGTTCGGTGCGCCCCGATCCCACCATGCCGGCTATCCCCACGATTTCCCCTGCCCGCACCGACAATGATGCGTTGAACACCCTGTTGCCAACGCACAGATCACTTACTTCCAAAAGGGTTGGCGCATTCACTGCGAGCGCCGGCTTAGACGGGTAGATATCCTTCATCTCGCGTCCAACCATAAGGCGAACCAGCGCGTCCCGCGTGGTGTCGGATACGTTATGTGTGGCGACCTTGCGGCCGTCTTTCATCACCGTCACGCGATCACACAACGCGAAAATCTCATCCAGCCGATGCGAGATATAGACAATTGCAACACCCCGCGCCCGCAACGCACGTACACGATCAAAGAGCAGTTCCACTTCTCGCCCCGCGATCACCGCCGTTGGTTCATCCAGCACCAGCACTCGAGTCTCGCTGGCCATCGCCTTAGCGATCTCCACCATCTGCTGGTCGGCGACGGACAAGTTGCCCACCCGCTCTCGCGGGTCAAGTTGTACGCCCAATTCCGTTAGCAAGCGTTGCGCATCCCTGTTCATCGTTGCGTGATCGAGCAACCCCAGACGGGTGCGCGGTTCAGCGCTGGCGAAAATGTTTTCGGCGACAGTCGATTGCGGAAACAACACGAGCTCCTGGTGTATGACGTGAATGCCGCGACGCTTCGCGTCAGGTGCCGACTTCCACTGAACTACGCGTCCATCGAATCGGATCTCGCCCGCGTCGGGTGCATAAACCCCCGCCAGTACCTTAGTTAGCGTCGACTTGCCAGCGCCGTTCTCTCCAACGAGCGCATGGATTTCACCCGCACGGACCCCGAACGACACCTGATCGAGGCTTTTCACACCTGGGAATTCCTTCGTGATCTGGTGAAGTTCAATCAGATCAGCCGTGGAGACGACGCCGGCGCTCATTTCTCACCTGGCAGCGTGACCTTGAACGTGGACGGGTTGTAGCCCGGTCCCATGCCGCCATCAATGATTTCATCCGGAGGACCTTTGGCATCCACGATCTGGTCGAAGTATTGGTCGGGGTGTGGCACTGACGGCGTTTCGTCACCTCGGGTCAGCGCAATTTGCGGGCTGATTTCATAGATCTTGGGAAGGGACTGACCAGCGAGGACTTTCAACGCGACATCGATCGCCGTGCGCCCCATCGTCGGCGGATAGCCGATCTCGAGCATCGGGATTTTGTATTGCAGTGCGAGTTGAAGCGGACCGTTGAGGTCGGCAGTTGTATGCGGAGGGATCTCGCCCGCCTTAAATCCTGCAGCAACGAAGGCATCGATCGAACCCGCGACCGGCAGTCCATGCGCACACCAGACGGCATTAATCGTGTGACCGTACTTCGCGATCATGGCCTGCATCTGTTGCTTGGCTTTTACCGGACTCCAGTCCGAGTAGACCGTGTCCAGCACCTTGATGTCCGGGTACTGCGAAAATACTTGCTTGGCTGCTGTTTCGCGATCGGCACTCACACTTGATCCTGCTTGCCCAGCGAGCATGATCACGTTTCCCTTGCCGTGAAGTTTTTCCACGATCCACTGAGCCCATACGCGGCCCATCATCGCGTCAGATCCCGTTACGAACGATACAAAGTTATCCGACGAGATCCTGCGGTCGACCATGACTACGGGAATACCCTGTTTCATTGCGCGCGTCACAACCGGATCGAGTGCTTTCTGAGTATTTGCACTCACGATCAACAGGTCGACGCCACGTGAGATCAAGTCCTGTATGTCGGCAGCTTGCTTCGCATCGTCCATGTTGCCGTTGGTGATGATCATTTGCTTGATCACATCGGCGTGCTCGGAGGCAGCTTTCATCAGCGAGTGCTGCATCACGACACGCCAGCTGTCGCCCAAGCCCGCATTAGAAAAACCGATGACATAGGGCGCTTTCTTCTTGTACTTGGCCGTGTCCGAGAAAGGAATCTGCACCGCTGGATTAAAGAGGAATGTGCGGGGGGCACCGGTGTAGTCGGCGTGGGCGCCAAGCGCCGGGACCATTGACAACACTGTCGCGGCAAGCACGCCCGCACCCTTTCTACGAAAAGAAGATCGCATTAATGTCTCCGTAAGTTTTCTTATTCAGCGACGCGAGGTCTAGCGCCTCCTTGCACCGCCGCAAGTTTTCTACGCCGCAAAACCATCGTTCTTCAAGCCGCCTATAATCGTTAGGCCTTGAAGACAAGAATCGATCTGACGCGACGACGGACTGAGAGTGACACGGTTCGTTTCGCTAAACTAGCAACTGCTATTACTAGTATTGGCAGTAACAGGAATAGATTCAGGAGACGATTGCTATGGAAAAGCAGCAACGATTGGACGAGCTGGCTGACTTTCTGAGAACCCGACGCGCAAGGCTGCGTCCACAGGATATTGATTTTCCGTCCGGACCCCGACGAAAAACCCCAGGACTTCGTCGCGAAGAAGTGGCAGAAAAAGCGGGCATCAGTGTCACGTGGTACGCATGGCTTGAACAAGGCCGCGAGGTGAACGTCTCGTTTAGAACCGTCGAAAGCATTGCCAATGCGTTGAAGCTATCGCCGCATGAACGTACCCATTTGTTCGAACTGGCTAACCATTACACTCCCCCTGGTCCATATCCAATCGCGCAGAACGTGACGGATACGGTACGCCGCATGCTCGATCAGCTGGGCAACATGCCGGCTTATGTCGTTGATGGAAACTGGAATTACGTCACGTGGAACGAGGCTGCAACGAAAGTCTTCACAGATTTTCGAAAGCTGCCCGCGGGACGCTGCAATCTGTTGTGGTTCACGTTTCATGGCGAAGGCGCACGCAAGCTGTTTCGAGGATGGGATGCTTACGCGAAGTGCGTGCTTGCGCAGTTTCGTGGGGACTACATTCTTCGTCCATCCGGGGAGGTTTTCCTACGAGACCTTGTCGAAGAATTAAACGATACTGACTCGGACTTTTGCAGATGGTGGGCTGAGCACGACGTGCTTAAGCGCAGCGACTGGCGCAAGGCTATTGAGCATCCGGTAGCAGGGCTGTTGGAGCTTGATGCATTGTCGCTCGAAGTTCCCGACGCTCCGGGTACGCGCATCATGGTGTACACCCCTGCTCCTTCTACAGACACGGCTGAACGCATCGAGGCACTCATGAAGAGCTCGCGTTCAGCCACAAAAACCTTCGAAGCCGCTACAGTTCTTGAAACATTTCGGAAACCCACTGCACTGGCACTTAGGAAACGCCTGACCGAGTGATTGGTTGCGTTCAAGATGTCGGGGACTGTGAGGTTGCAAACAATCCGGGGTTGTTTGCAACCTCTATCCGCCCACCTTTTTCGATTGGACAACGGCGACGCGTGATGTGTGGCGGCAAGCTCGGTTGCCGCGGCTGAGAGCGCGTAGCCGAGGCTCGCCATGCGCGTTTCGTCGAGTCGGGAAGCGGGCCCGCGATGCTTATCAACCCAGCGCTGGATGACCCGGCCGTTGCACCCATTGCGGTCTTGCCAGGAGCAAACACTTCGTTGATCGCTGCATATCCGCGCGCTCGAGCCGTATGAATGAACTCAACAATCCTGGAATCGTAGTGTGTGCATTGGGCCCGTATTGTTTCGGTTGTCCGAAGCTCTGACACAATACAAGTTCAAGTGCCCGCTCGTCAGTCATGGCATCGTCCACGCATGTATGTCTTGCGGCACTGCAGGACAAAACTGGCCCATGCCCGGGTAACCGTTCGAATCGTGCAAACTCTGGCGGTTCTCACGAAACAGGTCTGAATCA
The DNA here is from genome assembly GCF_000729995.1 of Caballeronia sordidicola. GTDB lineage: Bacteria > Pseudomonadota > Gammaproteobacteria > Burkholderiales > Burkholderiaceae > Caballeronia > Caballeronia sordidicola_A. The sequence continues at coordinate 113,690 of NZ_JNFG01000008.1, read as the reverse complement.
ATGGCTCGCATGCTATGTGCCATGGGCCATCCAAGAAGCGGCAAACCCTTGATGGGCAAGTCTCTGCACCCGCCCCCGCCATGAACGCTTACGCCTTGGCAATTGAGCTTACGCTTACCATGTGGTCGTAGGGCGCTTGACGATCGGGAAGCTTCGCCCGATCGTCAGTGCGGTGGCGCTCCTGTTTGTTGACTGGGGTTTTCGGCACCGTGGCTGCGGCAGCAGCCACGGTGCTGGAATAGTTAGAATTGCTTGACGGTTAGTTGCAAGTTGTTTTGTCCGGGTAGCCGTGACATAAAGCCGGCAAGTACCGCGTTCGCGTCTGCCAGAAAGACATCGAGAAATGCGAGTGAAATTGCGAAGCGGCCCGCGGCCGCGAGCGTCACGGACAGTTGCGCATCCTATGCTGACTCGCCCACAGCACACGCTGCACGAACGCAACGCCGCCGCGCCGGGCGACTAGGCGACCAGGCGCAACGCGTAGCCCAGCGACTAGTCGGTCAGCATGTCGGCGCGGTAGGTGACGGCAAGCGCCGTAAGGATCGCCAGCTCCACACGGTCCGGACGTGGCGGCACGCGCCGTTGGCCATCCGCATGGCGGGCATGTTCCGACGCTGCGTCATCCGCTTAGTCGTCGAGCGGGCGGCTGGCCGAATCCGGCGCGCGTATGCCCGAGGACTCCCCTGCCCTAAACGCGACGACCGCGGGTCAAGCGCCCTGCATGCCGTTTCTTGATGGGCCTTGTCGGACATTGGATTTTCGACCCCGGAAACCGAGGCGCAGTGTGAAAATGGGCTGTTTTTAGGCTTGAAATGCCATTCCGACTGCATTGTCAGCTGCTGACCGGCTTCGATTGACGCTGCAAATGCGCCTTCTGGACAGCGCCAGCGACTGGTGTAGAACTAGCCTTGATTGAGCAAGTACAAATGTCATCGCGGCGAGATCCGTAGAGTCAAAAAAGCGACGCCGTTGCGATGATCAGAAAAATGGCGCGCTGGTTGCGTGCCAGAGGCAGACGTTGTCGGTATCTCGCACCTTGCGAAATCAAATCTAACGTGCCACTGTGAGCTCACTGCCCGTCGCTCGCATCGCCAAACAAAGAAAAAACGGGATATCGACGCTCTCGCGATGGCTTCGGGCGCGCACAAGTAGCTCATTTAGCGCCGCGTCAACGCTATGCGCGCTGCATGGCGCCTGCGACCGCTCGAACGGCAAGCAGGTATCCGTCGACACCAAGGCCACATATCACGCCGCGTGCCGCCAACGAGACCAGCGAATGCCGATACTGTTCGTCCCGCTGGTGGATGTTGGTGATATGCACCTCGATCACCGGCTGACGAATCAGCTTGACCGCATCCAGCACTGGTATCGACGCGAACGAAAAACCGGCCGGATTGATGACGACTGCGGCATCCTTTTCGAAAGCCTCTTGCAGCCAGTCGACCATCACTCCTTCGTGGTTCGTCTGACGGAAGTCGCATTCGAGACCAAGCTCGGCCGCGAGGGTCTCAGTGCGTTCTTTCACCTGGGCCAGCGTCGTCGTACCATACAAGTGCGGTTCGCGCTTGCCGAGCATGTTCAAGTTCGAACCATTCAGGACATAAACAAGTGGTTTCATCTGCGGTGCCTGCTTTTCAGTGATTCAGTGTGGTTGGGATTGCGTGGACGGATGTGCCGATGAACCCATGACTTCTCCGGCAGAGTCGACCCGGTTCATATCGATACCCAGCGTTTCGGGTGCGGTCAAAATCGCGGCCAGCGAGATAACATTGAACGTGACGCACACCGCGACGACGCCCCACGGCGAGCCATTGCAAAGGGCGAAGAGCCAGACCGCAAGAACAGGCATGGGACCGCCCGCGATCAGGTTGGCGCCGGTATAGGCCAGCGCCGAGCCTGAGTAACGCACATTGGTCGGGAACGCTTCGGCGAATGCAACCGGCTGGATACCGCTCTGGAATTGCGTGAAGCCGAGAAAGAAACCCATTGCAGCCAGCATGGGCACGAAGCTCTTCGTATCGAGAATCTGGAAATACACGAAAAGCATGAGCAAGGTGGCGATCGAACCGATTGCAAGTGCTTTCCTGCGGCCGATCCGGTCGCTCAGCATGCCGCCGGCCAGCGCCCCGACGATTGCGCACACGTTCGCGCCCATCAACAACAAGAAGCCCGTCTGTTTCGGCACACCCAGCGTTTTCGTCACATAACTCAAGGAGAACACAACAATCAGATAAAAGATCGCCGCAGGACCGCAGAAGAACAGCATCCATCGGAGCACCGTTCGCCAGTGAAGCCGCAGCGCATCGCGAAGCGGACTGCCGACACGAACGACTTCAGTTTTACGGAACGCGACGAAAGCAGGCGTCTCACTGACTCGCAGCCGGATGTAGATGCCGACTATCACGAGGATGAAGCTCAGGATGAACGGAATGCGCCAGCCATATGTGTCGAATGCCTGCGCCGACATCGCCGATGAAAGAGCGAGCAGTACGCCGTTGGCCATGATCTGGCTGAGCGGCGAACATAGTCCGAGAAGGCCGGAGTATTTGCCGCGACGATCGGAACTTGCATGCTCGATCGCCATCAACTGCGCGCCTGTCGATTCGCCGCCCAGCGCGAAGCCCTGCAAGATACGCAGGATAACTAGCAATATCGGCGCCGCCACGCCAATGCTCGCGTAGGTCGGCAGCAAGCCCATCAACATCGAGCAGACGCCCATGACGGTGACGGTACCGAGCATCAGGTTGCGCCGTCCGAGTTTGTCGCCAAGGTAACCACAAATGATCGCGCCTAGCGGTCGCGCTGCGAGCCCGACACCGAACGTGGCAAGCGAGGCCAGCAACGCGGAAGTCGAATCCATCGACGGGAAAAAAAGCTTGGGCAGCACGGTGGCCGCCAGTGCGCCGTATAACGTGAAATCAAACCATTCGAGTGCGGTGCCGACAGCCGCCGCGGTCACTGCGCGCGTGCGCATCGCCTGCTGCGCGGGGAGGTGCGAGTGCTGATCCATGTTGTCTCCGTATTCCAAACCTTGTCGGCATCACGTCACGGCGAACTTTGAATTGTTCAACGTGCGTGGCGCGCCTTTTTCATGCGTCTTATCTTGCGAGACGGCTAATAGGCAGATTAACAGCGCTGCCGGGACGTTATTCCAGGCTGGAATCTCATCTCATATTGTGCAATCATCGTCGCCTGATCGAGAAGAAAGGACTCTCCATGCCAGGCGTAACCGAGCGGACATTAGCGGTGCTGGAATTTCTCGCGACACAGATGGAAGGAACGCCGCTCGCGTTGATCTCGGATCAACTTGAGATCCCTCGCAGTGCCTGCCATCGTCTGCTTGTCGATCTCAAGCAGTGCGGCTATGTACGTCAGTTACGCGAGCACGGTGACTATGTGCTGACCACGAAGCTCGCTGGGCTGGGGCTCAGTTATCTGGCGACGTCCGGCATTATCGACATTGCGCAAACGCTGCTCGACCGCCTCGCGGAATCGTCGGGAGAGCTTGTCCGGCTCGCTATCGTCGACGGAGACAGGCTGACGTGGGTTGCCAAGGCGCAAGGCGCGCTGAAGGGGTTGCGATATGACCCGGACATGGGGATGGATACCATCCTCTCGTGCAGTGCGACCGGCCACGCCTGGATGATGACCATGACCGATGAGCGTGCGCTCGAGTTGGTGACGCGCCAGGGGTTTGGGCAACCGAAGCAGTACGGACCCAACGCACCGACCACCGTGAAGGCGCTGCTGGCGTTCGTCGATGCCGCTCGTGCCCGTGGCTATGCAACGATCTACGAAGTGTTCGCGCCGGGAATGACGGCGATGGCTGCCCCGGTCCAGCGACGGGGTTACCCCGCGATCGGGGTCATCAGCATTGCAGGGCCAGCCGTCAGATTGACTGAGAAACGCATGGCCACGCTTGGGTCCGCGCTGCTGGCAGCTGCAAACGAACTCGCAACCGCGAGCCTGGCATCCCCGCTATTTGGCCGGATGCGCTAGCGTTCGCGTGACGAAGGCTATTTGTTCGAATACGAGGGCTGCCTATGAATCATCAACGCACGTTTACCAATACTGCCGATTGTTCGCATGTGGCCAAATCCCGGTCCGACGTTGAACCGGCGGGATACGCCGCCATTGATTGGTCCGCCTCAGGCAGAAGTCGACCATTTATAGACCATCGTATGAATTGACCGAACGACCGCGACCGCTAGCATCACAGACAACATACTGCAAACTCGCGTCGAGCCCGCCGCAGTCCTCCGATGCCACAAGAAATCTACTGAGATGCTATCCCACGCATCGGCTGCGATATGTGTCGCCGCCTACCGGGAATGGCAGACGAAAACGACGTCATATGAATCGAAAAGATCAGGCTGGAGGCCAGTCGCTTTGCTCGCCTGCATGACCGCCCGTTCAAGCGACCCAGTATCGAGCGCCTCTACTACGGTAGTGCGACGAATTTTCACCTTCTGAACTTCGACGCATCGAATTTTCCTGCGTGGCGATGGCTGCGTTGGCACAGTCAGCAGTTTTTCACCGCATCATTAGATCGAATCTGGCACAACGTGAAAATGTGGTCAAAAAAACCCGTCTTTCAACGGGCGCGCGATTAGTTGAGAGGAGCGTTGTCGCAAGGGACAACTGATCGTAGCCGTGCCCAGCAAGCCTGCATAGACACAAAAATGAAATGCAGCGCTGCTGAATCTGATTCAATGGCGACTCGGGGGCGCCAAGCTCCTCGCGGGCTTAAGGGCGGGTGTTTGTCAAGAAAGCGGACAAGCGAGCGAGACTTGTCAATGCGATACGCTGACAAGAGGGGATGCACTGAAACTTGCATTGCCGCTATGCGGCCTTCCGACAAACTAGTTAAGACATGTCCTATGTTTAACTTAGGATACCTTCATTGTCGATCTGTCGACTACGATCATTAGATTTATGTCAAGTCAATTAGGAAACCAGACCGTGCTCAAGTCACGGGTTTTCCGCGCTGATTAGTGTTCCACGATTGCCTCGAACGACCTGAAACGCAACGCAGAGCGTGTAGTGCACAATGCCCTCATCCATTGCTCATGTGGTAGTCCGTTCCATTAGAATGGGAGGCCCGGCGAACGTTACGTCGACGCCACCTGGTCTGGAGTTTCCTACGGATATAGTCCCAATCAGCATTTCTTGATCGGGGAAGCTCGAGCGCAACGTTTTGTTTCAGGAAACGGCCCGGATACATTGGGACACAAAGCATTGTGTGAAATCAGAATCCTAAATTTGATCAAACAGATCGCGACAAGCGTCCTCGGCGAGCAACGGCTTGGAACATCGCGCGTAACCGTCAACGCAACCAGCTTAACTCGATGGCGCTAGCCGAAACGACAACCCGTCTGGTTCTTTATTGAGGCGCAGCGAGGGCACCTCCCGAGGTATCCGGTTCACTGGCGAGATACCGACAACTCGGAAGTCTGGAGACTCACCATGAAAAGGCGATTGCATTCCTGACGGTCGCAGCGCTTGGAACGTGAGTGAACGAGAACACTTCGCGGGCACAACGAGCGCCTCAACCCCCAGCGCCCTATAGCGGCTGCCAACCGTCGCCACCGGCCACCAACACCTGCGTCAGTTCCGTGGAACCGCTGCCCTTGACCACACGAGCGAGTATCGGAAATGCGCCCTGCACCGCCGGATCGCGTGCCCACGGCGCCGGCTCCAGCGTGTAGGTGTAACGCACGGTGGCAACCAAGTGCTCAGGGCTGTCTTCGCTTTTGTGCGGCTTGTCCCAGCCCGCGATTTTGGCCAGATGCACATGGCCGTAGCATAGATCGGGTTGCGCCGCGTCGCTGTTGCGCCCGGCAGTCCGCGGCTGCGCGTTGAGGAACTGTCTCCCCTTGTCCGTCAGGTTGTAGCGCAATGCCTTCACGGTCTCGTCGGTGCCGTCCCGGTGATGCAATTTCATCTCAGCATTCACGTGTGCCACCAGCCCCGCTCGTTCGAGCGCTGGCATCTGGATGCCATCGCGCAAGCGTCCTGCGACAGGCACATCCGGCACGTCGACCGGCCAAATGTGACGGCCGATGCAAAGATCACCGTGGGCTTCGAGGTGCTTGTCCAGGGCGGCACGGAAGTTGACTTCATTGGCAGCGTCGGGGTGATCGCAGCCAGCAAGCGCCAGCATCACTGTGGCGAGCATGGGGGCGGACAAAATAGGTTTCATCGCTTGTTTCGTTCATTGGTGTTAGATATCACGGCGTAGCCGGCTTGCTTGCAGCGGGGTCGTTGATCGCGTCAGCAACGTTATGGACGTGCGGGCCGCCGACCTCAGCGTTAGCGGGCGGCACGAAGCCATCGGTCAACGTCTTCAGGAAGACGGCCAGGGCCTGCATTTCCTGGTCCGTCATCGGCGTCTGGCTGCCGGCGCCGCGCAGATCCAGTGGCATCTGGTTGTCGATATTGGCGCGGTACTTCGCCGGCAGGTCGTCGAACTTGTTCACCTTGCCCCTCGCATCACGCGGATACCACTTCTCTGGCGCGGTATCGCGCGTGTTGTAGAAGCGGAGCATTTCCTCCAATGACTTGAACACTCCGTTGTGCATGAACACGTGGCGCGTCGCCACGTTGCGCAGCACCGGCGTCTTGAACATGCCGCAGGTTTCCCTCGCGCCCTTGTCTTTGCCGGGACGATGGTCCGTTCGCAACGGACCGCACAGACCCAAGTCGAAATATTTCGGATCGGCGTTGGCGGGAATCTCCATGTTGCGCGGCACGCCGATCGCGTTGAACGAGTAATCGCTGGTCATGTCCTGGCTACCATCGTTGCCGCCGCCAATCAGGTGGCAGGCGACACAGTTGCCTTTGTTGGGATCGAGGAACACACGCAATCCGTGCATTTCAGCATCAGTCAGCGCACCACCCACCTTGTTGTTACGGTAGCGATCAAACTTGCTGCTGTACGGGTGGAAGCTTCGGTCTTCGACTTGGTACGCCTGCAGCGCCGCGCCAATCAACGCGAAGGCCTTCTCCGTATCGTCGAATACGTTGGGGCCATACGTCTCACGGAACTGGCCTGCATAAGCACCCTTGCGCACGGCCTGCACGACGGCGGCCCTGCTGGTGGCGGCCATCTCGTTGAGCGCCAGCAGCGGAATCGCCGCCTGCTCAGCGATCGTATTGGCACGTCCGTCCCACGTGAGGCCGCCGCCCGGTCCAGGCGGGCTAATCATGTCAGGGTTCTCGAATGTGTCCGAATACGGATTGGTGTAATCCTTGTACATCAGTGTGGGCACGGCGCGCGTGCCGGGCTGCTTGCCGTCACGGCCGCCCAGTTGCACAGCCAGATCATTGGCGGGCGCATAGGCGTGCTTCGGATCGTGGCACGAGGCGCACGACATCTTTCCCGAGCCCGACAGCGACTGATCGAAGAACAGTTTCGCACCGATCTGCGCGGCGGCCGATAGCGGCGCCGCAGGAGCAAGCGGCGGTGCAACCTTGCCCGGCACGGCTTGCTTCACCGCAGCCGGCGCGGAGGGCGAATGAGATGTCGAGATGGAATCCTTCGCGGGCTTGCACGCGGCGAGTGCAACGACGAACATGGCTGTCGTGAAGCAGGCAGCGAGCATGGTATAGCGCATGGTGGTGATGGGTTTTGGCGGCCGGCCATTCGAGCAGCGAAACGCGCGAATGAATCGGCAAAACTACATGGTGATAAGCACGGTACAAAGCCGGGACGCCCCCGCTCGCGCGGATGCGTTCCGGCCATGCACGGACTTCGCGTTTGGCGCTTACGGCTTGATCGTCCAGATGTTTGTCTGCGTGGTGTCCGGACCAGTGGATGTGCTATTGCCACTGCCCACCGAACCGCTGCCGCTGCCGCCCTTCTGGCTGCCGCCTGAAACCAGCTCACCGGCCTTCATCACGTACTTATGGTTCATCGGACGAACCGAATCGAAGTGCGTGTTGGCGCTGCCCGAGTATTCGGCCAGGTTGGCCAGGTTGCCCGCGATGAATTGCTCGGTGTACTTTGAGCGATTCATGTACGACGTCGGTACGCCCGGGTCCGCCAGCGCGAACATGTCCTGCATCGTGCGCACGAACGAAAAGTGGCTGTACGAATCCGAGTCCACGATCTGCTTCGGCGCATTGGGTTGGTTCGTCAGTAACGAGAAGATCGTCGGGCCGTCGCCCTTGTTGCCGCCGCTGTATTTCGGAATCGCAGTGGTGATGCCCTCGCCCAGAGGTGCACCGCTGGTGGCTCCCCCGCCCACGTTCCAGCCGCAGCACGACGAGCTTCCGTAGAAGCTCGTGCCTTCGTCGAACAGCATGACGATGGCCGAGCGGCGGTTCGTGTTCTTCCAGATTGGCGAGGCCTGTATGGTGTCCACCAGATACTTGGCATAGGCATCGCCACGCGCGATCCCCGAGGACGTGCAACTGCCAACACCACCGTGGATATCGTCGCACTGGTCAGGCACGATGTAGTTCAGCGCGCCAATGTCGCCGCTCTTGAGATCGTCCTCGAGCTGATGCGTGTTCCACGCGATCTGGTTGGCCGAGGCAAAGGATCCGATCGACGCATCCCACTGTCCGCCGCCGACCGAGCGGGCCAGATTTTTGAAAAAGTCCGGACGGTTGCGCACTTCGTCGAAATTGACGGCTGGGTGGTGTTTGGTCTTGTAGAGGCTGGCGGGCATCGTCTCGGTGACCCCCGTGGTGCGGTTCGTTCCCGAGATGGCGGTGTTGGCGACTCCGTCTTTGCGCGGATCCTGGCCCGGGTTCATCGACTCGCTGTACACCCGTGTGCCCATGCCCGCGTTGTACATCGCGGTGAACATGTTGCGGCGGCCCTTGATGTTGTGCACCTTCGTGTCGGAATCGCAGGCTTTCAACGGCATGTAGACATCGGTCGGCTGGCTGGCGGTGTCGCCGGCCGGCAAGCAATTCCACGCGTTGTCGTCAGCCACGCCCCAATCATCGGCGCTGGCGAGCGCGATGTAATTCGGCTCGCTGGGGTTGCCGGTGGAGAAGTAATTGGCGGCCTTGTTGCCTTCCACGTGTAGGTAATTGTAGAAGTTCGGATAGGCCGGATCGTCGATCGACTGGTTGCTGTGGTTCTCGAAGATCACGACAAACAGGTGATCGTAGCGCGGGATGCCTTCCGGATTGAACGCCGCATCCTGCGCGGCTTTCATCGTCTTGACCGGATCGATCGCGCTGTCGCTGACATAGCCGCGATCGAGGATCTTCGTAGCGAGCATGTAGCGGCCAGCCAGCGTGTTGGCCTCGCTCAGAAGTGCCTTGGACGCGCCCGAGCCAGTGATGTTCGTAAGTGAACTCACGACATCGTCGGGATTGACGGTCACGTCAACGGTGCCACCGGTCAGGCTAAGGCGCCCGGCGATGGCGGCCTTTGCATCGGCGAAACTCAATTGCTCGGCCTCAGTCAGACGCACCACTTCCGTTGACAGCGAGCTGATTACAACGTTTGCCCCCCCTCCGGCTTGGGCGGCGGCGCTACTCAGGTTCATCTTGCTCGCCACTTTGGTGGTGCCGGCGCGCGGGTCGGTGTACGTTGCGTCGGTATCGACTACGGCAACCAGGCTCGTGGCCGGAGCGGCCGGCGTTAATGTCAGTGTGAAGAGGCCGTTGCTGTCGGTGCGCGTGAACACTTCGCCTTCGTCGCACACGCCGTTGTTGTTGGTATCGGCGCACACTGTGGCATTGGCATACGTAATAGGCACGAAGGTCTGCTGCACGTCGTCGCCCGTGGTGCTTTTGGCGTAATCGACCCCGGATGCCGACGAATTGGCGAAGCCGGCTGGACTCTTGTAAGTCGCACCACTGACGATACCGCTGACCGTTCGCGTGGTGCCTCCGTTGCCACCACCGTCGCCACCGTTCCCGCTGTCGCCTCCGTTACCACCGTTCCCGCTGCCGCCGTTACCACCGTCGCCGTTACCGCCGCTATTGCCGCCGTTGTCGATACCGCCGCTATTGCCGGGGTTCGGGGTATTGCCGGGGAGATCGCCGCCACAGGCCGTAAGCGTCGCGGCTGCAGCAAGCGCGGTGAGCAGCGGAACAAAGCGATGGTGATTGCCTCGGAATTGTGGGTACATTTTTTAGCTCTCTTGTTCGTGGCGATTTATTAGTGATGTTGTCGTCGTGTACCCGTGTACCGCACTGATAGCCTCTCTCGGCGCTTCCTTCTGGCGAGTGTTCCGCCTGCACGAGATGTCGCCCCGACTGAGGCGACCTGTAGGCAACGTCGATCACGTAGCGGGCACATGCTAGAAGCCGAACATGACTATTTAATTACAAACTTACACATATGTTACTTGTAGCTTTCAATCGTTGTCTTTGTGGATAGGCAAAAGAAATAAAGTTGAAGTAATTCAGAAAGATAGCAACACTTGCATCCTGGCTAACCCGCGCACCGAGCGATTCGCTCCAGCAAGCTCGCAATGAAATCCGCTTCACAAACTGTCTTGCCATCCGCGTCCTCAAATGTCGCCGTGTCGCCCCGGCAGCTTGCCACCCTGCATTTCTCTCTTGAATTGCGCGACTGGATTGTCCGGGCACTGCAGCGAGGCGGCAGTCCCGATGACATCGCACGTGCACTTGCATCCCAACAGTTCGATCCGGACATGGCGCGCGACCTGGTTGATGCCTTCGCACGCGTGCTGCATGAATGCCTTCCTATGCCCGAATGCCAACTCACGATAGAACGCTCGCAAGCGGCAGCTGTGACCGCGCAAACGCGACTGCCACGCGTGTCGGTTTTGCCCGGCGGCGATCGAGACGTTTACGTGTTGTCCCGCGTCGAGAAGCCGCTAATCGCCGTGCTCGAAGGCGTGCTAAGCCATGATGAATGCGGTGCGCTGATTGCCGCGGCCCGTCCTCGCCTAGCACCGTCGACAATCGTTGATCCGCATACGGGGGAACCGGTGATCAGCCGCGACCGCAGCAGCATGGGCATGTTCTTCCGTCAGGCCGAAACGCCGCTGCTCGCCAGGATCGATGCGCGTGTGTCCGCGCTGATGCGAATGCCCTTGGAAAACGGCGAAGGTTTGCAGGTGCTGCACTACACGCCAGGCACGCATAGCAGCCCTCACTTCGATTTCCTGATCCCCGGCAACGCAGCCAATCAGGCGTCGATCGCACGCAGCGGCCAGCGCGTGAGCACGATGGTGATTTACCTTAACGATGTGTCCGTCGGTGGCGAGACTGTGTTTCCAGAAATCGGTTTGTCGGTGGTGCCACGCAAAGGCAATGCCGTGTACTTCGAATACTGCGACGCCATCGGCCAACTGGACGGCAAGACACTGCATGCCGCCGCCGAGGTGTTGAGCGGCGAAAAGTGGGTCGCCACCAAATGGATGCGGCAGCGAAGTTTCGTCGTTGCTGGCGAGGAAGGACGCGGCGGGATGATGTGACCGGCTGGATCTTCGGAAACAAAGAGGCTTGGTCCCATTAAGACGGCTGCTATGCTGCCGACGACAAACCGAATGACTGATCGATGAAACACGCGCTGGTTTTGCCTGTACCACGTGCTCAGGCGCCCGCATTCGCGTATCTGTAATCAAGCTGTCACCGCCGCGCGTTCGAATCTGTCAGCTTACGTTTGTGCGGCGTTGAACTATCTATCTGGATCGGATTGACGTGGTATTGATCGGGCGATGAACCTGATCGAATAACCTCTTCACGTGTTAGCCCAGGCAATGGATCAACGTTTGGTATCCGTACGCCCTTCTCTAAGCGCAGGTTTAGACGAGAAATCGAGAAGGTCGTTTATCCCAGCGCCGTTCACAGCTTCATCGAAGCGGTATTTATCCTTCTCGGCGTGAGCAAAACGGCGCTTGACAATACCAGCACGCAGACGAAGACCGGCATCGCGCAACGGAGGCCGGACTGAGACTCGATTGGTCGCAAGACGACTATCCTGTGGTATTCCAGCAATCGAAGCCACGAACCTTCGACGGGTCGATTCTGTGTGGACATCAACAAGTAAAACAGCCCTGAGAATTAGAATCTAACGCGGACGATGATATGCACCGTCCGCGCAACGCGCTTTAACGCAGCGGTCTAAATGCTACCCTGAGCTCCTTCGTGAGGACGTCCGGTTGCTCCCAGGCGGCAAAGTGCCCACCTCTCTGCAATCGGTTGTAGTACAGGAGATTCGGGAAAGCCTGTACTGCCCAACTCCTAGGAGCTTGATAGAGCTCATCCGGAAACGCACTGACTGCTACCGGGATTTTGATTCCCTTCGGCGCAAAGAACGCTAATTTATTCTCCCAGTACAGACGTGCCGAGGACACTGCGGTGTCGGTGAGCCAATAGAGGGTAATGTTATCCAGGACATCATCTCGTGAAAGGCCTTCGTGCTGGCCGTCAAAGACACGTGCGATGAGCGCGTAACTGCGCGCGTCGTGATCAAGCATCCAGGATGCAAGGCCGACGGGCGAATCCTCAATGCCGTACAGCGTCTGTGGTCGGTTCGTCATCTCCTGAGCATAAGAAAGACCATGTTTGTAGAAGAAGTCGAGCTGGCCATAAGCATATTGTTCATCAGCAGAAAGTCCGGATGGCGGCGCTCCGCCGGACTGGAGCGCTTTCTCAATCTCGGGAGGGACCGCACCCGGCATGTTGGTGTGAATACCAATGAGTTCCGGCGGCGCTTGCACCGCCATTTGCTCAGTAACGGCGTCACCCCAATCGCCACCTTGCGCAACAAACCGTGTGTAACCAAGCCGCTTCATCAGCACCGTCCAAGCGCGGGCAATATGAGCGGGATCCCAGCCGAGCGCAGTAGGCTTTCCGGAAAATCCGTATCCTGGCAGTGAAGGGATTACAACGTCGAAGGCGTCTGCTGCTTTCCCGCCGTGCTCCGTCGGGTTAGTCAGTGGGTCAATGATCTTGAGTTGCTCTATGATGGAGCCGGGCCATCCGTGAGTAACGATGATTGGCATCGCATTTTTGTTTTTCGAACGAACGTGGATGAAGTGAATTTCCACGCCATCGATGGTGGTCACAAATTGCGGCAAAGCATTGAGTCTTGCCTCAACCTTCCGCCAATCATAGTCAGTCGCCCAATATTGCGCGAGTTTTTGCATAGTCTTCAGCTGCACACCCTGTGTCCCATCTTTCACCAGTTCCTGGCTCGGCCATTTGGTCGCAGAAATCCGTCGACGGAGGTCGGCAAGAGCCTCATCTGATGCGTGGAATTGGAACGGACGTATCGATACATCGGCTGCACGCTGACCGTCCAACGATGCTGATGCTTTACTAGGTAGTGCTGTCGTAGTATTAGTAGTTTCGGCGTGAGGAGAGAGTGGCAAAAAAATCGCCATCGTCCCAACCAATGCGGAGGCCGTAAATAAACGCCTGTACGCGCATGCTTTTAGATATGTCATATTATCCACTTTCTCGTGTTTGGGGGGCTATCGTATATTTGGTTCGAGTAGCTGAATGACGAGCATCATCGCGTGCTCCTCTCTCGTATCTTCTTGGGTGTTTGCATGAAATTTTGGATAACTATGCAATTCAACCTTCCTTAACGTGGCGCCGACCGCACCGCCGAAAGTCCACTGGGAAAGAAGGCTGATGAAATATTCCGTGAAAATCGACTTTATATTGCTACTCGCTTGCGGCGCAATTGCATAGTGTTAGTACCCTCGATAACGCGTCACCCGGGTCAACCGCATCGATTGACACAACTGCGAAACGACTTCCACTGTGACGTGAAGTACTAGAAGGAAGGATCGATCAATCCGAATGACCGTCGTCCACCACGCAAGTGCACAATTTCCTGAGCGCATTTGCAGAGACTTGCGCTTTCATGTCGGCGATGGCGATATTTATGCCCTCCATAGATGGGACAAAAACTCCAGCGTGAGTCGGTTTTGGAGCGTTAAACGCGGCCGCGAGAACCCAAACAATGGCTCGCCGCAGTTGACTTAAAGTTAATGCAACGAGTGTCTATCTGCTAGCCCTACTAATGGATCTCACAGTCAGATAATGAGATAGTGGTTCTCATATCTTTGTATATCATCGGGCGCTTTCCTTATCGCCATAACTGCTGCCTCAATTGAACTGAAGGTTCCTGTGGGTACCTCGCACCGTGCAGTAGACCTAGACTCGCTCGTGAATGGGAAATGTCCGAAAAAGAGATTTCCCTTTGCATCGTACTAGTGTCTATGTGGCAGCATTGGCTCGTCAAATGTACCGGCTAGCGGCCTCCGATATCACTTTTTGCGTTCTCTCCGGATGACTGCTGACACGTGTCACCAAATCCAAGGTTTTGTCGCAGCAAGGAACTCTAAACGATCCAGCTCGACGTCGATAGGAATGCTTATATTGTTAAATATTATAACTGTACGGCCGCAGCCTTGACAGTCTTCGCTCGGAAAATCTATCAGGCACCTCGAAGCTGGGCCGAGCTTATCTACCACAATCTCGTCCCTTTCAACGAGGTCAACAACGGTTGTCGGCTGCATGCCAGCGGCCGTCATCTTCGGTAGCGAGCTCCGCGCAACATTCATTCACTACAGCAACCACTATGGCCGGGTAGGCGCGCAGACCGTGCGCGCCAACTTGCCCGGCATGCAGCCTTTTACGCGATTTCAATGCCGCAAGGGTTGCCGTCTGTTCGAAGCGAAGGCCGTCGCGGACGTCCCTCGGAGCTGCAACCACTAAGCGCTCGGTGATGGGTAATTCCTGCGCAGACCAGAGCGGTAGCGTTCATTCTCGCAATCAGTCACCTAGCCCAACGTCCACCTCCCTCACGCTTTCTTTTCCAGGTCCACACTCACATTTCGACGCGTCGAATAGCATCCACAAATCAACGGAAGCATAGTCATTCTCCTTCTGGGGCACACGGTGCCAAATCGCTACGAATTTGTTTGTCCAGAGTAGCACCAGGCTGGTCCTTCGACGTGCCGACCTATATAAAAGTATCGATACCATCGTGTAATGGATTCGGTTACACGATTATGGTGTGATTGCGTCTAGAAGAGGGTTTGCAACTCGCTTCATGCGCGTCGATGTCGTTCCAGGAGAAGCGTTCTTTCTATTCGACTGGAAACAGGTTAAACCCAATGTTGTTCGCACAAACAAGATGGAGCGCAAGGCGGCTCCTAGCCGCGTGGGCTTTTCGTGGCCATTCGAACCTGCCCTATACAACCCATAGAGAGATAGCGAACGGACAGATTCAAGCATCAAATGGCGGGCGGATATCGCTCACCCCGAAGCAGTCGGGGTTCTCCGCGGGCCGCGAGGATCGCAAGAATTCCCCCGGATCGGTCGAAGCCCTCAATGCGAGCACGTTTCAGATTCTCAATGCAGCCTGCTCGTGAACCAACAACAAAACCGGTGCCCTCGTGCACGGGAGAATGATCGTGAAAAGCCTCAATTTTCTGACGCATCAGGAAATCTTCGACGCTTCAGTGACACACCTTCTAAGCCAGGGTCAGGCAGTATTGCTGGCGCGTGGCGGCGGTGCATATCGGGGATATTGCGGGGGTTGCCCCGTTGGCAGTTTCATCAAGCCGCGCGACTATATGACCGCGATCGAAGGCGTACCCGTTCGCTATATCGGTGAGCAACAGGATCGGATACCCGAATACATGGACGTCGGCGTAGCAGCGCTAAAACGTGCGCTTCTGCGGTCGCACATCAACATCTACGATCCGACGACCGTCGAATTGCTGAGCTGCTTGCAGAATGTTCACGACGCCTTCGGAAAATGGGAATGGCGAGATCGCTTCTTTTCCATATCCCGTCAATTTGGTCTTTCAGCAGACCGGCTCAGATCAGTGGCTTGAGTGACTGGTTCGACCGGGCGACGTGCACTCACATGCTATGCGCAAAGGATATGTACGGAACAGAGATCGGACATCCGCTTTCTCAGCGGGCGGTTTCGGTGCAGCGCGCATACATTCGCCTGCCATAGGCGCGTCATACCCAAGTCGGTTGTAGCCTATTGTCGAGACAGCTCGCAATACGCCACAGATAGCGCAACGCGAGTTGACTCTTCGGCTCACGCTAAGGTGTCGGTCAACACCATCGATCAATCGAACCATTCCCGTCCTCGAGCATGAATGCATCCGAGATACGTCCCGATACAGGCGGATCCTGTTGTCGCGACTGACGCCAACCACAACAGAAGAATCATCATAGGGGACGTATGCGTGCCCTCGACTGACGATCAGCGCGATGGCCCGCTACAACAAGGCGGTGATTTACAGCCTGCTGTTCAACACCGTCTGCTTTACCGCCTGGCTAGCGCGGATATTTGTCTCAGATTGTGTCTGCACTCTCCCCGACATAAAAGGTTGCACCGCCCCTGTGTCGCAGACACAAGCCAGATACGTGAGGAGGTTCCAATACGGTCATACCAGCCAACGGAGCGCCCATCTTGCACAACACCATTGAAACACCGCTCGCCTTGCTGGCGGGCCTGCTCACTATTGCATCGCCCTGCATCCTGCCGGTCATGCCGATCTTGCTCGGCACCTCGGTCGAGCGGCCAAGCCGCATTCGTCCCTTGTTTATCGTTGCCGGTTTCATCCTGACGTTCGCCTCTTTCGCGATGCTGCTCGGCGCGGTCTCCAGCACAGTGCATGTCGCACAACAAGTTTTGCGCAACACCGGGATCGCATTATTGGCGCTGTCTGGATTGCTGCGCGTGTGGCCGGGTCCCTATGACTGGCTGGTAGCGCGTTTGCAGCCACCACTGCAACGCATTGGCGCCGCGGTCGCGCCCGGCATCCAGCCTGGAATTCAACCCGGAAGCGGCAACGCCGCCGGCTTCGTGCTCGGCATGTCACTAGGGGCGGTGTGGACACCCTGTGCCGGACCCGTGCTGGCATCGATCCTGGTGCTGGTGGTCAAGGCTCAGGACCTAGGATGGTCGGCACTGCTGCTCACGCTATATGCAATCGGGGCCGCCATTCCCATGCTGGCAATCATTTATGGCAGTCACTATATGACTCAGCGCGTCCGGATGGTGGCGCGTCACGCTGAACGCCTCCAGCAAGTGTTCGGCGTACTCGTAATCCTCACTGCACTCGCGATCTATCTGCAAGTCGACGTCTTGGCGTACGCCCGGATCGCCTCTATTTTCCCCTCCCTGAAAGGACTCTGACATGCTCTTCCGACTCAAAAACCTCGCCATCACGACCCTCCTGCTTGCAACGACGGCCACCGGCTCCGCTGCCTTCGCAGGCTCACCCAAGAACGGCGGGACTGCCCCGGAATTCACCGGTATCGATAAATGGCTAAACAGCGATCCGCTGACCATGCAGCAATTGCGGGGCAAGGTCGTGCTGGTCGACTTCTGGACCTATACCTGCATCAATTGCATCAATACGCTGCCGCACATCAGGAGCTGGAACCAGAAGTACAAGGACCAGGGACTGACGGTTATCGGTGTACATACACCAGAATATTCGTTCGAGCGCGACACTGACAACGTCAAGGCTGCGATCAAGCGCTTCGGGATCACTTACCCGGTGGCCCAGGACAATCGGTATGCGACGTGGGGCGCGTACAACAACCAGTATTGGCCGGCGGTTTATCTGATCGACAAGAAGGGGCAGGTTGTCTACTCCCACTTCGGCGAAGGCAATTATGCAGAGATCGAAGCGAAGATCCAGGCACTCCTCGCGCAGAAGGATTGATGTTGTATTGATGTCGAAATGTATCTGCCGGCCAAGGCGACACATCATTGGATTGGGGCATTTTTTCGACACACGCCAGATGCCTCAGTAGATTCCAATGCACTACCGCGAGATTCCGGAAACTGCTCTGAACCGGTAAGCGTTGCATATGGACATTGACGTTTCACTCGCAAACGTAGTACGCCATATTTATTATTCTTCGGCTCTCAGAATGCCTGGTGAGACGGAACAAACTGGAGGTTTCATCATGAACAAGCATCTCATTGGCGCCCTCATCATTGCGGCCAGCGTCGCGGCCGCCGGCCCGGCTTTTGCCAACGGCTACGGTCCAGCGGTCCACTACGACCCGATTTCAGGGGCACCAACGTCACAACGCGGGCAAAGCGTCCAGACACTGCGGGAGAACTACAACGCCACCGAAGCTCACGTCACGAGAAAAACGGACACACGGTCATATGGCGGTATTGCAGACTCAACGTCCGACTAGGGCGACCGCGCCGTACCAGCAGGAAATGGGCCCTCGCCCTTCGCGGATCACTAGTCGGAGTCGGACCGGGGAAGAACACGAAACCGCTCAGGCGCGAGTTCGCGTACGCCTGATACCTAGGTGTCAACTAACACCATCGTCTTAGAGATTCGCTCCCCTGCACGTGCTCCAATCCAGTGTCTGAGACATCAGTCTTTAACTGATGTCATTTCGAAACACTGGGTACAGCGCATGCTCGATATTGTCGATCAATGCCGTGTCGCCCGGAATCTTGCCGAGGCGCGGGCGCCGTCGGCTCCAGGAGCCGCGCATGGAGCATGTTGATCACATCCTGATCGTCGATCACGACCCCATTATCCGCCAGATGGTGGCAGAACATCTGCAGCATAACGGGATGCGAACATCGGTCGGGGCCAATAGCCGCGAAATGCACGCTGTACTCGATCGCGATCCCGTTGACCTGATCGTGCTGGACGCAACGATGCGTGGCGCCGACGGACTGCTGCTTTGCCGCAGACTGTGCGCAGGCAACCACCGCTCCGTCCCTGTCCTTGTGCTAACGTCCCGCAACGACACAACGGAGCGGATCATCTGCCTCGAAATGGGCGCTGACGACTACGTCGTAAAACCGTTCTCGGCGCGCGAGTTGCTGGCCCACATCAACGCCGTGTTGCGTCGCACGCGTATGCTGCCTCCCAATCTGCGGATTTCCGAAGCGAGTGCCCTGCTCTCTTTCGGGTGCTGGAGGCTGGACACGAGCGTCCATCACCTGATTGATCAAAACGACAATGTCGTGATGCTCAGTAGCGCAATGTACCGTTTATTACAGGCTTTTCTTGATCATCCACAGCGCATTCTGAGTCGTGAACAGTTACTCAACCTGACTCAGGCACGCAGTATCGAGCAATTCGATCGATCCATCGATCTGCTGGTTAGTCGCCTGCGTCAACGCCTGTGCGACGACGCGCAGGAGCCACTCTACATCAGAACTGTACGTAGTGAAGGCTATGTGTTCTGCCAGCCCGTCACCATTATTGGCGGCGATACCCTTCGGATGTTTTCCGCCAGCGTCATTCACGGGGCAAAACCACCGAGCGTGCCGCACGCAAAGAGTTATGCTTTGACGTCGCCCGAGCTCATATAAACCGCCGTTCTGAGCCGTCATATTTGGCCCGTAGTTGGAAGATACAAGTTGATGAGTCAATTTTGTGAATTTGTATACGGATACAGAATAAAAGCGGTGCGCGTACCGCGCACCGCTGAATTCCGATTACTACCAGCTAATTAGCGCAGCGATCTGAACGCCGCACGAATTTCTTCGGAGAAGAGTTTCGGCTGTTCCCATGCCGCAAAATGGCCGCCCTTATCAACCTCATTGAAATAAATCAGTTTGTGGTAGCTTTGCTCGGTCCAGCTTCGCGGTGCCTGATAGATTTCGCCCGGAAAGACAGTAACGGCGGCAGGAATCGAGATGTCGACAGCGTTGAAGTTGTTTGCGTTATTTTCCCAGTAAAGCTGAGCCGAAGAAGTCGCGGAGTTGGTGAGCCAATAAAGCGTGATGTCGTCGAGCATGTCGTCCTTCGTGAGTTCGCGCTCGGGGTCGCCGTTCGTGTATGTCCAGGCAGCAAACTTGTCGTACATCCACGCAGCCTGGCCGGCAGGTGAATCTGCCAGCCCGTAGCCCACAGTTTGCGGACGAGTCACCATCATCGCCGCATAGCCCCCACCCTTCTTGTAGAGGTTATCCAGCGAGAGGAAAGCGGCCTTCTCCTTGGCGGTCAATCCCGCCGGTGGTGCATCGCCGTCGTTGAGAGCTTTCGCGACATTCGGTGGCACGGTCGCCGGCATATTGACATGGATACCGAGCAGTCCCGGCGGCTGCTGATGCGCCATCTTATCCGCCACGACCGAGCCCCAATCCCCGCCCTGGGCCACATAATTCTTGTATCCCAATCGCTTCATCAGAACAGCCCATGCACGAGCGATGCGATCCGCGTCCCAGCCGGGACTCAAGGGTTTGCCCGAGAAGCCGTAGCCCGGCATGGAAGGCAGAACCAGATCGAACGAGTCCTCCGCGCGACCGCCATAAGCCGTGGGATCTGTGAGCGGACCAACGACCTTCAGAAGCTCGAACGCGGAGCCGGGCCAACCGTGCGTCATAATTAGCGGCATTGCTTTGGGATTGCGCGAGCGCACCCATATGAACTGGATGTCGACGCCGTCAATGGTCGTTACGAACTCCGGCAACGCGTTGAGTTTCGCCTCGGCCTTTCGCCAGTCGTAGTCGGTACCCCAATAGTTGACGAGCGCCTGAATCTTCGCTAGTTGAACGCCCTGTGATTGATCGGTGACGGTCTCGCGATCAGGCCATCTCGTCGCGGCAATGCGCTTGCGAAGATCGACGAGAGCGGCCTCGGGAACATTGACGTGGAACGGCCGGATTGACGTGTCGTCAGCGGTTGCGGACGGAGTGGGCGCAGCAGCTGACACGATCGGCGCGTAGCTGAAAGCGCCTAGCAGAGCAAGGCTGAATGCGCCTGCGGCTGCAGTGGTTGCTCCCACTCTGCGGCGGATTGGAACTGATGTTACGGCAAGCATGGTCAAATCTCCTTCGATGTCGAATAGCATGAAAGCGCACCCTGCTGGGCGCTGGGAAGACTGCGGGCATGACCATTCTTTTCACCAAAGAACGAGCTTGACCGTAGGTGAGTTGCGATTATTCAAATCATATGAACGCAGTACACAAGACACGGAAGCGATCAGACCAGAAGCACGGACCCGAATCGATTGCACGAAGGTATTGATCGCTACCTTCGTATAGGGAACACATTGAGCGCGCCATAACAGAGAGGACCGCAATTGCGAAGATCAACCGAACGTGAACGCAAAGGCTTCCACGCCCGGATCTAGGAATTCGATTTCAAACTGTCGATCGGTGACCTGGTTTTTTTGCCGGATCAGTTGATAGAGACGCGCTTTAGTGACCACGCCTCTACCAGCATCGTCGACGTCAACGCCATGCGCGGCGCCAGGTGGATGTCCGTCAACGAGGACGCGAAAGCGCACAGCAGATCCTTGCACTGCCGGTCCCATGACGAGATGAAGATCGCGGGCGTGGAAACGATAAATGATCTGGCCGCCCGGCCTGTTTAGCGAAACGGCCTCATCCTGCATGGTCCAGTCGCCGGCGAGCGCCCAATGGTTGAGCGCCAGGTGCGCGGGAGCGGAATAGGCATGGCTCGCGTTCGGTACTGCACCGCCGCGAGACTCAAAGTTCTCGGTACGTGCATAGCCGACATAGTTTTCCGGCGAGACCAGGCTGAAGGGGGCCGCGGGAGCTTCCACCCCCCCGGCGTCTACTAATGCCGGTTCATGGACTATTCCACTAGCTCCCGCTTCCACCAGCAATTGTTGTATCAATGCTTCCGACTTTTCGTATTCACCCTCACCGAAAACATGATGACGGATATGCCCCTGCGCATCGATAAAATAGAGCGCTGGCCAATATTCATTCTGAAACGCGCGCCATAGGAAATGGTCACTGTCGAGCGCGACTGGATAGTCGACCTGCAGATCACGCGCGGCGCGACGAACATTATCAATGTCCTTCTCGAACCCGAATTCGGGCGCGTGTACACCGATGACCACGAGCCCCTGCGCTTTATATTTATCGGCCCACGCGCGCAGATACGGAAGCTGGCGCAGCGAGTTGATGCAGGAATACGTCCAGAAGTCGACGAGAACTACTTTGCCGCGCAGATCGGCAGGCGTTAAGGGAGGCGAGTTAAGCCATGATGTCGCGTGATCGAAAGGGATCAGGCCACCCTCGCCGCGGAGTTGGAGTGCCGCGGCTGTGACGTGCAGTCCGTCCGTGTCTTGGGCATTCGCAACAACAATTGCTGCTGCGGCACACGCAAGCATGCCGCACAGGAAGAGCGCATTGACTTTCATGATGGATGCCTTTCGTGGGATCCAATGCATCTGTAAAGCGGCCACAGGTGTGCGGCCGGCTAGAGAACGTCTCAAAGCCTGGAGCCTCTATCCCTGCCGCTCGATAAAGGGCAGTGACAACTCACTGCCGGCAACATCCTTTGCATAGAGATAGTTCTGGCGCGCCCGATCACTCAGACGGTCGAGGTCCACATGCCCTCGTGCATCGCAGGGAAACGCATAGCCGCGCCCGGGTAAGAACAGGGAGTGGTAGAGCAATTCGTAGTGGCCTGGGCCGGTTGCCGTATCCGGGGTACTTAGGGTTACGGGCTGGCCATAGACAACGGGCATGGCAGAAGACCTCATGTCAATCTCCTCTTTGAACGGTGAAATCGCATCTGTGTGCCCAGCGCGTCGGTAGGTCGATGCGCGATACACAGCCGCAATCAGACTCCTGTCCTTGAGTCGAGACGATTGCACGATGGTGTCGGTCAATACGATGGTGTTAGCGGCTGCCAGGCAAAGGACACTCGATGCAGAGGCAGTAGGCGAATTGCTGCCAGGGGGACGAGAGGCGCTGACGGGTTCGGCGGAACCGACACCAAAGTATGATAGCCACCGACCCTCGAAGCGGCGCATGCTACGGCCATGACGTCCGCCACGGGAAGGGCCGGAATGGAGAATGCCCTCACTCACGTCGTCAATTCGCTCCCGGGTCTTTTGTGGACGGCGCGGCCTGACGGACAGATCGACTTCCTGAACCGCCGCTGGTGCGACTACACGGGCCTTCAGGCTGACCGGGGCTTAGGTGTTGGCTGGCAGAGCGTCGTTCACGCCGCGGACCTGCCTGAGCTGATCGAGCGCTGGCAAGCCATTCGAGTATCCGGCGAGCCCGGCGAGATCGAAGCGAGGCTACGACGTTTCGATGGTGAATATCGATGGTTTCTCTGCCGCATCAGTCCGTTGTCCGAGGCGTCCGGCTCGCCGGTCAAATGGTGTGGTTTGCATATTGATATCGAGGATAAGCGACGCGACGAAGATATGCTGCGCGCAAGCGAACGGCGTTCTCATATGATTATTGACGGTTTGCCAACGCTTGTGGCCATTTCGAGTGCCACGTTCCAGTTGGAAAGCGCCAATCTTCACTACCTCGAGTATTTCGGTGGAACGATGGACGAATTAAAGGCCCTCGGACCCGTGCACAACTGCCATCCCCACGACCGCCCCGGCATCATGGCCGCGAGACAATTGGCGCTCGAAACGGGTCGTCCCTACGAAATCGAGGCACGGCGCCGGCGCGGCGACGGTGCATATCGCTGGTTCCATCTGCGCCACTTTCCGCTAAAAGACACGCATGGACGGATCGTGCTGTGGTGTCTCTTGCAGACGGATATAGAAGACCGCAAACGCGCTGAGGCTCTACTCGCCGGTGAGCGGTCGCTACTCGAAATGGTCGCGGCTGGCGAGTCGATGTCCCGGATACTCGAGGCGCTTTGCCAACTCGTTGAAGAGACAGTCAGTGGATGTTTTTGCAGCGTCGTGCTCGTGGATTCGAGCGGTACACGCCTCGCCCACGGAGCCGCGCCGAGCCTGCCTGCCAGCTTCATCGACTCAATTGTCGGGTTGCCGGTGAACCTCACTTCCGGCCCGTGCGCGATGGCGGTGTGCCGGAACGAACAGGTCGTCGTTGCTGATCTCGCCTCGGAGACAAGGTGGGCCGCCTACGAGTGGTGTCCGTTAGCCTTGGCGCAAGGATTACAGGCATGTTGGTCAACGCCCATTTCATCAGCAGCCGGCAAGGTGCTCGGCGAGTTTGCCATTTACTACACGGAGCCACGAACACCGACACCGGAGCACCAGGCGATGATCAGCCAGATCAAACACATCGCGAGTATCGCCATTGCACGTGCGCAAAATGACGCTGCGCTCAAGCGCAGTGAAACATTTCTCGCAGAGACCCGGCGTATCAGTTCCATCGGCGGTTTTTCCAAACGCGGCGCTACCGACGAAATTACTTGGTCCAAGGAGATCTATCGCATGTACGAGTTTGATCCGGCCGTGCCGGTCACGCTCGATCTCATCTATTCGCGGATCCATCCGGAAGACCTTCCATCCGTACTGGAATTGATCGAGTTGCAGCGGAGCGGTTGCGACTACGAGCACGAATACCGATTGCTGATGCCCGACAGTTCGATCAAGTATCTACACGTGATTGGCCATGCGAGTGTGGACCATGCAGGTCAACTCGAATACATCACGACAATTCAGGACATTACAGAACGGCGTCGGTCTGAAGAGGCGCTTGCGAAAGCGCGCTCGGAGCTGGCACATATGGCGCGGGTCACAAGTCTCGGCGCGCTCACTGCTTCTATCGCCCACGAGGTCAACCAACCCCTGTCGGGCATCATCACCAATGCAAGCACATGCTTGCGCATGCTTGCAGCTGATCCTCCCAATATAGACGGTGCACGTGAGACCGCCCGGCGGACCATCCGCGACGGCAACCGCGCGTCCGACGTGATCATGCGACTGCGCGCGCTATTTACGAAGAAAACCGTTGTGACCGAATCGATTGATCTGAACGAGGCGACGCGGGAGGTGATCGCTCTCTCGCGTAGTGAGTTGCAACGCAACCGGGTCATCGTGCAGACGGAGCTTGCTGACAATCTACCCTGTGTCGTTGGCGATCGCGTCCAGCTTCAGCAAGTCATCCTGAACTTGCTTCTGAATGCCTCGGATGCAATGAGCGGCATCGAAGATCATCCGCGGCAACTGGTCATCAGCACCGAGCTGTACGAAGGGGATCAGGTCCGTCTGGGCGTGAAGGACTTGGGAGTGGGTTTCGACTCCCATGACGTGAACAGGCTCTTCGAAGCGTTCTACACGACCAAGAGTACCGGTATGGGAATCGGGTTATCTGTGAGCCTTTCCATTATCGAAAGTCATCAAGGTCACATCTGGGCTACACCCAACGAAGGTCCGGGAGCAACATTCTTTTTCTCTATCCCGCAGCGCGGCGAGGGAGACACTCTCGGCAGTAGCAGTGTTGCCGGTCGCGCGACAGACTTGGCGGACGATCAGCAACCCACAGGGAAAGCGCAATGAGCCTACGTCCGCTTATCTCGATCGTGGATGACGACGAATCCGTACGTGAGTCGCTTCCGGACCTGCTCACGGAGTTGGGCTTTACGGCCCAGGCGTTTTCTTCAGCGGAAGCCTTTCTTGAATCCGGCGATCTCAACCAGACCCGTTGCCTGATCCTCGACATCGCGATGCCCTCAATGTCCGGCCCCGATCTACAACGAGAGCTGACGCTTCGCAAGCACGCCATTCCGATCATATTCATCACAGCCCATTCCGATGAGAATGTCCGTACCCTTCTCCTTGGCAAGGGCACCGTCGAATGTTTGTTCAAACCATTCAGCGAGACGAGCCTATTGGCTGCAATTTCTGTCGCACTTCAGGTTAATTGAGGACTTCATCATGTTTATCGACCTAGGGAACAGACTGAGCCAGGCGAGTGCACCCGGCCAGGAGTCGAGATCGCGATCGGAGCCACCGGCGTTGCCCATCGTGTTTGTAGTCGATGACGACATCTCCGTGCGCGAGTCTCTGGAATTGCTGATCCGATGCGGCGGCTGGCAGCCCGAGACATTTGCGTCGGCCCAGGATTTCCTTGCGCATCCTCGAGTGCGCACGCCAAGCTGCCTCGTGCTGGACGTGACGCTGCCTGACCTCAATGGCCTCGATTTGCAAAAGCTCGTCGCGGCGGATCGTGCCGACATGCCGATCATCTTCATCACGGGTTACGGCGACGTGGCAATGACAGTGAAGGCGATGAAAGCAGGTGCGGTCGAGTTCCTCACGAAGCCGTTCCGCGACGACGTTTTGCTGGACGCGATCCAGTACGCAATTGACCGCAGCGACACGGCGCTCGATCACGATGCGCAGATGCAAATACTGCGCGACCGTTACGCGCGGCTCACTTGTCGTGAGCGCGAGGTCATGGGGCTGATCATCACTGGAAGGTTGAATAAGCAGGTCGGGGGTGATCTCGACATCAGCGAGATCACGGTGAAGGCGCATCGAGGTAACGTCATGCGAAAGATGAACGCTCGCTCGTTTGCCGACCTCGTCAATATGGCGGCGAAGCTTGATCTGCGAGCCGCGCCCAGGAGTTGGCGCAATGATTGAGCTTGTCGATACGCGCCTTAACGCAGTGCGTCATCACATGGCGCTCGAGTCCATCCACGATTGGGATGGTGTCATGGCGACCTTCGTGCATCCGTATTACGAAATGCATTTCAGCGGTGCGGTGTACGACGGCGAAGCGGCCGTGCGAGGATATTTCACCGCATCGCGCACGCCGTTTCCGAATCTCGCGCCCGAAACCATCGCGATCGCAGCCGATGCCGATACCGTTCTTGTCGAGTTCTGGGTCACGGGTACGCACCTCGGGCCACTCGAGTTATCCGGTCGTACTATTGAACCGACGGGCAAAACCTTTCGTGTGCGCGGCGCGGCAACCTTCGAGTTTGCTGAGGGATCGGACAAGATTGTCTGCGAACGGAGCTACTTCGACCATGGCGCGATACTCCGTGCATTAGGGATCGTTTGAGCCTTCGCTTAACGCCCGGTCAAAAGCATACTAGGCGCCCTACTTTTCGATCCGGGATTTGCATTGTGGACGATCTCCTCATCAGCATTTCCCTTTTAATCGATTGATCCGCTATCAGCCGACCTTATACGGGCATGTAATTGAAGCACCGCGCCTGCCTGGATGACGGAACGACAAATATCGTCGACCGTCACTCGTTTTGCCATTGCTTGGGCACGCAACATTTCATAAGCATCAGGCTCGCTGAAATTATGCATGAGCATTAAAATGGCCTTCGCTTCTCTCAACTGCTGGTTATCGAGTAGCTTCTGCTCAAGGCTTGCGATTCGCTGTGAGGATTGCCGCGCTTGCTTCGCATGTCGCAATGCCATCACGATCGTGGCCAACAAGCCGGAGGCCCGGATTGGCGTAGTGATGATCCCGTCTGAGCCCATCTTGATGGCTTGATCGATGAAAGTGGGATTTTCGAATGCAACGACCGAAATTAAAGTGGGTGCATCGGGACCCAGCCATTCATCCTTCGGCGCCCGCTCTTCCGGCAGCAGCGCGCGGAACACCAGATCCACGTTGTCGGATAAAACACCGGCCGGTGGCCACCTGGTTTCGACATTGAAACCAACGCGCCGGAGGTGACTTGTCAGCGTCAACCCATCGTCGTCCTGCGGATGGAGGACGAGGACGCGCAAATTCCGGTTCAGGATTGAACCGGTCAAACTTCTTTGTACGCTATCGCGACGCGAGTTCACGTTAGTACTCCCGCGTGCTGAGTTTGGTCACCCAGTCTCCGAGCGTCTGCCGGGTCATGTAAGGATCCGGAGGCACGGCAAACTTGGACTCCCGAAGGACGCTGAATTGTCCATCCGCATTTGCGCGGCCGACGCGTGGATAAAGCGCCATATGGTGATTGACCGGGTCGATCCGTACACGCCCCTGCGGCGCCGCGAACTCCGCCCCAAGCAACTGAGGCATGATTGCGCTGATCTCGTCGGAGCCCGCCACCTCAAACGCCTTCGCGAACATGTGCATCTGGTAGTAGGCCGACTCCCAGTTCATATCCAGAGGCTGCGCCGGTCCGAAGCGTGCCTGATGACGGATTAACGCGGCATGATTCTCCGGCGTATCCACGCTCTGAAAATAAGGTGCCGCCGTAAAGTGGCCAGACCCGGCGCCGTTCCTCATAGCAAGTATTTCAGTTTCAGAGGTGTTGAGACTCGCGATCGGCATTCTGGTCGGGTCGAAGCCCGCCTCCATATAGGCCTCGTACAGATACGGAACGGTTTTCCCGATTACTGTGGAAAAGATCCAATCGGGTGCCTTTTTCCTCATGTCCGCCACAACCTCGGTGAACTGTTCGCGCCGGGCCTCGAGACTAAGATAGCGTTCCCCGAGGATTGCTCCCTCCGGATGCTGCAGCAGCAGCTCCTGCATGGTGCGGTTGCATTCGTAGGGATAGACGTATCGTGATCCGATCATGTATACCCGGGCACCAAAGGTCTCCGTCATGAAATCGGCGAGTTGGACGCCGTTCTGGTTGGGAGATGCTCCGCTATAGATAATGTTGTCTGAGTATTCGAAACCTTCGTATTGTTGCGAGTACACAAGCAGCCGATTGTATTTTTCCACGACCGGTAGCATGGCCTTCCGACTCGTGGAGGTATAGCCACCGAAGATTACCCGAACACCATCTTTTAGAATCAACCGTTCCGCAAGGTCGCGAAAGGCGGTTGGATTGGAGGCCGGGTCATAATGAACCGCAATAAGCTCCCGGCCATTTATCCCGCCGCGCTCATTTATTTCCTCAATCGCCTGCACCGAACCACGCCACTGGGACATCTCCAGTAGTGATGTGGTACCGGTCTTGGAGCAGAGAAGACCAACTTTGATAGGGTCCGTTGAAGCCATGTCGATGTACGCCGAAAATGAATTGTCGATTAAAGGACGAAGCGTATCCGCGCAACGTCCCGCTCAACTGCGGCATGCTTACTTCAGATAGTGCTTCGCAATCATCGCCCCGACGGTGTACTTAGGGTCCACGAAATTCCCCAGACGGACCTTGCCTACCTGACTTAGCATCATGTACGCATCCCATTTGTCAAAACCGAATTCGGCGGCCATCCACAACACCAGTTCACGGTATGCAATCCGCGTTGCGTCTTCCAGTGGTCGCGCGCTGCCGATGCTCATCAGCGCGTCTTCGTTCTCCAGCCGCGGCCACGCAATCTGCCAATTCTTGATCAGATCAACGCGAACGGTCGTCGTGCTTGAGAATTCAACTGCCGTTCCACACACTTCTCCGTCACCCTGGCAAGCATGTGCATCCCCAATGAAAAGTCTTCCTCCCGGCGAACGAACCGGAAGGTACGTAATGCTGCCTGGTCCCATGTCCGGTACATCCATATTACCGCCGTGAGAATCTGGCGTGAGCGAGTTGATTGAATCAATCTCAGGCGACAAACTCAAGGTACCAATATGAGGCCGGTATGGAAGCGTATGCCGACGACTCCAGTACACATTCTCTTCATCTATTTTGATCTTTCGCACGATCTCAGGTAGCGGCTCGTTCAGCAGTGCCGTGTAATCAGTCCCGGTCAGGCCGCCAAAATTGGCGATCATGCAACAGAATCCATGCGGGTCTTCGCCGCGCGGGGACATCTTTTCGATGTGCACCGCGATAACGTCGCCCTTCTGTGCACCCTCGATCATCACGGGACCGTTCTGCGGATTAAGAAACGGCACCGTAAGCAGTTCGGAAGGCTTATCTGTTTCAGAGGTGATCTTTCCCTCAAATGCGTCCCGGGTTTCGACTACTACACGATCCCCCGGTTTTATATGGATCACCGGCTGAGAATAGGGGCCAATAGTGTAATGATAGGTCTTCTGCAACTCTTCGGAGAGGTAATGCACCACCGGCTCACGGTCGGCACCAACGCCTCGTTGCATCATGATTGAATCGTTAAGCCATTTCATGTTTCCACCTTCGTTAGAGTGCCAGGTACTGGCGAATCAAATTTTCATCTGCGAGTTGTTTACGGGTTAGCGTATCGATCACGTGCCCTTTGTCCATGACACAGCAACGCGTTGCAATACTCTCGACCATGCCCATGTCCTGTTCGACGAGCAACACGCCGATACCCGTCTCTTTTGTAATCTTCAAAAGCGTCTCTCCAATCAGGTCGACAATCGAAGGCTGGATGCCCTCGGACGGTTCATCGAGCAGAACAACTTTCGGTCCTCCAATCAGGGCTCGTGCAATGGCTAGCTGTTGCTGTTCGCCTCCACTCATCGTGCCGGCCTTCTGCTGAAATTTCGCTTTTAGAACCGGAAAATAATCAACAACTTTGTCGCGCATTTCCGATGCGCGGCGGCGATTGGCCTGTGCGCCAACCTGCAGGTTTTCTTCAACGGTCAACGCGCCGAACACCTCGCGCCCCTGCGGGACATATCCCATTCCCTTCTGCGCACGCGCATAGGGTTTGTCACCGCCCACCTCACGTCCATCCAGTCTGATGCTGCCCCTCGCGAGCGGCACAAGTCCGATCAGCGTGCGCATAAAGGTCGTTTTTCCAACGCCGTTGCGGCCGATCAGCGCGAGAATTTCGCCCTTGTGAATTCGAAGTGAGACGCCGTTGAGAACCTTCCCACCGCCGTACCCGCTCTCAACGTCAGACACGTCCATCAGCGCCGTCATTTCTTTCTCCCTAGATAAATTTCAGCAACATCGTCGCGACCGAGGATTTCATCGAGTGGCCCGTCGGCAAAGAGGCGTCCTCCGTGCAATACGCTCACACGCGACGCGATCTGCTTCACGAAGGTCATGTCGTGCTCAACGACCATGATCGTTAGCCCTGCGTCCCGAAGCCGCTTGATCAGCTCCCCCGTTGCGTGCGTCTCCTTCACGGACATGCCCGCTACCGGCTCGTCGAGAAACAGCAACTTCGGTCCGAGCGACACGGCCATTGCTATCTCGAGCCATTGTTTCTTTCCATGAGACAGATTGCACGCCAGCACCGACGCCTCTTGTTCCAGCATGAATCGATGAAGCAACTCGTCCAGGCTCGTCGAACTGACGTCCTTGGCCCGATACAAACCAAGCTGAAGGTGCTGGCGGACAGTCAGATCGGCAAACACGCCAGGGATCTGGAATTTGATGCTCATGCCCATTCGAATGCGCTCGTGGGGCAATACTCGGTTCATGTCGCGGCCGAGAAAGTGGATGCTGCCGTCTGACGGCGTGTGCTCGCCCGTAATCAGCTTGAAGAAGGTGCTTTTGCCGGCCCCGTTGGGACCAATGACACAGCGGATCTCGCCGGTATCGATTTGAAAATCGATACCATTGATCACATGAGCGCCGCCAAAGCGTTTCGTCAGTGCGCGAGTCTCAAGTAGCCTGGTCACGATTTGCTCCCTCTGCCAGCCTTTAGGGCGGTTTGTGGTTCAGGTACAGCATTCGACTGTGGACGCGTAGCTAAGCGCCGCAGGTGCGTGATCACATAGGGCAGCAACCCCTCGGGAGCAAGCAGCACTACAATCAGTAGGATGCTTCCAAGCAGGATCAACGCGTATTGGCTGCCGTAGACTGCCAGGTTCTGCGAGAGCCAGACCAACAGGGCCGTGCCAATAATCGCGCCACCAATACTCTTTCGGCCGGCAGTTGCGACCCAGATGACCGGAAGCGCAGCTGAGGTCAGGCCCATCGTCGAAGGCGTGATATAGGAGCCCCAGATGGTGTAAAGCACGCCCGACAGACCACCCAACGTTGAACCAAACACGAAGATGAGAAGCTGATGCCGTCGAATGTCGACGCCGAGCATTTCAGCGCGCTGCGGGTTCTCGCGGATAGCAATAAGCGTCAAACCGAACGGACCGTCGAGTAATTTGCGCGTACCCCAGTAGACGAGTGCAAGCAACGCGAGCACAAAGTAGTAGAAACTTGTGTTCTCGAGTGTCAGCGGACCGCCGTGCCACGGTATCGTCAGTTGCGGCATGCCTCCCATGCCGTTGTACCCATTCAGTTTCGCCGCGCCTATCGCCCATTGCGGGCCGGCAGTTTGCGACATGAACGTTTCCAACACAAGTGTGATCGACAACGTCACGATGCCAATGAACACCCCTTTGATCCGGCCGTAGAAGATCATGTAGCCGATCAGGGTTGCCGCGGCGACGCTCACCACGAGCGCAGCCAGAAGGCTGCCCCACGAGGTGATCCAGCTGTCACCAAAATTGAGGGCGATAATCCCGTACGCGTAGCCCGAGAGCCCGAAAAACGCAGTTTGACCGAACGAGAGAATGCCGCCATAGCCCCACATCGCAGCTAGTCCAATCGCACCGAAGGCCCACACGAGGCAGTACGCAAAGTTGCCACTGGCATTGCTATCGACAATCAGCGGCAAGCCGAGCGCAACCAACCACGGCAAAAATTTGAGGGACAACGAAGTTGCCCTTTTACGCCGGGCTCCCGTGGATACCAATTCAAGTTGTTTCACGGCAAGCTCCTAGCGTGAGCGACTGAATAGATTGCCCAAGCCTTGCGGCATTAGACGAATCACGATAATCACCGTAACCAGCAAGCCGATCTGGCCAAACAACTGGCCATATGAAGCGGTAAGTCCGGTCTGTATGATTGCAAGAATTCCCGCGGCGGGCGTGGTGCCGGCAATGACGTTGGCGCCCCCGACCACCACTGCAACGAATGCCTGCACGATGAAATTACTGCCCATCGTCGGCACAACGGTCATGGTCGGTGCATACAACGCACCGGTAAGGCCGGCGAGACCTGCGCCCAGCGCAAAGGTCAGCGTGTAGAGCCTGTCAGTGCGCAGTCCCAGACACTGGGCCATCCTGGCGTTCTGAATGGTCGCTCTGGCGCACACGCCATAGTTGGTTCTGAAGAACAGCCAGTACAGCGCGAACAGGATCCCGAGCGCGATGGCCGGCAACACGGCGCGATAGGTCGAGAACGAATAATCGCCCAACGAAAACGAGCCGAAAGGTGTCCCGATTCCTTCGAGGGACGGTCCGGCTACCAGCAGCATTGTCTGTTGGACAATCAGGCTTATCGCCCACGTCGCCACCACCGAGTCGAACAGCCGGTCGTATAAGTGACGTATGACGAGACGCTCAATGATGATTCCCGCGATAGCAGCGGCGAGCGCACCAAGAAGCATCGCCAATGGCAGCGGCAAGCCGTGCTTGGCCGAAATGATGGTGACGTAAGCACCGCACATGATGAACTCACCATGAGCGAGATTGATCACGCCCATCATTCCGAAGATCACCGCGAGCCCCAGCGCGGCAAGCACAAGGTAGGCGAAGTTGTCGCCGAATTGATAGACCAGCGAATAGAGAAAAGACAACGAAGTCATGGAAGCCTCGACCAGTTTGGCCGGTTGGCGGCTCAGGTGAAAGTGAGCCCCTTACCGGATTTATGACACGTTCAAGCACGCGATTGGTGCGGGGACTATGACTTCTTCGGCAGATCCGTCGGCGTGTATTGGCGGTGATCAGGCTTTGCAGGCAAATCACAGCCGACCTTACCGAGCCAGTACGGCTGGACGTCGCTCCATACCTTGGGGATCTCCACTGAGTGGTCAGCCTTCACATGAACCAGATAAATCGTGTGGCTCAAGTGATGACTTTTCGGGTCGATGCAGACCTTTCCCGACGGACCGTCGGTGCAGATTCCACCGCTTTCCAATGCCTTCTTTACGGCGTCCTGATCAATGGACTTTGCTTTTTCAACGGCTGCTTTGTAGAGGAATACGGCGTCGTACGCGTTGGCTGCTTCCTGGGTGATATAAGGCTCATTTGGGAATTTTGCGTGGAAGCGTTTCTTGAAGTCGTTGCTCGCAGGGGTATCGACTTCTTCCACATAATTCGCCGTCACGTACATGTCTTTGAGTGCAGGCGGCTTAAAGCGTTTGTGCTCGTAAGCCTGTCCGACACTGACCGAGCTGGCCATGGGCAAGTTCAAGTGAGTGGAAGCTTGTTGCTCGTAGTAGGTTGCCTGATTGGCACCCACCAGAAGCGTGACGACGAAGTGCGGCTTCGCCTTTTGGATGTTCTGGATCGTTTGCCCGAACTGCGAGACGCTGAGTGGGATGAACTCTTCTCCCACCATCGTGCCGCCATTTTCCTTGACGATATTGCGCACCCATTCCGCCGAGATCTGGCCGAAGTTGTAGTCAGCAGCAATCGTGTAAACTTTTTTTCCGAACTTCTGCATCATCCACGGAATAAGTGTGGAGAACTGCTGCTCGGGTACTGCTCCCGTTACAAACGTGTTGGAGTCGCACACGCCTCCTTCGTACTGGTTGTCGTAAAAATAGAGCTGATGCGCGCGATCCATGATCGGCCGAATTGCCTCGCGAGAGGCGCTGGAGAACCCACCAAACACAACATTGACCTTGTCGGTCTGGATCAATCGACGCGACAGCTCTTGGAATTTCGTGTTGTCCGATTGAGTATCGTAGGAGATTAAAGTAATGGGGCGGCCCATGATGCCGCCCTTCGCATTGATTTCGTCGACAGCCAATTGCGTGGCGTGAATCTTGGGAATGGTTGCTAACGCAAAATTCCCGGAAGCGTCCTCAAGCAACCCAATTTTCACGGGGTCTGCGGCCATGGCGGCGACCGAAGAGCAAGTAAGCCCTACGGAAATGGCCAGATGTAGCCAACGAAACGTGCTAGATAACATTTGTCACTCCAGAAGAATTTGAGTCAGCAGGAAGAGAAAAAAAAAGCCCCCGGCGAACCATAGGTTCGTCGGGGGCTTCTACGCCGCATCCCTGAGTGGACATCGTTGTCGGATATCAGGGATATGAATTAATGCTAGAGCACGAAGATTTGAATGTCAACGGCAGCCTGTGGTGCGCCGCAAGGCATCTCGCGTCTGGTTCGCCTCTTAATACCGCGCGTTGATCCATGAAGTCCTTGACCCGCGCGGGCACGGCGCATTCACGGATGATCTTGGGCAGCGGGATTGTCGGAAACCCGACCTAGACCATAGTATTGGTCGATACTTGGACCAAAAGGTTGAACAGTCAGTCCACCGTGGCGGAGGTAAGGCCCAGTCGTGCGCCCATATTGACCAACTCCGCCAACGACTCCGCTTCCATCTTGCGCATCACGCGGCCACGGTGCGCCTTCACCGTAATCTCGCTAATTCCGAGTTCGCGGCCGACCACCTTGTTCAATCGTCCCCTCACCACCAGTTTCATCACCTCACGCTCCCGGCCGGTCAGTGACCTGTAACGCGCCTGCAGCATGCGCACCTGGGCCTCCTCGCCCAGCGCTGCACCGCTGCGCCCTAGGGCTTGACGGATCGCCTCCAGCAGCACTTCATCAGCGAAAGGCTTCGTCAGAAATTCGACCGCACCTGCCTTCATTGCCTGCACCGTCATCGGTACGTCGCCGTAGCCCGTGATAAAGATGATCGGCATATCGAGTCGGTCCGCCGCCAAGCGTTTCTGCAAGTCCAGACCACTCAGATCCGGGAGGTTCACGTCCAGTATCAAGCAGCTTGGCGCGAGCACTCGCGGCCGGCACAAAAACGCCTGCGCCGACGAGAATATTTCCGGCTGCCAGCCGGCGTTGCGAATCAGTAATTCCAAGGACTCCCGTACGGAGATGTCATCGTCGACGACGAATACGACCGGCACTGCGGACGTCACCGATTCCTCGGCAGCTGCCCTCGCAAAACTTAGCTGTTTCCCGGGATAGTACGGCATGGTGGATACCTCAATTCTCTCTCAGCGCAACCGCGAGCGCACACAGCAGCGCTGCCTCGCTGAATGGCTTGAACAGACATTCGACTGCCCCCTGCTTCAGTAATCGCGACCGCACCAATCCGTCTGCGTTCGCGGTAATAAACACAATGGGAATGGGCCGTCGGCGCAGTATCAGTTCCCTTTGAAGGTCGAGCCCGGTCATGCCCGGCATCGCGACGTCGAGAATCAGGCAGCGAGTCTGGCCGACATAGTCCGAGGACAAGAACTCTTTCGCCGACGAGAACGCCTGAACCGCAAACCCACATTCCCTCAGCAGGTCCGGCAGCGACTCACGCACCGATTCGTCGTCGTCAACGACTGATACGAGTGTTTGCGTAGTCATTGTGGCTTTCTTCCAGCGAAACGGAAACGGAAAAGTCCGATGTCAAGATCGAGCCGCGCAGTCCACACCGATCCAGGCAGCGCATCAACAATGCGGATGAGTTCACTCTGCACGCCGCTCTCCCTGGCAGTCACCGTGGCCCAGCATGCCCCATTTTTAAGTAAAATTTCAATCATACTTTGGCGTCGACCTTGATGCGAAGGGATCGCTCTGCGCCGTCTTTCAACAGGCTAATCGAGGCCGACGAATTCTTACGCGGATCATACCTTGGCATACCTTGACCCTCCTCGTTTATAGCCAGATCATGATTGCATCGAACACAAGACCGTTGCGATAAATCTCCATCGGCAAAGAAATTTTTCGTAACTGATTTTTTATCTAATAAGGATACCAGATGAATCTAATACACCTGGTGCGTGATAGGTATCAGTTAACCGGCTGAAGCGGAAATTAACGCCATACAAGCTGTCTCCTCACTCACCAGTTCGCTTGACCACGTTTCAAGTCACCTCAACGGATAGGAGTAAATCATGCAGGATGTCATCGACGGTTTTCTGAAATTCCAGCGCGACGCTTTCCCGGAGCGCAAAGAGCTTTTTAAAAAACTTGCCACCAGCCAAACCCCTACAACATTGTTCATTTCCTGCTCTGACAGCCGCATGGTTCCCGAACTGGTGACGCAGCGCGAGCCGGGCGATCTCTTCGTGATTCGCAACGCGGGCAACATCGTGCCGTCATTCGGTCCTGAGCCGGGCGGCGTCTCGGCTACGGTTGAATATGCGGTCGCGGCGCTCAATGTTACCGACATCGTGATCTGCGGTCACTCGAACTGCGGCGCAATGACAGCCATTGCCACCTGCAAGTGCCTCGACCACATGCCAGCCGTGGCAAATTGGCTGCGTTACGCGGACTCAGCAAAATTCGTCAACGAAGCGCGCGAGTTCACCTCGGAGCAGGAACGCGTCGATTCGATGGTCCGTGAAAACGTCGTCGCACAACTCGCCAATATCAAAACCCATCCTTCAGTCGCACGTGCACTGGCCCAAGGGCATCTGAGTCTGCATGGTTGGGTGTACGACATCGAGACCGGCTCAATCAACGCATTGGACGGCGCTACACATCGATTCGTGTCACTCACGGAACATCCGGACGTCACGGCCACCCCTGCCAGCGTCAGAAGCTGAACACCCCCGCGCCGAAAGGCCTCACCACCTCGAAGGAACCATCATGAACCAATCACAACATAGCCAAACTGCTCGCGAAGCGCTGACCGACGTCATCATCGATGCCAAAATGCGCAAGAATCTGACGTTCGAAGCAATCAACGAAGGTACCGGTCTTGGTCTCGCATTCGTCACCGCCGCCCTGCTCGGCCAGCACCCGTTACCCGAGCATGCGGCAACGGTTGTCGCCGACAAGCTGGAGCTGGGGGAAGACGCAGCTCGCCTGCTCCAAACTATTCCTGTACGCGGGAGCATCCCGGGCGGTGTGCCGACCGATCCGACAATCTATCGTTTCTACGAGATGGTGCAGATCTACGGC
The DNA here is from genome assembly GCF_000729995.1 of Caballeronia sordidicola. Classification (GTDB taxonomy): domain Bacteria; phylum Pseudomonadota; class Gammaproteobacteria; order Burkholderiales; family Burkholderiaceae; genus Caballeronia; species Caballeronia sordidicola_A. The sequence continues at coordinate 76,348 of NZ_JNFG01000008.1, read as the reverse complement.
TCGACGCTCAAGGCCCTGGTCCATGAAAAGTTTGGCGACGGAATCATCAGCGCGATCAACTTTAAGCTCGACATTCAGAAGGTACCGGACCCCGACGGCGGTGAACGCGCGATCATCACCCTTAACGGCAAATATCTTCCGACTAAGCCGTTCTAAAGACAACCGGTACGCGCTCGCGCCTTAGCGCGCCGCACGTTGTCATGGGCTCGTTTCGAAGCGACGTAACGAGCCCATGCACTCAGGTTGGGATCGAGAGCGTCCCTGAGGATTCCATCCCTTCCGAGGGATCGTGCACGCCGAGACCATCTACAAAATATTCAGAACGCAGCCGCGAACATCGACGCTCGCACAGCGTCATCCGTACGGCTGTTACCGCTTCGCGACTAGTGAAGGCAACTTCATGCCGCGCTCCGCCATGATATTGCGAAGGACATCCGGATAATCAGTGATGATTCCATCCACCTTCGCGTCGATCAGATAGTTGGCAGTTGCAGCATCGTCGACTGTCCAGGGAATAACTTTCATGCCCGCAGCATGAGCACGCGACACCAGGTCGGGCGTCGTGTAGGGGACGTATCCGGCCTGCCCGTACGTACCGTTTTGCGGATCACCCGTAACCGGCGAAATCGCATTCGCTCCGAACGACGCAGCGGCCTTGACCAGGTCACCGCCGAATTGAGGATCATCGATATCGATACCTCCAAGCCAAGGAGAAGCGCCCGGGACGCCAACCTGCAGAAACTGCTGCCCGTTTGTCAGTGCGACAATCGGGAGAGCCGGCTCGATTTTGTGGACGAGCATTAACGCTCCCCAATCGAAGCTCTGAATCGTAATCTGGCGTGTCAGTCCCGAAACACGAATCTCGTCTAGTACTGTTTTGACAAACGTCTCGCGGGGCGCAGTTTCGGACGGTGCACCCGCTTCTACCTTTATCTCGATGTTCATCATGACCTGGTCCGCCTTGTACGACTTCACGAGGTCAAATACCTCCCGCAGCGTAGGTATCCTGACACCAGGAATGAGCTTCTGACGAGGGAAATTGCTTTGCGCAAGGGAACCGCAGTCCAACGTCTTGACCTGGGCTAGCGTCAGATCTTTTATGTAGCGTCCTACGTACGGATATAGAGGATCGCCAGGCGTCGCCGGCATCGTATCCAGACATTTGCCTTTGGAAACTTGGCGATCGTGCGTGACCACCGCTACACCGTCTTTCGTAATCTGAGTGTCGAGTTCGAGGGTAGTCACTCCGGTTTCCAATCCGCTCGCGAACGACTGCAAGGTGCTTTCAACCACAAGACCCAGACCACCGCGATGCGCTTGCAGGTCGAATTCGCGTGTTTCAAGGAACAGATGCTTGGCAGGCGCAACATCGGGACTATCGCCGCCGCAGCCACTCAAAAAGGTCGAGACCGCAACAATGGACAGCACTTGCTTGATACTGCATTTCTTCATGCTCACGTTCTCCAGGAAAGTGAGCATGATGGGTTACGTTTATGTAATGTACATTACAGTTGAATTATTATTAGCGGCTATTTTTCGAGTCGGATACTTAACAACGAAATGCTTGAGGATCTCACAGGAAATGGTTGTACGAGCTGCTTGATCCACTGTTAGCCAAGCTTCTTCTAACGGATGACGCTGGTACGAATCAGGACTGCGCGAATACGTCGCGATAGGCGTACAGGCCTGGCGTGCCGCCCGTCATGACAAACAGCAGATTGTCGCCAGGTGCGTATCGTCCTTGACGGACGTCCGCAAGCAAACCTGCAAATGCTTTGCCGGAATACACAGGGTCAATGAGCAATCCCTCCTGTGCGGCCATCAGTTGAACGGCGCTGATCATCTCGTTAGTGGGGATGCCATATCCGTCACCGCGATACGCCCCGTCAACATCGATTTCGTCCAGAACAGGCAAGTTCGGATGGCCGAGCAACTGCAAGGTTTCCTGAGTCAGTCGAAGCGTCGTGTCTGCCGTGACATCCCGGTCTGCAAGCACAGAAAAAGACCTGACGGATCGGGCGCCGCGACCCATCATTGTGAACCCGGCGGCAAGGCCTGCGTGTGTCCCTGAACTGCCATTCGGGACAATGATCTGCCGGAACGGCTTGTCCTGTTGAGCCTCTTGATGAGATATCTCCAGTGCACAGGAGGCGTAGCCAAGGCATCCAAGTGGCGTCGACCCGCCAGTCGGAATGACCAGCACTTGACGTTCCAACGCGCGTAGCTGTTCGGCACGTTTCTCAGCCGCTTCGAGCGCGCTTTCACCGCTTGGCACGATGTGAGTATTAGCGCCAAAAATATTATCGAGCAGGACGTTGCCACTCAGCTCGTAATTGTCGTCGTTACGCGGCACGGATCGGCTCAAAAAGAGCTCACACGTAAGTCCCAGACGTGCACAAGCTGCGGCCGTCAGTCGCGCATGGTTCGATTGCAACCCACCCACTGTCAAGACAGTATCAATGGAAGTGGCTTTAGCAGCGCCTAGGTGAAATTCAATCTTGCGCAATTTATTGCCACCGCCGCCAAGACTCGCCTCGTCGTCACGTTTGACGAAGAGATTCACTCCGTGCCCCTCGGCACCGAGCACTTCTTCAATTCGCGTAAGACGCTGAATCATCGTCGGACCATTTAATAGCGGCACGCGTGCAAAAGCATGCAGGGCATTCTCGAGCTTCTCTGTGTTCATGGGGATGTTCGTGGTTCGGGTTGAAAAAGATATAGCACATGACTGTATGACCAAAAGCAGTGCAAATAAAGCCTGCAATCCATTCAGATACAAATTAGTCCTGCTGGAAAACATTGCGACACAGTGCAGATACATAGGTGCGCTCTAATGTATCGACCGTATGACGTTGCAGTGCCATCGGGCGTCAGAGCGTTATGCCGCGACCGATTCGAACCCGATGCTAACCATCCTCAAGAGGAGCCTCAAATGATCATCAAAGATTCTGTCATCCTGGTTACCGGAGCCAATCGCGGCCTGGGTCTTGCGATCGCAGCCGCTGCCTTAAGAGCGGGCGCGCGCAAAATATACGCAGGCGCTCGGGATCCATCGGCCTTAAAGCTGGAAGGCGTAGAACCGTTGAAACTCGACGTCACTAGCGCCGAGGATATTCAAGCAGCGGCTCTGGCGTGCCCCGACGTCACTTTGCTTATCAACAATGCCGGCATCGACCTGGGGTGCGGGGTAACGTCTCCAGACGCCACTGCAACCTTGCGCGCAGAATTCGAAGTGAACGTTCTGGCTCCTCTGGAACTAAGTCGTGCGTTTGCGCCGATCCTGGCACGCAACGGCGGCGGTGCCCTGGTGAACATTCTCTCGGTTCTGAGTTGGCTGAACGCACCGCCGCACGGCACCTACAGCGTCACCAAGGCGGCTGCGTGGTCAATGACAAATGGCTTGCGAAACGAATTGGGCGCTCAAGGAACCCAGGTTGTTGGCGTGCATGTTGGTTATATGGACACGGACATGACTGCCGGTATCGACGTGGCAAAGGCCTCTCCCGCGGCAGTGGCCGAAACAATCCTTACGGCAATCGAGGCGGGCGCTGACGAAGTATTGGCAGATGAGACGTCCAGATATGTCAAAGCCAGCCTCTCGGCAGAGCGCGGAGTCTATCTCGGTGAACCGCGTTCGCAGCTTTGAAGGGCCATTGCTTCTAGCGCGTAAATTCGTTGATTTCCTACGCAGCTTGCATCTCGAACCAAAATCACAACGCTTCACTAGCGCCGTATTACGAGCTCGACGCGCGTGGCGATCGAGCGTTTGCGAGATCGCATCCGGAAGCTGAAATAGGAATGACAGTGCATCACAACCTTCTCAAACCCTTCGAACTCAAGTCCCTCGTCCTTAAGAACCGGATTGTGATGGCGCCGATGACTCGACGCTTCAGTCCGGGCGGCATTCCCGGACCAGACGTGGCCGAATACTATCGTCGCAGAGCAGCGGGCGACGTCGGCCTCATCATCACTGAAGGCACGACCATCGGCAGACCAGCCGCCTCAAATGACGAAAGCATTCCCAATTTTTACGACCCCGCTAGCTTGGACGGCTGGCGGAAGGTGGTAAAAAAAGTCCATCTGGCGGGAGGAAAAATAGCTCCTCAGCTTTGGCATCAGGGCTTGGCACGACCGATGGGATCAGGGCCCGTCCCTTCCGCGCAAAGCGAAGGGCCGAGCGCGGACCAGACAGCCTCGGTTGCAATGTCCGACGAGGACATTGCCGACACCATCGAAGCATTTGCCCTTGCTGCCGCGGCCGCGAAGAAAATTGGTTTCGACGCCGTCGAGTTACATGGAGCACACGGATATCTCATCGACGAGTTCTTCTGGCGCGGGACGAACCGCCGTGAAGATGCGTATGGCGGAGATATCGTTAAGCGCTCGCGATTTGCGACCGAGGTTATCAGGGCAGTAAGGTCTGCGGTGGGTCCAACATTTCCGATCAGCCTCCGGTTTTCCCAGTGGCGTATTCAAGACTACGGCAGCAAATTGGCAGAGACGCCAGAACAACTGGAGCAACTGCTCGCACCGCTTGTCGAAGCTGGCGTTGACCTGTTCCATGCATCTACCCGGCGCTACTGGGAGCCCGAGTTCACGGGGTCGGATTTGAATCTGGCGGGATGGGCCAGGAAACTGACCGGCGTGCCGACAATCACCGTTGGTTCAGTCGGCTTGAACGGACCAGACTTCCTGGCAGGACTGTTCGGGAAGGATGACTCGAAAGTAGAGCCGGCAACGCTGCATGCGCTAGAGCGCAGGCTCGAACAAGGGGAATTCGATCTAGTCGCTGTCGGACGCGCATTGCTCGCGGATCCCGATTGGGTCGCAAAAATCGAACAGGGCCGGTTCTGGGATGTCGCGCCGTTTGACAGGTCGCTGCTCAAGCAACTGGTTTAGCTCGTAGCGGCTGGACTCGCACGCCTTAGGCTCGCTGCGAGTCGTTGTAAATGAGCACATCAAACGTTTCCGACGCGGCCTATGCGGACCGGCGGTACGAACCACGCGAGGAGCAGGCCGATCATCGCAGCGGTGGCGGCAAAGGCAAGTCCCAGGTGGATCGATTTTACGAGGGCGCCGCGAGCCGCGTGCATCATTGTGTCGTCTGCATGGCCGGCCATGATTAGCCGATTAATAAGCGCCGCCTGTTCACCTCTATCGACTTGGAATTCGGGACTAGCGAACGATCTGAACCATCGGGACGCCTGATACACACTCAACGAGCCGTGAGCGCCACGCGCATACAAGCGGCTGAGCAGCGCACCGGTAATGGCGGTACCCAGCATGCCGCCCAGCAGACGCAAAGAGTGCAGCAGCGCCGTTGCTGAGCCAAGGTGACTGCGCGAGACGAGATGCTGAGAAACGAGCGTGATACTTGACACGACGAGCCCCATCCCGAAACCACTAAGGCCCATATAACTCATCCATACGTAGCGAGGCATTTTGCCATTGATTTCGACGAACCCCAAAGCCGCGCACATAAATAACGCGAACCCGATGAACACAATCGCGTTCGCTCGCCGCACGCGCGTGATGATGCGATTGTTCAATATGCCGCCCAGGGTCGTACCCAGGAGCAGAGGCGTCACCAGGATGCCGGACTCGTGGGGAGACATGCCGAATCCACCTTGGAACAGCAACGGCACATAAAAAACCATCGTGAAGAGCGCAAAGCCGCCGAGTACTGACATTGCAAACAACGCCACCAGCTTTCGATCCACCAGCATGTCGAACGGAACGATCGGGTATGCGGCTTTCCTGCCCGATGACCACAAGACGACCCCGGCGCCCACGGTTGCGATGCCCAGACCCATGGTCACCGGCGTGACGCCGATAGCAGGCACCAAGGCGATCAGCAATTGCAGAAGGCCAAATATGACCACCATTACTACGGCGCCAATCCAATCTATCGCCACCGGCACACCCGGGTGTTGCCGCTTCAGTCGCGGAAGGAATGCCTGAACGAACGCGAGAGAAATCAAACCGACCGGCACGTTGACGAAGAACACCAGACGCCAGCCTCCGTATTGCGTTAGCATGCCGCCCAGTGTTGGACCAGCGAAGTTGGCAACGACAAATGCCGAACTGACAAACATTTGCCAACGCAATCGAACTCGCAAATCGGGAAACAACTCGGCTACGCTGGCGAACATGGTCCCGATCAGAATCCCGCCGCCAATTCCCTGCACGCCGCGCGCGATCACGAGGGACAACATGCTCGTCGCCATACCGCACAGCACAGATGCAGTAGTGAATATCACGATCGCGGCAAGAAGAAAGGGCTTGCGGCCGAACACGTCGCCGAGCCGGCCGAAAATCGGAATCGTAACGACAGAGGCCAGCATATATGACGTTGCAACCCACGCATACAGGTCGAAGCCCTTCAGGTCGGCGACAATGCGCGGCATCGCTGTGCCGACGATTGTTTGATCCAGGGCTACCAGCATCGCGACGAACGAAATGCCGAGCATCGCTAGCAGCGACTCACGAAATGGCAGCAGTTGTCCACGCTGGTTACTAACAGAAAAATCGGGCGTCATTTAATTGTCTTATTGACCGTAAAAGCTTGCAGGCCAGGTTCGGAAGCAGTTTCAGACGTGGGTTCCACCTGGTTAGCCGCACGCCCGCCTCATGATTCAAACATGTGCCCGGCAGTGGCTCAATTAGACGATGGTATTGGCCTGAGGCCCGACTCCCGCATGACGCTCCGGCTGTGCGAGGGCATTAGTTGTCCTTGCCCACGCGGAAGAGAAAAACAAAATGTAGCGCCCGGGCCTTCTTCATTGGGAGCCGCCCATAGACGTCCCCGATGACTCTCGACAATCGATCGGCTAATAGACAGGCCAATTCCCATGCCGCCTCGCTTGGTGGTATAGAAAGCGTCGAAGAGCCTCTCCGCGCTTTGCAGCTCAAATCCAACCCCCGTGTCTTGTACCGTCAGACGTATTTCATCGCCCGCGTAGTGTTCCGTGGCGACCATCAATCGCCTCGGGCGATCGTCGACATCGCTCATTGCATCCGACGCGTTTAGCAACAGGTTAAGAATAACCTGCTGAAGCTGCACGCGATCCCCCATGACAGCGGGCAAATCGCTGGCAAAAACCGTGTGCACGACGACCTGGTTGACCTGTAGTTCGCTTCGCGACAGCGCAATCACTTCCTGGGCGGCTTCATTGAGATCCAGCGGCTCATTTGTCACCTCTTTCTTGCTGAACAGGGCCCGCAACCGCGCCGTCACATCCGAGGCCCGGTTGCCGTCGCGGATGATGCGCCGCACAGTTTCGCGCGCACCGTCGAGATTGGGCGGCTCCCCACCGAGCATTCGTAGACAGGTGCTCGCGTTGGTAATGATGCCCGACAGGGGTTGGTTCACCTCATGTGCAATCGACGCAGTCAACGCTCCGAGGCTCATTACTCGCGACACGTGCGCGAGCTCCGAGCGCACCTTTCCCAGCGCCTGTTCAGACTGCCGACGCTCTGTCACGTCCTGAACTGCGCCGATGTATTCCAGTTGTCCTTCGCGGTTGCGGGTCCCATGGGCGACGAAGTGAAGATGTTTAACGAAGCCATCGGGCATGGATAAACGACATTCAAAGTCAAAGTCCCTTCCGTCCGCGAGCGCTATGACTCGTCGCATGAGCGATATGTCCTGCGGGTGAACTCGCGCCAGAATCAGTTGGAGTGTGATCTTAGTCGCGATGTTGTAGTCGAAAATACGGAATGTCTCATCAGACCAGAAGTGGCGATCGACATATACACTCCACCCAAAACTGCCCGTCAGGCTTAGTTTCTGGGCCTCCGCGAGATAGGCGCCGCTGCGTCTCAATTTCTCCTCGGCCTCCTGGCGTTCCGTAATGTCGCGCACGTAGCACGTGAAGGACGGCGGCCCGTCCAAAGGAATTCGCGTAACCGCCACTTCAACCGGGAATTCGTTTCCGTTCGCGCGCACTGCCGCCAGCTCGACGCGTCTCCCGAGCATGGTTGAGTTGCCGTTAGCAAGCGAGAGCGCAAACTCCCGCTTGTCCTGGTGCTTGAGCAATGACGGAATCATGACCTCAGCCATGCGCTCGCCAACCACCTCGTGCGCAAGGTAACCGAAGGTTTGTTCCGCCGCTGGATTGAACTCGATGATAGTGCCCTCGTGATCAATCGTCACAATGCAATCGAGTGCCGAGTCCAGAATCGCCGCCTTGCGTACCTCACTGCTTCTCAAGGCTGCATCACCGAGCGCACGTTCGATGGCGATACTCGCGATATGCGTGATCTGGTCAATAACGGCTTCGTCCTGCGCAGTCGGTGTCTTGGGCTCAGGATAGTAAATTGCGAACGCGCCAAGGACTTTCCCGTCCGACGATTGAATCGGCGTGGACCAGCACGCGTGCAGTCCGTGCGAGAGAGCCATCGGACACCATTCGTACTCGGCCCATCTTGACTCTGAAGTGAGGTCAGTAGCGATGACCTGTTCGTTTAGGTAAGCAGCCATTGCGCATGGCCCAGACTCGGCATTGACAGGGCGTCCGACAATTGAAGCGGTGAAGCTTGCTGGCAAACTTGGTGCGGCTCCGTCTTCAAGATGAGTACCGTTCCTGTCCACCAGCACAACGCTGCAGTAACACCCGCTCACCGTACCCTCAACGAAAAGGCATAGCGCAGCGAGTATTTCCGTCATGGCGCGGCCACATGCGACCATCTCAAGCAACTGCTTTTCACCCGCCAGTAAGGTTTCGGCACGCCGGCGATCGTCAATATCAGTGTGTAACAGGTACCACTGGACAACCTGCCCGTTTGCATCGCGCAGCGGAATGCCTCGCATGTGAAACCAGCGATAAACGCCGTCGGAGCGGCGACGGCGGGCCTCTAGGTCCCAAGGATTCCCGGCGTCCACAGACTCCTTCAACGAAGCCAAGACGTCGTCTCGATCCTCCGCATGGAATGTGTCGCCCCATCCTTTAAGTTCTTCCAGGGTTCCACCAAAATATTCAAGGAACTGCCGGTTAGCAAATTCAAGGTGGCCAGCCGGTGTTCGAAGCGAGACCATCGTCGGTAGACCGTCGATGATCCGGCGAAAACGTCCCTCGCTCACTCGCAGCGCTTCTTCAGCGCGCTTGCGATCCTCAATTTCGGTGTTCACTCCACACCATTTGACGATTTTTCCGGTCACGTCGGCCAGAGGAGAAACGCGTACCAGAAACCAACGATATTCTCCGTCCGCACGCCGCAGCCGAGCTTCCAGTTCGCCTGACTCGCCGCCCTGGAGGATCGTTTGCCAACTCTCGAGTACCTCAGGCAGATTCTCGGGGTGAACCGCAGCTTGCCAGCCCTGTCCACAACCCTCCTCAACGCTCAGGCCTGTGTACTGACACCAATGTTGATTCAGAAAATCGACGTATCCATCCGGAAGTGCCGTCCAGACGGACTCGGGAATCGTATCAATGACGCGGATGAGTTCGCTGTTCACTCCGGCCCCCTTCTGGCAATCGCCATTTACGTGAGAATGCGCCAATTTACAGGCAAGCGGATACCATACTTTAGTGTCGGTTGTCATGAGGCGTGCGGCAACCACACCGACCAGACGTTGAACCTTCATATGTATTCATGGGAGCCTCGAACGGAGGTTCGCGCCCATTATTGACCGCAAGAGCCGGCAGCGCTTCGTGTACCCGATTCGCTCCTGGTGCCTTGTCGGTATCGCTAGCGCAGATGTCGCAAGGATCAAGAAAGCCAGTGGACAAACTAACCTCTTTAGAACGACATGCACGATGCCGCCCGTGAGCGGTCGAAATTATGCGTCCGCGGAATAGTTGGCAGCGCCGAGTCTCTTTGAACGTACTTTTTGGTAGCGAGTATCGAAGCTGATATTCATATGGCTGCAACTCCGACTGCCGACTAGAAAATACCGCAGCTCCGGACTACTCTACAGAAAGCACACTCCCCAAAATTCCGCCAAAACCTCCACGTCAATAAGGACATCATTCTGGACGGAGCGTTACGCGTCCCGCTTCAATCAATAGCCTGACGTTCCTGCACTTTTTATCAGCCAGCGTGTACGCCACGGTGAAGGCACGCTAATCCCGAAGGTATCCTCGCACGCACGATCCTGCTAACTCATACTTTGGCATAACTTGACCCGCTCGATTGGCAATCGGAAGATGTTCCATATCAACCAACGTCGCACACGCCAGTGATCTTTAGCAGATACGAAGGATTGCGATATATCTGATTTTTCTCGAAAAGGAACCCATCATGACCCAATCGGCAAAAGTACTATACACCGGCAAAATGCACACGTCAGGTGGCCGCGACGGCGCCTCGCGTAGCTCCGATGGCCGTCTCGACATCAAGCTATCCATTCCGGGCTCAGATGGAACCGGCACCAACCCCGAGCAACTGTTCGGTGCGGGTTGGTCGGCTTGTTTCATTGGTGCAATGGGAATTGCAGCTACCAAAATGAAGATCAAGATGCCGCCCGATACCGCTGTCGACGCCGAAATAGACCTTTGCTTAGAAGGCAGTGCCTACTTCCTGCAAGCGCGGTTGAATGTCAGCATTCCCGGCGTCCCACAAGAGACTGCGCAGGCACTCGCTGATGCCGCGCATCAGACTTGCCCTTATTCGAAAGCCACCCGTGGGAACATCGACGTCTTGATCAACGTCATCTGAATTCGCTGAAGCACAGTTTAAGTTTGCCAGGATAAGTAGTAGGCGCACTTAAACAGGAATCAGTGTAGTTGAAGTTGAGCATGTCCAAAGACCCGTTAATGCCAGCCTTACAAACCCTTCTTGCCACTGCCGCTACGGCGGTGGTGACTGCGTTTCGCGAAGCTCTTTGCGTTAGGAAGACCGCGCTAGCGCTGATATTCACTTAATCGCTTTTTGATAGTCGGATCCGTCTTTTCGCACGCTACGACAGCGGCCGCAAAACAGCCAACGCCGCATAGGTCGAGCGACTTATTCATAAGGAATGTACGCCGTGAACACATACAAAATTATTGTAACCTCTCTTCTCCTGATGGCCGTACTTACCGGCGTGACCACTGCACAAGCGAACGACTCCAATACCACTGCTTCAGTGGACAAGAAAGCCGCTCGCACCGCAAATTCGCAACTTCAACGTGCGGTACGGTCGGAACTGATCAAGCGAAAGATCGATATTTCGGGTGTCCGCGTCGTGGCTCGTAACGGCAGCGTAACGCTCGTCGGAACGGTAAAAGACGAGAGGCAAATTGCTCTCGCGGGTGACAGCGCCGATACTGTACCAGGCGTGCAGAGCCTCAAGAACAATCTCACGTTGCGCGTGGAAGGTCATTAAGAGGAAGCCGCCTAGGTAAACGCTAGGCGGCTATCTTGCTTGTCCTGCTCAGTGTCGCTGTGGCAGAGAATGCAGCAATTGTGTGTGAGCACGCTCTCTGAAATTGCAATCTAAAACCTCGTGGCTGCATTAACAATCGACCACGGACAATCCACCGACGCGTAAGACGCAACCTCACATCGATATGCTTCAGTAGTCGACGCCCTTCGTAGTCCAGCAGGCAATTCAGCGGCGTTGCGGCTCGCGTTATTGCATAGCTCGATCTTAGGCTCTTCGAAGACGCTGCTGTTCGTTTCGCACCTGTCTTCTACCGCGCTCTATTCCACATGCGTCGTCTCATACCATCGTCCACTCGTATTCACAACGAGCTTCATGTCTCATAGGAAATACGACGACGCGATATTCGATTTACTAAAGGATTTCTCATGCTTAGTGACGATTCCAATAGGTGCTGGGGGCATACCGTCCGGTTGCTTGGTTCATCACCTATCCGCCCACTCGCCGGCAGTGGCCGGATTCCTTCATCAGAGCCAGTGGCGCGGCAGCGACGCAAGATCAAACCTTATACCCCGCCCACTGCTTGTGCGGTACGCGTGATAGACCGGCTGGGCCCAACTGTCGCGATCGTCGCGTGGAGTGACCCAACCGCTTGCTATTACGGCGATCAAACTTGGCAGGCGGGTATCGCCAGACATCCGGGCATTTGCGCGGCGTGCGGAAAGAACATTCGACGTGGCGATGCGGTGTATATGCCACGCCGCAAGCCGCTGCCCGCCAATGCCGACGCCATGATTCTTGCAGTCGTCGTACAGAACTCGATGTCCCCCCCCAATACCGGTATAGGCTAACGTGCGGCTGTATGGCCAATTGCAGTGCCGTCGACTACACCCGACTTTACGATGTGCAGTAAAGCCGCACCCTTCACGGAAATCCGCAGAAAATACCCACGTTTCCGACAGGGGGCCGGTTGACGCGCATCCAGAGCGAAGCATACATACATCTCTTCGCCTCGCTCGTGGACTCGGCGCCAGCCGTTGTCTAGCGCATCGTTCGGTTGATCTGAACAACCGCTAGCGCGCTAGTTACCGATTTCCCTGACAGTAAGTTTATTCGATACCGTACTTGAGTTCGCAGCGCCCCGCGCAACACTTTCTGCGAGTGCGATTTGCGAATCATCAGCCACGGTGCCATTGAGCGTCACGACATTTTTCTTCACCAGAATCGTGACGCCGGAGGAATCAAGTCCCTTTGTTTTCGTCAGCGCCCGACGCACTGTTTTTTCGATCTGGCGATTTTGTGCTCGTACGACTTTCTTGCTCGAAGCAGTCGAAGGCGCGGTAGCAGCTGTATCGCCCACGTTTTGTGCGAAGGCCGGCACCGCAATGAGAGCCGCTGCGGCCGTTGCCAACACGAATTTGAGCACTTGCATGATGTTCCCCAAAAGAGATAAAAATCTGTCGACGTAATTGCTAGACACACGCGCGTACAACGGTGGTGTCATTCGTCCAGGAATCGCGTCGCACTCTGAACAAAGCGTTCCGGAAACTGGAAGATTGACCCGTGACCGGAATCAGGAAACACAAGCAGTTCCGCATTGGGCAACGTCTGTTGAAGCGTGAAGGAGTTGACGGTGGGAACCATCAGATCCGTCTTTCCCTGCACAACCAGAACCGGTTGCGAGATTTCCGCGAGCCGCGCATACCGGTTGGCAGTTGGAACAGCGCCCCAGGCGTTAATTGCGTTCGCTTGCGCCTGCATCGCGGCCATGGAAGACGGAGTGTCCTGATCCGCTCGCTCGTGCCGGCGCTTCCAGAACGCCCGCCCGGCGGCCTGGCTTGTCTCGGTGGGATAGAAGAACAGATAGAGGAAATTTTCTTCGACCGGTACTTCTTCGATAGCGTGGGCAGTAACGAGATCCGGGTATCCGACCATCGACTCGCCCCCTTCAGGGCCTGTTCCCGCAAGGATCAGTCGGCGCACGAGATCAGGACGGTCTAGCGTAACTTGCTGCGCCACAAACCCACCCATCGAGAAACCAAGGATGTCGACCTTCTGCAGGCCCAGCGCCTCGACAAACGTAATCACGTGCGTGGCCATACCGGCGATCGTATCCGCAGGCTCACCACCGGAACTCGCTACGCCGGCGTTGTTGAACAGGATAACCGGGCGCGTCGCCGCAAGGCCGTCTGTGACAGCTGGATCCCAATTGTCAAGTCCTCCTCTGAAATGCTGGAGACAAATAATGGGCACTTCACTTCCTGATCCAAAAAGCCGGTATGCATACGGTATTCCGTCGGCTACGACAAACCGGGTCGAAGCTGTTGAGTGCGTCTCTTGCATATTTTTATCCTCATCAAATCGCTTGCTTTTTAAAATCTACGGCGTTCAATCTCACATATCGAAATGAGCGCTTTCGAGAGAAACCATGCCTTCTCCAGGCAACGTTGCTCAACCGTTCAAAGATGTTGTTCAATCAAGTAAAGCTAACGGGTAGACGAACGAACGTCTTACCTTGAGACAGGTCATGGCCTGGAGGCGATCTAATCAGAGACGCGCCGGAGCGTCGATTAGACGATGGTATGAGGCGACACGTAGGTACTTCGCATGTATGCGGGAACGCATACGTCATACGCCTCAGCCGGGCGGACAGACAGACAGACAGACAGACAGACAGACAGACAGACAGACACCATAGTATCAATCGATACCAAGGTCTACTCGTCATTCTGGCGAGCTTGTAGTTTGATTACGAACGTGTACTCCCTATATATCGCAAGCGAACGGATCAAATAAAGCAGCCAGTTGTTTCGGCTAGCCCGAAACGTGACGAATCTGCGATCCCATTGCTTTCCACCGAGAACCATCGATGTCCACTCACTACCGCAAGGACCGCATGAACAAGACCATCACCATCGAGACGCGAGACGGAAGTTTCTCGGCCTATGTGGCACAACCCGTTGTGACGTCGGCGCCGGTCATCGTTGTCATCCATGAGATCTTCGGCGTCAACGCAGACTTGCGCGATACCTGCGACGAACTTGCTCACCAAGGTTATCTAGCCATCAGCCCCGACCTGTTCTGGCGCATGGAACCGGGTGTCGACATGTCGGATCAGTCCGAGGCCGAATGGGAAAAGGGATTTGCGCTGTACACAGCCTTTGACTACGACGCTGGCGTCGAGGATATTGCTACGACAATAGAGGTCGCGCGCACTCTGTCCGGTTCCAACGGGAAGGTTGGATTGATGGGTTTTTGTCTGGGCGGGCTGATGACATTCATCACCACGGCCCGCAAGGGCGCCGATGCATCTGTCGTGTACTACGGCGGGAGCACGGAGAAGCACCTTGACGAAGCAAACGACATCAAGAATCCGTTGATGATTCATCTTGCCGAGGAGGACGAGTACATTCCCCGAGCCGCTCAAACTGCCATTATTGACGCACTCCGCGGCAACCCGTTTGCAAAGGTTTTCACATATCCAGGTTGTAACCATGCCTTCGCGCGTCACCGAGGCTCGCATTACAACGAGCAGGCAGCAAAACTGGCGAATCTTAGAACCGCGGGCTTTTTTCAGGAACACCTTCGGTAAAACAACCGACGACTACGGCAGCATTTTGGAAGTTCGCTTGAGTCCAGATGCACCTGGGAATATCCACCCGTAGGGCTCGTAGAACAATCGTTGAAAAAGGCCGCCGTCAACTCGCTTCGTAGAGTTGCTTGCAAATCCTTTCCCTCACTTCACAATTCGACCGTGCACAACCTACCTATTCAACCGAGTAATACGACCAACTCAACGGTCTATATCGTCGACGACGATGAATCAATCAGAGCGTCGTTGTCCGGTCTGCTTTGCTCGGTCGGTTTGCACGTCCGCGCATTCGAGACGACCCAGGGATTTCTAGAGGCATCAAGGGAGCAAGTTCCCAGTTGCCTGATTCTGGATGTCAGGTTGCCCGGAGAAAGCGGGTTAATGTTCCAACAGCACGCCCTCAAACTAGAAATTGCGATCCCAATTATTTTTATGACTGGCCACGGTGACATCGCTATGACCGTGGCGGCAATGAAAGCAGGAGCGGTGGATTTTTTGGCAAAGCCATTTCGTTGCCAGGATATGCTTGATGCGGTAGCGTCCGCACTCGCTAGCGACGCTGAGCGCCTTGAAAAGCACCAGGCGGAAGTTGAAGTCCGTGAAAACTACAAGACGTTGACTCCTCGTGAGCGCGAGGTTGTAACGTATGTTATCGCCGGTTATCTCAACAAGCAGATCGCCGGGCGAATGAACGTAAGTGAAATTACCGTCAAGATTCATCGCGGGTCCGCAATGAAAAAAATGGCAGTGCGTTGCGTTCCTGACCTTGTTCGTAAAGCCCAAACGCTAGGTGTGCAGCCTGCGACACCTGATTCGAATTTTCCGCATATAAACCACACTTCGCTGGCGCGATCACAGCTAAAAAATCGGGAGCAGTCATTTTCATTGCCTCGCTTTCCATCTGGTAGCGATCAAACGCTGCCATGACACTTAGGTTGCGCCGATTATTCAATTCAATCTCACGCACATTTACAAGGATTCCAGAATGTCTAGGCATTACATCTATTCAGCGATTTTTGGCTCCATACTCTGCTCTCTGGGACCCTGGGGCTTGGCCTCTGCTGCTGACGTCAAGAAAGTCGTTATCGTTCACGGTGCGTTGGTCGATGGATCGGGATGGCGAGCAGTTTCCGATGGTCTAACAAAGAAGGGGTACAACGTGACGATCGTTCAGGAGCCGCTCACATCGTTGCCTGATGATGTCGCAGCGACTAAACGTGTACTCGATCTTCAGGATGGTCCCACCGTTCTAGTCGGCCATAGTTATGGTGGCATTGTGATCAGCGAAGCCGGTCACGCCGGGAATGTGGCAGCACTCGTGTACGTCAGTGGATTTGAACCTGAGAAAGGGGAAAGCGTGGCGAAGTTACAAGCGAGCAGCCCCGTTCCTGATGCAAAGAGCACCATCAAGGCAACGTCTGATGGCTATCTTTATCTGGAGCCGTCGGACTTGCCTCGGTTCCTCGCGACAGATATCCCAAAGGGTGACGCCGAATTTATCGGACGCACACAAGTGTTCACCTCTTCCAAGGTCTTTGCCGCCGAAGCTGGAGAGCCGGCATGGAAAACCAAACCGAGCTGGGCTGTTATCGCAACAAAGGATCGGGCGATCAACCCCGATCTTGAACGGAGTATGGCCAAGCGTGCAGGGAGTAAAGCCGTCGAATTGGACGCGAGTCACTTTGTTTTCATGTCAAAACCTAATGACGTTGTCAATGTCATCGTCGATGCCGCGAAAGGAGCATCCCGTTAGCCGCTCCTGAATCACAAGTCGACCAGCAGGGCTCATCGATCACCGAGAAGCAACTAGACAATCAACAGGTCGGCACGGTTTGCGGGTCTGTCGAATTGCTAGATGATCTGCACGTCGAGGCGCCATGCACTTCCGATTAGCTGCGTCGCCGCATAATATCGCAGAGACGAGCTACTGGCGATAATCGACGATCAGGATTTGACGTGAGCACGGGCCATTCGCTTGGCCCGTATCCAGCCTTCTGACAAAGAGATCAGACCGCCCGGTTCGGCGTCGCACTGCTCGCACACGACGATTCAAGGGCAGCAGCCACGCCTTGCCCATAGGTCGGATCGGCCTTTGTACAGTGCTCAATGTGCAACTTCCGGATCGGCGCGGATACACCCTCGAGCGCACGTGCAGTGTTATCGAACAGTGCTTGCTTCTGCGCATCCGACATAAGCCGGAACAGCGCGCCGGGCTGCGAGAAGTAGTCTTCGTCAACGCGATGATTCCAGTGATCCGCAGCGCCTTCCAGCGATAGCGCCGGCTCGCTGAAATCCGGTTGATCGAGCCATTCCCCACGCGTGTTTGGGTTATAGGGCGTAGTGCCGCCGGCATTATCATCCACGCGCATCGACCCGTCGCGATGATAGCTGTGCACAGGGCATTTCGGCGCATTCACAGGAATGAGGCTGTGGTTCACGCCAAGCCGGTAACGCTGCGCGTCGCCGTACGAGAACAGCCGGCCTTGCAGCATCTTGTCCGGCGAAAAGCCGATACCCGGCGGTACATTCGCTGGATTGAACGCGGACTGCTCCACGGCGACGAAATGATTTTCCGCGTTGCGATTCAGCTCCATCACGCCGACCTCGATCAGCGGATAGTCCTTCTTCGACCACACCTTGGTCAGATCGAATGGATTGCTCGGATAGGTCGTCGCCTCCTTTTCCGGCATCACTTGCACGAACAATTTCCACCGAGGAAACTCCTCGCGCTCGATCGCTTCATACAGGTCGCGATGCGAACTCTCGCGATCGACACCCACGAGGGCCGTCGCTTCCGCATCCGTTAGGTTCTGAATGCCTTGTTGCGTCACCAGATGAAACTTGACCCAGAAGCGTTCGCTGGCCGCGCTGATGAAGCTGAACGTATGACTGCCGAATCCGTGCATGTGACGGAAGCCTTTGGGAATTCCGCGCTCGCTCATTACGATCGTAATCTGATGCAATGCTTCGGGAAGTTGGGTCCAAAAGTCCCAGTTGCTTTCGGCGCTGCGCAAGCCGCTGCGCGGGTCGCGTTTGATCGCGTGATTCAAGTCGGGAAATTTCAGCGGATCCCGGAGGAAGAACACCGGTGTGTTGTTGCCGACCAGATCCCAGTTGCCCTCTTCCGTATAGAACTTGACAGCGAACCCGCGAATATCCCGTTCCGCATCCGCGGCACCACGTTCACCCGCAACAGTCGAAAAGCGGGCAATCAGTTCCGTCTTTTTGCCGACTTCCGAAAAGATCTTGGCACGCGTGTACTTCGTGATGTCGTGTGTGACTGTGAAGGTGCCAAAAGCGCCCGAGCCCTTAGCGTGCATTCGCCGCTCCGGGATCACTTCACGATCGAAGTGCGCGAGCTTCTCGAGGAACCATACGTCCTGCAGCAACGCGGGACCGCGCGGCCCAGCGGTTTGAATATTTTGGTTATCTACAACAGGTGCACCAAAAGCAGTCGTCAACTTTTTCACGAGTAGTCCTTGAACAGAGGTGGAGAAATTCATTAACCGATAAGTTAAAAACACGTTGAGTTGCGGGGCTTATCGGCCGGGCATCAGCGTGGTGCCCGCGGCTTCAGGATGCAGACACACAAAAGCTGGTTATGGCATTTCGCGCCGGCGAACAAAACGCAGCACGAATGTCGTACATAGCCCCGTTTCGCCCCGACGATCGTATCGCCATTCGTGGTACCTGACAGCAATACACAGGTGTTAGCTGGTGCGACTTGCTTCAACTTACCAAAAGACGATAAGTCGCTAATGTTTGCACTGCATTTCGCCTTGTAAAAAGGCAGCGTTGCTGGCGCGCGGCGGCGATGCGTATCAGGGATATTGCGGCGGTTGCCCTGTGGGCAGCTTCATCAAGGCAAGCGCCTATTTGACCGCGATAGAGGGCGTGCCGGTTCCCTGTGTCATCGAGCGACCGGATCGGGCGCCCGTCTACATTGACGTCGACGTGGCCGCACTGAGGCGCGTTCTGCTGCGCTCGCGCATCAACATCTACGATCTGACGACCGTCGAACTACTGAGCTGCCTGCGGAACGTTCATGACGTCTTCGGTCATGGGAGGTGGGACCACTTGTTTTCGATCGGTGGCCAGTTCGGGCTTCCGACTGATCAACTCAGTTCCGCCGCCTAAGCAATTGCATTAATCGCGTAGTGCAAATAGGCGCTATATGAACTTCTTCAGGAGCGCCGGCTAGATTAGGCCGACTTCGTGCTGAAATGCCGCAAAACCGTTGGGTACGTCCACTTACTCCGCGGTGTGGACCAAGAGCCAGTCGGCAAATGGCGCCTAGGCCAAACACGCTCAGACCTCTATAGGAGTGGATCCCTCACGGCCCGGATCATTTCGACCGACAGGACTCGGATTGCCAGCGACCTCGTTACGTCGTGGATATCTGTAGAGCCGTTTCTTCTCCGAGGTGACGCTAAGGAAACGCACGTACTAACACGACCGAAACGAAGGTATCGCCCGATACCAAGGTCCTATCGATCCGTCCACGCGTTTCTGCTCAAATCATGTCAACGGCTTGTGAAAGGTGTTCCCGATCCAGTTGAGCGCCGGTTTCGGCGAGACGATATGCAAATGCGGAAAGAAATCACTGCACGTTTGGTTCAAAGCTGCGTGCCAAAGTCAAGGCTCGGCTTGCGATTTACGTATTCACGGAATTCACGCGGTGCTTTCTCAAACATCCCAGATAGCTCCCACTGCGGCTTGTATCGTTCTGATATCACCAATCGGATGTAGATCTAAAGAACCCTTTTTGTGGAGACATTCACATCGAAATCTTCCTCAGCATTCGGGATTCTGGCCAATTCGGCAATCAGTAATTTTTATGAACTGGACCCCCACGAAACTATTTTTGACAGCCACTACATCGGCTGCTGTTGCGATAGCAACAGCTCCCGTCAGCGCACATGCGGAAGCCGGATCGCCGATCTACGGCATCACCATCCCCGACGGTTACAGGCAATGGGAGATGATTGCACCCGCCGAAGAGGCCGCTCCGCTGAACGAGCTTCGTGTTGTACTCGGGAACCCTATCGCGATCAAGGCAATCCGCAACTCGACGCTTCCTTTTCCAGACGGAGCCATTCTGGCAAAGCTGGCTTGGAAACGCGTACCATCCCCCGAGTTTGCACCGGCTTCCATTCCCGGGACGGCTACAACAGTTCAAATTATGGTGAAAAATTCAAAGAAGTACGCTACTACGGGAGGCTGGGGATTTGGGCGGTTTATCAATGGCAAGCCCGCTGACGAAGCGCAGCACCAATCATGCTTCGCATGCCACCAAGCGCTGGTGAAAAACCATGATTATGTCTTCACGCGCTTAGCGCCATGAAACGTTTTGTCGCGGTAGGAAACTGCGGAGGAACGATCACCGACAAGTGCTAATCGTGATCCGTTTCGGATGAACTGCAGGCGGCTCTTGTGCGAATAGGTAACTGCGGCTGAGTGGCAAGTCGACTTCGGTCGTTGCCCGTGGGTTCTGTCTGCCTGTCGTGCCTGTCATGCCTGTCATGCCTGTCGTGCCTGTCATGCCTGTCATGCCTGTCATTGTCGCTTAAGATCATAGGGCGATTCAAAAGACTTTTAGGGAGCCGCTCCTACTGAGTGTCACGGCGTGTCGTGTCGTGTCGATGTCGACCGACGATTACTTAACATTATTTCAAGTGCGAAACTTCGATCCGAAAATCCCTTCAAATCAGGTCCCTCATCCGTTCGGAAGGCAGAGACCGGATGAGGCAATTTGCTCTGACGATCGATTGGCATACCGATACTTGCCCCTCAACGCTCAAATCTCCATCTCCCTGCGATCTCGGATCAAAGCCATTAGCTGGCGATCACGCCATTGCACGCGTGCGTCCCAGTCATCAAGCAACAATTCGGCGCGCCGCTCGCCAGCCACACGCGCCACAAGTTCGGGGGTCCACGGATCATGCTGGCCTCGTGAAGCACCCATTCGTTCGTAGGCGGGACCCATCTTTCGCGCATGGGATTCAATCCCGCCACGCGTGTTGAGATCGACTGTCTCGAACGGCCCAGTCACCGACCAGCGCAGGCCCACACCATCGCGCACCACACGGTCGATATCAGCCACGGACGCCACGCCGTCACGCACAAGGCAATACGCTTCCCGCAATAAGGCGCCTTGGAGGCGGTTAAAAATGAAGCCTTCTATTTCCTTCGTTACTCG
Organism: Caballeronia sordidicola; assembly: GCF_000729995.1. GTDB lineage: Bacteria > Pseudomonadota > Gammaproteobacteria > Burkholderiales > Burkholderiaceae > Caballeronia > Caballeronia sordidicola_A. Next base: position 55,252 of record NZ_JNFG01000008.1, on the reverse strand, counting down.
AACCGCGCTCATCCCCGCCTCTTCGTAAAGCGCATTCGCGCGAGCGATGGTCTCGCTTGAGGTGAACGGCGCGGCCACGATCTCGATCACGGAAATCAAATACGGCGGATTACCGGGGTGCGCGACGAGGCACCGCGCGCGGCCCGGCAGCGCATCCGCAAAAGAGGAAACCGTCAGAGCGGACGATGAGCTCGCCAGCACCGCGTCGGCCCGCGCATTTTCATCGATCTGCATGAACAGCTCGCGCTTGAGGTCCACTCTTTCAGGCGCGCATTCCTGCACAAGCACGGCGCCGCGGACGGCATCGGCGAGGTTGTCGAGCACGACAATGCGGGCCAGCACTGACTCCGCCGAATCATCAAGCAGGTCAAATTCAGCGAGGTCGTTCAGGCGAGCTCGCACCTCAGGTTCCACTGCACACCGCCGTTCATCGGCCGGGTCGTACAAACGCACGTTGAAACCCGCCCGCGCGAACACAATGCAAAACGCCACGCCAATACTTCCCCCGCCGACTATTGCTACCGTCCTCATCTTTCCTCCGTGTCTGAACTTTCAATACGTCACGCGCATGACCATGCTCCGGTTCGCGCCTGTGCGAATCCGCAGCGGTCCTGCAAGCGCGCGATCCATGTCTGCGTCGCCGGTATCCACGAACAGGCGGCCATCGACTAACGACAACAACTTGTGAACGCTCGCAACGGCTTCGATACGCTGCCGCGGTACGCACGCCAGCACGCGTGCGCTGATCGGCTGGTTGCCACGCCCGAACAGGCATCCCTGGCGTCCGATCACGCCGACCACGATAGCTGACGACGACCATCGGTCCAGCAGATTCAACAGCGTCGCTTCGGACGCATCCGCAGCAACCATGCTGCCGTTCACGATCGCATCGACGCCCAGCAAGGTGCCCTGCACGCCCGCGTGTTCACAGAGCCTCGCCATCGTGGTGCCGGGACCGACGATATAAAGCGTGTCGCGCTCGAATTCAGAGGCCAGTTGCCGGCACGCGGCATCAATGTCAGCGCGATCGTTGGCGGGCATATGCGCCTTGCTGCCCTGCATGCGCACGCGGTCAACCGGCGCCAGCGCATAGCCATGCAACCGCGACGAAGCGCGGTCGGCGCGCAGCGTCGCTTCGTCGATATCCAGCAACTCGACGCGCTGCGTATCGAACGCTCCATGAGTGCAATGCGCCGCCAGTTCCCCGGCGCGCGCAGCACTCAGCGCGAACACCCCCGAGTACATTTTCACGCCACACGGCACTCCGATCAGCGGGATGTCCGTGCCGACGATCGCCGCCACGTCGCGCGCCGTGCCGTCGCCGCCGGCGAACAGGATCAGGTCCGCTCCGGCATCGATAAACGCCCGGCATGCCGCACACGTATCCGCCGATGAACTCGGCGCGCCCTTTGGCCACGCGACGACTTGCGCATTCAGCCCAGCCAGGCGGCACGCGTTCTCGCCCATCTCCGCGGCGGCAGTGACAACCCGCACACGCGATGCATCGAGCGCCCGGAGCTTCAACAGCGCGGGCAACGCCCGAGTGCCGGCATCGAACGAGGCATGCAGCGCGCGCGCCGCCTCGACTGTATCGGCGCCATCGCTGCCCTTGAGCCCGACCGCCCCGCCAACGCCGGCGAGCGGATTGATCACTATTCCAATGCAGATCGCCACGTACGCGTCGGGCCTTGCGGCAAAAATTTTATGTGGCTATATTGTGCGCCATACAAACAATTGTGCGCAATAACTATTCAGGCGCCAGTTACCGGAGTAATGAATGCGAAACCAGCCGCATCCCTTCATGGCGAATTCCGTGAGCGCGATCCAGCAGGAAATGCTGGACGCTATCGGCGCGAAAACGATCGAGGAATTGTTCGAGCAGATTCCCGCCGATCACCGGACTCAAGCCCCGCTCGACTTGCCGCCTGCCCTAGCCTCGGAACCAGCGTTGCGGCGTCATCTCATCGATACACTCAGCCAGAACCGTCACTGCGAAAGCGATCTCAGCTTCCTGGGGGGCGGATGCTGGCGCCATCACGTGCCGGCCATCTGCGACGAGATCGTCCGCCGCAGCGAGTTCCTGACATCGGTCTGGGGCACGCCGTCTTCGGACCAAGGGCGCTATCAGGCGTGGTTCGAGTTCTGCAGCCAGTTGGGTGAGCTAGTCGACTGCGATCTGGTGGGCCTGCCCGTCTACACCTGGGGCTGCGCAGCCGGGCACGCGCTGCGTATGGCCTCGCGCCTGAACGGACGGCGTACGGTACTCGTGCCGGAAGCGATTGACCCCGAACGGCTGCTAGTGATCCGCAACTACTGCGAGCCGCCCGAAATGGCGCAGCACCTTTCAATCGTGCCGATGCGTTTCGATCCCGCGACCGGACGCATCGACCTGGCCGACGCTGCCGCGAAAATCCGCGACATCGGCGATGACATTGCCGCCGTTTACATCGAAATGCCCAACTACCTCGGGATTCTCGAAGAGGATGCGCGGCGCCTGGCCGAGCTGGCGCATGCGGCGGGCGCCGAAATGATCGTCGGGGTGGACCCGATCTCGCTCGGCGTGCTCGCACCGCCGCCGTCTTATGGCGCCGACATCGTGGTCGGGACGACGCAACCGCTCGGTGTCCACCTGTATGGCGGCGGCGGACTGGGCGGCTTTATCGCAACGCGCGACGAAGAGCGCTACGCGCGTGAATATCCCACCTTGCTCGTTAGCCTGACGGGAACGAGCCGGCCCGGCGAGATCGGCTTCGGGCTGTCGCTGGCAGAGCAGTCGTCGTATGGATCGCGTGAAAACGGCAAGGACTGGACCGGCAACTCCGTCTACCTGTGGGCGATCGCCAACGCGGTGTATTTATCGCTGATGGGACCGCAAGGTTTCGAGGATGTCGGCAAGCTCATCACTGCACAAGCCCACTATGCGGCGCAACGGCTGGAAAGCCTGCCAGGGGTCACCGTGTCGCTGTCCGGCAGTTTCTTCAAGGAGTTCGTGGTCGACTTTTCCGCGACAGGACGCAGTGTGGCGTCGATCAATCACGCGCTGCGCGAACGCGGCATCTTCGGTGGCCACGACCTTTCCGCAGACATTCCGGCACTCGGCCAGAGCGCGCTTTACTGCGTCACCGAACTTCACGAACGGCGTGATATCGACCGCCTCATCGACACCCTCAGCGAGATCCTGAACCATGACGACTAAGCCACCACTGCGCCGTTATCACGCCGCTGTCTGGGACGAGCCGATCGTGATGGAGATGTCACGCGAGGGACGCCGCGGCGTGGTGTTTCCCGACATCGATGCGGCAGTTGCCGAGCGGGTCGGCGACCCGCAACGACTGATTCCCGCATCGATGCGCCGCTCGACGCGCCCGGCGCTCCCGGAGATGTCGGAACCCGATGTGCTGCGCCACTATCTGCATCTGTCGCAACAGACGCTGGGCATGATGGGCATTTCGCTCTTCGGCACGTGCACGATGAAATATAACGCGCGCCTGAACGAAGCCATCACGTCGCGCGATGAAGTCGCCGAACTGCATCCACGCCAGCATCCCGAGACGCTGCAAGGCGCGCTGCAAATCATTCACTCGCTGGATCTCGCGCTGCGCGAACTGTCCGGCATGGCCCGCTTCGTCTTCCAGGCGGCCGGCGGCGCAGACGCGGCCTACACGCACGCGTGCATCACACGCGCCTACCATGCGGCGCGCGGCGAGCTTGAGACGCGCGACGAAATCATCACGACCATCCAGTCGCATCCGTGCAATCCCGCGACCGCAGCCACCGCCGGCTTCAAGGTGATCACGCTGGCGCTGGAGGAAAACGGCTACCCGTCGGTGGAGGCGCTGAAGTCGGTCGTGTCGAAGCGCACCGCTGCGTTGATGGTCAACAATCCCGATGACATGGGCATCTATAACCCGCATATCAAGGAGTGGGGGCGGATCGTTCACGAAGCAGGCGGACTGTGTTTCTACGATCACGCCAACTTCAACGGCGTGATGAGCCGGATCCGCGCACGCGAACTCGGTTTCGACGCATGCATGTTCATGCTGCATAAAACTTTCGGAGGCCCGAAGGGCGGTGGCGGCCCTGCCGTCGGCGCGTACGGGTGCAGCGCCGCGCTGGCGCCTTATCTGCCGGGACCGCTCGTCGTCGAACGCGATGGTGCCTATCAGCTTGAGCCGGGAGCGGATGGCGGCATCGGCCGGGTGCGCGAGTTTTTCGGCAACGTGCAGACGGTCATCAAGGCCTATGCATGGGTGCGTGCGATGGGCGCGGACGGCATCGCGGCGGCGGCCGACCTGTCCGTGCTCGCGAACAACTACATGACACAGGAACTCATGAAGATCCGCGGCGTGACGTGCTCGCATCCGCACATTGGCGCATGGCGCATGGAGATGACGCGCTTCAGCCTGGAGACGCTCGAAAAGGACACCGGCGTGACCGTGTTCGACGTACAGAACCGGATGGTAGATTTCGGCGTCGATGCATTCTGGCTCGCGCACGAACCGTGGATCGTGCCGCAACCTTTTACGCCGGAGGCAGGTGAGATGTGGTCGAAGGAGGACATTGACACCTGGATTGCCGTGCTGGCGCAGATCTGCCACGAGGCATACACCACCCCGGATATCGTCAGGACCGCGCCGCACAACCATCCGGCCGGCCGGATTGATGGAGCAGCGCTCGAAGATCCATCACGCTGGGCGATGACCTGGCGCGCGCACGTGAAGAAGCGCGCACAAGCATAGAGGTGATCCCAAGAAGTGAACGGTCAGCCGCGTTGCGTGGCGGACCGTTCGTGCTTCAGCCTTTCCAGTGCCCTTCCGCCTTCAGTTCCCCGAAGACCTGATCGACCGCGAGCCGCGCACGCTTCACCATCTCGCCAATCTCGTCTTCCGATATGACGAACGGCGGCGAGAACGCGATGGAGTCGCCGTCCGGCAGGCCGCGCGTGATCAGGCCATTCTTCAGCGCCGCCTTCGCGACGCGCAAACCGACTTTCAACGCCGGATCGAAGCGCTTCGCCGGATTGCGCGCGGCCACGAACTCGACTGCGCCAATCAACCCAAAGCCACGCACATCGCCCACTGCCGGATGATCGCCGAAGGCCGCACGCAGGTGTTTGTGCATGACTTCGCCGCGCGCGCCGGCTTGCGCCACCAGCTTGTCGTTTTCAATGATCTTCAGGTTGGCGAGCGCTGCGGCCGCTGCGATCGGGTGCCCGCTGTAGGTGAAGCCATGGCCGAACACACCGAGCTTGTCGCTGCCCGAGACAATCGTGCGCCACACCTTCTCCGACACCAGACTCGCCGATAACGGCACGTACGCCGAGGTCACGCCCTTGGCAACCGTGATCAGGTCTGGCTTCATCCCCATGGCCTCGGTGCCGAACATCGTGCCAAGCCGGCCGAAGCCGCAAATCACCTCGTCGGCGATCAACAGGATGTCGTATTTATCGAGGACCTTCTGGATGGCCGGGTAATAGCCCTCGGGCGGCACGATCACGCCGCCCGCGCCCATCACCGGTTCCATGATCATGGCCCCGACCGTCTCCGGACCTTCGGCCAGAATCAGCTGCTCCAGATCGTTCGCTAACTTTGTCACGAACTCAGCGTCGCTCTGCCCCGGTTCGGCCTCCCACAAACGGTGCGGCGCCGTGGTGTGCTTGATGAACGACAACGGCAGGTCGAAGCCGTTATGCAGGCCCGGCAAACCGGTCATGCCGGCGGTGACCACGGTCACGCCGTGATACCCGCGACTGCGCGCAATGATCTTCTTCTTGAGCGGCAGGCCGCGCGCGTTGTTGTAATACCAGACGAGCTTCACCTGCGTATCGTTCGCGTCCGACCCCGAGTTGCCGAAGAACACTTTCGACATCGGCACCGGCGACATCTCGATCAGCTTCTGCGCGAGCAGGATGGGCGCATCCGTCGACATCGATGCGAACGTGTGATAGTAGGCCAGCTTCATGGCCTGCGCGTGCATTGCGTCCGCAATCTCACGACGCCCATATCCCACGTTCACGCACCACAGCCCCGCCATCGAGTCGATGTAGCGCTTCCCGCGGTTGTCTTCCAGCCACACGCCCTCGCCGCCCACCATCACGAGCGGTCCGTTGCGTTCGTGATCGCTCAGCGCCGTGAACGGATGAAAAAAGAACTGCCGGTCCAGATCGTTGAGATCGGGCACGGGGCCCGCCACGGGAAAACTCATGAACATTCTCCAAGTTGGAACAGATAAAAAGCGGGTTGAAAGCGCATCGCGCTATGTCAGTGAAAATAACCTAAGTCATATTTGTGCGCATTGCGTCATTTTGGGCGATATGAGAACATAAATCAACGAGTCGAAATTGATCAAACGCCCAACCGAGGAATTTTCAACGATGCTGACACTCAAAGATCCGACCCTGCTCAAACAAGCGCTGTTTCTGAACGACGAGTGGATAGCCGATACAGGGGCGGGTTTTATCGAGGTAGTGAACCCGGCAACCGGCGCACTGGTAGGCAAGGTGCCCAAGGCCACCCGCGCGATGACCGCTATCGCCATCGAAAAAGCGCATAGCGTTTTGCCGGCATGGAGCGCACGCCCTGCGGCGGAACGTTCGCAAATAATCAAACGCTGGTTCGATTTGATCGTCGCCAACGCCGACGATCTCGCCCGGATCCTGACCGCCGAGCAAGGCAAACCGCTGGCCGAGGCCCGCGGCGAAATCCTGTACGGCGCAGCGTTCTTCGAGTGGTATGCGGAAGACGCCAAGCGCCTGCACGGCGAAGTGCTTCAGGCGCCGTCAGCCGGCCGGCGCATGCTTGTGCTTCGCCAGCCGATCGGCGTTTGCGCAGCCATCACGCCATGGAATTTCCCGATGGCCATGATCCCGCGCAAAGCCGCGCCCGCGCTTGCCGTTGGCTGCACGATGGTGCTCAAGCCGGCCAGCGCGACGCCCTTTTCCGCGCTTGCGCTCGCCGAACTCGCGCAGCGCGCCGGCTTGCCCGCCGGCGTATTCAGCGTGCTGACAGGAGCGGCATCGGAGGTCGGCGATGAACTCGCCATCCACCCCCTCGTGCGCAAGCTCACCTTCACCGGTTCGACGGAAGTCGGCCGGTCGCTCATGCAGAAGGCATCTGGCACGATCAAGAAAGTCGCGATGGAACTGGGCGGCAACGCGCCGCTGATCGTATTCGACGACGCCGATATCGACGTCGCCGTGGCCGGGACGATCGCGTCCAAGTTCCGCAACATGGGCCAGACCTGCGTGTGTGCGAACCGAATCTACGTCCAGGCGGGCATTCATGACCGCTATGTGGAGGCGCTCACCCGCGCAGTGAACGCGCTGAAAGTGGGCGACGGCCTCGAGCAAGGCGTGACGCAAGGCCCTCTGATCGACGAACAGGCGGTGGCGAAGGTGGAGGAGCACGTGGCGGACGCGCTCGCGCAGGGGGCAAAGGTCGCGACCGGCGGCAAACGCCACGCGCTGGGTCGGTCATTTTTCGAGCCGACCGTGCTGACAGGCGTCACCCAGTCGATGAAAGTAGCGATCGAGGAAACGTTCGGCCCCGTCGCGCCCGTTTTCCGCTTCGGCACTGAAGAAGAAGCCGTCGCCGCGGCAAACAACACGGAATTTGGCCTTGCCGCCTATTTTTTCACCCGCGACAACGCACGCGTCTGGCGAGTCAGCGAGGCGCTGGAATGCGGCATCGTGGGCGTGAATACAGGCGCGACATCCTTTGAGGGCGCGCCGTTTGGCGGGGTGAAGGCATCGGGCGTCGGGCGCGAGGGGTCCATGCACGGCATCGAGGAATTTACCGAACTCAAATATGTGTGCATTGCTGAAGTCTGCTGATAAGATTTGCACACTGCACAATTTGTGCGCCATGCGCCCACCGGGCTTATTGGAAGGGGAAGCATATGGCCGCATTCGAAACGGCTTTGGATGACGACGACGAAGTTCGTGACCGCGACTACGTCGGCTCGTTCGCTCGCGGACTGGAAGTCATCAAGGTGTTCAACCGGCACATGCCGCGTCGCACGCTAAGCGAGGTGGCCGAAGCGAGCGGCATGACACGCGCGACGGTCCGGCGCTTTTTGCTCACGCTCGTGCGCGAAGGCTACGCGGAGACCGACGGCAAGTACTTCAACCTGAAGCCGAAGATCCTTGAGATTGGTTTTTCGGCGCTGTCGTCCATGAACATCTGGGATATCGCCCAACCGATCATGAGCGCGCTATCTGCCAACGTGCAGGAGTCGTGTTTTGCCGCAGTACTGGACGGTGACTCGGTGATCTATGTCGCGCGGGCGGCATCGAATCGCATTGTGAATGTGGGGATTTCAATTGGCAGCCGGACCCCGGCGCACTGTGTATCGACAGGACGGGTGTTGCTCGCCGCCTTGCCGGATGCCGAGTTTCAACAATATCTGGAATCCGCCAAGCTCCATAAATTCACGGCTAACACGGTGACGTCGAAGGTCAAGCTGCGAGAACTGGTAGAGGAAACCCGCCTGCGCGGCTGGTCGATCGTCGACCAGGAACTGGAGATCAGCCTGCGCTCCATTTCCGTGCCCATTCGCGACCGCGACGGCAAAGTCGTGGCTGCGCTCAACGTATGTTGCCCGGCTGATCGCGTCACGCCGCAAGACATCAGCACACGGATTCTATCCGCCATGCTGGAAGCATCGAAGGACATTACACGGGCGCTGCAGGCCTGATTCTTACTGATCGATCCTCCGTCTCATGAAAACGGCACGCCTCGCGTGCCGTTTTTTTTCGCCCTTTTTTCATCCATTAGTCATCCTTCGTCGCCGATTTTTAATGACACGATGTTTACATGGCGAACTTTTGTGCGCTAATATCGATTCGCCATCGGAAGACGTCACTATCGGAGCCATCGTTCATGCAGTCGTCAGTGAAAGGTAAGGTCGTATTGGTCACGGGAGGCGGTCGCGGCCTTGGTCACGCCATCGCATCGATGTTTGCCGGACAGGGCGCGGTAGGCGTGGTTGCGGATTTGCCGTCGTCCACGCGGCTGGCCCCGCCGCCCGGCATGACGGCGCTCGATTGCGATGTGAGTTCCGAGGCAAGCGTCGCGGCATGCGTGACGGCGACGATCGAGCAGTTCGGCCGTCTTGATGTAGTGGTCGCGAATGCGGGACTCGTGCCGGGCTGGCGCACGACGGACAGCATCGACTTCGATGAATGGGACCGCGTCATGGCCGTCAACGCCCGCGGCGTGGCGATCACGATTGCCAGGACCGCCAAGGTCCTCGGCGTCACGCAAGGATCGATTGTCGTGATGGCATCGATCAATTCGTTCGCGGCCCACGGCCGCCAGATGCTCTACACCGCGTCGAAGCACGCGGTACTGGGCATCGTGCGCGCAGCGGCCCGCGATCTCGGTCCGCAGGGGGTGCGCGTCAATGCGCTTGCTCCTGGCCCGATCGCCACGGACGCACTGCTCGATCGCATCCATCATCGCGCCCGCACGGGCGGCACAGAAGCCGATACCGCACTGCAGGAACTCGCGCGCGGCAATTCATTGGGACGCCTCGCCACCGCGGCCGAAGTCGCGAAGGCCGCGATGTTCCTGGCATCGGACATGGCGAGCGGCATCACGGGCGTGCTGCTCCCCGTCGACGCCGGCTTGCAGTAATCCCCGACAAGCAATCTCCGGCACACCGGCCCTTCTCTCGCTACAGGTCATCATCGATGTTCAGTCTGGAAAACAAGACCGTGCTCGTCACGGGGGCGTCGAAAGGAATCGGCGCGGCAATCGCAACGGCGCTCGGCGCTGCCGGCGCACACGTCGTGGCGCACTACGGCCATGATCGCGCGGGCGCTGAACAGGCTCTCGCCGGCGTGCCTGCATCGCGCAAGCATTTCGTGCAAGCCGACCTGCATGATCTCGCCGCGACCGAAGCCATGTGGGATGACGCGCAAGCATGGCGAGGACACATCGACGTGTATGTCAACAACGCCGCGATCATGCTGTGGCACGGCGGTTTCGAAGCCGATAACGCCACCTGGGACGCCGTCTGGGAAGAGACGCTGGCAGTCAATGTACTAGCGCCCGCGCGCCTGATCCGTCGGGCGGTCAAGCATTTCCTCGCCCGCCAGGGCGGCGTGCTCGTGACCATCTCCAGCTGGGCGGCGCAGCGCGGCGTGACCAATCCCGACACCATCGCGTATGCAGCGTCGAAGGCGGCCGTGCGCTCGATGACCCAGACGGTCGCGCGGGCACACGCACGCGATGGCCTGCTCGCTTATGTGGTCGCGCCAGGCGTGGTCCGCACGCAAATGTCGGAAGCGTTCGCGGCCACTCAAGGCGGCGAGGACAAGATCACCGCCACACTCGCGATGGGCGAGTGGGTTCCACCCGAGGACATCGGCAACCTGGTCGCGTTCCTGGCCAGCGGCACCGCGCGTCACCTGAGCGGCGCCACGCTCGATGTCAACGGCGCAAGCTACGTGCGCTAAATAAAACATCAATTTTGAGAACATAAGTGCGCCTTGCGCACATTTTCTTTGACAGCGTATTTTGATGCGGCGACAATTTTTTCATGCGTTGCCCGAGCGTTACCTGAGTGCGATCTGAGCCTGACCTCTGTCACCGAATCAGCTAACCCGGCAACCCGGCATCCGCCGCGCAGATTTTCCCTTGCCCTTTCTGGAGAGTTCGCAATGTTTAGAGCAGTATTTCTCGTGCTGGCGGCGGTTGTCTCAACAATGACCGCTCAGGTATCCGAAGCCCGTACACTCGATCAGGTCATCAAGAGCGGGACTATTCGCATTGGCGTGAATCCGAACTTTCCGCCCATGAGCTCGTACAATGCGACGAACCAGCTCGCGGGTTTCGATATCGACATTGGCAACAAGATTGCCAGCACGCTCAACATCAAGGCCGAGTTTGTGCCGACCGAAGCCGCGCAGCGCGTGCCGTTCCTCGTGTCCGACCGCATCGATATCTCGCTCGGTGCACTGACCCGGTCCGCCGAACGCGCACAGTTGATCGACTTCACGGTGCCCCTGCATACCGAGTCCATGTCCGTGCTGACCACCGACAAGATCAAGGCCACGAAATGGACGGACCTGAATTCGCCGTCGGTCACGCTGGTCGATATGCGCGGCAACTGGTCGGTCGACTACGTGAAGGACAAGCTGCCGAAGGCCAAGATGCTGCTGGTGGAGTCCATTGCGGACACGGTGCGCGCAGTCGCGCAAGGACGTGGCGATGCGATTGTCGAGAACATCGACTTCTTCCAGAATTTCACCAAGAATTACCCGAACATCAAGTGGCGGACGCTGAACGACCCGATCTTCGTGAATTACGACAGCATCGGGGTATCGAAGGGCAATTCAACGCTCAAGGACTATTTGAACGTGGTGTTGTATGACCTGCACTCGACAGGTTTCGTCAATGACTCATGGCAAAAGGCGTACGGCACGCCGATGCAAAAACCGATCGTACCTAACCCGTATTTCTGAGCCGTGGCCGTGCAAGCACGGCCATATCGTGCATGACAGCCCGTGCCCCGCCGGGCACGTCGTCGTTTGATCCGGATTGCCATGACTTACACCCTTCAATACGCCGACGTTCTGCGCCAGTTGCCGTACCTCGCAACCGGCGCGGTGCTGACGCTCGAGATCGCCTTCGTCTCGTTCTGGCTCGGCAGCGCGATCGGACTTGCCGGCGCACTCGGCAAGCTGCACGGCGGCGCGGTGGTACGCCGCCTGGTGGGCCTGTATGTGGTTGTGCTGACCAATACGCCCGCACTGGTGCAGATCTTCTTCCTGTTCTACGCACTGCCCGACGCCGGCATCACCCTCTCTCCGATGACCGCCGTGCTGATCGGCCTCACCTTGAACTCGGGCGCGTATCTCACGGACATCCTGCGATCGGGTATCAATTCAGTGCGGGTATCGGAACTGGAAACCGCTGAAACGCTCGGCATGTCACGCCTGCAAATGGTGCGTTACGTGATCCTGCCGCACGTTGCCAAGACCATCTATGCGCCGCTCTGCAATTTCTTCGTCTGGCTCGTCCTCGGCAGTTCGATTGGTTCGATCTTCGGTGTCGAGGAACTCACGGGACGTGCGATCAACATTTCCAGTGCGAACATGCGCACTATCGAAACCTTCTCGGTCGTGGCTGCCATGTACGTGGCGCTGACCTTCGTTGCGTCGATCGCCCTTGCGCTGACCGGCCGCTATGCCTTTCGCGTTAAAGCGAGGATCTTCTGATGCTCGACCAGATCATTGCGCAAATTCCCACGTTCTTCACGCGCTTCACGTTCGAGTTCCTGCTGGAGGCCATGGGCCGCACACTGGCGATGACCGCGCTCGGTTGCGGCGTCGGCATTGTGCTCGGGGCCATCATTGCAGTGATCCGCGGCACGAAGGCGCGCGCGCTTGCACCGTTGCGTTTCGTGCTGACGGTGCTGGTCGAAGTGTTCCGGCGCATTCCCTTTCTCGTGAACCTGTTCATCGTCATGTTTGCCCTACAGGGCTTCGGCTCCGACATCTCGCTCTTCACGATTGCAACGGTATCCATTTGCATCGTGGCAACGGCGTTTCTCTCGGAAGTCATTCGCGCCGGGCTTGAATCCGTACCACGCCAGCAGATAGAAGCGGCCGAGGTCATGAACTTCGGCTTCATGCGGACGCTGTTCCTGGTGCTGCTGCCGCAGTCGTGGAAAGTGATCCTGCCACCCGCGTTCGCGTTCATGGTGATGTTCATCAAGGACACGTCGCTGGCATCGCAAATGGGTGTGGTCGAGCTGACGTTCACCGGCAAGGTCCTGATGAACCGGGGTTTCTCGCCCTTTCTCGTGTATGGCGCCGTCCTTGCCGCCTATTTCATTTTGTCCTACCCGCTAAGCCGTCTGGGTGCCTATCTGGAGAATCGCCTTGCCTCACCTCGCAGTCGAAAAACTCTCAAGCGCGTACGCTCAGCAACAGGTTCTCCGCGACATCACACTCTCGGTTGAACGGGGCGAAGTAATCAGCCTGATCGGGCCGTCGGGCTCGGGCAAAAGCACCCTGCTGCGCACGCTGGTCGGGCTGATGCCGCCGACCGGCGGGCGGGTCGTGCTTGACGACGAACCGCTCGATTATTCGTCACGTAAAAGCGTGCGCGCCGCGCGCGACAAGATGGCGATCGTGTTCCAGCAGTACAACCTGTTCCAGAACATGGACGTGCTGCGCAACGTCACCATCTCGCCGCTCAAGATCAAAAAGCGGCCGCGCGAGCAGGTTGAAGCCGAAGCGAAGGAGTTGCTGCGACGAGTGGGCCTTGCTGAAAAGCATGCGAGCTATCCCGATGAACTGTCGGGCGGACAGCAACAGCGTGTTGCCATTGCACGAGCGCTCGCGCTCAAGCCGGAGCTTCTGCTCCTCGATGAAATCACCGCTGCGCTCGATCCGGAACTCGTGAACGAAGTGCTCGACACGGTGCGCACGCTGGCAGGCGAAGGCATCACGATGTTGCTTGTGTCACACGAAATGTCGTTCGTGCGCGAAGTCTCCACGCGCGTGGTGATGATGGATAAGGGGCAGGTAGTGGAGATCGGTACGCCGGACAAGATCTTCGGCAATGCCAGCGAAGCCCGCACGCGTGACTTCGTCGGCAAGATACTGCGGCATCACTGAGTAAAAGCCACTATAGCGATCAGGCGCTCGCCAGCAGGAACGGCGAGAGGTCGACATCGAAAGGGGCGGGCTTCCCCTGCACCAGGCTCGCTACGATCTGCGCCACTGCGGGGCCGGCGGTGAAGCCCATCCAGGGGAAAAAGTTGATGAAGAAGCCGGGCGTGCCCGGCACTTCACCCAGGATCGGCTTCCAGTCGTCCGTGCCGTTCACCACCGCTGCCCAGGTCCGGATCACGCGCAGCGCGCCGAGCGCCGGCACCGTGGCCAATGCCACGGCCATGTTGCGTTGCAGGGAATCGGGATCCGTGCTCGGATAACCGCGGCTGTGCCAGCGCGCAGGCCAGCCGCCGCCGATCAGGATGGAGCCCGCCTGGTTTTGCTTGAGCGTGAGTTTGTCGCCGGCCGAATAGACCAGGTGCGGAATCAACGGCCCGACGCGCTCCGTTACGGCGACCTGGATCGCGAACCCCTGCACGTCGATGGCGATCCCCAGCAACGCGGCAATCTTGCCCGCATCGGCGCCGGCCGCGTTAACCACGCGCCTGGCCCGCACAACCTCGGTCCCGGCCGTTACCTCGAAGCCATCGCCTATTCGCGTGATCCGAGTCACTTCGGCTTGCCGCACGAATCTCGCCCCTAGCGCACGCGCGGCTCGCGCATACGCAAGCGTCGCAGCAAGGGGGCTAGCCTTACCTTCGTCCGGGCAGAATGCACCGCCCACGATTGCGTCCGAGAGATAGGGCGCCAGCGTCCTCACCTCTGCGCGATCGAGCAGCCGGACATCCAGACCTTGCGAGCGCTCCACCTCCGCCTTGGCGGCGATCGATGCCATCTGCGATGCGTCGGTTGCAACCAGCAGGCCGCCTTTCAGGGACACTTCGAGATCGGCGTCGAGCGTCGCCGGCAAATCGCGCCATACATCGATGGAATGACGTAACAAGCCGATGGTCGGCGCGAACGTCCGGGCCCACTGCGGGCCGCGATTGACAAAGGGATCATGGGGGATCTGCGCGTGCAGGCTTCCGGCGTTGGAGCCCGATGCCTGCGTGTTGAGCTCGCTGCGCTCGAGCACGGTCACGGCCACGCCATCGCGGGCGAGATAGTAGGCGGTCGCGCAGCCGGCGAGACCGCCGCCGATCACAATCACATCGTTCATCGGGTCAGCCAAGCGGGATGTTAAAAACGAAGTTACGTGGAGGTGGCATTCGGAACTTGCATGTTACGCCGGGCGAGGAAGAAGGCGAAGTTCTGGGGCAGCAAGGCGTGCGGCGCCGGGTGACCCAGCGAGCGCGCCGCGCGATACACGAAGTTCGGATCGGCCAGTAGTTCCCGCGCGATGGCGACAAGATCAGCGGCGCCTTCGCTGACGATCGCGTCCGCCTGACCCGGCTCCGTGATCAGTCCCACGGCCATGGTCGGGATGCCCGCTTCGCGACGGATCCGCTCCGCGTAAGGCACCTGGTGCCCGGGCGCTTCCGGGCGCGTGGACCTCGCAACCGGGCCACGGATACCGCCCGACGAACAGTCGACCAGGTCGATGCCGGTCTCCTTCAGCCGGCGTGCCAGTTCGATAGTCTCGTCCAGCGTCACGCCGCCCGCGCTTTCATCCACGCACGACGCTCGATACCACACCGGCATGCTGTCCGGCACGGCTCGCCTGACCGCTTGCGCGGCGTCGAGCGCGAAACGCGCGCGGTTCTCGAAAGTGCCGCCATACCGGTCGGTCCTGCCATTCGATATCGGCGATAAAAACTCGTGCAGCAGATAGCCATGCGCACCATGCACTTCGACAAAATCGAGGCCCGCGCTAACGGCGCGCCGGGCACTTGCCGCAAACGACCCGACGATGCGCGCGATCCGTGCCTCGTCGAGCGAAGCGGGAACTGGCCAGCCTTGCGCATGAGCAATCGCCGAAGGCGCGACCGTTTGCCAACCCCGCGGAGGCGATGCACTCGCGAGCGGTCCCGCCCCATTCCAAGGACTGGCCGAACTGCCCTTGCGCCCGGCATGCCCGATCTGCACGCCGACCGGAATGCCCTCCCCGTGATAAAGCTCCGCCAGTTGCCGGAAGCCATCGATCTGACTGTCATCCCACAGTCCGAGACAGCCTTCGCTGATGCGGCCGTCCCGCTCGACCGCGGTGGCTTCGATCACCGCACCGCCCACGCCACCGAGCGCAAAACGCGCGTGATGCGCAAGATGCCACGGGTTCACGGCGCCTTCGACGGCGCGGTACTGGCACATCGGCGAAACGACAATGCGATTGGAGAAGGTAATGCCCCGCGAACTGAACGGCGTGAACAAGCGGATCTCGTGCATTGCCGGCTCAGGCTTTTTGCGCAGCGCACCGCGCGACGTAAGCATTGATGTCGTCGATGATCGAGACGATCTTCGCGCGCCGTTCGATACCCTCGCCGCCCAGCGCCGCGAACTTGGTCAGCGGTGGCCGCACGTCGCCGACCGGATAACCTTGCGACGCCGCCAGCGCCTTCGAATAGCACTGGTGCCCGTAGGTCGGATGGCCTTCCGCGATAATCCGGTCGAAGCTGGCGATCATCTTCTGGATGGTCTTGGCTTCCTCCAGTTCGCCCTCGACCAGGGCGTTCCACAGCCGCGTGGAGGCCTCCGGGATGTAGTTTGCGTACGGGTTCACGTAGCCGACCGCGCCGAGCAGGAAACTCTCCACCGGCCGCTCGCCGGCAAACACGTTCATCACGCCCTCGGTCGCCTCGATCACGTCATAGACGCGGCCGACGTCCATGCTCGCTTCCTTGATATAGCGGACGTTGTCGAGCGCTCGCGTCAGGCGCGCCACCAGTTTCGCCGACATGTCGACGTTGGTCGTCACGGGGTTGTTGTAAAGCATGATCGGCAGCGACGTGGCCTCGGAGATCGCCCGGTAATACTCGAAGATCTCGTCGTCAGTGGGAGTGTAGTAGTACGGTGGTGCGATCATGAAACCGTCTACGCCCAGCGCTTCCGCTTCGCGGGTATAACGCACCGCGTTCGGCGTCGACGCGTTCATGGTGCCGACCAGTACGTCCATCCGCCCGTCCACGTGCTTGACCGTGGCCTCTACATATTGAGTGCGCTCCTCGTCGCTGATGGTCAAGAACTCGCCGGTCGTCCCCAGGATGATCACGCCGGGCGAGCCCGCTTCTATTTGCCAGTCAAGGAAACGCCTGAGTGCGCCTTCATCGATCGACTTGCCGTCGGCGGTAAAGGGCGTCACGGTCACACCATAGCTGCCACGAAAAACTTTACTCACGTATCTCTCCGTTAATTCGTTGAACGCTTGAGCGCCACGCGCACATATTTTGCGCGTGAGATCGAAGCGGGTTTTTGTCTTCAACCGCGCCCCTGATCGCCTTTCACCCGATTCTCGCCGCGAATCAGTAAGATTTGGCGTGTCTATTTAGGTAGCATTAAGCCAATTTCGCAAAAATTTCACAAAATTCCAACATTGAATTTTGTTCACATGGCGTCTGAATGTTAGCATGGCGCACGTTTTGTCACAAAGCGTCTACGTCAAAAATTGCTCCGATGTAGTTCGCCGTGGCGACCGCGAGACGTGCAAACCACGTGTCAGGCGGCACGATTCAGGAAATTCTTCGCAACGGTTGCGAAGGAACTGCTTCGTACTGCCAATTTTCAGCAGCATCAATTCAGGGGAGTTGAGTGGCATGAGAACTATCAGGCGGATCGCAGCGCTTGTGGGCGTTGCAGCAACGGGCTTGGCTCACGCGCAGAGCAGTGTCACGTTGTATGGCGTAATTGACGTAGGTCCCACGTATGTCAGCAATGAAGGCGGCGCGCATAACATCAAGATGGACGACTCGATTGCCTCGGGGGACCGTTGGGGCCTGAAGGGAACGGAGGATCTCGGCGGCGGCCTCAAGGCGATCTTCACCCTTGAAAATGGCTTCGACGCGTTGAACGGCCAACTTCGTCAAGGAGGCCGCGAATTCGGCCGGCAGGCATGGGTAGGCTTGCAGAACGACTACGCGGCCATCACTATCGGCCGCCAGTACGACTTGATCTACGACTACACCGCTAACTACGCAATGAGCGCCTGGGCCAGCGGTTATGCCACGCATCAGGGCGATCTGGATCGGATGGGCTGGGAGCGCCTGGACAATGTCGTCAAGATCAAGAGCGCCGATTTCCACGGGCTTCAGGGTGGCGCGATGTATTCGTTCGGCAATGTGGCTGGCAGCCTTCATCAGCAAAGCGCATGGTCCGCCGGTGGGCAGTACAACCACGGCGCATTTTCGGCAGGCGCGGTCTATTTGCGCATGAATAACCCGTATGGTTCGAACGCGATCGATCCGTACGCCTCCATGGGCGTCTCCAGTTTCCTGGGCCAGACCACGGCAACTCGTAACCCCGTGACCGGGCAGGTCACTGACCTGTTCGCGAGCACACCCCTGCAGATCGACAGTCAGAGCGTCCTGACGCTTGGCGCCAGCTACGTCATGTCGAACGTCACCTACGGGGTTGCGTATTCGGATGTCTGGTTCAAGGGCTTTGGCCGCACGTCGGCATTGCGCACCTACGATGCCGGCGCGTCGTGGCAGGTCACGCCGTCGTTCAATGCGGCCGCGGGTTACTTCTACTCGACCTTCGAAGGTCATCACTACAACGAGGCCAGCCTCGGCTTTGACTACGCGTTCACGAAGCGCACCGATGTCTACCTGCAAAGCTCTTACCTGCGGGCATCGTCCGGTGTGGATGCAGTTCAGGGTTACCTGTTCACACCGTCAACCACCAGCACGCAGACCAGCGTGCGGATTGGCCTGCGTCACCGCTTCTGATACATACACGCCGCACTGCCTCCGGGCGGTGCGGCGCGGTAGGTTGATTTCAATGCTGGTTTCCAAGCTAATTCCAGGCCTATTTTCAGGCTTCACCGCACTCACTGAGCGGTGAGCACTCGCAGTTCTTCTGCCTGAAACCGCATGGGCGAATACGGTCGCATGTCTATGCCAGGGTCACGGCCGGTCATCAGGTCTGCTACCAGACGCGCGGTCAACGGCCCAAGCGTATAGCCGGCATCGCCGGGAATGGCGGCGTGCAATCCGGGGATTCCGGGCATCTCGCCCAGTACGCCGCGGCCATCGACTTTCGAATTCAAGCCGGCCCATGTCCGGATGATATGCAGCGACGCGAGTGCCGGCACCATGAACTGCGCCAGCGATACATTACCGATCATGCTCGCGGGATCGACAACAGGATAATCGGCGCCCGCCGCAAGCTTTGCCGGCCATCCGCCGCCAATCACCACCTGCCCCGTCGATAATTGCTTGAGCGTGATAGACCGCTCGGCATGCTGCACGAGATGCAGGATCAGCGGCGGTGCCGCCTCCGTGAGGTTCATGTGCAGCGGCTCGGGATCCACCGGCAGGAAGGTACCTGCGCTGTCCATAAGCGCGCGTGCGCCGGGGCCGGCCGCAACGGCAACCTGGCTCGCATCGAGCGTGCCGAGCGAGGTGGTCAGCGCAAAGCGCGAATCAGTAGGTCGCAGTTGGTCAACCTTGCATTGATCGACGATGGTCACGCCCATGCGTACGGCCCACGCCCTGATCTGCGCGTTGCACTTGAGCGGATTCAGCTTGCCTTCATTTGCGCACAACTCGGCGCCGAACGCAGCAGGTCCAAGATATGGTGCGATGCGCTCCAAGTCGGCGCGTTCGAGAAGTTCGACGGAAAGACCCAGCTCTCGTTCACGACGGCTCTTAGCCACGAGAAAATCGAACTGCTCGGGCGTCTCGGCGACCATCAGTCCGCCCGACACCTTCATTTCGAAATCCGCGTTGATGGCGCGTTCGAATTCCCGCCAGTACTCGACCGCTTTCGGATAGAGCGGCAACTGCTGTTCGAAACTAGCCACTCGCTCCGGAAAGAGCCGCATGAAACGGCTCTGCATCTGCACGTGAAGACTTCCTGCATTGGCTGTCGATGCCGCAGAGCCACCGGCATCGAGCAGCATGACATCCCGTCCCCGCTGCGCCAAAAAACCCGCCAGGCACAATCCGACAATGCCCGCCCCAATGACCGCAACGTCGGTTTGCCGACGCGGTAGCGTACCTATAGTGGAACCTTTCATGAATCGCTGCCGTAGCCGGCCAGTTCCGCAATTGATACAGGCTTGACCGGCACACGCGGGGCGAAGCCGGACATCTCGTCGCGCGAACGGCCAAAGCGTTCGCAGACGATCTCGTCGAGAACGGACGCGCAGTAGCGCCCCTGGCAGCGTCCCATGCCAATACGCGTGCGCCGCTTGATTGCGCCGACCGTGCTCAGGCCCTCATCGAGCGCTGCATCCAGCTCGCCGAAGGTGACTTCCTCGCACCGGCAGATGACGGTGTTGCCGCAGCGTTCCTTCGGGGCCTTCAGCGGAGTTGCATAGACAGTCCAGAGCGCTTGCTGGAAGCGGCGCTGTTTAGCCAGTTCGGCGGCCGCATGATCGCGCTCGCCGATGAGTGATCCACCAAGTGCATGGCCCAGTGACGCGACAACGGAAGCGCCCACGACTGATCCTTCGGCGAGCGCCGCTTTTGCTCCGCCCAGTCCCGTGCAGTCGCCAAGCGCGTAGACGCCTGCGACGCTGGTCAAGCCGGTGTCATCGCGGCGTGTTGCAAGCTGCCGCCGATGGGTATCGAAGTCATGGGTGCAACCTAGCGCACGCAACAGCTCGTTGGCCGGCTCGAAGCCATAGCCCAGGCACACGACATCTACATCGATACGCTGCGAAAGCGTCTCACCCGAGACACGTGCAAGCGTGACCGACAGCCCGGCCCCGTTTTTCTCTATGGCCTCGATCACGGTGTCATTGATCATGCGCACGCCCTTGCGTTTTGTCGTCCGGCTATAGCCGATACCCTCGGCGACGAGCCCGGGAGCGGCGAGACTCATCGTGACGAGCGCGCCTAAAGTAGCCAGCCCGGGCCGCGGCGCCGCTTCGACCACGGCTGCGACTTCCGCACCACCGCTCAGCAGTTCAGCCGCAAGCTGCAAGTTGAGCGGCCCGTTGCCCGCGATCAGCACGCGCTTGGCCGGCAAGCGCCGGGACGTGCGCCACAGTGTTTGTGCGGCGCCTGTCGTCATGACCCCAGGCAGTGTCCAGCCCGGCACCTGCCAGCCGCGTTCATAGGCGCCGGTCGCGACAATGCACGCCGCGGGCCGGAAGCGGATCGACCGTCCGCGCACAGTCGCGATGAATTCCTTCGGCTCGAATGCGCCCCAGACCAGCGCGTCGTGGATGAACTGCACGCCCGCCTTGCGCGCGGCTTCGATGAGCGCAGCGCCTCGGAGATGCTGCGCATCGGGAGGCGCGACCCCTTGCTCCGAGTCCGACACCCCCAACTGCTTGTAGTACTGGCCGCCGGCCTGACCGCGTTCGTCTAGCACGGTAACTTGGACGCCGGCTCGCTGCGCAAAGAGCGCGGCGGACAATCCGCCTGGCCCGGCGCCGATCACGAGCAACTCCGGTTCGCGTACTTCGGGTTCGGGCGCGGCAACATAACTGCCTGACCCTGACCCTGACCCTGACGCCGAGACCGGCGGCAATGGACGCGCATGCTCCCCGCGATGCACGGTGATTGGCTTCTCGATCTTCGTCATGCAGGCACGCCGGTTCGCCACGCCGTCTATTTCGACGAGACAGTCCTGGCAGACACCCATCCCGCAGAACACGCCGCGCGGCTGACCCGAGACGGTAGTCCGGAACGATCGCACACCATGCGCGATGAGCGTCGCCGCCAGTGATTCACCGGGCCTGGCGTGCAGCGTTTCGCCGTCGAACTGGATAGGAATGGTGTGGGTCATGGTCGGTCAGTGCGTGTATCAAAAAGCTTGAAACAAACGGTCCGCCTCAAAGCGATGGCTCCAGCCGCGTGTTCAGGACGAGTTCGGCCACGGTCGCATTGTTCGGCAGCGACAGCAAGAAAGCGATCGTATCAGCGACAGTTTCCGGACGCAGCCGGTCAGCGACTGGGCTCGCGCTGGCAAAGTGCGCGATCAACTCTGTGTCCACCGCGCCCGGACAAAGAGCCGTCGCGCGCACGCCACTCTCCCAGCCATCGAAGCGCGCCGCATGCGTGAGCGCCATCACCGCATGCTTGGTCATCGAATAACCGATGGAATCTGTCGGCCGATACCGCTTGCCGTCAGTCGAGGCCACGTTGATCACCCGGCCGCGGCCGCCCTTTCTCAACGCGGGCATCGCGGCGCGAATGGTACGGAATGGCCCCTTCACGTTGACCTCCCACATCTGGTCGAGCGCGCTTTCATCGCCTTGTTCAAGCAGTATTTCGAGCAGGATACCGGCGTTGTTGATCAACGCGTCAATGCGCCCGAAGCGAGCGAGTGTTGCCGCGACCCACGTGGCAGGCGACGCGGCGTCGAACGCATCGTAGTGCCCGATCAGCACGCGCGCCGTGTCGGCCGCGAGCACCGGATCGATCCTCGCGGGGTCCCGCACGCCAAGCGACAACGTATACCCGTCGTCGTAGAGACGCTTCGCGATCGCAGCGCCGATACCTCGGGACGCACCCGACAACATCACCACGCCACGCTCTTCCCCGTTAGCGTAAGTCATCAGAAAAGCCCCTGATAGACACCGCCGTCATTGACGATGTTCTGAGCCGTCATGAAGCCGTTCTGGGCGCTGCACAGGAACGCGATCAGATCGCCGCATTCCGTCGGGTCCGCGAAACGTCCGGCCGGGCAGTGGCTCAACCGGTCCGCGACGATGGCTTCATAGGTCGTGTTGCCGCGTGCCGCATGGCCGTGCAGGTTCGTAATCAGCGCGTCCGTTTCGAAGAGCCCGGGGCACACGCTGTTGATCACCACGTTGTGTGGAATCAGTTCGCGCGCCATGGCGGCAATCGCACCGGCGAGCGCGAGCCGCGCTGCATGACTTGGCCCGAAACCGATCTGCGGGAACTTGATGAAGCTCACCGACATGTTGACGATACGGCCGAAACCGCGCTCGCTCATGCCCGGTACAACGGCACGAATGAGTTCGAGCGACGAAAAGAAATGCGCTTCCATCCAGCCGTCCCACGCCTCACGCGTGATCGTCCGGAAGTTATCCGGGACCTGGCGAATGCCGGGATTGGCCACCAGGATGTCCACGATGCCGGCCTGTTCGAGGACCTCGGCGCGTCCTGCGGCGGTGCCCAGATCGGCGCTGACGGTCGCCACTTTCACGCCCGTTTCGGCCGCGAGCTGACGCGCAGCCGTTTGAAGTGTTTCCTGTGAGCGCGCGACCAGGGTGAGGTCCACGCCCTCTCGCGCGAGCGAACGCGCGGCTGCCAGTCCCAACCCTTTGCTGCCGCCGCATACCACCGCGCGACGGCCTCTAATACCTAAATCCATGATGTCTCCGCAGGCCGGCATAGCGCATGCCGGCTCGATCTTGGTTAGTCCCGCATTGGTCTTCAGACCGCTTTCGAAAACGATGCGGCCAGCAAGCGCGGCGGCACCTTGAAGCGGCCGGCCACGTCGCGCCATTGCTCGCGCACCGTGGTGATTTCGGCGGTGCCGCCCGCGACCAGCAACGTCGCCGGCAGCAGTTGTGCGTTGTAGCGCGCAGCGCCCGATTCCGTGTACCCGCCAGCGTCCAGGAACGCGACGAAATCGCCGCGCGCAAGCGGCGGCATCGTGCGGTCGGCGCCAACTTCATCGGAATTGCATAGCGGCCCGACGAGATCCACGTGGTCGGTTGCATCACGCGCCGTCTCTTTTACCGCTACTGCGTGGTAGTACCAGTTGAGAGCCGATGCCCAGGAAAGATGATTCGTCGACAGGTCGAGATTCACCCATTTCTTCGACGCCCCTTGCTTGATTGCACCCACCTGCCCGACCGCGACACCTGCCGGCCCCGAGATCGCGCGACCTGGTTCGATCCTTAGCTTCGGCAGCGGCAGGTTCAACCGCTCCGCTTCCTCGCGGATCGCTGCCCCGCACAGACGACCGTAGATTTCGGGCGTGGGTGCGGCGTTGTCGTCAATCTGCGAACGCGGTCCGGTGCCGTACCATTTGCCGAAGGTCCAGCCACCGCCAATATCGATACACGGCGGCGTCCAACCTGTTTCATCGCGCAGGAATCCTGACCAGGTGATCATTTCGCGGGCCATGATCGCGAAGTTCTCGGGATCGTTCGACATGCGGCTCAGGTGGAAGTGGGTTTCCTTCAATTCGATGTTCGGCATCTGCTGCGCGCGCTTCACGATCTCGACGGTCTGTTCGCGTGTCATGCCCCACTTGGTGGAATCGCTTTGTTCCTTGAGCGTGCCGGGGCCGTGCATAGCCACACCCGTGCGTCCCGCCAGCGGCAGCAGGTCGAGCTTCAACCGGATGCCTATGCTGACCTTCTTGCCGAGCCGGTTTGAAATTGCGTCGATGCGATCAAGTTCGTCCATCGCGTCAATATTCACGCAGATGCCGTTGGCAATCGCCATCTCAAGTTCTTCGTCCTGCTTGTTCGAACCGTTCAGCACGAGCTTCTGCGGGTCGGTTCCCGCCAGCAACGCGATATACATCTCGTTCACGCCGAAGCAGTCGCCGCCCGCGCCTTCCTGATTGAGGATGTGACGAATGGCAAGACCATTGTTCGACTTGTTGGCAAACAGGATTTCAACGTACGGGTAGTGGGCGAGAAAGCCGTCGCGAAACGCGCGATACCGGTCACGTAGTTCGTTTTCCGAAATAATGTAGAGCGGCGCGCCGTGCGTCTCTGCCAGCACCTGCACATCGCAACCGTCGACGCATAGATTGCCGTTTGCCCCGATGCCGATGTACTTGCCGTATTGCACGGAAAAACCGCAGGGGTTTGCATCCGTTCGTTCTGTCATTGTCTTCTCCTTGCTGAAGTCTGGTGTCTGAGTTTGCCGGGGCCGCCGGGGTCCGATCTACAGCAGGCCTTCGGCCTGCAAGCCAGCTGCGAGCGCGTCGCACTGTGCAGCGCCGAGCGGACGCAGCGGCGCGCGCGGCTTGCCGCCGCCGGGAATGTCCAGCAGGTCCATGGCGGCCTTGGTCGACGGATAAAGCGTGCGGCCGTCGCTGGTGAACAGGTCGGTCAGACGGCGCCCCGTGGCCTGGAGTCGTGCGGCGAGCAGGCTCTCGCCATCGCGAGCGGCTTCGAAGAGCATTTGGCCGCCCTCGTCCCACACGTTCGGGAAACAATCGATCACGCCATCCGCGCCCAGTTGCACGGCTGGAACGCCGAACACCGAGGACGGTCCGCAAAACACACGCAAGTTGTCGTGCACGGCGAGGAAAGTACCGTAGAAGTTGTTCCAGTCGCCTGAACTTTCCTTGACGGCCACCACGCGCTCAAGATGGCCCAGGCGCGCGACGAGTTTTGGCGTCAGGTAGTTCACCGCGTTGCCGGGGATGTTGTAAAGCATGACCGGCAAACCGATGCGTGCGGTGACATCGGCGTAATGTGCGTGGATTTCATCGTCGGTCAGCTTGACGAAGTAAGGCGGCAGGATCAGCGCACCATCGCACCCCGCTTTTTCCGCCTGCAATGTCAGCGCGACCGTCTCTTCCACTCCGATCATTCCCGTCCCGGCGATCAACGTGCCGCGCGTGCCGATCACCGCTTTCGAGCTCGCGAAAAGCCGGGCGCGCTCGTCGGCGCTCATCGCCCAGAATTCGCCGGTGCATCCACCCACCACCACGCCCGTCGCACCCAGGGCAAGATGGCGTTCAATCACATCGCCCAGCTCGCGTTCGTCGATCTTGCCACCGTCGTCAAACGGCGTAGTGATGGCCGGCATGGCTCCGGACCAGTTCACACTGTCTCTGTTCATTCAGAATCCTGTTGTCGTTAAAAGTTGTTTCAGGCCGCGTCGCGCGTGCGCTTGATCGACGTGACGTTCGTATCGTCGCAGTTTTGGCGCAAGCCGCTCTTGCGCGAGAACACGTGCACGCGCGCGAGCGTCACGTCGAACAGCACGTCCTGGCCCGCACGAAGTTCGGCGGCAAGCGGCACATCGCTCGAAATGCGCGTGCACAGCGTTGCGCCGCCGCATTCCATCAGCACGATGGATTCATGTCCGGTCGGCTCCACTACCTTGATGCGTGCGCTGTGGGTTCCGCGGCCGAGCACGATGTCCTCGGGTCGCAGGCCGATCGCCACCTCCCGGTCCACATCCGGTTGAAGCGCCGAATGCGGCAAGCGCAGCGACAGCCCGCCCGCACGCAGGGCAAAACCAGTGTCGTCGCGCTGCAGGTCACCGTTGACCAGCGACATTGCGGGCGTGCCGATAAACCCCGCCACGAACTGATTTGCCGGGCGGTAGTAGATTTCGTCGGGCGCGCCGAACTGCTGCAGCACGCCACCGCTCATCACGGCAATGCGCGTGGACATGGTCATGGCTTCAAGCTGGTCGTGCGTGACGTAGACAGTCGTCGTCCCAATGCGCTGATGTAGCTCGATGAGCTCGGCGCGCATGTGCGCACGCAGCTTAGCGTCGAGATTGGACAGCGGTTCATCGAGCAGGAACACCTTGGGCTTGCGGATCAGCGCACGTCCAAGCGCCACGCGTTGCTGCTGGCCGCCAGAAAGCTGTTTCGGCTTTCTTGCCAGCAAGGGTTCGAGTTGCAGCAACTGGGCGATATGAGTCAGCATCGCCGG
Source organism: Caballeronia sordidicola (assembly GCF_000729995.1). Taxonomy (GTDB): domain Bacteria; phylum Pseudomonadota; class Gammaproteobacteria; order Burkholderiales; family Burkholderiaceae; genus Caballeronia; species Caballeronia sordidicola_A. The sequence continues at coordinate 28,973 of NZ_JNFG01000008.1, read as the reverse complement.
CCATTCGTTTTTCGGGACGCCGCGCTTCTTCAGCGGGTAAACAATATTTTCCGCCACCGTCAAATGCGGATAGAGCGCGTATGACTGGAACACCATTGCTATGTCGCGCTTGGCTGGCGGCAGTTCGTGCACTTCCTGCCCGCCTATATGAATCTCGCCACTGGTTGGTTGCTCCAGCCCCGCGAGCATGCGCAGCGTGGTCGTTTTTCCACAGCCTGACGGTCCCAGCAGGCAGACAAACTCGCCGTCGCGAATATCGAGGTCGAGCGACGGGATCGACACCGTGTCACCGAAGACCTTGCGTACGTTCTTGAACCTTACTGCTGCCATGGATTTGCTCCGGAATACTTGATCGTGATATTGCTCATAAGGTCGTGAATGCTCATCCCTTCACGCCACCCGCGCCGAAGCCGCTGGTCAGGTAGCGCTGCAGAAAAGCGAAGAAGAAGAGCAGCGGCACGCTCATCATCACGGAGGCCGCCATGAGCAGCGACCACTCGATGTTGAACGACGATACGAGCATGTTCATGACGCCCGTGGTGAGCGGACGGGTTTCGTCGGTGTTGACCATGACCAGTGCGTACAGGTACTCGTTCCACGCAAGGATGAACGTGAACAGAGCGGTCGAGATCATGCCGGGCAGCGCCTGCGGCAGGATGACGTCGATGAAAGCGCCAAGGCGGCTCGCCCCGTCTACCAGGGCCGCTGCTTCCAGGTCTTCCGGAATCCCCGCCATGAAAGAGCGCAGCAACCACAGCGCGTATGGCAACGCGAATGTGGTGTACGAGATGACGAGGCTCGTCAGCGTGTTCTCCAAGCCGAGCTTCACCATCATCAGGTAGAGAGGGATGATCAGTACAACCGATGGCATCAGATAGGTGCAGAGCACCGCGATGGCAATTGTCTCGCGCCCCCGGTACTTGAAGCGCGCGAGACTGTAACCACCCAGCGTCGCGACGACCATCACCACGACAGTCGTTGCCACCGACAGCACCACGGAGTTCCAGAAATAGCTGAGAAACGGCGTGTCTTCCAGCAACCGCTGGTAGTGCTCCAACGTCACGTGCTCAGGCAGCAACTTGATCGGAAAGACAAACAATTCGCTTTGCGGCTTGATCGACGTGAGCACCATCCAGATAAGCGGGAACACCATCAGGATCACAATCGCCCACGTGACAATAGAAGCGGCCAGGTTGGTTTTATCAGCTCGCATCACGGCTCCTCGTGCGTTGCGAGCGGTAGAGATACGCTGCCATCAGTACGCCCATCACCACCATCATGCCGACCGCCGATGTGGACGCGGCCCCCATCTGGTTCAACCCGAACGCCTGTTGATAGACAAGCAGCGGCACCGAGCGTGTCTGATTGACCGGCCCTCCGCCCGTCATAAGGTATAGCAGATCGAACTCCTTGAAGTCCCAGATAATGCGCAGCAGGATCACTACCCCCAGGACTTCCTTCAGTTGGGGCAGCGTAACATCGAAGAAACGGCCGAACGGTCCGGCGCCATCCATTCGGGCCGCCTCATAAAGCGACAAAGGAATAGTCTGTAAGCGCGCCAGCACGGCAATCACGACGAACGGGAAGTACTTCCACGTGCCGACCAGCACGATGCTGATCATCGCGTTCGGCATCTGCCCCAGCCAATTGACCGGTGCGTCGACCACGTGTAACTCCAGCAGCACCTGGTTCAGCAAACCATAGAGGTCGTTGAAGAGCCAACGCCAGACCAGTACCGCCACGACAGTGGAAACGAAGTACGGAAACAGGACTAGACTGCGAGCCGCCGACCGGAACATGATCTTCTCATTCAGCAGCAGCGCCATGCCGACACCGCAAAGAATCTGCAGGACGAGTGTCGACGTCGTCCAGACAATCGTCACCCCGAGTGAGAACCAGAAGGTGCTCGAGACCAGCATGTCGCGATAATTGGCGAGGCCTACAAATGTGGATTGCTGCGTTGGCGTATATACCGCGTTGAGCGAGAGCCAGAGCGCATAAAGCAGCGGATACACAATAGTTGCGATCAGCAGCAGCACCGCCGGAGCGATCAGCAGGATACCGAGCCGGCTGTAAGTCGACTCGAGAGATCGGATGCCCATATTGGGCAATGAAGCTGTAGCCATGCGTTTTTCCGTGACGTGTCCGCCGGTGGCTGCACAAGCCACGGACGGTGAATGGCGTAGGAGCGCGTCAAGTACCGCCTGACTGCTGCAGGCGGTATCGCGCTCAGGCTTTCATCAGCGATTCAAGTTTCTTCGCTGTTGCGCCGATCACGGGCTTGGGCGGCTCGTTGTTCAGCACGACTCGCTGAACCATCTCGGCCAGCACGTTGCTTGCGACAATTTCGTTCGCACGGCGGTTCGGTTTGTGCGCCGGCGATTCGTAGCCGAGGTTGTGACCCGACGCGGCCGCAGCCGACATAAGTTCCACTTCCTTGGGGTATTTCTTGATGATTGCATTGCTGTTGTAGCGCGAATCCGAGGCAATCGTTTTCAGCACGGGCAACAGGTGTGCAGGCGCGCCGAGCAACTCGGAAATATAGCCGGGCGGATCAAAGAGATATTCCGCGAACAGTTTGGATGACGAAATATTTTTCGCCCTCTTAGGGATGAAAACGCACGGAAAGTCGTTATAGGTCCAGGCCGGCACCGACTTCGAGATCGTCGGGTAGGTCGCGCACGTCACCGAATCGGCAATGCCCGGGTTCTGTGTTGCAATATTGTCGAGCACGCGGCCGCCGTAGATACCGGTCGCGGTCGAACCGGAGACGAACGCGGTCAGGCTCTCGCCCCAGCTGTAACCCGTGGCGCCGGGCGGACAGAATTCGCGCATCGACTTATAGAAGTCGAGTGCGTCAAGCGTCGCTTGACTATCGATAGCCACCTGTAACTCCGGCGTGAATACCTGACCGCCGGCCCGATGGATGAAACCGAGCATGATCAGCGACGTCATGCTGTTCAGGCCATACGGCAACGGTGCACCGTAGATTCGGCCGCCCTGCATCTTCTTGCACGCGCTGCGCAATTCGTCCCATGTTTCCGGCACCTTGTCTACGCTGGCCTTTTGCATCAGGTCGCGCCGGATCCACATAACATCCGCTGCGGTATTTGCAAGGCCAGTGGCGCACAGCTTGCCGTCGGCGGTCTTGAACACATCGTTTGCATTCGGATAGTACTTGTCGAGCCCCACGGCTACGGCGACGTCATCAATAGGTTCGACGAGTCCGTCAGCGAAATAAGTTTGAGCTGCATAGGACGGCAGGTGCGTGATGATGTCCGGCACTTGATTCGCTGCAAACGCCGCCGCCAGTTGCGCGGGATAGCCCTCGTCTGACGTGGCTTCGAACACGACCTTGATGCCCGGATGCGCCGCCATGAAACCGGCGATTTGCGCCTTATAGGCCTTGAGTTGGTCCGGCGCGGCTTGTGTCGACCACCAGCGCAGCGTGATGGGCTCCGCGCCGAAGGCGCTGCGGCCGAATGGCAAGCCCGCCACCGTCGCCGACACGCCGGCCGATGCGGCCAGCTTGAGCAAGCGGCGCCGTTTTGCCGAATGACCTGCCGACTCTCTCCCGCGATCCTCGTTAAACGTCATGCCACGCTACTCCTGGTTGATTGTGTGCGCCTGTCGCACCGATGTTCGTATTTATACCTCACCGTAAAACGAGAAACAATGAAAATTCGCGCATACTTTACTAATTCCGCGGACCTTATGTTGTCTTGCCGACAACCATGTTCGCATTGCGCACGAGGTGGAGCGATAATTTTAAACGGCGTCTGCGAAGCCACGGGGAGGCAAGTGGATATCAAATGCATCACTAGCCCAGCGTCGCTTCGTATTTCGAAACCAACTTCGCTGCGCAATACAAACAAGAATGATTGCCATTTGATCTCCCAAGTACGTAGGCGGTCGCCGAACTACAGAAGACTTTGCGGTTGCTGTTCATACAGCGATTTTTCCGGACCGGAACCAGTTTCCAGCGCACATTCCCAACGCGCTACCCACGATTGTGAAAAAGTGCCTCGCGGTCTCGGTCAACGAGCGATATGCGGCTGTTAATCAGGTCGCAAATGCGTTGGCAAGTCTGGACGACAACGAGCTAGACTGGAGCTGTGGGGTGGAAGCCGATGGCACGCGCACGTGGACGAAGTCGGACGGTGAGCGAACCTTTACTTTAGTTGTCGAGGCCGATGGCACTTCCACGGCAACCCGCCAGACCGAAAAGACGACACAAAAACTGAAGGATGGGTGCGCCATGGCCATTGACGAAAAAACCATACGCCGTCTCCTGAAGGAGGTTGAGATGGCCGTTGTGAAGCATCGACCTGAAGACTATTGCACGCGTGCGAAGCTGGGCGCTGGCAGGCGCTCGCCCGAAAAAAGCAGGTGAAACCGGTGTCTACAGAGCAGTTGCTGAGCCGCCTTCGCTACATGGACTCATCCTCCGATTTCCGTATTGGTACAGAGGTGTTGCGTCGGCCAGTTGAATCCGCCAGTTCCAAGTGATAACTTTGCTTATGTAAACTTAGTTAGATGTGCGATATATCTTAAAATTTTGCTTGCTCACTTATCCACCGAAAGTGCGATGCGCTCCGTGAAAACGCATGCAAAATCATAGTCCCAAAACTTTCTCGCCCCCCCTCCACCGGCGCCGGACGGCGCCCCACTCCCCTTTCATCCATAACCTTTGAGTGGTCTGGCACCTCCGATCCGCAGTTGCACATACTCGGGCACAAGTGAGTAAAGCGACCGCCGTCCTGGTGTAGACAAGTTGTCGCGGGTGATTTTGCAATGTCGAACAGTTCTTTCGGACCGCACAAGCCAATTCGCCTATGCTTGTCCGACGCCCTTTCGGCCTGAGCCGACATTCGAGCATCGCCGTTTGAAAGGCCGCTTCACCGCCCTGACCAGTCATCCGCGCATCCTGCAGCATGGGTCCTCGTGCAGATGCTGCGCGCGTATCTTCCGCTAACGGGGCATCCCATAGAGGTGAGCCCACCGTCCCATCGTCGCCATTCCAGAAAAGCCAGAGCCCCGCAACGGACTGGTGCCGTTCGGGGCTTCGGATGATGCTACGGTGCTTCTCTGCAAAGTTCGGTAACCCTGGCGAAAGGGTAGGTGTACTGTCCCACCACTTCAAGTTAAGAAGCTACAGTGCAGGCAACCATAAATACGGAGACTCGCCGTGCGGTATCACGCCTTTGCTGGATAATGCACGCGTGCGCCATAACGCTGCGATTCGCAGCCCAACACAACCGTGGCACTTGTAGACATGTCGTCAAATGACTCCGGATTTAGCAACACGTGCATCTACTGCCCGAGCATCGGCCCATTTACCGCTGAGCACGTAATACCGGCCGGACTGGGCGGTGACGATAGGCGCTTTATGCTTCGCGGGATGGTCTGCAAGCGGTGCAACACCACTATTTTTTCACCTTTGGAACGTGAATTTTTGCGCAAAACGCCTGCTGCGTTGGGCCGTATCTTTCTCCAGCCCGAGGGCCGTCGGCGCGGAAAGACGTCGAATCCACCAAAGCTCGAAGCAAGATCGAAGGTATTGATTGCACCCGAAGGATATCCGGTTGAGATTGAGCTTGGCAGTCGGGCACAGCCAATTGTTCTTCCTCAGATGGTACTCATTGGTGAAAGAGACGGTCAGACGACTGGCTCTGATGAGATGCTGTTGCGAGAGTACGTCGAAAGCGCGCGGACCCTGCTTGCCGCCACGGTAACGTGTGTTCGCAATGAACCAGTTGAAGGGGTTCGGTCGTTACTAGCTACAACGTATACTTGGGGACCCGACGGGTACGAACGAGGGGAAACGCGGTCAGTATCAGAGCCTCCACTTCAGAGCATCTGGAATATCATCCTTGAGCCGAACGAAGATGGTAGCGAACCTTCCTCCCGCGCCCGTATGTTCCGGCGGGAAAACGGCCAGATCGTTCTGCGGGTTACTGAAAAATTGGGTGTAGAAAGAGCATTAACCTTTTTCAGGAAAGTCCTTGAGCAATCCAACTTCGAGGTAATGGCCGCCCGCGACATTCAAAACCCACCTGTGCGATTCGACATGTCGTTTCAGTTGGATGTTATCGGCAGACTGATAGCTAAGATTGGTATCAACCTCCTTGCTTACCTAGTAGGTAGCGACTACGTTAAGCACCCGGAGTTCCAAAAAATAAAGCGCGCGATATTGACGGGCGACCCAGAAATACAACTCCTGCCCACGGAACAAAAAGCCTCGATCGCAAACATATTTTCCGGATTGCCGATCACCCAGCACGGATTCATTATCGTCGCGAAACCCGGGCCTTTCCGGACGTGTTCGCTAGCGGTTGTCACAAGGCTATACGGATCGCTCATCGAGATGATAAGTCTCGGGGAAAACCTCCCGTGGCCCGACCTTCCTAACCACACATTCTTCGCAGTGGATTACCAGATGCATCGCATCGAGCGATACGAAATGCTTGATTTCGTTCGGGCATTCCCGTTCCGTTTTACGGCGCGAGGTGACGCTGCGAACGAGGCGAGTGCCATTTGATAGTGGTAGGTGGCAAAGAGAGTAGTCAACCCGACGGTACCCTAAACAGTTGGACGGTATCCCTCCCCTGTCGAACTCGACGATCTATTGCCGAAAGTGGGACATCGCGAACATCATTCACCCGAAGCTCGGGTCGCTGGAAATCCGCACAGTCACGCCTCCGACATCGTCTACATTCTTGAGAACAGCGGACGGACGTGGACGGTCTGCAAACGCATGCTGGTCTCCATGAAGAAGGTCTTCGACCATGCGTTCGGCAAACGGATTATTGACGTGAACCCCGCCTTCGGAATTGACCTGAAGGCGCTGATGGGCAAGCGCCCACCCGTCCGGAAGCGTCTGATGCTGACCGAGGGTGAGCTGCGGGCGCTGCTGCCGGGTATTGACGATAAGATCGGGCGGGGGAACGGCCCGATGCTGCACGTTCTGTTAGCCACCTGGGTGCGTACCAACGAGCTGGTTATGGCGAAGAAAGCACTTGTCGATGTCAGGCGTGGCAGTTGGTACGTACAGGAAGAGGCAGTTAAGACCCGCGACGGGTTCCTCGTACCCCTAGTCCCGATCGTGACCGCTTGGGTGAAAGAGCTGAACGCCCTCTCGGGTGACTCCGAATGGCGCCTGCCGGTTCGTATCGGCAAGCGACGCAACAGGCTCGGCGAGACGCACGTCGGGAATACAACGCTATGGGCAGCGATTGCCAGAGGGTTCGAGCGGAGCCGGCTGACAATGCCTTACTTCACGCCGCACGACACACGGAGCACCGCGAAGAGCCATATGCGCAACATGGGCATTTCGAAAGAGATCAGCGAGCTGGCGCTGAATCACGCGCTCAAGGGCATGGAAGGGATCTACGATGTCCGTGAAGAGATCCCGGAGCGGCGGGAGGCGATGGAACTATGGGCACAGTTCATCGCCGACTGCTCCAAAGGCGGGGAATCAAATGTGATTCCCATGAATAGAAAGGCCGGCTGAGGGATATTTAGCTTCGACGAGAGCGTCCATGCGCTATTCCAAATTAACGCTGGTGCAGCGAGCGTTTATCGACTACTGCATCGCTTACGAGAAGTACCAAATACTGAGTTCAATGGCGATAAGCACGATGTCGCCAGCTATGACGAACTCAGCAACGAGGTTCGTATGGACGAACATAGCTTCCTAGACCTCCCTGATGAGATCAAGAAAGCCAAAAGCCTATTTCCGGCCGCTCCAGGTGAAGCAGCAGATGCTGCATATCATGAAATGCGAGCGCTGGTCCACGCGGCGCTGGATGAGTGGTTGCGCACCATCCCACCGATGCCGATCGAGCAGGTCGATTTTCCGCCCGAACCCTGGCTGGATAATTTTCGACGCCGATACACTTGGCGTCGAAAACCTGATGCGGTTATCAATCACTGTTAAAATGTACAGTTGTTTACATGGGCACTATGCCCTACACTTGAAGAACGAAGAGCGTGCGGGCCGATCTTACTCAGCCTTTACAAGTATCGGCCAGGCTCGCTTCCCGTACGTTTTTGCGTACAGGCGCTTGCCGTCGACGGTAATGTAAGCGACAAATTTGACTACATAGCCATCAGGCACGGTGAAGTTGCGTTTCAACTTTTCCATAAGTGCACACCTCCTTTCCGGGGATTCCCTCTGTTAGCGCAGAGGGGTCCGGTGTGTTGGTAGGGGTGCCCGCAACGTCTTCGTTACTTGTACCGCCACGGCCCTATCAGCTTTCCTCCTCCAAGAGTTCGAGCTGCTAGGGCCTTCCTTTTTTATGGCGCCTGCTGGGCGGTGTACATCAGGCGCCCTTAGCTCTTCTCATCAGCCGCCCTCCTGATTCGTCGTCTTCACCTTGTAAATGAACTTTAGGGTGCTTTTTAGCGCGTCCAAGAAACCATTCATTTCGTCGGCACTCCAGCTTGTACCGACCTTCGGAAGCTCGGATATCAAGCCGGCTATGGACGGATGCACGTCACTCGCTGGCAAGTCCGGCTTAGGGGAAGGTTGCGTGGGAGGGTCAGGAAGCGGTTGCGGTTGCGTCTCTGCCGCGCCAAGCGGCGCACGCTGAATCTGTTGCGAAAGCGGAATAAGAGGGTCGACTTGACGGTCAACAGCGGCGACCACTCCATTTTCGATCGTTATGATTCCCGCCGCCCGCAGGTACGAAAGCAGCAATACCAACTGCTCCTTGTACTCCGGACCCGCCGCCGCTTCATCCGCGAGAAAACTCACTGCCTCGTTAGCGCTCAGCGATCGAAAGCTCAGCTTCGGAATTAGGGCGGTGGCAAACCACAAGTTCGCGAACAGGGGTCCAAGCTTTTGGGCCGCGGCATCAGGTTCCCACTTGTACCGTTCTGCATACGCGAAGACTTCGTCAGCCGGTACATTCTGATTTTTCTCTCGACGCAACAGTCCCACTTCTAAAAAGAAGGGATTGCAGTTTGAAACTGTGCCGAAGTGAATGTTGACTATCTTGGCAACGTCGTCATTCGATACGGCTTTCTTCTCGGGGCCGCTCGCGGCTGCGTAGGCACGGAGGATATCAAGCTGTTTTGAAAAAGTAGTGCGGTCGGTCGGCAATGCGCGACGCGGCTTGGACTTAACCTTTTTCTCGGCCGATGGGACCGGTTGTTCTTCGCTGACGTCCGACACAATCGCCCTCTTGATCAGATAATGTTGCGATGATAGCTTAAACAATGCGTATTGCGAAACTATAAATGAGAAAAAAGAGCAAATTTCGCATCAAGCCGCATAATCAGTCATAAGTCATTGATTTACAAGGATGTTGCTTGTGAAGAAGAATTCATTTTCCTAAGAGATTTATACAACTCGCACCAATCTGTTTCAGCCTGTTCCATTTTGCATCGCGCGGAGCCTCGTTGCACCTGACCACACCAGCCGGTGCCAGAACCGAAATCGACCGTCGGGAGCGTGCCGTCACTGATTCATGTCGAGTATGTAGGCCTGAAAGTCATGTCCAATCATGCCCGGGGGGCCATCCGTCGTCGTCTGCACCAAAGATGAGCCCGTTAGGACGTGTTGATTTCAAGAGTTCGATCGCGGCACTATCCTTGACCGTCTGCCTAAGCACATTGTCTCCCCAGCCCCCGGATATCCAGCAGGCTTCACGTAATCATCCAGTGCATGAGGGAGGTCAAGGGCGACGGGGGCGACTTCGCGGTTATATGGGTCACCGACGAAGCTCACGTATGCCATGTAGTACCGCGGGGGCGGATTAAGGCGAATTCTTGTGCGTAGAGCGCGTCTTCTTGATTGTTTTCGATCGCAGCGGGTGTACCACCTAGATCGTAAAACGATAATTCGCGAATGTTTTTGTCCTGGACGTACAAAGGAAGCTTTTCGTTCAGCGCTAATATGGAGTAGGAAACGACTAGATAGTTTTTGTAAGCGATCTCAAGCGCGTAGCAAGCGCAACTTGCCGACCGTCTTTAGGGACGTTGTCCGGATCGTGCACCCGACCCGGGGGACCGAAGTGCGCCTCGACCGTTGCGCGAGGCATATTAATGCCAATGCCGGGCGTCGAAGGCTCTTTCAGTGGCCGGCGTTCCGAGTCTCGCCGGAACTCTTACCAGTTTCGTTGGACCAACGAGCGGCTTCGCGCGGCGATCGAACGGCGCTTTGGCGTTCGATATTCTCGCGGCCATGCCTGGAAGATCGCGACGGATTTCGAACTATCGCATTTGATACGTAAAGCGCGTCGTTAAAGGAGGGGGCATTTAAGCATTCCCGGCTGACGCTGCAAACACATGCGTGCGCGGGCGACCGGCCAGGAGCAAACGCCGGCCACAAGCATGTCGGGGGATGTGAATGATAAATTCAGTTCCCAATCGTCATTGTTGCGCACTTGGTGGTGGATCGTGAGTGCGAGTGCAGATAACATGCGTCTACCTTATCGCGTCGCCTTCGCCGGAGTTCGAATCAACAAATATGCCACGCCCACAACAGTCCATTAGCCCAGCGGCGCGAACCCATCTACTTTGCTATTTAGTGGCGAGTGCGCTCGCCTCGCACGCTTTGACGAAAACATGGCGCGTCGACCACGTCGTCGAATCGGCATGCATCTGGTTGGTTAGAAATCGAATGTCAGCGACTTGGCTCGACCGTCTGATCCTTGGACAAATGGCGCTAAGGCTGTCCCGCGAGCACTTAGCCGGTGTGCATGCAATTCGTCAAATGGATGTGCCTACGCTGTTCACCAATGAGCTGACGCTGAACTATCAAAACCCACTGATCGGGAACATCTGGCAAAGGTGCAGTGATGCGCTGGGGTCCATCCCCTCGGACCGGCGCATAGCGGGCCACCAGTGGCCACTGGATTCCGTGCCGCAAAATCGTCGATAATTTCCAAAGTCTGTACTCGATCCGTAGCGAGCCAGAGCAAGTGATCGCCGGGTCAATCCCCCCCGGGCTTGCACGCCGGCATCCGGAGCTTTCATGAATAAGGCCGTTCCTGCTGTCCTGTACAAATACCGCCGGTTTGACGCGCGAACGATCGAGCTTCTGTGCGCCGACAGGCTCTACTATGCAGACCCAGACACATTTAACGATCCGCTTGATTGCCAGCCCTGCGTCGAAGCGGACTGCGACGTTGCAACGTTAGAGCGGACAGTATACGAACTGGTTCGTCGTCGTGTTGAAGGCGAAATGCGGATGGGGGCACGCACGGTGAAATATCGCGGCCCTAAAACAATCTCGCATATAGAGAAGCACAGCCGCGAAGAGGCGCAACAGACTATCGACCGGCTTCGATACAATGCCACTGATCCCGATCTATCCGACGATCCTCCTGGGCCTCATGCGTACGTGCTCGCAAGCACAATCGAAAACGAACTACTTCGACAGTACAACAAGGGAATACTGTCGCTGGCGACGCGCCACGACTGTCCCTTGATGTGGAGCCACTACGGAGACCAGCATCGGGGGCTGTGCATCGGATATAGCGTGCCGGAAGAAGCGCGAACACAGCTTCACGAGGTTCTGTATGGCGGCAACCGGAATGTCAAAGCGAGCGATGTCGCGGCAATGCTCGCCGGTGATGAACAGGCCAGAGTAGCCGTGGATGAAGCCGTACTGTTAAGGAAAGCTCCTGACTGGCGCTATGAAAACGAGTGGCGGGTCCTTGGCACGCGGGGAGCCGAGGATTCAACGCTCGAAATGGTCGAGATCGTGTTCGGCATGAGATGTGGGTCAACCGTGATGCACACCGTGGCGAGCGCGCTAAAAGGCCGCGAAAAGCCCGTAGAACTCTTCGAGATGCACGAAGTGCGCGGAACGTTTGAATTGCAACGAAGCGAGGTGAACGTCGACGAACTCTCGGTGTATTACCCCAGGCGCGCGCTATCGGCCTTTGAAGGATTCGAATTTCTGGATCCGGAAGGGGACGAATCGTCGGCTTAGGCGACCAAGATCGCGAGCGCGACCATCCAGCCCTTCCTCGATTGGAGAAGGATGAGCGACCGGGCCGGGTCGATCAGCGACAGTCGCGGATGACCGTGTCCTCGTGAGGACACGGTCATCAATCATGCTGTTCGCAGGTTAACGCCGTCTTCTCCCGCGAGCTTTTTCAGGCTACTCAGACTTCGCGCCACCCTCTCCCTCAAGCTTATCGATGAACTTGAATATTATTTTTGTACATTTTTGTTCCTGATTACGGAGCATCTCCTGATACTTCCGATCAAGAGTCAGCAAATCCACCAGCCTATACGAGTCCTCCATACGTTGATGATCGCCCAGATTTATTTGGAGTCGCTTTCCTTCCTTTTCGGCGGCTAGACGTTGCCCTTCGATCTCGTTATTTGCTTTCTCTTTGACACCAATCAATACCGCTTTACGTTCAATATCATAATCATTAACGATCACATCGAGATCGGGCTTTGGACACTGTAGCTCCGTTGTATGAGCATCAATGCTCTGGCGCATCCGTTGAAAGTATTCCGGCGGCACAACCGACGTTTTCTTTGCGTTCTCCCAGGCTTCCAAAACAATGTTCAGCCCCACTGGCCATGATGTACCCGCTGCGCGAATGAACGAAGATCCATCCCCGTTGCTATAAGCAGCTTTGTTGAACTTATCGCCAGCGCTGATAGCAACAAAGGTCAACTCAGTCGCAAAGTGATTCGTCGCAATACGCCAGCGAGCTTTGTCCAGCTCTGCGTACTGGACCTTCATTTGGGATTTCGCTGAACCTGCAAGTCTTATGGCTTCTTGCTCTCGAGCTTTCGCGTCAACTGCGCTACGCGTGGCCATGATCAGCGATCGCTTCTGAACATCTATCTCCGTCTGCATCTGAGCACTCTTCTGCGCAAGCTGCTTTTGAGCCTCAAGAAGTGTTTTGCTCTTCTTTTCTGCGGCCTCGTTGTCTAGCTGCAGTTTCGCGTTGTCCTCTTGCAGTTTTTGGTTCTGGAATACGGGAAGCACTGTATAAAAATATCCGAAACCCGCAAGCAAAACAGCTGCTACCGTTGCGACGCTTGCGGCCCGCGAGAGGATCTTATCGATTGTCGCCGTAGCCGTAGGAACTGGCGTTGACGTGTTCCTTGTCCCACCACCTGTTTCCTGCGAAAACCCGTGTGTCGACGCTTGGCGCTTTATATTTCTTCGGAAGGCCTTGGTCATTTTTCTTTAATATTGGCCACGCTTGGCCGTTCGCTCGCATCTACAAATTATAAATGAGGCGGAACCCCGATAGTTCGACACTTCATAACCCGTCGTTCCTACCACCCCAAAACATGGTAGCTAGACCCAAGAGATGAAGGGCAAAATCCCCGTAATGCCTTGCCCAGTAAGGACAAAAAAATTCATGAAGATTGCCACCTGGAGACGTGCGTTTCGGCCTAATAGGCGATAAGTATGACGGCGAGCAAGAGGTCCGCTGGGCCAATGCAGACCTTCGTATGTCCCCATGCCGCAACTAGGCGACTGTCGGCCTTTCGCATGACCCGAGTCGTAACTGCACAAAAGCGACGCGCCAGGTCATTTGTTTCTTTCAGCGCGTAGAAAGCGACTTTCTCAGGTCGACAGCTTGAGTAACGAGCTATCAAATCGCCTTCGTTGCATCTCGCCTACGCTCATCTTCTTAGCCTCACGAAGCTTACCAATCGCAAGCTCAACCTCGCGGATATCCGCGTCGTTTGAAAATTGAGAGCGACCGCGTTGAGTCAATGCAACGTGTGCTTGAGCACTTCGCCCGAGCCACCTCGGTCCGCCCAATTTCTGCTCGATGGCGATTCCAGCGACGTCCATTGCTCCGTCAAGTGAGCCACGTTTCCAGCTCTGACTCGAACCAAAACTCGAACAACAATCACTTGCGTTGCCGGGGCCGGTAACACGTCGGCCAACTTCCCAATAAGTCCCGGTGATCAGCGCGTTCACGCTGCGCGTTGCCGCTCGGCTGCTGCTCTCCACGATGGCACGATATCGCCCTTAATGCCCTTGTTGTCGGTGCTGCTTAAAACGATGACAGTCATTGCTTGTCACAGAACAATATAAGAAGGATGTGTGGCAGCCGGCCCAGAGGACCTCCTGAAGATAAGGCTAATCGATCCGGCGCTGTAACGATGTGCGGGGGTTCGAAGACGTTATTTGCTGATCTCATCGGTTCATACCGCCTTCATGATGGTCCAACCCTGAATCGTACGTCGCCCGCGCGGAACTCTTCCCAATAAAATCACAGCTTTCTCATTCGCGGCGATTTACCCACCGGGCCACTGCTCTTGCGTGGGGCTGCTGTCGACTTCGCTGTCCGCTTCGCCGTCGGCACCTTCTGCTTGGCAGCAGCATTCGTCAGCGACAACGCCAGTTGGTCGCGTTGATCACGCGCCTGCACCGCTTCATCGACATAACGCGCGTTCTCGGTACGCAGCGCATCCAGCTTACCCTCCAGCACACCGACTTGCTGACGCAGATTACCGACTTGCGCCTGCAGCTTCTGCACGTCGTCGCGATGCCGGACACTGCCCTGCTCCGTTTTACGGTTTGCCGTATCCAGTTCCTTCTGCAAGCGCGCGGCCGCTTGCCGCTCACGGTCGATTTCCAGCAGTGCCCGGGTTTCGGCGGCCTTGAGCCGCTCCTGCGCCAGCACGCTGTCGGCACGCAGCTTGTCCAGTTCAGAAGCGAAGTCATGGCGCGCGGTTTCCAGCGCCCGCTGCAACTGCTGCTCGCCCTGTTGCGCGAGTCGTACCTGCTCCTGGAGCGTCGACGCCGTGGCGACGGAGATCGCCAGCGCCTGGTCCAGTTCTGTTATGTGGATCTGCGCGCCGTTCAGCGCGGCCGCACTGCCCGTCAGTTCCTGACGGACCTGGTCGCGTTCGGCCTGCGCCTGAGCCTGCCGGGCCTGCGCTTCCGCGACCGCGCGTTGCGTCTCGAGCTGCGCGGCGGCCAGCCGGTCTTGCGCCAAATCGACCGCACGCGTCCAGAGCGCCGCGGCCAGCTCGCCCGTCGCGGACTGCAGCTCCGCCGGCAGGTCGGGATGCTCGATCCGTACCCGGCTCTTTTCACGGAGAGTCGCCCAAAAGCGCGTGAGCGCCTCGGCCGGCGCGCTCATGCTGCCCTTCTTTACCAGTTGATAGAGCCGGTTCGCGGTGGGCGCAATGCCGTGCCTAAAAAACAGCAGCACGCACACCTCGCGATACAGCTCCTGGGTGCGCGGAAACTGAGTCCGCAATTGCTCGATTTCCTGCGCGATGTCCGCGTGCAGAAGCGGCTCCGGGGCGGGCGACGGTTCCATAGTGGGCAGTTTCGGAAATTTGCGTATTGATAATATAACGTATAACGTTAGTTAATTTTAAACCGAACATTAAATTTAGACATTATGACGATAATGTCAAGTAAAATGACGCATTGTGTGAATTGAGCGCGTCGCGCCCCACCATGCCGTTTCCTGAGCCCCTTCGCGTGTCCGACGGCGCCCTCGTGCCGCTTGAGCAGTTATTTCTGCCGTTAGAACTGGACGGTGGCCGCGGCTCGAACCGCGCGCTCGGCACTCGGCCTCAAATTGCTGCGCAGAACGACGTCGATGCCATCCGGGCGTGGCTGGCGCGCTTCGTGGACACGAAGGCAACCTTCGACACCTATCGCAAGGAGTCCGAACGCCTGTTACTGTGGTCGACCACCGAACTGCGCAAGCCGCTCTCCTCGCTCACACACGAAGACCTCCTTCTCTACCGGCAGTTTCTGGCGGACCCGCAACCGGCGCAACGCTGGGTCATGACCGGTCGCAAAGTGGCCCGCGCCGATCCATCCTGGCGGCCGTTCGCGGGACCGCTTTCCCCCGCGAGCGAGCGACAGGCGTTTGTGATTCTGAATACCCTGTTCGCGTGGCTCGTCAACGCAGGCTACCTGGCCGGCAACCCCCTGTCCCTGTCGCGTCAACGCGCACGCAAGGCCAAGCCGCGCGTCACCCGCTTCCTCGAGGACGATCTCTGGCAGGCCGTCAAAATCTCGATCGACGCGATGCCCCGCGACACCGCGCGCGAGCAGGAACACTACGCGCGGGTGCGCTGGTTGATCTCGCTGTTGTATCTGATGGGTCTGCGCATCTCGGAAGTAGTGAGCAATCCGATGGGGGGCTTTTTTAGACGGCGCGATCGCGAAGGCCAGGACCGATGGTGGCTGACGATCACCGGCAAGGGCGACAAAGAACGATTGCTGCCGGCAACAACGGAACTGATGGCGGAGCTGACACGCTATCGTCGACACTACGGTCTGGCTGCCCTCCCCTATGGCGGTGAAACGACACCGCTGCTGTTGCCGATCGGCGGCGCCCACCGGACAATGACACGCGGCGCCGTGCACCTGATCATCAAACAGGTGTTCGACAATGCGATCGGGCACTTGCTGTCGACGGGCGAAGCGCACGAGCGCGCCGCAGAACGGCTGCGCCTGGCGTCTGCCCATTGGCTGCGGCATACGACAGGCTCTCGCATGATGGATGGCCAAGTCGATTTGCGATACGTCCGGGACAACCTGGGGCATGAATCGATCTCGACCACCAGTCAATACCTGCACGCGGACGACGATGATCGGCACCGTGCAACAGAGGCCGGACTGAAACTCAACTGGTAGCAACTTGACCGTCGGTTCGAACTCTGCATAAGCAGGTCTACGGCCGGGACGCGCCAAGCAGCGGCTATTGTGCACAGCGAATGCCTCAGGTCGAACGAGCCTCAACAGGTTTTCAACGTTTATCGGCGAGTGTCCGTTCTCATGCAGCTATCGGTCGGTCACTCATCGGATTCAACGTACATAATATTTTTGGCTGATCGCTACGAATCACATGCTAGGTGCATGGATCTGCATTGCCGTCAATTGAATGGTTTTAGTGCAAATAGCAGGTGGGGTCGAGATTTCTCCAATAAATAAGGCAGCCTTATTTATTGGAGAGGACCGCATTCCAGACGGAGGGCGCGGTAGTGTCATTGAGCTCGAGCATGGAGAGGCCGAACTGCCCCTTGCGAATGCGATGCATCAGCTCGATGCCAGAAATCGTGGTCGTGGCACTCCAGAACCGCATGAAGCCGAGCATCACGTTCGTTCTGGACTTGATGTTTCGGTGATCCCGCTCAACTTGGTTGTTCAGGTACTTCGACGAGCCGACCTTCGTGTCCTCGGGCAGCATACCATCGACCTTCATCTCACGCACCGCCCGGTAGGAGGCGGCATATCCATCGAGCGTGCTCGTCTCCGGTGGTTGCCCCTGATGTTTGATAGCCTTGCTGAAAAAGGCTTTCGCCGCGGCCACGTCGCGCTTTGCCCTGAGCATGAAGTCGACCGTCTGGCTGGCCCGATCGAAAAGCTGAAGGACGGCACCACACTCAACGCCTCCTGGGCTTGTTGAAGCACGGCTGGTGTTATTTCCTCGGGAGGCGTGAACGGGAAAAGTATTGTGCGCAGGGACGCGTCGCCTGCATGAGAGCGTGCAAAAGTGGGGGAGATCGGTTTTGTCTGGCCGCCACGGCTTAGTGCAAGGTTGCACAGCCTGCTCTGTTCGTTAGTCGGTGCCGGCTTGGCGACGCAGCCCAAATGCATTTGCCGTGAAGCGAGGCGGCTATCTCCAGCTCCGAGACGCGATGGGGGGAGAATTCCTGATTAAAAATCGCGACCCTGACTTGCGCCATGCAATGTGCCCCTTCATCGGTCCAGCGCATCTGTTGCTTCTTGGCCATGCGGTGGCTGACGACCTGGTTCACCGCGGACTCGGCTATGCTGCTGCTGATAGGCAGGCCCTTGCGATGCCGAGCGCCGTAGTTGACCAACGTGCGCCCGTTGTTCTTTAGGTAACTGGAGACCGTGTTCAGGTTCCACCACAGCGTGTTGAATTCGTATCCCTCCCTTGCCAGAAGCCGACTGTCCAGTGTCCTGATCCGCTCCAACGCCTTGTTGCCCTTGCCATGCCAGACCAACCACTTGGCGTGGATAATTTCCGTCTCCACCGACTCGCGCTCCATCGAGTCGATCATCTTGCTGCCGAACACAGAGCGCTGCGCCGCCTGGAATTTCATCGCGATGTGGAACCAGTCGAGAATCCGGCCGCGAGCAAGCTGACTGCCCTCGACAGTCTTCGCAAATTCACCTGCGTCGTCGCTGATTACGGTCACGCGCTCATCGCTTGTCACGCCGTATTGGCTGAGAAACTGATCGAGTCGCGCTGCGGCCGACTTGACCTCTTTATGCACATAGGCGTACAGCTTTGGAGGACCGTCGGTGAACGTCGCTCGCCCGGTCACGATGTTCACGTGGCCGCCAGGGCTTCTCAACTGGTCGCAACTTCGCAGCCACGCCGAATCAACGCTCACGGCGGCGACACGGCTGGATTCGCGGACCTGTAGATCTGTCGCGGGTTGCGGCAGCTTCGCGATATCGCGCTCGATATCAGCGTCGAGCAGTTTTCCAAGGGTGTGAATTCGGTTCCGGGCGCCGCTGAACGAAATGCCCTTGTTTAGCGGCAGCACTTCCTTGAGCATCGTCGTGGCCTGTCGGTATGGCAGATGGGCCGCCCACTTTGCCTGAAGGTATTCCAGCTCCGGCGTGACGCGCCTAGTTAGCGTTTTGGACAAGGGATGCACGACACGCCGTGACGTCTGCGCAGTCTGCTCGCAAGTACACGACCAGAGTCGCGGACTCTTCACGATCACTTTGCCGTATACAGTGCGTAGCACCGTCGAGCGACTATCCTTGTGGCGTAGGGGAGCACCGCAGAGCCGGCAATGGGTCTGGCCCAAGAGCCACCATTGCACCTGTTTCGAGATCAATTCGGCCTGCACCTTGGCTAGCAGCGATCGTCCTTCGGCGAGTGTCAGACCCAGTTGGTCAAGACTGCAGTCCCGGCGCTCAATCACGGCCAAAACTCCGTCGCCGTCATTGACCGTGTCGCTGTCTCCATCGGCCAACCTTGCTTCGATGATCAACCGCATGGCTTCCTCCCACCGTTAGGATATCGATCAGCGTACTCCACACGAAACGGTTGCCGCGCAGAAAGCATTATTGGCCCTCTCGGCGAGGCTCCCCAGCTTTTGCACGCTCTCGTTTACGGAAGCCGATCAAGTCGTACATGAACAGCGAGCGCATCAACCATTCATGCTCGGGAACCGCCGCCATGATCTCGAGCGGGGGCATCGGAACATGCAGGAAGAAGCCGATCCGGTTAGGGCACCCCATGGCCCGCAACTCGGCCGCAAGGGGAATCAGATGGAAATCGTGGACCCGGATGAGATCGTCGGGCTTAAGGAGTGGCATCAGCTTCTTCGCGAACAGCTGGTTTACCCGCCGATACCCGGCAGCAAAGTGGACGTCGAAATTTGCCAGATCGAGCCGGTAGTGAAATACTGGACACCACATATCGTTGGCGTACCCGAGATAATACGTATCTTAGTCGCGCTGACTCAGGTCTATCGTGGCCAGTGTCACATTGCCGACACTATGCACGCGAAGATCCTCGTATTCCGCGGTCGCCTCCCCTTCGTCACTGATTTTGCCGCTCCAGCCAAACCATAGGCCGCCAGTCTGCTGCAAACTTTCCTTCACAGCTACAGCTAGCCCTTCGGCCCTCCTCAGAGGCGGACATCCGTCGGGCGATGCGGATGGAGGTATTGCGACAGAGGAGCGACGCTGACTCAGTCGGCTTCCCGGCGGCCGCTACTATCCGCTTCTCCAGCTAATCCCGTCCCTGATAGTGACCTGCAATCAACTGCGTCACCTGCTGCCAGAACCAATGCGCGCCCGGGTCCCGGGCGCTGCGCCGATGCCGCACTGCGCTCAGTGAAAAATTTCGCTCCAACGTCGCGACACTGCTGGCCCGGTAACGCCCCAGCAACGCAAGCGGTTCGATCAGGCTGCGCGGCAGCCACACGGCGAGGTTGCTCGTCGAAAGGATCATTGGTACGGCGAGGTAATGCGCGACCCGCAGTCGGACCTGGCTGGTTAGCCCCTGCTCGGCGATCAACTGCTCGACGTCGGGGAAGCGACCCACCAGCATGAATTCGAATTGCGTCAGCAATTCCCGCGTGACAGCCCGACCCGCAAGGGGATGATGTTCGCCCGTGACAAGCACGTAGTCCTGATCGAACAAATGCGCGCGCTCGAATTCGACGCCCATGTCGGGCAGTTGTCCCAGCGCGATGTTCACTGCGTTGGTTTCAAGTGCGCTCGCGAGTTCGCCGAGCGGGATTTTGACTGACCGCAGCCGAAGGTTGGGCGCGATTGTTGCCAGATGCCGGTGCAACGTGGGCAGGAACGACAGCTCGCCGCTGTCGCTCATGCTGACCGTAAAGGTGCGGTCCGATTGCTCGGGCGCGAACGTGCCGGTTTCCTGCAGCGTGTCATGGATTTCGCTCAGCGAGCGATGAATCGCTGGCGCAATCAGGTTCACCAACTCCGTGGGTTCGACACCGCCGGGCCTGCGCCTGAACAGCTGATCCTTGAGCAGCAAACGCAGGCGCGTGAGCGCGCTGCTTACGACCGGCTGCGAAACGTCGAGGCGCAGTGCCGCACGGCCAATGTTGCGTTCTATGTAGACCGCGTCCAGCACTTCGAGCAGGGAAAGATCGATATGCGCCCTGTCGTTATTTACGCGTCGGTTCATCGGGCCTCCCCCGACTTGCGAAGCGAATCACGTATAAGGTTGCCCATCCATATCAGTGCCGGGTCGAGCGCCGCGCGCGGATGGCGAAACAGGTTTACCGCCACCGCTCGCTGCTGGACGGGCGGCGCGACGATCCGGTATTTGCCGATCGCAACGATCGCGCGCGCGACACTGCGCGGCAGCCACACCGCCAGGTCACCGCCGTGCAGCAGCGCGGGCACCGACAGATAGAACGACGTGCGCACGCTGACTTGCCTGGTCAGGCCGAGGTCTGCCATGAGCTGTTCAACGTCGGGCGACTCTCCGGCCACCACGTAGCGTGTCTGCTGCAGCGCTTCGCGCGACGGGTTGCGCGGCAACGCATGTGAACGCGCGACGAGCAGCACAAAGGGGTCGTTGAACAGATGCTCACGCACGATGTCGTCTCCAAGCGGGCCGTAACTGCCGATCGCGAAGTCGATTTCGCCGGCCTGCAGCACCTGCGGGATACGGTGCGTCGGAATCTGTGTCATCTCGAGCCGCACGCGGGGCGCCAGCTCCTCGACGCGTTGCCGCAGCGGCGGCACCGCAACGATTTCGATGCTGTCGCTCATATGCAGGCGGAAGGTCCGCTGGGCGGCGTCCGGCTCGAAGCCGAACCGCTGCACGAGGCAGTCTTCGAGCAGGGTCAGCGCCTCGCGAATACGTGGCGCCAGCGCGGTCATTCGTTCAGTCGGCGCAACACCGTTGCCGGTCCGGACGAATAGACGGTCCTCCAGAAGCGCACGCAGCGTGACCAGCGCGTTGCTAACCCGCGGCTGGGACAGGTTGAGCCTGACCGCCGCCCGGCTCACACTGCGCTCGCTGTACACCGCGTCGAGGATTCGCAGCAGGTTCAGGTCGATATCGTTGATATTCATGACACGAATATACGATCAAACGCCTGACGCGTAGTGGAAAAAATATGACGGACCTAGACTGCACTGGAAGCCGTTTCATGACGACACGGCCGCCGCCCACTCCAGTCAATCCGCTGCGCGTGCGCGTCAGCGCCGCGCCTAGAGGTAAAAACCAAGCATGATCACGATCACCGGATACAGCGACGTTCTTTCGGCCGGACCGGGCGAAACCATCGAATTCAAGGTCTCCAGCAAATCGCCGAGCCCTTTCGCCGCTGAACTGGTGCGCGTGATTCACGCCGATCCTAACCCCGCTGGTCCCGGCATGCGGTTCGAACCGCTCGGCCAGTTGTTTGCGGGTACTTTCGCATCGGTCGACAAGCCGTTACTGTCAGGCTCTTTCGCGCGCGTGAACGGCGTGCCGGCGGCGGGCTCCGAGGCCGGGCTTACCGCGGGCACCCGCATCCAGCCGACTGCGCTCGCCCGCGGCGAACAGTGCGTGATGTCGCAACGCAGCGTTGGATCGCACGCGGGTTTCGCGCTGCTGGTGAGCGAGACCGGCATCGAACTAAGGCTCAATGCGGGCCAGGGAATACCACCTGTGCGCGTGCTATGCCCGGCGCGGTTGGATGCCCGATGGTATGACGTCTGGTTCGCGATCGATGTCGCGTCGAACCTGATCGAGGTGGGTGTCGCCCAAGTCGAAGGTGACGTTGCTGCGCCAGTGCGCTGCCATGTAGCGCAAACGCTCGACCGTGGATGGCGTGCGCCACACCGCGATGACGTCGCGGATCTACTGATCGGTGCACTGGAAGACGGTGCCGGGCGGCGCGCGCATTTCAACGGCAAGATCGAAGCGCCGTTCGTTGCCGACGCGCCGCCGTCACCCGCCAGGAATGCAGCAACAGTCGAATACGCCGCGCCGCGGGCCAGCGACTTCAGTTCGGACGTGCTTTACGCCGCGTGGGAATTCGCGCACGGCATCGACACGCTGGAGATCGCAGATACAACGCCTCATGCGCGCCATGGCACGCTGCACAATCTGCCGACGCGCGCGGTGCGCGGTAGTGCGTGGAACGGGCGCGAGCGCTGTTGGCGCACGGCGCCGGCCCACTACGCTGCAATCCATTTCCACGACGACGATCTGCACGACGCCGGCTGGTCGACCGATTTCGCGTTCACTGTGCCCCCGACGCTACATAGCGGCGCGTATGCGATGCGCGTGAGCGTCGACGGCGCCATCGACTACCTGCCGTTCTATGTACGTCCCGAACTGGGCAAGCCAGGTGCCCCGCTCGTGTTCGTCGCGGCCACCTACACCTATCAGGCGTATGCGAACTATGCGCGCGGCAACTTCGACACGGCATTGCGCAACAAGGTCAGGCAATGGAGCGCGTATCCGCACAATCCCGATGAACATCCGGAAGTCGGTCTGTCGACCTACAATCTGCATACGGATGGCAGCGGGGTGATGTTCTCGTCGCGCCTGCGCCCCATGCTGACGATGCGTCCGGGTTTCCTGACGTTCGACGATCCACGCGGCTCCGGCTGCCGCCATTACATCGCGGACTCGCACCTGCTCGACTGGCTCGAGCACGAAGGCTTCTCATTCGACGTCGTCACGGACGACGACCTGGAGCGCTTCGGCGCCGCACTGCTCGAACCATATGCCGCGGTGCTCACGGGTACACACCCCGAGTACCACACGGCCGCGACACTCGACGCGTTAGCCGGCTACAAGCGCAGCGGCGGTAACCTCGCATACATGGGCGGCAACGGCTTCTACTGGCGCGTCGGCTGCTCGGCTCGCGTGGCCGGCGCGCTTGAAGTGCGACGTACCGAAGGTGGCGTGCGAGCGTGGGCGGCCGAGTCGGGCGAGTACGTCCACGCGCTCGATGGTGAATACGGTGGACTGTGGCGCAGCAGCGCACGAACGCCACAGCAACTCGTCGGCGTCGGCTTCAGCTCACAGGGGCCGTTCGAGGGCTCACACTACCGCGTGCTCGACGCTGCGCGCACACAGCCCGGCGGCACACTGCTCCAGGACATCGCGGGACCGCTGTTCGGCGGCTATGGCCTGTCCGGTGGCGGCGCAGCCGGCTTCGAACTGGATTCGACGGAAGCGGCCGATGGCTCCTCGCCCAACATCACGATCCTCGCGCGATCCGAGGGCCACAGTGCAGCCTTTGGACCAGCGCTCGATGCCCTGCTATCGCACACTGCAACGCGCGCGCGGAAAACGCCCGACACGCTGATTCGATCGGAGATCATCTACTACGAGACCGGCTATGGGGGCGCCGTCTTCTCGGTAGGCTCGATCACCTTCTGTGGCGCGCTTTCACACAACAACTACCGGAACGACGTTAGTACGCTGCTGCGAAACGTGCTTGTCCGCTTTTCACACGACCGTGGTGCAAATGCTAATGCTGCGCCCGCCGTCGCCTACACCGAGGTCAACTGATATGTCCGAACACTTCCCCGCGCGCTTCGTCGGAGATACGCCGCACGGCGGCAGCGTGATGAGCTTCTATTTGCCGAAGGGCGCAGCCCGACCTCCACGTGTCGCGCATGGTGAAGGTATCTATCTTTATGACGAGAGCGGCGTGCAGTATCTCGATGCCACGTCGGGCGCCGTCGTCAGCAATCTTGGCCATTCGAATCCGCGCGTCGTCGCGGCGATGATTGAACAGGCGCAGCGTGTCACGTTCGCCTATCCGCGCTTCTTCGAGAGCGAGCAGAACGTGCGTCTCGCCGACCGGGTGACGGGCCTCGCGGGTGAGGGATTCGACCGGGCCTTTTTCGTGTCCGGCGGCTCCGAAGCGAATGAATCGGCGCTCAAGCTGGCGCGGCAGTACGCGGTAGCGCGTGGCGAACCCAGGCGCTACAAGGTCATTTCGCGTGACCCTAGCTACCACGGTTCGACGATGGGTGCGATGGCCGTGACCGGCGATTCGTTCACCGAGTCCATCTATGGTCCGATGTACAAGGCAATGCCAAAAATCCCCGCACCGATCACCTATCGGCTGCCGCCGGGGGTGAACTCCACCGATTACACGGCGACGTGCGCTCAGGCACTGGAAGCGAAGATTCTCGAAGAAGGGCCGCAGACCGTACTCGCTTTCATCATCGAGCCGATCGGTGGCGTATCGAGCGGTGCGCTCGTGTCGCCGGCGTCGTATTACCGCTCGGTTCGGGAAATCTGCGACCGCCACGGCGTCCTGCTGATTCACGATGAAATCATGAGCGGCGCGGGGCGCAGCGGTGCGTTCCTCTCTTCGCAGCACTGGGAAGGTTCGCGGCCCGACATCGTAACGCTGGCCAAGGGACTCGCTGCGGGATATACACCGTTCGGCGCGGTGCTTGCACCGAACCGCATCGTCGAGACCATTGGCGAGCAAGGCGGCTTCGTGCACGGCCACACGTATTTCTCGAATCCGTTCTCATGCGCGGTCGCGGCTGCAGTGCTCGATGAAGTCGTCGAGCAGCAACTCGTCGAGCGGGCGGCGCGGATGGGCGAGTATCTCGATGGGCAACTGCGCGATCTGCAGCAGCGTTGCCGGTTGATTGGTGACGTACGCGGCAAGGGACTGTTGATGGCAATTGAACTTGTCGCTGACCCGGTCACGAAACGGCAGTTGCCCGTGGCAATGAACGCACCCGCACGGCTCACAAACTACGGTCTTGCGCACGGCATAGCGCTATACAACCGGCGCGCCAACCGCGGTCAGTTCGGCGACATCCAGCTGATCGCGCCGCCGCTGATTGTGACTGAGCCTCAGATCGATGAACTGGTCGAACGGCTCGAACGCTCGCTTGCCGACTTCGAACGCGATCTTGATCGTGAAGGCCTGCTTCCATGACGTGAAAGTCTAACCCCCCTCAACGTAGGGCGTTCACGCGGGTCGTGTAGTCCGTGTGCGCACCGCAAACTATTCCGTTTCAACACCACATGAAGTCGCGAAGCCTTAGGGCGACGCGGCTTTTTTTCATTCGGTCCGCGATATATCGGGGGCGTCGGCACACGCCGCGCGTTCTCGGCGTTTCCCCTATCTGCTGTCAAAACCACGCCGACCGGCCCTCTGCGTGGATATTCGTTTCGTGAATATCAACTAATCGGTAAAGCGCGTCGCGGACGCAATTTTGGCTTTCTACTGTTCGTCACGTGCCGTGACACGTGGCTTTTTTGAGCACGGGTGGCCTCCATTCCATGAACAGGGACTTGCGCATGAATTTATCGCTTCAAGGCACCCATACGCCGGCGGCCCGCCGTCGGCATGCGGTGATCTCCGCCACGATCGGAAACGCGCTCGAATGGTTCGACATCATCGTATTCGGCTTTCTCGCCATCACCATTTCGAAGCTGTTTTTCCCGGCGAAAGACGAGTTGACCTCGTTGCTGATGACCGTGGCGACCTTCGGCGTATCGTTCTTCGTTCGGCCGATCGGTGCGGTCGTGCTTGGTATCTACGCGGACCGCGCCGGTCGCAAGGCGGCACTGTCGCTGTCAATGCTGATGATGACGGTCGGCACGCTGTCCATCGCATTCGCGCCGACATACGCGTCGATCGGCCCATGGGCGACGCTCGTGATTGTTGTCTCGCGCGTGATTCAGGGTTTCTCTGCAGGCGGCGAGTTCGGCAGTTCGACCACCTTCCTGCTTGAGCACACCCCCGAGGAGGAGCGAGGTTTCTATGCGAGCTGGCAAGTCGCGAGCCAAGGCTTGACCGCAGTGCTGGCAGCACTCTTCGGCATGCTCGTTACGCTTCTTCCGGTCGACGCCCAACTCTCCTGGGGCTGGCGCGTGCCGTTCCTGTTCGGCGCGCTGATCGGACCCGTGGGCTTCTACATCCGCCGCAAGGTCGACGAAACACCGCAATTCGTTGATGAGGTGCAAAAGGCCGCTCGCATAGCACCGAAGTTCGGCAGCGGCCTGGGCGGTCTCGTGCCCGCTACCGGTCTGATCGTGCTGTCGACGATCGGCTCGTACGTCCTGCTGCTCTACATGCCGACCTATGCCATCCGCCAGTTGCATCTGCCCCCTTCGCTCGCGTACTACTCGGTGATGGCCGCCGGCCTCGTGCAGTTCGTGTTGTCGCCGTGCTTCGGCGCGCTGGCGGATCGTATTGGAGCGGCGCCCGTGATGGTGCCTGGCGGGCTCCTGGTAGGCCTGGGCATCTATCCGGCCCTCGTCTTCATCGACGCGGCGCCTAGCGTGATGCGTCTCGTCTTGATGCAGTTCGTGCTCGGGATCGGCCTCGCCGCCTATTTCGCGCCGGTGCCAGCCCTGATGGGGCGCTTGTTTCCAACGGCCTCCCGCACAACCGGCCTGTCCGTCAGCTACAGCTTTGCCGTGACGATCTTCGGGGGCTTCGCGCCGTTCATCGTCACCTGGCTTATCGGGAAGACCGGCGACAACCTGTCGCCGGCTTACTACGTCGCGTTCGGCGCGCTCGTGAGCCTAATCGCGTTGCGGTACTGCCGCGTTCATAGCGGCAGGCATCTGCATAGCGCGATGGCGCCGTCCTCCTCGCCCCTTGACGCGCTAAAGAACCGCAACGACGCGTCCCACGTCAACGATTGCACCCACTAAGCCTTCAATTGAATTTTCTCCAGGAAACGCCATGAAAATAACGACCGTTGCACTGATTCCCGGAATGCTTGCTTGCGGCATTGCAAGCGCACAATCGTCTGTCACGCTGTACGGCGCGATCGACACGGGCCTGCGTTACACCACCAACGCCGCCACAACGAAAAGCGCGACCACCTGGGGACTGGGCTCAGGTGCATTAATGGGAAGCCGCTTCGGCCTGAAAGGCAGCGAAGACATTGGCGGCGGCACCGCCGTGAGGTTCGTGCTCGAGAACGGCTTCATTCCGACTACCGGCGCATTCGACCAGCAGGGGCAGCTATTCGGTCGCCAGGCTTGGGTCGGTATCGATAATCAGACTTACGGCACCTTGCAGATGGGCCGCATGTACAGCCTTCCGTTCTGGCAGCTTTCCAACTACGACACGTTCAACTTCCCGAACTATCTGCAGGAAGCTTGGGAGACGCGTTTCTTTGGCGTGCGGCTGGACAACTCCATGAAATATTCGATTTCACGCGATGGCTTTTCTCTCCAATTGCAGCATTCGTTCGGCGGCCAACCGGGCGATTTCCAGGCTGGTTCGACTGACGCCGTAGCGTTCTCCTACAGCCGCAATGGCCTTGCCGCCGGCGCGGTTGCGCAACGCTCGAGCGACGCAACGGACCGGCACGCGAACGTGTTCGGCGGCGGCGCGAACTATACGCTCGGCCCGGTCGCGCTGTACGGACTCTATATCTATTCCAGGCGCGATGCCGGGTTTACGGTGGGCACCACGACGGGTTCTCCGCTCGCCAACACGAGCATGTTGTCCAATCTGAATACCGCGACCGGCGCCAATACACAGACCGCGAGTCGTCGCGATTCGTACATGGATATCGGCATCAACTATTTCATCGCACCCGCGTTGAGCGCAGGCGTGAGCCTGATGTTCGACAACGTGGCCGGAGTCGCGGGGAGCGAGAGCGGCAAGATCAAGACGCTCGTCGCACTCATCGACTATCACCTGTCGAAACGAACCGACGTCTACGCTGAACTCGACCGCAACGTCTTGAACGGCGCGTCCGTGACGGACCCAAACAACCCGGTGGGCAGCTTCGGCGGGCGGGCCAATCAGACAGGCGCCACGCTCGGGCTGCGCACGCTCTTTTGACGCCGCTCCGTTGCGCATGCACAGCAGGTGGCGCGCCGGTTTGAAATCCGAACGCAGGCCGAAACGGAAAAGATAGATGGATAACAAGCGAGCATTCGAGTCGGAAAAACGGGTCCGCTTTCAACATTGTGATCCTGCGGGAATCGTTTTCTATCCACAGTACTTTGTGCTTTTCCATGAACTGATAGAAGACTGGTTCAACGACGGCTTGGACGTGAACTATGCCGACTTGGTCGCGGTGCAGCGACTGGGTGTGCCCACTGTGCGACTCGAATGTGATTTTGTCGCGCCAAGCACCATTGGCGACACGCTCCAGCTTCGCCTGGCAGTGAGAAGAGTCGGGACGACCTCAATTGCGCTCTCGCTGATGGCATTTTCAGGTGACGAACTCCGCATGCGTATCGAACAGGTGATCGTGCTGTTTTCGCTCGATCGCCGCGCACCGCTAGCAATCCCGGAAGACCTTCGGCGACGCATCGGCAAATTCCTCATGCCTGAGCGGCTGATAACAAGTCAGAAAGAAGTTTGAATCTGCATGTCCCCGCCCTCGCGAGCCGTCAGAAATCAACCAAGCACTTCATGGAGACTCAGCATGGCTACCAACAAGGTTATCGTTCTCGTCGCTCCCACGGGTGGCATGGCGTTCAAATCACAAAACCCGCATCTTCCGACGCAGCCCGATGAAATCGCCCGGGATGTCTACGATTGTTATAACGCCGGGGCCAGTGTGGTTG
>NZ_JNFG01000007.1 GCF_000729995.1 Caballeronia sordidicola | reverse complement strand
AGTTGTGGCTGTCCTTGCCCAGCTTCGCTTCAATCTCGTTCAGACGCCTCACCAAATCAATGATGAGCGCGTCTTTCTGCTCGTCCGTTAGATTTTTAAGGTTGGGCACAAATGTCATCTCCGAATCATGCCGAGCTTCGCAGCAGTTTACAAGTGCTGACTAGTTACGAAAAAAACAGGAATGCTGCCTTATGGGATGGATGAAAATTCTTTTGGAATGGGAAACACGGTTTACCTATATAACCCAGATAATTTTCCGGGAATGGATGAAATAAAAAATAAGTCCCAGAAATTGAACATCAAATCCATAGACCCGATGCACACGTTATTTAACACGTACGATCTAGTGATAGACGGGGTAACCTACGTACTAGCTGTGGCAAGCTTGCCGCCGGCGGACTACGATACGTTTTAAACGCGTAGATCGCTCCGATGGAAAGAACGAATAGGATCGACCGGCGCTGATTAGGTAACGAGTCATAGCCGAAAGCAGCGATAGCGTGCATCCATCCACTGATCGGATTTTCACGGATTGGCGACGATCTTCATAGCGATGTCGAAGGGCCGAAGATGGCCGATCCCGGTCCGACAGCAGTCCCGCGGTGGGGTTCACCGATCATCCATCCCCATCTAGCAGAAGTCGATCCCTTCCTGTCGTTCGGAACAGCCTTGCCGCGAGGTCCTTTTCGGGAGCACTACGACGAGGTTTGATTGAGTGGCCGAGATGAAATCTCCGCTGGCCAAGGCAAAGCAGGTGTTCGAGTGTCAGGGGGAAAGCCTGGGGCGTCGCCGCTTATGGCCGATGCCGTCGGACCGGACATAATCAACTATTTCACTTTGTCGACACGACACGATAGCTTCGCGCACTGTCGACAACAACGTCGCCCAGACAGAGGAGCCCGTCATCTGCCCGTTGTTCAATTTGTCGACGACAGCATTCTATTGTCTCGAATCCGGTACCCGCGCGGAGCAACAGCCGACAAAAACGACGTATATGGCGCCTCGGCGATTTGCTCAAAACTCGTCCGAACACTTTCCGTACTCGGTGCGGTGACTGTACGGTCGGTATTCGCTGCCGCCCTTATAAGGATCGCAGCGTCCTCAAGTGTTTTTGAGGCGCGAGTCATTCGCTCATCGTCTTGGGTCTTGTAAGTCGTTTGCGCGTTTGCCTTCCCATCACTAGCAGCCTGCTGCCCCTCGGCCCGGTCGGTGCGCGCCTTTTGAGCATCATCCTCGCCATTAAGCGTGTCGACCAATTGACGAATGGCCTGAGCTTCAACGAGCCCTAGGGGCACGAGTGCGCCAGCACTGGGACCGAGCTGGCGCCGAACTACAGCCTGCGACGCCAGGTACAGAATGAAGTCGAATTCCAGTCCAGTTCTGACCGCCAGCAACACCGGGTCTTTCGATTCGAGCTGACCTATCGAGGAGATGCCCTCCGCTGCCAGCAGGGAACTGGTTCTCACGGTCACACCTTCGAGACTAAGAAGCTGGTCGGGAACCTGCCTGGTGTCGCCAGTCTGAATTTGGCCCATCGTAATTCGGCGAAGCAACTTCTGAATTTCTTCTATCGGAAATGCTCCCAGGCCGAACGCGACGAGGGTGTGAGAATCGGTAGTTGCCCCGCTAAAATTGCCGACCGCGACTCCCAAAGGTATCGCGATAAGGAGCCTCAACGCATACCAATAGACATCCGCAATATTAAGAGTGTTTTGTCGGACTGAGTTAACACCGTCCCCGACAGCAAACATGTAAGCACCCGCCATTGCCGCTGTCGCAAGATTAGGGTTTGCTCCGAATACCAGGCACTGATTCGAAGTTGCCCCGAACTGCCTTGCGCATCCCCAAAGCCAGGAAACCAAGGCTGCGTTAGCAAACGATATAACTAACAGCAGGATAAATGGCGTCATAAACGCCTTGATACCGTATTGCTCATCGTATATTTTGAGAAAAAGCTCGCCCGATTTGTCCCGTGTCGGCCGAGTGGTCCTGATATCCCGGGAGACCCTACCGGTGTTTTGGTCAGTCAACTCGCTGAAATCTATCTGTTCGACCGTCGCACGCCTTAGCCAGTAACGGTCAAGATAGCAAAGAAGAGCCCCGTCCGATAATCGATTCCGGAACTCGTTGCGCCTGACATACCATTGCTTTGTCAAGAAAGTGATAAAGGGAGCCGCACCCAGAACAACGACAATCGCCGAAAGGAGGACCGCTCGAGTGAACTCGTTTCCCCGCAACTGAACGACGAGAAGTAGAAACAAACAGCCGGCTGCCCAGCCGACCACGACTAGCGCGCATAGCCATCTAAACCGTATCAGCTTGCTGTCCGGCTCCCTTTTATCGACTTCGGAAAGCAAATCGGGTGGCGCGTTAGCAAGATCCGTCACTGGCATGTCCGACATTGCTTTGCTCTCCCCCTGCAAAAAGTGAAGGTTGGAACCCAGCCAGCGTTGCTTTACTCAGAAAATATCCGCTACGTAAGTTAGATGACAGCGCATAACGCCGTCGCTTAATCATAGGCGATAAAAACCCCACAGCAAATACACCAGTCTGAGCGCGCAGCCCGCCGTAGCAACGATTAGCGCATGCCGCAGCGGGACTTAGTGATGCTAAGCACTTTGACCGGTCGACGAACGTCAGCCATCTGAGTGAAGCGGACCATGTAACGTCCGCCTGAATGTGCGGTCGAACAGCTGTTCATGGCCGATCCCGGTCCGACGTTGAACTGGCGAAGTGGGCCGCCAATGATAGGTCCGCGTCGGGCAGAAGTCGACCCAATGGCGACGATCGTCGAATCCTGCTGAACGGCAGCTCCACCCGCCGGGTTCGGACATTCATTGGCGCCACTCGCAGGATTGATCCAAACGATCGTTCGCAGTGAGACCGCGCGGTCGCCGAAAAGGCTGACCAGCATTAGTTGGCAAGCTGAGGCTGCGGGACGATCCATTTTCCATTGAGAATTTCAGCACGTGGACGATAAAGGCGGAGCGTGTAGTTCCAGCCGTTCATTGTCGGCAAGCAGTTCGGAACCTTGCCATCGCACCCACCGAACTGGACGGTAACAGAGCCGTCTGCATCCTTTTTCGATGTGATGTTATTCAGCGAATAGGCGTTGTACTCGTTCTTCTGAAAGAAACCATCCGCGTTGTACAGGCTGATAGACCAAAAGCCATCCACCGGCACGTCCTTGACGTGGAGCTTATAGATGGTGGTCCCGTCGTTTTTGGGAGGTGTGAAGTTCAGATAGATTGCATCTTTCCTCGGATTTCCGCCCCAGGTCGTGGCTGCGGCGACCAATCGCTGAACAGGATCAACCTCGCCCTTCATTCCGAATGCGTGACTGGTGTCGGTCATGGTTGTACCAAGCACGATCAATGCGTCACGCACCTTCTTCTGGCTGACAGGATCCCATTTAGGCACCTCGAAAGTGCCTGATGACTTTTGCTCGACCTTCACCGCATCCTGCAAGGCATGCACCTTCTGCATGTCTGCCGGGTCGTTGGGATCGACTAGCGTTCTGATTCCCACCAGCACATAACGCGTACCGATCTGCTTTTTGGTGAGGGTATGCCTTCCCGGCGTGTAGATCGCCGGGAGAGAATACTCGTCCGCGCTGATCGCCTGCATTGACATGAAGCGGTGGCCAGCGTTGGGAAGCGTGATGGTCACAGGGCCCGCGTCCAGGTCAAAGACCGCAGCGGAATAAAGCGTGTCGCGGTTCTGGCGAATGATGGTCTGTGCATCGACCGGTGACAGTTCGCGATGATGTTCGAACTTTCCGAAGCCGTTCTCCTTCGTAGCCACGGCTGCCAGATACATGTCCGACTCGGCGCGAATGAAGTTATTCACGGTTACCGGTACTGTCGTATTCGCTGGAGACTGCTGCGCGGCCGCAGTGCCTGTAGAGAAGAGAAGCACGGTGAACATGGTCGAAATTTTCATATCTGCCCTTCGGTATCTATGAGTTCGAATATGTCGCGAATAGCGGCATCGAGCGCTCCCCAACCCAGTCACTGGGGGGCGACTTTCGCGACGTCCGGCAGCACCCATTGCTTGTCGAATAAAGCCTTCGTCGGCGCGTAAAGCCGGAACATCAATTCGAACTTGCGAGCGGGGTCAGTTGGCACCCAGTTGCTATCTTTCCCGGTCGGAGCTTGCGGGCCGAAGAAGATGTCAATTGAGCCGTCTGCGTTCTTTTGCAACTCGGGAATCTGCGAAGAGCGGCTCGCGCGCGGCATATTGCGTATCAGTGCATGCGTCTGCCGATCATAGGCGGTCACCGACCAATATTGCCTGACTGGAGCGTCAGCCGGGACCCGCAGCCGATAGGACTTGCTTCCATCAAAGGAATCGCCGTCCTTGTCCCTAATGGAGATGAGATACATCTGCCCGGCGCCGAGGTGCTTGATACCGACAAAGGCATAGCTGTAAGACAGGCCGCGCGCGTCAACCGGGTACGAATTCGGATCGGAGAATGAGTTCGCCGCGGCTTTCACCAGTTCGGGAACGGCCGGAACCGTCCAGCGGCTGGTTTCCGAAAAGAACGGTGGCAGGCCCGCGTCGTACTCCTGTTCCAGCAACGCCCCGGCCGCGCGTGCAGCCGTATCGAGTTGCTTCGTTGTGGCGTCGCCCGGATTGAACGGCTTACCCTTTTCTATGCCGAGGGACTTGAGTTGATCAATCATGATGCGGTCGCGGTCAAGCCAAGGCTCAGCTTGTACGAACCGATTCAGATGCTCAAAAAAGCTCGCATCGTAGTGGATCGTTGAGTCGAAGATGACGTCCTTGGCATCAGTGAATACCGTAGCTGGCGGATTGGCGGCTTGCGCGAGCGGATATACCTTGACCCTTTTACCGTAGGCTACTGACCGCTCAACATCGGCATCACCATGACTATGCAGATTCGAACGAATGAGCGCATAGCCGCCAAAAGTATCGGAACGCAAAACAATGTAGCCAGCAGGCACTTTGCCGGTGTACCCCGGAGGCAGTATGAGAAACTTTCCCCCGGCACCTTTGTCCACCCCTAGCAGGCCAGCATCTTCGAGCGGCACCTGCCAGGCGGTGACGATATTGCCGTTGAACGATCCGCTTTTGTTCCCCGGAGGCAGGTCGAGGACGATCGGCCCATCTTTCGTATCGAAGAAGGCCATAAAGTAGATCGCATCTGGATTGGGGGTCAGCGTCTGATTCTTCCAGTCAAGAGGGTGCCCCCAGTAGACGACCCCATTCACCTTGCCGTCCGTCTTACTAAGCATTTCCTGAAGCATGAGGTCGTAATTGACCGCAGGCATGCCCCAGATCACTGCCTCCACCGCGCGGTTTTTGACCAGTTGACCATCAGACTCATCGGGCGAACGGGTTTGGCTCGAAGCGGGGCTTATGAAAAAAAGAACCGAGCAAACCACAACGACAAATCTAAACATCGCTGCCTCCGCGCAATATCGGGTAGGTCGACGCCGTGTTGGCTGTGCACCAATGGCATTTGACACCGATAACCGTTTTCGGTCGTCCGGTCAACAATCGAGCCTCAACCGTGGCGAAGCGGGCGCCGCTCGGGAATGACCGCATCTCACTTCTCAGCGGTCTTTGGTTGCCTTCGAGCGAAGGGCGCTTGTTGGCCGAGATGGAATGGACACCGACCTCCCTTCGGTGAGGTGGGCATGATTGAGGGCCGAACCCGGTCCCATACCGAAATTCCGTGCTGGACCCATCGCTACATCTACCAAGCCGTGAAACGCAAGCTTACTCATGGTTTCGGGTCTTGTCGGGCATGCAGGACTTCAGGAATTCTTTGGCCTCCGACGGTCGGGTAATCTCCGTCCATTGCAGATGAGCATAGTGTGGGTCTTCCCGGAGTTTGGCGAACTTGATGCGGTTCTTCGCGAACGTCGTGTATGACCACAGAAGTATCGAGTCGCGGGATAAAAATGCCATACGCAGCGACTCACGATTTCCGTGTGAAAGGCGGGTGCGCAGGATTCCCCGGCTAATGGTACGGCAGAGCAAACGGGGGAAGACGGTGGTGCGGCCAAAATTCAGCCAGACGACATGCGTGGCACGAGACCAGAGCAGATCGCGTACGGCACTATAGTTGCCGTCTGTCACCCAGCACTCTCCGGCAGTGGATTCCCGAACCGGGTTTTCGAAGCTTGAATGTGGAACGGGCTGCCATTCAGGGCCCCAATAAAGCTGGTCGAGTTCGATGTAAGGACAGTCCATGATCCTTGCCAATGCTTGAGCCAAGGTGGACTTTCCCGCTCCGCTTGTTCCGACAATGAGAAAACGCATGGACATCGGGCCTCGGGCCTCGCTTCGGGCGGATTATTTTATATCGTGACCTTATTTGATGTGCTGCCATTGTTGACGATCTGGCAGCTACCGTCGGCTGTCTCTTTGTGGCCTACATCTGCCGATATCGCATATCCTCACCGGAGAACAAGGCCGCTCCCCGGGAGGGCACGGAGCTGCTTTCAATGTTCAGCTATGCCTTGCTTGGCGAGGCCGTCAAGATATCGAGCCGCGCGCCTTGTATCCCAGATCTTCCGGCTCTTCGTAGACCCGCTCAACGTCTTCGGCGAGATACAGGCTGGCGGCAAAATCGAAGTGCTTATCCGCCTTGATCGTAACGAAGGGATTGGCCTTTTTTGCCCCAAACAACGTACCCCAGCGTTCGTCCTCAGCGATACATTCGATCATCGGGACGCACGGGACATGGTCAATAAAGGATGACCGTTTTCTGACAGTGCGCGGGTGTATTCTGCCGTCGTATGCTCGCAATTTCACCGACGTCGGCGCTCATTGTCTGGAGAAGCGATGAACACTAGCACACACAGGCCTGACACCCTTACCTGCCAACTGGTGCAAGCTGGCCCAGAGTTCGAGGGGAAGCAAGGGCTGACCTACGCTGTAGGTATCTCAGCTCAGAGTGCAGGATCGAAGCATATGCATCTTCAGCTTGCAACAATTCCACCAGGTGCCCGTGCCAAAGCCCATCTTCATGCGGAACATGAGACGGCCATCTATCAGCTGAGCGGCGTCTCGGGGTGCTGGTATGGCGAACGATTGGAGCACCATGCGACGGTTCGGGCCGGAGATTTCTTCTACATCCCCGCGGGGGTGCCGCATGTTCCGTACAACGTGAGCGCGGATGAGCCTTGCGTCGCGGTGATCGCCCGAACGGATCCCAACGAACAGGAAAGCGTCACGATGCGGCCAGATCTTGATGCCTTACCTGACTGGTCGCGCGTTACGCCTTGACCGCTCTATTTGCGATGTGTGCAACGGAGCCGTCGCACGACGACGCATCACCACGTCGTCCCTGATCAGAGCAGACAAGCATCTGGCACTGCATGTGCCATTCGAAGGCATGCGACCCATTTCGACCCGCTCCAGCCGTTCGACACCAGGGGCCGCGAGGACCGCTTTCACGGTCCAACGATCATTCCGGCCTTCTTGCTTATTTCAAAGCAGCAATCGCGTTCGTCGAATCAGGACGCGCGGATGGATGGAAGGAAAACGGCAATCCCTGCCTACAAACCGCGAGCAAGCTCGCGAGCTTTTTCGCTGGCCTCATTGCGGGATGCATGGTCCTGCTCGGGGCCTAGCAATGTTTTTTCGACACTGATCACCCGTACGTCGGTGATTCCAACCATACGCGACCACATGGTCAGATAGGTGGTCTGAAAGTCGAACTGCTCCGGTGGAAAATCCGCTCCAAGCCCAACGCCTCGCGCCGCGATCGTGACGACTGTCCTTCCGCCAAGCAGGCCGTTCAATCCTCTTTCGTCGAATGAAAACAGCACGTCCTTCTGCGATATGACATCGATCAGATGCTTGAGGCGATACGGGATGCCGAAATTCCACATGGGTACGCTGAAGAGAATGACGTTTGCCTGTCGGAACCGTTCGGCAAGCGTTGTGACGATGCGCCACGCGTCGGCCTGCGCGGGATCGAGCGGCCGGCCCTCGATGCCCGCGTATTTTGCTTCGAGCACCGGCCCGTCGAAAACGGGCAGGTCGATTTCCCAGACGTTCAGTTCGTCGACTGTCCCGTCGGGATGTCGCTCCTTCCAGGCTTCAGTGAAGGTGTTAGCGACCTGCCGAGAGGCTGAGCGCCCTGTGCGTGGCGAACCAATCACGTGAAGAAGATGCATAAGTCCTCGCAAAAGCTAAGTTGGATAAGGGGCGATTTCCGCCGCGAAGTCATGTCAGCATCTGCGTCAAGTCGGGATCGCCCTTTGTCATCGCGCGCTGATATCCGGCCCGTCTGCCGATGCGCTGAAGATACTCCAGTATGTTCGGATATGTCGCGAGATCAACAGGATGAAACAGGCGCATCGTGGTGAGCGAAAAGACGCTCATGATGTCGGCCGCGGTAAACATGCTTCCAGCGAGATAGTCGTTCTGTGCAAGCCGCGCTTCGATCAGCGCGAGCACCTTGGATAGTTGATATTACTTTCACAGATCGTCAAGCACGCGCTTTCTTTGGCGAGAACCAGCCCCTACTTTTGGGCAGCAACAACAGCAAAGCAGCCACTACTTCGGCAATGAGCCAATAACTACTTTTTAATACAGGGAAAAATGGGATGTGGTAAGTAAATGATAGGTATGCCTGGTATATAAACGCTGCTGCCAACAGAGTTGATATAATCGCCACTACAATTCGCGCCCAATTTTTTCGCGTTGCTAACTTAAAAGCCAAAAATACTTGTAGAACAGCAAACGCGAAGCCGGCTGCTAAAATCCCTATTACTAGCATGTGGACGGTATCGACTGGAATTTTAGACGCGGAAATTGAATCTCTGATAATTTTCTCTGTAAAAATAGCATGCATCACAAGGTAGAGAGTCAGTAAAGACGCAACCCAGTAAATCAAGATCGCAATTTTTGCAAGAACAGGGGCATCTTTTGTTTCGATTAAGCCAGTTCCAAGATTATCTTTCATTATCCTGACACCTCTTTAGCCAATGAATCACATTGAATTGTAATTTCCGAAAAAGACGGACTGCATTGTTTCTGATTTCAAGTCCAGCGCGCAGTAAAATTCATTCTGCATCTAGCAGTTAAGAATAGAGTTCAGCATAACGGCCAACGTTGGTCAAGGCAACAATTGTTAAGCCGGCGAATGACCATTTGAAACTGGCCACTGGCGGATGCAAACTACTGCGCCGCATGAATCTCGCAAGCCCCAATCGATAGCGAGCGAGCCGGCACGTATCTCCAATTCGTCCGGAATCGGGAATCCATTCAGTTCGAAAGCTACAATCGAATTTCAAGAAAAATACGTTTTCATTCGGGCAACGTGCATAACGGCTTGCAAAAAAATGAATCCGCTAATGTCTCTGATGATTACCGATTCCATCCGCGCTCTATTTTCTTCGACTTTGAGTCAACTGCCGACGATCCAGGAGTAGAGGTCGAACGCCTCATGCCGGCCGCACTCGGAAATAAAAGGTCAGCGCCACTACGCACGGCTACCAACCCAGGCCGAGAGCGAAATCAGAGGCCGACTTTCACTAACTGCGGCCCTGGACAACACCTCGGCGCTCTGAACTCTCGACGGTGGACAAATGCGACGGATGAATCGGCGCTCGATTCAGCGTTCGTGATAGATCGCAAGCCAGACGGTTTGCTCTTTGGCATGCGTCCAGGCAACGCGATGTCGGCAATGCGGCTCGATCAGCACGTAGTCGCCGGGACGCATGTCGTGCAGCGTCGAGTCGTCTTCGAACTCGAGCACGGCTGCGCCCGACAGCAGTGCAACCCACTCGGCGCGCGAGTCGTCGTACCAGAACCCTTCGGGACTCGTGTGTCCCATGGATACGATCCGCTCCACGTTAAGGCGCTGCCCCGTGATGAGCATGTCGATGCGCTCTTCGCCGCCGTGCTTCGCT
Source organism: Caballeronia sordidicola (assembly GCF_000729995.1). Classification (GTDB taxonomy): domain Bacteria; phylum Pseudomonadota; class Gammaproteobacteria; order Burkholderiales; family Burkholderiaceae; genus Caballeronia; species Caballeronia sordidicola_A. The sequence continues at coordinate 269,744 of NZ_JNFG01000007.1, read as the reverse complement.
TCGAAGCTGAACAGGTTACCCGATTGAAGTTGCATGGCTCGACCTCACGTTAGCCTTCACGTCACACGCGCAAGACCGTCGAGCAGCGTCGGGCGCAGCTCACTGATCGCTGGATGGATACGCTTTGCAACTGTAGCGCATAAGAATCAGTAAAGAGGACTGGCCGATGCCGGCGGCAAATGAGCCATTGCAGTGACCGGTCTTTCAATCAATCGGGCGATCGGAGATGGCCAAACTCCGTCCGCCCGTTCGTCATGTACGACCGGGCGAGTCCGTTCGGAGTTGCGCACTTTCGACGGCACGGTCCGCTCGCCTTTTCAATGACTCCGTCACGCGGAAGTCTCGACAGTGACAGCGGTTTGCGAAAAGCCGGACGAAATGAGATGGCCGGTTTTACTAACTGGGGCGCCGCACAACATCTCGGCTACCTAAGCTAGAGGGGCGTATGTGTGCGCGCTTTGTCGCCGCGCGGCGTGAAAAAAGCCAGCGCCGCCGCGACGATAAACAACGCGGGTACATCGCCGAATAAATGGCCGACATGGCGTGCCCCGTCCATCTCGACGCCGAAGGACTGCACGGCCATGATCGCGCCGTGCACGACGCTCGACCACACCGTGAACCAAATCAGGCTCAGATGTTTCATCGGATCGCGCGATGCCATTAGCAGGAACACGCCGAGCGTCGCGTAGATGCCGACGATCATCAGCGGGTAGTCGGAATGACCGCTGTGCCACGTCCAACCGGACGGCCACAGGAACATCAGCGGCCAGATCGCGAACACGGCGATCAGACCCACAACGATCAAAACGATGCGCAAGCCGGCGAGTCGTTGGGTATCGTTCATGCGGCCTCCTTAGTGCATTGAGTCTGTGGGACACGATACTCCCGTGCGCCGCTTTGGAGAGCAATTGTTGGCGATCGTGGCGCTGGCAGCGAATGTCGGAGCGTGGCTGTGTAGAGCCAACTGTTGTTTAGGACGCTGTCGGCACGAGGCCTGTGCGATGAGCTCGCGCAAGTCGTAGGGGTTGCCCTACGCGAATGCGTAGGGCGAGAATCAACGGATCTCGACGCCCATCTGGCGGCTGGTCTGCTCTTGGCGACGTGGACCGTGGGCCTCGTCCAAGCTCACCGGACCTTTCGACAGAATCGAGATACAGAGGAAGCGAAAGCGGCTTTTCTGGCTATTGTTGATAAGGGAACCATCGGTGTGAAAGCTGCAATGGCAGGCACGCTTTTAACCTGACGTCGCAATCTCTGAGAAGTAGTTCGGGCGAACGAATCCTTCTGGCCGGATTGAAACCCGGCCGCAAAGTCTTTCTGGCAGACGTAATTGTCTCGTCCGAACTCCCCCGAGTCGCCCGACGAGCCATCGCCGGTGACAGAACGCTCGTGGGCCGACACGCGCGCTTCAGGCCCTCTGAAGAATATCCACCGCTTTTTCGGCGTCATCCAACGAGTCGATGGCGAGATAAGCAATGAACTGTGTGCCGAGTACAGCGGCGGATAAACCGCGGAGGTTGATCCCCTCGTCTGCCAGCATCTGGGACATTTGCGCAATGGCCCCCAACTGGTCCAAACCCATTACACGGACGGAGTAAAGGCTCGTTGTGATGCTGAATCCCACCTGTGTCGCGGCGCGGATCTCCCGTTCCCCCTGCAGCGGTGCGACAAAAACGACGCCCTTATCCGGTGCTTCCGGCGTGCGTCGCGCGACGACGAACTGCAAGTCCACGGCAGCATCGCGTAAAGCGCTTAATACTTGCGCCAGTCCGCCCGGTTTGTCCTCGATGGTCGCTGCCCAGACATCGACGCGTTCTACGCTCAGTTCCATGGCCGTCCCTCCCGCCTGATGCCTCTCTCAATGAAAATCTAGTTCACCAAGTGCGCGCAAGCAAGGCCCGCAGCGAATACCGAACCCGCGGGACCGGCACCGTCAGGTTTCATGCAATGCAGCACGGGCACTGTGCGGCCAGGAAACCACCCGCGGCAGCTCCTCCAGCGCAGTCAACGGTCGTTTATCTCTTCGAGTCCGCCGGCAGGTCGCCGGCCAAACCGCGATGGCGCGCCTCGCTAGTCCTTGAACGTCGCCACCGATTGCACCGCCGCGCTGTTTAGCGCCTATTGTTGTCCCGCTATGAACGACTGTTGAACAGCACGGCGCCTTAGATCTTCGGTAGTTTCCCCTTTGTTATCGGGTCGCCAGCCGGGCGGATTGATTGCATAGCCACACGCCTCGCCTATCGAACGCGCTGATAAAAGATCGCGCAAGAACGCTCGCCAGTGTTCGAACTCGATAGTCAGCAAGTTGTAGGTCATCATCGGCTGGACCAGACCGAAGCGACACGGCACGGTGCGTTTTTCCGCGATGTAGGTACCAAATAGCCGATCGAACACGATCAGCACTCCGCCATAGTTTCCATCAAGGTAGTCGAGGTTGGATGCGTGATGCACGCGGTGCGCAGAAGGCGTGTTGAGAATCCATTCAAGCGGCCCGAGCCGTGGAATCCAGGTTACGTGCAGCCAGAACTGGTAGAGCAGGTTGAGCGAAAGCAGCATCAGCACGATCTGGGGCGGCATGCCGAATAGCGGCGCGAGCACGAAAAACAGCAGCGATCCTGTAAGACGGCCAGTCCAGCCAATACGGTACGCGGCGCTGAGGTTCAACTGGTTCGGCGAATGGTGGACGGCGTGGGTGCACCAGAACCAACGCGTCCGATGCGCCGCACGGTGGTACCAGTAATAGCAGAACTCCTGACCAATGAAACACGCCAGCCATCCGCTCCAATGATTCATCGGCAAAGTCCAGAGCCTGTGCCGCCAGAACCAGTTCATCCCTTCGTTCCAGAACGCGAGCGGCAGTATCCAGTGCAATGGATATTCACGAAAGAGAAAGTCCGACACGGACACACCAGTTGCCTTCCAGTCATAGCCGCGTCGAATGGTAAGCACCACAGCCTCGATCAATGAAGCGACGAGGATCAGGACGTTTGCGTATTTGAGCAGGGTGAGCAATGCAGCCATGGCCGGACCATCCATAGGGTGATTCCAGCCAGCGTAAGTTGACGTCCATCGAGCCGCAATCGATGTGGGATGAACCGGGTCTGCCGTGGGGCAGATGGGGCGCGCGGCGCTAGGGCCGCAGCCGTTGCATCAAAGTTTCCCGATGCTGCCGGCTGCAGGGCACCTCGGCGCCGCTGCGCAGCAGGACTGTCGCATCGCCTTTTCCCCGTGGCCGCACGGCGAGCACGGCGGCCAGCGCCACCGCGGCGCCTCGGTGCGTGCGGACAAATGCGGGAGCGAGGTCATTGAGCAAGGCGGCCAGCGTGCGTCGTATCAGCAGGCTTCGCCCGGGGAGATGGAGGTTGACGTAGTTGTCGGCAGCCTCCAGCCATTCGATATCCACGCAGCGCACCACATGCGTTGTCCCGCGATCGGCGACTATCAGATGCGCGGGCATGCCGACGCTCGGGCGAACCGCACCGCGGACGGCGCCTCGCAAGCGCAGCACGGTGCGTGCGAGGCGCTCCGGCTCGACCGGTTTCAACAGGTAATCGGCTGCCTGGGCGTCGAATGCCCGCACCGCATACTGGTCGAACGCGGTCACGAATACCAGCGCTGGAGCGTCGTCCGGCAGCGAGGCCGCCACGTCGAAACCGTCGATTTCGGGCATCTGTACGTCGAGGAAGATCACGTCGGGCTGCAACTGCGCAGCTAGCGTCAGCGCTGCTGCACCGTCGGCGGCTTCGCCTATCACCTCGATATCGGGAAACGCCTGAAGCATGCGCAGCAGCTTGCTGCGTGCGAGTGCCTCGTCGTCCACAATCAGTGCGCGCACGGCAGGCTCACCCCAACGATCAGGCCACCGCCAGATCGCAATCGCAATTCGAGACTCGCCTGCGTGCCGTACAACGATTGCAGACGGCGCTCGAGGTTGCCAAGACCCACGCCGCGCTTGTCAGGAAGGCTCTGCAGATCTCCGTCATCCTCAATCTCGATCTGCAGCCGGCTCACGCTACGCGTGATGCGTATAGCGATGTGCGTCAACGCGCTGCGTTTTTCGACGACATGGTGGAAGCAGTTTTCCAGCAGCGGTTGAAGTCCGAGCGTGGGGACGCGGCAATCCTGTGCGTTGGCATCGATTTCCCATGAAATCCGGACGCGATCGGCGAAACGCTGGACCATGATGTCCGCATAGGCGTGAAGCAGCGTCAGTTCATCGGCGAGTGATTGTTCGGGGCGCTGGCTCGCGTCGGTGGCGGCGCGCAACAATGTCGCCAGACGGGTGAGCAGGATGTCGGCTGCGTCGGGGTCGCTGTGGATCAGCGATGAAACGGTGTTCAGCGCGTTAAACAGAAAGTGCGGTTGCAGTTGCTGTGTCAGCTGGGCGAGTTGGGCCTGCTTCGCCAGGTTCGCCTGTTTTTCGACGGCCAACCGCTCGTCGACCCACGCCCCGTAGGACCGAACGCCGAAAGAGATGCCGATGAACAACGCATAGAACACGATGAAGCTTGTCGCTTCGTAGGCCATCACTTCGACCCACGGGCCATGCGGGTACGTGGCGCCCGCCAGTGCGTAGACGCCGATCCGCAACGCATACATTGCAGCGATGTAAGCGACCATTTGCAGCGGCATCGACGCCCAGGTGCGAAGAAACCATTGCAGGGGCTGGTTGAGAAAACGATTGCGTCGGCTCCCGCGCCTTACCTGCACCGCAATCAGCACGGTGGCTGCAAGCGCCGAGGAGCCGGTGTTGACGAGCGGGCGCCAGAACTGCGGTTTGCCTGTCCACAGGGTTTCCTGAATCCCGACAGCCAGCATGAGCAGCCAGAATCCGGCCCATGGCCACACCAGGCGCCGCCACAGGATGGTTGGATTGGGTTCGTCGAAGAGGGTGCTCGAGGGCATATACCTGGCTCATTCACGCTGTTCCTCACCCGGCTTCGATGAGCGCCGACTATGGTAGTCGTAAAAACGTGTCGTGGTACAGGGTGGACTCCGGCCTTGTGTCGAAGCGAGTTCGCATGACATTGCCAGACATTTTCGATGCGCACGAGGCGGCCGAACAATCCCCAAAGCGTCTCAGCTCCGCCAGGCCGCCCCCTCGGGAAAGTCATGTTGATCGAGCGATGCCGCGTGCATTTCGATGCTATATCCGGGAAGTTGCGGCGGCATATAACGGCCGTTTCGGATCACGACCGGATCGACGAAATGCTCATGCAGATGATCCACGTACTCGAGCACCCGGTTTTCCAGCGTCGCCGACACGCAAATATAGTCGAACAGCGAAATGTGCTGGACGTACTCGCACAAGCCGACGCCGCCCGCATGCGGGCACACGGGCACGCCGAATTTGGCCGCCATCAGCAGGACGACGATCACTTCGTTCAGACCGCCCAGGCGGCAGCTATCGATTTGGCAGAAGTCGATGGCCTGCGCCTGCAGTAATTGCTTGAACATCACCCGGTTCTGGCAATGCTCGCCCGTCGCGACGCCGATTGGCCGAATCCGCTGGCGGATGGCGGCGTGGCCGAGAATGTCGTCGGGACTCGTGGGTTCCTCGATCCACCACGGATCGAATTGCGCCAGGCGCCGCATGTTCGAGACCGCTTCATCGACATCCCATACCTGGTTCGCATCCATCATCAGCTTGCGGTTTTCGCCGATTTCTTCGCGCAGGATACGGGCTCGACGCATGTCTTCGTCTAGATTGCCGCCCACCTTCTGCTTGAAGTGCGTCCAGCCCTGCGCGACGCCTTCACGGGCAAGCCGGCGGATCTTGTCGTCGTCGTAGCCGAGCCAGCCGGCCGACGTCGTGTAGGCCGGATAGCCCTGCGCCAGCATCTCCTTTTCACGCTCGCCCCGGGTCTTTGCATGGCGGTGCAGCATGGCGATGGCTTCTTGCGGCGTGATCGCATCGGTCACGTAGCGGAAATCGAGGCAACGCACGAGCTCTTCGGGGCTCATGTCGACGAGCAGTTTCCACACCGGCTTGCCTTCCGCCTTGGCCCACAGGTCCCAGGCCGCATTAACAATAGCCGCCGTTGCCAGATGAATTGCGCCCTTGTCCGGACCAATCCAGCGCAACTGGCTGTCCGATGTCAGCGCGCGCCAGAAAGCGCCCATGTTCGCGGCGATATCCTCGAGCGTCTTGCCAATGACCAGCGGAGCAATCGCCTTTACCGCACTCACGCAGATCTCGTTGCCGCGCCCAATGGTGAAGGTCAGGCCATGGCCTGTGAATCCTTTGGGCGAATCGGTTTCGAGCGTCACGTAGGTGGCGGAGTAATCCGGCGCGGCGTTCATTGCATCGGAGCCGTCGAGTGAACGCGAGGTCGGAAACCGGATGTCCCGGACGGACAGCTTGGTGATGGTGGTCATCTGAAGCTCCTCCTCTTCTTCGACAGCTATCGACTTGCGCGTATGAATCGAAACAGGGCCGTGGCGTCGAAACAAACCGCGCCCCTGTCTTTGGCAGCGAAGATCAATCGTAGAGCACGGCGGCGATCTTGGGATCGTTCATATTGCTCTTGTCGTACCAGTAAAAGCCCGTGTCGACTTTCTTGGGCAGCGTCTCGCCCTTCAACGCCTTCACAGCAGAGTCGACGACGCATTTGCCGATGCCGACCGGGTTCTGCGTAATGGCGCCGGCCATCAAACCTGAATTGATGTCCTCCTTTTGCTCCTTGCCGGAGTCGTAGCCAATCAGGACGAGCTTCTTGCCCGATTCCTTGACGCCGATCGCGGCGCCTTCCGCCGACCCCTCATTCGCCCCGAAAATGCCCTTGAGATTGGGGTTGGCCTGGATCATCGTCTTGGCGATTTCCGCCGACTTCAGATGGTCGCCGCCGCCATACTGGACCGAGACGATCTTGATGTTCGGATGTTTTGATTTCATCTCGTTCAGGAAGCCGTCGCGGCGATCAACGCCGGTGCGGCTGGTCTGGTCGTGCACGATCAGGCCGACCTCGCCGGCATTGCCGACCGCCTCGGCCATTTTGTCGGCGGCGAGTGCCGCTGCGGCCACGTTGTCCGTTGCGCAAGTCGTGAGCGGAATGTCGCTGTCGACGCCGGAGTCGAAGGCGATGACCGGTATCTTCGCGGCCTGCGCCCGCTTCAGGAGCGGAATGGCCGCTTTGCTGTCGAGTGCAGCGATGCCGAGCGCCTGAGGCTTCTTGGCGAGCGCGGCCGAGAGCATGTCGATTTGTTTATCGACCATGGCTTCGGTTTCCGGACCCTCGAAGGAGATCCGGACGTTCTGCGCCTTCGCCGATTGTTCCGCGCCGGATTTGACGGCCTGCCAGAACTGGTGCTGGAAGCCTTTCGAAATAAGCGGAATATAAGGTTCGTCCGCGCGCACCAGACTCGTCCCGCCAATGAGCGCGCCAACGCCGACTACGACACCGATGAGTCTTCTTTTCAACATGGTGGTTCTCCTCCTAAGGTGGGCTATCAACCTTCAGCCGTTGGGGGAGCCTTGGCGCTCCCTTTTCTTGATCTTGTCCCGTGCGGCGTTAGCTTTCGTCCGCTTCAGTCAGTTTCTTCCGTCAGCTTTTCTTGCGCCGCAAAATATCGGCATAGACCGCGAGAATGATGATGAGACCTGTCACCACGATCTGCCATTCCTGAGCGACCGACATGATGCGCAAGCCGTTGGTCAGCACGCTCATGATGAACGCGCCGATGATCGTCCCCAGGATCGTGCCCGAACCGCCGCTAAGCGACGTCCCGCCAATGACCACGGCGGCGATCGCTTCGAGTTCATAACCTTGGCCGAGCGCCGGCTGGGCCGAATTCAGGCGCGAGGCGATCAGCAGCCCCGCGATGCCGCAAATGGCCCCGCTCAGGCCGTAAATGGCGATCTTCCACCTATCCACATTCACGCCGGAAAGGCGCACGGCTTCTTCGTTGCTGCCGAGCGCAAAGGTGTAGCGGCCAAGCGCCGTGCGATTGAGCGTGATCGAGCTCACGACTGCCAGGAAAAACAGGATCAGGACTGCGTTCGGAACAGGCAGGCTCGGGAATACATAGCCGATCAGCGAGTCCTGGGAGATCCTGTAGAAGTTTTCGGTGTCGGTGAAATAGATAGGCTTGTCGGCCGAGACAACGAGCGACAGTCCTTTCAGCAGCAGCATCATGCCCAGGGTGGCGATGAACGGCGGGATCTTCATTTTCGCCGTGAGGGTGCCTGAAATAGTCCCGCAGAGCGCACCCGTTGCAATTGCAGCCACCACGCCGACTGACATCGGCAAATGCCAGTAAGTCAGGAACACGCCGCAAATAACGGCCGTGAAAGTCATCAACGTACCGACGGATAAGTCGATGCCCCCGGTGATGATGACGAACGTGCAAGCGATCGCCAGAACGCCGTTAACCGCCGTCGCCTGCAGAATCCCGAGCATATTGTCCATCTGCATGAAAGCGGGCGAGGCGAAGCTGAAAAACGCCAGCAGCAGGACCAGGCTCCCGAAGGCGAGCATTTTTTGCAGAGCGGTCGGCGAAAAGAGGCGGGCTCTCAGGGCTGAGGCCCGTCCCCGATTTCCCAGCGCCGAAGTATCCGATGGCAGTGTCATAAAACGGACCGCTCCTCTAAAGACTCATGCCGCTTTCAAGGTTTCACGCTGCGTCGCCAGTTGCATGATGCGCTCCTGCGTCGCCTCCGTGGCTGAGAGTTCGCCGGTAATGCGGCCCTCGCACATCACGACAATGCGGTCGCTCATGCGCAGGACTTCCGGCAGTTCAGATGAGATCATTACGATCGCCTTGCCTTGGCCCGCTAGCGAGCGCAGGAGCTTGTAGATTTCGCTCTTGGCGCCGACGTCGATGCCACGCGTCGGTTCATCGAAGAAGAGCACGTCGCAGTCGCGCTCCAGCCATTTCGCGATGACAATTTTCTGCTGGTTGCCGCCCGAAAGGAGGCGCACCTCCTGCGTCGCGGAGGGCGTCCTGATGGCGAGCAGATTGATGAAATGGGCGGCTGTCCGGCGAATTTGAGCGCGGCGCAGGAAGACGTTCAGCGACAGGAACTTACCCAGGTTGGACATCACGATATTCGATTCAACGTCCATTCCGGTCGCCAGGCCGAAGCGCTTGCGGTCTTCCGAGAGATAGCCGATGCCGCGCGCCACCGCGTCGCTTGGTGTCCTGATCGTCACCTTCACGCCTTTCACGACAATTTCGCCGGATTCGATCGGATCGGCGCCGAACACCGCTCGGGCGACCTCGGTTCGACCGGCGCCCATCAGGCCCGCAAAACCCAATATCTCGCCTTTGCGCAGCGTGAAGTTCACGTCCCTGACCAGCGGGCCGGCGTTCAGGTTTTTAACTTCGAGTGCGACTTCGCCCGCGCCTGCGACGCTCTCGGAAGGCGCGGCGTCGGTCAAGGTTCGCCCGACCATCATGCCGATAATCGCTTCAACGCTGGTGTCCCCGGCGGTGACGGTGGCGACATATTCCCCGTCGCGCAACACGGTGACGCGGTCGGAAATCTGCTTCAGCTCGTCCATCTTGTGGGAAATATAGATGATGCCCACGCCCCGGCTCTTGAGCTCGCGGATGATGCGGAAGAGTTCGGCGATCTCGGCGTCGTTGAGCGCCGAGGTGGGCTCGTCCATGATCAGGACGCGTGAATCGAAGGACAAGGCCTTGGCGATCTCGACCATCTGCTGGCTGGCGACAGTGAGAGTGCCGACAAGGGCGCGCGGGTCGAGATTCACATGCATGCGGGCAATAATCTCGCGTGCTTGCGCGTTGAGTTTGTCTTCGTCGAGGAACAGGCCGAGGCGTCCGCGTGGTTCGCGGCCGATGAACATGTTCTGCGCGACGCTCAGGTGGTTCATCAGCTGGAGTTCCTGATGAATGATGCAGACGCCCATGGCCTGCGCCTCACGCGGGCTTGAGAAGTCGACGGGCTGGCCGTCATAAAGGATTTCGCCAGTATCCCGGGTGTACACGCCGGCGAGGATTTTCATCAGCGTCGACTTGCCGGCGCCATTCTCGCCCATGACTGTGTGGACTTCGCCCGCCATGAGCTCGAGCTGAACTTCGTGAAGCGCCCTTACGCCGGGAAAGCTCTTGCTGAGCCTTTTGACGGAAATGAGCGGGGTCATGGCGCGGATTTGCCGGCAATTTCGTGACGGTTGCCGGCCTCATCGCGAAAAGCGGGGTGAAAAAGCGCCGGGAGTCGCCACGCCGGGCGTCGATACGCCTGGCGTAGCCGGGTATCGTGGCTGAATTCGCGGTGGATATCGCAACGAGAAGCCAGACGCATTGCTGGGCCCCCAAAACCGATGTGCCACGATTCTACGACGCTGGGCGCCAGTGGCTCAACGGTAGGCATTCCCTAGTGTCGAGCGCATGGCGTCTGCGCCTCGGTTGGTCCGAAAGTGCCGTGGGTTCGCCAATATGTTAGTCGAACACCAGCGCCTCTGCCGCACACCACAAACTTAGCCATACCGATTTCCGGCACGGTTTTCTTCCTCTTTTTGTTCTGCTTCCCGGCCGTATCCGAATTGGCTCTACGCGCGAGGTGGTTTCACCGCAGCAGTCCTTTGGCATGACGATGCCTCACGGCTTCGGTCCCTTGGCAAGGCCGAGTTTTTCCATTGCCTCATGAGCATCAATCACCATCGTAGCGATCTCGCCTACAGTGATCCGGAGGGTCGTGGCGCGTGAACGAATGTGCTCGTACGCTTCATTTTCGCTTAGCCGGTGCGCCTCCATGAGGAGGCGAATGGCCTTCTCGATGTGACGTCTCGCCTTGATCGCTTCCTCAAGCTTGCCGATCTTGTTGTGCAGTCGATGCTGATAGCCTGACGATGCGCGCGCGAGCACCAGGGTGCTGAGAATGCCGGTGGATCGGTACGGCTTCGTGATCACGCCATGCGCTTGTGTATCCACCAGCATTTTCAACGCGGTTGGATTCTCATAGTCGGACAATGCGATAAGAGTCGCTTCGGTGTCGGCCGCACACCAATTTCCTGCGCTGCGCGTTTCGGGACCGACGAGAAAAAAAATGGCGTCGACATCTACGGGCAGTTGAGACGGAAACGGCCAGAGAATACGCACTGGACAGCCAATCCGGCGCAATTGCTCCTCCAGGACGCTGCGGTCGTCCCCGGGCGGATGGATCACGAGGACGCGTAGTGTGCGTAGGTCGTCAAATAGCCGACGAGCGCCTGTGCTCATGCCGGGTCTCCGTCGAGCCAGAATTCTGCGAATCCGTACGATGTCAGGTAGGGGTCGGGTTTAATCGGACTACGGCCCTCCCATACTATATCGAACGAGCCGTCCGATCGACATACCGCAATGCGAGGGGTCAGGATCGCGTGGTTGTTCTCCGGATCGATTTTGAGCAGACCTTCCGGCGAATCGAACTCGACCTCGTGGACGGCCTCCACCAGCTTTGCCGTGTCGAGACTTCGGGTACGGGCCAACGCCAGTGCAAAGAGGTGGACCTGGTTGTACGCCATCTCGGACCACATGCTGGCCGGCTGGTCTCCGAATCTCGCTTGCCAGGATGCCAGGAAGCGCTTGTTGCTCTCGTGCTTCAGCGTGTTGACATAGCTGGCAGAGATGATGTGGCTGCCACACAGTTCGGGACCGATCATCCGCGTTTCGCCTTCCGTCATCGTCAGGCTTGCGATCGGGATGCGCGCAGGGTCGATACCGTGCTCGCGGTACAACTGATAAAAGGCGCGCGCACCCCGGCCGATCAGGGTGGAGAAAACCACGTCGGGCTCCATGGCCTTGATCTGCCGGACGACTTCCTCCAATGCTGAGGGATCTGCATCGCTGGGTAAATAAAGTTCTTCCACGATTTCGCCGCCATGCTCCTCGACCATGTCTCGCATGATCCGGTTCGATTCTCGAGGATAGATATAGTCGGTGCCCACCAGGAAAAACCGCTGGCCGTGATTGCGCAGCAGATACGCCGCCAGTTGCATGCTGTTCTGGTTCGGCACCGCCCCTGTGTAGATCACGTTCGGCGAATATTCGAATCCTTCGTAGATCGAGCAATACCATAGCAGCGCGTTGTTGCGCTCGATGACCGGCAGCACCGCTTTTCGGCTTGACGAAGTCGAGCAGCCGAAAATCACCGTCACGTCGTCTTCCTGAAGCATCCGCGTGGCGAGCCGACGATATTCGTCGGGATCGCTCTTCGGATCGTACACGACCGGATCAAGCAGACGCCCATCGACGCCACCGGCCGCGTTGACCTCCTCGATCGCGAGGGCGGTGCCGCAAAAGTGCTCTGATTCAGTCGCCGCGGTCACTCCCGTGCGGGAGTACAGGACGCCGATGCGCCATCCGCTGTCTGCAGACACCGGGCCGGCCGACAGCTGCGAGTTCGTGCCCATCTGTTTCCTCCGTGTATTGCTTCGTGCTTCCCTACATCGAGGGAAAACGTCTGGCGGGTGCAGCGATTGCCCGCTCGACGGATGCACGATGATGATCGTACTCGAATCCCAACGCCTGATACGCTTCGTAGCTTTGGATCGTGCTGCGGGCGGTGATCATCCGCGTCAGACGCGCAGGTGTTCGAAGATCGATGCCGCCGCAGCGTCGTCCTTCGCATTTCCGTGGTCGATGATCTCGCCTTGCTTGAGCACGGCGTAGCGGTCGGCGACCTTCAGCGCGAAAGGCACGTTCTGCTCGATCAGCAAGAGGGTAGTGCCGTGCCGGCTGCGTTCCCATAGTAGTGCTTCGGCTAACCGGTCGATCACGGACGGCTGCAACCCTTCCGTGATTTCGTCAAGCAGGATGATCAACGGGCGCATCATGAGCGCGCGTGCCACCAGGAGCATCTTCTGTTCACCGCCCGAGAGTGTGCCGGCGAATTGCTTCAACCGGCTCTTGAACACCGGGAAAATCGGTTCGATTTCGGCAAAGCGTTCGTCGAACACAGATACTTTGGCAAGCCCCAGGCGCAAGTTGTCGCGGATACTGAGATCCTGGAACAACGCATGTTCCTGGGGTGCGTAGGCAATGCCTGCCCGGGCGATCCGATGAGGCGCCATGCGGGTAATGTCCTGCCCACGAACGCTGATAGCGCCGGTTTTCTTCGGCAGATAGCCCATGATCGTCTTGAGCAATGTGGTCTTGCCCATGCCGTTCTTGCCGAGCAAGGCGACGGCCTCACCATTGGCGACGGTCATCGACAGATTGCGAAGTACAACCGAAGCCTTGTAGCCGCTGGTCACGTCCTGCAGGTCCAACGCAATCTGACTCATGACGCCTCCCGATGTGTCGTGCTCCCGTCGGATCCGGCGTTTTGCGCGGTTCCGGCATAGATCGTCTTGACCAGCTCCGAGTTGACCACTTCGTCGAAGTTGCCTTGCATCACAATGCGGCCCTGATGCAGGACCACGATGCGGGTGGCAATTTCGGCGACGAAATCGAGGTCGTGCTCGACTAACAGACAACAGAGCTTGTATTGATGCGCCAGCGCGGCCAGCACATTGCCGATTTGCGTGCGCTCTGTCTTGGTCAATCCCGCTGTGGGCTCGTCGAGCAGTACGATCCGTGGCTCCAGCGCAAGCACCATGGCCAGCTCCAGCGCCTGCTGTTCCCCGTGCGAGAGATCACTGGCCACAGTGCCCAGCTTCTGATCGAGGCGAGTGGTACGGACAACCTCCATTGCATACGGCGGCAAGGCAAGGGTAGTCGAGCGTTTGAAGAGTGAAGGCCGTTCGATGATCGTCCCCGCGATTCGCAGACACTCCGCCACGGTGAGCGTCTCGAAGACGTTTGCGTTCTGGAACTTGCGCCCTAACCCAAAGCGCACGCACTGGTCCGGGGGCAGTTGCCGGATATCGTTGTCACACAGCACGACCGTACCGGCAGAGCGCTCGGCTCCGTCGCTCATGCAGCGCATGAGCGTCGTCTTGCCGGCGCCGTTCGGCCCGATAAGTCCAACCAACTCGCCCGCGTCAGCGCTCAGGTCGATGCCTTGCAGCACCTTGAGGCTGCCAAAATTCTTGGCGACGCCGTTCATTTGCAGCGCTGGTTTGGACAATGCCTGCTTGTACTCCGTCCTTAGAGCCCGCTCGACCAGTTCAGGTCCGGCACTCCTGCCAGCCAGGTGGCGCAATGGCTGCAGAAGCAGCGGCACCAGCCCTTGCGGCAGCAATACGATCACCGTCACAAATGCGGCGCCGAGGATGAGTTGCCACGCAAATGGCATGCTGCCGCTGAGATAGGCTGTTCCAACATTGATCAGGAGCGCGCCGATAACCGGCCCCCACAGCGTTCCCCTGCCACCGAGTGCGACCCAGATGATCAGTTGGGTGCCGAGGACAAACCCGGTCAGTTCAGGCGCGACCACGCCGCTAAACGATCCGTAGCCGAAGCCTGCGAGACCGGCGATGACCGCAGTCGCAACCAGCAGGATGATCTTGACGAGCGACGTATTGATACCCAGGTACGAGCAGCGTGATTCATTGTCGCGAATGGCCGCCAGCACGCGGCCGCCATCGCTGCGCACGAATAGCCAGGCCAGCGTGGCGACGACCAGCAAGGCCGCTCCGGCGATCCAGTACCACGCCGGGAGAGAAAGATCGAACGTCTCGTAGCCGGTGAGCCCTGAACTCGAGCCAGTCCATTGGCCGCCGGACAGCAGCAACTGACTGAGGACGATCGGCAGCACGAGCGACATCACCGTCGCGAAAAACGGCGAGGCGCCTCGATAGAACGACAGCCAGCCGAGCAGTGCAGCAACGGCCGCAGTCACCACGATGGCCGCGCCCAGCGCCAGCACCACGTAACCAGCGGTGAAACCGCCGTGCGTGAAGACCAGGCCGGCCGCGTAGGCACCGAGGCCGAAGAATGCCGATTGCCCGAACGTCAGGTACCCCGCGTACCCCCACAGGATGTCCACCGTCACTGCGACTATCGAGAAGAAGAATGCCTGAATCAGGACGTTCAGCAGATACGTGCCGAAGACGAACGGACCTGCAGCCAGCAGCAGAACGCCGAAGCCGCCTGCCATGATCAAGCCGCGCCCATGCATCCCCCGCCGGTTGCGTACTCGCTCGTCGCCCTGCGCGCAATAACCGCCGGCACGATCTGGCGACGCGTTGATTTTAGCCATGAGAGAACCCCTTCGGGCGAATGCGCAGCGTGAGCGCGGCCAGCACGGCAATGGTCAGTCCACCCAGTACCGGGCTGACGAACGTGCTGACCAGAACCTGGCAAGCGCCAAATACAAGGCAAGTGAGCAGCAGGCTGACCATCGAGTAACCAGAGACCATGACCAGCATGAAGGCGCTCACCAGCCAGGTCAGCCCCATGTCGGGATCGACGCTCGACAACGGGGTAATGAGCGCGCCGGCCAGGGAACCCAGCGCGGCGCCGATACTGAACGTAATGAATCGAATGCGGCCGGAATGAATGCCGAGCCCCCGGGCCAGGTCCTCATTCATGATTACCGCACGGGTCTTGACGCCAAAGCGCGTTCCCGTGAAAAGCGCGGTCATGAGGGCGCAGAGACCGAGCGCGATCGGGATCAGCAACAGGCGATAAGCGGAATACTCAGTCCCTGCGATGGAAAAGGCCCCTTTCAGCGGCGTTTCCACGAACTGGACCTCGCGACCAAAGGCCATCACGATGAGCTGTGCAATCACGATTCCCAGGCCCCAGGTGGCGAGGATCGCGTCGAGTGGGCGCTTGTAGAGCGGGCGCACGATCACCTGTTCGACGACCATGCCTGCCGCGGTACCGACCACCAGCGCGAGCGGCAAGCTGACCCACGGATTCAGCTTCAACTGCGTCACTACGAAGCTGGCGTAGGCGCCTGTCGTCAGCAATGCGCCGTGGGCAAAATTGACGATTTTCATGACGCCGAAAATCACCATCAACCCCGCCGTCACGATGAACAGCACGGCCGCGGTTGTGAAAATATCAAGTGCTAGGACCATTGTCGTCTCCAGTCACATCCGCCCCTGCACATTGACCGCAGCCAGGTATCGGGCGGATGCTTAGTTCCAAATTCCGTCTACTTGATGTTCGGACACTGAGCGCCCGGGTCCACTTCCGAAAAAGTTTGCAGGATCTTGACCGACCCGTCCGCCTGAATCTGACCCAGGCGCATTGCGAGCGGCGTATGCCGGCTCTTGTCCATCTTTACCGGACCGCGCGGACCGTCGAATGACACCTCGCCCAGCGCCTTGATCACCTTCGCCGAATCGGTGGAACCCGCCTTCTCGACTGCGGCCTTGTATAGGAAGAAGGCCTCGTATTGCGGCTCGGACAGTTCATTTGGCGTCTTCAGATCCTTGCCGAACCGCTTGTCCATGGCCGCGAGAAATTTCTTGTTCCCGGGCGTGTCAATACTCGTCAGGTAGGAGCCCGACATATATATGCCCGTGGCGACGTCACCCATGCTCCTGGCGGTCCCTTCGTCGATGGCCAGATTGCCGTACGGCAGCGTTAGCCCCGAAGCGTTCAACTGCTTGGCGAGAGCGACGTTCGGTGCACCACCCGCAGTTGCACTGATGAGGGCGTCGGGATGAACTGAGCGGATCTTGGAAAGAATCGGCGTCCAGTCAGTACCGTCGATCGGCAGGTACTCAACGCCGACGACCTTGCCACCGTGCTGCTCGATGTACTTCCTGGTGAAATCGAGCATGCCTCGGCCGAAGGCATAGTCATTGCCGACCAGGTAGAAGGTTTTGGCGCCCTTGCTTTTCGCGAAGTAGTCCACGACCGGTGCGACCTGTTGTTCCGGTACCCAACCGTTGACGTACATCCACGGGCTGCACGACCGGCCTTCATAGAACGACGTATAGATCAACGGCTTCTTGCCACGCGCCAGGATGGGAAGAGCCGCATTGCGCGCGGCACTGGTTTCCATGGAAATCACGGCGTCGACGTTCTTCTGGAAAACCAGCGTGTCGTATGCCTTCTGCGCACCGACCGCGCCAGACGCGTCGTCTGTGATTTCGAGTTCGACCTGGCGACCCAGGATGCCGCCCGTGGCGTTGATTTCTTCGACGGCAAGCTGCGAAGACTGGACCACGGCCGGCGCGACCACGCTATTGGCGCCCGACAACCCGACTGCGACGCCGATCTTGATCGGGTCGGCCGCAAACACGTTGATGCAAGTGCTGACACCGACGATTGCCGCGATGGTGGTAGCAAGGATTTTCTTCGTGAACTGACTCATGGAGTTTCCTTCATAGTGGTCGGGTTGGATTTCGAGGAACATGCAGGCGCCGGTGGATGTATCACGAGCAAGAGGAAGGCGAGCCAGTGCCCAGCATCGGGTTGTACGCGTCAGCACGCCGATCGCGCAGCACCTGATTGAAAGCGTTGAGCGTGCGCCCGGAGCGTGTGCGTTTCAGATCGATCGCTGCATAGAGGATTTCTTCGCAGTCGCTGCTGGCCGGCCCTGCCACGGGCCAGCCATCGCCACCCACAATGAGGCTCTGGCCGATAAACGGCTGGCCGCGTTCGGTCCCGATCCGGTTTGCACAGGCGATCGCCATGCCGTTGCTGTGCGCAGCCGCCATGGTGAGCGTCGTTGCCATGGCTGGACGATCATCTGGCTGTGCTGGCATCGGCACCCAGTTCGTCGGCACGCAAACGATGTCCGCGCCTTGCACGGCCGCCAGTCGATATGTTTCGGGAAACCACCCGTCATAGCAGATCGCCATCGCGATGCGCCCCAAGGGCGTGTCGAACACCGGCACGCCAAGGTCACCGGGCTCGAAGAAGAGATTTTCGTTGTTCCAGAGATGCAGTTTGCGATAAACGCCGATGTGACCCGATGGGCCGGCGAAGAGGGCTGAGTTGTATAGACGCGTCCCCGCCCGCTCGGCGACCCCGGCGACAATATGAATGCCGAGGCGCTGCGCCGCCTCGGCAAAGACCTGAGCGGTTTCCCCGTCCGGCAGCGCTTCTGCCAGGGAGAAAGCTTCGTCGCGGTCCGCAAAGACGTATCCGGTGTTGGATAACTCGGGCAGGACCACTAACGACGCGCCGTTTCTTGCGGCGGTTTCAATATGCCGGATCGAGCGATCCACGTTATCGCGCTTCGCTCCGATCCGCGGCTCCATCTGGACGCATGCGATGACGGGGCCTTCGAATTCACGTTCTGCGGGGTTGTACTGCAACATCACGATTTCGTCTCCCAAAAACAAAAAGCCCCCGAACCAGCGTTGGACGCAAGTTCAGGGGCTGCATAGCCTTTCATATGTAGCACGGCATCGTTGCCGTGGAGCCGCCATAAACCATGGCGACTCAGTGGAGACGAATTTACGAAGCCAAATTTACGATGTCAAGAGCTTTGCAAGCTTATAAGGTAAGTCCCCGCTAGTGAAGGGGGACCACTGCACTCGAGGGCGGCGGACGCCGGCTCTCGACGAACTGAACTTCGGCACGTACGAGCGTAAAACCCCCATAGGGATAGCCCATGGTCTGCGGGCGGAGCGGGTTTCTCGACCAAGCCCGCGCCCGGCCCACCGCTTTGCTTCGGGCGCCCTACAGTGCGAGATCGAGCACGACCCGGCCTTCGATATCGCCAAGACGCATGCGCTCGAACACCTTGTTGATATTGTCGAGGCTGTCGGTGGAGACGGTGGCCTTGACCTTTCCCTCTTCGGCGAAGATCAGTGACTCCTGCAGATCGAGCCGTGTGCCGACTATGGAGCCGCGCACGGTGATGCCGCCGAGCACGACATCGAAGATCGGCAACGGGAAGTCCCCCGGCGGCAAGCCGTTCAGCGCGACCGTACCGCCTCGTCGCACCATGCCCAGTGCTTGCGAGAAGGCCTTCGGCGACACCGCGGTGACCAGCACACCGTGTGCACCACCAATTTCCTTTTTGATAAAGGCGACCGGATCGGTGGTCTTCGCGTTGACGGTGAGGGTGGCTCCGAGGCGCTTGGCGAGCGCGAGCTTGGCATCGTCGATATCGACCGCGGCGACGTTGAGCCCCATCGCTTTCGCATATTGGACCGCCATGTGGCCCAAGCCCCCTATGCCGGAGATGACAACCCAGTCGCCGGGCTTGGTATTAGTGACTTTGAGCCCCTTGTAGACGGTGACGCCGGCGCACAGGATAGGCGCGATCTCTACGAAGCCTATCCCCTTCGGCAGGTGGCCGACGTAGTCCGCGTCGGCCAGCGCGTATTCGGCGAAACCGCCATTCACCGAGTAGCCCGTATTCTGTTGCGATTCGCACAAAGTCTCCCAGCCGCCGAGACAATGCTCGCAATGGCCGCAGGCGGAGTACAGCCACGGAACGCCGACCCGGTCGCCGGCCTTGACATGCTTCACCCCTGCGCCGACCTCGGCAACATAGCCCACACCTTCATGCCCCGGTATGAAGGGCGGGTTGGGCTTGAGCGGCCAGTCGCCCTCGGCGGCGTGCAGGTCGGTATGACAGACCCCGCATGCCTCGATCTTGACGAGAACCTGCCCTGTGCCCGGCGTTGGCACAGCCACTTCCTCAATCTCCAACGGCTGGCCGAAGGCGCGGACCACTGCGGCTTTCATTGTCTTGCTCATTAGTCGATCTCCTTGTGGAAGCATCGGGTGATGCGAACCGGTTTCTTCTTGCTCACGGTCTCGGACCGACACCGCGCTTTCGTGCGACGTTGGCGTTTGCCTCGTAGGTCGTTCAATGTATTCGGCGCATTCTGTCGGCTGCCGGTATATGTTCATACGCGAGATATGTGCCAGAGGCGCACCTTTGCCATGCGGGGCATGCCTGGCACAGGTTTGTTCGACTGATCTGCTGATCCGCGCCGCGGCCGAAGTGTTCAGTGGGGTGTGCCGTTTCGAGACAGCAGGCGGGCATGTGTGGCGAAGCGATACAAAAGAACCCGCGGCAACCGTGGCGCCTTCTGTATGAGACCCTTTTGACTGGTCATGGGGAAAGTTGCATTGCTATCAGGTTGCGTAGCGATGAATTGTCGTAGTGCAAAGTAAATGTCTCACCGGCAGAGAATTAGCTTAAGGGTTTTGTCGCGATCATGACATTTTGCAAAAATAATCAGGATGGCTTATCGAAACGGCAGTGTCATCGAGCCCGATCATGGTCTGATTTTCCGTCCTTCGTTTTCCGGGGGACGCCGGCTTGCGGCGCGAGAAAATGCCGTATGACGTGGCAGCCCTTGAAGCGACCATTCGAGATCCGCGTGAATTCGTCTTCGGTGGCTGCGATTTGGCCTTGGCTGACGCTTACAGAACGGCTACAAACAAAGCGCGAACGTGCGCGTCACGATAACGAAGCGCGCGCCACGGAGGGTCAGCCGGTCTTACGAAGCTTGCGTAAAGCGTCGTTGCGCACGCTGGAAGCACTCCAGTTCGATTTTGCATAAGCGTTGCTTTTAATGCTGCTTAACCCCACACCCCGTTCTTGTGCAAAGTCGCACCAACCGCAATGAAGATGTGCACCGCAGTCAAGCCAGCGACCTCTTCAGCCTGAATAACGGCAGCGGTTCGCTGCGCGCAAAGCGTTTATTGTAGGGAACTTTTGATTCCCACTATGAACATGGCACAAACGTTGCCTTGGCTTTCCCGTTGATCGTGACTGGTTTGCTTTTTTGGCCTCAAGGACAGGGAAAGAACCGCAGATCACCGTGAAGAGTCGCATGTGAACGGTTTCACAGGGGGAATCTTTATTGCCCGTCAATAAAATTCCAGTTTCATTGAAGACAAGCTCGAAACGCGCTGCAATCAGGTTCAAAAGCGCGTTGCATGGCTTGATCACATGCGTTGCGTGTAGCTTTTTTAAACCACGATGGATGTTGTTGCAGGGAGCGGCGAGGAACCTGGGCGCATTCAACTTTGATTCACCAATCTGTAAGGAGCCCAACATGAGCACGCAGCAAAGCAGCACGCAAGCGGCGCCGGCATCATCCGGCAGCCTGCGAGCCGGTACTTTAGGTTTTGCCGAGGTGATCGGCCAATCCATCGCGAACGTTTCTCCGACCTTCACGCCGTCGATCAACGTGACGGCGATCGCGGCGCTGGCCGGCGCGGGGACCTGGTTGATTTATGGTCTTTCGACCATCGGCCTGCTGCTGGTGAGCATGAGCATCATCGCGCTCTCGAGCCGGATAGCGTCGGCCGGTTCGTTCTTTATCTATATCTCGCGCGCGCTTGGACCGATGGCTGGAGGCATTGCCGGCTGGGGCTTGATCGCGGCTTACGTGGGCACGGCGATGGGGGTGGGCGCCGCAGGCGTGATGTTCGTGCAGAACGCGTTTTCGGCCTGGGGCATCAATATCCCGTCATGGGCCGTCTATACGGTCTTTATCGGCGTGGCCTGGTTCTTCTCGGCACGTGACGTGAAGCTTTCCTCGCGTTTGTCGCTCGCGATTGAAGCCGCTTCGGTGGTGATCGTTGGCGGTGTGCTGATCTATGTGCTCGCACTGCATCCGGACCATATTGTCGACCATACGCAACTGGGGCTGCAGGGCGTGAGCGGCAAGGGCATGGCACAGGGCATGGTGCTCGGCATCTTCTCGTACGTGGGTTTCGAAAGCGCGGCCTCGCTCGGCCAGGAAACCAAGAACCCGCTGCGCGTGATTCCGCGTGCGGTGGTCTGGAGCGTGATCCTGTCGGGCCTGTTCTTTATGTTCGTGGCCTATTCGATGACGATCGCCTACCACGACGATGCAACCAAGCTCGGCGGCGATTCGGCCGTGCTCAGCACCTTGCTCACGAGCGTTGGCGCCTCGCCGCTGGGTCCGGTGTTTTATCTCATCGCCTCGGTCAGCGCGTTCTCGTGCGTGCTTGCGTGCATCAACTCGTCCAGCCGCCTGCTGTATTCGATGGGCCGCTACCAGTTCGTGCACCGCTCGATGGGTATGGTGCACCGCACGCACCAGACGCCGTACCTGGCCGTTGCGTTTTCCTCGATCGTGACCTTCGTGGTGTGCATTGCGATGCTCGGCACGGGTCCGCTCAACACCTTCGGCTATACCAGCACGTTCGCGACTTTTGGTTTCCTGGTCACGTATTTTCTGGTCGCAATCGCGGCGCCGGTCTACCTGAAGAAGCAGGGCGAGCTCAAGACGATCAACGTGGTGTGGGGCGTGCTCGGCGCACTGGCAATGGTTGGTGCGGTGATCGGCAGCGTGTATCCGGTGCCCGATTATCCGTATAACATCCTGCCGTATCTGTTCGTTGCGTATATGCTGGTTGGCGCAATCTGGTTGATGATGCTCAAGAAGCGCTCGCCGCAGGTGCTCGAGAAGATCGAGCACGATCTGGAAATAAGCGACGTCATGACCCACGGCAAAAAGTAAATGGCTGAACCCTTCTCCCTGGATAGCTTGCCTGCACCGGACACGGTCCGGATGCCAGACGATCCGGAGGGAAGGCCCGCCAGCCGTCGCGGAATGGACTGCCAGGAAATCGACCTGCAGTTGCGGCCGGAGCGCGGCGAGTGCGCTGCTCTCGAGATCGGTTGTGTCTCTTGCCCTGCCCGCGTCCGCGGGCAGGGTCACAACGACGAAGACTACATCAACGAAGACTACGTCGGCGTGATGCTCGGCAATCTGGCGGCGCGCGTCGCGCGTGGCAGTGTGATCGCCCTGGCCGATGGCGTGAGCGGCAGCAAGGGCGGGCGGGTCGCGGCCGAACTCTCGGTGCGGACTTTTATAGATGCCTATTACGGGCTCCCCGACACCTTGCAGCCCGGCGTGGCCGCTGCGCGTGCGCTCGGGGCAATACACGGCTGGCTGCATCAGATCGGCCGCGTCGATCCCGCGCTGAACCAGATGGCTGCGTCCTTTGCGGCGCTGATCGTGCGCCGGGCTACTGCGTATCTGGTGGCGGCCGGCGACGTGCGGCTCTATCTGCTGCGCGATGGTCAACTGACCCAGCTCGGCGACGACGACGTGATTCCGGTCGCATTCGGTTCCTATGTGGCGCATGCGGTCGGCATGCATCCGGCGCTGGTGACTCGCATCGAGACGCTTGAGTTGCGCGAGGGTGATCGCTTGCTGATGTGCTCCGACGGGCTCTATCGCCGCGTGCCAATGCGCGAGCTGCAGAGAGTACTGGCGGCGGGCGGCAGTGCGCTCGACACTGCACGCCGGCTCGGCGCGCTGGCGGTGACACTCGGCTCGCAGGACGACGTGACGAGCGCGGTGCTTGATGTGGGCGACCTGCCTTTGCTTGATGTCGGTTACCTGGAGCGGGTGGTCGGTGCCTTGCCGATTCCGGCGGTGCCCGACGCCGGCAATGTTGTCGATGGCTATCTGCTCAAGAGCGTGTTGAGCGATGGCTTCTATTCGCGGATTTTCGCCGGCTACGATCTGGCCGATCCGAACACGCCGCTGGCGCTCAAGTTTCCCAAGCCGCGTGTCTCGCAGGACGAGAACGTTCGTCAGTCGATCGTGCGCGAGCGCTGGCTGGCCGGCAAGATCGGCGACGAAGGCGTGCTCGCGCCAATGCCGGTCGATGCCGACCGGCAAACCCGGCTCTATGTGGTGATGCCGCTCGGCGCAGGCGTCACGCTCGAAAAACTGCTTGCGGCACCTCAGCCCATCGCGTTGCCGCGTGCGCTCGAGATTGCGCGGCAACTGGGTCATTCGATCGGCGCGCTGAATCGCCGCAATATCTTCCATCGCGATATCAAACCCGAGAACGTTTTGGTGATGCAGGGCGATAACACGCGCCTGCTCGATCTCGGTTTCGGCTATATGCCAGGCATGCAGTTGCCGGACGCCGGCACCGCACCGGGCTCGCCCGCTTATATGGCGCCTGAGTTGATGAAAGGCGAGCAAGGTGATGCTCGCTCCGAGGTGTTCGCGTATGGCGTGACCCTGTACCGGCTGTTCAGCGGCGGCAAGCTGCCTTACGGATTTAATGGCCGCGTGCCACTGTATCAATATCGACCGGACGCGCCGCAATGGCTCGACTTGGTGCTGGAGAAAGCGTTGCAACCCGATCCGGCGCGCAGGTATCAGGACGTGGTTGAAGTTTGCGCTGATCTCGATCGTTTTTCGAAGGGTCGAGACGCGATGGCGCCGGCTCGGCGCAGGCCCTTGCTCGAGAGCGATCCGGTGCTGTTCTGGCAGTTGGTCGCGGTGCTATTGCTGGCGTTGCTGCTGTGGGCGCTGATGCGCCATTGAGCGGGGCGGGTGGGCCACGCCGTGCTGGTGCGCGCCGTGGCCCCGAACCGGCTTACTGCTTCGTCAGTTGACCGAAGGCGATCACCGAGTTGTCGGCTGCCTTGACCAGATAGACAATCGTCCGCTGGTACAACGTCGTGCTGCCGGAAACGGGCAGGAACGTAATCGCTGCGCTACCCGTGTAGGTCACCCCTGAACGCAACGTGCAGGAGCTCGTCGTGCCGCTCACGGTCATCGTGTAAAGGTTCTTGTTCGAGCCCGCCGTGGCCAGCGCCAACGTGCCGGCGACACCGCAGCCGAGGAACGAGCCAGTGAAGCCGCCCGCAGTGTCGACTGTCATGGTCGTCACGCTTTGTGTCCACGTACCCGCGACGCTCGATTGGCTGACCGCAAGCGCATTCGCCGGGTCGTAGTTCAAGGACAGGTTCACGGTGCTGTTGTTGGCCACGAAGCTGCCAGTCAAGGTCTGGTTCGCCGTGAACGTTCCGCTTCCCGAGGTAGCCGGGTAGCGCACATTGCCCAAAGTCTGAAAGCCGCTTGTCAAGGTCCAGTTCGGCGCAGCGGTCGTTGCCGCCCCGAAGAACATGGAGGTGACGACGGAAAACAAACCGCTTGCGTAAGAGATGTTGTTCGCCGGGTCCACAATGGCCGTCAGGCGGGACGTGGACGATTGTTGCGTCCAGATACCTTCAAAACCATTGCCTGTGGCAGCAGTCGAGCCACTCTGCGGGGCGCTCAGGCTAGGAAGTGCTTCGCCCGTCACGGCGGGCGTTGACGCGGCCGCAGGCGCCGACGCGGCCACCGGTGCGCTGGCTGAAGAGGCCGGTGCCGCCGCTTGTGCGTCCGACGTGCTGCCGCCCCCGCCTCCGCCGCACGCGGCGAGCGCAAACGAACCCAACATGGAAATGATCAAAGGCAATCTTGTTTTCATGTGCATTATTTTTTTAATGCGGAATCTGGATTCCGCAATGGTTGATTGGATTTGGATACTCCGTGCGCGGGATTACGCAAACTTGTAAACGGCGGTAAGACAAAAATCTTTAGGTGCTTACTAAAGAAACGTCTTTAAATGCCGGCGGAGTTTTGGCGGAGTGGAAAACGTCCGACGGAAGGGCTGCGTTTGCAGCCGTTTATTGCTGTCGGGAAATGCTGATCGGCAGTTTGCGCGGGTGCGATCGACTCGTAAGCCGGGTATCGTGACCCGCTGGTAATTGGTTTGATACTCGCGAGTCCGGCACTCCAGACTTAAGATCAATTACCAGAGCGCATTGGGGTTCATGTCAGGCTGGTCGCTAGATCGTCTTTCTTTACGGCAACCTGCTGAAGGGAGGTTACTAATTGGGCGAACGATAAAAGTGCCGCGCAATCGTTGTCGGATGGCTTATATCGACTAATTTCGAACGATTCGTGAATATTCGGCTTCTTCGACTCCGGCGAAATTGAACGCCAAACTTAATCCTCCCTCATGCCGCCGCTTCAAAAATCCCCCGAACCCATTGAGCGAAGACTCGAACCCTCGCCGATAACTGGCGGTTCTGCGGATACAAAACCGAAACCGGCATAGGGGGCGGCGGAAACTCATCAAGCACGACCTTCAGTTTCCCCGCCGATAATTCTCCCATTACCCGATACCGCGGCACCTGCACCAGCCCCAATCCCGCCACCGCGGACCCCGTGTACAAATCCGCGCCAGTGACCGACACCACGGCGGCAAGCTGGACCTCGACCACGCGGCCATCGACGGTAAATTCCATCGGCAAGACCCGCCCCGATCCGCTCGACAGATAGTTCACCGCCCGATGCGCGCCGAGCGCCTCGAGCGTCTCCGGCTCCCCAAATTGTTCCAGATAGGCGGGACTGGCCACCGTGACCTGCTCCATCAGCGCGACGCGGCGTCCGACCATCGACGAATCCTGGAGCGTCCCCGCCCGCAGCACGCAGTCGATGCCCTCGCGCACCAGATCCACCAGCCGGTCGTCCTCGCCAATCTGCAACTCGATGTCCGGATACTGCGCGATGAACTCAGGCAGCGTCGGCACCACGAAATGCCGGGCAAGCGTCCCTTGCAAATTCACACGCAGCAGGCCCTTCGGCGCGACATTGCGGAACGATCCCTCCGCTTCCTCCATGTCCGCGACCAGCCGCACGCAGCGCCGGTAGAACGCCTCGCCGTCGTGCGTGAGCCGCACCGTGCGCGTGGTGCGCTCGAGCAGCCGCGTCCCGAGCCGCTCCTCCATGCGCTTCAGCAAGTTGGTGACCGTGGCGCGCGGAATCTGCAAGTCGTCGGCGGCCTGCGTAAAGCTGCTGCGCTCGGCGATACGGATAAACACCTGCATTTCCTGGAACCGGTCCATGGGCGACTCGCGAGCGGTGAGGGTGCGATTGTTAAAGTAAATGGAACGATATTAACAAATCGCGGGTAATTATCAATCGATGTGAATGATCAATACTTTATTCCACGCACTCACCACCCAAAGGAGCGAATCATGAACGCAGTCAAGAACACCCAGGTCGCCATTGTCACGGGCGCATCGCGCGGTATTGGCGCAGCAGTGGCGCGGCGTCTCGCCAACGACGGTTTTGCGGTCGTCATCAACTACGCAACGAGTTCGAAGGAAGCCGATGCGCTCGTTGCGGAACTCGCCGCGCAGGGCGCGAAAGCCATCGCGATCAAAGCCGACGTAGCGAACGCCGACGAAGTCCGCGCCCTGTTCGAAGCGACCGAACAGCAACTTGGCAAGATCGACGTGCTGGTGAATAACGCCGGCGTGCTGAAGACGGTCCCGCTTGCCGATACCTCCGACGCGCTCTACGACCAGACCTTCGGCATCAATGTTCGCGGCACCTTCAACACGCTGCGCGAAGCGGCGGCGCGAATGAACGAGGGTGGCCGCATCATCAATTTTTCGAGCACGACGCTTGCCCTGAACATGCCGGGCTACGCCGTCTACAACGCGACGAAAGCCGCCGTGGAAGCGTTCACGCATGTGTTCGCGAAGGAACTGCGCGGCCGCAACATCACGGTGAACGCGGTTGCTCCCGGTCCGATCGCGACCTCGCTTT
This sequence comes from Caballeronia sordidicola, assembly GCF_000729995.1. Classification (GTDB taxonomy): domain Bacteria; phylum Pseudomonadota; class Gammaproteobacteria; order Burkholderiales; family Burkholderiaceae; genus Caballeronia; species Caballeronia sordidicola_A. The sequence continues at coordinate 242,592 of NZ_JNFG01000007.1, read as the reverse complement.
TCCTCGATGGCAAGACCGAAGAACAGATCCAGGCCTTCGCCAAGATGCCGCCGCTGCAACGCCTCGGCCAGCCCGAAGATATCGCATCGGTCGTGTCGTTCCTCGCCGGTCCCGATGCGGGTTGGGTCAACGGCCAGATCCTGCGCGCCAATGGCGGTATCGCTTAAGACATCAAGAATATTAGCTTAGCTAAACGTTTAGGAGAATCAACGTGAAATCAGTCATTTTGGTAACGGGCGCAGGCACGGGCATCGGCAAGTTGAGCGCGTTGGCGCTGGCCGAAGCGGGGCACGTTGTGTATGCAACCATGCGCGATGTGGAAGGCCGCAATCGCAGTCGTGCCGATGAATTGCGCGCTATATCGGCGCAGAAGGGCATCGCGTTGATTCCGCTGGAACTCGATGTCCTCTCGCAGGATTCCGCCGATGCCGCTGCCGCGACCATCGTCCGCGAGCAGGGCAGGATTGACGTGGTGATGCAGAACGCGGGGCATCTGGTGGTCGGTCCGTCGGAAGCGTTCACGCCGGAAGAAATGATGAAGGTCTTCGACACCAATCTGTTCGGCGCGCAGCGTGTCAACCGAGCGGTGTTGCCGTATATGCGCAAGCATGAATCCGGGCTGGTCCTGTGGATCAGCAGTACGACGACCAAGGGTGGTTTCCCCCCGTTCATGGGGCCTTATGGCGCGGCCAAGGCGGCGATGGATTCGCTCGCCGTCACATTGGCTTATGAACTGGCGCGCTTTGGCGTGGAGACATCCATCGTCGTGCCCGGCGCATTCACCAGCGGCACTGACCACTTCCCGAGCGCGGGCAAACCGGCCGACTCGGCGAGGGCTGTGGCCTATGCCCGATACGACGGCGTGATGGACCAGATCGGCGAGCGTTTGACCGCGCTCACGCCGGCTGACGCCGATCCCAAGGCGGTCGCGGATGAAGTCGTGCGCATTGTCGGGCTGGCGAAGGGTACGAGGCCGATGCGCTCAGTGATCGATTTTGTCGGCGATGGCGCGGCGCAGGTGCTGGAGGTGTCCGAGCGGGTGCGGATTGAATTCGCGAAGCGCATCGGCATGGGCGATCTGCTTGAAGCAAAGGTGTCACGATGATAAGCGTGACGAGGGCCGGGTGTATCGTTCGCGGTGCTTGGCTCGGCCTTCTTATGCTGAGCGCTGCGTGCGGTCAGCAGGGTTACGCGCAGCAAGAGGAGGGCAAGACCATGAAAGCATCGACGACGTATTTATATCTGCTCAGGAAGACGCCGTTTTTTACCGGGCTTGATACAGAGCAGTTGCGCTGGACCATCAGTCACTCGCGCGAGTGGGAAGCGCAGGCGGGCACGGTGGTCGCGAGTTGTTCAGCGGCGGATAAGAGCGATGATTTCTGGATCCTGCTCGATGGCCGCTGGCAAGTGGAGCACGATGGCCATACCTACCCGGCCGGTCATGCCGATGCGGGCAAGTGGTTTAGCGCATCGGAGGCGCCGGGGAGTTGCCGGTTGGTCACGACTGAGCACAGCTACGTGATGAAGATCACGCGCGCCGATATGAACGACATGCTCAGCCGTGGGTTCGCATTTGAATCGCACATGCGCCAGGGGAGTGCGTACTACTCGAAGGTGTTTGCGGCGATTCCCGCAGGGAAATGAAACCCCCTAAACCCGAAACACCGCCACCGCGACATCCAGCTTCTCCGCTTGCTGTTCAAGCGATGCCGCAGCCGCAGCCGCTTCCTCCACCAGCGCCGCATTCTGCTGTGTCACCTCATCCATCTGCGCGACCGCGCGGTTGATCTGTTCAATACCACCGGTCTGCTCGTTCGATGCCGCGCTGATCGCGCTGATGATGTCCGACACCCGCTTCACGGCCGCGACCACTTCGCTCATGGTCTGGCCCGCTTGTCCCGCCAACACGTTGCCGGCCTGCACCTTGCCCGCCGATGCATTGATCAACTCCTTGATCTCTTTCGCGGCCCCGGCGCTGCGCTGCGCGAGGTTGCGCACTTCGCCCGCAACCACCGCAAAACCACGCCCTTGCTCACCCGCACGCGCGGCTTCCACAGCCGCGTTCAGCGCGAGAATATTCGTCTGGAACGCAATCCCCTCGATCACGCCGATGATGTCCGCAATCCGCGTGGAACTCGTCGCGATGTCGTCCATCGTATGCACGACCTTGCCCACGACCGTGCCGCCACGCACAGCGGTTGCCGATGCATCGACAGCCAGCTCGCTCGCTTGCCGCGCGTTGTCGGCGTTCTGGCGGACAGTGGCCGTCAACTGCTCCATGCTCGACGCTGTTTGCTGCAATGAAGCCGCCTGTTCTTCCGTGCGTTGCGACAAATCGATGTTGCCCGCCGCAATCTCACGCGCACCGTGCGAGATTGCGCCCGTGCCGCCGCGAACCTGCTGCACCGTCCCCACAAGTCCCTGCTGCATCTTGCCGAGCGCTGCAAACAAGCGGCCCATTTCGTTGTCGCGCGAGGCATCGATGCTTGCCGTCAGATCGCCCGCGGCAATCTGTTCGAAGTGATGAATCGCCGATTCGATCGGCTTCATCACCGCTGCGCTCAACGCCGCCCGCGCGATGAACCCCAGCACCAGCGCCAACGCCGCAACGACCGCGGCCGCTGTCGCCATGGTGTGGAACTGAGCCTGTGCCTGCGCATAACGGTCTTGCTGATGCGCAATCTGGAACGCTTCCACCGCGGACATCGCGTGATCGTAGGTGGCGTATAAACTGTCCGCCGTCTGAACCTGGAGCGTGCGGAACGTGGTGAAGTCGTTCTGCGCGAGCGCATCGAATTCAAGGTTGAGCGCCTTCGCAATCAACGCGTCGCGCGCGGCCTTGGCGGCTTGCACGAGCGGCTCTTCCTGCGGGTCACGCGGTTTGGCGAGGTACGCATCGAACTCGGTATCGCTCGCTTTCAGCGTCTTGCGCGCGTTGGGCAGCAGGTCGTCGCCCGCCTTGCCGAGCATGAACAGCGTCTCGAAGCTGCCGAGCGCAAGGCGCACTTGCAGCAGCCGCTGCGAACTCGTCTTGAGATGCGTAATGGCCACGGTGTCCGTGGCGACCATCTGCTCCAGCGCCTGGTTGCTCTGGCGCAGGCACAAAGCGGCTGCAAGCAGCACCGCCACGAGCGCGAGCGTGTAGCCGGCGATGGTAATCGTGAGTCCGCGGCGAATCGTAAAGTTCTTGAGCATGGTCTTGATCGCGGGCGAACACAGCACGCGTGGTTTTCCTCGGTTGGATCTTTGGCCGGTAATCGTTTAGTTTTCTTGAATAAACAGTGGACGATGCCGGTCGCGGCTAAGGCAAGCCAAGCTGATCACCAGGACCGCGACAGGGCTCGTTACGCGATTCTCATGCAGCCCGCGCGATAGCGACATCGGGAAATGTGCGCCTTCAGATTCCGCGTGTTCGTGCCGATAAGCGGGGGATGCTGCGCACAAAACGGTGGAAAGGGGCTCGATCGCGTTGCTCAATTTCCGGTTGCCGGCGAGACCAGCATCAACACGATCCTGCTCAGCTCACCTGTGTCGCGAACGCATAACCGTTTTTGCCATTGCGCTTCACCTGGTACATGGTTTCGTCGGCGGCGGTGACGAGCTGATGGAAGTCCCTGACGGGATTGGGAAAGCTCGCTATGCCGATGCTGGCGCTGACAAATCCAATCCCCATCTGCTCGTCGGTCTGGAGCACGCAGTCAATCAGGCGCTGTGCAATCGCCTCTAATTCAGCGGTAGTTGAAAACTCGCGGACCAGTACAACGAACTCGTCGCCGCCAAAGCGGGCGACCACATCTACCAGACGCACGGTCTTGCGAAAGCGCTTTGAAACGGCAACCAGGAATTCATCGCCGATGCGATGGCCGAGCGAGTCGTTGACCTGTTTGAACCCGTCCAGGTCGATGTAGATCACGGCAATTTTTTGGGGCGTCGGATTGCCCGATGATCTCGCTGCCGTTTCCGCCAGCGTGGCGAACAATTTCCGTCGATTGGGCAGGCCGGTCATCGCGTCGTGCAGCGCCGCATGCTCGAACTTGTGCGACTCGCCCGCCAATTGGCGCGTGCGCTTTGCATACATGCCCAAAGCGGTGATCAGCGCGCCGAATACACACGCCGACAACACGATCAGCATGCTCGCCACACGCGCAATGCGCGTGCGCGCGTCGGCGCTGTCATTGTTGCGCTGCGCTCGCCAGTACACGGATTCCACGGCGAGCAGCGCGTCGGTATCGTCGAGATTGGCGTCGGGCGACAGGGCAGATTGAGGGATGCGCGGCGCCGCTGACGGGCTGGCGTTCACCAGCGCAGCGAGCGACGCAAGGCGGGCAGCGAGGTCATTTCGTGCCCGCCGATAATCGTCCGATGGTTCCGGTTGTTCCGGTTGTCCTGATCTCGCGATGTTGTTGTCGGATTGTCGTTGCCAGACGCGGACCAGATTGCGGGCGCTTTCCGTCCGTTCGATCCCTTCGAGAACCAGCCCGCTGTATTCCTGCTTCAGTTGGTCCGAGAAGATTGTCCGGATTTGTAATGCAAGGAACAGCAGGCCTATCAGCAGGCAGAGGAAGGAAACGAAGGCGATCGTAGCCGGACCTGGCCCGGAGCGCATCGGCAGGGCAGGTTTGCAGGCGCGCTGCCGCTCACGGATGGGCGTAGATATCTCGCTGGCTTTCGGTGCCATGCTGTCGGTAGCTTACGCGATGAAAAAATGAACCCATGCGGGTGAACACGTTGCCATTGGACTTGACGCGCGACACCGGACGGCGGTGTTCCACGCTTGCAGAACAATTTGCTCGCAGAGGGCGGGTGACGGCCAACTTGGGCGCGGCCGAATCAGAAGGCTCTGCGTGGCGATCGAACTGAGTGGAAGGCACGGGCGCGCTCAGATCGGCGCTGGCGATGGTGACCAGACGGGGAGGAGGGGCCAGGGGCGCCGCGACGTCACCGGACGCAACCGTCGGTTGCACGGCTGGAATGGGTGCTGGCGCCGGTACTGCGCCGAGCCAGAGCGTCTGCCGCGCATGTTCCATTGCTTCGGCGTAGGCGTGTTGATCCTGGTTGAACCAGACACCGTACGCGACCGTACCCATGATTCCGACTGTCAGTGCGCTTGCCGAGGCTATCCAAAGCGCAAGCCGGCCGAATCTCACGGGCGTTTGTGCAAACGCAGGGTCGCCGTCGGCGTCAAGATTGAGGTCGGCATCGGTTCCGTCAGTCTCCGATGGCAACTCAGGAGGTTTGGACATGACAACATTCTCCGGTCATTTCGTCTGATATTTCAACGAAATTAATTCATACGATTATGCGAAATATGGGGGTGCGAGGCTGCTAAAAGAATGTACCCCCAACGCGTGGAGGTAACCTGAACATTCAGCAGTTAATGTGCCCGCGCCGTGCAAAAAGAGGCCATGTACTCAGCCTTCCGGTTTTTGAATCGAGGCGAGATTTCATGCGTCGAGGGGCGGAGCGGCGCGGGCCGGCATCGACCTGAAGCGTGATCCGATTGCCGCGTGAGTGCGGGCTTACGGCAGCCCGACGTGAAAGCGGGGCGCAGTGCGATGCGAATTTGAATGGACTTCAGACAGCCTGGTGCTGAAAATAGTAGGAATCCGTACTAATAGCTCATCATTCTTCAGGCGATAGACCAGGCCTGCAAGGCAGCGAGATCGGCACCCGGTTAGATGAGCTCGCCTCGCCACCCTATGAAAGGCACCGGCCGCTTGATCTAACTGGCCGGTTGCGCTTCGGGGAAGTGCCAGTTGCCGTTCAATACCTCGGGCCGGGGACGGTAGAGGCGAACCATGTAGTTCCATCCCGGCGTGATCGGCAAGCAGTTGGTTGTTTTTCCATCGCAGCCGCCGAACTGGATTTCGATTGTCCCGTCAGCGCCTTTCTTTGCGGTGACGTTGTTGAGCGAATAGGCTCCGGCCGCATTGGGCTCGTAATAGCCCTTGGCGTCGTACACGCTGACCGACCAGAATCCGTCGACGGGCACGTCTTTGGCGCTGAGCTTGTAGATAGTTTTTCCGTCGTTCCTGGCCGGCGTGAAGTTGAGATAGGTTGCATCCTTGTCGGGATTGCCGCCCCAGGCTGCCGCCGCGCCCACCAGCCGGCGCACGGGGTCGACTTCGTCCTTGGTGCCGAACGCGCCCTTGAAGTCCGGGATTGTCGAAGCCAGGATCAGAAGGGCACCACGTACCTTCTTTTGGCTTGCCGCATCCCAGTTGGGCGTTTCAAGCTTGCCGGGGCCTGCCTGGCTGACCTGGACGCTGTCCTGCAGCACGTGGACTTGCTTGATATCGTCCGGGCTGCCCGGGTCAACCAGGGTGCGTACGGCGACGACCGTGTAACGCGTGCCGACACTCTCCCGCGTCAGGATATGCGTGCCCGCGCCGTAGAACACGTTCGGAGTGTAGTGATCCTCGTTGATGACCTGCATCGCCATGAAGCGCTTGCCCGGATCCGGCAGGGTGATTGTCACTGGCCCAGCGTCGAGGTCGAAGACGCCGGACGAATAGAGCGTGTCGCGATTAAGCCGGATGACAGTCTGGTGAGCAATCGATGCCGGCTCTCTCCGATGCAGGAATTTGCCCAGGCCTCCCTGCTTGGCCAAGGCGTTGACGTACAGGTCGGACTCGGCACGAACGAAGTTGTCGACAGTGACGGGAACAACCGTGCCGGCGGGGGGCGCAGTGGCGTTTTGCGCATGGACAGCGCCAAGCATGGCAATAGCAGTCCCGATGACGCAGGTGGCAGTCAGTATTCGTTTCACGGGTCATCTCTGTCGGTTGTGGGCGCGGGCTGTCCATGGTTTGTCAAAGCGTCCACCAGGTCGGTCCTGTACCGGACCGATATCAGAAACGTCAACCGAGCGCAATCAACGCGATCTGTCGACTGCGACGGCTATTCGAGGCAGCATTGATTTGTTCGAACTGCATTTGCAAGGGGAGGGTGTGTGAGCGGTTCAATAGAACCATTAACTCATCGCGTCGGAAGACTCCTCCGGGTTGACCTTTTCCTGACATGGCCGGCTCAGTTCGATCCACTGCGGCCGAAAGAGTCTTCGTCGAACGACGGCTTCAATGATGCTAGATTCTCGTTTCACACCAAGATGAGCATCCGCTATCCATGATTCTTACCGGACCCGAGATCAGCTACGCTCTGGAACATGCCGAGGCCAGCCACTTACGCCGGCAGGTCGAAACTTATTGCCAACTTACTCATCGAGAATCGGCTCGCGCCATTGCCGTGAGCGGTGGAATAGCCGCCGTGACAGAAACGGTCTTTGGCCGGAAGCTAAACCATGTCACAGGACTTGGCATGGGCGCGCCTGTGGGTGAGCAGGCAGTGGAAGAGCTCGAACGAGCTTATGCCGCGCTGGACCTGGACGTTGAGATTGACCTGTGCCCACACGCCGATAGCACTGCGCTCGCGGTACTGGCAGAACGTGGTTATGGGGTGCGCGCATTCAGCAACACCTATGTTCGACGGCTTGCCGATTCGGATGCAGACGCGGTGCTACCTGACTCCATTGAGATTGTTGAAGAGAGAAGCCAGGTCGAAGACGTGTTCGTGTCGCACTCGATCGCGGGCTTCGCGGTACAAGCGGTACCTCGCCCAGCCATTTTGCTCAACACGCTTGCACGCATCGCGGTTGCGCGGGCTGACACTGTTTTATTCATGGCAAGGCGGGACGGGGAAATTGCGGGAACCGCGGGCATGAGCGTAATCGATACCCCGGCAGGCCCGATCGCGCATCTGTACATTGCGAGTACGCTCCCGGCGTATCGCGGTCGAGGCGTCCAACTCGCGTTACTTCGCGCGAGGTTGTCGGCGGCAAGACGTGCGGGATGCATCATGGCGAGCGTGACCGCGCGGCCGGCAAACACCAGTGCCCGGAATACGGAGCGAGCGGGTTTTAGCCTCGCTTATACCAAATCGACATTGGTTAAAAGGCGCCGGAATAGAGCAATCGGGTGATGCCGGTCGAATATCCGTTCGTGTCAGCGGCCCGCTGGTTTTGAGACCCGCGCAGTTACGCGGTGAGCATGTGCTGCGTGATGCCCGGGAACGTCCGCTTGAGGTCGCCAAAAGATCCCTGAAGAGGCCGGCGGCTGCGCAATGCAGCGGGATGTGCCTCACATTCGCGCGCACATGAGTCGACCGCTCGTGCGCAATCCGTCCTTGCGACGATGCAGGTAGCGCCGGTTCAATTCATCGGGCTCGAAGGTCGCGGCCTCGCTGAAACCAAGACTGAGGACTTGCTGGCGTAACAAGGCGGGATCGAATGCGGAGACCCACGGCTCGCCCACAGCAGCGGCGCGCTGCCCCATGACCTCGCCAATGACCCGCTGGATGGGATCGAGCATTGAAGGGGGCACCCGGTAGTCGAAGCTGATCGAGCTGCATTTGGGCAGGCCTGCGACGAAGCTTAGCGACGCCATGATCGCCTCCTCGGTCAAATACATGGTCACGCCCAACCACGAAAAGCATGCCGGGATGTCCGTTCGAAAGCCTGCTCCCTCTAACCCTTGCGCTAGTGTTGCATGCTCGAAATCGACGGGAGCGAAGCTCAGGTTTTCTGGCAGAGCAATACCGGCATCCCTCAGGCAACACTGCTTCCACTGCTGCGTAGAAGGATGGTCAACTTCGAAGACACGAAGGCACATGGCCTCATGCGGGTTGCGGTAGGCAAAGGTGTCCAGGCCTGCGCCAAGGACAACATATTGCCGTACGCCGCTCGCGACTGCGCGAGCCAATTCATCTTCTGCAAATCGGCTGCGAACGACCAGGGTCCCGCGCAGACCGCGCAACATTGGATCGTTGTAGAGGAATGGATCCTCGCGCAGTTTCGCCTCGATTTCCCGTCCGAGGATTGGCAGGGCGACCGGATCGTCCAGCAAGATGGGTTCGTCAAGCAACTGATGCACCGCCCGAAGCATGGCCACCCGTGAAGCGGTGCGGCTGGGTTCGCCAGTCCGGACTATGTTCTCGTGCGAAATTGCCATCATGTTCCTCCGTGCCTGGAAGGTTGAACAGGCTGGATTGATTCGGACTGGCCAGCGCTTGCCGGCGTGACGTCGCTGATCTATGCGACGTTGCGGCGAGACAGGACCTGCATCCAGGCGACTGGAGACGGTGATTGCCAAGTCGCCGATGGCTCCCCAAGTTTTTTTACCATGTATCGGCTAGATGTTGCGGAATCGCGAAGTTCGGCAAATAGGCAATACCCAGTCATCACGGTTGAAACCCTGTCGTAAACACCGTGCGTGCCTGGTTTTCATTTGCCCAATGATCCTCGACCTGAGCCAAGGGCACCGGGTTCGTCGCGATCTTGAAGCCGCCGGGGACCGTGGCGTTCAACAAGTGTTCGATCGAAGCAAGGAGGCGCGGCATTGGAATGCTGCCAATACCACTGCCCATGAGTTCGATAGCCGATGATCGTAGCACTGCGCCGGGAAGCGTGATGGATGCCTCGCTCATGGCCCCTATCTGAACAAACCGGAGCGGCACCGCCTCCGGCGAAGCTTTGGCGCCGGCCGCCAGCAACAGCTCTGCGCTTTGCCCCCAAAGATAGTCGAGCACCACGCCAATACCCTGCTGAAATTGCTGTTGGAACGCGCTTTCGAGTGCATCGTTGTCCTGCGTGAGACTGATCGTCTCGTCAGCACCCAGTGCTTTCAATGACTGCAGGGTTTCTGCATTCCGCCCGGTCGCAATGATCTTGCCCGCGCCCAGATACTTGGCGATCTGCACGGCGAGACGGCCCGACACGCCAGTTGCACCATTGATCAGTACCGTCTCCCCCTTCACGAGCTTTGCGCGTTCAGTCAAAGCCGCCCATGACGACATGCCCGGAATAGCAATTGCCGCAGCGCTCACCTGATCCAGCGCCGCGGGCAAAGGAATACAACGCGCCTTCTTGACGATGCAATGCTCCGCCATGCCGCCGAAGGGCGCTTCAGGCAGCACGAAATAGACGCGCGTGCCGTCTTCAAGAACACCGGTGCCGTCGACTCCAGGCACGAAAGGGAGCTTCGCCGCGGAGCTATAGTGCTTGCCCGATGCCCGGCTCTTGGTGACATGACTCAGCGCGGATGCTACAACCGCGATACGGACTACGCCTTCGGCGACAGCCGGCTCCGTGAAGTCGGTATAAACCGGCGTCGCACCGGCTGCTTTGACGAGTGCTGCTTTCATGGTTGCTCTCCTTTGCCAAGTATCCGAGCGTACGCTTCATCCAGGATTGGATCATCGAATATATGTGTACTATACACATATATGGGCACTGACAAGGAATTGAATCGCGATGGGGAAAGAAATCCGCGAGTTGCGGGAAGCATTATTGGACCTGACGGGTGTGCTTAATCGGCCGCAGCCCGATGCTGCGCTTATCGAGGCGGCAGGCGTCGATCTGGATCGTGCGCTTTTTCCGCTGCTGGCAAGGGTCGCCCGGCTGGGACCGCTTGGTATTGTCGAACTCGCGGAACTCGTGGGGCGCGACTACAGCACGGTCAGCAGGCAGATCGCCAAACTGGAAAGCCTCGGACTAGTCTCGCGGTGTCCGAGCCCGGACGACGGCCGGGTTCGCGCGGCCGTCATTACGGATCAGGGCCGGGTCATGACGGATGCGCTGGACGCGGCGCGCCAGAAAATCATCGAAGAATTGCTTGCCGGCTGGGAAGCAAAAGAGGTGGGCGAGCTTGCGCGGCTGCTTCGAAAATTTGCGGATGATGCGCTTGGCTGGGTCAAGACGCTTTGAACGGGACTTCGCTTGACCGGGCGAAGGCCGCTTCATCATGAGTGAAGTGCTCAGGCGGATATATCCTCCAGCGCAACATTCCGGGTCTTCGGTCCCAGTATTGCTATCGCGCAAATCACCACGATCATTGCGCCGGAGATAAACACGAATACCCCATTCACACCAAACTCCCTGAGGCACCAGGCGATCACAAAAGCGGAAAACATCGCCGAGATCCGGCTCCATGAATAGACAAAGCCTACGGCCCGCGCCCGAATGCTGGTCGGGAACAATTCGGCCTGGTACGCGTGGTAACTGAACGAGATGATGTTGCCGGCAAGAACCAGACATACGCCCAGGCTGACCAGCATGACGGTTTCGCGCGCCTGGCTGAACATCAGGCCGCACGCTACATTGACCGCCGCCATCACAATGATCACGGTCTTGCGCTCGAATTTGTCCGCGACCAGCATGCCGAGCAGCGGACCCAGGGGCGCCGCAATGGCAATGATCGATGCATACATCAGGCTGCTTGTGATCGTCACGCCTTGCTTGATCAGCAAGGTGGGAATCCAGTTGGCGAACCCGTAGTAACCCATTGTCTGGAAGACGTGAAAAATGATGAGCATTGCTACGCGCTTTCGATAGGGCGCCACTAGCAGGTCCCGAAACGACGCACGAGCTCTCACCGGTTCGGGCAGTGCGGGTGTGGGCAGCGGCTTTCCGTATTCGTTCTCGACCCGCGCTTCAATGCGTGTCATGACGGCGTCGGCTTCATTCAGGCGCCCTTGCTGGGCGAGCCAGCGCGGACTCTCGGGAAGCCGCCGGCGTACCCACCATACGACCATCGCGCCAACCACACCGGTGAAGACGACACAACGCCAGCCGTCGATACCGAACACCTGGCGAGGCACGAGCAGGTAAGACAGAAACGCGACAACGGGAACCGCGCAGAAACCGATCGCCTGCGAGCATGCCGAAGCACGACCGCGAATGTGCTTGGGAACAAGCTCCGAGATGTACGTCCCAATGGTGACTATCTCCACGCCGATTCCAACGCCTGCTATAAATCGCCATAGATTCAATCCGAAGGCGGTGTCCTGAAATGCCATGATGATGTTCGCCGCGGTGTACCAGAGCAGCGAGTAGGTGAAGATCGCGCGGCGGCCGAATTTATCGGCGAGAAAGCCACATGCTGCCGTTCCTATGAAAAGACCGGCGAACAGCGCCGCGATAAAGCTCGCCACTCCGCTTGTCCCAAGCAATCCATGCGTGGTCGAGGTCAGAATGCCGCTCTTGACCAGGCCCGGGGCGATATAACCCGAAAACATCAGGTCGAATATCTCGAAGAACAGGCCGAGACTTAACAGCATGACGAGTTGCCAGATCGTTCTCGTCGCGGGTAACCGGTCCAGCCGCGCCGAGATCCGCGCCGCGCCCAGCGCAACGTCATTCACCGCGGATTCGGCCTGGCTGGATGCATCCGGCATTGCGCCGGGATGTGCAACGGCGGCGGAAAAAACAGCATGATTCGACGATTCCATCGCCTGTCTCCATGAGTTCCGGTCTTGGGCCGGCTCAAGTACTATTCGGGACTACTTATGCGCGCTCAGGCGGCTTTCGAGTGCCCGGCGGAGGTGAGACCGTCGATCTGTGTTTCAGCGTAGCCAAGTTCACGCAATACCTCGACCGTGTGCTCGCCGACCTTTGCAATCGGTTGACGCGGCTGCAAGCGCTCACCATTCATGGAGATGGGCAGAAGCGGCATCGCCGTCTCGGTTCCATCGTCGAGCGTCAGCGTTGCAAGGCCGCCGCTTTCGATCAAATGCTTGTCGTCGAACAGCTCTTCGGGCTTGGTGATCGATGCAAATGGAATATGACTGCGTTCGAACTGCGGCGTCAGCGCTGAGCCTTCGAGCCGGCTCAACGTTTCGCCCAGCGTTTGCAGAAGCCACGGGCGCACCACCACGCGATCGTTGTTGGTCGCGAGTCGCGGGTCCGCGAGCAAATCGGGTCGATCGAGAATGGCGCACAGGGAGCGCCATTGAGTGTCTCCCGTCGCCGCAATGAACATCTGCTCGCCTCCGGCAAGCGTGAAGACGTCGTACACCGCCCATGCGCTGATACGTTCAGGCATTGGGGCGGCAGCGACGCCGGTCGCGGCGAACTGTTGCATATGTTGGGCCGAGAGCAGCACGCAATTCTCGAACAGCGCGCTTTGCACTTCCTTGCCGATGCCGCTCGACTTGCGTTCGAAGAGTGCTGCAAGCACACCGATCGCGCCGAACATGCCGCCCATGATGTCGTTCACGGAGCTTCCCGCGCGTAGCGGCCGGCCGACCGGGCCCGTCATGTAGGCGAGCCCGGCCATCATCTGCACGACTTCATCGAGGGCGAGCCGATGTTCGTACGGTCCGTTGAGAAAGCCCTTGTGCGACACATAAATCAAACCGGGGTCCCGCGCTTTCAAACTCTCGTAGTCCAGACCCAGCGATGCCATGCGGCCAGGCTTGAAATTTTCGATGAAGACATCGGCCGTGTCGACCAGCTTGTGAAGCGCATCGAGACCTGCTTCGGTGTCGAGGTCGAGGGCGATGCTCTTCTTGTTGCGGTTAAAGGTGCGGAAGAAACCAGCGCCGGTGCCGAGCAGACGCCGCGTGCCGTCGCCGCGTGGCGGCTCGACCTTGATGACTTCAGCGCCGAGGTCTCCCAGGATCATGCCGCAGGTGGGTCCCATCACCATGTGAGACAGTTCGACCACGCGAATGCCTGCCAGTGGCAGGGCGCTGGTTTGTGCGGAAGCCGTAGAGGGGTTCATCGGGTGACCTTTGATTCGTGGAATTGCGAGGGAACACCCGCGCGTGCGAGGTATCCATAGAGCGCCTCACCGGGCAGCGCTTGTTCGAGCACGCTGCGTGAAGCAATCAGCTTTTCTACGTCGACGCCTGTCTCGTAGCCCATGCTTTGCAGCATGAAGACAAGGTCTTCGGTGTTGACATTGCCGGTAGCGCCCGGGGCGTGGGGACACCCTCCGAGTCCGGCCAGCGACGAATCGAACTCGCGGATGCCGTGCTGAAGGGCGATGAGCGTGTTGGCAAGGCCAAGGCCGCGCGTGTCATGGAAGTGCACGGAGCGCAGTGCGTGGCCCGCAATGTCACGGACGAGGTCGATGATTTCGCCCACCTGGCGAGGGGTGGCCTGACCGGTGGTGTCGCCGAGTGCGATTACGTCGGCGCCTGCCTCGAGTGCTCGCCTTGCGATGTTGGCGATGTCTTCATATGGCACGTTGCCTTGCAACGTGCAGCCAAATACGGTGGACAGTCCCGCAATGGTCTCGGCATGGCCCTTGGCGAGCGAACACATCTCGGCAAACGCGCCAAGCATCTCTGCGGGGGTCTTTCGCACGTTGGCGAGGCTGTGCGCGGCGCTGACCGATATCGGTGCGACGATCCTGTGGACACCGGATTCGATCGCGCGCTGCGCACCCTTCACGTTTGGAACCAACGCGGTTACCACGAGGCCCTCAAGGGTCAGCGCGTGGGCAATCACCGTTTGGGCATCAGCCATTTGCGGCAGCAGTTTCGCCGGCACGAAGGACGCCACCTCCATGCTACGTATGCCGGCTTCCCAGGCAGCGTCGATCCAACGCTTCTTGTCGTCGGTCGACATGATCCGCGAGATGCTTTGCAGGCCGTCGCGCATGCCGACCTCGGTGACGATCACGCGTCCGGTAGGGTAGTTCATCGCTTCTCAACTCATGATGACAAAGTTGAGTTGAAGCGTGACGGGCTGGATCCGCGCTGAAAAGACTCATTTGGCGATGCAGTCCATCTTGCCCTGCGATGGCTGTTGACGGTTACGTGGCGGGGCGAAATGTCTGAAAAGGGAAAACCCTTAAGGGCTTATGGGGGGCTGTGCGATGCAGAGGTACATAAACCAGGCGGGGCGTCAGCGCGTTGCCATGAGGTGCTCTATCAGTCGCGCTGCGGGCAGCGTCAAGGCCGCGCGATCACGCACGCAAATGACGAAGTGCCGTTCGGCCCAGGCTTCGGCCAGCGGAATCACGGCGAGTCCGTACTGTTCCCGGACCTGAGGGTTGACCGCTTCGCGAGGCAGGATCGCTACGGCGAGTCCTGCCTGGATGAATCTATAGGCCGCATCGAATGTCGAAACATACGCCCGGTAGCTAAGCTCTCGACCCTTCTCCGCGGCAATGCGCTGCATCAGGGCGTTCACGGACGCATTCGACGATAGTCCAAGGTGGTTCAGATCGAGCGTCTGCACGAAGCTGATGTCCGCCGCTCCCGCCAGCGGATGATGCTTCGGGACCACCAGGGCAAGATGGTCCGAGCGGTACGTCGTCACGTCGAGTTCGCGGGTGGAGATGAAGTCGCGGCAGATACCAATATCGGCTGCGCCCTCTTCCAGTCCCCGGACGATGTCAACGCTCGTACGCTCTTCAACGTCGACGCGCACACTCGGGTTCGCTTCCAGGAATCTCGAGAGCGCTTCAGGCAGAAACTCAACCATCGACGACACGTTCGCCAGCACGCGCACATGTCCGCGGCCGCCGGCGGCGTATTCACTCAGCTCCGCCTGCAAGCGCTCGTGGTCAAGCATGATGAGACGCGCGTGCTTAAGCAGCGCCTCGCCCGCTGCGGTCGGCCTGACGCCGCGCTGGCTGCGTGACAGCAAGGCGGTTTCGACCAATGTTTCCAGGTCCGCTAAGCGCTTGCTGACAGCCGACGGCGCAATAAACTCGCGCTCGGCGGCGCGTGCGATCGTCCCTTCTTCACATACCGCGATGAAAAGTCGAAGACTGATTTGGTCGATTTGCCACATGTTTATGCGCCGTGAGTCAAGGCGCACAGTTTGCACCAGCCTGAGCGTATTGACCGCTGGGATGTACCCGGTCTGCCGGCGCCTCGAGTCCGGCACATAGCCCCGGTCAATACGTCAGGAAGGCATTCTGAAGTTTGCGTGTGCACTGCTCTCCGGTGAGCGCCAGCATCATCAGGATGCGCGCCTTGTGAGGAACCTGATCGTCCGTTACCAACCAGTCGTAGCGGTCATCGGGCTGCGCGGCGTTACGGATGACGACGCCACTTCCCGTGCGCGAACCCCGGACAACGTGAACGCCACGCAATCTCGCATCGACCAGTGAGGCCACTACGGATGTCGCCACGTTGCCGTTGCCGGTCGCCGCATAGATGAGCGCCTTCACACCTGAGTCGAGCATGGCGTGCACCATCGCGTCGTTCATACCGCCGTGCGCATAGAGGATACCGACCTCCGGCAGAGCGTCGATCTCATCGATCGACCATTCGCTTTGCACTGTATGCCAACGCGCTGGCAATCGATAAAAGACCGGCTTGCCTTCAACGATATATCCCAGGGGACCGTAGGGCGAGCTGAACGCCTCCTGCTTGAAAGTATTGGTCTTCGCAACATCACGCGCGGTGTGGATCTCATCGTTTGCAACGACCAGCGTGCCCTTGCCGTGGGCTAACGAACTCGCCGCCACGACGATCGCGTTGTAGAGGTTAAGCGGCCCGTCCGAACTGAGTGCGGAGGGTGGACGCATGGCGCCCACCAGGACTACCGGCTTCGTGCTTTTGAGCGTCAGATGCAGGAAATAAGCGGTTTCATCGATGGTATCGGTGCCATGCGTGACCACAACGCCATCCACGTCATCACGTTTCAGCAGCGATGAAATCCGCTTGCCCAGCTGCAGCAGTTGCCTGCTGCCGAAGTTCTCCGAGCCGCACTGAAATAGCTGCTCGGCGCTGATGTCGGCAACCGATGCCGCAGCGGGCAGATCCGCCAGTATCTGGTCGATGGACACCACGGAGCAGTCATACGCCGATGTGTTGACCGGCGATGCGCCGCGGCCTGCGATCGTGCCGCCTGTGCCGATGAGTACGACCCGCGCTTTCGGCGGGGCAGCCAGGCCGACACCGCCCGCGTCAGGAACAGGAACGTCCATGTGCACTACATCTTCACGACGGTGAGCAGCGTCTGCTTGCCGCGTTTGTAGTCATACAGCGAGATCGCGCCCTGCTTCAGATCGCCGTGCGCGTCGAACTGCGTGCGTCCCAGCACGCCGACGAAATTTGCGCTCGGCATGGCTGCAAGGATATCCGGCGCTTTGGTCGAGTTCGCGCGCTTCATTGCGTCGACGATGATGTACACCGCGTCGTAGGCGAACGGCGCATTGAGCTGCACGTGCTGATGAAAGCGTGCTTCGTAACGTTGCTCGAAAGCGGGGCCGTTCGGCATCTCCTGAAGCGGCATGCCAGCGATCGAGCACACGACGTTGTCTGCGGCATCGCCGGCCAGTTTCGCGAGCGAATCGGCACACAGGCCGTCACCCCCCAGCACGCGTGCTGCAATGGCGAGCTGTCGCGCCTGCTTCGCGAACGGACCGCCCGTGGCGTCCATTCCTCCATACATGATGATGTCCGGATGCTCGCCCTTGATCTTGGTGAGAATCGAGCGGAAGTCGACGGCCTTGTCGTTGGTTGCATCGTGTGAGAGCACGGTCAGCCCGTCAGCCTTCGCCTGCTTCTCGAACTCATTGGCGAGCCCCTGGCCGTACGCTGTCGCGTCGTCGACGATCGCCACCGACTTGGCTCCTAGCGTCTTCTTCGCATAGTCGGCCAGCGCCGGACCCTGCTGGGCGTCGGTGGCGACAACCCGGTAAGCGGTCTTGAAGCCTTGTTGCGTATAAACCGGGTTGGTCGCTGAAGGGGAGACCTCGACAACACCCGCATCGCTGTAGATCTTCGATGCGGGGATCGTGGTTCCCGAATTCATGTGGCCAACCACGGCGACAACCTGATCGTCGACCAGCTTCTGCGCCACCTGCGTGCCCTGGCGCGGGTCCGACGCGTCGTCTTGTGCATCCAGCTCAAGCGTCACCTTATGGCCGCTGATCACCAGCCCCTTCGCGTTGATTTCCTCCACCGCCAGGCGGGCGCCGTTCTCCGTGTCCTTTCCCCACTCGGCATTGGCTCCGGTCAACGGTGCGGCATGGCCAATTTTGACAACTTCGTCTGCGAACGCGCTGGCCGAGCCGAGCATGATCAGACCCACTCCGATATTGGCGCATAGCGCGCCGTGAAATCTAGCCGACATGAGACTCTCCTGGTTATGCAGCTTGCTGGACGATGGTGCACCGACACTCGTGAGTGATCGATCGGGGGCAGGTGACAGGAGCGACTTTAGAGACGACAAAATGGCCGGCATTGCACCAACTCGTAAAAAAATAGAAGAAACGCGACATGGCGGGCAAGCGCATTTTCTGGCTTATATACTTGGGTTCACCAACGTCTTGCGGGAACGTCATGGCACGCGAAAAAACACTGGCCGATGCCCGGGAGCCGTCCCTTGGCCGGGATCTCGTCGATCGGCTCGATCGCGCCAGCGTCAAGCGAGAGGGCAACGCGTCGCGCTCGGGGGCCGAGCTCAACATCGGATTTCTTCTCTGGCCCACTTTCCCACTGCTTTCGCTGGCGGGCTTCTGTGACGCGTTGCGCCATGCAGCCGATCTCGGCGACCAGAGCCGTCCGCTGCGATGCGCATGGATGCTGCTCGGCATGGCCGATGAAACCGTGGAAGCGAGTTGCGGAGTGGCCGTGCCCGTGCATGCGGTACAGGGGTCACCGCGGCAATTCGATTACCTCGTGGTGATCGGCGGCCTTCTGCCGAAACTTGAACAGGTCGACCGGCGCTACTGGGACTATTTGCGCGAGGCTGACACCGAAGGCGTGCCACTGATCGGCATGTGCACCGGCAGTTTCGTATTGGCAAAAGCAGGCTTGATGCGGGACCGGGTTGCTTGCGTCCACGCGTTCCACCTGGAGGACTACAAGACGATGTTCCCGGACTTGCGGGTCATCGCCAATGCAGACTATTTAATCGACGGCAACCGGATCACGTGCGCCGGCGGCGTGTCGGTCCTCGAGTTGGCAACGCGTTTGATCAGCCTGCATTGCGGCTCGGACAGAGCGTCCAAGGTGATTCATCAAATGACAGTCAGCCGTCACGGCGGCACGTCGTTCGTGGAGCGCCGCAAGGCGCTGGGCTATCTGGCAGTCGGTGATCTGCTGGTACGCCACGCTGTTGTGCTGATGGAAGAAAACCTGGAGGCGCCGCTCAACGTCACGGTGATTGCGAAGATGACCGGGACAAGCGTCAGGCAACTCGAACGTAACTTCCTGACTGAGATGGGGATGTCCCCCAAGGAGTTTTACCGGACGATGCGGCTTCGATACGCGCGCTGGCTACTGCTTAATACAGAAAAACGCATCACGGTAATCGCCTATGAATGCGGTTTTGCCGACTCCGCACATTTCATCCGCGGCTTCAAGGAAGTCTACGGCGTGACGCCCGGCAGGCTCAGGGCATCACTGGAAGAACGCTTGTCCTGACGGGCGGAGCATGCATGTCGCAGACATGCGGGGGACATGTCTGCGACATGACAGACCCTTTGTCGACCCTTTATTGACCGGAAAGATCGAGATATTTTCTGAGAACCAGCAGCGAAATAAGCTTTTCCCGTCGCGTGTCAAGGAACTGCATGGCGTACTGATTGGCGTTTTTGATTATCGCCATCGCCTTTTCTGTATGCTTGGTGTAATAATTTATTTTATCTTCCAGATCGGAAAATTCGTCGTCCAGAAGCACGTAGTGGTGATCCGGGATCAAGGAACCTTCCATGAACCAGCTTTCCACCCGCGGCTTGCGCATGAAGCATACGGAATTCGAAAGCATGATCCATTTCAAGTTGGTGGCGACGTCATTACCTTCCAGACTGATCACGAACTTGTATTTCAACTGGTCAGCAATACTCATATAAGGTCGATGACCATGCTGACCTTTCATGGCGTCGTCAGTGTCGCCAATATCGGCTATTGGTGAACCGTGATACCTGGCGACAAATGCTTTTCGGTGCTCCTGGTAGCACGCACCTCGAAAAACGGCCATGTTGAGTTTGCTTTCAAATGATCGCGTATCTTCAATAAAATTGAAGTGCCTCATTTTGTCCAGCTTCAGTATGACCGAATTTTCATTGGCTTCGGTGAGTGGTCTGGTCTTAAGAAGCGTTGGCTCATCCACCGCTTCTTTAATGTCCTTGAAAACATAGTTGAATTTCACCGAACGTGCGAAGTATCGGGATATCTCTTTGAAATCATAGTAGTAGGCGCTTGGATTGCCGCGCAA
Organism: Caballeronia sordidicola; assembly: GCF_000729995.1. GTDB lineage: Bacteria > Pseudomonadota > Gammaproteobacteria > Burkholderiales > Burkholderiaceae > Caballeronia > Caballeronia sordidicola_A. The sequence continues at coordinate 222,629 of NZ_JNFG01000007.1, read as the reverse complement.
AGGCAGCGTGCTGCTCCGGCTAGCCGTTTCGTTCAGGACAAATTGGCGCTCGAGCTTATTATAATAATTGGCGCGTGAGCGAATATAAGTCCATTGATGTTCGTCCAGATTCCTGAACATGCGGTCATATCTTTTTTCAAAAATCAATGATGGAAAAAGATCGAAAATAACATTTTTTGCGTAAAATTTTAATTTTCTGGCATGCATAAATCTGACTCAATCTTGTAATGGGGTGCTAAAAATTTAACGAAAAATGTTGTGAAGCTTTTGCGAGGCAAGGCGACCGTCATTCTTCAGAAAACTCATCACCTTTGGGTCACACCGGAATGCTCTGCGGCAGTTGCTCTACAGTCTTACGTTGCAGCAGTTACTTGTAAAAGCAGATTGCGGGACAGTACTACATTGAACGAGTGGAGCAGTTGTTGCATGGAGCGAAACACACGGACAGACGCTAGTGTACCTGCTAGCACTTTCGCGACAATATAGTCAACAGTTTTTGAGCCTTGAAGGTCGAGGTCGAATCGTTTCGACTACTGACTTATCCGACCCGCTGCACACGTTGTGCAGCATGGAGGCTAACGTTTGCGAAGCTCGGTGAGTGATCAGCCATGCTAATTACTTCTCTCAAGCGAAGAGACTAGCCAACGACGGTGGGACGAACCGTCCAGCTGTTCTATCGCTTGCTTGCAAATGGGATGGGATAGCCAGGCAGCGATCGCACCTAATCACATTCCACCCAATTTCGACGTCAGGTTGGCCGCAGTCAATGCGGAGCGCAACCACGTCTCGAACGTCGCCGCTGCTTGTGAGCTGGTTTTATAACCTCTTGATCGAACCAGGTAATAGGACGTCACTTCTATGCTGAACTGAGCGTCATCGAAAGGCGCGATAAGCCGTCCGTCATTCAATTCTTCCGCCGCCAGAAGCTCGCTTTCGAGTACGACGCCCAGCCCGTCGACTGCAGCCTCGATCGCCATGACCGACCGATCGAGCCAGAGTTCGTTGTCCGGCCGCACTTCCTTGCCGCAGACGCGCCGCAAGTACTCTGACCACGTCAGCCCATTGGACGAGTGGATCAAGGTCGCGCGCAAAAGGTCCTGTGGCGTGCGCAGCGCGAGCGTGGCGGCAAGGGCGGGGCTGCACAACGGGCGCAGCCGCTCCAGCAGCAAGGGCTCTACATCGTGTTTTGCAGTATTCGGATGCCCATAAGCAATCGCAATATCGAATCGGGTTGTCTCGAGGTCATCGTGATCTGAAAGCGTAGACAACCGGATCCTGACTTCCGGATTGGCGCGCAGGAATTCCGGAAGCCTGGGTTGCAGCCACTTGGCGGCGAAACTTGGACCCGATGCGACCACCAGGTAACCACGCTGCGACTGCGGCGCGACCAGATTGGTAGCTTCGGCGATCACACCGAATGCGCGTTCAAGCTCGCGGGCGTAAGTCCGCCCTGCAGCCGTCAGGGCGGCTCGCCCCGGATGCCGTTGAAACAACGGTACGCCAAGGAAATCCTCGAGTTGCTGGATGTGATGACTGACCGCCGACGGTGTGACCGCAAGCTCTTCCGCGCCAAGCGCGAAGCTTCCCCGTCGTGCCGCGGCCTCGAACGCAAGGAGTGCCTTGAGCGGCGGCAAGCGGGATTTCGTCGGGCTTCTAGTTGAGCTCATTTGAGGGGGTGCTGAGTTATATGCGTTGGCGCTGACATTTTCGCCTACCTATGATCTTTTCTGACGGCCGCCAGACAAAGCAAGCGTTATGCCAAATAGTGTACGTAGACGAGCATGGCGCGGTGGCGGTCGTTCGATGATGACATGCAACCCAGGTTCTGCGGCCAGCGATCAGATCCGGCCGACAACCCGCCAACGAGCCAACGGAGTGAACGATGAAAGAAGGACTTCTGCAAGCATCCAGGGACTACTTGGTCAGATACGGCGGCGACGCCTTCCCGAACCTGTTCACGTCTGCCAAGGGCACTATCGTAAAGGATAGCAATGGACGCGAGTACCTGGACTTCACGTCAGGGCAGATGTGCGCCACGATCGGGCACAACCATCCTGCGATTGTCGAAGCGGTTCACCGGGCGGGCGAGAAGGCCTTCCACATGTTCAGCGGCATGATCCCCGAAGTCGTCGCCGAACTCGGGCAGACGCTTGCACGTGACTGGCTGCCCGGCGACATCAAGAAGACGATCTTCATCAATACCGGTTCCGAGGCCACCGAGGTCGCGCTGCGCATGGCCAAGATGTATACCGACGGCTATGAAGTCCTGGCGCTGGGCGGCTCGTGGCATGGCATCACCGGTGGCGCGAGTACCGTGTCCTTCGCGAGTGACCGCAAAGGGTATGGCGTTCCCGCACCCGGCGTTTTCCTGATTCCCGAGCCGAATTCGTATCGCCCGTACATTCAGGCGGCGACGCCGGAAGAAGCGGCGCTCGCAAACCTGAACCTCGCGTTGAAGATGTTCGACATGCAGTCGAGCGGGCGCGGTGCGGCGATCATTGTCGAGCCCGTCATTAGCGCAGGGGGCGTCCTGGTGCCACCGAAGTCGTTCATGCAGGCACTCAGAAAGGCGGCAGACGATCGAGGCATGCTGCTCATTTTCGATGAAGCGCAAACCGCGTTTGGCCGGATTGGAACGCGTACCGGATCCGAATTCTTCGGTGTCGTCCCCGACATCATGACCATGTCGAAAACGCTCGGCGGCGGCTTGCCGCTTGCCGCGGTATCGACGACTGCAAAGATCGAAGAAGTCCTCCACCAGAAGCACTTCACGTTTTACACCAGTCATGTTTCGGACCCGCTCACGGCCGAAGTTGGACTGGCCGTGTTAAAGGTGATCAAGGAAGAGAACCTCATTGCGCGCGCCAATGAGATGGGGGGCTACCTGCGCCGCCGCTTCGAAGAATTGCAGCAGCGCTATGAGGTGATCGGCGACATCCGGGGCGCGGGCCTCCTGCTTGGCGTCGAGCTGGTGACTGACCGGGCATCGCGCAATCCGGCTCATGAGCTCGGCGCAATGACGACCCGGAAATGCTTTGAGAACGGTCTAAGCATGAACATTCGCCGTCGTCCGGAACGCGGCTCGGTGTGGCGCATTGCGCCTCCGCTGACGGTCTCAACGGACGAGATCGACCGCGCGGTGGACATTCTCGACAAGGCACTACGCGACAGTCTCGACGAAACAGCGGTAGCGAAAGCCGCCTGAGATTGGGCGTGGACATCGAACGGATTTTTTCAATAATGGGGAAACCATGAAGCGCACCGCGGCGAGACACTGGCTGTTCATTGCGGCCATTACCGGCATTGGACTTACTGCTCCCGCAGCGCACGCGGAAAGTTCAACGCTGGAAAAAATCCGGTCCTCCAATACGCTAACGCTTGGCTATCGCGAGTCATCGATTCCGTTTTCTTTTCTTGGCGCCGGTCAAAAGCCGGTTGGCTTTTCGCTAGACCTGTGCGCGGCAATCGCGGAAAAAGTGAAGGCGGAGCTGAAGCTGCCGAAGCTGAACGTGGCTTATCTGGCGGTCAGCGCAGCGAATCGAATACCGCTCCTGCAAAACGGCACGATCGACATTGAATGTGGAAGCACGACCAACACCGCCGAACGCCAGCAGCAGGTCGGATTTTCCGTCGCCACGTTCGCCGGTGGCCCGACCTGGCTGACCACGGCATCGTCGGGAATTACCGATGTGAAAGGGCTTCAAGGCAAGACCGTCGTACTGACGCAGGGGTCGCTCAACCTGGGTCTTGCCATGAAGATCAATAGCGACCTCAAGCTCAACATGACGATCCTCCAATCCAAGGAACAAGCCGAATCGCTTTTGTTGCTGCGCACCGGGCGCGCGTCGGCATGGTTTGAAGACAACATCCTGGAAGCAGGTCTTGTAGCAGGATCGCCCGACCCCAAGGCATTCCGATATCTGCCGAATGCAAGCGCTCAGGTCTATTACTACGGCCTGATGATTCCGAAGAACGACCCGGGATTCAAGTCGGTGGTAGACGGCGCTCTAAGTGCCCAAATGGCGTCCGGCGAATTTTCAAAGACTTACGCCAAGTGGTTCACGCAACCCATCCCGCCCCACGGACAGAACCTGGCTTTGCCAATGAACGAAGCGCTCAAGGCAAGAGTGGCGGCACCTAGCGACTCTCTTACCCCGTAGCGCTTCAAGCAGTCTCGCTAAAGAGTCTGTCCAGGCAGGGGCCAATTGAAACTCGGTACGTGCTGGTTGCATCGCTACGATCAAACAGGGACATCACCGCGTCGTCGACTTGACGATGCGGCGCCCTTTCACGCGCGCCTTTTCAGTGAGCGGAAAAACAATGCAAGTTCTCTTTGACCAGACAGCAGAAGGGGGCACCTACCTGGGGTGGTTGATGTCCGGCTTATGCTGGACGTTGCTCTTGTGGTTTGTTTCCGGCGTGTTCGCGTTCGCAATCGGCATAAGCGTGGGTGCGGCGCGAACGGTCCGCTATCTTCCATTGCGTATCGCGGCGCGGATTTATGTTCAGGTGTTCCGCAATGTCCCGTTGCTCGTCCAAGTATTCCTTTGGTACTTCGTCCTGCCAGAAGTGATCCCTACCACATGGGGGAACTCGATCAAGCAGATCGCGCCGCCGTGGGCCAGCTTTTATCCCGCCGTAGCCGGGCTTAGCCTGTACACGGCATCGCGTATTGCGGAGCAGGTTCGTGCCGGTATCAACGCGCTCTCCGATGGCCAGAAGAAAGCGGCCGACGCGCTCGGCCTTTCCGTCTTCCAAACCTACCTGCTGATCTTGTTGCCCCAGGCCATTCGCATAACCATCCCGACGCTAACCAGCGAGGCACTTGGCCTGCTTAAGAACACGTCGGTTGCGTTGACGATCGGTTTGCTCGAGATCACTGCCCGAGCGGAACAGATCAACGAATTCACGTTCAGGACGTTCGACGCCTTCGCGAGTGCAACAGTTCTGTACCTGTTGATCGCACTCGTGTTGCACCAGGTCGCATTTCAGGTGGAGCGGATGCTCCGTATTCCTGGCGTGAGCCAAAACAACACGGTTAAAAAATAGGGGGCGTCATGTCTTTTGATTTTGCTGCCGTGATCAACGCCACCCCGTACCTGCTGCAGGGACTCTTGTTTTCGGTGGAGCTCACGCTGGTGGCCATGACCGGCGGAATGCTGTTGGGAACGTTCATGGCAATCGTCAGGCACATGGCTGTGCCCGTGGCGGCCGACGCCATTCGTGCATACGTAACCCTGATGCGCTCCATTCCCCTGATTCTCGTTCTCTTTTGGTTCTTCTTCCTGGTTCCGCTGCTGTTGGGTCACTTGACGCCGGCGGGCCGTTCGATCCCGCTCGGCCCGAAATTCACCGCTTTCATCACCTTCACCCTTTTTGAATCCGCTTACTACGCGGAGATAGTGCGTGCCGGGCTTAAGGCGATCGACAAAGGGCAATACGAAGGTGCGAAGGCGCTTGGTCTTTCCAGCTCGACCATGTATTGGAACGTTGTCGTGCCTCAGGTCTTGCGGGTCACTGCGCCGATCATCGTGTCGCAGACAATCATCCTGTTTCAGGACACGGCGCTCGTCTACGTACTGTCACTAACCGACTTCTTTGGTGCAGCAGCAAAGATCGCTCAGCGCGATTCGAAACTGGTGGAGTTCTATTCGACGGTCGCGGTTGTCTATCTGCTCATCTGCTCGATGGGATCCGAGTTGTCCGAGCGTTTCCGGAAGAAACAAGGGTACCGCCCGCCCCGCGGCGGGCTCGAACGCGCCAAGCGTATGTTCGGTCTTGCCCGTCCATAAACATCGTTACCTTCGAGGTCTGATCATGGATGACGCGTTTTTGGCTCGAAATGAAATCCTCCGGATAGAAGGGCTCGAGCAAAGCTATGGATCGCTTCCTGTTTTGAAGGGCATCGACCTTCGTGTTAATAAAGGAGAGCGAATCGTAATATGTGGTCCGTCGGGTTCGGGAAAATCGACGTTGATCAGGTGCATCAACGGGCTGGAAACATTCAAGTCCGGAACGATCTCTGTCACGGATGTTCGTAGTGGCGACCATCTGACTCTACTCAGGGATATCCGTCGGGAAGTAGGCATGGTGTTTCAGAGTTTCAACCTGTTTCCACATATGTCGGTACTTGAAAACTGCATGCTGGCACCCATTAGAGTGCGCGACGTGAAGAAGGCTGAGGCGCGGGAAAGAGCCCTCTATTTTCTGCAGAAAGTCCGGGTGCTGGATCAGGCGCAAAAGTATCCCGGGCAGTTATCCGGCGGGCAACAGCAACGGGTGGCCATAGCGCGGGCGCTGTGCATGCAGCCGTCCATCATGCTCTTCGATGAACCAACCTCCGCGCTGGATCCTGAAGTCGTGCAAGAGGTCCTGGCCACCATGGTCGGTCTCGCCAAAGAAGGCATGACCATGCTGTGCGTTACGCACGAAATGGGGTTCGCGCGAGAAGTCGCCGATCGCGTCATTTTGATCGACGGGGGCAGGATTGTTGAAGAGGCTGCACCCGCCCAGTTTTTCGACACGCCTCAACATGAACGCACGAGGGCGTTTCTCGGGCGTGTGCTTCGCGGACATCCCGAAGTTGCATGACTGAGCGATCACTGCGCGACGTCGTGCCAAGCTACCAACCCAGGACCTCTACACCCCTAAAGCCGCAGAATAAGGTTCGATCAATCCGGCGAAGCGATCGGCGAGCGTCTGTCTTGCCCGTGCGGGCCATATTGCGCTGAGTTCAAAACGCGGCAACGCGGCGCCATCGACTATCTCGCACAGCTTTACTCCGCTAAATTGCAACGCCCGAACCGAATGCGGCAGCAGCGACACGCCGCATCCCGCAGCCACGCAAGCGAGTACAGTCAGCGACCGATTCGCCTCCTGCGCGATCTGCACCTCGCAACCCGCTTGCCGGAACGCGCTCAGAATGCCCGCGCGAACGCCCGGCAACTGACCCTGTGGAAACCAGACCAGCCCGTGCGGCGCGAGTTCGCGTAACGACACCTTGGCACCCGTGGCCAGCGGAAACGTTTCGGGCAACACGGCGATCAACGGCTCGCGCGCGATCAGCTTCTCGCGCATCTTGCCGGCGACTGCCACCGGCGTATGCAGCAAGCCAATATCGATTTCACCTTTCTCCAGCGCGCTCGCCTGCTCGGCATTACTCATCTCGCGCAGCACCAGTTCGACATCCGGCACCGACGCGCGCAGCGCCGCAATCGCTCGCGGCAGCACCTCGAACAGCGCCGCCGACGCGAATCCCACCGTCAGCCGCCCAGCGCGCTGCGCGCCGATCTCGCGAGCGCGGTGCGAGGCGGCGTCGATTCTCGCGACGCTCATCCGGACGTCCTCCACGATCGCCAGCCCGGCCGCGGTCAGGTCCGCGCCACGCCGTGTGCGGCTGAAAAGCTTGACGCCCAGTTCATTCTCGATGCGCGTAAGCGCCTGACTCAGCGCGGGCTGCGCAATGTTCAGACGTTCGGCGGCGCGGGTGACGCTGCCGGCATCGGCGACGGCGAGAAAGTACTTCAGGTTGCGTGTGTCCATATTAAAACGATATGAAAGATGATCGTTTGCATCATATATCTTTATCCAGGCGGTCCTTAGAATGCCTCCATGGACGAGACGCGTACATGACGCTCGAAGTGAAAAAGAGGAGACGACAAGTGAACTGGTACCGCGACATATCGGCGACAGAAAAACGTACCCTGTGGAGCTGCTTCGCCGGCTGGGCACTCGACGGCGTGGACACGCAGTTGTTCAGCCTGGTGATCCCGACCTTGCTCGTGACCTGGGGTATCGGCAAGGGCCAAGCGGGGTTGATCGGCGGCGCGACGCTCGTCGCCGGTGCGTTGGGCGGACTGCTCGCGGGCATGTTGTCGGATCGCTATGGCCGCGTGCGCGCGCTGCAGATTACCGTGGTCTGGTTCTCGCTCTTCACCTTCCTCAGCGCCTTCGCGCAGAACTTCGAACAGTTGCTTGCGCTCAAGGCTCTGCAGGGCGTGGGGTTTGGCGGCGAATGGACCGCGGGCGCCGTGCTCTTGAGCGAGACCATTCGCGCGGAACATCGTGGCAAGGCAATGGGCATTGTGCAAAGCGCGTGGGGTTTCGGCTGGGCAGGCGCCGTGCTTCTTTACATGCTGGTGTTCTCGTTTGTATCGCCAGAGTGGGCGTGGCGGCTGCTGTTCGGTATCGGCGTGATTCCTGCCGGGCTCGTGCTCTATCTGCGCCGTAACATTGTGGAGCCGCCGCGCGTGAGCGCAAGCACAGGGTCGTCCAGGCTGGCGCTGCCCGCGGCAAGCAGCATCTTCGACCGGTCGGTGATCCGTACAACGATCGTGGGCGCACTGATCGGCGTGGGCGCACATGGCGGCTATCACGCGATCACAACATGGCTACCGACGTACCTCAAGACCGAGCGGCATCTGTCCGTGCTCGGCACGGGTGGTTATCTTGCCGTCGTCATTACGGCATTCATCTGCGGCTGTTTCGTGAGCGCCTGGCTTCAGGACCGGATCGGCCGCAGGCTCAACGTGATCCTGTTCGCCGTATGCTGCGTCGCGACGGTCAATCTCTACGTCTTCCTGCCAATGGGCGACACCGCGATGCTGTTCCTCAGCTTCCCGCTGGGCCTTTTTGCTGCGGGCATCCCGGCCACGCTCGGCGCGCTTTTCAACGAGCTTTATCCGCAAGGCATCCGCGGTACCGGCGTGGGCTTTTGCTATAACTTCGGGCGGATCGTCTCGGCAGGTTTTCCGGTGCTGGTCGGACACATGGGTAACTCGATGCCGCTTGGCTCGGCGCTTGGCATCGACGCCGGCATTGCCTACGGACTCGTGGTCGTGGCCGCTCTCATGCTGCCGGAAACAAGGAACCGAACGATTGCGACGGTAGCGGCCAATGTCGCGACCCGCGCCTGAGACGGGGAACCCATGATCGACGAACGGATTCAAACGATGCAGGCACAAGACACGACGGTGGCGGATCAGTGGGCTGACATTAACGACACTAGGATTACGGCTATCGACGCACATGCCCACGTTTTCGTGCGCGGCTTGCCGCTGGCGGAGCAGCGTCGCCATGCGCCGGATTACGACGCCACGCTCGATGCTTACGCAGGCCACTTGCTGGCGAACGGTATCTCGCACGCTGTGCTGGTCCAGCCCAGTTTTCTCGGCACAGACAACAGCTATTTCCTCGATGTAGCCAAGCGCTATCCGCGACGCTTTCGCGGAGTGGCGGTCGTGGATTGTGCGGTCACCGATGCCGAACTCTCACTGCTCGATAGCACAGGTGTGGTGGGCATCCGATTGAACCTGATCGGCTTGCTAGTGCCTCAACTGAGCGCGCCTGAGTGGCAGCGATTGTTCGCGCGTGTCAATGCACTCGGCTGGCATGTCGAGGTCCATCGTGAAGCGGTGGATTTGCATGCGGTTGTCGGTCCGCTGCTGGCACAGGGCTGCACCGTGGTCGTCGATCACTTCGGCCGTCCGAATCCGCGCATCGGCGCAAACGATCCGGGCTTCGGATACCTGCTGTCGATGGCCGCGACAGGACGCGTTTGGATTAAGCTGTCGGCGGCTTACCGGAGTGCGCCTGGCGATGACGGAACAGTCCTGGGGACCACCCTGGCAAGCCGGCTTCTCGACGCCTACACACCCGAGCGGTTGGTCTGGGGCAGTGACTGGCCGCACACGCAGCATCAGCAACTGATCGATTACGATGCCACACGGCGCGCGCTCGATCAATGGGTTCCCGATGCGACGCAGCGCGAGCTTATTCTTACTCGCTCGGCTCGCGCGCTGTATCGATTCGAATAGGTGATTCGAGTAAGTCGCCCCCGCGTCACTAACGTCAACACGGAGAGTTCAATCATGTCGCTTCCATCCGCTGAACGTCGCAGTGCCTTCCGCTCGCTGGTCGAAAGCCGGCGCGCGTTGCTCGTGCCCGGTGCATTCAACGCGCTGAGTGCGCGCGTTGTCGCCGATACCGGTTTCGGTGCGTTGTATATCACCGGCGCCGGTGTGACCAACATGTTTTTCGGGCTCCCGGATCTCGGGTTTATCGGTCTGAATGAAATGGCCGACCATACCGCGCGTATCCGCGATGCGGTGGACTTGCCGCTCATCGTCGATGCTGATACCGGTTACGGCAACGCCCTCAACGTGCGCCATGCGGTTCGTACGCTGGAACGCGCGGGCGCCGACGCCATCCAGCTCGAAGACCAGGTGAGTCCCAAGAAGTGCGGGCATTTCGCCGGCAAGGCGGTGATATCGACGAGTGAGATGGTCGGCAAGCTGCACGCGGCAGTCGATGCTCGCGAGGACCCCAATCTGCTGATCGTCGCCCGTACCGATGCCTGCGCGACCCATGGATTCGATGCCGCCATTGAACGCGGACATCGCTTCGCTGAAGCCGGTGCGGATGTGCTCTTCATTGAAGCGGTTGAAACGATCGATGAGATCCAGCGCTTGCCCACGTTGTTCAACGCGCCTCAGCTTATCAACATCGTGATTGGCGGCAAGACGCCCACGCTTCCGCAGTCCAGGCTGGCGGAACTTGGCTTCGGAATCGCGCTTTACGCAAACGCGTCGCTACAGAGCGCCGTTCGCGGCATGCAGCGGGCTTTGGGCGTACTCAAGGATCAAGGGAAGCTCGACGAAGATCCGGACCTCGTGGTGCCGTTCAACGAGCGCCAGCGGCTGGTCGACAAACCCTTCTATGACCAGCTCGACAAAAAATACGCCGCGCACGATGACTAAGCCGGCTGCGCCGTAAGGAAAGCGGATCGTTCACTGCATAACAACCAAAAGGAGACTGACTATGAGTACCCCTCGAATGGAACGACCTGCGGGTCGACCTGCGCTGTTGAAATCCATTGCAGGCGGCCTCGCCGGTAACCTGATCGAGTGGTACGACTTTCTTGCATACAGCATCTTTTCCATTTACTTCGCCAAGGCGTTTTTTCCTAGCGACAACGCCACGGTCCAGTTGATGAACGCGGCGGCAATCGCGGCGGTCGGGTATGTGGCTCGTCCGCTCGGCAGTTGGTTGATCGGGTTGTATGCGGATCGTCGTGGACGTAAGTCGGCGTTGACCTGGTCGGTATCGGTGATGTGCATCGGTTCGCTGATCATCGCCGTTACGCCGGGCTACGCGACTATCGGGCCTTTCGCTCCCGCCATCCTGATCTTTGCACGGCTGTTGCAAGGCCTGAGCATGGGCGGCGAATACGGTACGAGCGCGACTTATCTCAGTGAGATCGCGCCGGCGAATCGCCGGGGCTTTTATCTTGGGTTCCTGCAGGTGAGCGTGGTGGCGGGTCAGTTGCTGGCGCTGGGTCTGCTGCTGGTCATGCAGCACGTGCTGTTCACCTCCGAGCAGATCGACCGGTGGGCGTGGAGAATACCGTTTGTGATTGGCGGCGTGCTTGCATTGTTTGCGCTCTACATGCGGCGCAATGTGGTGGAAAGCGAGGCATTCCACCACAGCGGGACACGGCGCGGCCCAACCATCAGCCGGGAAATGCTGCTCCACTGGCGGCAACTTTTATTGGCTGTGGGAATTACCGTGGGCGGGACGGTGGGCTTCTACACCTACACCGTCTACATGCAGAAGTTCCTTGTGAATACCGTTGGTCTCGGCAAGGAGACAGCCACGCTTGTTTCAGCTTCGGCGCTGCTTCTGTATATGCCGTTGCAGCCGCTCTTTGGCCTCGCTTCCGACATCCTTGGACGCCGACCCGTCCTGATCTTTTTCGGCCTGAGCTGTACGCTGTTTTCCGTGCCCATTTTCAATGCGCTTGCAAGCACGCACGATCCTCTGGTTGCGTTTGTTCTGTCGTTTTGCGGGCTCTTCATGCTGAGCGGTTTCACGTCGGTTCACATGCTGGCTAAAACCGAACTTTTTCCCGTGCGCATTCGGGCGCTGGCCGTGGGTCTGCCGTATGCCCTGACCACGGCCATCCTCGGCGGAACCACGGAATTCGTCGCGCTGAAGTTCAAGTCGATCGGGCACGAGCATTATTTTTACTGGTATGTCTCCGCATGGTCCGCCATCTCCTTGTTCGTCTATCTGAAGATGCCGGAGACGCACGGGCGCAGTGCGAGGCTTAAACTTCAACGGGCGATCGAATATGAGGGCGGTTGAGATTTAAAGCTTCCCGGAGTGGGAGTTGTGACAACTACCACCGGACGGTTTAACCGGGGAAGCGCTCGCCGAACATGGGCAGGCCGCTGGCCGAGCTCTTAGCGGTCGCTTCATCCTGCAGCACGTCCCAATGCTCGACGAGTATCCCGTTCTCCATCCGGACGATGTCTACCGCAATGAACGCCGCAGCCTGTCCGTTGCCCGAGAAGCGTCCGTGCACCATGACGAAGTCGCCTTCGGCCATGATGATGCCGTGTTCGTACACCAACGTGTCAGGCAGATTCCGGGTGAGTTCGAAAAGACCTTCACGGCCCGGAGCGATGTGCGCGCTGTGCTGAATGTACTCAGGAGACCAGAATTTTTCGGCAGCTGGATAGTCGCGCTGATTGAAGAGCGTATCGAATGCTTCCAGCACGATGCTCTTGTTCTTCTCCTGAGTGTTCATGGCGTTTCCTTTGACTTGCGTTGGTTGAGTTTCATTGAACTTCGGCGCGAGCGGCTCTCTTGACCGGCTCACGCCGACGGTGGATCAAGAAGTTATCGGACTGGCAGCCGCCAGCGCCGGATAGTCTGTGAAACCATGCTCATCCCCGGCGTAAGCCGTTGCCCGATCGAACCGATTCAACGCGGCGCTTTCGCGAATACGCTCAGGCAGGTCGGGGTTGGCAATGAACATTCGTCCGAACGCAACGGCGTCGGCCAGCCCGGACTCGACTACGCGTACAGCAGTCTCTGGGCTGTAGCCGCCGGCGGTGATCAGCGGCCCGTCGAATACAGGGCGGAACAGTGCTACGTTGTTGGCGCTGTCCACACTCGCGTCATCGCCGAAGCCCGCCGACGACGCACGCGGCTCGATCAAGTGAAGATACGCCAGCTTGCGCCGGCCGAGTTCGCGGATGACGTGGGTGAAATGAAGGACCGTGTCGCTGTCACTCAGACCGCCCAGGTTGCCATGCGGCGAAAGGCGAACCGCGGTGCGATCGGAGCCGATAACGTCGGTGATCGCGTCGACCACTTCAAGCAATAGCCGTGTCCGGTTTTCAATCGACCCGCCGTACTCGTCGGTGCGATGATTGCTGCCGTCCTGCAGGAACTGGTCGAGCAGGAAACCATTTGCTCCGTGGATCTCGACACCATCGAAACCGGCATCGAGCGCATTCCTCGCTGCGCTCCAGAACGACACCACGATCTCCGATATTTCGAGCGTGTCCAGAGCATGCGGCGTCTCGTAGGGCGCCTGCTGAAATGCCGGCGTGTACGCGAGACCCGGCGCAGCTATCGCCGAAGGCGCGACGGGCAGGCTGCCGTCCGGGTTGTAGCTCGAATGCGACCAGCGTCCATGGTGAACGATTTGAAGCATGATCCGGCCACCCTTCGCATGAACGGCCTCGGTGACCGCGCGCCAACCGGCAACCTGTTCTGGCGAATAGATGCCGGGCATCTGCGGATAGCCATGTCCGTTGACGCTGATGGCCGTCGCTTCGGTAATGATCAGACCCGCCGTGGCTCGCTGCGCATAGTATTCAGCGCTGATGGGCAAAGGCACCCCGCCGGGTCCGGCGCGCATGCGGGTCAGCGCCGGCATCACGATACGGTTGGGCAACGACAGCGCGCCCAGTTGCAGCGGGTCGAACAGTGAGTCGGTAGACATGGCGAGATTCCCGGTCGAATGCGGTATGGAGCCAAAGACGCGCGGTCGGGCAATGAGCCCGGTTGACCATTGGCTGAAACTCAGCTGAAGCTCAAATGACCGAAGTCGAGGGAAACGAGAAGCGGCTCAGGCACCTTCTGCATGTTCTCGTCATAGGCGTAGATGCGCCGCTTGGTGGGCATCTTGATGCCCTGGAAATCGACGTAATCGCTGACATAGTTGGCGCCGGTCGCGCCGCCCAGAATGTCGACGGTGTAGTCGTGGCGGCGCATCAACCCGTCCGGGCCGAAATGGGTGATCTGCGTCCGGGTGTGACTATGGATATCAGCAGGGAACGTCACCTTGAGGCGGCGCCATTCCTCGCCGTTTTCATGCCACGGCTCGATCTCTTCGCTCTCGAACCCGGGATACGTGTAAAGGAAGGGCGACGTGAGATAGGTCCACAACGCTTCGCTTGCAAAGTAGGTGACGTGGAACTTGTCCCACGGCGTTTCCTGGACGTGACCGGCGTAGGCGGCCTCGGGGTCGTCGCGGCTCTCAAGCACCTCACCGTCCAGCGTTTCGATCGATACCCGACCCGGAACAAACACGCTGCGCTGACCGGCTGCCAGGAAAGGCGTGATCGTCAAGCGCTGCTGATGCGTGTCGATCTCGAAGATTTTGTCATTGAGCAGACCGGGCTGCTGCTTGAGGTGCCAGATCGCGCCGTCGACCGAGAGTTCGGCCTTGAGCCGGCTGAACGTATTCCAACGATCCAGACCACCGTGGGCTTCAATGGCAAAGGCGAGCAGGTCGTTCATAGTCAATCTCCGGTGTAGAAAAGGAACGACGCGTAAGACGGGTGGGCTCGCGTTGTTGATGAACACAGGTTAAAGCGATCGCCTTCCAGCCGGTAGCCGGTCCTTTTAGCTATGACTTATGTGATTTACACATGAGGTCGGGTTAACGCCGTCGGAGGATTGATAACGCGACGCTATGGCTGACGGCAGCGCCGCGTTCGCGCAAAGCCTGCGCTTTAATTGCGCCCAGCTCGATGGATTCAAGTATCCGTAAGCGAGAAGAGCCAGGCACCCGATGATTTCGGTTATCTTTCATGCCTTAGGTGCATTAATTACCTTGCTTCCCAAATTCCGGGAGCCGGCGCAGCTATCTCGTTCGACGGGAATCTTGATGAAAGACATATTCGCGCTCAAGCTCTACACACGCGTCGCCCGGCTGGGCAGCTTCTCAGCCGCTGCGCGCGAATGCGGACTCTCGCAGTCCCAGGCCTCGCGCATCATCGCCGAGCTGGAAGCAGGGCTCGGCGCCCGGTTACTTTCGCGCACCACGCGCGCCGTCGTGCCGACGGAAGCGGGTTCCGAATTCCTCGCCAGAATGGAGCCGATTCTTATTGCTCTCGACGAAGCGGAACATAGCGTTCGCGAAGGAAGCGAGTTGCGCGGGTCGCTGCGAATGAGCATGCCGACCAGCGTGGCAATTCGGGAGGTCATCCCGCGGCTTGCGACATTTACCGCCACGCATCCCCATTTGCAGATCCATTTTCTACTTGAGGATCGGCGGCAGGATCTGGTTCGCGACGCGGTCGATGTCGCGATCCGCCTTGGCCCGCTGGCGGATTCGGGCGCAACGGCGAAACTTATCGCAACGATCCCTCGCCTGATTCTGGCGGCGCCGAGCTACCTTGAGCGCGCGGGGATACCGACGAAGCCTGACGATCTCGTTGCGCACAAGATAGTGGGCGGCCCCGCGGCGTCGGTTGCGTGGGCGTGGAAATTCGAGCGCAATGGCGAGACGGTGGTGGCGGAAGTCTCGCCGCATTTCACGACGAACGAGAATGAAGGCGCCGTTGCTGCCGCGGTGGCCGGTTTTGGGATTACGTCGACGACTGGATGGGCGTGCCGCCGTGAACTCGAAGACGGGTCTCTCGTTGCGTTGCTCACGGACTGGAAAACCGTTGACGTTCCCGTGCACGCCTATTTCCCGCTAGGCCGGGCGACACGCGCCGCCGGCCGCGCGGTGATCGAGCACCTCATAGCGGATCTTCGAGTCACAGAGAACACTTTGCGCTCCACTTCATGATGTGGAGAAGGAGCGGAACCTGGACACACGATCGCGATTGCATTGGAGGTCACGGCGTTCGCTTGTGCATTCGCTTGAACCATGTCAATCTATTTTCCGTTCGCCGTGCAGTGCCTGCATTTGAAGAATCGATGAATAGCGATTCCTTTGTCGAAGCCCGCAAACCGGCGAGCTGCGTCACGCGAACCGTTCGTTCCCAAGGTCAATACAAGAATAAAAGAGCGTACTCGGACGGGGTTGCTGTTTCACTAAGGTGCTTCATTAATAGACGGAGTCAGCCATGTCTATTGTTGCCATTGATGGTGTTCGTTGGACCAATGATCGCGTTACCCACGTACGTTGGGGCAACATCGATGAATTGTCGGCCGCCTGGACGTCGGTGCCCAAAGTTGTGGATGTGGACCACGTCGTAAAGGTCCTGGAGAAAGGAGAGCTCGTGCGAACGGTGTTCAAGCTCGGCGGGCGAAGCTATCTGGGTCCTCAGGTCAGCTCGATCCCTTACTCTAACGGGCACATTGGCATTGAAACCTCTTTTGAAGAGGGTCGGATTGAGAAAACGTTGGAAGATTTGCCAACTGTTTAATTGATTCGGCTTGCTTCGTTTTGCTCTTTAGCGACTACGGGACACGCTTGGGCGATCGCAACTGCGCTTGCGCCAGGCGGGCCCGTTGAGATCATTCGTCCAGGAATGATTGCTCCAGCTCGTCGGAATAAACCTCCGCAAGCAGTGCGCGCAGCTTCGATGCTCTCGCTGCGCCATACGCGTTTTCAAAGCGCATTTGAGCTTCGTTCCAAAGGGCTTTGGACTCGGCCAGCTTCTCTTTTCCCGCCGGGGTCAAGGCAACCCGGCGTCCGCGTTTATCGGTTTCATCGGGAAGCGATTCGATAAAACCGTCGCGCTCAAGCGGCTTGAGATTGTGCGAAAGCGCGGAGCGGTCGAGCACCATGTCTTTAGCCAGATTGCTCATGTTCGGCGTGCCCGCGCGATCGATATGCGCCAGTGTGGAGTGTTGCGACAGCTTGAGGCCGCAAGGCGCAAGCACGCTGTCGTACAGTTGCGAGAGCCTGCGCGTGGCCTTGCGCAACGCGGCGCCGTTGCATAACGAGACTGCGGCAGACGAATGCTGCTTGTGTGAAGTGTTCATGGCTCACGTGGAAATGACGGTTCGAAAGATCGTCTGCCAATCTTAGTCTATTGACACATCCAGGCGCATGACGGACTGCCGATCCTGATGAGGCGCGGTTTCCTCGGCGCTTATCAGCAGCCAGCACAACGCGCTCGCCACGAATGCAACAGCGGACGCCGCGAGCAGCACACCCTCGTATCCGTAACCAAGGCTGGCTCGTGCAATTGATCCAAGGCCCTGGTGCGATGAAATCAACGACGCCGCGGAAGCCAGGTTGCCATTCGCAATAGAGCGCGTAATCTCCAGCTTGTCGTGGCCGCCGAGTACCGGCAATGCTCTCTCAATGCTCGCCTGGATTCGATGAAACAACAATGCGCCCAACGCCGCGAATCCCACCACAATGCCGCTGAACCGCATGGTCCCCGATACGCCCGACGCCATGCCGGCTCGTTCCACGGGGATCACCGTCATGCTGACCTTGGCGATCTGACCGTTGAGAATCCCGGCGCCCGTGGAGGCAACCAGCATGGGGAGGAAGATCGCGCTATAGCTGAACGCCTGGATCTGCAGCGCGGTTCCGAACAAGCCGGCTGCGACCAGCAACAAGCCGCAAACGAGCAGCATGCGACCTGACATCCGATGATCGAGATACACGGACACAATGCGCGGCACCCCGAACAAAGGCACGGCGAGCGGTAGCATCAGCAGGCCGGCATTGAGCGGAGAATAGCCGAGCGCGCTTTGGAAAAAGAAGGGCAGATAGGTCAGCATGGTCAGGAATGCGACCGCGTATGACACGCCGGCAAGACTCGCGCCGAGATAGGTCCGCTTGCCGAAATAGCCAAGCTCGACCATGGGCCGCGCCTGCTTGAGTTCGACGATCACGAACGCTATCAGGAAAATGACCGAGCCCGCCAGCCGCGCCCTGACGGACGTGCTAAGCCATCCCTCGCGATTGCCTGAAATCAGCGCCCAGGTCAGCAATCCGAGAAACGCACTGAAGGTCACTACGCCCCAAACGTCGATGGCGATTGCATGGGGATCCTTGGATTCATCGACTACAAAATACGTCAGGGCAATCATGATTGCGCCAACGGGCAGGTTGACATAGAAAGCCCACTGCCAGCCGAGCGACTGCGTAATCAATCCGCCGGCCACGGGACCGAGCATGATGGCCACGCCGATCACGGAGCCCCAGAATGCAAATGCCTTGGCGCGCTCCTTACCTTGAAATCCATGTGCGAGAACTGCGAGTGCGGCACTTAGTTGCAACGCTGCGCCAACGCCTTGCAGCGCGCGTGCGGCGTTCAACACAGCAGTCGATGTAGCGGCGCCGCAGATAAAAGATGCGGCGGTGAAGACGAACAAGCCGATGATCAACAAGCGCTTTCTGCCGAAGCGGTCGGCGAGTGCGCCTGCTGGCATGACCAACGTTGCAAATGCCAGCGTGTAGGCCGAGATCACCCATTCAATAGCGACGAAATCCGCATGCAGCGAACGCGCAATCGACGAGAGCGACACCGCCACAATATTGGCGTCCAGGTTGATCATGAATGAAGGTACCGACACGCATAACAACAACAGAAATCGTTTCTGCATATCTTTGTCTTGATGGGGAAACCGGTGGCCGGGTGGGGTGCATCGAGTAGTTGCGGGTACATTCAATATGATTGCATATGCCAATATATTATCTGCTGCGCGAATTTAGGCAAGCGAATTCTGTTGCGTGCCTACGCGCGATCAGACCCCGTCTTGGCGGAAATGGAGACGCACGGATACTCGTGCGTTTGTGCTTTGGAGAAGTGCGGAGGTGTATAGGCGGCTTCTGAGAGGCCGGTTCAATGCGCTCTACAAGGCGAGCTTGTAACCCTCGTGGCTGGCCTTGAAACCGAGCTTTTCATAGAACCGGTGTGCGTCGGTACGGCTCTTGTCGGTCGTGAGCTGGACCAAGTTGCACCCTCGCGATCTGCATTCGGCGATCGCCCATTCGAACATCTCCTGCCCTAGTCCCGAATCACGGCGATGAGCGGCGATTCGAACCGCCTCTATTTGCCCCCTCCACGAACCCATGCGTGCAATGCCGGGGATGAACGAAAGTTGCAGCGTGCCGATTATCTCGTCGCCATCGGCAACCACGACGAGTCGCTGGTTCGCATCGGCTTCTATAGCCTGGAACGCGTCGACATATCTTGGGTCAAGCGGCATGCCGATGTTTTCTCTCTGGCTCCCGAGTTCGTCGTCGGCTAACAAGGCGACGATTGCAGGGACATCGGCTAAGAGAGCGGTCCGGAAAACAATGTGTTCCATGTTGGAACCTCAAAGAGTCGGTAGTTGAGGGTTGCATGTTCGATGAGCCAGGCTATTCCTCGTCACTCAGAAGCGTGCGCAGCATCCGTTCGGGGTTGGCCAGGAACGCCCGCATGACCTGGAAGTGTTCTGTCTCTTCGTAGCTGACGCGTTTCACGCCTTCCGTAGTGAACTCGTAAATCCACGCGTCCGGATACGCCATCAGGATAGGCGAGTGAGTGGCAATGATGAACTGGGATTCATCGCGGGCCAGATCATGAAGTCTGGCAAGTGCGGTGAGTTGGCGTTGTGGAGACAACGCGGCTTCAGGTTCGTCGAGGAGGTAAAGACCTTTGCCGCCGAAGCGGTTCATCAGCAGCGCCAAAAAAGACTCGCCATGTGAGCGCTCGTGCAGGGAATTTCCGCCATAGGAGTTGATGACGGGAGGGCCGAACGAGAATTCCAGATCGAGGTTCTCGATCTCGGTAGCCACATTGAAGAAGCTCTCTGCGCGCAGAAAGAATCCGTCCTTCGGCCGTTTTATTCCTTTGGCGATGCGCAGGTATTCGTCAAGCACCGAGTGCGACGCCCGGGTACCAAAGTTGAAGTTCCTGGTGCCGCCTTCGGGGTTGAATCCCATCGAGACGGCGATAGCTTCCAGGAGCGTCGATTTTCCGGAGCCATTTTCGCCGACGAAGAAAGTCATCTTTGGATGCAGTTCAAGCGTTTCCAGCGACCGGACCGCCGGCAGCGAGAACGGATAGTGATCGAATGACTCGACCTTGTCGCGCTGCAAGCTGATCCGGCTGATGTACTGGGTAGAGATCATGATAGTGGCGTCATGCTTTTCCGGGAGTCACGAATGAGGTGACGCTGTGGGATGCATTGCATGGATACTGTGGAAAGCTGCGCCTGACGCCGCTTTGACGAAGCGTCATCTTAACCCCGTGGGCCGCCCGCGAAATGAAGCGAGCGTGTGCCGACTTGACGTCCGTCATTTACAATGCTCGAAATTTTTCGTGCCGCCTGACTGCTATGCCGGCATCCCCATAAGCGAGGTCTTCATGATCGTCAAACCACGCGTGCGCGGTTTTATCTGCGTGACTACTCATCCCGTCGGCTGCGAAGCCAACGTCAGGAAACAGATCGACTACGTGACGGCACAAGGCCCGATTTCTGAGGGACCCAGGAAAGTCCTGGTGATCGGCGCCTCGACCGGCTACGGGCTTGCGGCCCGGATCACGGCGGCGTTTGGTTACGGCGCGCAGACCCTCGGTGTGTTCTTCGAACGTCCCGGTGAAGAGACTAAGCCCGGTTCGCCCGGCTGGTACAACACCGCAGCTTTCACCCAATTCGCGGCCGCTAAGGGGCTCTACGCAAAGAGCATCAACGGCGATGCTTTCTCCGACGAGATCAAGCAGAAGACAATCGATGTCATCAAGCAGGATCTCGGGCAGGTTGATCTGGTTGTGTATAGCCTTGCATCGCCTAAACGGATGCACCCAAAGACCGGAGAGGTTTTCAGTTCGACGCTGAAACCGATCGGCAAAACCGTCACGCTTCGCGGCCTCGATTCCGATAAGGAAGTCGTCAAGGAAAGCGTTCTGGAACCGGCGACGCAAAGCGAGATCGACAACACCGTGGCCGTGATGGGCGGTGAAGACTGGCAGATGTGGATTGATGCACTGAGTGCAGCCGGCGTTCTGGCAGAGGGCGCGAAGACCACCGCTTTCACGTACCTCGGCGAGAAAATAACTCACGACATCTATTGGAACGGCTCCATAGGCGCTGCCAAGAAAGACCTGGATCAAAAGGTCCTGGCGATTCGCGATAGCCTGTCCGGTCGCGGTGGCGATGCGCGCGTCTCGGTATTGAAAGCGGTTGTCACGCAGGCAAGTTCGGCCATCCCCATGATGCCGTTGTATTTGTCCTTGCTGTTCAAGGTCATGAAAGAAGAGGGCACGCATGAGGGCTGCATCGAACAGGTTTATACCCTGTACAAAGACAGTTTGTATGGCGATTCGCCTTGCATGGATCAGGAAGGACGGTTGCGCGCGGACTACAAGGAACTCAGTCCGGCAGTCCAGGCTCGCGTGCAGCAACTCTGGGATCAGGTCACTAGCGACAACCTATACGAGCTCACCGATTTCGCCGGCTATAAGAGCGAATTTCTGCGGCTGTTCGGGTTCGAGATCGACGGGGTCAACTATGAAGCCGATGTCAATCTCAAGGTGGACATTCCCGGCATCGTCCAGGATTAGGTCCACGCTGCGCCGGCCTGATTCTATCGAGGCCGGCGCGCCAACGCCCAAGCATCAAAGCACTCCCGTCACCCCTGCACGCGCCAGCCAAGTCCCAGGCTCTTCTGCAAAGATACAAAATCCTTCAGCAATTCAGCTTGTCCAGAGACCACATTCTGCTGCGCGCTGAACTGCGTGCGTTGGGTATCGAGCAGGTCGATCAGGCTTGATGTACCCGCTGTATAACGCTGACGCACCAACGTAAGCGAGCGGTCCGCCGACGCCTGCACTTGCTGCAGCGTAGCCAGATGTTCGCGCTGATGCCCATATCGCGACAACGAAGTATTTGCGTCCTGCAACGCCGCGAGCACCGTATGCGCGTATTTCGCATCGGCCTCGTCGCGCGATGCTTCGGCGCCGCGAACGCTTGAGAGCGTGCGGCCGAAGTCCAGCACGTTCCACTGCAGATAAGGCGCACCAATCCAGCTGAAATTGTTCTTGCGGACGAGGTGGCCAGGATTGGCGGCGGTATAGCCGATGTCGCCGAACAACGTCACCTTCGGGAAGAAGTCAGCCTTGTGCTCACCGATCTGGGCGTTGCTGGAAGCAAGACGCCGTTCCGCCGCGCGAATATCCGGCCGTTGCTGCA
The DNA here is from genome assembly GCF_000729995.1 of Caballeronia sordidicola. Classification (GTDB taxonomy): domain Bacteria; phylum Pseudomonadota; class Gammaproteobacteria; order Burkholderiales; family Burkholderiaceae; genus Caballeronia; species Caballeronia sordidicola_A. The sequence goes on along the minus strand of NZ_JNFG01000007.1, from coordinate 200,453 downwards.
GCATTGAAGCCGGGTCGCCGATAGCCACGGAAGCCGGCAAGGCCGGCAGCGGCCGCGGCGCAGACAACTCCTGATCGAGCGCACCCGGAGCCTGGCCCGTCAACACGGCAAGCTGATCGAGCGATTCGGCAACTTGCTCGTCGAGCGGCGTCAACGTCGCACGGGTGTTCTCGACCTGCGTGGTCAGGCGTTCCACATCGACGTCGGCGGCCGTGCCGTGCGCGCGGCGCTGCTGCGTCAACGTGAGCATCTGCTGCTCGAGTTCCGTGGAGCGTTGTGCAAGCGTCAGGCGCTGCTGCTCGTCACGCAGGTCGACATAGGCTTGCGCGACTTCCGCGGCGAGCGACACCTGGGTGTCGGCGAGGTCGGCGTCGACCGCATCCGCTTCTGCTGTCGCGGCTTCCACCGCGCGTCGCGTGCCGCCGAACAGATCGATCTCCCACGAAGCATCGAAGCCCGCCGTATAGAGCTGCAGCGGTCCCCCTCCCGACGAAGATGAGCTGCCCGAACTGCCTTGCGACGATGACAGCGAACTCAGGTTGGGCTCGCGCATGCGCAACGCGGCGGCGTCGAAAGAGGCGGTCGGCATGCCGTTTGCTTTTTGGTGCTGCAATTGCGAGCGTGCTTCGCGCAAACGCGCTTGGGCCGCATGAACGTCCGGGTTGTGGGCGAGCGCGGCGTCGATCAACGCGTTCAGTTGCGGGTCGTTGAGCGACAGCCACCATTGACTCGGTGCACGTGTCGCGACCATGCCGACCGCGGGCGTACGCACGAAGTTGGAGGCATGCGCGGCGTCGGGCGCGACCTGCGGCGCACCGGCATAGTCGGGACCGACGGTGCAGGCCGAGATGGCACAAACAGACGCCAGCAACGACAGTAAAAGAGGGGTAGTAGGGCGAGCGAACATCGTGGATAGTGTCTTTGCCGTCAATGGCCGGCGGACGGCGAAACGGGGCCGCGCGGAGTCTTCAGGAGGAGCGCGAGCGGCACGCAGGCAAGCAGCGCGAGACCGAGCAGATAGAACGTCTCAGAGTAAGTGATGACAGTCGCCTGCATATGGATCTGCGCCGCGATCTGGCCGAGCGCACGCATTTTGGAGTAGGCCATGTCGCCGGTTTGCGCGAACCAGCTCGCGGCGCTCGACGTCAGGCGTTCCTGGCCCACCAGCGAGTTGGCCGTCAGCGATTCGCGGATCATCGCGGTATGGAAGGTGGTGCGCCGGTCGATCACGGTCCCGATGATTGCAAGTCCAACCGAGCCGCCAAGGTTGCGGGCCATGTTGTAGAGACCGGCTGCATCGCCTGAATCCTCGCGCGAAACTGCCGCCATCGACGCCTGGTTCAACGGCATCAGCGCGAGGATTTGCGCGAAGCCGCGTATCAGCTGGGACCAGAAGAAGTCGTGCCCGACACTCTGCGCGGTCAGGCCGATATCGAGCATGCAACTCAACGCAAACAACAACAGCCCACCGATCACGAGCATGCGAAAGTCGAGCTTGCCGAGAATGCGCGGCAAGATGGGCATGATCAGGAACGCCGGCACGCCCGATATCAGCATGATCGCGCCCGACTGCTGCGCGTTATATCCGGACACTATGCCGAGGAACTGCGGTAGAAGGTACGACACGCCGTACAGCCCCGCACCGACCGCGAACACAATGACGATGACGCTTGCATAACGCGGGTTGCGCATCAGGTTCAGACGCATGATTGGGCGCTTCGCGGTGAGTTGCGAAATGGCGATCAGCACCATACCCGCCAGCGACACGCACGTCAGCGAGATGATCATGCTGGACTCGAACCAGCGTTCGCGCTGGCCTTCTTCGAGCACGACGGTCAACGAGCTCAGGCCGATCGTGAGGCCTACAATGCCGACCCAGTCCGCCTTGAAAAACGTGCCCCACTGCGGGCGGTCCGCCGGCAATCCGACGATCAGCAAGGTGATCAGCGCAATACATACAGGCAGGTTGATAAAGAAGCACCAGCTCCAGCTGATGTTCTCCGCGAGCCATCCACCGAGCACCGGCCCCAGCAGCGGACCGAGCAACACGATCAGGCCGAACATCGTCATGCCGACGGGCATCTGCGAGCGCGGTAACCGCGTCCGAATGATGGTCTGCGCCGTCGGGATCATCGCGCCGCCCGCGAAGCCCTGGCCAATACGCCCGGCGATCATCATGGGCAGGCTGTGCGACCATCCGCACATCATGGAGAACGCGATGAACAGCGTGGCGTTGGCGAGCAGGAAGTTACGCAGGCCGAACACGCGCGTGAGCCACGCAGCGAGCGGGATCATCACGATCTCGGACATGAGGTAGCCGGTCGAGATCCACGTGCCTTCGGTGCCGGTTGCGCCAATCTCGCCCTGGATCTGCGGCAAAGCGGAGTTGGTGATCGAGATATCCAGCGTGGCCATCAGCGCGCCCAGCGAGCCGGCCGCAACCGCCAGCCAGTCCGCCGCGCTCGCGCGCTCCGCCTCCGGCGCGGGCGCCGCAGGTGCCGTGGTCACATCAGCCATGATCGTTCTCGGCTTTGATGCGCTGGTCGCCTTCGCGTGATGAGCGGGTATCGACATCGGCCGTCACCGACAAGCCGGGCAGCAATACGCTGCGTGTCTCCGGCCCTGTCTCAATGCGAATGCGCACAGGAATGCGCTGGACGATCTTGGTGAAATTGCCCGTGGCGTTTTCCGGCGGCAGCAGCGCGAATTGGGCCCCGGTGCCGGGAGCAAAACTGTCCACCACGCCGTGCAGGTCCGTGCCTGGCAGCGCATCCACGTGCAGGATTACCGGCTGACCGACGCGCATGTGGCCGACCTGCGTTTCCTTGAAGTTGGCCGTCAGATAGGTGCTTTGCACCGGTACCACCGACAGCATCCGCGTGCCCGGCTGTACATACTGACCGACTCGAACCGAGCGGTCGCCCACCTTGCCGGCCAGTACGCTGCGTACGACGGTGTCCTGCAGGTCGAGGTGCGCTTGCCGTGCGCTTGCTTCTGCCGCCTCGAGCTGGGCACGCGCCTGGGCGATCTGCGCGGTGGTGGCGGCGATCTGTGTCTCGGCGGCATCGACGGCGGCTGTGTTCGCTGCCAGCGTTGCCACCGCCTGATCGCGTGTGCTGGTCAACTCGGACAGCCGTTCGCTGGTTTCAGCGCCGGTGGCGGCGAGCGGCGCGTAGCGCTGGACTTCGTCGCGTGCATGCTGGGCGCTGACGCGGGCGACTTGCCGCTGCGCTTTGGTTTGTTCAATGTTGGCGTGCTGCTGGAGGATGTCCGCTTGCGCGCGCTGGATATCTGCGGCGCGTGCGGCGATGGTCGCCTGCGCCTGATCGAGCGCGACCTGGTACTGGCGGGTATCGAGCCGGACCAGCGGGTCGCCGGCCTTGACCGTGGCGTTGTCACCCACGTAGACATCGGTCACGTAGCCGCTGACCTTGGGCGCAACGGTGACACTGTCGGCTTGCAAATAGGCGTCGTCGGTGCTTTCAATGAAGCGGCCCACTGTCCACCAGCGCGCGAGCCAGATACCCGCAACGACTAGCGCGATGATCCCGAGCACGACCAGGATCAAGCGCTTTCCCGATCGCCGCGTAGGCGATGCGGCGGAATCCTGGGGCACTTCGCGCGGAGGCGCGCCGGCGGTTGTTGACATTTTTAATCCAAATTATTCCAATCGGAACAATTATTCCAGTTGGAAGAATTGTGTCAAGTGATATATTTGTTTGGTTGAACGGAGAGGCACGAATGAACGACACAAAACGGCTGCGCCGTCCGCCGGCCGGCGGATATGTGCGAGGCGACGAGACAAGGCTGCGAATCATTGAAGCCGCGATCGAGTCGTTTGGAGAGCATGGTTTCGAGGGTGCGTCGACGCGCGACATCGCCTCGCGTGCCGGGGTCAATGCACCCGCGCTGCAGTATTACTTCGAGAATAAAGAGGGGGTGTACCGGGCTTGTGCGGAATATCTCGCCGACTCGTCCTGGGTCTCGCTTGAGCCGGTGGTCACTCACGCAGCCGAGGTGTTGAGCCGCGACAGCGATATTCCGGAGCTGATCGATGCTTTCATTCGCATTCAGGAGGCGATCGCGGACCGTATGTTCGAGAAGGCTTGCGGCACGTCCAACCAGCGGCTTTTCTTTACGCGTGAACAGACGGGACATGAGCCGACCATTGCATCCGACATCATGACGCGGCGCGTGCGGCAGCCCTTGAACGATGTTGGCTCAAGGTTGATCGCGCGCATCACGGGGGCGAAACCCGACGACGAGCTTACGTTGATCCGGCTGCTGAGTTTGCACGGGCAACTGTTGATGTTCCATGTCGCGCCGCGCACCACGCTTGCATTGCTTGGATGGAAGGAGATCGACACCGAGAAGGGCAACTTGCTCAAGGCGACGGTGCGCACGCAGACGCACATCTTGCTTGAGCAATGGAGCAGGGAGGGGTTGGCGAAGAAGCCTGAATCGATTGCACGCAAGAGGCCCGTGGCGAAATCAGCGCCCAGGAAACGCGCAGTCCTCAACGGTGCGAAGGCTGCCGCAAAAAAGTAACAGCGAAGACTACGCGAGAGGGTCCCTGCAGTGTCCCCGTCACGCTAAGCCGGGAAGCCTACGGGAACCCTTCGCACGTTTTATCGCCGCGCCTCAAAGATGAGATTGAACGGCGTCGCCGTCGCGCGGCGGAATTGCCTGAAGCCTCCTTCCGTGACCACATCGTGAATTCGCCGCTCGCCGGCTTGCGCGCCGACGCACATGGCGCCCGCCTGAACCCTGGAAGCCGGTGTACAGATCAGCGTAGACGCCGAGTAAAAGATCCTCCCGACCGGATTCAGGTTTCCTTCGAGCGTGTCGTTGGCAAACGGTTCGACGATCATCCACGTGCCATCGTCAGCCAGGGTTTCATGGACGTGACGCTTACTTCTTATTTAATCGACGCCGCTTGGTGAAGACACGGTTCCGATTGCTCAACAGCGAATCATGCGGTTCTCGGTGCATCGACCGGCGGAGTGCCCTGGTGGAACAGCGCGCTCAACTGGGCACGCAGTTCGGGAGAGTCGGTGTGTTTATGAACCGACACGGCATGCTGGACGGCGGCATCCAGGAGTTCTTGATCGGAGTCAGCAGACAGCGCGATGGTGCAGTTCATCTCGCTGGGAAACTCGCGGCAGTCGATGTATTTGCGGGTCATGGCGTTATCCCCCCAACTACGTAGTACGGAGTTAAGTGACAAAGAAGGGCCGAGGTGGCGCCACTCACCTTCCAGCGAATAAGCGCCTGCGCAAATTATAGGTCGCTGACACGAGCTTACGACCTCGTTCGTCGCTACGCCCCGGGGTGCAAAGCACCGCGGTTCAGGCGAAAAATTTTTATTTCGTTAGCGAGTTAAAAGAGCGGACGAACACCCCCGGGCTTTGTACGCGAGCTGGCTTGATTCCTGCGCGTATCACGGTGATATCGAATCCGTCTCAGGTTATGGGAGTCAGCGGATGGGTCGGTCAATCGCCTTCACTTCGAAAACTTTTTTGAAGCGGGGGTTATCAGAGGCACGAGGGCCGTCATTGGCACCGGTGGCTTGCACAACGGAACTGTAAGTAATGGGGGCTAAGCTGGTCGCGCAATGACGGGGAGTCACTTCTCCTGTGCATTCGAGCGCTGGTCGTCTCGGCCCCGATCGTCCTTCATCAGCAATCTTGCCGCGGTTGTCGATGCGGGCACTTCACCTCTTGCAACAAAGGAGACGAGCTTCATGACGCGACATTCCCGAAGTTTGTTGTATCGCCGGTTGGCGACAGTCGCTATCGCAATTGCCGCTGCAACATCCGTACTGCCGGCGCAAGCACAACACCGTGACGATCACGGCGGCGGCCGCGGTGGATACCATGGTGGTCACGGCGACGACCATGGCGGATATCGAGGCGGCGGTGGTGGCGGTGGCGGCCTGCTCGTCGGCGCGCTGCTGGGTGTTGTCGCGGGTGCGGCCATCGTGGGCGCCGCGACGCAGGCGCCTCCTCCCGTGGTCTATTCAGCACCACCGCCCCCGCCTCCACCGGGCGTCGCTTATTACCCGAATTGTTATCCTCCTGGTTACTGAGCTTGCGACCTCGAGCCCGCCGACCTCTCTGGAAGCACATTGCGCTCATCGAGTACATTGGCCGGCAGCAAGACCACCACGCGTCCTGATGAAAACGTCGCGCATCCAACAACTCAATTCAAGCCTCCCAACATGAAACCATCCATTCGTATTGCTGTTGCGCCTGCATTGCTGGCGTTTGCCTGCTTCACGACTTCCGCATGGGCGCAGACCACGGCGGCAAGCGATTCAACCGCAACGCCTTCTTCGGCCGCTTCCGCACCCGTTAGCCATGCACAGAAGCACGCAGATTTTGTGGAGAAACGAATCGACGACCTGCACGCGCAGATGAAGATCACGAGCCAGCAACAGCCGCAGTGGGACGCCTTTGCACAAACGATGCGTGACAACGCGACCAAGACCGACCAGGCCTTCCACGATCGCGCGCACAAGCTGCCCTCGGAGAATGCGGACGACGCCATGAAGTCCTACGCCGAGTTGGCCCAATTGCACGCGGACAATATGCAGAAGCTGGCTGCGTCGTTCAGCGCTCTTTATGCCACGCTGTCCGACGAGCAGAAGAAGATTGCCGACCCGCTGTTCCGAAATGACCACGCTAAGGGACATGCGGGGCCGCGCAAGCATAGGCCTGCGGCTTCGGCTCCGGCGCCGGCTTCGAACTAAACTCCCGTTGGTCTATTGCGCAAGCCCTTAGCCTGCACGGCGGGGCTCGACTTCTCCCAGTCCAAGGATTCGGCTAGACGCGGTCGGCTAGACGCGGTCGGCTAGACTACGGTTTTCTCGGGAGCAAGAATATGGTCGCGGCGCTGATAGTAGTCGATGTGCAAGAGGGCCTGTTCGGGCCGTCTCCTTCACCGGCAGCGTCCGAAGATGTTTTTGCCCGCATCAACGAACTGACTTCGCGCGCGCGTGCGGCCGGCGTTCCGGTGATTTTTGTTCAGCATGAAACTGCGACGGGCGACCTTGAGTATGGCTCGCCCGGCTGGGCGCTTGCTAAAGAGCTTCACGTGCAAGCGTCTGACGAGATAGTTCGCAAGACAACGCCGGATTCATTCTTGAGGACGAGCCTTGGATCGATACTCGAGAGCGGTGGAGTATCCAACGTGGTCATATGTGGCTACGCCACGGAGTTCTGTGTCGATACAACGGTGCGCCGTGCTGCTGCGCTCGGATACGGCGTGACGCTCGTCGCCGACGCTCACACCACGCACGACAAGGCGCACGCCACTGCTGCCAGAATTGTCGAGCATCACAATGCAACCTTGCCGGATATCAGCAGTTTCGGCCCGAGCATCAAGGCAGTTGCCACCGCAAACATTCGCTTCGATGGCGGCAAGGCACTCACGTGATTGCTTGTCCTCTCACGATCCGCAGACGAGCGTAGAAGCGAAAAAGGCTGGGCGCCTGAGCGCCCAGCCTTATAGTTGCCTTGTGTTTTATGCAGGTTCAGTAGCCCCTGCTATTTCCCAAGCATCAGGTCAGCTCGCGTCCACCGGTTTCGTCCAACATAGAAACGGCAATCAGCGAAATAATCACGCACACGATCATGTACCACGCGGGGGCCATCGTATTACCAGTAACCCTGATAAGCCACGCAACAACCAACTGCGCCGACCCGCCAAACACCGACACTGCCACTGCATACGCGCTCGCCAAATAACCCGCGCGCACATGCTTCGGAAAGTTCTCCGGCATGAGTGCATAGGCCGGTGCCGAACCCATCGTGTAGAACAGCATAAGCAAGACGATCAATCCAACCATGACCGGCAACGAAGGAAACTGATTCATCAGCCAGAAAGCCGGATAAAGCAGCACAATCAGCACTATGCGTCCGACCAGGATCAGCGGCTTGCGGCGTTGCATCTTGTCCGATAGCGCACCCCAGACCGGACACAGCGTCAGCGAAACGATCGCCGCGAAGATCGACACCAGCATGGAAAGCTTGGGCGGCATCTTCAGGTATTGAATCGAATAGGTGGGGATGTAGTACATCAGGACGTAGGTTGCCACCGTCATGCCCATGATGGCGAAGACGGTCAGGAACCACTTACGCACAAGGCCCGGCTCCAGACTCGACCTGGCTGCCTTGGCCTGCTTCGGCGGCTCTTCCACAATGTGCCGGCGCAAATACACGCCGACCGGCATGATCAGCGTGCCGATCAGGAACGGTACGCGCCATCCCCAGTCGAGCAATTGCTCGCCGCTTAACTGGTAAGTCAACAGTGCCGCAATGCCGGAGCCCATCAGCGCAGCAGCACCCTGACTCGCGAGCTGCCAGCTAGCGCGGAAACCGCGCCCTTTAGCCGAACCCGTCTCGAGCAGCGTCGCCGTGGCGGCGCCGAATTCTCCGCCCTGCGCGAAGCCTTGCAACAGGCGAGCAAAGATGATCAAGGCCGGAGCGGCGAGACCAATGCTTGCGTAAGTGGGCGCCAGGCCGATCATGGCCGAGCCGATCGCCATCAGGAAGATGGTCAGCGTCAGCGCAGTACGCCGGCCGCGTTTGTCCGCGTAGTGTCCCAGCACGAAGCCGCCGACCGGACGCGCGACAAAGCCGATCGCAAACACGGACAGCGCAAGTAACGTGGAGACAACCGGGTCATGCGCCGGGAAGAAAAGCTTGGCGATCGTGAGCGCGAAAAAGCTATAGACGGTGAAATCGTAAAACTCGAGCAGGTTGCCGATGATCGCGGCAATCACGATCTTGCTTTGCGAAACCGCTTTAGCAGGCTGGGCTGTAATGACTGACATGGATGTCCCGTGAATACTTGGGTCCTGCGCACGGCTAAGTGCGATGCCGAGGCATCGCACTGTACGCAAGCTTGGCGTGCTACCAAAGTGCTACTGAAGTGCTATTGATTCAACCGCGCGAAGCCTACTGCGCGAGGAAACGCTCGACCAGACGAGTCCAGTAGGCAGCGCCCACCGTGAGGTTGTCGTCGTTGAAGTCGTAGGACGCGTTATGCAACATTGGCGCGCCTTCACCGTTGCCCAGACGCAGGAAACATCCCGGCTTCTTCTGCAGGTAATAAGCGAAATCCTCGCTGCCTGCGATCGGGCCGAAGTTATCGACAACCCGGTCGTCGCCAACCAGTTCTCGCGCCACTTGCGATGCCAGTTCGGTCTCTGCCTGACTGTTGATCACGACCGGATAACCCGGGACATACTCAATCTCCACGCGTGCGCCATACGCGCTTGCCTGTGCTTCCGTCAGCGCGCGGATGCGTGCTTCGAGCAGCTTGCGCACAGCGGGGTCGAACGAACGAACGCTGATCTGCAAGCGCGCCGACTCAGGAATCACATTGGCGGCGAAACCCGCGTTGAAGGCGCCGACCGTGACCACGGCCGTTTGCATCGGGTCGATACTGCGCGCGACCACCGTTTGCAACGCGGTCACCAGTCCCGCGCCGATGACAACAGGGTCCACAGCAAGATGCGGGCGCGCTGCGTGGCCGCCACGGCCGTGAATGGTGATGTTGACCGTATCCGACGCCGCCATGAAAGGGCCGCTGCGGAACATGAACGTGCCGGTCGGATAGCCGGGATGATTATGCAAGCCGAAGATCGCCTCGCAGGGGAAGCGCTCGAACAAGCCGTCGGCAATCATTCGCATGGCGCCGCTGTCCGCGCCGATCTCTTCGGCGGGCTGGAACACGAGATGAACCGTGCCGTTGAATGCGCGTGTACGGGCAAGGTGGCGCGCGGCGCCCAGGACCATGGTGGTGTGGCCGTCGTGGCCGCACGCGTGCATCAGGCCCGCGTTGCGGCTGGCGTACGGCAAGCCGGTTTCTTCAGCAATCGGCAACGCGTCCATGTCGGCGCGCACGGCCACGGCGCGGGTTCCTGAACCCGCAGTGAGCGACGCGACCATGCCCGTTCCGCCCAGACCACGCGTCACCTTGTAACCCCAGCTTTCCAGGTTTTGCGCAACGAGGTCGGAGGTTTGAAACTCCTTGTACGCAAGCTCCGGATTCTGATGCAGGCGATGCCGGATATCGCTTAGTTCATCGCGCAGATCCGTCGTGTCGTCTAGTGAGCAGAAGCTCTTGGTATTTTCCATGGTCGTGCACGTCTCTCTGTAAGAAATCTAATGGGGGAGTATTCTGCTGCAAAATCCGCTAATCAATGACGTTCGTTGACCGATAATGTTGACTTGCATGTCAACAGACAACGATATGGCTAAAGACAATACGCCTGCCCGCGAGAATTTGCTTAGCGCCCGGAGCCTGCGTTATTTGCATGAGATCGACCTGCACGGAGGCGTGCGTGCCGCGGCCGACGCGCTGGCCATTAACGGCTCCGTGATCAGCCGGCAAGTGGCGCAACTCGAACGCGACCACGGTGTTGTGTTGCTGGAGCGGCGCGGCAGGCGCGCGGTGCTGACGGAAATCGGGCTAAGCCTCGTCGAACATTTCCGCGAGAGCTGCCGCCGCGATGCGGACATGCTGGCACAACTGGAAGATTTTAGGAGCCTGCGGCGCGGACGGCTGGGCATTGGCGTGGGCGAGGGGTTCGTCGAGAATCTGCTGGCGACCGTGCTGGAGGGCTTCAGCTTGCAGTTTCCTGACATCGTGGTGGAATTGCGCAGCGGCGCGACGTCCGAAATCATTGCGATGGTCCGCAACGACGATGTCGATCTTGGCCTGTGCGCCGGCGCGGGCGGCGATCCCGCCATACGTTCCCGGACCTTCCGGGCGGCGCAGTTCTGTGCACTCGTCAGCCCGCGCCATGCGTTGGCGGGTGAGCGGCGCATCCGCTTTGAACAGTTGCGCGATCAGCGGCTTATCTTCATGCCCGAGCGCTTCGGCGCCCAGCAATATCTCGACGCCATCATTCGGGCAGAGCGGCTGAACCTGACACCGTCGTACCGCTGCGATCTTTTCTCGGCGGCCCAGGCGATTGCCGCAGCGGGACTGGGCGTGGCGTTCATGTCGACGGATGCGGCGCGGCAATACCTTGAAGCGGGGCGTCTGGTTGCACTCGAACTGGAGCATCCGATCGCACGCGAATTCAGCAGCCAGGCAATCCGGCGGGTCGGCCGGCGCCTTTCTCCGGCAGCTGAATTCCTTTGGCGGCATCTTGTAGAGGCGATGCAGCGGCGATGGGCCGTTACATCGCCGAAGCAAGGCGAGTGATCATCAGGCGGCTCGGATTGAGTGGCCCGGTTCACCGCGCTGCAATACGAGAATGCGCGAAAGCAGCTCATCGCGGTCCATGTAACAGCCTCGCAGGAAACGCTTCCCGCTTGCCTGATCGAAAGCCTTGCGGGCGTGCATGGTCCTGCGATTATCGAAGCACCACATCTGCCCCGCCTCCAGCCGGCGACTCACTATGAACCGTGAATCCCGGGTAAGCGCGGAAAAGTGCCTGTACGCGCGATAGAACGCGCTCATCTCGGAGGCCGGTAAATTGAAGGGCGCACGAAGCCAGTTCGCCAGCCGGATTTCGCTCACCTCGCCGCGCGAGTCGAGGCCAATAATCGGTGCATAGCTGCGATAGTCGCTCTGCGGCGCCTTGTTCCAGAACTCTACCGGGTGCTCGCACAGCAGGCGAAAGTCTTCGGGGGACGCGGCTCGCAAAGTCGCTGCAATCGCGAATCCGTCCACGAAGGTACTTTCTCCGCCGGCGGCGTCGTTGATCAGGCAATGGAGAAACTGCAAGCCGGGCTGAAGTTCCCGGGTCGGCAGGTCGGTATGGGCCGGCAATTCCAGGGCCGTGTAGGCATTGCTATCGGCTGCTTCAGCTTTCGTCCTGACTTCGAAGGTAACGCCGAAATTGCTCTCGCGAATAAACGATATACGCCTCGCCACGTTTTCCAGCGCTTCACCGGTTGCGGGCATGCCGGTGAGCATGGTCAATCCGATGTCGCGCGCCGCAAGCAGCCAGTCGAGCAAGACAGGGTCGGATGACATCACGGCCGAGTAGTCGAACGTGGGGATAAGCAGGTCGCTTTCCCACGGACGTACGCTATATAGCCGGTCCGCCCGTTCGCTTCGGGACAAAGCGTCATACGCGTGGGAACGCAACCAGCCGGCTTCATACACGCTGCGATGACCGTCGCTCCAGTGCACAGTCAGCGAACCCGTTGCATTCAGCGAAATGCTCTCGGCGGCAAGGTTACCCGGTGCATCCACCACCTCGAACATTTGTTCGCGCGTCCCCGGATGGACGCACTGGGAACACGGGCAGTTGTCGCGCAGCCATAAGAAATGATAGTGGCTGATCCGGTCATCGTCCCACGTCGCTTCCAGGCTGTCGGTCAGGAGTTTGACGGCTCGAAGACGATGGGTCGATTCGAATGTTCTCCAGTCTGCGGAGAACGTTTGGTTGGCCGGGCTTGCTATTGCGTTCATTTTTACCTCCATGTTGTGGTCGTGTCGTCATGCCTGGATTCTTACTTGCTTCACTCAATATGTAATCCTAATTTATGAAAATTTACGATTCCAACGTCCGGCTAACTTTACGGTTCCTGTTCAGCGATAAACAATAAATATGCGACGTTGATTGCTAATTTTGCGACAATCGATTGTGAAGGCGAAAAGCGTTCGAGCGCTTTCGCCGCATTACGGTGCCGTCAGGTCTGGTTGGAGCGTCCGCCCCATGAGCGAACTCATTGTTTTCTTGTTGATGCCCGGTTTTTCGCTGCTCGACTTTGCAGCCATAGCCGAACCTTTGCGGTCCGCTAACCGGCTCGGCGGCGAGTTGTATCGCTGGAAAGTGTTGAGCGCGGACGGACATCCGGTGGCGGCAAGCAACGGCATGTCGATGGCAGTGGACGGGCCGTTACAAACGATTGAGACGGCTTCAATCCTGTTCGTGGTCGCGGCTTATGATCCGCTGGCATATCTCGACCGATCGCTCAAGCATTGGCTGAAACGACAGGCAAGCGCGGGAATCATTCTTGGCGGCGTGGACACCGGCGCCTTCGTGTTAGCGGAAGCGGTGTTGCTGCAGGGATTTCGCGTAACCGTTCATTGGGAGACGATCGCGGCGTTCGTAGAACGCTATCCAGCATTGCGCACCAGCCATGAGATCTTCGAGATCGACGGTCAGCGGATTACCTCAGCTGGCGGAACGGCATCGATGGATCTGATGCTCGAATTGATCGCGCGGCGTCACGGGCGCGATCTTGCGATCCGGGTGGCCGATCAGTTCGTGCTGGGACAGATTCGTCCGCAGAAGAACCTGCAACGCGCGGCGCCCGTCGAGCGTTATGGCGTGAACAACACCAAGCTGCTGTCGGCTATTGCGCAGATGGAACAGCACATTGAAACACCTTTGGCTATCGATCCGCTGGCCAGGAATGTCAATATCACCCGCCGGCAACTCGAGCGGCTTTTTCAGGCAAGCATGGGCGAATCGCCCGCCGGTTTCTATTTGAACCTGCGGCTGGAAAGAGGGCGTCAACTGCTGCAACAAACCGACCTTTCCATCATGGAGGTCAGCCTTGCAAGCGGGTTCGAATCAGCTTCTTATTTTGCGCACTGCTATAAGAAACGTTTCGAGCGGTCACCGCGCGAAGACCGGCAAGCCTTTGCTGGAACCATGGGTCCCGACCGCTCATAAACCATGCGTCGCCTCTTATCCGAAAAACCAGTCATTCGGAAACCGCGGAGCGCTAAGCCTCTTGCGCCACGTCGCGCAGGAACACGGGAAGATCGGTGGCGGACGGCGTGACCCCTGCCTGATACATCATGTCGCCGACAAACCCGCGGTGATAGGTGCCGTGATTAACCACATGCAGGATCATTTCGTTGCAGGTCATGACACCCTCGCCACCGCCAATAAACTTGAAGTGAATTGATCGGTCGAGATCGCCGGCCGATAGACCCTCGGCGAAATCGACATACCATTGGTCCAGCGTCCGGACCGCTTCCCACAGTTCTGCCAAAGACGGATGACCCGGCGTATTGCGTGCCGAGTAACCATGTTCGCGCCCCTGAAGATGAGCCTGGAACACGGCGTCTATGACGTAGATGTGGTTCAGCGTGTGGACCATGTTTCCGAAGCGTGTCTGCCGTGGGCGGACAACCTCTTCGTACGGCATGTCGCGCAGCATGGAGAAGAGGAGATCGTTGGCCCAGGCTTTATAGCGGGTCAACATTCGGACGGTCTTGTTAGCGGCAGTCATGGGTTCCTTCCATGGCAAAAATCAAGTGGCGATTCATCAAGTGGAATAGCGTGCTTCAGCTTATCCGCTAAGCAATCGGTGCGACAGATACAGTGATCGTACGAACCGCCAGATCAGTTAAAGCCCAAGCGTCGCAATTTAGAATCCGTGTCAGAGCGGCACGACATCGTGAAACTTGCTGTAGTCCAGATGCGTTTCACCGTCCCGCTCATATAGCAGGTCGACGTACTGATGCTGCCAAAGAATACATTCAGGCGGCCATGCATAACGTGCCTGCATGGGCTGCGCCGTGGTTTCGTCCAGGCCTTCCACCATCAGCATCAACTCGGAGTTCGTCGCTTTGAGCGACTCGAGTGTCTGGCCAAAGAGCGGACTTTCCTCATCGATGACATGCATGAGGCTCCACCCGAGCAGGAAGATCGGATGCTGTTCGCGGATCAGCGGAAGATCCAGCACCTTGCGAAAATAGAAGCCTTCGGGAGTGGTCTCCGAACGCATCAGCCGCATGCGCGCCCTCGCTTCCACAATCACGTTCTGACGCGCATTGGCGGCGCGGACCATGAGCGTCATCCGGCCGTCGATAGGACGCACGACCGCGCGCTTGGCAAACAGGATGCGCGCATGGGGCCGCGAAAACCGCGCGAAGATCATCCCGGTCGTCAACGCAATGCCTGACATGCCGACGAAGATTTCGAGCGTGGCGACAGTGTGGCCGTAGATGGTATCGGGATGCATGTCGCCGTAGCCAACCGTTGCAAGCGTCTCCACGCTGAAGAAGAACGCGCCTAGCAGACCAGCGGGAGCCTGGTTTGCAATAGCGTGAGGTCCCAGCAGGTACAGCAACGCGAACCCGAAGTTGAGCAGCAGAAAGAGCAGCGCCGCGACCGCGAAGAACAGCGGCCACCCGACCGTCAGTGCAATGTGGTAAATGTCCTGCCAGAAGAAGGTCTTGAGGCCGTGCGTGATGACATGACGGTTTTCATCCAGCGCCAGCCGTCGATGCGGTGCACCAGGCTCGTATGCCTCATGTGACGACGATTGAGTTGGTTTGGATGGCATGGTTGAAAGACTCTCAAAAGGGGAGGCGGAACATCTCGAGCGGCGCGCGTGCGAATGTTCGACCGGTATCGTCCTTATACAAGTTTCGTGAAACCGTCGGCGCTCCAGCGTTCGCTTCCTACGCCGTGATGAACGAAGAACAAGCCATCGGGATCATACTGATCTTTCACAGCGAGCAGCCTGCGGTAATTTGAGCCCCAGAAAGCCCGTTGCCAATCCGCGTTGAAGAAATTGCTTTCGGAGACGTAAGAACCGGGGTCCGGAACCAGCTTGCGCACTTCGTCCATCGCGCTCCCGATAGCTCGCGCGGCCCGCCGCGCTGCTTCGATATCCGGCTCGTGGCCCTGAATGCCCGGATAGGCCGGCGGTCCTTCCGCCCCGGCAATGAGCAGCGCGAAGGCGTCCAGCGCGGCCGGGTTGGTGGCGGAGTCACGTGCTGCCGCGATGGCTTCGGCGGGCGCGCCCGCCAAACCCTTGTTGACGTGCAGCGACACGCTCCATTGCCGGCTCGCGGCAAACAGCGTATCGGCCAGCGTTTGACGCTGGTCATCTTGCAACAAGGCCGCAGGAAGCCACGCGGATTCGTAGCCGTGCAGCACTTGTCCCGCCTCTCCCCGATTGCCCGACCAAAAAATATTGTCGCTGGATGCGCCCGGGCGGTCGTCGGTGCTAATGAAACCGAGGAGCTTCTTGAGCATCGTCGGAGCCCAGAAACCGCGAGCCGGGAGGGCGACGATCTTCAGCGGCGAGAACTCGACCTTGAAATCGTCCGGGGACGCGGCAAGTGACTCCATGAACGGTTGCCAGACCACTTGCGCTTCGCTGCGGCTGAGGCCCTGGAACACCATCGAGATATTGAGGACGTTGTTAGGACGAAACCGGATCTGTTCGCCCCAGTGCGGGTTCATCAGGTCCTGATGATAAAAGTCCACCATCAAGCCAATCAACCGGCGAAATGCCGCCGCCGACGTGGCCTTGATCGTCATGTTCACCGCGCCGAAGGTCTCGGGTAACTCGTGGACCCGAAGCGTCAGCCGTGTGACCACGCCCAGGCTACCACCGCCGCCGCCTTTCAGCCCCCAGAACAAGTCGGGATTCGTGCAGGCATTGGCGATCCTGACGGCGCCGTCCGCCGTCACGACTTCGGCTTCGAGCAGGCTTCCTGCCGCCAGTCCGTAGGCTTTGGAAAAGCTTCCGAACCCGCCGCTCTGGATCAGGCCGGCCACGCCGACCGTCATGCAGCCGCCACCCTGGACGTAACCGCCGGCCTGCGTGGTGACCGCATCGTAGACGTGTGCCCAGAGCGCGCCGGCGCCGACCGTGACTGCCCGCACCGGCGAGGCGTGCCCCTCGCATCCCGTACCGACAAACGCGTCTCGCAGGGTGATGTCGTTCATTTTTCGCGTCCAGACCAGCAGGGAGTCCGGCGCATTGGACGTGCCTTGATAACTGTGGCCGCCACCCTTCACGACAAGCCGCAAATTATTTCGGCATGCGAAGTTGATGGCAGCAACTACATCATTCGTATTGCGTGCGGCCACCGCATAGACGCTGGGTGTCGATGTCCACGCGTCGACCCAGCCGAGGGATTGCGTCAGGCCGACTTCATCGCCGAGAAAATAGGGGTTCTTGAGTTCCTTGAACAACTGCTGGCAGTCGGCGCTATCGGGCGAGTTCAGGCAAGTCGCAAAGGGCGATTGCACTTTGACCAATGCATCGCCGACTTGCTGGCCGAGTTCGTTCCACTGTGCATCGGATGGCCAGCCCGGGTCGCCCGGGCGCACTCGGGCTGGCGCACTGGGCGCCATGGCCGCACGCGACGGCGTGAGCATCGGTTTCCATATGCCTGACAAAAACGGAAGTCCGGCTGCGAATTGCAAAAGACGTCGTCTTTTCCGGGAGAGCGTTTGGTTCGAAGGTTTCATCGGTTAGCGTGAAATCTTGAAGTGGTCGCAACCGTGAAGTTAACCCCGTTAGCTACGGTTGTGTACCCTCTACACCACGAAAATCGTTTTCCGCGTCGATCATGCGGCGCTTGAGCAGCGGCACGTTGTTCACCACGCGCAAACCGGTGCGCATCGCGCCGAGCGCCACGCGCCCGACCATCGGGCGATGTATCGCACCGCTGGCGTCGAACTGCTTGCGCGACTCCGCTACCGCGTGGAAGCCGTATTCGCGCATTTGCGCCTCGTAACCGGCGATCGCGTCGTGGCCCGACATGTCGCCGCGCTGAGCCGCGCCCAAGCGGGCTGCCAGCAGCGCGGCGTCGCGCAGCGCGGTGTTGGCGCCCACGCCTCGGCCCGGCGTCATCAGGTGCACTGCGTCGCCCAGGACGGTCACGTTGGTGGTCGGCCACGCGTCGACGGGCACTGACGTGCGGACATCGACGGCAAAGGCGGTATCAGGATCCGACGCGCGAATCAGCGCGCGCAGGTTCGGATGCCAGCCGTCGGTGATCTCGGTCGCCAGCGCGAGCAGCGCGGGTTGGCTGAGCGATTTGGGATTGGCTGGCAGGTTACGCAACGCGCCCCATACGCCCCACATCAGATAGTCGCGGGTGTTGTCGAACAGCAGGCCTGGCCAGCGCGTGAGCAATTCGGCATCGCTGCCGCCGAGGCCCTCCTTGAGACCGTGCGCGCCCCACGGGAACTCCATGACATGCACGATGGCGCCAAAGCCCTTCGGCGCGTTGATCAACGTGATGCCATCCAGCACTTTCGGCGGCAGCAGCGCGCGCGATGCTTCGCTCATTGGTACCTTGGCCGCGATGCTGACAATACCGGTGTTCTCCAGCCGCGCCTCGGGCAGCAGTTGCCGGCGCACTTTGGAGCGCGCGCCATCCGCCCCGACCAGCAGATCAGCCGTGGCTTGCGTGCCGTCGTCGAAAAATGCGGTCACGCTGCCGTTGGCGTGCTGCTCGTACCGGGTAAACGTTTTGTCGAAGTGAATGTGCTGTTCCAGTCCGGTCAACAGCACTTGCCGTAGCGTCATCCGGCTCACGGATTTGCCGCCGCCCATGGACTCCTCGTCGAGCCTGACTGATAACAACTCGGCTAACCGCTCCGTCAGGATGTTGAAGTGGCGGGGTGTACGCGCGCAGGTTGCAACGAAAGTCGCGAACAGATCGGGCGGCAAACAGGCTTTCAGCGACGCAACGCCATGCGCATTGATGCCTACGCGATAACCCTGCAAACCATCGGTCCGCGTACGGTCGCGCTCGTAGACGGCCACGTTGATGCCCGCCTGCTTCAGGCCATGCGCGAGACACAAACCGCCCGTACCGGCGCCGATGATGATGACGTTCATGGGTTCGCGGTTCATGGTTTCGTCTCCTTGCCGGCGGTGGGCGTGTTCAGTTTGTACGAGGTGGCGTCGGCGGGTAGCGCGAAGCGTTGTGCAATTTCATCCAGCCACTCCGGGCTCCAGGTGAGGGTGCCGGACTTCAGATCAGCCGCCACGCTTCGGACCCAGTCGAGTTCGGCCACGAGCTTGGCGCGGATCAATTCGCTCTCGAGCAGGAACAAACGCGGTACCTGCATGGCGTGGGCGTGTTCGTCGCCTGCGTCGAGGCGAGCCAGTTCACGCTCCATTGCGCCGATGCGGGTAACGAGCTGCCGGCACACGTCCTCCGGTGTCAGCACGGGCAAGAACGAGAGCGCTGCGGGGAAAGACGGAAATTCGTGCGCAGGTTGAGCGAGTTGTTCACGCAGCCAGAGCCGGGCGGTGTCGCGGCCGGCCTCAGTGATCTCGTAGATCGTGCGCTCCGGGAATGCACCATCGCGTTCCGTCTCGCGCACAGCTACCAGGTCGCCGCGCATCAAGCGATCGATCGTTTGATAGAGGCTATTGCGCTGGCTGACATTGATGACTTCGTCCTTGCCACGCGCCTTGATGAGCTGCTGCATCCGGTAGGGATGCATGGGCGCTTCGGTCAGCATGGCAAGGACGGCGAGGGCAAGCGGGGAATAACGGACCATGGATATCAATTAGTCTTAATGTATCTAGTCATAATATAACTATATTTACGAGATTGGCAAGTGGGAGTTTTGAGGCGTTGGATGTGCAGGGGAGCGGATGACGTGACAGGCTATGCCTTTTGGTATTCGCGCGTGCCAAAGACCGCCCGGAACGCTTGGCTTAGGTCGCGGCGTGCAAGATCGCTAAGGACTTGATGAGCGCAAGCCTATGCAGTTGCTTAATGCCACTTAAGAGACGCTAAGCGTCAACGCCGCTTAGAAGGAGACGCAAGCGTGGCTCTTGACCCTGAGCACGGACTCCTGGCTAAAGCGCGATTTGTATTCGTTGGCAATCGCCCTTACCGCGGCTTCGCTAGACTCGTCGTCAGGATGCACCAGGCTAAGCACGAACGAGGCTTCGTGAACGATGGTGTTATCGGCTCCTTTCCATTGTCCGGATGCTTGCCACACCGTCAGCCCTTGAGGAAACCGGGGTGTCACTGAGGTCCGCAGGAATTCGGTCCACTCTCCGGGAGTAACAGTACCGACGGGCTTCGCCGTGCCGAAGATCATTTCGTCGTTGACCGCGCGCTCTTCGCCGGGAGCGCACCGGGTCTCCTGCACTGCGGCGCATCCGTAGACTGTCAGCACGGACGCGAAGAGCGCAGCAGTTCGAAGACGAGACAAGCTCAGTACTGTCATTATTTGCGAGGTTCGCAGGGCGCCAGGCTGGCTTGCCGACTACTGGCCGGCCGCTGCCCAAAGTAATGAGAGACCGGACGACAACATGAGTCCGTCGACCAGCAACTTGAACGTCGATGGCGCCATGCGGACGACTATCGACTTGGCGAAAAACGATCCGGTCATAAGCGCTGTTCCTGCGATCAGGCCTTGAAACACGATGCCCGCCGGCAGTGCGCCAAACTCCTTGAACGCCGCGATCTTGGTCCCGTAGACGGCGAGCGAACCGGCGGCTTCCGTCGCGAGGAAAGCGCCTCGTTCAAGTCCGTAAGACGTGAAAACAGGCACCGTGATCGGACCCGTGGAGACAACGATGCCGGTCAAAAATCCGACCGGGCCGCCGATCAGTGCAAGGTGCAAAAGGCTGAACTTGACCGACCGCCGTGCGAGCCATCGCCGGGTGGGGATCATGGCGACAAAAAATACGCCGAGGGCAATTTCAACCGCGCGGGCAGGCAACGATAACAGCGTGTGAACCCCCAGCGCGGCTCCCGGAACAGCGGTCAGGCAATAGGCGCCGCAAGCGCGCCAGTTGATCTCTCTCCACCACGCGACGATCTTGCCGAGATTTCCCATGATCGCGCCGATCGCCATGATGGGAACGGCCTGCTGGGGACCAAAGAAGATGACGAGGACCGGCATCAGCATCATGGACGATCCCGTGCCGATAATGCCGCTCAACATGCCGGCTGCCACGCCGACGATTAAAACAAGGACGTATTCCATAGCCCGCGTCTTTGTAGGGATTATTCGAATAAGTGACGTTGAAGAAATGGGACTGGCCAGTACGGCGCACGACGTATGGTACGTGAACTCTGGGCACGTCGCGAGGAGCGGCACAATGCGGGAAAGCGCTTGACTTAGAGTGCACTCTAAGTCCTACCATGCTCTATGTCGAAACGAGAACGCAGCCATGAAGATAGGTGATATCGCCGGGAAGACGGGCCTGACAGCCCACACGATTCGCTACTATGAACGGATTGGATTACTCCCGTTCGCGCCGCGAGATGGCACGGGTCAACGTGTTTATGACGCGTCCATCCTCACGTGGATCGAGTTCCTGGGGCGGCTTAAAACGACCGGCATGTCGATTCAGGAAATGCTGCGTTATGCCGGGCTTCGCGCGCAGGGAGCAGCGACCGAGAAAGCCCGATGCGATCTGCTGACTGAACATCGCGATCAGGTCCGGCTAAGGGTGGAGGAACTTCAAGCGTGCCTTCTCGTTCTCGACAACAAGATAGCGGGTTATGCCAATACTCAACTGAGGACGGAAAAATGCAAGACACGATCGAACGCCAAGCGGATCAGGAAAGTCGCCTAGAACGGGGCAAACGGGTGTTGTCGGAGATCGACGGGGAAGCCGGTGAGAAGGTCATCGACTCGCTTGCGGATATCGCGCCGGACTTCGCGCGCTACGTGCTTGAATTTCCCTTCGGCGACATCTACTCGCGACCGGGCCTGGACATTCGCGCTCGTGAAATCGCCACGATTGCAGCGCTTACCGCTTTGGGCAATGCAACGCCTCAACTTAAGGTCCATATTGCCGCGGGGCTGAATGTGGGTATTAGCCGCGACGAGATAGTCGAGACCATCATGCAAATGGCCGTGTATGCAGGATTCCCGGCTGCCCTTAATGGCCTGTTCGCCGCAAAGGAAGTTTTTCGCGATCACGTTTGAGCGGAGGCATGTAAGCGCACATGCCCGACGCCTTAATCTAATTGCCTGCGCCCGCATCGTTCAAGCAAGCACGAGCGCGGGCGCGGGGGTCGCAACCGGACGCGCAATCTCGAGAAAGGCGTTAAGCGCGGTGGTCGCATAGACGTCGCGGCGACGCACGAACAACGTGTCGACGCGAGCATCTTCGGGCGCAACATCGTGCACCGCCACGCGGCCTTCGCGCCACGCCGTGGCGACCACGCCTTTCGGCAGCAGCGTCACGCCCACGCCTGCAGCCACGCAACCAAGCATGGCGTCGAGCGAGCCGAATTCCAGCGGCGTACTGACTCGCAAGCCGTGCCGCGCCAGCACGATATCCAGCCGTGTCCTATACGAACATCCAATCCGGAATACGATCGTCTTTACGTCGCCCGACTGCGCAAGCTCGGCAATAGAGCGAATATGACGCGCCGTCACAAGGACCATTTCCTCGCGAAAGAAGGCCTCGGTGGATAGCTCTTCGTGATGCACCGGACCCGCGACAAACGCGCCGTCCAGCCGGTATTGCAGGACGTCGTCGATCAGGCTCGCCGTGGTTCCGGTCCGCAGCACCATGTCCACTTGCGGAAAAGCCAGCGCAAACGACGCGAGTGCGTCGGGCATGCGCAGTGCAGCAGTGGTTTCCAGCGTACCGAGGACCAGCGGTCCGCGCGGGACGCCGTCATCCTTGACGGCGCTGCGCGCGTCGTCGAGCAGTCGCGCCATCTGTCTGGAGAAAGGCAGCAGCCTGCGGCCGGCAGCCGTCAGTTCCACGCCTCGATGGTGCCGGTGAAACAGTGGCGCGCCCAATTCCTCTTCCAGCAAGCGAACCCGCGCCGTCACGTTCGACTGAACCGTATGAAGCTCCAGGGCTGCGCGATTCATGCTGCCGTTTCGCGCGACCGACTCGAATATGCGTAAATCGGCTGCGTCCATGTCGACTCTCGATATCGGGAAAAGTGATAGCAATTATCACATCAAAGCGCCGCTTGCTTCTTGAAAGCTTGCTAAGCTTTGCGCTGCTGGCGGCGTGGGCTAGCGGCTATCTTCGAGCGCAAGCCAAGCGGTTCCATTGAGAAGTAATTCGGGCATTGATGTACGCTTTTAAGCTTAGTGCACTCGGGCCGCGCGCGGGTCAAGCCGTATGCAACGAATGGATCCCAAGTCACCCGGGCACCGCGAACATCATCAAGGAGAAAAGAGCATGGGCACCTGGCGCGATCGTCGGATTCTCGACTTGTTTGGTATTGAAGCACCTATTGTTCTAGGTCCCATGGCAGGGCCCGGCACACCCGAATTGGCCATTGCCGTATGCGAAGCAGGCGGCCTGGGATCGCTGCCTTGCGCGCTACTCAGCGTGGAGCAAGCGCGTGACGGCATCGCGTTGATCCGCTCGAAAACGCGCGCCCCGCTCAACATCAACTTCTTCTGTCATGTTCCGCCGCAACCCGATACAGCGCGCAGCATGGCATGGCGCGCGCGTCTGGCGGAGTATTACATTGAGCATGGACTTGATCCTGAAGTAACGCCGCCCGCGGCAGGCCGTCGCCCGTTCGACAGTGACTTCTGCGCGGTCGTGGAGGAATTCAAACCCGAGGTCGTGAGTTTTCATTTCGGACTGCCAGATAAAAGCCTGTTGGATCGCGTGAAGGCGACCGGCGCGAAAGTCATAGCGTCGGCAACGACTGTGGCAGAAGCACGCTGGCTCGAGGCGCATGGGTGCGACGCCGTGATTGCGATGGGCGTTGAAGCAGGCGGGCATCGCGGAAATTTCCTGACGCAGGACTATGCTGCACAGGTCGGCACGTTTGCGCTGGTGCCGCAAGTAGCCGACGCCGTCTCGGTTCCCGTGATCGCCGCCGGGGGCGTCACCGACGCGCGGGGAATTGTTGCCGCGCTCGCACTCGGCGCATCGGCTGTGCAGATGGGGACCGCGTATCTGTTTTGTCCGGAGGCGAAAGTGCCCGAGGTGCATCGTATTGCGCTACGCGAGTCCCAGGATGATTCCACCGTGTTGACGAACATATTCACGGGCCGGCCGGCACGCGGCATCATCAATCGGGCGATCCGTGAACTGGGTCCGCTGTCCGATGTGGCGCCCGCCTTTCCGCATGCCGGCGCCGCGCTGGCACCGCTTAAGGCCAAGGCCGAGCAGGCAGGCAAGGGCGACTTTACGAGCCTGTGGTCGGGACAGGCGGCGCGGCTCGGGCGTGAGTTGCCCGCGGGCGAATTGACGCGAGTGCTGATCAGCGAAGCGCTGGCGAAGATGGCGCAGGCTTGACGCGTTGCGGGTGACGTTCGCCTTGTGCGCTTAATGCGTTAAAAGCGGCTGAGCGTCACCCTTGCATCGCTGCCTCGAGCACGGTAAAAACACGTGGGTCTGTCGACTGGGCGACGTTAAAGCGCAGGAAGCGGCTTGCGGACTGCGCGACGCTGAACGCATTGCCCGGCGCAAGGATGACGTTCTCGGCCAGCGCCCGGCGGGCAACGTCGGTTGCATCAAGTCCTTCGGGAAGCTTGCACCAGAGAAACATGCCGCCTCGCGGCTCGATCCATGGTTCGATGCCAAGTGCTTCCAACCGCGTGCTTGTTTGTCCCATCGAACGGGACAAGCGCTCTCGCAAGCTCTCCATGTGCTTTCTGTAGGTGCCGTCTTTCAGCACGCCGAGGATGAGTTCGCCCGAAAGACGTCCGCCGCCGAACGAGGTGGCAATCTTCAGATCGATCAATCGCTCGACCCAGTCGCGCCGCACCGCAATGAAACCGCAGCGTACGGACGCCGAGAGGCTCTTGGAAAAGCTGCCGATATGGACGACTCGCTCAAGGCCGTCGAACGCTGCAAGACGGGGAGCGGATTCGTGCTCGAAGTCGCCGAAGATATCGTCTTCGATAATCGTGAGGCCCGATTGGTCCGCGAGCTTCAGAAGCCGATGCGCGACGACCGGCGAGAGCGTTGCGCCTGTCGGGTTGTGCAGCGCCGAGTTGGTGATGTAGAGACGCGGCCGATGCTCCGCAAGCGCCTGCGCAAACAGGTCGATATCGGGACCTGCCGGCGTGTACGGAACGCTGACGACCTTGGCCCGGTGAGCACGCAACAAGGCGATGAAATTGAAATAGCAGGGGTCATCGACGAGCACCGTATCGCCGGGTTCGAGCAGCAGGCGGCATAGCAGGTCGATGGCTTGCGTGCCGGATTCGGTGAGGATGATCTGATCAGGCGCCGCTTCAATGCCGCGATCCGCCATGCGACGAGCGAGCAGTTGCCGCAGCGCCGGGAGCCCGAGGGACGTGCCATAGTCGGCCAGTACGGCGGCGTCAGTGCGCGCGACGGATCTCAATGCGCGGCGCAGCCCCGCCTCCGGCAGCCACGATGCAGGCAGCCAGCCGCAACCGGGTTTCAGGGCGTTCGCGCCAGCCTCCAGCGATTGTCGCGACACCCAGAACGGATCGACAACGCGGTCCAGCCTTGGGCCTAACTCCGCAAGCGACAGCGGCGGCAAGTGTCCGGCGACGTAAAAGCCGGACCCGCGGCGCGACTGGATGACCCCTTCGGCAGCGAGGCGGTCGTAGGCTTCCACCACGGTGGACTTCGACACTTGTAAGGTTTCAGCGAAGCCCCGGATTGATGGAACCTTGGCGCCCGGCGCCAGGGTACGTCCGGCAATCCGCTGTCGGATGGCCTGCATGACACGCTCAACCAGTGTGGCGGCGTCAGCTTCAAAGAAAGTGGTGTCTGCCATGTGTACTGATATTTAACCCATACAGTTTTCCATAACTGTATTGCACTGTCTCTGGAAAATCCATGCTTTGTGCGCCGATACTGTTAGCTGAAAATAGGGGAGCATGATGGACAAGACGGCAAGCGGATGGATGAACGGTTTCCTCGGGATGCTGATTTTCAGCGGCTCATTGCCTGCGACACGCGTCGCGGTCGCCGCCTTCGACCCGGTCTTTCTGACGGTTGCGCGTGCTGGAATCGCAGGTTTGCTGGGACTCATGCTCTTGCTCGTGTTCCGGCAAAAGCGGCCCGAACGAGGTGACCTGATCTCGCTCGCCGTGGTCGCGTGCGGCGTCGTTATCGGCTTTCCGTTGCTAACCGCCCTCGCGCTCAAGCACATCACCGCCGCTCATTCCGTTGTCTTTGTTGCTTTGCTGCCGCTTTCGACCGCCATCTTCGGCGTGTTGCGTGGGGGTGAGCACCCCCGCCCGGCGTTCTGGCTGTTTTCAGGCATCGGCGCCTTGCTTGTAGCCGGTTTTGCGCTGGCCCGTGGGACGGGGGCGTCGCCTATCGGCGATCTGCTGATGTTCGCGGCCATCATCGTCTGCGGGCTGGGTTATGCGGAAGGCGGTCGACTCTCGCGCAAGCTTGGCGGCTGGCAAGTGATCTCGTGGGCGCTGGTGTTGTCGCTGCCTATCATGGCGCCGCTGGCACTGTTCACCATGCCGTCGACCTGGGCCGACGTAGGGGAATCGGCATGGATGGGACTTGCTTACGTGTCCTTGTTCAGCATGTTGATTGGTTTTGTGTTCTGGTATCGCGGGCTGGCTCAGGGCGGTATTGCGGCAGTGGGGCAGTTGCAATTACTTCAGCCGTTCTTCGGGCTCGTGCTTGCCGCAACCTTGTTGCATGAGCCTGTCGGCTGGCCAATGGTGGCTGTTGCAACGGCCGTTGTGCTTTGCGTGGTCGGCGCAAAGCGGTTCGCACGGCCGGCGGATGTCGCGTTATCGCGTTAGGGAATTTTTCCGGGGCCGTGATGAGCGCTGCCCCGCAAGCCTATTTGTCGCTTTTTTGTCGCTTATTCGTCTTTAGGTACGCGCGGCAATCCATCCTGATCCAATGCCGCTATTGAACGTCAACGACTATTTTCCCCTTGGTGGTTCCCGCTGTAATGGCCTGATATGCGAGGTCAGCGCTAGCCAGATCGAAACTGCGTGGGTCTAGTTTGGGAACGAGCTTTCCCGCTTCGACCAGCTGCGTCGCTACTTGCAGGATTTCTCCATGGTGCTCACGGTGCTTGCCGGTTAGCAGCGCTGAGAGCGTGAATACCCCCGAGTACGTCGCCTCGCGGAATGACAACGGCGCGAGGGCGTGCGTCCCCCAGCCTAGTGCGCTCACGACACGCCCGAATTGCTTGACCGCCGAAAACGACGCATCCAGCGTTGCTCCGCCAACGGTGTCGGCCACCAGGTCAAAGCCTTCTCCACCCGTATGTTCCTGAACGTATTGTTCGACCGACTGATCACGATAGTCGATAGCAACCGCGCCGTAACTCGCCATGAGTTCAGCGTCACCCTTGCTCACCGTTGCGAAAACGCGGGCGCCTAGCGCTATCGCGAGTTGCACGGACACGTGTCCGACACCACCCGCTCCGCCTTGCACAAGCACTGTTTGCCCGGCTTTTAACTGCGCCCGGTCCACGATTCCCTGATAAGACGTGATGAAGCCGAGCGGCAGGGCCGCGGCTTCTTTCATCGAGAGATTGGAGGGCTTTAACGCGATCAGCCGTGCATCGACTGCTGCGAACTCCGCGAGTGATCCCTGGATGCCGCCGACACCGCCAGTCATTCCGTACACCTCATCACCCACCTTGAACTGAGCGACGCCTTGCCCGACCGCTTCGACCACGCCCGCCATATCGATACCCAGCACCAGCGGTAGCGGATGCTTCGCGTGTGCTGCGCTGCCGGCGCGAATCTTGGTGTCCAGCGGATTCAAGCCGCTCGCTTTAATACGGACCAGCACCTGGCCGGGCTGCGCGCTTGGGCGAGAGAGCTGGGTCAGTTCAAGCGGACCGTTATAGCGGTTCAGAACCAGCGCTTGCATGTTCATGATATTTCTCCCGGTGATTGAGTGAATTTGCTTGATTCATCTTCGTCCATGCAGGAAATTACGTAAATCGACGTTATTGCACGACGTCCAAACGTTTATGCATGAGGCGAAATGGACTGGGGCGATGTTCGGATTTTTTTGGCGATTGCCCGCACGGGTTCGCTTGGCGCGGCCGCAAAGCGGACCGGTCAAACACAACCGACCATGGGCCGGCGGCTGCGAGCCCTCGAATCAGCGGTCGGCCAAACCCTGTTTCAACGCACCACGGACGGTTTTGTCCTGACAGATGAAGGAACAGCCGTTCTGATGCACGCGGAGCGTATGGAGGAGGATGCACTCGCGTTCGAGCGCTCTTTGGCCGGTAAGGAGCAGCATCTCACTGGCGTGCTGCGGGTGTCATCGTCGGACTGGTTTGGTATTCATGTCCTGACGCCGCTTTTCGCTGAATTCCTTAAGGCCAATCCGCGCGTGAGCGTCGAATTAGTGACCGATTCCCGCCAATTTAGTCTTGCCAGGCGCGACGCGGACCTGCTGTTTCGCATCACGCAGTTCGACGAGGCCGATGTGATCCAGCGGAAGTTCATGCACATGGACTACGCGCTGTATGGTCCGGTCGATATGGTTCCACCGCACGCGGGCGACGGCGAGGGTTATAGCCTCATCACAATGGACAGCGCATTTGGAACGCTGCCCGACGTCGACTGGACGAGACGCGTGCTGCCGAAAGCGCACATGGCGTTCGGCAGCAATAACCGCGGCGCGCAAGCCAGGATGTGTGCGGAGGGTGGCGGACTAGCGGTTCTCCCCTGCGCGCTCGGCGATAATACGACCGGCATACACCGCATCGATCTGGGAGAGAGGCCGCCCGGCCGCGACGTTTGGTTCGGCTACCATCGCGACCTGCGCCGGCTAGGGAGACTGCGGGCGCTACTTGATCTGGTTATCGAGCGATTGGCGAATGTGTGAATCTTTTGGTCCGTCCTCTTTAATTCCATGGCCCATGCTTTCAATTAGCTTCCGATGTAACGATTGTCAAGGCGCATCGGAACTGCGATATAGAACCGGAATATTGCCGCACGCGTATCGCTCCAGCGATCCGTTACACTCGGCACGCTGAAAAACCGCACGCTTGCGAATTCGAGTTCCGAATTGGAGCTCTTTAACGAGCCGGAATTTGCCGCGAAAGAATTGTTTGACTGGATTCAGACTCGGACGCGGTGTGTAAGATGTCGTCTGCAATCGACGTCTGGATCAGTTGGGCTGGGTGTGGTATTTGTATTCCATTGACCCGCAACGCGACTGTTCCCAATGCGACCCGGCGCGATGCGCGTACACTAGCCGCTGTTT
The DNA here is from genome assembly GCF_000729995.1 of Caballeronia sordidicola. Taxonomy (GTDB): domain Bacteria; phylum Pseudomonadota; class Gammaproteobacteria; order Burkholderiales; family Burkholderiaceae; genus Caballeronia; species Caballeronia sordidicola_A. The sequence continues at coordinate 171,609 of NZ_JNFG01000007.1, read as the reverse complement.
CAGTGAAGAGGCCCGTTGGGGGAACCACCCCTGCGCGTAGGCAGCACCTCTTGAATCGCCGGCTGATAGGGCATGTTGTCGTCCATAACGTCACGGCTACTGAAGACTCCGACGAAGTTCGCAGGCTGGAATGCCGCTAATCCGGCAACCATCGGTCCGGCAGGCCTGGCCGGTTCGCCAGCCGGCAGACTGACTGAGACGTTAGCGGCGAACCCATTATTAAAACGCGATTCCTTCTGCGCCAACCTTTGTTGATCAATACGCTGTCGAACACCCATACAACTTCAAAGAATGACTTTTTATAATGCAAACAGAAATGCCCACCCTTAAAGAACTGCTCGCGCAACGCGAAGCGCTTCAGGACCAATTGAACGTCGCCCGACAGCGCCAGGCCGAAATCGTCCTCGCTGAAATAGTCGCAAAGATGGGCGAATATAAGATCTCGCTTGCCGAGCTCATGGGACACAACCATCAAGTCAAGGCGACTGCTGCGGTGTCCGTCACAACGGGCTTACCCAAATATCGTGATGCGGTGAGCGGTGCGACCTGGTCAGGCCGTGGCCGGGCGCCTCACTGGATCGTCGACAAAAACCGTGAAGATTTCCTGGTAGATGCCTGAATCAGTGCCTTTGTGCGGCGCGTTGGCGCTGTGGCATGCGATTGCGTGATGCCTGCGGGATTTACAAGATTCCGGGCGGCGGTGACAGAACCGAGCGACATGTAAGAACCCACTGAAGACGAATTGAGCCCATTGCCTGTTGTCGATAAGCAGGCAGGTCCCATGTCGCATGTTCTGATCGACAAAACTCCTCCTGTGATCTGGCATTGACGCGCTATGCGAGATGCGAGCTATACTAAAGCAGTTGCATATGCATCTGATTCTGGCGCCCCTACATTTCCCTGGTGCTCAGAGGGGGCTTAATTGCGGTAGTGCAACGGCCTGGGATTGTTCGCCGCTAATCGATTCTGGAATCTCATGTTCACGGACTGCTATTGCACACAATTCCGTCGCTCGGCAAACGCTTTGACGAGCGTCTACGACGACGCGCTCCGGCCGATCGGATTAAAAATCACGCAGTTCTCGCTTCTCCGCGCGCTCGAGCGTCTTGGATCGGCGACCTTCACTGAAATCGCAGTGGAAGCAGCGCTGGATAAGACCACCATCTCGAGAAACCTCAAGGTCCTGATCGATGCCGGCTGGGTCAAGGTCGGCAGTGAAGAAGATGCCCGCTTCAAGGTCGCTACCTTGAGCAAGGAGGGGGTGAAAATGCTGCGGCGTGCAGAGCCTCACTGGCAGGTCGCGCAGAAGCAGGTTGAAAGCGAAGTTCAAAAGTTTATGAAAGGCCCAGCAAGCAAGCGCCTGTTGGAAGCGCTCGAAACGCTTCAAGGTGTGGGGCGGGAGGTTTGACGCTGGTGGCAGTGTCGACCGATGGGTTCGTCGCATCGACTGCCGGGTAAACACGTGTATCTGGCCGATATTGCAAACAATAAGATGTAGCTACAACTATCTTTCTCGGTTTCATTCATTCAATTAGTTGTAGCTGCAACTGTACGTTGTTGAACCTTATCTTCTGCACAATAGTTGTATATGCAATAGATGAGACGAAATAGCGAAAGCGTCGTTCCATTGCTCACGGAGGGGCTATATGCCAACCTATATTGTTTCCGCTGCCGCCGGTTGTCTGTCTGCCGATGTCAAGCAACGCATTGCGGAAGACATCACCCGGATTCACAATCAGGCCACCGGCGCGCAGTCTTTCTTCGCTCAGGTGATTTTCAACGAAGTGCCTCATGGCAATCACTTCGTGGGTGGAAGTCCGCTTCGCGCGGAGCAGATTTTTGTGCACGGACATATTCGCGCCGGTCGCACCGCAGAGCGCAAGCGTGAGTTGCTTGAGGGCATGGTCGACGCGATTTCGAAAACCACATCCGTTGCCAAGCGATACATCTGGGCCTACATATCCGAACTGCCTCCGGCACAGATGATCGAATACGGTCATGTTTTGCCGGAACCCGGTTCCGAAGAAAACTGGCTCTCGTCACTGCCCGCCGAGGACCGCGACTATATGCAAAGCATCTGAAAAGACGTCCGATGCACGCCGCGCCGCATCCATGCCAAAGACGATGATCGATCGACGTTCACCGGGAACATTGATCGATCGCTTGCACGAGCGAATCCTGCAGCGACGGATCCTGGAAAAAAGCGTCGAGACTGCGGTGTTCATCGTTGGCGAATGCCTCTAGGCATCGTGCATTGTTTGCGCGAATGCTGGAAACAGAGCAGGCAAGTGCGACCAGCAGGGCCGCTATCCCTAGGATTGCCATAGCGGCGCTGGCGGCGCGTACCGGTGACCATCGCCACCCGATGCGCTTTTCAGCCACGGCCATTCGACGCAACTCGTTATCCATTTGCTTGCCTCCACTATAATTAGCAAGACAACTATCTGTCTTTAAAAAAAGACGTTGGACTTACACCAACGCCTTCCTCACGCCGTGCATGGACGTGACGGCCGACTCGAACAACTCCGGGCCGATCTTTGCGCGCAAGGTCCGTGCAATCTTTGCGCTGGCATTGTTGATTGGCCGATCGAGCGCCTGACCGCCGGCCGTTGCATGGACTGTCCACTCCCGGCCGTCTTCCTTGGCTTGACGGCGTTCCACTAATTGTTTTTCGCAGAGACTGTCGATAAGCCGGGTCGCGGTGGGTCGCGCTATGCCGAGGATCTCGGCTATCTGACTGCTGAGGCAACCGGGCGTGGCCAGCACAACTCGAAGCACAAATCCCTGCGGTGGTGTCAGCCCGAATTCTGCATAGACGACCGTCCACTCCCGCTCCACGAGACGGGCGAGGGCAGCCGAGTTGAAGTAAAGGCAGTGATCGAACATGGATAGATTAAATCACGAAATAGTTAGCAAGGCAATTAATTGAGAGCTTGTTGTGCAATTCCATGGCGTGTGCAACATGAACGCGCCGGGGGCGAACGTTCGAGCATTATTCGGCGTTGAGCCAGGCGGCGCAGGGTTGCGCCCGTGCCTGCGTTTCCACGTTACGCCGCGTAGGTTCTGTGCCGAGGGCGCATTTCCATCGATACCTATTTGCAAATCGGGATTTCTTGGTTTGTGATTGTTTTGCATGCCATTACTCTCCTCAGCTATTGCAGCCGATTCACTGCTACCTGGTCGATAATGTCGCCCGGCGCCTTATCGGCCGATGAGCGGCCGATAAGCGACCAAGAACGCCTTTCCTTTGCAAACAACCGTTTAACCGAGGTCACCTCCCCATGGGAATAGCAAAATCAATCAAAACATGGGGCGCCGCCGCGCTCGTGCTGACCATGTCCGCTGCTTCCACCGCTTATGCAGCGGACTCGGTCACCGTGGCATCGAAGATCGACACCGAGGGCAATCTGCTCGGGAACATCATTGCCCAGGTGCTGAAGTCGCATGGCATTACGGTCTCCGACAAGATAGGCCTCGGGACCACGCCGATTGTGCGCAAGGCGATCACGACGGGTGAAATCGATATCTATCCGGAATACACCGGCAACGCCGCGTTCTTCTTCAACAAGGCCGATGACCCGCTCTGGAAAAATGAAGCCAAAGGCTATGAGGAAGCCGCCAAGCTCGATTACGCCGCCAACAAGATCGTCTGGCTGACACCCGCGCCTGCTAACAACACCTGGGCGGTAGGCCTGCTCGGAACCGTGGCGAAGGCCAACAAGATCAAGACCTTCGAAGACTTCGGCAAGTGGGTGTCGGCGGGCGGTCAGGTCAAGCTCGCGGCATCCGCCGAGTTCGTCAATACCGCAGCCGCGCTGCCGTCGTTCGAAAAGACCTATGGATTCAAGCTGAAACCTGAACAACTTCTTGTGCTCTCGGGCGGCGATACATCGGCGACGATCAAGGCAGCCGCCGAGCAGACCGACAAGGTCAACGCAGCCATGGTCTACGGCACGGACGGCGGCATAGAGGCCGCGGGCCTGGTGGTACTGGAGGACAACAAGAGCGTGCAACCCGTCTACGCGCCCACGCCGCTGATTCGCGAGAGCGTGCTGAAAGCGCACCCGGAAATTGCCGGCTACCTCAAGCCGGTTTTCGCCAGTCTTGATCTGAAGACCCTGCAGACGTTGAACAGCCGCATTCAGGTCAACGGCGAGCCGGCCGCAACGGTAGCGGCGAGCTACCTGAAATCGAAGGGTTTCGTTAAATGATTGCCGGCACGGGGGCCGATGCACGGGCTGATGCACGCCCTCACGAGACCCAGGACGCGGCCGTGGCGCAGCACGACGCGGGCAGGTCGCGTATCGACAAGGTCGGTTCGCTGATTGCAGCGCTGGCCGTGCTCGCGTTGGTGTTCCAGCCGTTCGTGACCTTCCGTGCGAACCGGATCGTGTCGGGCAAAGGTCTCGGGTTGACCGATATCTTCACAGCTGGACAGGCTTGGGCATTTCTTGCGGTGTTCGCGGCAGGGGCGCTGTTCGCGTTGCTGCGCAGCCGGCCGACGCTTCGGTTCGTGGCCGGCGTTGTCCTGCTCCTGACGCTCTGCGTGCTGCTCGGCCTTGTGCCCGCGCATCTCGTCACAGAGGATCACCCGTTGGCGAGGGTGTCGCCCGCCGGTGGGTTCTGGATCCTGTTCTTCGCGTTCTCGGTGCTGGTAACCGACGCTATCGCCAAGCTCTCGTTCGGACCCGTGCAGCATCTCCTTGCGCTTGCACTGGCTGCGGCCGCAATAGCCGCCATCCTCAGCAGTGGACTATGGAGCGGGCTGTCGGTCATGCAGGAGTATGCGAATCACGCCGATACCTTCTGGCGCGAAGCGGCTCGCCATGTTGAACTCGTCACCGGGTCGGTTGCAGCGGCAGTCCTGATCGGCGTGCCGCTCGGTGTAGCGTGTGCGAAGTGGTCGACGCTGCGTGCGCTCACGTTGCCGGTGCTGAACATTGTCCAGACCATCCCGAGTATCGCGATGTACGGGTTGATGATGGTTCCGCTAGGGCTGCTTGCCGCCCGATTCCCGCTGCTCGATGCGCTGGGCATTCGCGGTATCGGTGTCGCGCCTGCGGGAATTGCGTTGTTCCTCTATTCGCTGCTGCCGGTCGCGGCAAGCGTCGTGGTGGGTTTTGCGCAGCTGCCGCGCGAGAGCGTTGAAGCGGCAGTGGCGATGGGCATGACCCCGCGCCAGCGGCTCTTTGCTATCGAATTGCCGCTTGCGTTGCCGGTCATCCTGACGGGCGTGCGGATCGTGCTGGTCCAGAACATCGGTCTCACGACCGTGGCCGCGCTGATCGGCGGGGGTGGCTTCGGGACCTTTGTTTTCCAGGGGCTTGGGCAAGCGGCGACTGATCTCGTGCTGCTTGGTGCCGTGCCAACTATCGCGCTCGGTCTCGCCGCGGCCATCGTGTTCAACGCCGTCACGGAACTCGCTGAAAGACGCCACTAAAGGACGCCACTAAAGGGCGACACGTATGATCGAAATCGAAAAGCTCAGCCGGCGTTTCGGCGATATCGTTGCAGTCGATGACGTCTCGCTCACTATCGAACGCGGCACCATCACCGCGTTTGTCGGCACGTCGGGCAGCGGCAAGTCCACGCTCCTGCGCATGATCAACCGCCTGATCGCGCCCACGAGCGGCACGATCCGTATCGACGGACGCGACACCGACACCTTGCCGGCCGAGGTTTTGCGGCGCGGGATTGGTTATGTGATCCAGGGCAACGGTTTGTTTCCGCATTGGACGGTGGCGCGAAACATCGCGACGGTTCCGCGCTTGCTGGGGTGGAGTGCGGCCAGGATCGACCAGCGTGTGCGCGAGTTGCTGGCGCTCTTCAACCTTGACGCCGATGCCTACCTCGACAAGTTTCCTCATCAGCTTTCCGGTGGTCAGCAGCAGCGTGTGGGCGTGGCGCGGGCGCTGGCGGCGGAGCCTGCAATCTTGCTGATGGACGAGCCGTTCGGCGCACTCGATCCGATCATTCGTGCCAAGGCGCAGGAGGACTTGCTTGCGCTTCAGCGGCGCCTGGGGATCACGGTTGTGATCGTTACGCACGACATGGAAGAGGCGTTGCATCTGGGCGATCGCATTGTGGTGATGGACGGTGGCCGCGTTCTTCAGGCGGCTACGCCCGCGGAGATCTTGCAGCGGCCCGCGCCGGGTTTTGTCGAGCGATTGGTGGCGGGCGTCGACCGGCCGTTCCGGTTGCTGTCGTTGATTCCTGTTAGTGAGATCGCTGAAACCGGCGCCGCCGAGGGCAGTCCCATTGCCGGCACGCAGAGCCTTCGCGATGCCTTGTCCGAGTTGCTTTGGCGTGGTGCGCAGAGCTTGCCGGTTGCATCGGCGGACGGTGGAGTGCACAGCCGCATTTCGCTTGCATCGATCCTGGCGCGCGCCGAGAGGTCCACATGAAATCAGCTGCCTGGATAGCGCGTACGTTCGCGCTTGCCGTGCTGCTCCTGCTGCTGTTCAAGCCGCACGTGTTCCAGCCGCTCCTTGCACCGTTGGCTGAAAACGGCGCACCGGCTCTCTACGACCGGGCGAGCCTGCTGGACCTCACGCTTGCACATCTTGCGATTGTGGCGGGCGCCAGTCTGGTGGGTGCGGTGATTGCATTGCTTGCGGGGATCTTCGTTACGCGCGAGGCGGGTGCGGAATTCCTGCCGCTCGCGCGTAGCGTGGTGAATATTGGGCAGACGTTTCCGCCGGTCGTCGTGCTGGCGCTTGCGGTGCCGGTGGTCGGGTTTGGTGTGAAGCCGACGCTGGTCGCATTGATTCTTTACGGTCTCCTGCCGATCTTCGAGAGCACCATTACGGGCCTGAAGGAGATTCCTTCGACGACTATCGATGCGGCGCGAGGAATGGGCATGAGTGCGACGCGGCAGTTGTTCACTGTCGAACTGCCGCTCGCGTTGCCGGTGATTCTTGCGGGCCTGCGGTTGTCCGTGGTGATCAACTTGGGCACGGCGACGATTGGTTCGACTGTGGCGGCGAAGGGGTTGGGCGATGTCATCATTGCCGGGCTGCAGACATCGAATACGGCCTTCATTCTGCAGGGCGGCGTTATTGTTGGGTTGCTTGCCGTGTTGATCTACGACGCGATGGGCTTCGCCGGGCGGTTGGCCTCGCGGCATGTAGTGGATGCTGCCGCGGGCGTTGCTTAGGGACTCGACGGGTCAGTTGTATCATCCCCTTCCGACATCCGTCAGAGCGAGAAATCCGAAGCACTTCCTTGCGACGAGGTTCGCCGGCTAAACGCCAAGCAAAAAAAGCCGACCTTGCCCGGTCGACTTTCAGCTTGCGAATTTTCTAGTTACTTCCTGAATATGTCGCGCACGGCGTCGGCTGCTTTACCGACCTTTGACTGAACTTTGCCCGCGACTCTTTCGGCGGCGCCTTCAGCTTGTGTTGTCCTGTTGCGGGTGACTTTGCCGAATGCTTCCTTTATGGAGCCGGTCACTTGCTTGGCTGCGCCTTCAACCCGATTCTTGTCCATGACGGTTCCCTTTAGAGAGCTTGCGTTATTCGCGTGCTAAACGTGCGTCGAGCGCTGATTTGCTTCGCGTAACCACAACCCGACAAACGCTTTCATTCTGCTCATTCACTTCAATTGCCGGCGGTCGCAACTCGATCGGTCTGACCAATGCATTTGAAATGCCGCTGAGGCATATATTGTTGGTATTGCGTGGATAGCCGACCAACCATGCTCGACCTGCAAGCGTAGCAACCAAGGCGCACAAAACGTTCCCGGGCTTGGTCGGGGTTGCGATCATGGTCGGCTGAGCTTTGATCGAGCTTGAAATGTGTGTTTGCGCTTAATGCCTCCTTACGGCTTGGTCTCTCGGAGGGTTGGCGACGCGGTTCGACGTGCGTATATATTTGAAGGGAGGTTGTCCGCGGATAGCGCGGAATGAACCTTTGGCAGGTTCAGTCACTGGTGGCGAAGCGTGTGGGTATCCGTGTTCGGAGAAGGAGGGTTTCACACATCGGTGGTTCTGGCGAGCACCGTGCTTTTGGGGTGCCAAAAACGTGGAAACCGCACGCTAGGTCAACTTACGAGCCCTCGTTTTGAAAGCGCTTTCTTTGCTTCGTTTCTTTGTCGCTTTGGACAAAGAAATGACGCGCTGCCACGCGCAGTGGCTAACAGCGATAAAGAGATTAGCAAACCTAAGTAGATCATTAACGCCAAAAGCAGCAACCCGGCATCGACTCCGACCACCGACCCCAAAACCGCCAAACCCCGACCCCTAGCGCGAGCGAAAATCACCCATCATTCCGCTTACTCCACCCAAAAGCAAAGATAGTGCTTAGCGGTATAGAACTGCATACCGACGCGCAGAGTTTCCCTGGCATAGGCAAATCAAAGACACACCAAGGCTCCGCCTCAGAAACTCGAGCCAAAGCCGAACCGGATCCGCCAATCGCGACGTTTAAATGATCGATACCCGTACGATGCCCAGCGGCGCTAAGCAAACTATTATCACGCGCTTGCTGCTTGCTAAAAAGCAAACCCTCCGACGTCGCTAAAACCTGGCCCGATACGCGACTCGGCATCGGCGCAACGTCATCGGATGCCACCTTGTACGAAGGCAACGACGTCCCCAAGCCCAAACAACTAGCACTGATGCCAACCATGATCCAGACACCCGCATAGGCTATATCGGCGCATAAAACGACGTCCCCCCTGGCGTCTTGCACGAACATCCGACCCTTGGAGTCATCACGCAATTCAACCGCACCGGGCTGGCATCCAAGCATCCGGGCAACAGCCAGCCGCAACACCGCGCGGCTCGATATATACCTATATCGCAGCGCGGGACTGGGAAGCAAAGCCGCGCGCCGGGTCTCGTCCTGGGTCAGCCACTGCGCCGAATCCTGCGCACTCACGCGTTGCCATTGACTGCGAAACCGGAACACAAAGATCTCACCGGGGGCCGGCGAGCGTGGACTGAGCGAAAGCGTTTCGTTCATGCGAAGCGGCAGGAACTGCGGCTGCGTTTCGTAGACGGGCAGTTGGATCGGCGCATCGAGGTCATCGATAAAATCGCGCTGCGATGTCTGCGTCAATGAGCGCTCAGTCAATAAACCGGTGGGCATGGTAAATACCGTTTCAGAGCGAGAGGGTACGTGCCGACAGTCCGCACGCGACAACGCCGGAGCGGCCCGGCGAACCGGAACCGCCAGGCGTTCCTCTCAAGCCGATGAGGGATAGGATCACGAACCAAAATGGCGTTGATATCGCCGTTCCTTTCGCACCACTTCTGTCTGCCGCCACTCAGGCGCAGGCTTCGAGCCATTCCGTCACGTAGCGGTCGCTGGAGGGACGCTCCACCGCGCGCACACCATCGGCTGGCGTGCCGACAAACAGAAATCCAAGCAAACGATCACGCGCGGTCAGCCCGAGCGCGCGATGCATTTGCTGCTCATAACTATCCGGTCCGGTCGCCCAGAAGCCGCCAAAACCGAGCGCATGAATAGCGTTGAGCATGTTCATGGCCGCGGCCCCAACGGACAGCAACTGCTCGACTTCAGGCACCTTCGTCTCGCGTGTCAGCGACACCACGAGCGCGATCACAACGGGCGCCGCCAACGCACGGCGGCCACGATGTTCATGCGCCGAACGAGGCTCTCCCGGAGCTCGAGCGCAAGCGAGATCGACGAGCAACTCGCCGAGTTTCAGCCGCGCGTCGCCGCGAATCAGTACAAAGCGCCACGGCCGCAACGCGCCGTGATCGGGGGCGCGCAGGGCGGCATCGAAAATCTGCTGAAGCTGGGAATCATCGGGCGCGGGTTCGGCTAGCGGCCAGTGCGACTGGCGTGTCATCAGCACGTTCAGGGCGTCGGCACTGACGCCGGGGGTCATCGTTTCCATAGGAGGGTCCGGGCTTTCTCAAGGCATCCATGATCGCGAAAAACTCTCCGTATTGCAAATGATTCTCAATAACTTGATTTTGTCATGGCAGATGCCTATGCTTCGGTCCTGTTAACAATTTTTGAGATTCCGCGTCGATGACCCCCGCACCGGTCCCATTCCGACAGCTGCGTGCCGATCCGCTGACGTTGAGTTATGGCGTGTGGAACTCTGAGCCTGGACGCCGATTCGGCGGAGGTGTGGCGTCACTTTTGGCGCGTGTTGTTCGACCTGGTTTGTGCGCCTGAAGAGGCGCGGCGGATCGGGACCGTGCGTGAGTTTTATCGCTGCTCGACTGCGAAAGAGGCGCTGTTGAAAGCGGCCGGCGCGGGGATTAGGGAAGGGCTGAAATCATTCGATGGAACCAAGGCCAAGGCGCGGGCCCCACCGGGGCGCATGCCTGGATGAGCTGAACGGTTACCCGGCGCGCCGGCACTCGGACTCTGAGCCTGCTGCCGCAACGCTGCCAGACAGGGTGACAAACCGGCTGACAAACCGGCTGACAAACACGGTGACAAACGATCTTTACATCAGATGATTTAAACTGTAATAATAGTAATTCTCATTCGCGTTAAGGAGATTTCATGAGCTGGGGCGACGAAAACACGACCTACAACGTTGTGATGAACCACGAGGAGCAGTACTCAATTTGGCCGGACTACAAGGCGCTGCCCGCAGGATGGACTGCTGTGGGCAAGACCGGCAAGAAGGACGACTGCCTTGCGTACATCGACGCGGTGTGGACCGACATGCGTCCGCTCAGCCTGCGTCAGGCGATGGCGGCCGATGCCGGCGCCAAAGCGGCCTGAGACAGGTCGCGGATGAACGTCACGCTGATCTGTCTGCCGTTCGCCGGAGCAAGTGCGGCGGTGTATCGGGAATGGGGTGCATTGCTGCCATCGTGGATTCGCGTTCGCGCCCTCGACCTTCCGGGCCACGGTGCGAAACGCGCGCAGCCTGCGCTGCATTGCTGGCCTGATGTGGCGGGCGCACTGGGACGCGAAGCCTTGCGGGCGATCGACGGACCTTTCGCGATCTTCGGCTATAGCATGGGCGCGCTGGCCGGTCTCGAACTGGCGCACTGGTTGTACCGCGCAAATGGCCTCGTGCCAGTGTGGTTCGGTGCCGCGGCGTGCGCGGCGCCGGCCTGCCGGACGCTCGACGCAACCTGGCTGGATTGCACCGACGAAGCAATGATCGATGAACTGCGGCGTCTCGGCGCAACGCCCGAAGAACTGCTTGGCGATTCCGGATTCCTCGATCTCGCGCTGCCCGTGCTTCGCGCTGACTTTCATCTGTGCGCGACGTACGTTCGTACCAGCAACGCGTTGCGTGCACCACTCACTTGCCCATTGACCACGCTCGTCGGCCGAGACGATACGTTATCCGAACAACCGGAAAACCTGACGGCATGGGCACACGAGACCTCGGGGCGTTTCACTCAACGCGTGTTCGACGGTGGCCATTTTTTCATCGATACAGCGCGGGCCGAGTTGATCGACGCAATCGTGGCATCGCTGGCGGCAACGCTACCGCATGCAGCCTCCGCGATTCCGCTTCGTCAGGCGAGCGTCGCACACTTGCGCGCCTCAAGCGCAGTTTCTCGCACTGCATCTACTGATTCCGCCGGCGCGGCCGGTCCAAGGAGTTTTCATTCATGACGTTTTCTTATCCTGCGCTGTTCGACTTCGAACCCTTTGCCGGACGAAGCGAAGAGTTCGTGGCGCTGATCAGGCAGTTCGCGGCCGCGCATCCGTTTCGCAGCGCCACCGTCGATGAATTACTGCTCGATGACGACTATCATCGCCGGCCGTTGCGCCCGGAAGATTTCGGATTCCTCAAGTTCATGAAGCCGGTGCGCGCCGACAATGTCAGCCGGCTTCCGTCGCTGGCGTCGAACCGCACGCTGCTATCGATCTACGAGCTGGACGTCGCACGCATGCCGCACAGCGGCGAAGCCGCGGACTGGCAACGCTTCACTGAGTTTTATCGTGACGACGTCAGGACGCTGGGTGCACAACTGGCCCCGTTCCTCGAAGCGTATGCGTTCTCTTACTTGGGCAGTGCGTCAACGGCACGGGAAAGCGTTGCGGCTGCGAGTGCCCGGCTTGCACGCATCATCGACGACGAAAGCACCTTCTGGGATACAACGTTTGCGCGCCTGATGCGCAACGACTATCTGGAAGAAGGGCTGCGCTTCATCATGGTCCAGCGCTGGGCGCTCGCGCCGTCGAAGCGACGTGCGGTGGCGCGAGCGGCAGCGAACGGTTATTTCGATGTATTGCCACAGCACGCGTGGCCCACACTCGAAGGTGACCTTCCCGACGACACCTTGTTGCAGCGCGTAGCTGCGACTTGCGGCGTGACACGCCAGCAGCACGCGTACTGGCAGTTCTATTTGCCGACGAGCATGGCCAAAACCAATCTTCTGTATGCGCTCGCCCGGCGTCCGGATCGCGCATTCGCGCTGACCGGCGCGGTGTTTGCGGCCGAAGCGGAGTGGCTGGCTTTCGGTCTTGCACTCGAGCGTGCATGCGCCTGGCTGCAGCCCGCGGGCCGGGGACCCGGCGAAGCCGAAGCGCGCAAGGCCGCATTGGTCGGCCGTTTCGCAACCGCGCTGCAAACCGCGGCAGACCGCTTTGGGCGTGCCGCGTTCGAGCAATGCGTGTCGGGCGCAGCAGCGGGCGAACGGTTGGCTGAGCGCGGCCGTTGGGATCTGGGCGAGCAATTGCAATGGCTTGGTGCGATCCCTCAATACTGCGAGTTCGCGCGCCGCATCAGCAAGCGGATTGATGCCGAGTGCCCTGACATTGACCGCGAGACGTTCATCGAGCCGCATGAAATGTGTTCGACGACGCATGTCCATAACGACCATCGGCTGGTCACCATTCAGGAAGGCGACATGCTGTTCTGGGGCAACGTCGGCATGCAACTCAAGATGCATGAAGGCGACATGGTCCTGATTCCCGACGGCCGCCTGCATGGCTCGACGGTGGTGTCAGGTGAGTGCACGTACCACCAGCCGATCATTCCTGATGACTGGGTGCAGGCACTGGTCGCCGAGCTGGACGCGAAGACGCCGGCGGCACACTAGCCGCGCTGATCAGCATCAAGCGGAGTGCAACGCGCTTCGCTGTCCAGGCGCCTCTCTCGAAGGCGCCGGTTCTCCCCACAAAAGACACGGATATGGCAAGCGCCCATGACAGGGCCGGTATCGGCTCGCCCGCCGATTGTGTCGCGCTGCGCGCGGCACAAGAACGTCAGGGCGAAGCCGGGTGCGAAATTGGGCGATGAACGACAGGAATGAAGATGCTGACAAACGAAGAAACGACGCAGCAAAATCCCGCCAAGCCGGCGAAATCAATTGATGGTCAGGGCTTGATGGGCACATCCGGCAGAACGCCCGAGTTTGATGCGAGCGACTGGAAGAGCCGCATCATCGCGGGCCGCTTGATCGGCGCTGAAGTTGATCTGCCCGGGTGGTTGGAGGCCTCCTACGAGACCTTGCGCGAGCAGGTGATGCATCCGGCCTATCCGTGCTTCTTCGGTACGACGGCGGAACGGCGCGGTGAGATGTTCTACTCGTTCGTCAGCGGCAAGGGGAAGGACATCCGCGATCTGTCCGCGACCATGCAGACATTCGCGGAACTCGCTTCGCTGCCGCAGTATCGAAAGAACAATATCGCAGTGTTCTTCGAGCCCGACGCCGATCCACTTTCACACGATGAGTATCACGAACTATTCTGGAAGACGCTCCAGCATCTTCATAATGTCGACCCCGATCCGGCTGCGGACCAGCAACCCGAGCCGTCGCATGAAGAGTGGGAGTTTTCGTTTGCCGGCGTGCAGATGTTCGTGGTCTGCGCGTGTCCCTCGTTCAAGCTGCGTCACAGCCGCAATCTCGGCCCGGGCATGGTGCTGTTGTTCCAGCCACGCAGCGTGTTTGTCGATACGATCACCAACAAGGTTATCGGCCGCGAGGCTCGCAACCAGGTTCGCAAGCGCCTGGAGACCTGGGACGAAACGCCGGCGCATCCTGACCTCGGCTTCTACGGCGATGCCGGCAATCTCGAGTGGAAGCAGTATTTCCTCGACGACCACAACGTCGCCGCGCAGGATGCCTGTCCATTCCTGAAGCGGCAGGCTCGCAAGAACATATCGCCGGCTGTCGTGCCTGAGGCGGTTGCCGCACCCGCTCCGCAAGACACAAAGCCGGCGGCAAGCGGCCTGCATGCCGTCGCTCAAACATACGCGAGTTTGCCGCCGGAAAAACGCGCGGCGTTTCGTATGCGTCTGCGTGAGCGCGGTATGTCGGGCGAGCAGTTGCCCATCGTTGCGCTCGGGGGACGTTCAGCGCGTTTTCCGTTATCGCCCGCGCAGGAGCGGTTGTGGTTCCTGTGGCAACTCGATCCGCATGATGTGAGCTACAACTTGTCGGGCGCGCTGAGGCTTGAAGGTGAGCTGCAGATCGACAAGCTGCGCGCGGCGCTCGCTCACGTCGTACAACGGCATGAAGTACTGCGCACGCGTTTTGTGGAATCCGATGGGCAGGCGTGGCAGGTCGTGGGCGAATCTGGCTACGGCTGGACCGATATCGATTCGGCGGGTGCGAGTCCGCTCGAAGGACGCTTGCAAGCGCTGTCGCTGCAACCGTTCGACCTCACGCGTGGGCCTCTCTTGCGCGTCGCGCTGCTGCACGAAGCGAGCGGGTCGCACGTGCTGCATGTGTCGATGCATCACATTATCTCCGACCACGCGTCGGTCAAGCTGTTGCTCGATGAGTTCGTCGCGGCCTACGAACAGCTATGCAAAGCAGGGGCGCCGACAGCCGAGCCGTTGCCTGTGCAGTACGGCGACTACGCCGCGTGGCAGAAGGAATGGTCGGGCGACAAAGAGAACGACCCGCACCTTGCTTATTGGGTAAAGCAACTGGGCGGGACGCAGCCCGTGCTCGAACTGCCGGTCGTGAAGAGCCGTGCGAGCGCGCAAACCACGCGCAACGCTCGCGGTGCGCGCGTCAGTGTCACGCTGGACGCAGCGCACGCCCAGTCGCTCAAACGAGCGGCGGCTAATCATCACACGACCCTGTTCACTCTACTGATGTCGACCTATGCGGTCTTGCTCGCACGTTACAGCGGTCAGAAGGACCTGCGCATCGGCGTACCGGTTACAGGGCGCAACCGGCTGGAAACGGAACGGGTAATCGGCTTCTTCGTCAACACGCTGGTGATCCGGGCAGACCTCGCCGGCGTTGCGTCGTTTAAGAGTTTGCTCGGCCAGCTTCATGAGCGCGTGCTCGAAGCGCATCGTCACGATGCATTGCCGTTCGCCCAGCTTGTCGAGGCGTTGCAGCCTGAACGCAGCATCGGGCAGACGCCGTTGTTCCGGGTGATGTTCAATCACACACGTGGGCAGCATACGGACATCAGCGTGGCGGGACTGCGCGTGTCGGAAGTGGCGAACGAGGTGCCGACAGCACGCTTCGACCTGGTGCTGAATGCCGTCGAGCGCGACGATGAGCTGCGGTTGTCGTTCAACTATGTGGCGGACCTGTTCGACGAAGCTATCGTCAAGCAGATGCTTGAGCACTACGTCCAGATCCTGGGGCAAGTGAGCGCAGTAGAGGACCAACCGCTGGCGCAGATTGCCCTAAGCCGCGATGGCACGGATGGCGCGACGGACCGGCCCGTAGCAAGCGCAGCATTCGAACCGGTCGGTCCGCGGTTTAGCCGACAGGCGGCGAAACATCCGCTAGCGCCAGCGTTGCATTGTGAGGGTGACCGCCTTTCTTATAGCGAACTCGAGCGCTGGACCAATCGTATTGCGCGCCGCTTGAACCGGATAGGCGTTCGTCCCGATGAATGCATTGGCCTGTGCGTGGAACGCTCGACCGCACTGGCCGCGGGTGTGCTTGGCGTGCTGAAATCGGGCGCCGCATTCGTGCCGCTCGATCCGGCTTATCCGCTCGAACGGCTCGCCGCGATGCTCGACGATGCCGGCATTGTGCGAGTGCTGGTCGACCAGACGGGGCGTGAGCGTCTGGGTGAATTGCTGCGCGGCCGCGAGCCGATTCATGTGGCCGATGACCGGCCGCTGCAAGGCGACACCGAAGCAGACAACGCGTTCGCCGCACCGCTTCATCCGGAGCAGCTCGCCTATGTGATCTACACCTCGGGTTCTACGGGCCGTCCAAAGGGCGTAGCGATCAACCATGGGACCCTGAGCCAGCATCTGGACGACTTCATCAGCACGTATCGCATTGGTGCGGTCGACAAGGTGCTGCAATCATCGACGATCAACTTCGATGTCGCCCTGCACGAGCTCTTGCCCGCGCTGCTGAGCGGCGGTCAGGTCGAGATGCGCGGCCCGCAGCTTTGGGACCCTGAGACCACGAGCCGTTATCTGATCGAGGAGAAGGTGACGTTCGCGCGCATTCCGACGGCGTACTGGCAGCAATGGTTGCGGGAGCCGCCGCCGGCAGCTTCGTTGGCAGCATTGCGGCAGATCACGGTGGGCGGTGAAGGATTGCCCGGCGACGCGTTGCGGCAATGGCGCAATGGTCCCCTTGGGTCTATCCGGCTTGACAACCTGTACGGTCCAACCGAAACGACCATCGCCTGCATGTATCGCGAGACCCGCGCTCAGGACGAGGAGCAGGCGATCGTATCGATTGGCGGTCCTTATCCGTCGCGCTCGGTTCAGGTCTGCGATGCCGACGGCAACGAGGCGCCGGCCGGTGCGCTGGGCGAGTTGTGTATCGGTGGGCATACGCTGGCACGTGGTTATCTTGGGCGCGCAGGGCTGACTGCCGAGCGTTTTATTCCCGATCCTGAGGGTCCTTCGGGTAGCCGGCTTTATCGGACGGGCGATTTGTGCCGCCGGCGTGTGGACGGCAGCATCGACTTCCTCGGGCGGATGGACAGCCAAGTGAAACTGCGCGGCTACCGCATCGAGCTGGGTGAGATCGAAGCGGTGCTCCGCGAAGCGCCCGGCGTGCAGGCGGCGGCAGCGGCGCTGCGTGGCGAAGGCGATGCGAAGCGACTCGTGGGCTACGTGGTCGGCGACGCCGATGACGCTACGGTCCGTCGTATCCTGCAGAGTCGTCTGCCGGGTTATATGGTGCCGTCGGCGTTAGTGTGGATGGAGCATTTGCCGCTGATGCAGAACGGCAAGGTGGATCGCGCGGCATTGCCTGAACCGGGCGTGGAGGTGGCACGCAAGCGCATGGCGCCGCGCACGGAGCTGGAAGCGGCATTGCTCGCGATCTGGCAATCGGTGCTGGGCCGTGACGGTCTGAGCATGACCGATAACTTCTTCGAGATCGGCGGTCATTCGTTGCTGTTGATGCGAGTGGCCTCGCGCATTCGTCAGGAACTCGGCCGCGATGTCTCGCTGCAGACGCTGTTCCTTCACCCCGTGCTTGAAAGTTTGGTGGCGGAACTGGCGCTGAGCGAGGCGCGTGCGGGAGACGTCATTTCGCCGCGCAAGCAGGAGGCACGCATTCCGCTGACGCACGAGCAGGAGCGGTTGTGGTTCTTATGGAAGCTCGAACCAGACAGCGCTGCTTACACCATTACCGGCGTCGTCAATCTGCGCGGTGCGCTCAACCGGCAAGCGGTGCGCAGCGCCTTGGATCGCTTGCTCGAGAGACATGAAAGCCTGCGAACGCGTTTTGTCGAAGAGGATGGCCAGCCGTGGCAAGTAGTCGATAACGCGGCGCACGATGGGTCCAGTGGGCTCTACGGCTGGCGCGAGGAAAGCGTGTTCGGTCAGCATGAACTCGATGCGCGCTTGCTTGAATTGGGCCGCGAGCCTTTCGATCTTGAGCATGGGCCAATGCTGCGCGTCACGTTGCTGGACCGTGCGCAGGACGAGACGGTCCTGCATTTCGCGATGCCGCACGTGGTATCGGATGCGTGGTCGCAAGTCATCTTGCTGCGTGAGTTCTCGCAGCTGTATCGCGCGGCGAGTTGCAACGAAGCGGCCGATCTGGCGCCGTTGCCGATCCAGTACGGGGACTATGCGTTATGGCAGCGCGACCCACGGAACGAAGCCGCACTCGATGCCCACTACGCATACTGGCAGTGCGAACTCGGCGGTGAACAACCGCTGCTTGCGTTGCCTGTCGACCGGGTATGTCACGGGGTGCGTAGCAGTGCGGGTGCGGTCATTAGCAGATCGCTCGGTGCTGAGTTGACCGATGCACTCGAACAACGCTCCCGCGAACATGGCGCCACGCGTTTCATGACCTTGCTTGCAGCCTATGGAACACTGCTGCAAGGTTATAGCGGACAGGACGACGTTCGTGTGGGTGTCCCGGTAGCAGGGCGCGACCGATTGGAGACAGAGCGTCTCATCGGCTTCTTCGTCAACACGCTGGTTATCCGCATGGCGACGCGCCGTACGGAACCGTTCAGCGCGCTGCTGGCCGAGGTGCGGGACCGAACGGTTAGTGCGCAGGCGCATGCCGGCGTGCCGTTTGCAAAGCTGGTTGAACTGCTGCAGCCACAACGGAGCATCAGCCACACGCCGCTGTTCCAGGCGATGTTCAACTACAGTGCAGAGCCGCGCTCGCAAGTGGAACTGCTCGGTATCGAAGTGAGTACGCTGACGGGCGGCACGGGATCGGCGCAGTTCGACCTGTCGCTCGATGTATCGGTTAACGGCGACGGCCTCAGGATCGCGCTGAACTACGCGACTGATCTCTTCGACCCGGCGACAGCTACCCGCTTGCTCGATAGTTACGTAGCCGCGCTGGAGACAATCGCATATCAGCCAGACACGCGCGCAGTGCCATTGCTGGGAGATCGCGAACAGCAGCAACTCCTCGCATGGGGCCGCAACGACCAGACGTTTGCAGATGCTGATCCGGTGCACCATTTGTTCGAACGTCAGGCGATGAAGACCCCGGATGCGACTGCGTTGGTGTTCGGCAACCAGACACTCACCTACCGCGAACTCGACGAACGCGCCAATCGGCTGGCGCACAAACTGGTGCGGCTGGGTGTACGGCCTGAGGTAAAGGTCGGTATCGGCGTGGAGCGTTCGGTCGAGATGATGGTCGGCTTGCTGGCCGTATTGAAGGCGGGCGGCGCCTACGTGCCGCTTGACCCGCAGTATCCGGCAGATCGTCTGACGTACATGGTGGCCCATAGCGGCGTGCGGTTGTTGCTTACGCAAAGAGCAGTGACACAGCGCTTCGGCGCGAACGATCAGACCCTGCCGACGCTGGAACTCGACACGCTCAATCTTGACGATGAACCGTCGTACAAGCCGCACGTGGATGTGCGCCTACACAACCTGGCCTACGTCATCTATACGTCCGGTTCCACCGGTCAGCCTAAGGGCGTGATGGTTCATCACCACGCGCTCAGCCACTTCATTCACAGCATGCAGGCAAAGCCCGGCCTGGCAGCGGACGACGTGCTGGTCGCGGTGACCTCGCTGTCATTCGATATTGCCGCGCTCGAGTTGTACCTGCCGCTTGTCGTCGGTGCGCGAATTGTCCTGGCTACGCGAGAGACGGCTCGGGACGGAACGGCGCTCGCACGGCTAGTGCATGACGCGAAGGCGACGGTGTTGCAATCGACCCCTGCCGGCTGGCGGTTGCTGCGGGCCGGCGGCTGGCCACAGGCACCGCTTGTGCGCTTCAAAGGATTGTGCGGAGGCGAGGCATTGCAGCCGGATCTGGCACGCGACCTGAACGAACAGGGCGTCGAGCTATGGAACATGTACGGACCGACCGAGACGACGATCTGGTCGACGGCCGGGCGCGTGGTCGATGCCACGCCGGTTCTGGGCAGTCCTATTGCGGGAACGCAGCTTTACGTCCTCGATTCAAGCATGGCGCTCGTTCCGCCCAACGTCCCGGGCGAGTTGTATCTCGGCGGTGTGGGGCTGGCACGTGGTTATATCGGGCAGGGCGGACTGACGTCGGAGCGCTTCGTGGCGGACCCGTTCAACGGTGACGGCGCGCGCTTGTATCGGACGGGCGATCTCGTCAAGTGGCGCGGCAACGGTCGCCTTGAGTATCTGGGGCGTATCGACCATCAGGTGAAGATCCGAGGCTTTCGTATCGAACTGGGCGAAGTCGAGGCGCAGTTGCTGGCGCAGCCGGAGGTAAGCGAGGCGGTCGTCGTGGCGCACGAGGGTCGACTGGTGGCCTATGTTTCGTGCCTGGCCGGGCAGACAGTGGATGCCGCCGCGCTCGCCGGCCAGCTAAGAGAAAAGCTCAGCATGGTGTTGCCAGAGTACATGGTGCCTGGTCTTGTCATGGTGCTGGAGCGCCTGCCGCTCAACACGAATGGCAAGGTCGATCGCCACGCTTTGCCGCTACCTGTTCAGACCGAGAAAATCTGGGAAGCGCCGAGGGGTGATATGGAAGCCGTGCTCGCTGGCGTCTGGCAGGACGTGCTGCGCGTAGAGCGTATCGGCCGTCACGATAACTTCTTCGAGATGGGCGGCCAATCGTTGTTGGCATTGCGCGCGGTAGCCGCGCTGCGTGAAGCGTTGCGCGTTGAGTTGCCGGTGCAGAAGTTGTTCGCCTACCCGGTGCTGGCGGATCTGGCGCGTGCGATCGAGAGCGATGCGTTGTCCACGGTCCACGTCGAGATCTCCGCGAGACCAGCAGGAATGCTAAACATACCATTGTCGCCGGCACAGGAACGGTTGTGGTTTTTCTCGTGCCTCAGTCCGCAGAGTCCCGCATACAACCTTGCGGGCGCGGTGAAACTGGAAGGCGCGCTCGACCGCGACATCCTGCGCAAAGCGGTCTCGACCCTCGTTGCGCGTCATGAAAGCCTGCGCACGCGTTTCATTGAAGTCGATGGCGTGGCGATGCAGCAAGTCGATGTTGTCGAGCCGGGTTGGTCCGTGGTCGATCTCGAAGACGTCCCGCAGGAGAGCAGAGCCAAACGCGTGGCCGACACCGTGCACGCGATCTCCCGCGCGCCTTTCTCCCTGGAAGAAGGACCGCTGTTTCGCGTCACGCTGATCCGGCTTGGCGACTGCGAACACGTGCTTCATTTCGTGACGCATCACATCATCTCGGACGCATGGTCGAACCGGATCATCCTCGACGAGTTCTCGCGTCTTTATACGGCGATTCGTCAAGGCCGCACGCATCAGCTTGCACCGTTACCGGTCCAGTACGCCGACTACGCGCTCTGGCAAAACGATGCGCAACAGCAAGCACGCGCCGACACGGAACTCGCGTTTTGGCGTGAGCGCCTTGGTGGCGAACTGACGGTGCTTGAACTGCCGTTCGACCGGTCGCCGCCGGCTTCGCGCAATCAGGCAGGCGCACGGGTAGACGCCAGGCTCGAAACGCCTGTCATTGACGCAGTGCGAGCCGTGTCGCGACGGCATCAGGCGACGCCGTTCATGGTGCTGCTGGCGGCCTTCGATGTCCTGCTCGCGCGCTATAGCGGGCAAGCCGATATCCGCGTGGGCGTGCCCGTTGCAGGACGAGACCGGCTCGAGACGCAGTCGCTGGTGGGCTTCTTCGTGAACACGCTGGTGATCCGCACAGAGATGGCCGGGCTCGATACCGTCGACACGCTGCTGCGCCACGTTCGCGACCGCGTGCTCGAAGCGCAGGCGCATCAGGAGGTGCCGTTCGCCCGCGTTGTCGATGCGCTCAATCCTGGCCGAAGCCTGACGCAGACCCCGCTCTTCAGCGTCATGTTCAACTACGACCATGGCACGGAGGGCGAAGGGCTCAGCTTGCCGGGCCTGCGGACCTCGCCAATCGAAACATCGACTGGTACGGCGCGTTTTGATCTTGTGCTGTCGGTCCGTGAACGGCATGACGGCATGACGATCTCGTTGAACTATGCCCGCGATGTGTTCGACGCTCAGACCGTCGAACGGATGCTGGGCCACTACGTCTCTCTGCTGGAACAGATCGTGACGAAGGACCATGCGTATCTGGCTGAACTCGTGCTCGATGCTGAAGTCCAGCGCTCTGCGCTCAGCAATTACGCGTTCGTGCCGGCTGGCGAACGCATCGCTGCGCGGGCACGGCGCAGGCCTCAGGCGCCCGCCGTGCATTGCGAAGGCACGCGCCTGTCCTACGGTGAACTCGACGGTTGGTCGAACCGCATTGCAAGAGCGTTGCATGTGCGAGGGATGGGTTCCGAGACGCGCGTGGGACTGTGTCTGACGCGCTCGGTGGGCTTGGTCGCGGCGGTTGTCGGCGTGCTTCGCTCGGGCGCGGCATTTGTACCGCTCGATCCAGCGTATCCGGCCGAGCGTCTGCGCACCATGATGGATGACGCGCATCTGTCGTGCGTACTTGCCGATGCTGACACGCTCGCGACCGGCGGGACGCTCTTCGAAGGCCGCGAGGTCATCGATATAAACACGCTCGATACATCGCCTGGCGATCCGCTCGATGTCTCCATTCATCCCGAGCAACTGGCCTATGTGATCTACACATCGGGTTCGACGGGACGGCCCAAAGGCGTGGCGATCAGTCATGTTGCGCTGAGCCGCCATCTGGACGATTTCATCGGCACATATGGGATCGATGCAGCTGACATCCAGTTGCAATCGTCGACGATCAACTTCGACGTGGCGCTGCACGAAATGCTGCCGGCGCTGATGCAGGGCGGTCAGGTCGAGATGCGTGGTGGGAAGCTATGGGACATCCAGACGACCAGCCGCCATTTGAAGGAGGGCCGCGTCACGTTCGCACGGATTCCAACCGCGTACTGGCAGCAATGGCTGCGCACACCGCCGCCATTGGAAGACCTGGCTTCGTTGCGGCAAATCACCGTCGGCGGCGAGGGACTTCCCGGCGACGCACTTGCGCAATGGCGCAACGGGCCGCTCGCCCGTATCAGGCTCGACAATCTGTACGGTCCGACGGAGACGACGGTGGCGTGCATGTATCGCGAGACGCGTGCGGCCGATACGGCGCAGGCGATCGTCTCGATCGGCGTGCCTTATGGGTCGCGGAGCATCTATGTGATGGGCCGGCACGGTAACGAGGCACCGGTTGGCGCGCTCGGCGAGTTGTGCATTGGCGGCCTGACGCTCGCACGCGGTTATCTGGATCGACCCGGCTTGACGGCGGAACGGTTCGCGCCTGACCCGCGTATGCCGGGGGCACGTTTGTATCGCAGCGGCGATCTTTGCAGGCGGCGCGTGGATGGCAGCATCGACTTTCTGGGGCGGTTGGACAGTCAAGTGAAGCTGCGCGGTTTCCGCATTGAACTGGGCGAAATAGAAGCGGTGCTGCGTGAAGCGCCCGGTGTGCAGGGATCGGTTGCTACGCTTCACGGTGAAGGCGATGCAAAGCGGATCGTTGGCTACGTGGTGGGGGATCGTGACCAGTTCGATGAAGCAGGCGTTCGCGGTGTACTGGAAAGCCGTTTGCCGGGCTACATGGTGCCGTCGGCGCTGGTGTGGCTCGAGCGTTTGCCTCTCATGCAGAACGGCAAGCTCGATCGTGCGGCGCTGCCCGAGCCGGGCAATCACAAGAGTGCTAAACAAACCGCTCCGCGTACGCCGCTTGAGACGCAGTTGCTTGGCATCTGGCAGGAAGTGCTCGAGCGCGATGACCTCGGCGTCACCGATAACTTCTTCGAAGCAGGCGGACATTCGCTGCTCGCGCTCAAGGTGCTTGCCAAGGGTGCTCAGGCCGGGTTGGCGAGCTTGACCCTTGAAGCGTTGTTCCAGCACGCGACGGTTCGCACGCTCGCTGCGTATCTTGGCGCACGGGATGCGAGTGTTGAGCCCGCAGCGAATGTCGTCTCGATGAGCGAGCGCACGGACGCACCGATCGTCTTCGCAATTCATCCAGCCTCGGGGTTGGTCGCGGACTACCGGCCGCTTGCTGAAGCCCTCGATGGGGTTGCGAACGTCTATGGCGTACAGGCGCCGTTTTATACGGAAGACTGGTGGCCCGGTGATTTGTCGGAGCTTGCTGCCGATTACGCCGCGCGTATTCGCACGGTGCAACCGGTCGGGCCGTACCGGTTGATAGGCTGGTCTGTGGGCGGCGTGATCGCGACCGAGGTGGCGCGTGTGCTGTCGCGCGACGGCGGTGAAGTGCCGTTCGTCGGCTTGATCGATGCACATGTGTTGAAGGCCGAAGACAATCGAGAGACCAGCGATGCAGCGCCGGTGACCCATGAGCAAATGCGCACGTATCGCGCAACGGATCACGAGTTGCAGAAAGTGTTAGACGATGCAGGCAAAAAATGGCCGTCGATGCAGGGCGAATTGTCCGATGCCGGTACTCGCGCACTGCTCAGCAAAGTGATGTTGTTCCAGCGGCACCTGGGTCATATCGTCCGCTACACGGAGCGCGCGCCGTTGCCGGTCGACCTGAAGCTGTGGTGGGCACGGCACCGGCCTTATCGCCCTGCACGCGAAGCGACGGCTATGTGGTCGGCGCATTCGACGGGCTGGGTGTCGGTGGTCAGCGTGATCGATGCGGATCACACGCACATCGTGCGGCACGGCGATCTCTTCGATGACCTCGCTCGCGCGCTGGCCTCCGGCGCTTCAGGCGACCGCGATCATGACCGTCGGCCGGAGGAACTGTCATGAGCTTGAGTGAGCACGATGAGGCGGGCATGGCGACGCGCCTGCATACGCTGGCGCTTGAACGTCCCGGCGCGGTCGCCTTGATCACGATCGACGCCGCGGGTGAAACGTCGTACGACTATGCCGAGCTCGATCGTCGGGCGGTGTGCGTGGCCACCCACTTCGGTAAGCAACGGGCGGCGGGTGAGCGCGCGTTGCTTCTAATGGACAGCGGCGTCGACTACGTGAGCGCGTTTTTCGGCTGCCTGTATGCCGGGGTCGTCGCCGTCCCGGTCTATCCGCCGGAATCGAAACGCGAGCAGCATCTGGCGCGGCTGCGGGGGATTGCGCAGGACGCGGGGGTGCGTTACGTGCTGACTACCTCAGCGTTGCAAGAGCGCTTTGCGGACCAGTATGGCGAACTGGCGCCGGACGCGGAGATCATAGCGGTGGACACATTGAGCGCAACGAGTGCATCGTCCGTGCCCCACGCCTTCACGCTGCATGACGTACAACCATCCGATATCGCGTTCCTGCAATACACGTCGGGTTCCACGGGAACGCCGAAAGGCGTGATGGTCAGCCACGGTAATCTGATCGCGAACGAAATAGCGATCAAGGCGGGACTTGGCGTGCAGAGCGACGACGTGTTCGTGAGCTGGCTGCCGCTCTATCACGACATGGGTTTGATCGGCAGTTTGTTGCAGCCGGTCTTCAGCGGCATCCCTCTCGTACTGATGTCGCCGCAGTATTTTCTCGAACGTCCGCTGCGCTGGCTTCAGGCTATCGCGCGGCATCGGGGCACGATTTCAGGTGCACCTGATTTCGCGTATCGATTGTGTGCCGAACGCCTGCGCGACAACGCGGTCGCGGAACTTGACCTGTCGAGTTGGCGGCTCGCTTTCTCGGGTTCCGAACCCGTGCGACGCGACACGCTCGATGCGTTTGTCGCGCGCTTCGCGTCCGCCGGCTTCGACGCCGCCGCGCTATACCCGTGTTATGGCCTCGCCGAAGCAACGCTCTTCGTGACGGGTGGCCGGCGCGGCGCGGGTTTGGTATCGGCCAGGTTTGAGAGCGACGCCTTGTCTGCCGCTCGCGTGGCCGTCACGTCGGAGAGTGAGCCGGGCACCGTGCTGGTCGCATGCGGCGCGCCGCAACCGGGCCACGTGATCGACATCGTCGATCCGGAGAATGGGCAAGCGCTCACCAGTGGCCAGATCGGAGAAATCCATGTAAGAGGCCCAAGCGTAGCGCACGGTTATTGGCAACGTGCCGATGCCAGCGCATCGACGTTTCGTGCAGACGGCGCGACACGTTGGCTGCGCACCGGCGACCTGGGTTTCGTTCATGACGGGCAGCTTTATATCGCCGGCCGTTGCAAGGATTTGATCATCGTGCGCGGCAAGAACCTGTACCCGCAAGATATCGAGCAGGCTGTTGAAGCGCGCTGCGAGTTCGTGCGCAAAGGCCGGGTTATCGCGTTTGCCGCCGATATCGATGGCGCCGAAGGTCCTGCGATCGCACTCGAAATCGCGCCGCTGATGAAAAAGCGCTTCACGGCGGCCGACATTGTGGCGCAGTTGAACCGCTGCGTGTTCGACGCGTGTGGCGAGGTTCCTGTAGCAGTCGTACTGCTGAATCCTGCGGCGTTGCCGAAGACATCGAGCGGGAAGTTGCAGCGCGCGGCTACGCGGCAAGGCTGGCAGGATCGCACGCTTGATGCGTATGCGCTGTGGGAGCGTGGTCACTTCGTATGGGGCGCAGCTTCTAGCGAGACGCCGCA
The DNA here is from genome assembly GCF_000729995.1 of Caballeronia sordidicola. Taxonomy (GTDB): domain Bacteria; phylum Pseudomonadota; class Gammaproteobacteria; order Burkholderiales; family Burkholderiaceae; genus Caballeronia; species Caballeronia sordidicola_A. Next base: position 145,388 of record NZ_JNFG01000007.1, on the reverse strand, counting down.
GCAGGCTCCGCTCGACGGCCTTGAAAAAGAACTCGCGGCGATTTGGAGCGAAGTGCTCGACCTGGAGGTTGCGACACGCGACGCACATTTTTTTGCGTCAGGCGGAAGCTCGCTGACGGCCGCGCGCTTAGCGGCACGCATCAGCCAACATTGGCGCCGGCCGTTCGAGATCGGGCAGGTCTTCGAATCCCCGACACTCGCGACCATGGCTCAAGCGCTGTCTCATGTACTTGAAAATCCTGAGTGCGAGTCAGCCGACACCATCAAGTTGGAACGTGGCGACGAGCTCGTTGTATCACACGCGCAGCAGAGGCAACTGTTCGCGTGGCAGTTCGATCCGCAGAGCCGCGCTTATCACATCGCTGCCGGCATACGGTTGCGTGGCCAACTCGATATCGACGCGTTGCGCCGCAGCTTCGACATCCTCGTCGAACGTCATGCCGCGTTGCGTACGAGCTTTGTCGAGACGCCGGGCTCGGTGCATGTCTATGTGCCGCGAATCCATCCGGCAACACCCCTCGACTGGATGCGAGCCGATCTGCTTGATGAAAGCTCCAGCGAAGAAACGCTTCGCAAGCTCGCGCAACGCTTCGCCGCCGAGCCCTTCGATCTTGCGCAAGGACCCGTGTTGCGGGTGGGCCTTGTACGTTACGGCGACAATGAACACTTGTTGCTGCTGGCGCTGCATCACATCGCAACCGACGGATGGTCGATGCAGATCATCGTCGATGAATTTGTCGCGCACTACTGTGCCGCTGTCACGGGAACGGCGGCCACGATTGCCGCGCCGCCGGTTGGTTATAGCGATTACGCCGCGTGGCAGCACCGTTGGCTCAATGGCAGCGAAGCGCAGCGCCAGCTCAACTATTGGCGCAACGAACTGGGCGACGAAGCACCTGCGTTGGCCTTGCCATTCGATCGTTCGCCCGCCGCCGGGACCGGAAGCCTCGCTGCCGCGCGTATCCCGTTCACGCTTCCCGCAATCCTCGCAGGCCAGGTCCGCGATGCAGCGAGCCGGCATTGCGCCACGCCGTTCATCGTGCTGCTCGCGGCTTATCACGCGTGGTTGTATCGCGTGACAGGGCAAGCCGACATCCGCACCGGCGTGCCGGTAGCGAATCGCCAGCGGCCTGAAACGCACGGTGTCGTTGGATTTTTCACGAATACCATCGTGCTGCGTAGCGTCTGCACGGCTTCGCTGAGCGTATCGGGGCTACTGGCGGTGCTTCGTCGCGCGGCGATCGAGGGGCAGGCGCATCAGGCACTGCCGTTCGATGTGCTGGTCGAGCGCTTGAACCCGACGCGCGACGCGCAAGCGCTGCCGCTCTTCGAGACAACGTTCAACTATCTCGCCGATGACTATCCGGCACTCGAGCGTCTGCCCGGTCTCACTGCATCGCGTTATGAAATTGAAGAAGCACACGTGAAGGTTCCGCTCGCGCTCGATCTTCGCGAATCGCGGGAAGGTGGAATGCGTGCTTACCTGACCTACGCGAGCGATCTGTTCGACCCACCGAGCGTCGAGCGAATGGCCGCGCAATATCAACGGGTAGTTGAAGCGTTCACCGTGGCGTTGCTCTCTGATGATCCTGCTGCGGACTCGACCCTCGCAGCCCTTGATCTGCTCGATCCTGAAGAGCTGGCGCGCGTAGCAGTCGCGAGCCAAGGAAGCAAAATAAACCTCTCCGGCGAGCCGGTCCATGTGCGCGTCGCGAGCCATGCGCAAGCCCAGCCGGACATGCCGGCGCTGATCGATGGAGAGGCGCGTCTGAACTATCGCGAACTCGACCAGCGCGCGCAGCGGATCGCATGCTGGTTGCTCGATCAGGGACTTCGGGCCGGGCAACCCGTTGCGATTGTCGCGGACCGCTCGGCGGCATTTGTCGTCGCGATGCTGGGTGTATTGAAAGCCGGGGGCGCCTATGTTCCGCTCGATGCGGGGAATCCGCCGCGAAGACTTGAACAGACTTTGCGCGGTTGCGGCGCGCGATTTGTGCTGTGGGAGAAAGAACAGACCGGACTAGTGCTTGATGGTCCGCAGAAGCAAACGACGATCGGCCACGCCCAACAACACGCGCACGCACTAACCCGCGAGCTACCTGTCGTCGACTCGCGCGAAGCGGCCTACGTGATCTACACGTCGGGCTCTAGCGGCACGCCGAAGGGCGTAGTAATACCTCACGCCGCGTTGAGCAACTACGTGGAAGCGGTGCTTGACCGTCTCGCATTACCGCCGCGCTCGACGTTCGCGATGGTGTCGACCGTGGCTGCCGATCTTGGACATACCGTGTTGTTCGGTGCGCTCGCGTCGGGTGGCACTCTGCACCTGATTGACCGTGATACGTCGCTGGATGCAGACCGCTTCGCTCGGTATATGAAGGAAAACAGCATAGATATACTGAAGATCGTTCCGGGACATCTGAGTGCATTGCTGCAGGCGCGGAATGCCGCGGATGTCCTACCCGCTCATACGTTGGTGTTAGGCGGTGAGGCAACGGTGTGGCCGTTGTTCGAAAAGATCCGTTCGCTCAAGCCATCGTGCCGTGTGATCAATCACTACGGCCCGACCGAAACAACCGTCGGCATCCTGACGCAAGACGCGGCGCATGCTGATGCAAGCGCAGCCACGTTGCCCCTGGGCTTGCCGTTAGCCAATACGTCGACGTGGGTGCTCGATACACACATGAACCCCGTCGGTGCAGGCGAAATCGGCGAACTGTATCTGGGCGGCGCGGGTGTCGCGCGGGGTTATCTGGGACGGCCGGGAATGACGGCGGAGCGCTTCGTTCCTGATCCCTTCGCGGCAGGCAGGCGGTTGTATCGCAGCGGCGACCGGGCACGCAGGTTGACCGACGGTGCGATCGAGTATCTGGGTCGTATCGACGATCAGGTCAAGATTCGGGGCTATCGCGTGGAGCCGGGCGAGATCGCGGCGCGACTGCGTGCGCTCGATGGCGTGCTCGACGCAGCAGTGATCGTCTCGGCAGCGGGGCGTCTGGCTGGGTTTGCAACGGCGAAGCCGGGATGCAACCTCGATACCGCTTCGCTCAAGAAGCAACTCGCAGCTGTCCTGCCGGACTACATGGTGCCGTCAAGTTTGCGTGTGCTCGATGCGTTGCCGCTCAACCGTAACGGCAAGCTCGACCGGCAGGCGCTGGGCGAACTGGCGCGCACGACGGCAAGAACTGGCGGGAGCGTCAGTCGTATGCCACAAGGTGCGATTGAAATCACGCTCGCAGCTATCTGGGCCGACGTGCTGGGACTGGCTGAAAAAGCCCCCGGAAACAGCATCCTTCGCGACGACAATTTCTTCTCACTCGGCGGTCATTCGCTCGCCGCCATGCGGATGTTGTCGCGCGTGCGGGCCGCGTGGTCAATCGAGTTGCCGCTGCGTGCCGCGTTCAGCGTACCGACGCTCCAGGCGCTTGCTGTGTGTATCGATGAACTGTCCGGAAGCGCAGCCGAAGCAGGCAGCGAGACGCCGACGATCCGTATTGTCGAGCGGCAGCGGGAGATGCCACTATCGCTCACGCAGCAGCGCATCTGGGTGGTGGACCAGTTGGCGGGCGGCAGCCTCGCGTCGTACAACATGGCCGCGGGCCTGGACCTGCGCGGTGAACTCGATGCGAACCTTCTGCATGCGAGCCTCGCTGCATTGGTCGGGCGCCATGAAGTGCTGCGTTCGTCATTCGTTGACCGTGACGGCGATCCTGTGCTGAGCATCGCCGACCATCTTGATGTGCCCATGCCGCTCGTCGACTGCGGCGCATTGCCCGATGGGCAGCGCGAGCACACCGTCGCTCGTTATCTGGCCGATGCGGCCAACCGTCCATTCGATCTTGCTGCGCCGCCGCTGATGCGCGCGTTGCTCTTGAAGTTCGAAGCGTCGCATCACGTGCTGATTCTCGTGCTGCATCACATCGTGGCGGATGGTGCGTCTGTGCATATCCTTATCGATGAGTTGTGCGCGCAATATCGTGCGAGGCGCGACGGTATGCCGATAGCGTTGCCGCCCTTGCCGTTTCAGTACGCCGACTACGCGGCGTGGCAGCGTGAACAACTGGCACCGCCGAAATTGAACATCGAACAGGACTTCTGGCGCAAATATCTGGAGAATGCGCCGCACTTCCTGGCCGTGCCTGCTGACCGTCCTCGTCCCCCAGTCGCTTGCCACGATGGCGGCACAGTGCGCTTGACGTTGTCTCGCGAGACCGGCGCACGCGTCATGAGACTCGCGAGTGCAAACGGCATGACACCGTTCGCGGTGCTGCTCGCCAGTTTCCAGTTGTTCCTGCACAAGCTGACGGGTCAGGCAGATCTTATGATCGGCACCGACGTAGCAGGGCGCGAGCGCACCGAGTTCGAAGGGTTGATCGGGTTCTTCATCAACGTGTTGCCGGTCCGTTCGCGCATCAGCGCCAATAGCTTGAACACGGCGAGCTTCAACGCATGGCTCGACACCGCGAAGCATTCAGCTTGGGAAGCGCTTGAACATCGGGCGTTGCCATTCGACCGGATAGTCGATGCGCTTGCTGTTTCGCGCCGGCGCGATGCGAATCCGTTACTGCAAATGTTGTTTGTACTGCGCGACCTGCCGCGCAAGAACACAAGCGTGCCGGGACTTGCGATCGAGCTGCTGCGAGCGCAGACAACCCGATCGAAATTCGACATGGCGCTGTTCGTGGAGCCAATCGATGGCGGCTACGAAGTCGAATGGGTCTACGCATCGTCGCTATTCCTGCGGTCCACGGTGGAGCGCTGGTTCGGGTTGTGGCGTGACTTGCTCGACCAGATCTCAGGCAATCCCGAAGCACCGCTCGATCTCGCCCCGACGCTTCCCGACAACTCGTCCGACGCCGTGCCGCGTGACGTAGCAGAAACCATTTCGCAATGAACGAGAGCCACTCATTTATGAACGCGACCCTGATCACCGACGCTTGCGTCGAGACTTCTTTTTTCGGCTCCGGCACGCGCTTGCCCATTGTCCTGACACCGACCGGCCCGATCATCGATTTACCCGGCTGGATAGGCGCGCATCGCGACCAACTCGAGATGTGGCTCCTCCGCCACGGCGCCATCCTGTTCCGCGATTTTGGCCTGCCCAGGCCTGCCGACTTCGAAGCCTTCGCCGAAGCCATCTCACCTGCTCTGTATGGCGAATACGGCGACCTGCCAAAGAAGGAGGGCGGCCGCAATACCTACCGCTCCACGCCATACCCCGAGCAGCAGATGATCCTCTACCACAACGAAAGTTCGCACCTGTCGCGCTGGCCGCGTCGGCAATTCTTCTTCTGCGAACTGGCGTCCGTGTCGGGCGGCGCGACGCCTATTGTCGATTGCCGCGAGATGCTGCGGCAGTTGCCGGCGCAACTGGTCGATACGTTCGAGCGCAAGCAGCTGATGTATGTACGCACCTTCACGCGCGGTCTTGATGTGCCGTGGCGCACCTTCTTCGATACCGACGACCGGCGCGTGGTGGAAGCACGCTGCGAGGCGGCGGGTGTCCAGTACGAATGGCTGCCGAACGACGAGCTCCAGACCCGCACCGTGTGCCCGGCGGTGATCGTGCATCCGCTGACCGGTGAGCGCTCGTTCTTCAACCAGGTGCAGTTGCATCACATCGCCTGCCTCGCGCCGGATGTCCGCATGGACCTGCTCGATGTGGCCGGGCTCGAGCGCATGCCACGGCACGCGTATTTCGGCGACGGCAGCGCGATCAGCGACGAGGACATCGCGTTGATCGGCGAAGCGTACGAGCGCTGCGCGGTGCGTTTCGAGTGGCGCGCGGGTGACGTGCTGATGCTCGACAACATGCTCGTCGCCCACGCTCGCGATCCCTATCAAGGGCCTCGCAAGGTTGTCGTGGCGATGAGCGAGCTGGTCGAACGCTCGCAATTCGCACGTTCCGGCGGCGTCTGACGTACGCGCTTATTCCCCCATTCCTCATAAAGAAAGCAGACTACATATCATGGATCAACAGACTCCCGAACTACAGGAACCGGCTCTCGACGCAGCCCTGCGTACGCTCTTCGCAACCTTGCTCGAGGTCGATCCCAACGCGGTCGGCGACGATGACGACTTCTTCGAACTGGGCGGCGACTCGCTGCTGGTCATCAAGCTGGTCGCACGCATCCGCCGCACGCTGAGCCGTGAACTTTCTCCCGGCGATGTCTTCGATCACCCAACCGTCGCCAGCCTGGCGCGCTTCCTCGACAAGCCTGACTGACCTTATCGAAGAACCCGCGCAACCGACCAGCGACAGACCCGCACGATAGTCAGGGAAATTTCACACAAAAAATATCTCATCGATATAATCTCGTATTAGTAATCATTCGCATTCGCATTATCGTTCACAAAACCCAACCACACCAACCGCAAGAGACCATGGCACGACAACAATCAGAACGACGCGGCGCGGGCCGCCTCGGGGCGCGCGGGCGCACAAACAATCCCTGGTGGCTCGCGCCGATCGCAGCGGGCGTGCTCCTGGCGTCCTCCGCGTTTGCTCAAAGCGACGCAGTCGTGCCTACGGACGGATCCGGCCAGCCGGCGGCATCCGCCAGCCCGGGTCAACAGTTGCCGGCTGTGGTGGTGAAGGGGCAGCGCGATGCGGAAACGGGCACGGGACCGGTGAAAGGTTACGTGGCGAAACAGAGCACGGCGGGTACGAAGACCGATACGCCGATCATCAAGACGCCGCAGGCGATCTCGGTGGTGACGCGCGACCAGATGGACATCCAGGACGCGCAGAGCGTCGCGCAGGCGCTGCGCTATACGTCGGGCATCAACCCGGAGCAGCGCGGCACCAACACGGATTCGCTCGAGTACCTGTACGCGCGCGGTTTTCTCGTCGATGAGTTCTGGAACGGTTTGCGCACCCCCGGTCCGGCCGGCGGTTTCGGCTTCAACGTGACGAGCTTCGATCCGTACATGTTCGAGCGTATCGAGTTGCTGCACGGACCGGCGTCGGTGTTGTATGGGCAGGGTTCGCCGGGTGGCACGGTGAATCTCGTGAGCAAGATGCCGACGGCTGAGCCGCTGCATGAAGTCGGATTCCAGACCGGCAGCTATGGGCGCTTGCAGGGTTTCTTCGACTTCAGTGGTCCTATCGATCAGGACGGCAAGGTGCTTTACCGTTTGACGGCGGACGGTTTTAATACCGCGACGCAGACCGACTACGTGAACCAGCAGCGTTTCGCAATTTCGCCGACCATCACGTGGAAGCCGACGAAAGACACCACCTTCACGGTCTTTGCGAACTATCAGGCGGACCCCGAGGCGGGTATCTATAACAGCGTGCCGGCGGTGGGCACGATCCAGACCGGCGTGGCTCAACTGCCGCGCAGTTTCTATCCGGGCGAGCCGGACTTTGACAGCTTCCGCAAGACGCAGGAGTCGATTGGTTACCAGCTGGATCATCGTCTGAACGACATGTGGTCGTTCAAGCAAAGCTATCGCTTCCTGCATAACAGCCAGACGATCCAGTATGTTGCCGACGACGCGGGCTACACCAACAACGGCACGGAGCTCGCGCGTGACGTGTACCTGAACACGGGCCGGCTGAACTCGCACACGCTCGACAACCAGGCGACCGCGCGTTTCAACACGGGACCGGTGTCGCATACGGCGACCGTGGGTGTCGACTATCAGTACACCCAGTTCGATCACGCGTTCTACGGAGCGTTCGACAATGTGCCGTCGCTCAGCGTCACGAATCCGCAATACGGCCAAGCTGTGCCGTATCCGGACTTCATGTTCGGCACGTCGAACAAACAGGCGGTCAAGCAGCTTGGCACGTATGCTCAGGATCAGATCGATATCGACCGGTGGTCGTTCCTGCTGGGCGTGCGTGAAGACTGGACGAACGAAAATAGCCAGTCGTACGTGACGGGTGCGCAGTCTAAGCAGTTCAACCGCGCGTTCACGTGGCGTGCGGGCGGTGTGTACAAGTTCGACAACGGCTTTGCGCCTTACGTCAGCTACACGACGTCGTTCCAGCCGCAGGTCGGCGCGACTGCTTCAGGGGCGGCGTTCTCACCGACGACGGCTCAACAGTATGAGATCGGCGTGAAGTATCAGCCGAAGAACTACAACAGTTTCGTCACGGTATCGGCATTCCACCTGACGCAGCAAAACGTGCTGACCACGGACCCGAACAACGTCAACTTCCAGGTGCAGACCGGTGAAGTGCGGTCCCAGGGTTTTGAGGTCGAAGCCCACGCGAGCCTGACCAATAACCTCGCGCTGATCTTCAGCTACACGTACACGAACCTGCTCAATACGAAGAGCAATACGTCGAACCTTGACAAGGTGCCAGTCGGCATTCCGCGTAATACCGCGTCGCTGTGGGCGGACTACACGGTGACCAGCGGGCCGCTCAACGGTGTGCAAGCGGGCGCGGGCGTGCGTTATATCGGCGGTTCATACGGCGATACGGCGAACTCGCTCCTGCTCTCGTCGGCCACGCTGGTGGACCTCGCGTTGCGTTACGACCTAGGCCGCGCGTTCCCATCCATGCACGGCTGGACTGGCTCGCTCAATGCAAGCAACCTGCTCAATCGCACTTACATGGCGTCGTGCAGCAACGGTTCTTGCTACTGGGGCCAAGGTCGACTCGTACTCGCGGGATTGAAGTATCAGTGGTAATTCAACAGGAGGCAGGGCGCCGATGCGGTCTATTGCAGCAAGAGCTTTATTAACGTCCTTATCGACGCCCGGCGAGCCAGCCGGACCACTGCCGCTGTCCCCTGCGCAGGAAGGGCTCTGGTTCATGCAGCGGCTTGCGCCGCTGTCTACTGCCTACCATCTGGCGCGGGTTTTTCACTTGCGCGGACAGGCCGACATCAGCGCGCTTGAACAGGCGCTGAATGTTGTGCGTGCACGGCAGGCTATATTGCGTACGCGTTTTGCGGAACGAGACGGCAAGCCTGTTCAGATCGTCGATGCACCGGTCGATGTGCCATTGCCATTAACCGATCTTTCTTCGCTTCATGCCGATGCACGCGACGAAGCGCTGGCAGAAGCGCTTGCTCATGAGGTGCGGCAGCCGTTCGACCTGACCGCTGAAGGTGCGGTCCGCGTGCGGGTTTTCGTGATGTCGGCGCAGTGGAACGTGTTGTCGGTGGTGGCTCATCATCTCGTCTCGGATGGAACGTCTACTGGGATCTTCACGCGTGAACTCGCCCACGCATACGGCCGGATCGTGCATGATAAAACGGCTCCTGAACTACCAGACCTCACATGGCAGTACGCGGATTTCGCCGCATGGCAACGCGACATGCTGGCAAGCGACAAGTCCCGCGCCGACGTGGCGTGGTGGACCGATTACATCGGATCGCCCCATGCAGGTTTCGAACTGCCTGTCGACTTCACCCGCGCGCCGACTCTGGAACGTCTGGCGCGCACCCATACCTTCACGCTGACTGACTCATCATTTAACGCGCTGCGCTCGCGCTGCAGGGCCGAGCGCTGCACGCTGTTTGCCGTGTTGATGGCGGCGTGGCAATTATTGTTGTCGCGCCATGCAGGCAGCGATGATTTCTGCATCGGCGTGCCGACCAGCGGACGAATCCGCGAGGAAAGCGAAGACCTGATTGGTCTTTTCGTCGATACGCAGGTGTATCGTGCGCGCGTTCAACCGGCCATGACGGGACACGCGCTGCTGCAAGCGGTACGCAACGATACCCGCGCTGCGCTCGATCACGGCAGCGTCACGCTGGCCGCGCTCGTCGATGCGATAGGCGGGAGGCGGGAAGCCGATCGTCACCCGCTCTTCCAGACGCTCTTCAACGTGCAAGGCGCTGCTGCTTCGGGAAAATTGCAACTTGCTGGCCTTGACGTCGATATCGTCGACGCTGAAAGTCATGTGGCCAAGTTCGACCTGAGCATGGATATCCGCGTGAGCACCGATGCCGTCACGTGTACCGCACGCTATGACGGCGCGTTATATCGCGCTGACACCATCGCGCGGCTTGGACGCCACTATGAAGCGATGCTGACCGGCCTCTGCCAGGACCCTGATCGGCCGGTGGCGGAGATTGCGTTTATCGATGAAGAGGAACTAGCCGCTCTCTCAGCTTGGAGCACGCAAGCTGCGGAGTTTGGCGAGGCAGAGCCCGTTCACCGTTTATTCGAACGCCACGCGATAAAGACGCCGGATGCGCTAGCGCTCTTGTTCGGCGACGAGGTGCTGACTTACCGCGAACTCGATCAGCGTGCCAACCAACTTGCGCATCGACTGGTGAAGCTTGGCGTGAGACCGGAAGTGAAGGTCGGTATCGGCCTTGCGCGGTCAGTGGAAATGGTGGTCGGCTTGCTGGCCATATTGAAAGCGGGCGGCGCTTATGTTCCGCTCGATCCGGACTATCCGCCCGAGCGGCTCGCCTACATGATTGGCGATAGCGGCATAAGTCTGTTGCTTACGCAGCACGCTGTGCGTGAACGCCTGAACCAGCATCTGCCTCCGGGCGATGCATGCACGGTGCTCGAACTCGACGAACTGGATACATCGGGTGAATCGCAGCTTCGTCCGGACGTTAAGATCCACCTGGAAAACCTGGCCTACGTGATTTATACGTCGGGTTCCACAGGACGTCCGAAGGGCGCGGCGAACCGCCACGGCGCATTGTTCAACCGGCTGGCCTGGATGCAGACCGCATACCATCTCGACGCTACCGATACCGTTCTGCAGAAGACCCCGTTCAGCTTCGATGTGTCGGTCTGGGAGTTCTTCTGGCCATTCATGTTCGGCGCGCGTCTGGCGGTGGCGGGGCCGGGCGACCATCGAGACCCCGCGAAGCTGGTTGAATTGATCGACCGCTTCAACGTGACCACGCTGCATTTCGTGCCGCCGATGTTGCAAGCCTTCATCGCTTCACTCGATGCTGACAGCGCCGTTTGCGGAAGCCTGCGCCAGATCATCTGCAGTGGCGAAGCGTTGCCGGCGACATTGCAGGATCGTGCGCTGCAACGTCTGTCGCATATCCAATTGCATAACCTGTACGGCCCGACCGAAGCAGCCATCGACGTCACGCACTGGACTTGCCACGCAGGCGATCCGGTGGTGCCAATCGGTCGGCCGATTGCGAACGTCAGCACGCATGTGCTCGACCAGTCGATGAATCGTTTGCCTGTGGGTGTCGCGGGCGAACTCTATCTGGGCGGTGCGGGACTCGCGCGTGGTTACCTCAATCGACCGGCGCTGACGGCCGAGCGTTTTGTGCCTGATCCGTTCACGGATGGTGGGCGGCTTTATCGCACGGGCGACCTTGCGCGCTGGCGCGAGGATGGAGCACTCGACTATCTCGGACGGCTCGATCATCAGGTCAAGATCCGCGGCTTTCGCATTGAGCCGGGTGAGATCGAAGCGGTATTGCAGACCTTGCCGGGCGTCGATGAAGCGGTAGTCATTGCGCAGGATGGGCCGGGAGGTAAACGGCTGGTAGCGTACGTGACGGCGCGTGCGGGTCATGCGTTGCAGCGTGACGTGCTGGCTGCGAGCCTTCACAACGTCCTGCCCGAATACATGGTGCCGTCCGCCTGGGTCGAACTCGAGCGCCTGCCGCTGTCGCCGAATGGCAAGGTCGATCGCCGGGCGCTGCCTTCGCCTGATCAGCAGGAACGGGCATGGGAAGCGCCGCAAGGCGATGTCGAACCGATGCTGGCGCGTATCTGGCAGGAGGTGTTGCGCGTCGAACGCGTTGGCCGCGACGATAACTTCTTCGAACTGGGCGGCGATTCAATTCTGAGCCTGCTGATTGTGGAGCGCGTACGGCTGGCCGGGTGGAAGGTCACTCCGCGGCAGTTGTTCGAGCGTCAGACCGTGGTCCAGCTTGCTGCGGTAGCTGAGCCTGTTACGGCAACCGCGGTCGTCACTGACGCGGTCAAGCGAGACACCACCAAGGCGCTTTTGCCGATGCAGGCATGGTTCCTCGACCTGCCGATGGAGCAGCGGCATCACTGGAATCAGGCAGTGCTGCTGACCAGCAGCGAACCGTTGGACACGGCGCTGCTCGAGCGCGCATTGCATGCGTTGGTGCAGCACCACGGCGCGCTGCGCATGCGCCTGACGCAAGACGCTGCCGGTGGATGGTCCCTGGGTAGTGAGCGACCGTCGACAGACTTGCTATGGGTACGCGAGGCGGCTACGTCCGCTGACATCACGGCGCTTTGTAATCAAGCTCAACGCAGCCTTGATCTCGGTCAGGGACCGCTGCTGAGAGCGCTGGCAATTAATTTTGCCGACGGCAGCTGGCGGCTCTTGCTCGTGATCCACCATCTGGTTGTCGATGGCGTGTCATGGCGCATTCTGCTGGCAGATCTGCGAACCGCGTATGCGCAATTGCAGGCCAACGAAGCAGTCACATTGCCGCCGAAGACAACTTCATGCAATGAATGGGCGACACGCCTGGCACGCCACGCGAGGAGCCCTGCGCTGCGTGCGCAAGTCGACTATTGGCTGGGAATTACACGCACGCCGGCCGGCCTGCCCTGTGACTTCCCGGACGGCGCGAACATCGTGGCTTGTCAGCAGCACGCAACGTTCCGGCTCGACCGTACCTTGACGCAAAGTCTGCTGCAGGAAGCGCCGGCAGCGTATCGCACGCATGTCAACGACCTGCTGTTGACCGCGCTGGGTCGCGCGCTTTGCAACTGGACCGGAAAGGAGCGAATCCGCATCGACCTTGAGGGACACGGTCGAGAGGATCTCTTCGACGACCTCGACCTGAGCCGCACGGTCGGCTGGTTCACGAGCCTGTATCCCGTTTCCCTCGAGCCGCAGGGCGATGTGGGTGCGGCGCTGAGGCGAGTCAAGGAATCACTGCGCCGGGTACCGGACCGGGGTCTCGGATTTGGCGTGCTCAAGTACCTCGGCGACGACGCGGACCGGCACGCGCTGGGTGGCATCGAACCTTCGCGGGTCGTGTTCAACTATCTCGGCCAGTTCGACCAGAGCTTTGATGCAACGTCTACCTGGCAACCTGCGTCTGAATCCGCGGGCCGATCGCAAGATGAAAGGGCGCCGTTGCCGCATGACCTGTCTGTCAGCGGCAAGGTGCTGGACGGCACGCTCACGTTGAGCGTGGGTTATAGCGACGAGCGTTATCGGGCGAGCACGGTTGAAGCGCTGATCGCTACGATTCGCGTAGAACTGGAACGTGTGATCGAGCACTGCACGAGTGGTGCAACCGGTGTCACCCCTTCGGATTTCGAATTAATTTCACTGACACAGCACGAGCTCGACCGGTTACCACTGACATTGAAGAACGTCGTGGATATTTATCCGCTGTCACCCATGCAGTCCGGGATGTTGTTCCACACCTTGTATGCACCCGGCAGCAGCGTGTACCTGAATCAGCTGCGGGCGGATATCGATGGACTGGATGTTGCGCGTTTCAGTGCGGCGTGGGCTGCGGTGACGGCGCGACACGACATCCTGCGCACAGGCTTTGTACCCCAGGGAGAGGGTTGGCTGCAATGGGTGGCGCGGTCGGTGGAACTGCCATTGACGCATCATGATTTGCGCGGCCGCCACGACCTTGCCGCTGCGCTGGACGATCTGGCTGCGGCCGATCTCAAGCAAGGTTTCGACGTCACGCGTGCGCCTTTGCAAAGGCTGGCGCTGGTGCGTGTCGATACGCATCGCTATCACTTCATGTGGACGCACCATCATGTGCTGATGGACGGTTGGAGCGTCGCGCAGTTGCTCGGTGAAGTGCTGCGGCACTACAGCGGCCAGAGCCTGCCCGCGCACGGCGGGCGGTATCGCGACTATATCGGCTGGTTGCAGAAGCACGATGATGAGGCGAGCGCCGAGCACTGGCGCGAGCAGGTAAAGCGAATCGAAGACCCAACGCGGCTGGCTACAGCAGTCGCGAGCCGCCATGAAAAAACGGGTACCGGGACGGCTAGCGGTTACGGTCAACATACCTTTGAACTGAACCCGGAATCGACCGCGCGCCTCGTTGCATTTGCCCGTCAGGAACGGGTCACGGTTAACACACTCGTTCAGGCCGCGTGGGCGCTGCTGCTGCACCGTTACACGAACCAGTCGACAGTGATCTTCGGCGCAACACTTGCAGGCCGGCCTGCCGGTCTGGCCGGCGCGTCGAAGTTGCTCGGGCTCTTCATCAACACGCTGCCGGTGATCGCCCAGCCGCATGCCGGCAAGCGGCTGGGCGACTGGCTGCGCGAATTGCAGCAGCAAGGCATGACCGCGCAGGAACATGCACACACGCCGCTGGTTGAGATCCAGCGCTGGGCGGGTGCAAGCGCGCAAGGCCTGTTCGATACTGTCGTGGTCTTCGAGAACTATCCCGTCGATACCGCGCTGAAAGAAGCGTCGCCCGGTGGCCTGACGATCGACAACGTCCGTGCTTGCGATGAAACCAGCTACCCGCTGACCTTGGGCGTGATGCTGGGCGACACCTTGAAGCTGGACTGCCGGTTCGCGCACGAGGCGTTTTCCGACGGGGACGTAGCAGGCATTGCGCAGCAAACGGGCGGCTTGCTGAGCGCGTTTGGCGGTGCAGCGGACCGGTTGCTCGCTGACTTCGACTTGCTTGACGGCGCGCAACGGCAAGCGCTGCTGACGTTGGGCCATGCCGACGCATTGGCTGCATCCGCAGAAAACGTGCTACCGGTGCACATGCTGATCGAGGCACGCGAACAGCAGCAACAGGATGCGCTCGCGCTCGTGGCCGGTCACGACAGCTTGAGTTATGGCGAACTGAACGCACGGGCAAACCGCCTTGCGCATCGTTTGATGCGGGAAGGGGTGGGACCGGAAGTGCGGGTCGGGTTTGCCGTGGCGCGTTCGGCTGAGATGATCGTGGGCCTGCTGGCCGTCCTGAAAGCGGGTGGTGCATATGTACCGCTAGACCCGGCGTACCCCGTCGAACGTCTCGCTCACATGGCGGCGGATAGCGGCATCACGTTGCTGATTACCCAGTCGCATCTTCACGGACGGCTGCCGGCAGAAGTTGGGCTGAAGCGGCTGGATCTGGATACGCTCGATGTATCGGCGGAACCGGCTAGCAATCCGTCCGTCAAGCTCGCTGGCGGCAACCTGGCGTATGTGATCTATACATCGGGCTCTACCGGCAAGCCCAAGGGCGTGGCGGTGGCACACGACGCGCTGTCGATGCATTGCCAGGCCATTGCAACCCGCTATGGCATCACCCCGGAAGACCGGCAACTGCATTTCGCTTCGATCAGCTTCGACGCCGCCGCCGAGCAGTGGCTGGCCCCGTTGATCAGCGGCGGGGCGATCGTATTACGCGACGACACCGTCTGGCCGGCTCAGCGGCTTGCGGCCGAGATGGAGGCGCACAAGATATCGATACTGGATTTGCCGCCTGCCTATGTCAATGCCTTCGCTCAGGAGATCGGGCCGGGTGCGGTATCGGTCAGGACGTGCATTGTAGGTGGGGAAGGCTGGTCGCGCAGCGGCTTCGAAATGGTCAGGAAGCACTTGAAGCCCTCGTGGATTTTTAACGCGTATGGACCGTCGGAAACGGTGATTACGTCGACCGTGTGGGGCGCTGATGGAGCGTCCGAATTCGATAGCGCGTATGCACCGATCGGCATCCCCGTGGGCGAGCGTACGACGTATGTGCTGGACGCGGCGTTGAATCTCGTGCCGCGAGGCATGGCTGGCGAACTGTACCTGGGCGGCGCGGGACTGGCGCGGGGTTATCTGAACCGAGCAGCGCTGACGGCAGAACGTTTCATACCTGACCCGTTCGACTTGAGCGAGGGCGGCCGTTTGTATCGAACCGGTGACTTGGTACGCTGGAACAACGCGGGCCAACTGGAGTTCCTCGGACGCATCGATCATCAGGTGAAGCTGCGTGGCTTCCGTATTGAACTGGGCGAGATTGAGACGGCGCTGCTTGCTCTGCCGGACGTACGGGACGCGGTAGCAACCCTTCACGACGCCACTCGTCTTGTTGCATACGTGAGCGCGCAGACGGGCACGGTGATCGATGGATCAACGTTGAAAACGGCATTGCATGACGTCCTGCCCGACTACATGGTGCCCGGGGCGATACTCGTGCTCGACGCGTTGCCGCTGACGCCGAACGGCAAGGTAGACCGGCATGCTTTGCCGGCCCCGGAGCTGTCCGCCACGAGGAACTACGAACCACCGCAGGGCGAAGTAGAAGCGGTCATCGCGCAGATCTGGTCCGACGTCCTTGGAATAGAACCGATTGAGCGCATAAGCCGCAGCGATAACTTCTTCGAACTCGGCGGCGACTCCATTTTCAGCCTCCAGGTCCAGCGGCGAATCTCGCGGCAGTTATCGGTCGAAGTCGAACTCGCTGCGCTATTCGCCGCGCCGACGCTCGAGACGTTCGCCGCTGTCGTGTCTACCGCGCGGAAGGGCGTGGCAGAACAAGACCGCTTGACCGACGACATGCAATCCATTCTCTCCGAACTCATGCAATGAACCGACGCGCCATGCTTTCCGCGCTGCTGGGCGCCGGCGCACTTGCCGTCACCGTACTCTCCCATGTTGCTGTGGCGGGTGACGCTTCCGTAGCGCCGCCGCGCCGTGTAGTCGTGCTCGACTGGGGACTGACGGAGATGGTGTTGTCGATCGGCGTGGTGCCGGTCGGGATCGCGAATACCCGAGACTTCCGCAGGAATTTCACGGCGTGCGATGTGCCTGCATCGGTGGTGGATCTCGGCCTGATGTTCCAGCCGAACATGGAATTACTGTTCGCGTTGAAGCCCGACCTGATTGTCATTTCGCCAGCTCACGCGACGCTGCGGGCGGCGCTCGAACGCGTCGCGCCTACGGTCACGCTCGGGCGCTACAGGTCGAGCGACACGCCTTATTCCGCGGCACGTGCAGAAACGCTTCAGCTCGCGCGTTTGCTGGGCTGCGAAGCGCGCGCCGAAGCACTTCTCGCGCAAGCGGATACGGCACTCGATCACGCGCGCACGGCGCTAGCCGCGCTACCAGATGTAAGTAGCAGCCCGCTTTACATGGTGAATTTTATCGATGAAGCGCACGTCCGTGTGTTCGGTCCGAACAGCTTCTATGGCGAACTGATGACGACGCTCGGGCTGCGAAACGCGACCCAGTCGGGAGCCTTTTCCACAACCGGTTTCGACGTGCTGGGTAGCGTGCCCGACGCGACGCTGCTCTACATGAAGCCGCTTGCGTCTTCCGTCGCGAACATGATGAAAACCAGCCCCTTGTGGCACGCCATGCCGTTCATGAACGAGGGCCGCATGATGGGCCTGCCGCGCGTTCCGCCCGACGGCTGCGTTCTTTCCGCGATGTTCTTCTCCCGCGTGCTGGTCGATGCCTTCGAGCAAGTCGGCGCAGCGAAGGAGCGCGCATGAAAAGCGTCACGACCGTCCCCGTGGTTCCCTCACGACGCTGGCCGTTCCTGCCGATTTGTCTTTTGATCGTGCTGGCCGCGCTGTTGTCGCTGCATAGGCTGGAGGAGCGCTTGCCGGCGTCGTTGTGGTGGCAAGCGTTGACGGCTCCATCGCCGACGGATCTGCGCCAGCTGCTTGTCCACTATGGCGACCTGCCACGCATCGCGGTCGCGTGGCTGTGCGGCGCGGCGCTCGGACTTGCCGGCGTGGCGACCCAGCAAGTGCTGCGTAATCCGCTCGCCGAACCGATGACCCTCGGCATCTTCTCCGGCTCCTATCTGGGGCTCTCGATTGCGACTGTTTATGCCCCCGGCTTGCTGGTATCGGGTCGCGATGGGGTTGCGCTGGCCGGTGGCGCAGTAGCATTGGCGATTGTTTTTGCGCTGGCCGCGCGACGCGGCATCTCTCCGCTCGCACTGATTCTCGGCGGCATGATTGTCAACCTATGCTGCGGCGCGTTGAGTTTCGCGCTCGCGATTTCGCACTACGACTTGCTGAGCGCCCTGATGATCTGGGGCGGAGGTTCGCTTGGACAGCACGACTGGAGCGTTGCGCTGGCGCTGCTTGTGCGGCTCGTTCCGTGCGTGGCGTTGCTGCTGCTGTGCATGCGGCCCATGGCCGTATTCGATCTGGGTGACACCGTCGCCAGCAGCCTGGGTGTCTCGTTGCGCATGACGCGCGGCGCGGCGCTCTTCCTGACCTTGCTCGTGACCGCGTTCGTGGTGAGCGCAGTGGGTGTGATCGGTTTCATCGGCCTGGCCGCACCGACGCTTGCGCGCCTTGCCGGTGCGCGCCGCTTGCGTGACCGGATGTTGTGGTCGCCCTTGTTCGGCGCAGCGCTGCTATGGCTCGCAGACCAGATCGCGCAGGAACTCGCGGGACGTTTCGGAACCACGATTCCGACGGGCGCAATCACCACGTTGCTGGGCGCACCCCTGCTGCTGGTCATGTTGCGGCGCTTGCGCGGACGGCCCGACCTGACTCATGCCCCCTCGATACAGTCAGACCCGCTGTCATCGCGCGCGCTGGCGTTGACGACGAGCGTCTGCGTACTGGTTTTGCTGGTGGTCATCGGCTTGTCGCTTGGCGTGGGGCATGGTCTTGCAGGCTGGCACGTCAGCCGCCCGGAGGAGGTATCCGCGTTGCTATTCCTGCGGATGCCCCACGTGATCGCGGCGATGGGCGTAGGTGTCCTGCTCGCGCTCGCGGGTGGCATCGTCCAGCGCATGACGGGCAATCCGATGGCGAGTCCCGACCTGCTTGGCATCACGGCCGGCGGCGCGATGGGGCTCACCGGGGCGTTGTTCCTGACGGTCAGTCCGGGGCTACCGACGTTCCTGATCTGGTGCGCATGCGGATCGGTGATTACATTGGGCGCGCTGTTGCTCTTTGCGCGCAAATCGTCCTATGCACCCGACACGCTGATACTCGCCGGCGTGACGATCAGCGCCGTGTTCCAGGCAGTGTCGACCATTGCTGTTGCGAGCGACGATCCGCGAGTGATCGTCCTCTACAACCTGCTCGCGGGATCAACTTATAACGTCAGCGCGGGGGCTGCAGGCGTGGTTGCCGTGGTCGCGTTGGCAGCGCTTTGCGTGGTGCCGTTCTGCCGGCGCTGGCTGGAGATCCTGCCGTTGGGCGCAGCCGTGTCGCGGGGCTTGGGAGTCAACATAACCGTCGCCCGTTTTGCGCTGCTGATGTTGAGTGCGCTGCTGACGGCGGCTGCAACATTAGTGATCGGCCCCCTGTCATTTATCGGCCTCATGGCGCCGCACATGACACGCATGCTCGGTATCCGGCGGGCTGTGCCGCTGCTGTTCGTTTCAGCGGCGCTGGGCGCAGCGCTAATGGTCGCATCCGACTGGCTCGGCCGATGGGTCCTGTTCCCGCAGGAGATGCCGGCGGGCGTGATGGCGACGCTGCTGGGCGGCGTGTACCTGATTGTCACGATGTTCAAGCGCAGCCCGCGTGATGCGTCCAGTACTTGAGGCCTTTACGAGCATCCGCGCCGCTCTCCAAGCACTTGCGCGGCCGCTCTATCGGCGAAGTCTCGTAATGCAAATGATTCGCATTTAATTGACTTCACTTATCAAATTAACTATTCTGTGACGCGGCCGGACCGTCCTTTTACACGCGGAATTGCGTTCGGTTTTCACTCGTTGCCCACAAGGAGTTTCATGTCGCTGTTCTTGTATCTTGTCCGCAACTCACGCTGGGTGCTGGCTGTCGCGGTGGTGGCGAGCCTCGTCAGCGGGTTCGGCAACGCGGCGCTCATCGCATTGATCAACCAGGCACTTGGGGCGTCGAATACGAAGCTCATCGAACTCGGCTGGCAATTCCTGATCGTGGGCGTGGTTGTGCTCGGCACACGAACGCTGTCGCAAACCTTATTCATGCAGCTCGGCCAGCGCGCCAAGGCAACGCTGCGCATGCGCACCATCCGCCGCATTGCCGACGCTTCGTATCAGCATCTGGAAAAGCAGGGCGCGTCCAAGGCGCTCACCGTGCTGACACAAGACCTGGATACGATCGTCATCCTGTTCCTGAGCCTGCCCGCGCTCGCGATGCACGGCGCCGTGATTGCCGGTTGCCTCGCATATCTCGGTTATCTGTCATGGCAGATCCTGCTCTTCGCTGTATTGACTATCTTCATCGGCTCGATGGGTTTTCATATTGCCAACACGAAGGCGCTGTTTCATCTACGAGGGTCACGGCGCAAGGAGGACGAACTCGTCAAGCATTTCCGCGCGCTCTTCGATGGCGCCAAGGAGCTCAAACTGCATCGCGAGCGCAAGAGTGCGTTCGTGACGGACACGCTGGAAACCAACGTGGAAGCGGTACGTGTCCAGCGCACGCGTGGCTACATCCTGTACTCAGCGGCCGCGAGCTGGGGCAGCTTCATTCTGTTCGCGTTCATCGGCATTACGCTGTTCGTGCTCGCGCGCAAGTTTCCGGTAAGCACCCACGTGATGTCGGGCTACGCCATGATCTTTCTGTACATGATCATGCCGATCGAAGGCCTGCTGTCCGCCATCCCGAACGTCAGTTCGGCGAAGGTTGCACTGGAGCGGATTGAACAGGTCAACGCCGAACTGCCGCTCGAAGATACCTTGCACGAAGCACCAGCCAAGGCCTTCGACAGCATCGTGCTCGACAAGGTCACCCATCGATACTTCCGCGAAAAGGAAAACGAAGTCTTCACCCTGGGCCCGATCGACCTGACGTTCAAGCCGGGCGAACTGATCTACCTGATCGGCGGCAACGGCAGCGGCAAGACGACGCTCGCGAAAATGCTCGTCGGCCTCTATGCGCCCGAAGGCGGGCAGATCCTGCTCAACGGCAGACCTGTCGATGAAGCGCGCCGCGATATTTATCGCCAGCATTTCTCGGTGGTCTTCAATGACTTTTACCTCTTCGACACGCTGTTCGGCATGAAGGTGGAAGGCCTGGACGCTCATGCGAAACTGCTGCTTGAACACCTGCAACTCGATCACAAGGTCACGATCAAGGACGGCGTGTTTTCCACGACCGACCTGTCGCAAGGTCAGCGTAAGCGCTTGGCTTTGCTGGTCACGTATCTGGAAGACAGGCCTTTCTACGTCTTCGACGAATGGGCCGCCGACCAGGACCCGACCTTCAAGGAAGTGTTCTACAGGCAGTTGCTGCCCGAGCTCCAGGCCAAGGGCAAGACCATCGTCGTCATCACGCACGACGACCGTTATTACCATCTCGCCGATCGTTATATCAAGCTCGACTACGGTCAGGTCGTTGAGCTCGGCCGCGGTGCGGATTTGCGTGTCGATCATCCGAACGCGATTCATCCGCAGGCTTATGTGCAGGTGCCTGCCCCGGTTGCCTCGGCCTGAGCAATATGAACGCCGACCCTGCATTTCTCGACCAGGACGCAGAGCGCGTGGCCACTCCTGAGTCCGATTGCGAGCCCCTGTATTCGCTCGATGAAGTCTCGTTCAGTATCGGCCAGCGGGTGCTGCTGCATCCGCTGTCGCTCGAGTTGCCCAAGCGTCGCGTATGCGGGCTCATTGGGCACAATGGTTCAGGCAAGTCCACGCTGCTGAAACTGCTCGCACGCCAGCAAGCGCCAGGCGGCGGCACATTGCGTTTCGCAGGCAAGCCGCTCGACGACTGGGAAGGCCGCGCGTTCGCGCGCAAGGTCGCGTACCTGCCGCAACAGCCGCCCGCCGCTGACGGCATGACCGTGCGCGAACTCGTCGCATTGGGGCGTTATCCGTGGCACGGTGCGCTCGGGCGCTTCAGCGCACAAGACGGCGCGAAGGTGGAAGAGGCCATGCGGTTGACTGACGTCGAGCGTTTTGCGCACCGCACGGTGGACAGTCTTTCCGGCGGCGAACGGCAGCGCGCGTGGCTTGCCATGCTTGTCGCGCAGGACAGCGAATGCCTGCTGCTTGACGAACCCATTTCGGCGCTGGACATTGCGCATCAGATCGAGGTTTTGCAACTGGTGCGGACCTTGAGTGTGGAGCGCGGACTCGGTGTGGTGGTGGTGCTGCACGACGTCAACATGGCCGCGCGTTTCTGCGACGATCTCCTGGCGCTCAAGGGCGGCCGCTTGTTGGCATCGGGTACCCCCGCGGAGTTGATGCACGCCGACACACTCGGCGCGATTTATGGTATTCCGATGGGCACGGTCCCGCACCCTCACGGCGGTTCACCCATCAGTTTCGCCCATTGATTCAAGGTTGGATCCCATGAAGCAAGTTGTCAGGTTCGCGGCGGCGGTGGTGTTCGCTGCAGCCATGTTGAGCGGCTGTGTTGAGTCTCCACGAAACTTGGCGAGCGCCGGTTCGCCCTTTAACGTCGAGATCCGCCGTACGCAAGACGGTATCCCGCATATCAAGGCCGACGATTGGGCCAGCCTCGGTTATGGCTACGGATACGTGCAGGCGCAAGACAACCTGTGCACGCTCGCGGATGGTTTCGTCACGTTTCGCGGCGAGCGCTCGGCGAATTTCGGTGCCGATGCGAAGCCGCCAACGGCCGCTTCTTTCGGGCAGCCGCGTAATCTCGATGCCGATTTCTTCTTTCGTTTCGTCGATGACGCGAGCGCTGTCGAACGTTATCGATCCGCTCAGTCCAAACCCATTCTCGAGTTGATGGATGGTTTTGCGGCAGGCTACAACCGCTACCTCGACGAGCTGGATGCGGGACACATGGGCGGGGCGAATGCCGAGTGCAGAGGCAAGCCGTGGGTTGGCAAGATCACGTCCGACGATATGATCCGGCGGATGGTGGCAGCGAATCTTGCAGGCGGCGCTGCACGGTTTTTGCCGCAGATAGCTCACGCGCAGCCTCCTGCGAAGGCGGCACAGTCGGCGCCGGCGATGCAAACTGGCGCCATCGACATGGCCCCCTCGCAACTCGACATAGGCGGGCGGCGGGGTATTGGCAGCAATGCACTTGCGTTCGGCGCACCGGTCGCGCAGGAAGGCCGCAGCCTCCTGTTCGGCAACCCGCACTGGTTCTTGCGCGGACCTGACCGCTTCTATGAAGCACAGCTGACCATCCCGGGCCGGTTGAATGTGGCAGGCGCATCGTTTCTTGGCGTGCCGGTCGTGATGATTGGCTTTAACGACGACATCGCCTGGACACATACCGTGTCGAGCGCGCGGCGCTTCGGCATTTTCCAGTTGTCGCTCGATCCGGCCAATCCCACGCGTTATGTCTACGACGGCGTCAGCGAACCGATGACACCTGTGCCCATCACGGTCCAGACGCGCAACGCGGACGGCAGCCTGACACCGATCACGCGCACGCTTTACCGCTCGCGTTTTGGGCCACTCGTGGATCTCTCGTCGATGTCGCCTGCGCTCGCATGGAATGCACAGCACGCGTTCGCGCTGCGCGACGTGAATACCGGCAACACGCGCTCCTTCGAGAATTTCCTGGAGTGGGATCAGGCGCGCTCCCTCAACGATTTCATCGCGATCCAGCAACGCCTCGCGGCCACGCCGTGGGTCAACACCCTGGCGATCGGTCGCGGCGACCCGCGTGTATGGTTCGCCGACATTGGCGCGGTGCCGGACGTGCCTGATTCGTTGGCGGCGGCCTGCACGACGCCACTCGGCCGGGCGTTCGATGCGAAAGCGCCAGGCGTGCCGTTTCTCGACGGTTCGAAAAGTGCTTGTGAATGGCGTGTGGAAGCATCGAGTGTGCAAGCGGGAGCATTGCCGGTCTCCGACATGCCGGGCATGGCGCGCGGTGATTATGTGGGCAACTTCAACGACAGTTACTGGCTGACCAACGCCCAGGCGCCAACTACAGGTTATCCGCACGTGGCCGGCATAACCGGCACGGAGCAATCGCTGCGCACGCGTTTTGGCCACATGCTCGCGGCCGAGTTACAGGTGCAGAAGGGTGGTGTGACGCGGCTTGCACTTGAGACGAAGGTGCTGGATAGCCGGTCGATGTCGGAGCAATTGTTCCGCAAGCCTATCCTTGATGCGGTCTGTGCTGATGCATCGGATTCGACGATTTCAGTGGTTTCAATCGCGCAAGGCACGCCCGGCGGTCAACCGCAAACAGTGGACTTGGCGCCTGCATGCAAGGTACTTCGTGAGTGGGACGGTACTGCTAATACTCAAGCGCGCGGCGCAAATCTTTGGGACGAGTTCTGGCGTCGCCTGGATGGAGCAGGGTTGGCGCATTTCTACCGCGTGCCGTTCGATCCGGCTGCGCCGCTTGCAACGCCACGTGGTCTCGACACCTCCAATCCTGCGCTCAAGCCCGCTCTTCAGCAGGCCCTTGGCGGCGCGGTACTCGCCCTGCAGCGATACGGTTTTGCGCTCGACTCCACACGCGGCGAACTGCTGCACGCTGACCGGAACGGGGAGCGTATCCCGCTCTTTGGCGGTTGCGACGATGCGGGTTATTTCACGGTAATGTGTTCTCTCCGTCCGGTCGATGCAGGCGGCTACGCGGTCGATCGCAGCGGTCACGGCGCGAGCTATTTGCAAGTGGTTTCGTTTGACGCGAACGGCGTGCAGGCGGACACCATGCTCGCTCATTCGGAATCCGACGACCCGGCCTCGCCCCATTTCGGCGATGCAACCCGGCGCTTCGCCGGCAAGCAATGGCTGAGCTTTCCCTTCACCGAAGAAGCCATCACTGCCGATCCGGGCATGACGACGATAAAGCTGCAAGCGCCGAGGTAAGCCGGATTTGGCGCGCTGTGCTATGGTCGAAAGACTTCATTCTTTCAACCGCGATGACCCAGCCGGTCATGGCGCACACCATCGCCATCATGTCCTTCACCGTCCAACAATCCACTGGTTCAAAAGCCGCGCAATATGACGAGCTCATTGCTCAGGCGCGCTCGCTTCTCAGCGATGAAACCGATCGCATCGCCAACGCCGCCAACTTTTCGGCGCTGGTGTATCACACGCTGCCGGACCTGAACTGGAGCGGCTTTTATTTCTTCGATGGCGTCGAACTCGTCGTCGGTCCTTTTCAGGGCAAACCGGCGTGCGTTCGCATCGCGATGGGAAAAGGCGTGTGCGGCACTGCCGCGCAAACCCGGCTCACGCAGGTGGTGCAGGACGTGCATGAGTTTCCCGGACACATTGCGTGCGACTCGGCATCGCAATCCGAGATTGTCGTGCCGCTGGTCGCCAAAGACGGCAGCCTGGCCGGTGTCTGGGATGTGGACAGCCCGTCAGTCGGCCGCTTCGACGCGGACGATGCCAAGGGGATGGAAGCGCTGTGCCAGGTATTCATGGAGCTGGCGTGGGAGCGGCGGACGTCAGCTTGAACCCCTCATCGGGCGTTGGTCTTGACGACAAAACCGCCAAGGTCGGCACGCACTGAGCGAGCCTTCAGCCATTCGAGCGGGATCTGCCATAGCGACGTTTCGAATCGGCTATGGAAAAACGCAAAGTGGCCGATCTCACGATACCCCATCGATTCCGGCGGAATACGCAGATGGGTGATCGGGCTGTTCCTGAAGTAAGCAAGCAGACGTTCAATGGCTGATTCCGTGCCGAATTCGTCATCGGTTACGCTGAGTGCGAGCATTGGCCCGTGCAGCGCCGCAAAACCCTCGACGAGCGTTGCGCGTTCCGCCTCCGTCAGCGCGTGCGGACCGTTCCGGAACGCATCCTCGAACCGGGGCTGCGGTGCGATCCAGTCGCGCACCACCCCGCGTGGGGTGTCTTCCATCCAGCCGAGCTTGCCACCAGGAAAATAGCCGAGTGCCGCCGTGAGTGCCGGCATGATTGCATGCCATTTGATCAGCATGCCGAATCGTTTGTGACTGGCATAGTCGCGCCAATGGGCGAACTGCGCGCCCATGGTGAAAACCCGCTCGATCAGATGATTCGACGGGGCCAGCCCCACCAAGACGCCGCCGATGCTATGGGCGACGACCTGTACAGGCTGGCGCGCAAACGTGCTGGATGCCAGGCGCAATACCGCTTCGAAATCAAGGCGACCCCAGTCCAGCCATCCTGCGTGCAAGCTGCGAAGCGACGCCGGGCGAGACCCGCCGATACCGCGATAATCATAGGTGATGACATCGAAACCTTGCGCATGCAGGAACGCGGCGAAGCGCGAGTAATAGCTGCATCGGACCGATGTAGCCGGGTTGATGATGACTACGGGCCTGGGTCCGCCGGCATCGAAGGCATCGGGTGCTTCGTCATGGCGCCATATCTGGCCTTTCAGCGCGTAGCCGTCCGCGGCATGTATCGTGACCGGTGTTGGCTGGACCTCACTCATTTTTATTTCTCTTTTTGGGGGAGTTTGAATATACCCTTGGTTATCATTTTCCTGCACAGGCCCGCGCGAACCTTAGCGAAGAACAAGCCATGCGGCACATGGAAAGGTCACCACGCTGGCGATAGTGGACAGGAGAATGGCGGCCGACACGCGATGTGGATCCGCGTCATACCGCTGCGCAAGCACGTAGATATTCCCGGCTGAGGGCAAGCACGCAATCAGAGTACCAGCCTGCACCCAGAACGGTTCGAGCGTCATCACGTGGCTGAGAACGAGCCACGTGAACAGCGGATACACGACAAGTTTCACGAGACTGATCAGGCATGCAGCGACAGCGGTGCCGCGGTCAGGACGCTGCAAGGCGAGGGCGCCGCCCAGCGCGAAGAGCGCCGTTGGACCCGCAGCGCCGCCGAGGAACGCCAGGAAGCGCGTAACCGGCTCGGGTAGCGCGAGTCCCGTGCCCGCCAGCACGGCGCCCAACACGATTGCCGCGACAACAGGATTGAACACGGTGCCTCGAAGGATCTGAGAACCTATGCCGCGCCGAGAGTCGCCATTCGCGCCCATGAGCACGCCGCCGAGGGAGAGAAGCACCATGATCTCCGCCAGGATCGCCATTGCCAGCGGACCCGCTCCACGCTCGCCGAAGAAGGCGAGCATCAATGGCGGCCCAAGGAAACCCAGGTTGCTCACCGTCGCCGTGGTCGCGTGCGCGCCGGCCGCCGCGACCGTGGACGCGGCGGTCAAACGCGACACGCCCAGAACCAGCATGAACACGGCCGCGCCCGACGCAAGATAGCCCGCATAGAAGCCAGGATTGAACGATTGACGCAACGGTTGCCCCGCAATGAGCCGCAAAACGAGCGCTGGAAGCGCAAAACGAAACGAGAAGACGTTCAGCGCATCGAGCGCGCCCGAGGCCAGGAGTTGCGCGCGCGTTGCCGCCCATCCCACGCCAATAACGCCGAACACCGGCAGGCTGAGCAGGAAGAAACCAATCATTGTTGCAGGCCGCTGCGCGCTTCAATTGCCCTAAGCACGGAAACCATGTCGGCTTCTCCGAGGCCAAGTCCCAGCGCTTCGCCATAGAGCGCGTGGCAGACGTCCAGCAACGGAGAGGCGATACCGTTTTCACGCGCCGCTTCGGCAATCAGGCGGTTGTTTTCCAGCACGTTGGAGATCGCGGCTTGCACCGCGAAATCCCGGTCGATGAGTTTCGGCGCCTTCACGCGTGATACATCGCTTGCCATGGGGCCGGCGTTCAGCACGGCGAGGAACTGGCTGAGATCAAGGCCGTTGCGCTGGGCGAAATGCACGGCTTCGGCCAGCCCCGTGACGAGTGCGATCAGGAACAGGTTGACCGATAATTTCATCAGGAGGGCGTTCGGAACAGGTCCACACACCATGGTCTCGCGGCACATCGGGGCGAGCAGCGGTCGGAGGGCTTCTACGGCATCCGCGTCGCCGGCAAGCATGGCGACGAGCTGCCCCGCTTCGGCGGGCTTGCGCGATCCCGAGACGGGCGCTTCGACGTAGCGCCCGCCGACCGAGCGGATGTCAGCTTCCAGACCACGCGAGTAGGCGGGGGAGGTCGTGCCCATGTGGACGATCGTGCGCTCGTGTACGCGGGACGCGAAGGTGGCACCGTGACGGTCCAGGACCGCGTCAATGGCGGCGCCATCGACCAGCATCAGGATGACAGTCGGAGCACGCGCGAATACCTCAGCCGCATCGCGTGCCGGCTGTGCGCCGGCTGCGACGAGCGTCGCGGTTTTCGCCGACGTACGGTTCCAGATCACTAGCGGCGTGCCGGCTTTCGCGAGGTTCAGCGCCATTGCTTCTCCCATCGCGCCGAGTCCGATGAAACCGACAGTCTGTGTTGTCATGGCCCCTTTGCCGAAATGCTTAACTGAAGCGCACTGTATTCCGCCCCGTCGCATTAGGAAAACGATACTTTTTGATGCGCCGCATTACGATACATAATAGGTCCATGACCCAGAATCTCGACATCAATCTCTTGCGGACCTTCGTCGCCGTGGCAGATCACGGCAGCATGACTGTGGCTGCGAACAGCCTTCATCTGACGCAAGGGGCGGTGAGCCAGCAGATCAAGCGGCTTGAGGAATCATTCGATTGCAGCCTGTTCGAGCGAGAGGGCCGCCGCCTTGAACTGACCCGGATCGGCGAACGCTTTCTCGGCAAGGCCAAACGCCTGCTTGGAATGAACGACGAGATCTGGGCGGATATGGCAACGCGTCCATTGCAGGGACCGCTGCGGATCGGCGTGCCGTACGACCTCGTGGGAACGTGCTTTCCGCCCATCTTCAAGGCGTTCGCGGAAGCCTGCCCATACGTGGAGATATCGCTCATGTGCGCAACGTCCCCGGATCTCTCCAAAGCACTCGCGAGCGGCTCGCTCGACCTGGCGGTCATAGAAGCCGCCACGAACGATGCGGCGGGCGAATGCCTGCGGGTCGAGCGACTTGTCTGGGTGGGTGCAAGAGGGGGAATGGCGCATCTGAAGCGGCCGTTGCCCGTCTCGATCGTGGCGGAATCCTGCGCGTTCAGGCCGGTCGTTTTACAAGCACTTCGCGAGAAGAATCTCGAATGGCGAAGCGTGTTCGAGAGTGGCAACATTGAGGCGACAACGGCGACTGTGAGAAGCGATCTGGCGATCACCGCATGGTTAGCATCTACCGTGCCGACCGACATGGATATCCTCGATACAGATACCGGCATGCCAGCCTTGCCGAACTTTGCGATCAGTCTGCATTTGCCATCCAACAGCGGACCGGCCGCGCGGGCATTCGCCCAATATGTTCGCGACGGTGTGTTGCGATGGTCGTGACGTTGGCGCCCATTTCAGAAGGTCACCAGCGCTAAGCATGAACGCCGAGCTTGAGCGCAGCCTTGCGAACGGCAGCGGCAATGTCTTGACTGACGGCGGGATCCTGCACCGCGCGAGCGAGTGTTACCCCGCCAACCAGCATCGCGAGCAGCGCGGTCGCCTCCTCCCGCCGGGCCTTGGGCTTTCCCTCCAGTCCGCCAGCCACTGCTTCGATGATCGCGCACAATCGCGTCTCGTAGGCTTGCCGGGTCTCGTCATCGGCGCGAGCCACTTCGCTCGAAAGGCTTTGCAGCGCGCAACTCTCCGCCAGATCGCAGGTACGGCGATCTCCCAGGTAGAAATTGATAAAACCCTCGCGCCAACGGCTGCCCAGTTGCTCACGTGTCTGCTCGATACCCTCTCTTAGTTCGTCGAGCCCAACCGTCACCGCTTCGCGGAACGCAGCCGCTTTCGACTTGAAGTGTGCGTAGAACGCACCAGACGTCACCTCGGCGTCCTTTGCCAGGCCGTCCACGCCGGCGCCACCGAATCCAAGGCTGCGAAACCCCCGGCCCGCGCTCTTGAGAATCCGCAACTTGCTTTCTTCCTTCTGATCCGCCCGATTTGCCATGTCCACGCTCTCCAGATAACGATCGCTATTTGATGCTTGACGATATCACGATTGATGTGAAACTATCGCCACATCACGATCGTTATATAACGATCGTGATGTCAGTGCAGGAACTCTGATTCGACCATCCGTCATCAAGGAGTTGCTTAAATGCCTATTTCAATTCAAGTCACCGAAGGCCTTCTCACCCTGGAAGGTGAGCG
The DNA here is from genome assembly GCF_000729995.1 of Caballeronia sordidicola. Taxonomy (GTDB): domain Bacteria; phylum Pseudomonadota; class Gammaproteobacteria; order Burkholderiales; family Burkholderiaceae; genus Caballeronia; species Caballeronia sordidicola_A. Next base: position 115,582 of record NZ_JNFG01000007.1, on the reverse strand, counting down.
TGAGGTGTTCCCGCTTGTCGCTCACGCGTTGCTGCACGCACACGGCCTGACCGGCAACCGGTTCATGACCCCGAATGTCATCGGTCATCTGGTCGTGAGCCCGGAGTCGCAGAGTTATGTCGGCGGCAAGCCCCAGTCGCTGGCAATTGTCGAGGTGAAGGTTCCGTCGGCTACCTTCCCGAATGCGGAGATCAAGCAGGATTTTGTTGGCGCGGTCACTGACATCATCGACCGGTTCAAGGCGGCCGGCCATCCGCGAGACCGGACGTTTGTGAACGTGACGTATGCGGTTGACGGTGCGTGGGGCATCGGAGGTAAAGCGTATTCCAACGCTGAGATCGGCGAGGCTATACAGCAAGGGGCAGGCTAAAGCGCACCACGAGACGCACTCCGGGAGTAACGCCTATGCAGCTATCAAACTATCTTTTCTTCACGACGGCGTGCGAGCAAGCCCTCGACTTCTACACTCAGTGCGGCCTGGGCAAGGTCGTCGAAGTCCTGCGCTACGGCTCAGGCGACATGCCGCTCAAGAATGAGTCGATGCGAGGCAAGATCATGCATGCCAGGTTCGAAGGGCCGGGTGTTCTCTTCTACGCTTCTGACAATGACGACGCCGAACCCATGCGCGGTTCGGCGCACATCCTCATGCTGGATAATCGCGACCAGACAAACCAGCTATTCGAACGATTGGGCTCGGGCGCAAACGTGACCACCCCGCTTGCTGTCCAGCCCTGGGGTACGCACTTCGGCAAGCTCACCGATCGATTCGGCGTTCAGTGGATGTTCAGTTGCCCGGCTTGACTTCCTTTGAATCAAGACTGATCGCACGCCCTAAAGCAACTGCCGACTCGCCAGTTCCTGCGCCAACGCTTCGGCGCTGACAAACTTGTATCCGTGCAGACCGGCATTGATCGCGCCAGCTACATTGGTGTCGGTGTCGTCGATGAAAAGCGTTTCGTCCGCACCCACGCCGAGTTGTTCGAGACAACGAAGATAGGCCTGAGCCGCCGGCTTCGCCGCGCCGAACGAAGCGGACGCATACACGTGGGGACCGAAGAGTTGTGCCACGGGAGGATTCAGATAGCTGATATGGTCAGTGACCAGCCGGCAATTGTTTGTCAGCACCGCAATCCGGCTGCGATCGGCCACTCTTGCGGCGAGTGCGATCACTTCTGTGTAAGGCGTGATCGACGCATGGCGCGCCGCCAGCCAGTCGTCGCGATGGATAGGGCAGCCCAGCAAGACGCCCAGTTCGCTCAGATACTCTTCGTCGCTCATCTGTCCGGCATCGGCACGTGCTTCGAGCCCGGACCCCCAGATAGCGTGACGCACGACCTCGGGCGCCTGACCGGACACGGCCGACAAATGAGCGACCCGTGCGGAGCGGTCGTAGTGAGACAGTACGCCTTCCATGTCGAACAGGACCAGCGCAGGGGATACAGTCATCTTATCGGCCTCGCAGCGAAAGCTTCCAGAAGCCGATGCATTCATCGGGCGATATGCGTTTGGTCGGCTGGAATTTTCTATTATCCCTCGACGAAAAACATCGTGGTTACGTGGCCAAACAAGGCTCGACGGCAGTGGCCGATTTTGGACGCCCTTAAGTGGTTCCGAGTCAGATTTGCTCCGCGATGAGCGACTTCAACGCTATGCGCTGCGACGATTCAAGCTTCTCGAATTCCAGTCCATAGGCACCGTTGTTACCCTGCGCGTCGGCCCCTTGGACATGCCGCACTATCGCGTCGCAATCGATGTTGACATCGGTGTCGTCCGTGTTGAAACGAAACGACAAATGGATCCGGTCATCGAGTTTCGCATTCGGCTCGGCAACGGCTAACGACATGCCGAAAGGGCTGATATCGCGAATCAGGCCAAGTTGAGGGGTGCGTTCTTCGCTGTCCGCGCTGAAAAAATGCGCCGGCATTCGCGTGGTCAAGCGGGTGAACTTGCGAGCGCGTAAGCGGCGGATAATTCCCGGTTCCGACAACACCACATAGTGAAACGGTTCATGGCATACAGCGTCGACGGTGCAGGCAAACTGGAATACGGACCGCGTTGTCAGCGCGACCAGTCCCACTTGCTCGCCACGCGCAAGGTCCAGTGGCTGCTGGCCTGAAATCAGCGGCGGTGTGATGAAGAGCGCGTGTGCGCGGTGCGCTCGCGGCGTGGAGAAACCAATGAGGCGGCTTGAATACATGGCAGAGCCGGCTGCCGCCCGTAGGCCCAGGCGCGCACCGATCTTCAGGCCGATATTGTCGAGGGTGAGATGACCGGCTTCTTCACCTTCCGGCAGTTCGGCGCTTGCGTGAACGGTATGCGCTGAATCGTTCGCGCCGTCCTCGGTCGCCGTTTCAAACTTGTAGGGTTCGAAATTCTCGAACAGGAATGTCCGCACGGCCTGGCTCGGGACCGTGGTGCCGGCATCGAACAACAGCACACCATCGGCACTAACGATAGACCACGCTAAAGGCTCACCGACGGGGACGTCGTTGAGGGAGAGACGGCTGGACGATGAGGGTGTTGATAAAACAGGTACGTCGTCGGTCATGGTTTGGAGGGGGAAGGGTCTGAGCAGCGACAATCGTCTAACGTGTCGGTCGTTGAGTCAAGGGTATGTGTCGGTTGCGTTTGACTTGCCGGGCTTCGGAATCATGCAGGAGGCGATGAGGCGGCTCTGATAACTTCCGCGATAGTGGCCGATAGCGTTGTCGACGGCCACGCTTTTCCGGTATCGTGATCGGCCTATTTCCCACATCGCCAACTGCGCGGACAAGGAGTGCCTGATGGATCAGCATGACACGCCGGCAACCACTGAACCCGGGCAAGACATTCCGTTCATCGCGCACGGATCCTATCCGAGGCGGGGAGGGAATCTTTTCAGGCCCTTGGTTGACAGCGGCCCTGCTTTCCGCCGGATTTGCGAAGCAGTGGAGCAGGCGCAGCACAGAGTCTGGATCACGTTCACCTTCATTGCCACGGTTTTCCAGATGTCGGACGGACGCGGCTCGATCTTCGATGTCCTGGACCGCGCGGTCGAACGAGGTCTGGATGTCCGTGTGATTTTCTGGCGGCCCAACCCCGAGAGCAGCAGTTACGGCCAGGCGTTTGCCGGCACGAGCGCGGATTTCGATCTGCTTGCCGCACGCGGCTCGCGTTTTCTCGCCCGTTGGGACCGTGCTCCTCTCGCCTATTGTCATCATCAGAAAAGCTGGCTGATCGATGCGGGCCGCTCATCGGAAACGGCTTTTGTCGGCGGGATCAATCCGACTTTCGCAGCCGTCGAACCGGGACACGTGGGTGATGCGCAGCGTCACGACATCTATGTCGAAATCACGGGCCCGTCCGCTAGCGACGTGCATCACAATTTTGTGCAGCGATGGAACGAGGCCAGCGAGCGAAACGTGCCATTGGGTGTCTGGGGCCACGACAGCGATGAGCGCTTGCCCTTCCCAACGGAGCTATCCGATGCACGAGGCAGCAGCGTCGTCCAGATTCAACGCAACGTGCATGCAGGTTGTTATCGCGACCCTCATGCGGCGCCCGGAAGTGCTACGTATTACATCGTCGGCGGCGAGCGGTCCATCACCAATCAATACTTGCTGGCAATCAATTCGGCACGCCGCTCCATCTATCTGGAAAACCAGGCGTTGCCTGTGCCGGAGATTGCGTATGCGCTCGAGGAGGCGCTCAGGCGAGGCGTGCATGTAGTGCTTCTTGTGCCGGGCGAACCAGAGGAATATCTGGGCCTGTGGCGGCAACGCCCCGAGCGCAAGCCGTTTTTCGACCGGCTGGAAGCGCTTGGCCGATACGAGCATTTCACGTTGACTGGCATCGCCGGGCAAACGCGATCCGGTGACCGGAAATACGTCTACGTTCACGCGAAGATCATGCTGATCGACGACGCGTGGGCGACGATTGGCTCATGCAACCTGCATGCGAACTCGCTGTTCGGGCACAGCGAAATGAATGCGGCAGTGTGGGATCGTGACGTCGTGCGAGCGCTGCGCTGTCAGCTTCTGCTTGAACATCTGGGGCAGGATACCGGGCATCTGGACGACCAGCTGGCGATGCAACTCTATCAACGTATCGCTCGGGGAAATGCTGCCCGATGGGAGACCGGTGATGTCGACTGGCAAGGTCTTGCATGCAGCCTGAATCCATCGACTTATGGTGAACCTCCGGCGCGTTAAAGGACATCGTTCTGCACGATCCAAAGCATCATGCAGGCAGCGCCTCGAACGCGTCGCTCACTGCATCAATGGCTGCATCGTCGATATGCCGGTGAACCACAAGACGCATCGCCTGGCGGCCGCTCGCCCGCACTGCGACTCCTTGAGTCGCGAGCCGTTGCACATAGTCCTCCGCCCGGCCGTTCCGCACGGCCAGCCGCAGGATATTGGTTTGTGGCGCTTGCCGGTCAGTCTCCACGCGCGAGTTGCTCTGCAGCCTTTCCCAAAGCAAGATCGTGCGCCGATGATCCTCGGCAAGCTTCGCGGGCATCGTCCGCAACGCAACCAAACCGGCGGCGGCCATGATGCCCGCTTGCCTCAGTCCGCCGCCAATCGTGCGGCGCAGCGTCCTCGCCCGTTCGATGAATTCGCGCGAACCCAGCAACACCGAGCCCATTGGAGCACTCAGCCCTTTCGACAGGCAGAACGTGACGCTATCGCCATGCAGGGCAATCTCACGGGCATCGACGCCTAGCGCGAGCGCCGCATTGAACAGACGTGCGCCATCCATATGAACGGCAGCGCCTCGCTCACGTGCAATGCCTGCTACCCGCGCCATATAGTCGAGCCCTTGAACGCAACCGCCCGCGGCATTGTGGCTTGTTTCGATGGCAACCATTGCCGTCGGTTCGCCGTAGCGCGAATAGCCGCCGCGAACGTTTTCGCTCAGGAGGTCCAGATCCATCTCCCCGCGATGCGAAGCAATCGTGCGACAGAACAGTCCCGCAAGCCGGGAGACGCCGCCGCCTTCCGAGTTGGCCATGTGCGCGTGCTGGTCGAGGACGGCTTCACCGCCGCGGCTCGCATGAACCAGCGTCGCCAGCACATTGCCCATCGTGCCGCTGCATACGAAGAGTGCGGCCTCTTTGCCCAACAACGCCGCCGCTTCCTGTTCCAGCGCCTGGACGGTCGCGTCGCCTTCCAGCGTGTCGTCGCCGAGCGACGCTTCGCGCATCGCGTCCCACATGGCGTCAGTGGGACGCGTAACGGTATCGCTGCGCAGATCGATCATGCCGGTCATGCAAGCCCCCTCGGCGCGCCGGTTGCGTGCTGCGGCGAACTTGACTCCGTTTCAGGCTCGCTCGCAGGCTGCTCATAAGCGACGTGCGCCAGCTTCATCACCAGCTTGACGGCCACCGTGTTGCTATAGACGTTGATCGCCGTGCGGCCCATGTCAAGAAACGCATCGACGCCCGCAATGATCGCCAGTGCCTCTACCGGAACGCCGATCGTGCTCAGCACCATCGCAACCGCCACGAGGCCGCCTGAGGGCACGTTTGCGCTGCCCTTGCTGGCAAGCGTGGTGACGATGACGATGGACAACAGCGTGTGCCAGTCGAGCGGAATGCGATATGCGTCCGCGAGGAAACCCACCGCGAGCGCAAAGTACATGATCGAGCCGTCGCGATTGAACGCATAGCCGAGCGGCAGCACCACGGATGCGACGGCTTTCGGCACGCCCATCTTGACGAGCTTCTCCATATGCAGCGGCAGGCTCGCTTCCGACGAGCGCGTGGCGAACGCCAGCAGTACGGGTTCGCTGATCTGCCGCGTGACCAGCAAAGGCTTTTCACCGATCGCCTTCAGGACGATCGCGAAGATCACGAGAAGCAGCGCAAGGCCGAGATACATCACCCCGACCAGTTTCACGAGCGACAGCAGCGTTCCAATTCCCTGGGTGGCGAAGAGCCACGAGATGATGGCGAAGATCGCGATGGGCGAGAACGAAATGATCCAGTCCGTCACTTTGAAAATCGCAGCCATCAACGCGTCCAGCACGTCGATCAGCGGCTTCGCGCGACTACCGACTGAAGAAAGCCCAAGCCCGAGAAGCACCGCGAAGAACAGCACCGGCAGAAGATTGCTGCCCGACATGGCCGTCACGATGTTGCTGGGAATCATGTCGAGAAAGAACTTGGTCCAGTCGACGCTTGCCGCAACAACTTGGCCGGGCTTGGCGGCATCGGCCAGGTTCGCACCCAGGCCCGGATGGAACAGCGCATTGAGCCCGAGGCCGATGAAGATGGAGATCACGGTCGCCACGAAGAAGTAGATGAAGCTGATCGCCGATACCCGCCCGAGCGAGCGGGTCTGATTGCCCATCTGGTAGATGCCGAGCGTGATCGCGGTGAACACGAGCGGCACGACGATCATTTTGATCGCCTGCACGAACGCAGTCCCGACCGGCGCAAGTTTCGCGGCGAAATGCGGAAACAAAAACCCGACTGCACATCCCAGGACAAGTCCGAGGAGCATTTGCAAAGGCAAGGCTATCTTTCTACGAGCGTGTTGCGACCGCATGATTGTTCTCCCGGGACAGGTGTCGATGATGTGAGCAACGGCAAGCGGCGGCGAGGACGGTCACGCCCTTTCTTCGCCCGTGTGCGCGAGAAACTTCAGGCGAATGTGCATCGCGCGTTCAATGTGGCCATAGACAAGTCCGCGTGCGCCTTCCGCGTCGCCGGCTTGAATGGCCGCGTAGATTTCGAGGTGCTCCAACACCGCCTGTTTCGTCCGCTCGGCGCTGTAGCGTTCAACGCGCCGCAACGCGAGGCCGCTCTGATCGCGCAGGTTTCGGTAGGTCTGCCGCAACCGCCCGTTGTCGGCGCATTCGAACATGGCGTCGTGGAATGCCCAGCCAATGCTTTGCGCTTCGTCGACGTCGAGCGCACGGCCCGCATCCACTCCTGCTACCAACGCTCGCAATCCTGCCGCTGCTTCGTCAAGCGAAGCGCCGGGGCCATGGCGGGCTGCAAGGAACGCCGCCATCCCCTCTAATGCGAGGCGCATTTCGTGGATTTCGCGCAAGTCGGCCACCGACATCTCGCGCACGAACGTGCCTCGCATGGGCACGATTTCGAGCAGGCCGTCGCGCGCCAGCCATTTGACCGCTTCACGAATCGGCGTTCGGCCGACCTGCAAGCGCTCGGCGAGGCTACGTTCGGAAAGTGCTTCGCCAGGACGAAGCGATCCGTCGACGATCAACGCGCGAAGGCTCGCGTAAGGTTCGGGGATTTCACTGGTTTCTATCTGGTTCATGACTGGTATACCAGCATGAAAAAAATAAGCTGGCAAGATTTTTTGCGGGCGCAGGCGTGGTGCGGCGCGGCAACGCGCGATGTATTTAACCCGAAAGTTTTAGATTTGCAGGCGGCGTTCAGCCGGCGTTATGCCACCCAGAACAACCCGGACGCACTGCACTCTGCGCGAATGAAATCTGCTAAGAGCTTGACGCGCGCTACGTCTTGCGAGTCCGCATGCGTGACCAGCCAGTAGGAGCGGCTGAGCGAAATTTCATCGGGGAGAATACGAATGAGGGTGGGATCGGTCCGCGCGATAAAACACGGCAACACGCCGATCCCCGCGCCACCGCCAACTGCCGCGGCCTGACTGATCACATTCGAAATACGCACGGACGGCGTGAGCGACGTGGAGATCTGCGAGAGGTAGTCGAGCTCCGCACTCCACATCAGATCTTCAACGTAGCCGATCCACGGATGATTGAAGATGTCCTGAAACGTGGTGATGGGCGCATGCGTATGAAGGTACTGAGGTGACGCGTAAACCCCAAGAGAATAGTCATTGAGCTTGTGTGCATGGACTCGCCCCTGACTTGGGCGCGTCATGCTGACTGCTATATCGGCCTCGCGTTTGGACAGGCTGAACATGCGCGGATTAGCGACCAGTTCTATCTCCAGGTCGGGATGCATGGCCGTGATCTTTGCAATCCTCGGCGCAAGAAAGTAGGTGCCGAAGCCCTCAGGGGTACCGACTCTGACCGTCCCCGTCAGTCCAGCTGATGGATCGCCCAGGCGCGCGTTAATGCGCAGCGCTAGGCTCTCCATTGCCTCGGCATCGGTCATCAGCCGTTCTCCCTCGGGCGTCAGCAAAAAGCCGACTGAACTCCGCTCGAACAGTTGCACACCGATGCTTGCCTCAAGCGAGGCAACGCGCCGGCTTAGCGTGGAATGGTCTACGCCCATTTGCTGCGCTGCGACAGTGAGACGCCCGGCGCGAGCCACAGCGAGAAAGGCTTGCAGTGAATCCCAGTCAAATCTTCGCATGGGAATTTTTGCACAGCGCGGTTGTGGAATTGCCCATTCTATTGCAAAAAGTTGGCTGCTATCTTTGGCTTCATGTCCTTCCCCGATGAAGGCGCGCGGCTCGTTTCCGGTACGAAGAACGAGTGACGAACCGCGATTCAACCGTATGAATAAAGGAGACAGCATGTCGCTTATCGCGAAGCTCGAAGCTCGTGCCCAAGCAGGGCGTCCCGTCAGGGTAGGGCTGATCGGCGCGGGTAAATTTGGTTCGATGTACCTGTCGCAGGCACCGCGTACGCCGGGCATTCATCTGGTCGGCATAGCAGATATCTCGCCGGCCCGCGCACGCAGCGCCATGCAGCGTGTCGGATGGGAAGCAGCGCGTTATTCGGCGAGTTCGTGGGCGGAGGCTTTGCGCAGCGGCTCGACTTTCATCACCGACGACGCCGATGCAATGATCGCAAGCGACCACGTCGATATCGTCATCGATGCAACAGGCAGCCCCGCGGCAGGCATCCATCATGCGCTGCTGTGCTGCAAGCACAAGAAACACATTGTGATGGTGAACGTTGAAGCCGATGTGCTTGCCGGTCCGCTGCTTGCACGGCGCGCGGCGGAAGCCGGCATCATCTATTCAATGGCTTCGGGCGACCAGCCGGCACTGATTGCGGAACTGGTGGACTGGGCTCGCACGATCGGCTTCAACGTCATCTGCGCGGGCAAGGGCACCAAGTATTTGCCGAACTTTCACCAGTCGACCCCGGACACCGTCTGGAGCCATTACGGCTTCACGGAAGAGCAGGTTGCTTCCGGCGACTTCAACGCGCAGATGTTCAACTCCTTCCTCGACGGCACGAAGTCGGCGCTGGAAATGGCGGCAGTATCGAACGCCTGCGATCTGCGCCCGCCACCCGACGGCCTGGCGTTTCCCCCCTGTGGCGTCGACGACCTGCCAGACTTGCTGCGTCCTGCCTCCGAGGGCGGAATTCTTCCGCATAGAGGCAGCGTGGAAGTGGTGTCGTCGCTCGAACGCGATGGCCGTCCGGTGTTCCGCGACTTGCGCTGGGGTGTCTATGCCGTTTTTGAAGCGCCCTCCGATTACGTCCGCGAATGCTTCGCGCAATACGGTCTCAAGACTGACAAGAGCGGACGTTTCGCTGCCATGTACAAGCCGTATCACCTGATTGGTCTCGAACTCGGGGTATCGATTGCGAGCATTGCGGTGCGTGGTGAAGCCACGGGCGCGACCACGGGATTCCACGGAGACGTTGCGGCCACTGCGAAGCGTGACCTGCGAGCAGGCGAACGGCTGGACGGCGAGGGCGGTCACACCGTATACGGCAAGCTGATGCCCGCGGTGGACTCGCTGGTCCAGGGCGCGCTGCCCATTGGGCTTGCGCACAACATGGTGCTGCAGCGCCCGGTGGCGGCAGGGCAACCGGTTCGCTGGAGCGACGTGGCCTTCGACGCCACCAAGGAAGCCGTGCGCGTGCGTCTCGAGATGGAGGCACTGTTCCGCAAGGAACTCGGTGTGGAGGTGGCTGCCGAAAAGCTCGCATCGTAGTGGGATCATCAGTATCACTGATCGAAGTTGGCCGGGCGACCGCCCGGCCGCACTCTATAACGTCCGGAAAAGGACGGCGGAGGAGACATGAGCCATATCAGCGAAACCCTTTTGGTGGCGCCGGGGGGGCGTACCGATGTGTACCGCAAGATCAGTTGGCGCATCATGCCGTTCATCGTGCTGTGTTATCTGTGCGGTTATCTCGACCGGGTGAACGTGGGCTTTGCCAAATTGCAGATGCTCAGTGCCCTGAACATGAGCGATGCCGTCTATGGCCTCGGCGCCGGAATTTTCTTCATCGGCTATTTTATTTTCGAAGTACCCAGCAACCTGATCCTGCATCGGGTCGGCGCTCGTCTCTGGATCGCGCGCATCATGATTACGTGGGCCATTATTTCCGCGCTCACGCTGCTGGTGAAAACGCCGATGCAGTTCTACGCCGCCCGCTTTTTTCTGGGCGTGGCCGAAGCCGGTTTCTCGCCAGGCATCATGTTGTATCTGACCTATTGGTTTCCTGCGAGAAAACGGGGGTTTGCGCTCGGCGTGTATTACATCGCGATTCCGCTGTCGGGCGTAGTCGGCGGCCCGTTGTCGGGCTGGGTACTCAGCAGCTTCAGCCATTCAACCGTCATGGCGGGATGGCAGTGGTTGTTCCTGATCGAAGCGTTTCCGGCCCTGCTTTGCGGCATTGCGGTGTTGGCCCTGATGGTCGATCGTCCCACGCAGGCGAAGTGGCTGACCGACGAGGAGAAAGCGTTAGTCACGGGCGAGATCGATCGGGAGGATGCCGAGAAGACAACGCATCACAACCTCGGCGCTATTCTTTCTGACCGGCACATCTGGAAGCTCTGCGCTGTCTACTTCTGCCAGATCATCGGCTTGTACGGCATCAGCTTCTGGTTGCCGTCGATCATCAAGGACTCGGGCTTAACTGACGTATCAACAATCGGGTGGTTATCGGCCATTCCGTACCTGGTCGCCATTCCCGCGATCATACTGACCGGAATGAGCTCGGACCGCTTTCGCTCGCGCCGGATGCATTTTTCCGTGCTGGCCGTGATCGGTGCGATTGGATTCGCTGCAAGCGGCTATGTGGGTCACCATCCGACGCTCGCGGTGATCTGGTTGAGCGTGGCGGCTGCGGGCATATTGTCGGCGCTATCGTTGTTCTGGAGCATTCCATCGTCGTTCCTTGCCGGCACTTCCGTGGCCGTCGGGATTGCTGGAATCAACTGCGTGGGTAACCTCGCCGGGTTTGTCTCGCCGTATGCGGTGGGATGGCTCAACGTGACTACGCACGACAATCGCATGGGCCTGTATTTTGTGGCCGTATGTCTTGTGCTGGGTGCGTTGCTGGTGCGAACCATCTCTGGAAAACTCGCGGATCGTTGAGGTAAAGGGTTGCGACGACGATTCCCGATCGTCGTCGCATCCGCCGTTACTTCGCCTTAAAGACGAGCGACGTCGATAACCGCATCGGCAAATGCTTTCGGCGCTTCCTGCGGCAAGTTATGTCCGATGCCGCCGTCGATGTTCCGGTGCTGATACTTACCGGTGAACTTCTTCGCGTAGGCTGCCGGCGGGGGATGTGGCGCGCCGTTGGCGTCGCCTTCCATGGTGATGGTCGGAACGGAGATGGTCGGCGACTTCGCCAGACGCGCTTCGATCTCGTCGTATTGCGGCTCGCCCTTGGCCAGCCCGAGACGCCAGCGATAGTTGTGAATCACCACCGCGACATGGTCCGGATTGTTGAAAGACTCTGCCGAGCGGTCGAACGTCGCATCGTCGAAATTCCATTTAGGCGACGCGAGTTGCCAGATCAGCTTGTTGAAGTCGTGACGGTTCGCGGCGTACCCCGCCTGACCACGATCGGTTGCGAAATAGAACTGGTACCACCACGCCAGCTCGGCCTTCGGCGGCAGCGGCGCCTGGTTCGCTTCCTGGCTGCCGATCAGGTAACCGCTCACCGACACCATCGCCTTGCAACGCTGCGGCCACAGTGCGGCAATGATATTGACCGTGCGCGCGCCCCAATCGAAGCCGCCGAGGATGGCCTTGTCGATCTTCAATGCATCCATGAATGCAATGATGTCGACGGCAACTACAGCCTGCTGACCGTTGCGAGGCGTATCCGCGGAGAGAAAACGCGTGGAACCATAACCACGTAGATACGGCACGATGACCCGATACCCGGCGGCGGTGAGCAACGGCGTGACGTCCGCAAAGGAGTAGATATCGTAGGGCCAGCCGTGCAGCAGGATCACGACCGGCCCGTTCTGCGGGCCCGCTTCCGCATAACCCATGCTGAGCGTTCCGGCATTGACCTGCCGGATGCTGTCGAACGAAGCACCATGCGTTGCAGCTTGCGTGCCGGCCGCAGGCGTATTCGACTGCGCCTTGGCAAGTCCGCTCAACCCCAACTCCATCAAACTGAACCCTGCGACGGTCGTCCCAAGCAGACGACGACGTCGAGTATTGATCTGGTCCGGCATTGCTGATTCTCCTTAAAGATTCCCCATACAAGCGCAGTGCATGTCTTGTTTTGCTTGCGAAGCCAGACAATCTGGCTGCAGCTATTGGAACCCACGGACGTATCTGGCTTGTGTATGTGAAGGGAGCCAGTGAAACGTTATGTATTCACTGACTGTGTAGATACATTGAGATACAAAGACGAGCACGCCCCGTAATCAATAAGTTATCCGAATCTATTTGGCGCCTTTCAACAAAAGCCTGGCTTCCAGGCCACCGTCGGGCCGGTTATGCAGCGACAACGCCGCGTTCATCGCCAGTGCGAGTTGCCGCGCGATGGCGAGTCCCAGTCCGGTACCGCCAGTGCCGCGGTTGCGCGATTCTTCCAGCCGGTAGAAGGGTTCAAACACCGCTTCCAGCGACTCAGCCGGAATACCCGGCCCACGATCGAACACCGAGACCGAAACCTGTCCGTCCTGCGACGCAGCAACCTTGATCTCCGCCGCTCCGCCAAACTTTAGCGCGTTATCCACGAGATTGCCCACAATGCGGCGCAGCGCCTGCGGGCGCGTCACCAGGGGCGCAGCAATCTGTCCTTGCAGCGAGACGTCCTTGCCGGCATCGATATAGTCGAGCACCAGGCTGTCGAACAACGCGTCCGGGTCGATACGGAGCGGCGCCTCGCTGGCGCCGTGCATGGTGCGCGCGTACGTCACGCCCTCTTTGACCATTGTTTCCATTTCGTGCAAATCCTGCTGCAGTTTTGCCCCTTCGGCGTTGTCGTCCATCACGTCCAGGCGCAAACGCATGCGGGTAATCGGCGTTTGCAGGTCGTGGGAAATTGCCGCGAGGATCTGCAAGCGCTCGGTCATGTACAGTTTGATGCGGTCCTGCATGGCGTTGAACGCCCGCGCCGCGCGCGCCACTTCGTCCGGTCCGTCTTCGGCCAGGCGCTCCGCCTTCAGGTCCGGGCCCAAGGTGTCGGCCGCTCGCGCCAACTGGCTCAGCGGGCGTGTTGCCAGCCGCACCGCCAGCCAGCAGCAGGCAGCCAGCACCACCAGTTGCAGGATAAGCACCCACGACAACCACGGGGACAGCGGCATGCCCGGCATGGGGTGGTAGTCGATCGTCAGCGGCGTGCCGTCACTCAGTTGCAGATGAACCTGCAGGCGGCCCGGGTCACCCGGTACGGCGTTGGCCGTCAGCGTATAGCGCTTGCCGATGCCGTCTGCAATCGATTGAGCTACCCGCGCGGACAGGTCTGCATCCGGCGGCGCGCCGGTGACCCCAGGCCCCAGATTGAACGTATAGGTGCGCCGCGCCAGCCTCGGCAGCCATTCGGCACGTTCGTTAGCGGGCAAATGATCGAGCAGCGCGACGGAACTGGTGACCTCGCGTTCGATGTAACCCATCATCACGTTATTCATGGTCTGGTCCCGCTCCGTCATGGTGAGCCAGACTGAAAGCGTTTGCACCAGCGCAAGGCTGACAAAGAGAATCAGGGCAAGCCTTGCGAACAGCGTACGCGGCCATCGCAGCACGGCATTCAGCTTCATGGGTTACCTTCGATCATGGTCACGGCTGCCGAAAATACATAGCCTTCACTGCGCAGCGTCTTGATGTAGCGGGGCTCGCGCGCTACATCCTGCAGGCGCTGCCGCAAGCGGCTGACCAGCAGATCAATCGACCGGTCGAACGGATCGGACTGGCGGCCCTGGGTCAGGTTGAGCAATTGATCCCGCGTGAGGACGCGCTGCGGATGATCGAGGAACACCCGCAGCAAGCGGTACTCCGCCCCGCTGAGAGCCACCATGGTGCCTTCGGCGTCTAGCAGGTGGCGTGCGGTGGTGTCCAGCCGCCAGTCGCCGAAGCCGATCATCGGCGAGGTTTCCGTCACCTGCATGCCGGGCGGCAGCATCCGGGCGCGGCGCAACACGGAGCGGATCCGTGCCAGCAGTTCACGCACGGCAAACGGCTTGGACAGGTAATCGTCAGCACCCATTTCCAGCCCGACGATGCGGTCCGCTTCCTCGCTGCGAGCGGTCAGCATCAATACCGGCACCGAGCGAAATTTGCCCGCGCGCAATTCCCGGCACAGCACGAGGCCGTCTTCGCCCGGCATCATCAGGTCAAGCACGATCAGGTCGGGCGCACCCTGCTCGAGGACTGCGCGCATCTGGCGGCCGTTGGCGGCCAGCGACACGCGCATGCCGTTCTTCTCGAGATAGGTGGCAAGCAGTTCGCGGATGCCGCGATCGTCGTCGACGATCAGCACGTGGTCGGTATTTTCCATCGATGGATCAATCCTTCCGACGATAAACGCGCACCCGGTTCGCGTTGACCAACAGACATTGCACGGGGTGCGCCAATTCCGTTGCAAGTCCGCCCGCCAGGAAGGCGAGAATCGCCATTAGCCGTTTCATGCATCCTCCACCACGGACAGGCTCGCGCCATTGGCCACGCTGGCCTCCAGCGTATACGGGTCAACGCCTTCCAGGCAACCGACGTTGGCGCGCCAGAGCTGCGGATTCGTCCGCGTCTGGTGGAACGGATAAATGCCGCAATGTTTGCAGAAATAGTGCTTCGACGTGCGCGTATTGAACTGATACAGAGTGAGCGATTCCTCGCCACTCAGGATCTTCAGTTCGCTCGCAGCGAACGCTGGTGTCATCAGCGCGCCCTTGCGCCGGCACAGGCTGCAATTGCAACGCGTAGCAGGGGCGACGGCGGTACGGACTTCAAATTTCACGGTCCCGCAATGACAGGACCCGTGCTGCAGTTCGGTGCTCATGTGGCTCTCCACAGTAGGGATGGTTGCTTTATAGCCCAATACGCGCGGCGCTTTGTATCGCAATGTATCTGGGCGTTCGCCCGACACAAAACATTGCACCCAAGCCACCTCGGCGACACAAGCCAGATACGAGCGGGCGTTTCAATACAGCCATGCTCACCACTGAAAGGAGTCTGACATGCTCTCCCGACTCAAAACCTCCGTTACCGTCGCCCTGTTCGCTGCAGCCGTTGCAAGCGGCGCGGTGGCAATCGCAAGTCTTGTTGCGACGCCAGCGGCTAATGCTGCCGCAAGCGCTGTTGCCAGCCCGGTTGGCTCCAGCAATACCGCTCCGGAATTCACCGGCATCGATAAATGGCTGAATAGCGATCCCCTGACCATGCAGCAGTTGCGCGGCAAGGTGGTGCTGGTCGACTTCTGGACCTACACCTGTATTAACTGTATCGACGTGCTGCCCTACGTGAAAACCTGGAATCAGAAATATAAGGACCAGGGCCTGGTAGTGGTCGGCGTGCACACACCCGAGTACCCGTTCGAACGCGATACGGGCAACGTCAAGACGGCCATCAAGCGTCTCGGCATCACCTACCCGGTAGCGCAAGACAACCGCTATGCAACGTGGAACGCGTACGACAATCAATATTGGCCTGCGTTTTATCTGGTCGACAAGAAAGGGCACGTGGTCTACACGCACTTTGGCGAAGGTGACTACCAACAGACCGAAGCGAAGATCAAGTCCTTGCTGGCGGAAAACCCGTGATTCGTAGCGCGATGTTGTGCATCGAGGTGATGCACAACATCGCGCTCTGCGCCAGACACCGCCTTCAATGGCTCGTGGGATTACGTTGCCTTTGATTGGAAACCCAGCTTCACCGCCAACAGGAGATTTCATGTTAGACAACATTCTTCCCGAATCGCCGTCTCGCCGTCGTTTTGTCAGTGTGGCAGCGGCGAGCGTTGCTGCGGGCTCTTTGAGTCAGCTCGCTTTTGCAGAGACTAATCAAACGATTACTGACGTTGCCGAGTCGACGAGCGGCGACAAGACCGCTATTCGTCCACTTCGTGTGCACGTGCCGGAGTCGCAACTTATCGATTTGCGCAGACGCATCAAAGCGACCAGGTGGCCTGACCGCGAGACGGTCAGCGATGACTCGCAAGGCGTGCCGCTCGCGATGATTCAGGAAGTCGCACGCCATTGGTCGACCGACTACGACTGGCGCAAGTGCGAGGCAAAACTGAATGCCCTGCCGCAGTTCGTGACCGAGATCGATGGGCTGGACATTCATTTCATCCATGTTCGTTCGAAACATGAAAACGCGATGCCGCTCATCGTCACGCATGGGTGGCCCGGCTCGGTCATCGAGCAGTTCAAGATTATCGGTCCGCTAACCAATCCCACTGCCTATGGTGCGAGTGCTTCGGACGCATTTCACCTGGTCATTCCGTCCTTGCCGGGCTATGGATTTTCGGGCAAACCAACCACGACCGGCTGGGGTCCAGAGCGCACCGCGCGTGCTTGGGTAGTACTAATGAAACGCCTCGGATACACGAAATTTGCGGCGCAAGGCGGCGATCTTGGCGGAGTTGTCGCGAACGTGATGGCTAAGCAGGCGCCACCGGAATTGCTGGGCATTCATGTTAACTTTCCCGCAACTATTCCACCCGAGATTGCGAAGGCGCTTCAAGCAGGGGACCCGCCGCCACCGGGCATCTCGGACGACGAGAAGCACGCTTACGAGCAACTGAGCAGCGCGGCCAAGAAGCGACGCGCCTATGCATTGGAGATGGGGACACGCCCGCAAACGCTCTACGGACTGGCTGACTCGCCCATTGCGTTGGCAAGCTGGCTTCTTGATCACGGTGACGGGTATGTGCAGCCAGCGGCGGCACTGACCTCGGCCATATTCGGGCGGCCCGTCAATGGAGAATCCGCCGGCGCGCTGACACGCGACGACGTCCTCGACGACATCACGCTCTACTGGCTGACGAACACGGGGATTTCGGCGGCGCGCTTCTATTGGGAGTCTCACTTCAATTTCGTGGCCGCCGCCGATGTATCCGTTCCTGCAGCCGTGAGCGTCTTTCCTCGCGAGAACTATCAGGCCCCGCGGAGTTGGACTGAGCGTGCGTATCACAACCTTATCTATTACAACAGGGTGGATAAAGGCGGGCACTTTGCCGCGTGGGAACAGCCGCAATTATTTGCCGAGGAGGTTCGCGCGGGGTTGAGACCGCTGCGCGCTTAATGGATCTGAGGAAGTTCGGTTGTCTTCCGCATGCAACCTGAACAAGACGAGAATCCGTCCACATGACGATCTCCGCGAGCAACTGGAGATTGTCATGTGGCGAGCGTGTTGAGAGCGTGTTTAGCCGGCTCGACAGCGATGCGCGTCTACTCGACCTTAATCCAGACCAACACAGCCGAGGTTTCGTTGCCGGTCATTGGGTCCTTCGCGGGCAGCGTTCTAATGTGCAAGGCGTTGCCGTCGATTCGAAACTGACGTACTTGGGTCGTCCCTGTCCACGCCTGATTCCACGATGCATCGATATGGTGGCTAACTTTATCGCCTTCGATACTGTAGGTCCCCGCGTAGGCGATAAACCCGCCGTAGAGATCGATGCGCTCCGCGTCGGTTGGAATGAGATTGTGAGGCGCCTTACGCCCCTCCTTGACCAGGATGGCGCACATCCGGCAGTCAGGCCCATAGCTGAGATAGCCGCTTGGGTGAGCGCCGAACATATCGGTCTTCTGACCGGTCGCCATGTCTTCAGTCGTGAAGGACTGCAGCCTCCAGGTTCCGAGTTGCGGGCCGGTGCAGCTCTGCGGATGTTGTCCGACAGGAGGGAGTTCCATCGAATTTCCCCTCTGATTAAATCCCGCGCGTTACAACCGGGACGCGGGGCGGCGTAAGCACAAGTAAGCTAAGGACGTCACGCACACAGAGCCCCAGGATCCGTCTCTGGCATGCTTTGATTCCGCCGACGCTGTTCGCACACATTCATCAGCCCAATTGACCGTGCATAAAAAGCGCGCTTACGGAAACGCCTGATTGTTGCTTCGCGTTTCAGACATTCTAGGCGGCAAGATCGCTCATCGCCAAAAAGTCGATCTAAATCGGCAAGGCTTCAATCAAGGGATTCGCGCTAATGTGTCGTCAATGAAACGGCAGCGAGGCGATTAAACGACGAGGCGGATCGGGTTACATTGACCCACTGAACTCAACGTGAAAAAAGGATCCCCCCAATGCGTTTCCAAAACATTAAACCGGTCGACCTCGATTTCGGCGGCTCGCATGCTCGTCTTCTGGTTTCCGGTGTGCAGTCTGAAGGTTCCTACTGCATGCTCGAGATTTCCTCTCCGGCCGGTCGTGCCACGCCAAACCACAAACATCAAAATGAAGATGAAACCATTCACATTCTCGATGGTGAACTCAGTGTCGATATCGAAGGAACACTTCACACATTGCGCACTGGCGAGACGCTGCTCCTGCAACGTGGCACGGCTCATCAACTCATCAATCGTTCGGATCGAACCGTTCGGTACCTTGTAATCTGCGCGCCGGCTGGATTCGATCAGTTCGTCGAGACTTGTGCCGAGCCGTTGTATGCACCATTTGAGCCTGCGCCGCCGAGCGTTGAATTGAAAGAAAAGATGCGCGCCGCAGCGCCGCGATTCGGGATCACACTGCTTCCGCCCGGCACAGCAAATTCTTCGCAACCGTGACATCGAGAATGGGTGAACGCGACGTGGCGGCTGTACTGCGAGCAACGGCTTTCGGACGTGGGGTCCCCCTCCATATTGTATTTTTGCGCATGGCTGAAGTTGCTTGTCCCGCGTGTCGAGGTCCTGGCACCTGCCGGCATCTTGTCAATGACCGTGCTTCCTGACGCAGCCAGAATCAACTTTCTTACAGCGATGCCACCGACGCGAATCGGCCTCGTCTTCCAAAAACTGAGACGATCGAGCAGATGAGTGAGACGCCCTGGCATTCACGCCTTAGGTCACCGCCCATATTATTCTTCGATGGCTGTCGAACACGGACAGCTCCCTCATTTTTCCCGCCAGGACGATAGAAGCGAAGAATGGGTTTTTTTAGCACGGGTTGATTGTCGGCGGCGTTGTTGGCACGGCAGTCGGGTTCCCCTGTCACGCGACCTATTGTCTGGCCTTTCGTTGATCTCCGCCAGGGCATTTCGACGTGCAGGCGAAGTCCATGCAGTCACTCTGTGCGTTCAGCTTTTCTGACTTGTGCGCAAGCGTGGGAAACAACCACCAATCTGCTTCTCAACATCAAGATGTAAAGCAATCCGAATTAAATCAATGGAGTCGTCATGGTAACAAACGAAGAATTCGCCGTGCACGTCCGGCGCAATCAGCGCGAGCTCGCTGCTCGCATCAGCGCGCCTTATGATTTCATCGTGTGCGGAGCGGGCACCTCGGGATGCGTGGTAGCGGCAAGGCTCGCGGAGGACCCAAACCTGCGGGTTCTGCTTATCGAGGCGGGCTGTCATGACGAGAGTGAACTCGTGCAGGATCCGAATTGCTGGCCGTTGACACTAGGCGGCGAGATGGATTGGGGCTTTGTTGCAGAGGGCAATCCCCAGCTAAACGGACGTGCTCTAGCGTATTCGATGGGAAAGGGGCTCGGCGGCGGCTCTAGCATCAACGTGTCAACGTGGTCACGAGGACATCAGGCAGATTGGGACTTCTATGCCACCTTGACTGGCGAAGAAACGTGGAGCTACCGCGCCGTCCTTGAGCTTTATCGCAATCGCATCGAAAAGTGGGCAGGTGAGCCAGACCCAGACTATCGCGGCAAAAGCGGAACGGTGCACGTTCAACCGGCCCAAGAGCCCCTTCCTTTTTCAGAGCGCCTGATGGGGGCCGCCGAATCAATGGGTCTCGCGCGCTTTCCCAACGCGAACGGCCGCATGATGGAAGCGGCAGGTGGATGCGCGTTGGTCGATGAAACGGTTCGCGATAAAAAGCGGCAGTCGATCTTTCGCTCCTACGTGTATCCGCTGATGGCGCAACCCAATCTGACCGTACTGACTGGAGCGAATGTCGTCCGCGTTCTGTTTGACGGCCTTCGTGCGACCAAGGTCGAGTTCGACTATCAAGGCGAGCTGGTGACGGCCGAAGCGCATCGGGAGATCGTTCTGTCCTTGGGCGCCATTCACACGCCCAAGCTCTTGATGCAATCGGGACTCGGCCCTGCACAGGAGTTGCAGCGTGCCGGCATTGCGCCGTTGCAGACACTTGAAGGTGTTGGACGCAATCTGCACGACCACGTTTCGATTGCCTCGGTCTGGGCCAGCGAGGGCGACGTGTTGGGACCTTTCCCACGCAGCCAGACCGCGATTTTCTGGAAGAGCCGGCCCGAACTGGACAGCCCCAACTTCTATAGCTACGCCATATCGGGTGCCTTGCTCACGCCGGAAAACGCCTCAGGCGCCAGGCTCCCGAGTGACTGCTGGACCCAGGTGATCGGGATGCGGCCGCTAAGCCGTGGCAGTATCCATCTCACAGGTGCTGCCGCGACCGACCCGGTGCGCATTGACGCCAACTATCTTGCTGCGCCGCAGGATCTGACCGACCTGGTCAGAGGGCTGGATTTCGCGCGCGCGATGGGCCGCGCGTCGGCACTGGCAGGGTTCAGTAAGCATCAGGTCGCGCCGTGGTCTTACGGACCTGCCGAACTCGCTGCGTACATCCGTAATGGACTTACGACATTCTGGCATCAAAGCGGCACCGCCAGGATGGGGCTCGACGGAATGTCGGTGGTGGATGGCAAGCTGAGAGTTCATGGCGTGGAAGGCTTGCGAGTGGCGGACGCATCCGCCCTTCCTCGCGTAACGAGCGGCAACACGATGGCGCCGTGCGTGGTTATCGGCGAGCGGGCTGCAGAGTTCTTGCGTGAACCTGATGCACCCTACGGCCGTTCATCGAGCGAAGCATCTGAACAGTCGAACTGAATCCCTTACGGCAATTTGCTCGCTCGGTTGACCGGGTTGCGGCTGCTCAGCGTGCCGAAGAAGCGCGGTTAAAAGCAGCCGCTGAGGGTCGCAAGCAGGTCATCCGGAAAAGCTGATTTGGATTTCCACCCAACAACATTTTGTAAATTCCTATCGAAAAGCGGTGATCGGTAAGTTAAAACAAATAGGTTTCAACCAATCGAGTTTATTCCGCCTTCACATCCGCTGATCCTGATAAAAATATGCGGGTGTTAAATACTACAAATAGCCGTATTCAGTCCGCATAGTCAAATCAAATCAATTTCATCGATCGTAATATTATTTTTTATTGAATTTCGTTTCTCTCCGCTGCATCGTGCCTTACGCCTTTGCGCCGTCCATCCGCAAGGCGTCAACGATGATCGACATGTGTCCCGGCTTTCCAGAGCACGGGCGGAAGAGTCAATGTTGATTAAGCAAATACAACGAGGAGAATTGAATTGCGAATCCATCGATATATGCGGGTGGGGTGTTCGGCATTTACAATCGCCGTCGCTGCACTTCCAGCAAGGCTTTTCGCTGACACGCACGGCGCTCTTTCCGCAGCTCATCCAATTACACTGCTCCAGTCATTTCGGCCAATCGGCGGCACGGGTAATAACCTCGACAATCCCAACTTCAACGCCACGCCGGGCAGTCCGGAATTGAATTTGGCCCCGTTGAATTTCGCGCCTGGCACGGCCAACGGCCTGATAAACGGCCCGAATCCCCGGACCATTTCCAACATTATTTCGGGTGGCACTGGCGCGCAGGGACAAAATGGCCAGACCACCGATCCGGTTGCCTCTGCGTGGCTTTATGTGTGGGGGCAATTCGTCGATCACGATCTGGGTCTCGAAGCGGCGCCGCTCACGACCGACGCGATCAACATCACAATTCCCGCGAATGATCCCGACGTGAGCGCCGGCACCGTCATCTCAATGACCCGAGCGGTCCGCAGTCCGGCGACCAATACGATCGTCAACACGGTTGCAGGTTATCTCGACCTGTCGCAACTCTACGGCTCGACTCAGGAAATGGCCGATAGCTTGCGCAACGCGGACGGCACTTTGAAAGCGTCGCCCGACGGACAGTCGCTTCCGATTGTCGCCGGTGTCTTTGAAAGTGGCGACCCGCGGGTAATGGAGAATCCCGAGCTCACAGCGACCACGACGCTTTTCATGCGCGAGCACAATAATTGGGTAGGTCAGCTGAAAGCCCAGCAACCGACCTGGTCAGGTGACCAGTTGTACAACATGGCGCGAGCGATCACCACCGCCGAGTACGAGAACATTGTGTATTCCGAGTATTTACCTGTGCTGATCGGCCCGGTGCTCGGACCCTACAGGGGATACGACTCCTCGCAGAACGCGCAGATCTCGCAGGAATTTTCTGCTGCCGCGTTCCGCGTCGGTCATTCGCAGATCTCGGATACCCAGGAGGGCGTGGACAACGCTGGCGTTACCACCTTCAGTGAGGGACTCAGCGAAGCGTTCTTCAATACACCTCAAGTCGACATTGCGAACGGCACCGATCCCCTCCTGCGCTCGCTGAGCCTGGATTTCGCGCAGGCAACGGACGTGTATGTGGTCGCGACGTTGCGCAATCTGCTGGCCGCCAGCCTCGTGGGCGGCGGAGTCGATCTGATCGATCTGATAGCGATCGACATCCAGCGCGAACGCGATGTGGGAGTTGGCAGCCTGAACCAGATCCGCATAGCGTTAGGCCTTGCGCCTTATCAGTCGTTCGATGCATTGACCAGCGATCCCGCGTTGCAGGCCCAGTTGAAAACCGTCTATGGCACGATTGATCAAGTGGACCTTTTCATTGGCGGACTCGCGGAAGCGCACGCGCCCAACGCGGTTGTCGGGCCAACGTTTCAGAGAATCATCGGCAACCAGTTTTCCGCGTTGCGCGCGGGAGATCGTTTCTTCTGGCTCAACCAGGGGTTCGATCCTCCAACCACCCATATGATTGCGAACACGACGCTAGCCGACATCATCCTGCGTAACACGGACACAACCGCGTTGCAGCAGCATGTCTTCATTCAAGGGCCGCCGGTAACACCGCCCTCGCATCACAAGAGTCAGACTCCCGTTCCTCGTGGGATGAGGCCCGATGCTGCGTCCGCTGTCAATCCGGCGCGTTGAGTCGAGACGGTCAGCCTGAAGAGAATGTCGCCATGCCGGGACATTCTCGGGCGTGTCTTTCGTGACTATCAAGCCATTCGCATCTATAAAGGAATCCGGATCAAATGCCCCTGACCGGTGATGACCATTTCGACGGGCGTTGTTCGACAGATCCGATGATGGGCGATCGAGAACCCCGGATTCGAACGGTAACGTGGCGGCCGCGATCGATCATCCCCCAGGCTTCTTCAGCCAATGAGATCGGCACCTGTCGTCAGGACAATCTTTCCAAAGTGTGCGCCGGAATCGATCAGCTCGTGAGCGCCGCGAGCGTCGGCAAGCGCAAAGGTCTTGTAGATAACCGGCTTGATCTTGCCGCTCTCGATGTGCGGCCAGACCTGCCGCTCCAGTTCATTGACGATGGTCGCCTTGTCCGCGGAGGTGCGCGAGCGCAATGTCGAGCCCATATGCGTCAGACGTTTCGTCAACATCGGCACAAGGTTGAGATCCTTCGCCGGCCCCGCGATCACGCCCACCTGGAGGATCCGACCGTCCATGGCTGCAGCGTCATAGTTTCTGGCCACGTAATCGCCGGCAATGATGTCGAGGATTACGTCGACGCCTCGTCCCTCTGTGAACCGCTTTGTTTCGGCGACAAAGTCTTCCTCGCGATAATTGATCGCGAGGTCTGCGCCTAGCGCCAGGCTCGCCTCCCGATGCGCCTGCGACCCCACTGTCGTGATGATTTTCGCAGCGCCGAATGCCTTCGCCAGCATGGTCGCCGTAGTACCGATACCTGACGCTCCGCCATGGATCAACACCGATTCGCCGGCAACCAGCTTGCCGCGCTGGAACAGGTTCAGCCATACCGTCATAAACGTTTCGGGCACGGCCCCCGCTTCCACCAACGTCAGGCCTTTGGGGACATGCATCGTGTTGCAGGCGTGCGCGACGGCATATTCTGCGTAGCCACCGCCGGGAATCAATGCACACACCAGTTCGCCGATCTGGAATTGAGACACGTCGGAGCCAACGGCAACCACTTGACCCGCCACTTCCAGCCCTGGAATGTCCGAAGCGCCGGGGGGCGGATCATACAGCCCTTTACGCTGGAAAACGTCTGGGCCGTTCACGGCAGCCGCGTGGATGCGGATAAGAACCTGATCGGCGGCCGGCATCGGCACGGGGCGCGTAGTCGGCACCAGGACTTCCGGACCGCCGGGCTGTTTAATCTCAATGGCCGTCATGGACGACGGCACACGATAGGTTGAGGCAGACATGGATACCACTCCTTCAATAGATGAGGCTCGGATGATCCGGGCGGATCATTCAACGAGGAACTCTTGCGTTCGTTAAGTTCAGTATAGGCATCGACATTGATGAATATGTGCAGCATTATTCGCGTGGTGAGATGCAAATTTGCATCAGGAGGGCGGCACCATGAACTGGGATGACGCGCGCGTGTTTCTCGCGGTGGAGCGCGAAAAAACGCTCCGTGGAGCGGCCAGGACGCTCAATCTCGATCAGGCGACGGTCGGCAGACGCATTGCAGCACTGGAGCACGCCCTACGTGCAACGCTCTTCCTGCGCACCTCTGAGGGTTACGCGTTGACCGCCGCAGGCGAGGCCGCGCTGAGATCAGCGGAGAAAATGGAACAGTCCGCGCACGAACTCGTCAGACGAACTCAGGGCACGGATACACGGCTTGCGGGGGACGTAAGAGTCACCAGCACCGACTCGATCGCGCTCGAATTCCTGCTTCCCGCCATCGAACGTCTGCATGCTGCGCATCCGGAAGTGCGGGTCCTGCTGGACACGTCGACGATCATGCTCAATCTGGCAAAGCGTGAAGCGGATATCGCGGTCCGCTCAGTCAGGCCGGACAATCCCGATCTTGTCGCGCGACGCCTGGCTCGCTGGCCCATGGCGCTCTTTGCATCGAAGGCATATCTTGAGCAGCACGGCAAGCCCGCTGCTGGCTCCGCATTCGCGGGCCATGATCTTGTCGTCTATCAGGGAAACTGGACAGGTAGTCGATCATCCACATCGCCAACTCTTGCTGGCGAACCGATACACGCGGGGCGCATCGTATCGACTTTCAATTCCAGCCTCATGCTACGCACCGCGGTAAAGGCCGGCATCGGTATTGGTGAGCTGCCGATACATCTGGCTGAACACGACGGCCTCGTGCAGATATGGCCGGAACCCGCGCGCGGGGCGGTCTATGAAATCTGGCTCGTCACGCATCAAGACCTTCGGCATACCGCGCGCATTGCAGCAATGATTGACGGCATCGTGTCCGCGTTCGAAGATCACACAATCCGAACGAAATAGTTACGCATAACTTATAAACTGCTGCTTAAGGCTTCAGGCAGCGTCAGGGAATCCGAAAATGCGTCTATCCAAAATCGATCTGAATTTATTTGTGGTTTTCGACGCGGTGTATAGAACGCGAAACCTGACACGTGCAGCGGAGACGCTCTTCATCACGCAGCCCGCTGTCAGCAATGCATTGGCGCGTATGCGCAAGGCGCTGGACGATCAACTTTTTGTGAGCACGCCGGCCGGCATGGTGCCGACGCCGATGTCCGAGAACATCATTGGGCGCGTTCGTGATGCGCTACAACTGCTCGACTCGAGTACCCATGCCGGAGAACAATTCGATCCGGCGTCGTCGGAACGGACCTTCAGGCTGAGCATGAACGACCAGACCGAGGCGTTGCTGCTCCCCGCGTTGGAGGAGGTTCTGCAGCGGCTCGCCCCTGGCATACGCATCGAGAGCTATTTCACGACGCGCAGAGACGTTCCCAAAGAATTGGCGAGTGGCGCCGTCAATCTTGCGATCGATGCGCCGCTGATTGACGACCCGTACCTCGAACAGGAGCCGTTGGGCCGCGACCGGTATGCGTGCATGCTGCGTCAGGACCACCCGTTCTCCAAGAAGAAGCTGACGATCGATGACTATCTCGGCTTCGGTCACATCCACGTGTCCAGCCGGCGCCAGGGCCCCGGTCTGGTGGATGCGGAACTCAACAAGCTCGGTCTCAGGCGTTCGATCCAGACCCGGGTTCAGCACTATCTGGTGGCTCCGTTGATCGCGATGCGCACAGACCTCGTTCTTACCGCACCGCTCAAGCTCCTTAAGCGTTACGACGCGCGCATCCTGGCACTGCCGTTCGACCTTCCCAATCTCGAGGCGCATAGCTACTGGCACCGAAGTGTCACGGGGGACCCGGCTCATCGTTGGCTACGCGAGCAGGTTGGCCGTCTCATGCGAGAGGCGGACTAGGTGTCACGAAAAGTTATCGTCAGGTATCACGACAATAAATTTCCTGAATGAGGCGAGACTCGGTATCGTTCAAGCTATGTTGAGACGAGGATGACATGGCGGAACTCTACCTGGTGCGGCACGGGCAGGCGTCTTTCGGCGCCGAAAACTATGACGAGCTATCGCCTTGCGGTGGTCAGCAATCGCATTGGCTCGGCGAATACTTCGCAAAGACAAAACTGGAGTTTGATCGGGTTGTCATCGGCACGATGCGGCGGCACGAGCAAACCGCCGACGCTATTCTTGCCGGGATGGGCGGTCTTCAAGTGGACGTCGTGCAAGACGCGGGCTTGAACGAATACGATTTCAGGGCTTTATTTGCCGCTCTTGACGAAGACAAATGCGGGCCGGGTTCTTCCGTCGAGAGTTCGAAGACGAGCTTCTACAAGGACCTCAAGAAGGCGCTACACCTCTGGTCCGAAGATCGCTTGCCGGGGCCTGTTCCTGAAACGTGGCAACAGTTCCAGACGCGTGTTGAGCGTGCGCGTCTCGCCGTTCAGCGAGCAGGCGGCAAGCGGGTTCTGGTCGTGAGTTCCGGAGGTCCGATAGCCGTGTTTACCCAGCAGATTCTGCAGGCGCCGGCGGCGGCCGCCATTGCGCTGAACATGCAAATCCGGAACAGCAGCGTTTGCCAATATGTCTTTAACGACACCGCGATGTCGCTAGTCAGCTTCAACTCGCTGCCTCATCTCGACGCTGTCGAGCGGCGCGAATTCATCACCTACGGTTAATTCGAATCGGATCCGCAATACCATGAACGCTAACTTTCAAATCGATGCCGAAGCGCTCACGCGTTATCTGACGGCGCACGTGCCCGGGTTTCAGGGGCCGTTGTCTATCGATAAATTTGCTGGTGGGCAATCCAATCCTACGTTTCTCCTGAAAGCGCAAAGCGGCAGTTATGTACTGCGGCGTCAACCGCCCGGCACGCTGCTCAAATCCGCACATGCGGTAGATCGTGAATACCGCGTGCTCACAGCACTCAGTCGAACGCCGGTACCGGTCGCGCGTGCGTATCACCTTTGCGAGGATCGTGACGTCATCGGCAGCATGTTTTACGTCATGAGCTTCGAGGACGGCGAGATCTTCTGGAATCCAGCCTTGCCGGAACTGCCCGTCGGGGAACGTGGCGCCATTTACGACGCTTTGCTCGGGACCATGGCGGCACTCCATGATGTGGATGTGGAGGCTGTTGGTCTAGCCGACTATGGTCGCCCCGGAAACTATTTCGCGCGTCAGATCGACATCTGGACCAGGCAGTATCGTGCGGCGCAAACCGACGTGCTGGCTGCCGTGGAGACCCTGATCGAGTGGCTGCCCTTGAACTGTCCCGTCGAAGCCGGTAAGCCTTCGCTCGTGCACGGCGATTTCCGTATCGATAACCTCATTTTCATGCGCGGCTCGCCGCAGGTTCGCGCGGTGCTCGACTGGGAACTCTCCACGCTCGGCAATCCACTAGCCGATCTCGCGTACTTTTGCATGTGCTTGCGGCTTCCTCCGCACGGTCATATCGCCGGTCTCGAAGGGTTGAACAGAGCCGAGCTGGGGGTGCCGGACGAGGCGACGATCATCGAGCGATACTGCCGGCTTCGGGGCATCGCGTCGATTGAGAACTGGAACTTCTACCTTGCGTTCAGCTTCTTCCGGCTCGCGGCCATTGCGCAGGGCGTCAAGAAGCGGGCCTTGGGCGGTAACGCGTCGAATGACAAGGCGCGGCAGGTCGGAGAGATGGCAGGGGTGCTTGCAAAGATGGGCGTCGACCTGATCTGAAATCAGGCGGAAAACTGGAACCTGAGACACACTGAGGCTAATTGTGACTACTAATTTGTTTGATCTGAACGGGAAGATTGCACTGGTTACCGGTGCC
This sequence comes from Caballeronia sordidicola, assembly GCF_000729995.1. Lineage (GTDB taxonomy): Bacteria > Pseudomonadota > Gammaproteobacteria > Burkholderiales > Burkholderiaceae > Caballeronia > Caballeronia sordidicola_A. The sequence goes on along the minus strand of NZ_JNFG01000007.1, from coordinate 87,168 downwards.
AGCCGAGGTATTGGCGAAGAGATTGCCAAATTGCTCGCGGAGCAGGGCGCCCACGTGATTGTGTCGAGCCGCAAGCTTGAAGATTGCGAGGTCGTGGCACGCGAAATCAGACATGCGGGCGGCAGCGCGGAAGCCAAGCCTTGCCACGTTGGGCGTCTGGAGGACATTCAGGCGATCTTCCAGCAGATTCGCGCGCAACATGGCCGGCTGGATATTCTCGTCAACAACGCGGCGACGAATCCGTATTTCGGCCACATTCTCGATACCGATCTGACGTCTTTCGAAAAGACGGTGGATGTCAATTTGCGCGGTTACTTCTTTATGTCTGTGGAGGCGGGCAAGTTAATGCGGGAGAACGGCGGCGGTGCGATCGTCAACACGGCTTCCGTTAACGCACTGCAACCGGGCGACAAGCAGGGCATCTACTCGATCACGAAAGCCGCCGTTGCGCACATGACGCGGGCATTCGCGAAGGAGTGCGGGCCGCTGGGGATTCGGGTAAACGCGTTGCTCCCGGGGTTGACCAAAACGCGCTTCGCCGGAGCGTTGTTTGCAGATCAGGCGATGGTCGAAAACATGGTGTCCAGGATTCCGCTGAGGCGTCACGCGGAGCCTCGCGAGATGGCGGGTACGGTGCTTTATCTGGTATCCGATGCCGCGAGCTATACCAATGGAGAGTGCATCGTCGTTGATGGCGGACTGACGATCTAATGGCCCAGCCGAACCACGGTACGGGTCGATGCACTGACAATATTCTTTAATGATTGAGGAACAGAAAATGGATTTTGCATATAGCGAGAAGGTTGAAGCGCTGCGCACACAAGTGCGTGCTTTCATGGATACGCACATTGTTCCGCGTATTCATCAATGGCATGAGGAGGTGAACGCCGGGCAATATCCGGTTTCCTTTATGGAAACGTTGAAGGAACAGGCGCGTGAAGAAGGGCTCTGGAATCTTTTCCTTCCGCATCTGCGGGATGACGAACCCGGTACTCGCCTGACCAATCTCGAGTACGCGCCGCTGGCGGAAATCATGGGGCGGGTGTCGTGGGCGTCGGAAGTATTTAACTGCAATGCTCCGGACACCGGCAATATGGAACTGCTCCATATGTTCGCGACGCCTGCCCAACGCGAACAGTGGCTCAAGCCTCTCCTCGACGGCAAGATTCGCTCGGCGTTCGCCATGACGGAACCGGCTGTGGCCTCGTCGGACGCGACCAATATCACCACGTCCATTCGTCGTGACGGGGACGACTACGTAATTGATGGCCGGAAGTGGTTCATCACGAACGCGGCGCACCCGAATTGCGAACTCTTCATCGTGATGGGAAAGACAGACCTGGACGCGCCGAGCCACCGCCAGCAAAGCATGGTCCTCGTGCCGCGTAATACGCCGGGCGTCAGGGTGATCCGCAATGTCGCGGTGGTCAATCACGTGGCGCCGGAAGGACACTGTGAGATCGAATTCAAAGACGTACGCGTACCCCGTTCGAATCTGCTCGGCGAGGAGGGCGGCGGATTTGCGCTCGCGCAGGCGCGCCTCGGGCCGGGACGGATTCATCACTGCATGCGCTCGATCGGTGCAGCGGAATTGGCGCTCGAGTTGATGGTGGAACGGTCCCAGGCGCGCACGGCATTTGGAAAGAAGCTGCATGAGCTCGGATCGGTGGCTGAATCGATTGCGAAGTCGCGGATCGAAATCGATCAGGCGAGGCTGTTTGTTCTGAAAGCCGCGTGGATGATTGACAACGTGGGCGCGAAGGAGGCACGCAAGGAGATCGCCATGATCAAGGCGCTCGTACCGAGTGTGCATGTCGCGGTGTGCGAACGGGCGATACAGGTGTTCGGTGCGATGGGGCTGAGTCCCGACACGCCTTTGGCGGATAGCTGGACATGGGGGCGTGCATTGCGCTTCGCCGACGGCCCGGATGAGGTTCACCTGCAAAGTATCGCTCGCATGGAAATCAAGGCACGGCAGTACGAGCCCGGCAAGAAAAATCCCTACCTGATGGCATCGATGTAAAAGCAAGGCCGCCAGCAACGGCGGCGTGTGTCGTGCTGGCATTCGGCGCAGCCGGGGCGATTGCGGCGGCTGCCCGAGATGCATTTGTATCGATCGACGGAAAGCGGTATCTGCGCACCTCGGCTATATGAATGTCGACAAGTACTTTCCTTGGTTGACCGTTTCAAACGCATGATCAACGCATCCAGGAAATGCCGCTAATCGCCGTCGATATCCAACTGCACAGACAACTCCCAGGCTGCGTTGCGCAAAATTTCCTGAGCGCGTTGCGCGATCGGGGATAGATAGCCGGCCCTTCGTATCAGTCCGACCTGACGCAGCAGGCCGTCAAGCTGGATCGGACGCACGGCGATGTCGAACGGCAGGGGGCCAGTATCGAAGCTGCGCGCGTTGATCAAGCTAACCAGCTGCGTGGTCGATACGATCAGAAACAATGCGGCCAAACTATTGGCCTCGGCCACAATGCGCATACGTGGGTACCCGTGTTTTGCGAAGGCTTGCTCGATCTGCACACGCGCAAATTCCTGTCGACTGGAGGCGGCCCATGCGCAGTCCACCAGATCCTCCAGCGTGACCGATTCCCGCTCAGCCAGAGGGTGCCCGGTCGCAACCATCAAGCTGTAGTGATCGTCATAAAGCACCTCCTTGGCCATGGATGAGTCCAATGTGTCGGGCAAGGGGCATACAGCCAGTTCCACTTCACGCCGATCAATTGCCTCCAATAGCACATCGCTAAACGCTGTAGTCACATTGACGCGTGCGGCGGGCCGCTCTACCAGCAACGTTGGGAAGAGCGAGCGCAGCGCAAATCTCGTGGTGGCCGGCGTCGCACCGATACGCAGCAGGCCCGCGTGTCCACCACCAATATCGCGCGCTTCCTGCAGCGCACTATTGAGCTGCAAGGACACGCCCGATACCCGTGCATGGAATACCTTGCCTGCCTCGGTCAATACCGAACCGCGTGCGGTGCGCTCGACCAGCGCAACCCCCACCTTGCGTTCAAGCCGCTGTATGGCCTTGGTCACGGCCGGCTGGGAAATGCCTAGCTGGCCGGCGGCGCGTGCCAACGTACCGGTACTCGCAATGGTCAGGAAATATGCAAGGTCGTTGTCAATCATGCCATTCCTGCAAGTTATGGATTTTGACCTTCCAGTTATTGGATTTTATATCGCCGTCCCCCGAATATTGAAGCTCCAATTACAGAGAAGGAGTAGTGCCATGAAAGACAATGAACAGTGCGCCGCCTTTCGCCATATGCGAGAGGGAACGGAGCAGGATTGGGCGATCATCGGTAGTGAGGTTGGACCGTTTGCCAAAGGACTGCCAGGACGCCTGCTGGGCCACCTGCAATTGCTGAATGGCGACTTTGGCGGCTTTCCTGTCGATCGTCTGACGCATAGCCTTCAAACTGCCACGCTCGCGCATAGCGACGGCCAGGACGAGGAATACGTGGTTTGCGCGCTGCTGCACGACATTGGCGATACCCTGGGAAGTTACAACCATGCCGACGTCGCAGCCGTGCTGCTGGAGCCGTTCGTCAGCGCGGAAAATCACTGGATGGTCAAGCACCATGGGATCTTCCAGGGGTATTACTTCTTTCACCACATGGGCATGGACCGCAATCTGCGCGATAGCTACCGCGGCGTGCCGGAGCTGTTCAAACGTACCGCGCATTTCTGCGAGAAATATGACGCGGCGGCCTTTGATCCGGATGCACAAACGCTGCCGCTAGAGTTCTTCGAACCCATGGTGCGGCGAGTGTTTGCCGAGCCGAAGCAAACCCTGTACAAAGCCGCGTTCGAGAAAATAGGCTGAGTGTTGTCCCGGACGACCCTCCGAGGAGACGGTCGCGAAAGCTCCGCCTCGGCCGAGAAGCTTGGGGTTTGCTTCGGCTCACACTCCGGACAGCCCAGGGATGATCGTCAAACTGCACTGAAAGGCGCGTACCGCGCCTGCCATTCACGAGCGGATACGAGCGTGTCGTCGACTTCGATGCCGGGATATCGAACTGTACTTTCGCGTTTCGTATAAACGTGAAGCAACTGTACGGCCCTGAAGTTTTTCGTACGCCGGTCAATCAGCGGTGCTCTGGACCAGCGCATCGCGTGCGGCATCACACTGACCAACGCAAGGTTTTATTCATACCTATCGAAAAGCGTATGCGATTAAATCTTTTGCGATTGACATTCGTTGGCTCTTTTTTTATTATGCGACGCATGCGACTACATCGCATGCGATTTAAACCAACTTGACACCCTTACGCACGAAGGAATCCATCATGACCAAGATCGAACAAGTCCTCTTCTCAGGCAACAGTCACGCAACGATCAATCACGACCCCAATGTCGAGCGCGGTGAGTACGGCGTCCTCGACCTCAAGCTGTCAGCGTCCGGCGATGAAAGCCGCGAGTTCATCGCCACCGGGTTGCACCCGAGAGCCGAGCAATTATTTTCGGGCGCGTGGTCGGCCTGTTACATCAGCGCATTCGAGATTGCGGCCTCCATGAAAAAGGTCACGCTGCCGTCCGACTATTCGGTGGACATCCAGGTAAGCATTGGGTCGGTCGGTGCCGGACACTGCCTCGGCGCCCAGTTCACCATCCGCGCGCCGGGTCTGGCCACGGAAGTCGTCGAACCAATAGCACGCCTCGCCCATCAGATCTGCCCGTACTCGAAGGCTGTGCACGGCAACATCGAAGTCGGCCTGAACGTCGTTACGGTGTGATCGGAGGAGGCATGCGGCTCTCGCTAAAACCTCTGAGCAGTTTCATCGACGCAAGCCTGTTATTTGTTTTTATTTAAGATCGCATACGATGAAATCGTGTGCAATGTAAAGTCTCTCAAAACCCTTATTCACGAAGGAAGCCATCATGGAAAAGATCGAAAAAGTCCTCGCCTCAGGCAACAGCCACGCCACGGTCAATCGCGACCCTAATCTCCAGAGTGGTGAGTTTGGCGTGTTCGACCTCAAGCTGACAGCGCCGGGCGTTGAAAGCCTTGAGTTCATCGCCACCGAGCCGCACCCGACAGCTGAGCAGTTGTTTGCGGGCGCTTGGTCGGCCTGTTACACGACCGTGTTCGGGATTGCGGCCCAGTTGAAGAAGGTCACGCTGCCGCCCGACTATTCCGTGGACATCAAGGTCAACATTGGGCAGACCGGTAGCGCGTGGTTCCTGGGCGCCGAGTTCACCGTCCGCGTGCCAGGTCTGGCAACGGAAGTTGTCGAGGCAATCGCGAAGCTGGCCCATCAGATCTGCCCGTACTCGAAGTCGGTGCGCGGCAACATCGAGATCGCCACGAACATCGTCACGGTGTGATCCACCGAGGCACGTGTCTTTCGCTGAGGCACGTGCCGCACATTTAACCTCTTTTTAGGGAATTCCCATCATGAAGACCAAGCTTATCGTTGCGCTGCTCGTCGCGGTTTCTGCATTCGCCGCCGCACCCGTGTTTGCAAGCGGCTATGGCCCGGCCCCTTTTTACCGGCCCGCGGTTGGCGCACCTGCGTCGCAAAGCGGTCAGAGCGTGCGAACCGTCACCGCCGAACGCGCCGGCGCAACTGGCTTGGACGAGGCGTATGGCGGTGTAGCCTCCGGACTGTCTCAAGCGGGGAGCCATGTCGCCGTGACGCCGCGCGACAACCTTTTCGCGCGCCACTAGACCGAGCATCGCTGCGTCGCTGGGCCGTCGCGCATCCTTGTTCCTCATGCGTGACGGTCACAGCGTCGGATGGAAAACGACGCGTAAGGCTGGCCGAACGTTTCCCGGCGTTGCGGAATTGACGATGGCGCACCCGGAACCGCTGAGTCCTCATCAGAACAAGCAGGGTTGCTCCCTACGCAGTGCTGGTCGAGATTTCAGTCTGTTGCGAGAAAATCGCATGCGATGTATTATTTGTGTTTGCTAGATGTCGCGCCCCGCCAGAGAGGATACAAATGAAAAGTGCGAACCAAGCGCCCGCTGCGGCCGTGCCGCTATCAGACTACCTGTGCTTTGCGGTCTATTCCGCGAACCTGGCGTTCGGCAAGGCGTACAAGCCGATCCTCGAAGAGCTTGGGCTCACCTATACGCAATACGTCACGATCATTGCGCTGTGGGAGCAAGACAACCAGACCGTCAGCGGTCTGGGCGAGAAGCTGTTTCTCGAATCCAACACGCTCACGCCGATGCTTAAGAAGCTCGAGGCGTTGGGTTATCTGGAAAGGCAGCGCGATCCCGAAGACGAGCGGCAGGTGCGGGTCAGTCTCACGAAAACCGGCCGGCGGCTGCGTGAGAAAGCGCTGAAGATGGACCTCACCGACGCAACCGGCCTCGGGCCGGACGAGTTCGCGAAAGTGCAGAAGGCGATCGTGGCGCTACGTAACAATCTCATCGATGCGGTTCAGGCCGGTGAATAAGCGCTGAGAAGAATCACCGCGGGGCCGGGATGGTGCCTTCGCCTTTGACAACCGGATGGCCGGCTCCGCAACGCAGCGGACACCTGAGCGTTCGACCGGACACGGGGCCGCTCCGTGCCCGCCGACGGTTGCGATATCCGACCCGCAACGATCATTCGCCCTTCGGACCGCGCGCGTTCGATTACAAACACTCATCGGACAGTAAGCTGTTCAGGCTCGCCATGCGGTTTATGAAGGCCTCACATATCGGAAGCAGATAGTGATTCTGCATCCACGAGATACGCGATTTCCTCCACCTCGATCGTCGAACCGAACCGGTTCTTCACGCCTGGCCCCCACGCCTTCACATAAGCGCCGGGTGTCAGGTAGGCCTTAAGCTCTGCAGCGGCATGCGGCGGCATGCGCAGCGAGGTGCCGCCCTCCAGCAGCGCGCCGCGAAGTTCTCCTTTTGGTCCATAGAGCGAGAGCACGACTTTCCCCTCGGCATCCATTTGCCGGCCATCGTGTTCTGCCCGGTGCTCATGGTTCGCATGCTGCGGGCCTTCATCCACGATCTCTTTGCCCTGCGCGGAAGTCAGTGTCACTGCCGCGACAATATCTGCGTCGCGTGGCTTCACGCCGCGAATACGAACCCTGTCCCCGATGACGATGTGCTTCGCCACTTGCTTTGCCAGATGCGGTGGGAAGTGGACTTGCCGGGCGTGGTCGAGAATGAAACCATCGAGTTCGCCGTGGGGATTCAACAGGAACTGCGTGAGCTTGCCGCGCGTTTCCGGCAGACAGGCGGGATCGATCCAATGCATTTTGAAACTCCTTTATTGAGGTGAGGTGTTGTAGATGGAAGTGAGATTGCCCGGCGTTCCGAAAGCGGTAGCCTGCAACGATTCGCCATAGCGGTTGCGGGTTCCATAGCCTTCGGCGGCTACCGTCGTGCCCGGTTGAAGGAGATTCGCGAATTGCACCGCGACCGGTGGCGTCAGCTTGACGACGGTGCCATCGGCGAGCAGTACGCCATCCGGTTCCCCGCGCGGCGCTGTAGTCACGCGCAAAACGCGTCCGCTTGCACCGAGCTTGACGAGCCCGGCACCGCGCAAGGAACGCGGCGACGGTGCGGCACCAGGGCCCTCAGGCGGCTGGTCCACGAAGCGTCGACCGGTTCGCGTTTGCTCGATCTGCTGCGCCCTGATCGACTCTCCCGGCACTGCGTAACCGGTGATGCGAACGTCGTCTCCCGGCGCTATCGATGCCGCCAGTTGCAGCCCCACGTGCGGAGGAAATGCGACCAGGGTATTGTCCGCGAGCAGCAGGCCATCGACGTCACCTTCCGGGTTGATCAGGAAGCGGCCAACAGAGCCACTGATCGTCATCATGGCGCCGGGTTGCTGTCCAACCGGTGGCGGCGGCATCAGGGGCGCCACGGGAGGCACCGCGGGCTGCGCGGCGCACGCGGCAGCCGAAGCGATCAGCATCGACGCTAAAGCGAAGCGGGTTACTGAGTGAAATGTGTTCATCGTTGAAACTCCCGGCATTCAGTGTTGAGCAAGTCATCTTGCAAGCACCATGCCGGGCGGGAGAACTCCATTCCACGGGCCTCTTGAGGATTGCAACGAGCCGATGTGTCCACGCGACTGACAGCACGCGTCAAGCAACTGGACACTTAGCCGAGCTTGTACGCGGCCAGTTTCGTGTAGAGCGACTGGCGGCTGATCCCGAGCCTGCGAGCGGTTTCGGCGCGGTTGCCCGAGCTCGCTCGCAATGCCCGTTCGATAGACGCACGCTCCAGCCGTTCGATCGCTTCCGGCAATGGCAGGTCGAGCAGGGCATCGGCGATTCCGACCTGCGCCGCAGGAGCGGCCATCAGGAAAACAAGATCGTCATCGGTGACGAGCGGGCCGCGCGCAAGCGCCGTTACTCGTTCCATCGCGTTCTTCAGTTCGCGCACATTGCCAGGCCATGGGTAGGCGAGCAGGCACGCTTCGGCGGCCGGACTTAGCGAACGCGCCGGTGCTCCACGCGCCGCCGCGAGTGCAAGGAAATGCGTGGCGAGCTGCGGGATATCGGCAGGACGTTCGCGCAGCGGTGGAAGGTGGATCGGAATCACATTGAGCCGATAGAACAGGTCCTCGCGAAACGTGCGCGCCGTCACCTCGGCACTCAACTCGCGATGCGTCGCCGCGATGATCCGCACATCGATCGACACGTTTCGTTCGCCGCCGAGCGGCGTCACCACGCGCTCCTGGATCGCGCGCAACAGCTTCGCCTGCATGTTAAGTGGCAGGTCGCCGATTTCATCGAGGAAGAGCGTGCCGCCATTCGCCTGCGCAAAACGTCCCGGCCGATCCGCAACCGCGCCCGTGAACGCGCCCTTCACGTGACCGAACAGCTCGCTCTCGATCAGTTCGGCAGGAATGGCTGCGCAGTTGATCGCGACGAAAGGCCCGCGTTTGCGCAGCGATACATCGTGCAGCACGCGGGCGGCCACTTCCTTGCCGGTGCCGGTTTCGCCCGTGAGGAGGACCGTTGAATCGCTCGCGGCCGCGCGGCCTATCTGCTTCTGTACTTCACGTAGCGACTCGCTCTTGCCGATCAACCTGGGAATGCTGTCCACAGGCTCCACGGGCTTCACGCCCGCTTCGGGCCGCGCGTCCTGCGGCCGGCCCGAAGCGCCGATCCTGTCCATCAGTGCGACGATCGTTTCACGTCCGACCGGCTTCGTCAGGTGCTCGAACGCGCCGAGGCGCATGGCGTGGATGGTGTTGTCGCTGGTCGCGAATGCAGTCAGGATAACTACGGATAATGCCTTATGCGCCGGTATCGTGCGCAGCCGTTCGAGCACTTCGATGCCGTTCATATCGGGCAAACGGAAGTCGAGGAACACGCAATCGAAACGTTGCAGGCCTTCGAGCAACGCGAGCGCCTCGCGGCCCGTGCCGGATTCAGTGATCCGATGGCCGAGGTCCGTGAGAGTCTCGGCGAGACTCTCACGAAAGGCATCGTCGTCGTCGACAATCAGGATGTGCGCCATGGGATCTCGATGACAAAACATGCGCCATGATTACGAGCGTCGAGGAAGGCCCGGCCGCCATGGGCGGCCGCGATCTCCCGCACTACGGCCAGACCGAGCCCGGAACCTGCCGGATGGCCGGTGACGAAGGGTTCGAAGATGCGCTCGCGATCGCCTGCCGGCACGCCCGGGCCGTCGTCAGCGACTTCAATGCGAAGCATGTCCCGGGAGCGCCGCGCCAGCAACGTCACATGTCCGCCCGCGGGCGTGTGACGCACGGCGTTCAGCACGAGGTTGTCGATAGCACGCGCGATCTGCTCCGCGTCCAGGCAAGCCGGGTCGTTCGTATCGGAGTCATCCGCAAGCGAGAGCGAGACCTCGGCGCGCACCGCCGCATCACGATGGAGTTCCACACGTTCTGCCAGCAATGCGTCCAGCTTCACCGGATGCGCCTCGATGCGCACCGGCTGCGTCAACGCGAGCAGGCCTGTCAACTGGCCCTCGACACGCTGGATCTGCGCGAGTATGGCCACGAGCGCGTGGTGCCTGCGCTCCGCGTCGCCGGCCAATGCATTTTCCGCCTTCAGCCGCATCGCGCCTATCGGGTTGCGGATCTCGTGCGCGACCTGGGCGGCGAGCCGTCCGAGCGCGGCGAAACGTTCGGCCCCTGCGAGCCGCGCGTTCAGGTCGACGGCCTGCCGTTGCAGCGCGGCAGTGTGTTCGCCGTAGGCGTTGAACGCGCCGACAATCTTGTCGAGATCCGGTTCGCCAGTGGACGCCAACGGTACGAAGGCATCGCCGTGCGGCTCGCGCATGGTCAGGCTCGTCTCGATGCGGGCAAGGTTCGCGCGCCAGCGTCGCAGCAGGATGCCGAGCGCAATCGCGATCAGGACGATCGTTGCCAGCAGCACTGCGAGCACGGACACGAGCGTCTTGCCGTAAGGTCCAAGCGGTGGATGCGCGCGTGTGAGGGTCCACGCGAACAGCATGTCGCGATGAGGGACCGGGCAGGCGGCGACCACCACGGCGTCGTCCTGGCCTTCCACGAACTCCGACGCGCTCGCATGAAGTGCGGCAGCTTCACGCAGCGTCCGCAAGATCAGCGGCGTCTCGGCTTCGGGGATATCGCGCTTGATGCCACTGCCCTGATAGGTCGGATACGCGTAGGCGTCGAGCGTCCCCCGAGCGAGGTTCGTATTGCTCCAGAAACCGCCTTCGACGCCCTGCATCTGCGCGAGCACGACATCGAGGATGGCGTGCATCAGATCGGTATTCGGCTGCGGGCTTCCCACTGTGCGATCAGTGGAGAGATCGTAGCGTGACGCTACGGTTTCGCACGCGCTCAGGGCAGTTTGCCGCGTGAGGCCGACCTGCCTTCCCACGTTCGCTCCCCCCATGAACCAGACAAGACCGATGAGCACCGCGCACATGACGGCGACCAGCACCCAGAACAGGGCGAGGGTGCTGGCGAATGAGAGGCGGCGTGAGGCTGAGTGCATAGGATGCGGTCAGGCCAATGGCACATGAGCGAAGGGATAGAAGGTGAAGCAAGTTCCTCGCCCGGGGATGCCAAGCGTCAATTCAGCCTGATTGATCACGTGCGCTGCCGGCTGTCCAGTTAATGGACGCATGGTGTCCAGCAAAGCGACGGCGGTGGTCGCGGACGCCGCCCCGGTGCTCCTCCCACAAGCTCTGCGCCGATGGCATGCGGCTTGCAAAAGGTAGCGCTCAGCCGACTTTGCCGGCAACTTCGCGAGCCATCGACATCATGCTGACATGGATTCATTTCGCTAACCTGCATGTTACCGGCCCGCTCGGCTCGCAGCCCGGGCCGAACCAGAACGGTCGGAGGTGACGGACGTGAAAGCCACTCGACCGCTGGAGGCGCTCAACTTCTTTATCGCCGACGTGCAGGCTGGCATCGGCCCGTTTCTCGGCGTGTTTCTCCAGTCACGCGGCTGGGGCGCGGACGCGATCGGCGCCGTGATGAGCATCGGGGGACTCGCGGGCATGCTCGCGACGACGCCCGCCGGCGCACTCGTCGATGCCACCCGCAGCAAGCGGGCGGTAGTCGTCGTGGCCGGCTCCATGACCGTACTCGCGGCCTTGCTCCCATGGATCGCGCACGGTTACTGGACCGTAGCGGCATCGCAAGTGGCAACCGCTATCACCGGCGCCGCAATCGGTCCCGCACTCGCCGGCATCACGCTCGGCATCGTGCGCCAGCGCGGATTCGACCGGCAGTTCGGCCGCAATCAGGTCGCCAATCATGCGGGCAATGTTGTTGCGGCAGCGCTGTCGGGATGGCTTGGATGGCGCTTTGGCTTCGGCGCGGTGTTCGCGTTGAGCGCGGTGTTCGGCGCGTTATCGGTGCTCGCGGCGCTGCTGATTCCGGCCGGCGCTATCGACCATGATCATGCGCGTGGACTTGAACGCACGGGGTCATCGGAACCGCAGAGCGGCCTACGCATTCTGCTCGGCTGCCGGCCGCTCCTGCTGCTCGCGCTTGCGCTGGGACTCTTCCACCTCGGCAATGCGGCGATGCTGCCGCTCTATGGGCTGGCTGTCGTCGCCGCGCATCAGGGCGACCCGAGCGCATTCACGGCCGCGACCATTGTCGTCGCGCAACTCGTGATGGTGATCGCCTCATTCTTCGCTAACCGTCTGATCCAGTGGCGCGGCTACTGGTGGGTGATCCTGATCACGTTCGTGGCGCTGCCCGTGCGTGGGCTTGTTGCGGCAAGCGTGATCCACGCGTGGGGCGTATGGCCAGTCCAGACTCTCGATGGCATCGGCGCCGGGCTGCAAAGCGTCGCAGTGCCAGCACTCGTGGTACGTCTGCTCAACGGCACGGGCCGCGTGAACGCAGGCCAGGGGGCGGTCATGACGGTCCAGGCGGCAGGCGCCGCGCTTAGTCCCGCGTTAGGCGGCATGCTCGCGCATCACTTCGGCTTTTCGACGGCCTTCATCGCGTTGGGTGCTCTTTCCACGGGCTCCCTCGCGCTGTGGCTGGGCTTCGGCTCGAGCCTCCGGCACGCCTGCCGCGTGTCTTCGGATTCAGGCTTGCACCCGGGTATTGGAGGATCCGCTTCGTGAGGCTAAACCAGGATGTCCTGGGATCGCTATCGAAAGTAGTGCGAGAAATCGTCGGTCTTTCGGGCGCCTTGCTGGACTTCGAGGCCAGGAAGCGGTCAAGTCAGGGCAACTTCTTTTCGAACCAGTGGTGGGCGTATGGCTCAGTGTTGAACGCATCGACTTCAACGTATCCGGATTGCCGATAGAGCGCGATCGCTTCGTGTAATGTTCGATTTGTCTCCAGGTGAATTACACGCGCCCCGTTCTGCCGGGCATGTTTCTCCGCCTCGTCAATCAACCGCCGGCCCAGACCCAGGCCGCGAGCGGACGCGCTCACCCACATCCTCTTGAGCTCGGCCGGTGACTTCTTGTGAAACTTGAGTGCGACGCATCCTATCGGGTTGCCGCGGAGTCTCGCCACGATCAACGCTCCCTCCGGAGCCGTCAGTTCGCGGCTATCCGCTGACAGACTGAACGCCGGGTCGAATCCTGATTCGAAGCGCTCGTTGAGTTCGGCGAAATACTGCTTAAAGCACCATCGCGCGTCATCGCTATTCGGATCCTCAATGGCGAAGCGCATCAGCGATGGCTGTAGCAAGCGCTCCACTTCACCCATTGCCGTGATAAGCCTGCGACGCTGCTCATCGCTTAGCGACTCGAGCACGTGAGTAGCGATCACGTCGGATAGCCGTTCAAGTTCAGTTCTTTCATCGAGGCCAGCCTTTGTCAGGCAAGCCCGGCGCACTCTGCGATCGTCCGATTGCGTCTGGACGACGACAAGTCCCTGCCGTTCAAGAGAAACGAGCGTACGGCTGAGATACCCCGAATCGAGGCTAAGACGAGCGCGAAGAGTACGAAGATCAGCGCCGTCAACGCCGATCTCCCAGAGGAGGCGCGACTCGCTCATTGGGCGGCCGCGCCCGAGGAAGCGGTCATCGATAGCGCCGATGCCCTCGGCGACTATGCGGTTAAAGCTACGAACCTGGCGAATGTCGGATGCGTTCATATCTCTGACTTTAGTCAGAGATTGTGATTGCGTCAACGTCACATCGAACTGTTCGGCGGCCGAGTGAAAGAGGTGACCGATTTAACGCTTTCCCGCTGCGCACTGGTCAGATCAGGTCCTTTAAGCGAGCGTCAGATGCGTTATGAGTCGTGGCTTTTGAAAGCTGCCGCATTCAGCCGAGCGGCGATACTCCGACCACGCGCGCATGAGCCCACAGCAACACGAACGCGTACAGCCCCAACCCCGCGACGACCACGATCACATCGTTGATTGCCGAAGCTGGCGCGCTCGGCACAGGGCGGACGTTGGGGCGCCGGCTGACCGAGATCAGGTCCGCCACCGCCCAGACGAGGAAAGCGCCGAACAGCAGCAGATCGTTCAGCGTACCGTTGGCGAGCAAATGCGACGCAGCCCATAAAATCACGGCGAGCAGCATCGGATTCCTGGCCAGGCGTTTTATGCGGCCAGGCAGATAAGCCGCAATCAGCAGAGGAAACACCGGCAACATAAGCAGGAACGCTAGGTGGCGCAGAGCCATCGACGGCGCGTAGACCATGACCGGTAGCTGTCGCGCGATGCCGTAACCGTAGATCATCGCGACAAGACTTACGATCGACGCCAGCGCATACGGTCCTTTCCACCCGTACTCGCCCATGCGCGCGGCCTGTGCATCTCGCCAGCGTGGCGCGACGATGGAGATGGAGTGAATGCCGAGGAAGACCAGGAGACCTGCAACGAAGAGTGTCATCGGTTTAATTCAATGTTGACGGTAGCAACATTTAAAGTAGATGCTGTGCTTAACTTCGTCAAGTTAAAATTGACGGCGTCAACATTGGCGGAAACAGATGACCATCAAGAAGACGAGCAAACAAGCATTGACCGATGCCGCCAAGCGTCCGTATCACCATGGCGCGTTGCGTGAGGCAATGCTCGAAGCAGCCGAGCGCATCCTTGCTCGCGAGGGCATCGGCGGGCTCTCGCTGCGAGCCGCTGCACGTGAGGCCGGCGCTTCTCACGCCGCGCCCAAGAACCACTTCGACAATGTGACCGGGCTGTTGAGCGAGCTGGCAGCCGTAGGTTTCCGACGCTTCGAGAATCGCCTGCTCAATGCGGCGGCCACCGCCGCTGCTCCCGAGGCGAAGCTTGCCGCCCAAGGGCACGCTTACGTTGAGTTCGCGACCGAGTTTCCAGGTCTCTTCATGCTGATGTTTCGCAGCGAACGGCTCGACCTCGATAGACCAGGCTTGCGTGAAGCGATGGGCCGCGCGTCGTCGGTGCTACGTGCGGCAGTCGGGGCGTCGCAAGAGCCCGACGCTGCACTGCCCACGGATAGCGCAGCGCGCATAGTGACCGCCTGGGCACTTGTCCATGGATTTGCCTTATTGCAGATCGACGGGCGTCTCGACCCCATAGTCCGTAGTCTGCCAGGAGGCATGGACGCAATGGCGCTGCTCGATGTCATTCTGAATGCCGGAGGTGGCCAATTGAGCAGTCACAACCCTCTGGCGTTCCAGGAAAAATGAAAAGAACATACTGGGACTTCCTCCAGTCCAACTGGAATTCACGTACCGAAATGATCCTGACACGTATAGAGGATAGCGAACCAATCGACGCCATGGACCATAAACGGTCGATCCACGATCAAAGCTAATTTCATTCCAATCAACTCGCGCGCCGGGGACCACGTGGAGACTCGATGCGCCGAAGAAAGCTCACGCCGTGCCGTGCATCGTTTTTACAAAACCTTTACGGTGGTAAGCGCTTTTTCGACACGGCTATTACCGAGGAAGATCAACAATACCAAGCGATCCGAAGACGGTACGGTTTTCGCAAGATCGACACTATAAAAAGCGGGAGTATTATGACCGACGACGTTCGGGCTTTGATCGAAGAAATTCAACGATACGCAAGAAACCGCGCGCAGGACGTGACACGTGGCGCGGAAACGCCGGCGCTCGCTGCGCTGATGGTCGAGAAATTCGGCGAAGGTCTGGTAAAAGCGGGGTATCTGCTAGGCGTTGAGCGGGCCGATGAACTCAGGCATGAAATCGACCGTCTGGTACGCGAGATCGACGTGCACTACCCCAAGCATCTTCAATGCCGTTTTGAAGCGCGCCCGGCGGGACTGGCCATCAACGGCACGGCTCACTGAGCGTTGCTTATGCTGATGTTAAAAGCGGACCTGGCCGATTCCCGGTCTCGTGATGGATAAAGAGCATTACCAAGTATTGGTCGATTTAATTTTAATGCGAACTCCTTCAAGCGGACCGCACCAATTTATTGAGGATGTTATGGCTTTCAAACAAACCAAGGGCAACATGACTGTTGAGGCTTGTGTCCTTCCGTCTCCCGGCCAAATGTTCAAAGGCGCTATCCGTGTGACAACGGTTCGTGACGCCAAGACAATCGAACGAGTGACGGGGCGTGGCTGTGGCCGCCCGATGCGCGATGCTGACGCCGCATTGGCGATGGCTGAAACCGCCGCCAGACAGATGATCGGCGCCTAAGTTTTTACAGGCCCAAGCGCTGCAAGGGAGCGTTCCGATCGCTCACGGGGGCAGTGCGCTCCACTTCCTTGCAAGATCGAGTTGCCCGACACGGTCGATCAGCGCCTGGGTGAAGACTCGAATTTTGGCGGGCTGGTGGCGCCTGCTCTGGTAAGCAATATTGATGGTGAGGCGGGGTAGTTGCCAGTCTTTGAGAACGGGCACCAGACGGCCGGAAACAATGTCGTCGTGAACAATGTACAGCGGCTGAATGACGATGCCCATGCCCGCATATCCCGCTGCACAAATTACCTGTCCTTCGTTCGAATCAAGCGCGCTTGTAATGGCGATGTCGCGGCTTTCTTCTCCCCGCGTCAGATGCAGCACGTAAGGATCCAGTGCAAGGTTGTAGACAAGCATGCGGTGGTCCGCAAGGTCCTCGGGTGTCTTGGGACGCCCATGCCTCGCCAGATAGCCGGGCGATGCTGCCAGTACCCGTCGCGTCTCGGCCAGACGCCTCACCGTGATGCCGGAATCGCCTTCGTACTCACGCGTGCGAATGGCCACGTCGATACCCGCTTCGATGAAATCCGGATACCGGTTGGCCGCCACGATCTGCACGGATAGTTCCGGATACTGCAGGCTGAACTCGGGCAGCCACGGCGCAATATGCATCATGGCGAACGAGACGGAACTCGTGACACGCAACGTGCCGCGCGGGTTCAGCGCGGCGTCGCCCGCAGCAGAATCGGCCTCGGCCATCTCGGCCAGAATGGTGCTGCAGCGCCGGTGATAATCGCGCCCGGCATCAGTCAGCCAGAGCCGGCGCGTGGTTCGCTCAACCAGCCTTGCGCCCAGCCGCTCTTCCAGCGCATTCAACGTTCGGCTGGCTGCAGCGTTCGACATGTTCAGCTTCTCCGCCGCTTTGGAAAGGCTGCCGGTCTCCGCCGTCAGGACAAAAAATTCGATCTGGGTGAACCGGTCCATAAGGGATTTTTCCGCCTGGTGGAAATATCATTTCACTATAGCTCGTTTTATTCCAGCGAACCAAGGGCTAATATCGACGCAATCAGACTCGCTGATCACCACCGGCAGCGGCCATAAAAGGAGACACCCACAATGCGCAATATCGACGAAGACACCATCACGCAGGCTGTCCTTGCGTCAATGGATGGATGTGGCAACCCACGCCTTCATACCGTCATGACGAGCCTCGTGCAGCATCTGCACGCATTCGCCCGCGAAGTGAAGCTCACCGAGGATGAGTGGTTCACGGCCATCAAGTTCCTGACCGGCGTGGGCCATATCACCGACGATAAACGCCAGGAGTTCGTCCTGCTGTCCGACACGCTGGGACTCTCCATGCTGGTCACCACGCAGAACAACAGGAAACCTGCAGCGTGTACCGAGGCAACCGTATTGGGCCCTTTCTTTGTAGACGGCGCGCCGGAATATCAGAACGGCGACGATGTATCGAATGGCGCGTTGGGGGCGCCATGTTTTGTGCAGGGTCAGATTCGCGGCGTGAACGGCGAGCCCGTTGCCGATGCGTCAATCGACGTCTGGCAGTCCGACGAAGACGGTTTTTACGACGTGCAGAAAACGACTGAAAACGTCGGCGACATGGTTCATAGCGCGCGAGGCAAGTTACGCACGCAAGCCGACGGACGCTTTCATTTCCGGTCGATTCTCGCCGAGGCCTATCCGATCCCTCACGATGGCCCGGTTGGAAGAATGCTCGATGCGCTGGGGCGACATCCGTGGCGGCCCGCCCATCTGCATTTCTGGATCAAGGCGCCCGGCTACGACACGCTGATTACCCACGTGTTTCGCGACGGTGATCAGTATCTGGATTCGGATGCGGTGTTTGGCGTGCGGTCGAATCTGGTCGTGGAATGGGTGAAGCATGAACCCGGCATCGCGCCAGACGGCACCTCCATGAGCACGCCGTTTTATACGCTCGAATACGACTTTGTTCTCAACCGCCAAGGGGTTGCGGCATGATCCGGCATATTGTCATGTGGCGCGTGAGTGGGGAAACGCCGGAAGAAAACCTCGCCTCGCGTCAGCTCGTCAAGCACAGCTTCGAAGGGCTGCGGGGACGTATCCCCGGCATGATCCATCTGGAAGTCGGTATGGATTCGAGTGCTGCAGACTATGCCTGCGATGTTGTTCTGGTTAGCGATTTCGAATCGCAGCACGCGCTTGATGCCTATGCCAGTCATCCCGAGCATCTGCGCGTGAGGCAGCATCTTACCGATATCCGGACCGCACGGTTTCAAGTCGACTACGCGGTCGAACCGTTGACGCCGGTTTCACAGTCAACCGTGGAGTTGATCAATGCAGGCATTTGACTTCGTCTATTCTGCGCGGGCGGCGCGAGTGGTGTTCGGCGCAGGCAGCCTGCAGCACCTTGAACGTGAAGTGCTGAACCTGAACGCCGAGCGCGCACTAATCTTGTGTTCGCCTCAACAACGCGACGTTGCCGAAATGCTTGCCGAACGGCTCGGGTCGCGCGCCGCCGGCATCTTCGATCGCGCCGTCATGCACGTGCCTGTCGAACTCGCGGTTGAAGTCCGGGAACTGGCTAAAAAATTAAATGCGGATTGCGCGATAGCGGTGGGTGGCGGCTCGACCATTGGACTCGGCAAGGCAATCGCGCTCGAATCGGACTTGCCGATACTCGCTATTCCGACGACCTACGCCGGCAGCGAAATGACGCCTATTTTTGGTTTGACGGAAGCGGGCCTGAAGCGAACCGGAACCGACTTGCGGGTGCTTCCCAAGACAGTCATCTATGATCCCGAATTGACGCTGACGCTGCCAGCGCAACTGGCGCTGACGAGTGGGATCAATGCCATTGCGCATGCTGCTGAAGGACTTTATTCGCGCGATGCCAATCCGATTATCAGCTTGATGGCGGAAGAGGGTATTGCGTCACTGGCGCGTGCATTGCCGGTGGTTGTCGCTCATCCGGAGGATAGTCACGCGAGGTCGCAGGCGCTGTACGGTGCATGGTTGTGCGGTACGGTGCTGGGCAGTGTCGGAATGGCCTTGCATCACAAGCTTTGTCACACGCTTGGCGGGAGTTTCAACCTGCCGCATGCGCCTACGCATACGATTATCCTGCCTCATGCACTGGCCTACAACGCGAGCGCTACGCCTGACGCAATGAAGCGGATAGCACGCGCACTTGGGCACGACAACGCGGCGATGGGTGTGTATGAACTCGCAAAGGCGAATGGTGCTCAGGTCGCGCTTAAAGACATCGGGATGAGCGAGGCACAGCTTGATCGAGCGGCGGAGATTGCCAGCGCCAATCCGTATTGGAATCCGCGTGCTGTTGAATACAAGGCGATCCGTGCCCTGCTTCAGGATGCCTTCGATGGTGTGCCGCCGCGCGAGCATTAATGCGCTTCGCCGCGATGCCACTTGATAGTGGCGTCACCCAAGTCTTGCGCGAAAGGTCTTGCGCGAAAGCAAAAAACGTCGCTCATAGGCGACGTTTTTTTCATCTCGAAGGTGATCGTTGCCGTTCACACGAGTTCAGGATTGGTTACGGCAGACGTTGAAGCAAAGAGCTTGTCACGCGAGAGCACGGCAATCATCACGCAGGACAGCACCGCAGGTATCGCTGCCGCCATAAACAGGTGACCCGACGACCAGTGCAACTCCATCAGATTGCCCGCAACAATAGGGCCGACGATCGATCCGGCGCGACCGACACCCAGGCTCCAGCCCACTCCCGTCGCGCGCAACGCAGTAGGATAGACCGTTGCCGCGAGCGTATTGTTCGCCGGCTGCGCACCCACAATGCCGAAGCCGCTGACTGCAACGAAAGCCATCATCAGCGCGAAGGAAACGTGCGACGTCTGGCCGATCCCGGCGATTGCCAGCGCCGCGATCAGATAGCCCGGTGCCAGGATACGGAAGAATCCCCAACGGTCGATAAGCGGACCCATCGCGATCGTTCCTATCACCCCGCCTACTTGAAGCGTGGTGCCGACAAGCGCCGCACGAGACACGCTGTATCCTGCATCGGCCGCAATGGTCGGCAACCAGTTCGCCAGGAAGAACAGGTTCAGCAGGTTCATGAAGTTCACGGCCCACAGGAGCAGGGTCACGCGCGCGCGTCCGGACGCGAATAGCGCACTGACCGGCATGCCTGCCGGCGCCTGCTCGCGCACGAGATAACGATGCGGCGCACCGCTTTCGACGAGCGGAGCGATCTTGCCAAGCCAGTGACTCACGCGAGCGAGACCGCGCTGGCGCAGTACGAGGAACTGCATCGATTCCGGCAGGTAGGCGAGCATCGCTATCGCAATGGCAAGGGGAACGGCGCCCCCAAACAGGAACACGGACCGCCACCCCGCCGCCGGAATCAGCGCCGCCGACGCTATACCACCGAGTACTGCGCCGCCCGTGAAGCCGCACGAGACCCACATCATCAGTGTTGCGCGTTTACGGGTCGGGCTGTATTCACTGACTAGCGCAATCGCGTTGCCCATGATGCCGCCAAGCCCCAGGCCGGTGATAAAACGTAACACCAGGAGTTGCGGCAGCGTTGAGGCGAACGAAGTCCCGAACATGCAGATGGAAAGAAAAAGTGTTGCACCGATCAACACCGGCCGCCGTCCAATCCGGTCTGCGACAGGACCCAGGATCAGCGATCCAAGCATCATGCCGATCAGGCTCGTGGCGAAAACCGGCCCCATCGCTGCGCGGGAAACGCCCCATTCGCGAATGATCGACGGTGCGACGAAACCCATCGCCTGAACGTCAAAGCCATCCATCACGACCGAGAAGCCCACGAGCACCATCACCCATTTCTGGAAGCGGCTGAGGGGATGACTGTCGATGAGGGCGGCAATATCGATTATCTCGCTTGTCTTAACCGTGGGCGTGCTACTGCTGTGATCGGATAGTGCAGCCGATTGTGTGTTCATCGTGGCTCCGGACCTCTGCTGCATTGCTTTCTACTTCAGGCCGAAGAGACGTTGCGCATTGTCGCGTCCGATCTTGCGACGATCGTTCTCGCTGATCTCGCAGTTGTCGAACCAGCGTGCGGCGTGTTCATGCTTTTCGAACGGGTAATCGACCGAATACATGATGCGGTCGCTACCCACTTCGAGCAGGGTCGACAGGAGCGTCGGCGTGCGGAAATTCCCACTGGTGGTGATGTAGACGTTCTCGCGGAGGTAGTCGCCGATCTCACGGGAGCATGGCATGCCGCGGCGGCCCTTGCGCAGAATGTGATCGATGCGCCAGACGTTGAAGGGAATGCCCTCTCCGAAGTGGCCTAGGATCATCTGCAATGCGGGGTGCCGGTCGAACAGGCCGCTCGACATCAGGCGCAGCGCATGTACGCTCGTTTCCGCAGCGAATGCCCAGGTCGGTCCTGTGAGCCAGGGACTGCCGTCGTAGATAGGTTCGCGGCTCGGCAGCGGATCGCGCGGATGCATATAAAAAGGCTTGCCCAGAGCTGCCGCGTGATTCCAGAAATCGGCGAACTGCGGGGCATCGTAGTAAGCAACGGTCTGCTCATCACCGACCTGGGAAAAACCATTTACCAGGAAACCGTGGAAACCAAGTTGCGTCACGCAGCGCTCCAGTTCGCGCGCGGCGGCTTCGGGGTCCTGCATCGGCAACGCGGCGAAACCGCCAAAGCGTGTGGGATGACGTTGGATCTGCTCAGCGAGAATGTCGTTGGCGCGCTTGGCGACCTGGATTGCCGTTTGCGGATCGGGGATAGACTGGACGGCGGGCGAGTTGAGCGAGAGGATCGACAACGCCGTGCCCCATTCGTCCATCTGCTCGAGCCGCTGATGTTCGAAATCCAGAAGGTTTTGCTTCAGGTGCATCCACACCTCGGGGCGCGCATAGACCTGGGAGTCACCGATAGTCAGATCGATGGCGAAATGCTCTTCTAACGCAATTTTATCTTTCATAGCTGGAGGGCGGCGAGCGGGTAAAGGGGGCGTTTGTAAAGGGTCAATGACATCAGCATGGCTGCAATGCGGTCACATTGCAGAGCACATTAGATGAAAAATCAAATAATATGTGTGCAGTATATATTTGATGTATCAAATAATAATTCGGGAATACCCTAGACACGTTTTTCGGGTTTGAAGAAGATTTTCGTGAGATTCGCGGCAGGAGGAGAGCCGGGATATACTTGACAAATCAATCGATATTTATTGCAGTGAAAGAGGATTGCAGCACGCGGGAGGTCCTACCCTTGGCCAAGCATGACGAGGCCGTCGCGGTGAAATGTTTTACCAAGGCCGAGGTGAAGATGTTGCGCAACCTGCACGACCGGCTGTGCGACAACGCCGAGCCGCTGGCCTGATAAACGGATGAATGATGGACAAGCTTGGGAAAATGCGCGTGTACGTAGCGGTGGCGGATACCGGCAGTTTTACCGCTGCCGCGCAGCTCCTGGGCAGCACGACCGCGCAGGCATCGCGAGCAGTCTCTGACCTGGAGCTGCATCTGCGCAGCCGCTTGCTCAACCGGTCCACGCGACGGGTTGCGTTGACCGAAGTGGGCGCGCGCTACCTTGAGCAATGCCGCGAGATCCTGGATCGGGTCGATATAGCCGAGGCGCAGGCGGCCAATGCGAAGGCGTTGCCCAGAGGTGTGTTGCGCCTTCACGCGCCGTCCTCTTTCGGCCAGTACTACGTGATTCCGGCGCTCGCGAAGTATTGCGAGAAGTATCCGGATGTGCGTGTCGACCTCACGCTTTCCCAGCATGCACCGGACATAGTGGACGGCGGGTTCGACGTATCCATGTACGTCACACACTCGCCCTTACCCGACTCGGCGATGGTCGCGGCCAAGCTATGCAGCGTACCTACCGTGCTGTGTGCGGCGCCCTCTTATCTGGCTAGCGCCGGCTCACCGGAAACGCTTGCTGATCTGCAAAAGCATAGTTGCCTGCAACTGCTGACCTCCTTCTTTGCGTCGGACAAGTGGATTTTCAGCGCGGCGCAAGGGACCGAGGTGTTCGACGTGCCGCTGGCGAAGTTGCGTGTCAGTTCGGCGGAAGCGCTGGCAATCGCACTGCGCGAAGGGATGGGCATTGCGCCACTGCCGTTATTGACAGCGCTTTCGTTTCTCAGGAGCGGTGAACTGGTGCGGGTGATGCCCACCTACTCGATGCAGAGTTCAACCGTTTATGCACTCTATGCGTCGCGCGAGTATCTGGACGCGAAAATTGCGACGTGGATCACATGCTTGCGTGAGCATATTGCGGCATCGTTGCTGGCGGGAGAGTCCGCGACGAAGATCGCTGCAAGTGAACTCGGGGTATCGGGGCAATAAGCAAATTCAAGCTGATTGATCATCAGGCAATGAGCAATGGCGGGACGAAGGTCCCTGGAGAGAAGACCGGCCTGCGCAGACATGCACGGTTCCGGAGTAGGATAGATCGCGCTTGCCTGCATGACCTGAAGCGCTTGATCCCTGCTTGATCCCATTCTCCACTGAGTCAAACATGAGCCAGACAATCTACGATATTCCCGTGACATCCATCGACGGCGCAGCGCTTACGCTGGAGCCGTTCAAGGGCAAGGTCTTGTTGATCGTGAACGTTGCCTCCAAGTGCGGGCTCACGCCGCAATACGAGGCCCTGGAGGCGCTCTACGAGGACAAACGCGCCGAAGGCCTGGAGGTGCTGGGCTTTCCGGCGAACAACTTCAAGGGTCAGGAGCCAGGCAGTGACGCCGAGATCAAGGAATTCTGCAGCCTGACTTACGACGTGAAATTCCCGATGTTTTCGAAGGTATCCGTGGTCGGCGCCGACCAGCATCCGCTGTACCAGACCTTGACCAGCACGCAGCCGGACGCAACTGGCGACGGCCCGTTTCGCGAGCGGCTCAAGGGCTACGGCATTGAACCTAACCCCGCTCCCGATGTGTTGTGGAACTTCGAAAAATTTGTGGTTGGCAAGGACGGCCGCGTAGTGGGCCGTTTCTCGCCGGACGTCACGGCGGATGATCCGCGCCTGCTTGAGGCTATTCAAACCGCGCTGTCGAATTAAGCTAAGCAGCGGTTCAACAACACCGCCGCGGCTGCGGGGTGAGACCACCGGCAGGACCGGCGATCGCACCGCGCAGCGACCGACATTGGGACGAAGTGGGACCATACGCAAACGATACGCAACAAGCGCGATCCATCGCTCGTCTTCTCTCTACGCGCAACTAGCGCCTAGCCTTGCTTCATCATGCCAAGCTCGCAGTCCACGAGTTGATTGCCATACAACGCGCGTTCCTGCAGCGCTTGTGTCGACTTGTCGGTGACGGAGAAAAAGAAGATACCGGCGAATGCGACGATCATCGAGAAAAGCGCCGGGTACTCATACGGGTAGATGGCATGCGCATGTCCGAGCACCTGCACCCAGACAGTCGGGCTAAGGATGGTCAGCACCACTGCGGTGAGGAGGCCGAGCGAGCCGCCGATCACGGCGCCACGCGTTGTCAGTCCGCGCCAGTAGATGGAAAGCAGGATGACAGGGAAGTTGGAGCTGGCTGCAATCGAGAAAGTCAGGCTCACGATGAACGCTATATTCTGCTTCTCGAACGCAATGCCGAGCAGGATGGCGAGGACGCCGAGAACAAGCGTTGTAGCGCGTGAAACGCGCATTTCCTCCTGGTCTGAAGCAGTGCCGCGGCGCATCACGTTGGCGAACAGGTCGTGAGAGATCGCCGATGAACCCGCGAGCGTCAGACCCGCGACCACCGCGAGAATGGTCGAGAACGCCACGGCGCAGATAAAGCCGAGAAAGATGTTGCCACCCACCGCATGCGCCAGATGAATGGCGACCATGTTTGCGCCGCCAATCACCGCACCCGACGAGGAGTGATATCGCGCGTCGGTCGCGACCAGCGCGATCGTGCCGAAGCCGATGATGATGATCAGCGCATAGCCGACCCCCACGATCCCGGTTGCGTAAAGAATGCTCTTGCGGGCTGCCTTGACGTTGCCTACCGTGAAGAACCGCATGAGGATGTGCGGGAGCCCGGCCGTGCCGAAGATCAATGCGAGTCCGAGCGAGACAGCGGATACCGGATCGGAGACGAGGCCGCCCGGACTCATGATGGCGAGATGCTTCGGATGCGCGAGAATTGCCTGGGAGAAGAGGGCGTTCAGGCTGAATCCGAAACGCTCGAGCACCATGAACGCCATGAACGCGGCACCCGCCAATAGCAAGGCCGCCTTGATAATCTGGATCCACGTGGTTGCCAGCATTCCACCGAAGAACACGTACACGACCATCAAGACGCCGACGATCACTACCGCGACCGTGTAGTTGAACCCAAACAGCAACTCAACGAGCTTACCCGCTCCAACCATCTGAGATACCAGATAAAGCAGGACGATCACAATGGAACTCGATGCCGCAAACGCGCGTATGGGACGCTGTTGCAGACGGTGCGAAACGAGATCCGCCAGGGTGTAGCGGCCGAGGTTACGCAGGGGCTCGGCAATCAGGAAGAGGATGATGGGCCAGCTGGCGAGGAATCCGATCGAGTAGATCAGGCCGTCGTAACCACTGGTAAAGACCAGCGCCGAGATGCCGAGCAACGACGCAGCCGACATATAGTCTCCCGCAATCGCCCAGCCGTTCTGGAAGGCCGTGATCTTCCCGCCTGCTGCGTAGTGGTCAGCCACGCTGTTGTTCTTGCGCGCCGCCCATCGGGTGATAAACAGCGTGGACGCGACGAAGAGCAGGAACATGCCGATTGCTATGGGATTGTGTCCCCGCGAGAGCGTGGGCGGACTCGCGGCCCATGCGGGAAGCGCAGTGAGCAGCAGGCTGAATGATATGAACGATGCGGGTAGGCGTCTCATTGCAAATCTCCATTCCTGATCTCACTGACGGCGCGATCGTAAGTCGTGTTTGCACGCACGACATACAGCGCTACCAGCGCGAATGTGAATACGAACATACCGAAGCCAATCGGGATGCCCCATGTTGTCGGGTAACCCTGGGTCACAGGACGGCCGAGTAGCGCCGGCTCAAACGCAAGCGTGAGAATGAAGGCGAAATAAACGGCCAGCATGATGACCGTGAGTGTCCACGAGAACGTCCTGCGTGAACGCACCAACGCTTGAAAGCGTGGATCGTCGAGCAACGGATTAGCCGTGATGGGCCGGTCGGTTGCGCCATGCCGTAAGGCGGATTGATAGGCTGGTATGGTGTGCTCCATGATGTCTCCTTTGAATTGACTTGCTCTCGCATCCGTCGATTGATTAACGCGGGAGCGAGTCCATCCGGCGTGTGAGTTCAGAAGCGCGCAGCTACCGCTGTCTCTCGCATCACCGCCTCGGGTGTGCGATAACGCTCGGCCATCACGCGGTCCGTTTCATTCTTGAGTTGTGCCTGCATGTACGCGCCAAGGTGACGGGCGTGCTGGACGATGGCCGCGCCCACTTGCGTGCGCACCTGGCTGTACTCCGCCAGTGCGCGCCGGACATCTGCTTCACGGGTTAGCGCAGCGGTCAGCGCCATGGCATCGCCGGCCGCTTTGGTGACACCCATGCCGCAATGCGGACGCGCAACGAATGCCGCATCGCCCAGCAGCGCGACACGTCCGAATGCCATTTGGGGAACCTCGAGATCGAAGATGGGCTGGAAGAGCGGTTGCTTAGCCTTGGTCACCACCTCGGCAAATTGCGGTGCAAGCAGCGTGGTTGCCGCTTCTTCCATGTCAGCCAGAACGTCTGGCCGGATCAGCGTAGGCGGAATGCCGCCGCTCCAGCGCTTTCCGCTCGCGTCGGTCAGCAGGTCCGGCAGGTCGCCATCCTCGCTGGTGGCGCGATACCACACGAAGTTGTAGCGGCGTTCGCCGGGTGTCGTGCTGTTGCCTTGACCAGCCACCGGATAACCAAGAATCTGTTCGCGCGCCGGCAAGCAGAACGCGAACTTCTCGAACAACGCATCACGGGTTGGCTTCGACAACGACATCTCATCGACCAGACCGCGCCATGCTATGTAGCCGGCGTACTCAAGCTTCACATCGGGCAGAAGCCGTCCGCGAATCTCGGACTTGAATCCATCGGCGGCAATGATCATGTCGGCCCGGTGGATGCTGCCGTCGCTAAGAAAGACGGTTGCGTGGTCCGGGCCATCTTCAACGGATGTCACCGTGCCGCCGGAATGGTAGTGACTGTCCGGAAGAGCAGAGCGAAGGACGTGATACATCTTTGCCCACGCAGTGAGTGTCTGCGGCAAAGAACGTTCGGACAGCACGCTGCCGTCCTGCGCGAGCGTTACGCGCGACAACACTTTCACGCCGATCGAATCATCGATCCCGACCCCGGCTGCCTTCAGGGCGTCGAACAGTTCCGGGTGCGTGACGATCCCTGCTCCGCGACCCGCAAGCTCGTCCGGCACACGCTCGAACACATCGACATCCCAGCCGTTGCGGGTCAGCAGGTTCGCGGCGAACAGTCCGCCCAGGGAACCGCCGACGATGATTGCTTTCGGCCGTGCTTTGGATAAAACGGAAGCGTTCGTCATGTTCAATCTCCTGCCTTCGCGGATTCGTGGGCGGGCACGGCGGCGTGCGGAACGGCCAGATGAGCGACTTCCGCCGCGGGAAAATTCAGCTCGATGGTGACGCCCGACGGATCTTCAATGAAGACCTGATGTAGTCCGAGGCTCGGTACAGTACGGTCACGCCACGTTATGTTTTCCGACTCCAGTGTTTTCCACATCTGCTCGACACCCGTTGCAAGGAAGGCGATGTGGTCGACGGTTCCCGACCCTGCCGACGGTAGCGCTTTATCGCCGAGATACGCGGTGAGACCGTCCGGATTGTCCGGGTCCACGCCAATGATATGAACTGTGCCGAAGTCTTGTTCGTCGCCGCCTTTGTAGAGCCAGACGCCGGGAAAGTCGAAGGGCGGCCGGTACCCCTGTTTAAAGCCGAGTACGCGCTCATAGAAGCGGCAGGATTTCTCGAGATCGTCGGTGCGGATCGAGTAGTGGGCAAGTTTGGTCACTGGCATGGGAGTCTTCCTTAATTTATCGAACGATCATTGATCGATTGATAAATTGTAGGTCAACGAGTGTCCCGGATAAAGCGGTGAATCGCAGGTGTTTACCCTGCTCTCGAAGCAGGGCGATACCGTGTCGGCGGACGTTCTTTATGGCGATCCGCGGGGAGCGGGAAGACTACGGGGCGGATGCTGCGCGGTTGCCCTTCGTGACCGGCGCCATTTTCTTCAATACAGCCGGTGTGCCGTTCAGGAATGCATCGACCTGGCGTTCGACGTGCGCGTCCAGATCCTTTGGGACGGGAAGCCCGTACACCCACTGGCGCATGCCGATATAAAAAATGCTCGCATGCAGGCTCCAGATCAATTCGAGTTCTGCTTCCTGCGCAGCGCGCGTGGTTGGCGCCGGAATGTCATAGGCCGCACGGATTTCGCGCATGACCGGGCGGAATATCCGTTCGCGTAACTTGTCCAGATAGCGGGTATTGATTCCTTCACGCGTGAGGCCGGCGAAAATGAAAGTACGAATCCATTCGCGCTGCAGGATGACCCGCGAGTAGGCTTTGTAGAGCGTGCACAAGCGTTCCTGCAGAGGAATGCGATGATCGGCGATCAGGCCTTCCCACGCAGGATCCCATCGATACACTTCGCTGTACACACGTTCAATCAACGCATCTTTGCTGGGGAAATAACGGTAGAGCAACGGTTGCGTGACGCCGATTTGCTTGGCGAGTTCGCGGGTGCTGCCGGAGAAACCGTGAGTCGCGAAATGCTCGATGGCCTTCTCGACAATCTGCTGTTCCCGATCTTCGGGCGCCATGCGTTTGCCGGACGTCGCTGCTTCCGGCGACTCAGTGGCGGCGCTATCCGTCTGCCCCGACAGGCTGGATGCTGGGCGCTTTTGCCGTGGCATTGTCTTCCCCTTATCGAATGATTATTAACAGAGGAAATATAGCAGGTCCGAAGGGATGGGCCGCTCCCGCGCATGCGTTTCTGTGCTCAGAGGGTCGTGGTGCCGAGTCCGAAAGTGGCCTCGACACCGTTCAAGCCGCCGCCACCGCAACCGACCTGCCGATCGCCAGGTAATGCACCAAGGCGATGACAGGAAATACGCTCGCAACCGTGGCGGTCAACGTCCATCCACCATGGTCATACAAGCTGCTGGCCAGCGCTGACCCCATCGCGCCGCCGATGAAGATGCTGGTCATATAAAGTGCATTCAGACGGTTCCGGCTGGCTGCATGTAACGCGTAGATCTCGCGCTGACCGAGCACCATGTTCATCTGCACAGCGAAGTCCAGTACCACGCCGGTCACGACGAGTGCGCCCACGCCCCACGCCGGATGAATCAGTGCCGGTGTGAACGCGAGCGCCCCGACCACGAGGGCAATCAACGTAGCGCGGACTGAGTGCCCGGCGTCAGCAAGCCGCCCTGCAACGGGCGCAGACGTAGCGCCTATCGCGCCGACCAGCGCGAACACGGCGATCGCGTTTTGCGACAAGCCGTAATGACGTGTCAGCTCGATCGGCACCGCGGTCCAGAAGAGGCTGAACGAAGCAAACATCAGCCCTTGATACAGCGCGCGATGACGCAGTACCGGCAAGGTCACGACCAGCTCGCCAAGCGAGTGGATCAACTGAAAGTAGGTCGCCTGATGCGAGGGCTGGCGGCGCGGGATTGTCAACGCCAGGACCGTCGTCACGATGGCCATCAACACCGCCGCTGAGCCGAATACGGCGCGCCAGCCGAAATGACCGGCCACCACGCTTGAGATCGGACGTGACAACAAGATGCCAAGCAGGAGCCCGCTCATGATGTTGCCGACCACGCGGCCGCGCGATTCGTCGGGCGCAAGGTGCGCGGCCAGCGGGATCAGGATCTGCACGGCGACCGAGCTGAAACCGACCAGCAGCGAGACCGCCAGGAACGCGTTCGGCTGACGCGTGATGGCTGCCAACGCCAGACTGAAGATCGAGACAATGGCTGTCGTGATCATCAGCTTGCGGTTCTCCAGCAGATCGCCGAGCGGAACCAGGAAGAACAGTCCGAATGCGTAGCCGATCTGCGTAAGCGAGACGATCAGGCTCGCCATACCGCCGGACATGTGAATGTCTGGTGCGATGAGCTCGGTGATCGGTTGCGCGTAGTAGAGGTTGGCGACGATCGCGCCGCAGCAGAACGCGAACAGCGCGATCATGCCCTGGGTTAGCTTGACGGTGCCGCCGCTTTGGCCGGCAGCAGATGCGTTAGACGTCATGTGATGGATCCTTCAGTGGTCGAAACTGGTTTTAATGTTCGATGTTCATCAAGCGGTTGCCGAGCGACACGCCGAGGTCGGTCATGCGTATACCGAGCTGCAGCTGTGCACGTTCCCAACGCGCGAGCGCACCGTCGAGCGCTGCGCTTGTGTGCGGCGTCGATGCCAGCGTGGTCGCCAGTGCAAGCGCGTTAGCGGCCGCCTTGGCCGTGCTGCCGGCCGTATGGGGCCGTGGCACGAACGCGGCGTCGCCGAGCAGGATTATTCGCCCGAACACCATCCGGGGCACCCGCAGGTCCTGGATGGCCTGCACGAACGGCTCTTGCGTCGAGGCAACCAACGCCTGAAACGCCGGTGCAAGCAGTGCGCCGGAAGCGGCGCGCAAAACCTCGATATCCGCCTCTTTCGTGGCGCCCGGGGGCAAGGAAAACGTGCGTTGCTTGCCATCGCGATCGACCAGCAATTGATCGAGTTCGCCGCGTGTCTGCTTGCGATACCAGACCCAGTTCCAGCGGCGCTCGCCGGGCGTGGTCGAACCGTCCTCGCCCGGGACCAGATAGGCAAGGGCGGAATGTCCCGGGCCTTGCTGGAAGGTGAAGCGGTCCCGCAGGACATCCGCGGCTTGCTGCGGCAACGCGTTTTCAGGAACGAGTCCGCGCCAGGCGACATAACCGGCATAGCTCGGCGCTACCTCCGGCAACAGCACGCGACGCACGCTCGAGCGCGCACCGTCCGCGCCGATCAGCAGGTCGGCACGCTCGCTGCGTCCGGTCGCAAAATGCGCCACTATCTGGTCGCCCTCTGTATCGAAACCGGTGAACGCCTCGCCTGCATGAAGCGACTCAGCGGGCAGCGCCTGCTTCATGGTGGTGTACAGCAGGTTCCAGGACGTCTGGGTCTGCGGCATGTATAACTGCTCGATCAGGTTGTCGTCACGGTCCAGATAGATCCGGTCTCCCGACGCCACGCCAAGCTGTTCAGGGAAGGCCACGCCCGCGAACCGGAACGCGGCCAGCACGTCGGGTTGCAACACGATGCCGCCGCCGCGGCTGTCCAGTTCATTCGGCGACAACTCGAACACATCGACGTCCCATCCCGCCCGGCGCAAGGTGGTGGCCGTGAACAGTCCGCTCAACGATCCGCCGACGATAACTCCACGCGGCTTCACTGACGTGTTCATGCGGCGCTCCGGTCGAGCGCGGCTTGCAGTGCGCTGGCGAATACCGCCGGCGGTTGCGCACCGCTGATCGCTACGCCCTCGATGAACACCGTCGGCACAGAGCGAATGCCTTGCTGTTGAGCAAGCCGCTGCGCTTCGAGCACCTTTGCAAGGCCTCGGCCCTGCAAAAGGTATTCCTCTGTCGCGGCAGCGTCAAAGCCAGCTTTGGCAGCGATCTCAACCAATGTGCCGAGAAGGCCAATATCGCGTCCTTCCGAGAAGTACGCGGCGAATATCGACTGGTAGAGCGCTTCGGTCTTGCGCGCGTCGCCGATGCTCAACGCGTACTGCATCAACTGATGAGCAAGGCGTGTGTTCGGCGTCCTGCTGACCTTGTCGTAGTTGAATTGCACGCCGGCAGTCAGGGCCGTCGCCGCGACCTGCGCGTCCATCCCTTGCGAGCGTACCCAACTGCCGAACTTGGCCGTCCGATATTCGCGCCGGTCCATTCCATCGACTGGCATCGTGGGGTTCAGTTCGAACGGCACATACTGGATTGAAACGGGTACCGGCAGGTTGGCTGCGCGAATTCCCGAGGCGAGATTCAGGTGGCCGATCCAGCACCACGGACAAATGAAATCGTAGTTGACAGAGATTTCGATGGCTTGCACGGCGCGCTCCTGAGGACAATTAGGAAGATTACGCACAGGATATCGATTGCAATTCGTTAGTAGAATACGTTCGCAGAGCAATCTTGCGTTGCGTGCCACGCAACGCTCAGACAGTGGAGCGAGCAAGTGGACAAACTGGTTGCGTTGACTACGTTGCTGGAAGTGGCCGAGGCCGGCGGCTTTTCCAAGGCGGCCCAGCGCCTGGGCGTGGCCACTTCGTCGGTAACGCGCCTGATGGATGCGCTCGAAACGTCGCTTGGCACAGCGCTACTCACGCGCACCACGCGGCGCGTCAGCCTGACCGATGCCGGCACCGCGTATGTCGAGCAAATCAGCAAGGTGCTCGACGACCTTGCTGAAGCTGACGACAGCATCTTCGACAGCGGTGCGGCGCCCGTTGGCGCGCTGCGTATTTCCGTGCCTACTGCCTATAGCCGGCTGTGCCTCGCGCCGCATCTTGCTACTTTCCTGAGCGAGTATCCCCGTGTGGTCCTCGACGTGGTGGTCGCCGATCACTACCTGGACCTGGCCGCAGAGCGTATCGATGTCGCGATTCGAATCGGCTTGCCCGCACGCGATGAAAGCCTGGTCGTGAGGAAGCTGGCCGACAACAAGCGTTTTGTCGTGGTGAGCCATGAGTACCTGGAGCGGTACGGCAAGCCTGCCGACCCGCAGGCGCTGGCCGATCACGAATGCCTGCGCTTCGCTTATGGCGGACCTCACAGGGAGGCAAGGCAGGTGTGGACGTTTCGCGATGGAGACGCGCAGGAGCGGGTCGAAGTGCGCGGCCACCTGATTGCCAATAACCCTGATGTGCTGTTCGAAGCTGTTCTCGCGGGCAGGGGCATAGCACTGATGCCCGAATGGCTGGTCGCGCCGGAGATTGGTGCGGGCCGGCTGTTACGCCTGTTTGAAAATGTCGAGGTCAATCCGCATGCGGGCGATGCGGTGATCTACGCCGCTTATCTGCCGAACCGCCGCCATTCGAGCAAGGTACGCACCTTCGTGCAGTTCCTCGCGGCACGCGTGCCAACGCCCACAGCGGAATGATCGGCAGAAGGGTGCTGCACGCCGCTCACAGGCGATGCTGCTGACTCGTCGAGCTTTCGATGTCCGACACAATGCAGTTACGCCCCCCCAGCTTGGCGCTGTAAAGCAGCTTGTCGGCGCGTAGCAAGAGGGCGTCGAGCGTCTCACGCCCGGTTTGCGAAGCCAGCGAGATCCCGAAGCTCAACGTGACTGTGAAGCGGACACCGTCCAGTTCCAGCGCCGTGGATGCCAGGCGCCGTCGCAGTTCATTGGCGGCGCCAATGGCCTCGCTGGCATCATCGACCATTGTCAGCACAGCGAATTCCTCGCCGCCGAGGCGTGCCGCAATATCCGGCTGACGCCATATCTCGCTGCATAGTGTTCCAATCGTCTGCAGCGCCAGATCACCGGCGGCGTGGCCCAGGGTGTCGTTGATCTGCTTGAAGCGGTCCGCGTCGAACATGATGAGGACTTGCTGAGCTTCGGTCGCCGTGCGCCTGCTGAGCGAAGCGGTCGCCTTGCGTTCGAACGCGCGGCGGTTGAGCAAGCGGGTCAGGAAGTCGGTGTCGGCCACGGTCTCGAGTTCGCGCAGCAGGATATTGCGCTCGTGCTCCAGCCGCATCTTTTCGATGCTGTTTTCTTTCAGCACGAGGATCGCGTGAAACAGGCTGCGGATCTCAAGCCGGTGTTCACCGTGAGGAATGGGTGTCTCGAGCTTTCCATCGGCGATCGCCATGATGATGTCGGCCGCTTCAATAAACGGCTGCACGAACCGCCGCCTGAAGTACACGGACGCAATCAGCAAAAGGTAAAGAACGCCCGCAGTGCCGATTGCACTTGCAACCAGAAACATCAGCGATTCATTACGATGTCCTTTGACTTCGTGTTCCGCCAGATCCAGCACGTAGTCGCGAAATTGCACGATGGGCCGCATGGTCGGCACATACTCCGCCGCCAGTTCGGCCGCCGTGAGATCGGCTCCTTCCGGGTGCGTTGCCAATACGCGGACGCGCGCCATGTAGCTCAGGCCATTGTCGTAATAGACGCTGGTGAGGCGCTGATAGGTGGTTGCGCTGACCGGTGTATGTTCTACGCGGGCAGCGATCAGGCCGCGCAATTCGTCGATACGTCCTTTAGCCCGTTCTTGCGCGAATAATTCGGTTTCACTCAAGGGCCGGTGAGCGGTCAGCGCCGCAGTGAAGGTCGACCCCAGAAGCCCCGCCTGTTCACGAAGTTGAGCGGTCAACCGAGCGATCAGGATGCAATTCAGTGCGTTGGGGTCGCCGCGCACAATGCCCGCTCCGCCGGCATTTGCCAGCGGACCGAAGTTCGGAATAACGGCGACCATCTGGTTGACCGCGCTGAGGACGGCATCATGGTCACGTTGCTCTATGGGCTGAGCGATGAGGGCGTCGACTCGCTTGCGGGCCGCAACAAGCTGCGTTTGCACTGCATCGACGGACGCGCGTTCAACCGTGCAGCCGGGACACACCTCACTTGTAGTCAGCGAGCGCAGCACCGCCAGGCGCCGGTCGCTTTCGGCGCGCGCGTTGATCAAGGGAAGTCGCAGCGCCGGTGCACTAAGTGCGTCCGCGCCGAGCGCGCCGTTAGCGGGGCCGCGTTCCGCCGACACGCTTTCCATGGCGAGCAAGGCGGCGCGAAAGCGGTCTAGTGATTGAACCCCATTCTCCGCCAATGAATACGCGCG
This sequence comes from Caballeronia sordidicola, assembly GCF_000729995.1. Classification (GTDB taxonomy): domain Bacteria; phylum Pseudomonadota; class Gammaproteobacteria; order Burkholderiales; family Burkholderiaceae; genus Caballeronia; species Caballeronia sordidicola_A. Next base: position 52,349 of record NZ_JNFG01000007.1, on the reverse strand, counting down.
TAATTGATGGAGGAGCAAAGGCGTCGCGAGGCTCAAGACCAGTACGCACAGAGCGGCTGTTGTCAGCTTGAGTCGTTTGGCAAGCAAGATCCGGGTTGAGGGCATTTTTGTTAATTCGCAGCAGGTCGCTTGCCTGGCACATTCTTGAAACAGGGCGACTTATTGCAGCCGGTGATTCAACATACCGCAGGCCGCCGGAATCGTCTACTCGGACAAAACACGATCGTTAGATCGTTTCCTGTCGAAAAAATTGGAGAGTTATCTATCCGGGACGGTGGTGCTGTTGTCGGGAAAAATTTGATCGTGGATGATATCTCTTGGTTAACGGCACGTTAGCCACTTTATTGAGCAGCGCGGGCATGTGCTCACGCGCGGTCTTTCCAGTTCGGCCGCGGTCGCGGCATTCATGCGGGCAGCTACAAGCCCGGCTTCCGTCCGATTTAACAAATCCATGCGAGAGCACTGCTTGCTGCAGTCATGGTTTTATTTTCCGTGTAGCCTACGTCGCTATTAAGTCATCGAAACGCGATATTCTTGTTTCCACCCATCCCGCTCCTCGACAAAGGATCCGCAGAAATGAGCTACATCCACTTTATCGGTGGCGAAAAAGGAGGCGTCGGCAAATCGCTCGTCGCCCGCGTATTAGCCCAGTACTTTGTTGATCGGAACATCCCGTTCACGGGTTTTGACACCGACAAGTCGCATGGCGCGTTATTACGGTTCTATGCGGATTTTGCCGCGCCGGCCGTACTTGATCGTCACGATAGCCTGGACCCCATCATTGAACTTGCACTTGAGGATCCCCAACGGCGCATCCTGGTCGATCTTGCCGCGCAGACGCAGCAGTCCGTCGGAAAATGGCTCGACGACGCGGAAGTTGTTGAACTCGCGCAAGAGCATGGCCTGACGCTGACCTGGTGGCACGTGATGGACGCCGGGCGCGATTCGGTTGACCTCCTGCGGCAATGGCTCGATCAGTTCGGCGGACGGATCAAGCTGGTCATTGTCCTGAATGAGGTTCGCGGTGACCGGTTCGAGATTCTGGAAGCGTCAGGGGAACTTGCCCGGGCCAAAGCGCTGGGCGCCAGTGTGATCAGCTTGCGGCGCTTGCCCGATACCACGATGCAGAAAATCGATCAGCACGGCGTTAGTTTTTGGGCTGCGGTCAATCACGCGGATCGAGCGGCTTCCGGACTCGGTTTGCTGGAGCGGCAGCGCGTCAAGGTGTGGTTGAATCGAGCCTATGGGGAAATGGGTAGTCTGGCGTTGTAGCAGGGGCGTTAGATAATAGATAGTTATACAAACTAAGTGGGATCAAAAGCGGCGCGGATAATCCTGTCGAACTATCCGCGCCGATTCCTGCAAGAATTTGAGCCACTCGCGCGATCTTCCAGCCGAAGCCGGAAGATCGCGATCAAACGCTACAGGCTGATCGAATGCCTCAAGCCTGAGCTGCCGCCAGTGCAGCGTTCAGCGTCTTGCTCGGGCGCATCACCGACTCCAGCTTCTGGAAGTCCGGCTTGTAATAGCCGCCAATGTCCGCCGCTGCACCCTGGACCGCCGACAACTCAGCCACGATGGTCTTCTCGTCCGCCGTCAGTTGTTTCGCCAACGGCGCGAACTGAGCAGCCAGCTCTGCGTCTTCGGTTTGCGCCGCGAGTTCCTGCGCCCAGTACATCGCGAGATAGAACTGGCTGCCGCGGTTATCCAGTTGCCCGGTCTTGGGCGACGGGTTCTTGTTGTTCTCCAGCAGTTGACCCGTGGCGGCATCCAGCGTCTTCGCCAGGACCTTGGCTCGCGCATTGCCGGTCTTTAGCCCCAAATCCTCCAGCGACACCGCCAGCGCCAGGAATTCACCCAGCGAATCCCAGCGCAGATGGTTTTCTTCCACCAGTTGCTTGACGTGCTTCGGAGCCGAACCACCCGCGCCAGTTTCGTACATGCCGCCGCCGGCCATCAACGGAACGATGGAAAGCATCTTGGCGCTGGTGCCCAGTTCCATGATCGGGAACAGGTCGGTCAGGTAGTCACGCAGGATGTTGCCGGTAACCGAGATCGTGTCCAGGCCGCGGATGACGCGCTCCAGCGTGTAACGCATCGCGCGCACTTGCGACATGATCTGGATGTCCAGGCCGCTGGTGTCATGATCCTTCAGGTAGGTCTCGACCTTCTTGATCACTTCGGCTTCGTGCGGACGGTACGGGTCCAGCCAGAAAATGGCAGGCATGCCGGAATTGCGTGCACGCGTGACGGCAAGCTTCACCCAGTCGCGGATCGGCGCGTCCTTAACCTGGCACATGCGCCAGATGTCGCCTTGTTCCACGTTTTGCGTCAGCAGCACTTCACCCGTGGCGATGTCGACAATGCGCGCCTCGCCCGCTTCCGGTACTTCGAAGGTCTTGTCGTGCGAGCCGTATTCTTCGGCCTGCTGCGCCATCAGGCCGACGTTGGGCACCGTGCCCATGGTGACCGGATCGAAGTTGCCATTGGTCTTGCAGAAGTTGATGATTTCCTGATAGATCCGCGCAAACGTGCTTTCCGGAATCACGGCCTTGGTGTCCTTCGGACGACCGTCGGCGCCCCACATCTTGCCGCCAATGCGGATCATGGCCGGCATCGATGCATCCACGATGATGTCGTTAGGTGCATGCAGGTTCGAGATGCCCTTGGCCGAATCGACCATCGCCAGTTCGGGACGATGCTCGTGGCACGCATGCATGTCACGGATGATCTCTTCATGCTTGGAAGTCGGCAGGCTTTCCAGCTTGTCGTACAGGTTGACGAGGCCGTTGTTGACGTTCACACCCAGCTCGTCGAACAGCTTGCCATGCTTCTCAAAAGCTTCCTTGTAGAAGATCTTCACGGCATGACCGAAGACAATAGGATGCGAGACCTTCATCATCGTGGCCTTCACGTGCAGCGAGAACATCACGCCGGTCTTGCGCGCGTCTTCCATCTGTTCTTCATAGAAGTCGCACAGCGCCTTCTTGCTCATGAACATGCTGTCGATGATCTCGCCGTCCAGCAACGACACCTTCGGCTTGAGCACAATGGTCTTGCCACCTTGCGTGACCAGTTCCATTTTCACGTCGCGAGCCTTCGCCACGGTCATGGACTTTTCGCCATGATAGAAGTCGCCATGCTTCATGTGGGCCACGTGGCTGCGCGAAGCCATGCTCCACTCGCCCATGCTATGCGGGTTCTTGCGGGCGTAGTTCTTGACGGCTGCGGGCGCGCGGCGGTCCGAGTTGCCTTCGCGAAGCACCGGGTTCACGGCGCTGCCCAGGCACTTGGAATAACGCTGGCGGATTGCTTTCTCGGCGTCGGTCTTCGGATCTTCGGGGAAATCGGGGATCTTGTAGCCCTTGCCCTGCAGTTCCTTGATCGCGCCTGTCAACTGGTGCTGGGATGCGCTGATGTTGGGCAGCTTGATGATGTTGGTGTCAGGCAGCAGCGTCAGGCGGCCGAGTTCGGCCAGGTTGTCCGGCACCCGTTGCTCTTCTGTCAGGAATTCCGGGAACTCGCCCAGGATGCGGCCGGCGACCGAGATGTCGCTGGTGGTGACGCGGATTCCGGCCGGCGCGGTGAAGGTGCGGATGATGGGCAGGAAGGCGCTGGTGGCCAACAGCGGGGCCTCGTCGGTGAGGGTGTAGATGATGGTAGGTTGCTCGGTACTCATCGTTTTTCTCAGGAAAAATGGGTTGGGGGCGCCGCCGGCTGCGTCAACGACCGGGGTTAACCATCGAATTTTGCCTGATTTTGCTTTCAAGAGGGCTGAACCGGCCCGGCGTTTCGCATTGCAACCCCCAAATTGAGGGTTTTCAATGGCTGCGAGGGGGTGCCTGGACCTTGCGACATGCCCGGCAAACGGGCTTAAGCGCCTAAATTTAAAGACTAAATTGCTGCGCCGATTACTTGGGCCACCGCTTGCGGCCGCCTTACATCGCTAAGAGCGGCACACGCGGCGATATCGGCGAAAAACTTGGCCGCGACCTTGGCGCCGGGTCTGCACGACCGGAAAATGCGCGGGGCCGGCATAGTCGGGACAATTGGCTTGGCGGCTTTAGCGGGCCGCTGTCAACTCATCCGTGCCAAGGTAATGGCCCGTTCGGGACACGCGGTCACGCATAAACCGCATGCCTGGCACGCATCGGCGTTCGGCGTGTACGCGACTTTCATGCCGTGCACGCGCAGCTTGAATCTCTGCAATGGCCCCAGGCGTTCGTAGTCGGTGGCGTCGATCCGGCGGATCTCGAAGACGTTCTCGGGACACACGACCGCGCAATCCGCCTTGCCCTCGCACCGGTTGAAGTTCACAACGGGCGCGATCACGCCCGGTGCCTGTTTGCAGGCGGATGCCGGTGCATTGCTCATACCGTATCCTCTTGCGGCTTGCGGCGGCCGCAGCGCATGCCCTGCTGAAACTTCTCGCGCTCTTCCGGCGTCATCTGTTCCCAGCGGCGCCAGTGCTGGCGACCACGCCAGCCGCCATGGCCGCGAAATCCGCCGAACAAGATCCGGCTCAGGATCAATAGGCCCAGCGCATGGGCGAAATCGATCGCACGAGCTCCCACGAACAGCGCCGGGACCACCCAGTTCCATAAGCTCATCACCATCCAACCCAGCACGGCAATGCCCACGAGCACGAACAGCGCCTTGCCGAGGAATCTCATTCTGAATCTCATCTGCCTTCTCCTTTAAATATCCAGTTCGTCATACACGGCTTGCAAGCGGGCGCGCAGATGCAGCACCGCATAGCGCTTGCGAGCCAGCAGCGTGTTCAGGGCCACGCCGCTTTCTGAAGCCAGTTCCTTGAAGCTGCGGCCCTCGATTTCGTGAGCGATGAAAATATCGCGCTGGTTCTCCGGCAATTCATCGAGCGCGTGTTGCAGGGCCGCCAGGAGCACCGACCGGGCATAGGCGGCTTCGGGGCCGGCATCGTGCGAAGGGAGCGCGAGATCGAGCCGGTATTCATCGTCGACGGTATCGGCGTTGTCACTGGTCGCCACGGTCTCGCTCAGAGGCTGCTCTTTCTTCTTGCGAAAGCGGTCGATGATGCGGTTGCGCGCTACGCGAAACAGCCACGCGCTGACTTGTTCAATAGGTTCGGGAAGCCGGTACGCCTGCACGAATTCGTGAAGCACGTCTTGCAGGATATCTTCGGCGTCGCTTGGATCACGCACGCGACGCCGGATGAAGTTCCCGAGTTTCGTACGCTCACGCAAGACGGTTGCGGTGATGTCGCTGTCTCTATCGATCATCGGGTTCGTGGGCGGCGGCTGTTCCATACAGGTGAAGACGTTTCACGATCAAGGATATTGTGGCCCGTTAGAAAAAAAGCCGGCGACAGGGCCGGGCAACGCACGGGCCGAATCGAAAATCAGTCGGACGACAATCTGACATACGTTTGAACCACCCAGCGCGGTAGCCGCACCAAAATCGACAGTTTAACTTGCAAGTTAAACTGTCTTAATTTAGGATTCACGCATGGCCCGCTCTCGTAAATCCACTCCGCCGCTCGAATGCGTCGTCTCCGACCTGACGCTGGCAGTTGGCCAGCTTTTGCGCCAGCTGCGCAGCGCCAATCCCGGCGACCTGAACTTGTCGCAGTCTAGCGTTCTCGCGCGGCTGGAGCGAGAAGGTCCGATGACCACCGCGGATCTCGCGCGCGCCGAACTGATGAAGCCGCAGTCAATGAAAACCATCCTCGCGGGCCTCGAAGAAGAGGCGTGCGTCGAGCGCGAACCGCATCCCTCAGACGGCCGTCAGATCCTGTTCGCGATCACGCGCAAGGGGCTAAATGAACGCAAGCGGCGCACGGCGACCAAACGCGACTGGCTGCTGGCGAAGCTCGAACAGTTCGATCCGCAGGACGTCGCGACGCTTGCTGCGGCCATTCCGCTCATCAAGCGCCTCGGCGATTCCAGTCTTCCATAGCCTTTGCGGCTTCTCCAGCTTCCTCGAAAGGATGAACCATGAGTTTCGTTGCGATCTTCTTCGCAGGTGCCTTTTTATGTAACGCGATGCCGCATCTCACCGCGGGTCTGCGCGGTGAGATGTTCCCGTCCCCTTTCTCGAAACCACATGGCAAAGGGCCGTCGTCGCCGCTGGTCAATTTTCTGTGGGGGATGCTGAACGTATCGATCGGTCTGGCGCTGCTCGTTCACTATCCGTTCGAGCCCGGCGTGAACGTCGATAGCGCGGCGATGCTCGTCGGCGTGCTTGTCATGGGTGTTTTCTCATCGGTTCATTTCGGTCGTGTGCGTCGCGAAGGGCTGTTTTGAGCGCGGCACAACGCGATCGGCTTGATCCACTGGTCTGGAGAATTACGATCGTCGCCGTACTCGGCTCGCTGCTTGCACAGCTTGATGCGACTATCGTCAACGTATCGCTGTCCGGTCTCGCGCACGAACTCCATGCCACGTTGCCTGCGATTCAGTGGGTGACGAGCGGGTATCTGCTCGCGCTGACGCTGGTGTTGCCGCTCAACGGCTGGCTGGTCGACCGGATCGGCGGCAGGGCGCTCTACTTGTGGTGCTTCTCGTCGTTCACGCTTAGTTCGCTGCTGTGCGGCTTTGCATGGTCGGCTGATGCGCTGGTTGGCTTCCGTCTGTTGCAGGGCGCGAGTGGCGGTCTGCTCGCACCGATGGCGCAGTTAATGATGAAGCGCGCGGCAGGTAACCAGTTTACACGCGTGGCTGGCTATGCAACCGTGCCGATCCTGCTCGGGCCGTTGCTCGGTCCGGTGATTGCAGGCCTTATTCTTCGCTATGCGTCGTGGCGCTGGCTGTTTTTCGTCAACTTGCCGGTGGGCGTGCTGGCGCTGGTGTTGTCGGTGCTGTTCCTGCCCGATGATCGTAAATATCTTCAGCCGCGGGAGATGGATTGGCTCGGACTCATGCTGCTGTCGCCCGGACTCGCGATGGTATTGTTCGGCGCAGAGCGCATCCGGCAGCATACGGGGATCGTCGCGATGGTTGCGGGCGTCGTGGTGTCCGTCGTGTTTTTGCGGGTTGAAGTGCGCAAGGCTGGGCGGGCGCTGATCGATCTGAGGCAGTTTCACAATCGCACGTTTACGGTGGCGGCTGCTGCGCAGTTCCTGTCGAATGGTGTGATGTTCGCGGGACAGATGTTGATTCCTCTCTTTCTCATTCGGTCGGTCGGCTCTGAGCAATCTATCCGAACAGCAGTCGGCCAGAGCGGATGTCTCTTTGTCGTGATGGGTCTATCAGATAGCAGGATCAGAATAAGCCTTTGCACCCGTCCAATATTGACAATCGGGCTTCGGCTATCAACGTCAACTCACGTCACTACATACATTGCTCTGACGGTCGGAGCGCTTCGAGGGAAATCGGATTGTGGAGCGTGATGAAAGAGTTCTTTTACTGGACGATATTGGTAAAACAGATTGCAGCCTCTAAAGTGGCATCAACGCGTCTGTCTCGCAGATGGATCGACCCAAAAGACTTTGGTTGGGACCACTCGAGACTGCCAACTTGTATAGCTGATTCGACCTGAGCGCGCCGTCTGCCGGCGCATGCCGCTGCCAGAAACGGCGCAATGCGTGATTCGAATTGCGCGTGAGTTAGTTGCAGAGGGTCTCGATTGCTATTGCATAACAAAACTTTGGCGCAATCCGTCTCACTGATTCAGTCTGCAGAGGGAGCTATGAAATTCACAAGCTTAGCTATGTCCTTTTTTGGCGTGTCGATCGCTTGCATTTCGGTACATGCACAACAGGCGCCGCAGCCTGAATATCGCTACGTGTTGCCACTCAAGATCGCCATGGAGGCGGCGCAAGAGGCACTCCGGGTATGTGAGGAAAAGCACTATTGGTCGACGGTCACGGTGGTCGACATGGATGGAGTACCTCAAGTCGTCCTACGCGGAGATCATGCACCGGTGGCCACAGGTGAATCGAGCTTCAGGAAAGCATTTACGGTCGTCACACTTGGACCGGAGTTTGGATTTGATCGGTCGAGCGGATTCTTCAACCTGGTTAAAACGAACCAATTCGCGCCACAGCTAGCAACGGTGCATAACGTCATTGCCCTGCCAGGGGCCGTCGCTTTCAAGGCGCACGGGGAGATCGTCGGCGCGTTGGGCATCGGCGGCGCGCCAGGGGGCGATAAAGACGAAATATGCGCGGCTGCGGGTGTCGCCAAAGTGGCCGATCAGTTGCCACAGTGAACTTGGGCTTCAGTCTAGATGGTGATGAAGCAACGTTTACACGTCGACATTGGCTTGATGCAGATCTGTCCTTCTGGCTGTTCAGCCGTTGAAGAATTTTTCGCGCGCCTTCGTCGAAAAGGCGCTATCGACCATCAAGCGTCGTTCGCCGCACTCGTCTATCGGACGATGGAGCGAGTGCATTACACAGAGAAGCGGTCGGCTGGATTCGACGAGTCGGCAACACGCCAGGAATCTGGAAGGAAACGCTGGTCGATAGTTGCCTGTCTTGTCGAGGGATGTATCAATCTTTCAGATGACTAAACTTGTCTTTTGATATCACGTCTCGACGGCTATACGCCCAAATACCGTTCTCGCGCTTAAGCCAATCGTCATAGACGCAAATGTAGCCATCAATCGCACCGTGTTTTTTCGTGAAGAACTGCAGATAGCACTTTTGACGGGCACTTTCACCGTCGACCGAAATAATTTCGTTGGTCGTGAGGTGATACATAGTCCCGAACTCTGCGATGCCCTTGGCAACAAACGCCTTCAATTGCTCGGCGCCCTTTGGCTTTTCGCCGTCGATAACACCATTGAAGACTCCGTCGACCGTGAAGCAACTCGCCCATGCTTCAGCGTCGCCTTCGTCCATCGAAAAGTTGTATTTTGCGTTTAATGCCTGGATTTCCTGAATATCACTAGATGCCATTTTGGTCACCTCTATAAAAGGTATTGAATTGCGCTGCTGCAAACAGCTCATATAAATGAGTCTCGCGATCACCGAGCCCGACGAGCCGGGTCTGCGCGCAGAGCCTTAGATCCGCTTGATATTGAATCGGCTAACGACCGGCACTCTGGCCGCCGTCGACGTGCAGGATTTCGCCCGTCACGAACGGCGCCGAATCAAGGTACAGGATCGCGTTGGTGATATCGCTCGTCTCGCCCATACGGCCGAGTGGATGGAGGGCATCGAGCATGTCGTGATATTCCGACGGATGCATTGGCGTCTTGATGATGCCCGGCGCGACGGCATTCACGCGAATACCTTTCCTGGCGTACTCAATCGCTAGTGACTTCGTGGCGGCGTTCAGGCCTCCCTTCGTCAGCGCAGCCAGTACCGAATACACTCCGCTGATCGCCTGGTCCACGACGCACGCGGTCACACTCACCACGTGGCCGCTCGAATGCTTTTCCATTTCAGCGATGGCGAGCTGCGTGATGTAATAGAAGCCCGACATATTCACATTCACCACGGCGGCGTAATCTTCCCTGGTGTTTTCCGTGAAGGGCTTGCCAATATAAATGCCGGCGTTGTTCACCAGCGTGTCGATCCGGCCGAACTTTGCGACGCCTTCCGAAATGACGCGTTCAGCGGTGTCTGGATCGCCAATATCACCGGCAACCGTCAGGATGTTCGGATCTTCCGATGGCTTGATCGATCTCGAGGTTGCAACGACGCGATAGTCGAGTTTGCGAAATGCCTTGACGATGTCTGCACCAATGCCTTGCGATGCGCCGGTGACGACGACAACCTTGTGTGACGTGCTCATGCTTTACTCCAGAAAAACGTAGATGTCTGGCTTGATGCCCGATTAAGCCGACGGCTCTTTTTATCGCGTCATCTTTGCCTGAATCGAATGGTGATTCATTTACCCAGGAAGCGGTAGGATGGCTGGATGACTTTCAGTTATTCTCCCTGCAAATGAATGACAAGCTTTCGACCCTGCAGTTGTTCGTGCGGGTTGCCCATACGTCGAGTTTGACCAAAGCCGGCCGCGAATTGGGCCTATAAGCCAACCGTCGGCATCCAGACGCATTTCGGAGCTGGAGGAGGAAATCGGGGCTGCGCTATTCATAAGAAGCACGCGAGCAGTCACGCTGACGGAAGCGGGTAGCGATTACCTTGCCCGCGTAGAAGCGATTCTCTCCGCGCTAAATGAAGCGGACCACGCCGCGCGAGGAACCACTGAGCTGCGAGGCCATTTACGCGTTGCCCTGTCGACCAGTTTCGGGGTCCACGAGGTTATCCCGCGGATAGGGCGGTTTATGAGCGCGCATCCGGCTTTGCACGTTGACTGCGAATGGCCGACGACCGAGAGGAAGCGATCTCGGTCTAGCGATCGATTCGCCGCCTGATCGAATCCGTTGAAGCGGCGAGTTGTTTTCTGGCTGCTCACGTCGCCACCGTCAGCGACCTGACATTCTGCGTACGTATGCTTAGTCCAATCTGCTCGATGTCACAAAGGTCGCAGAAGAACGGTATCGGTAAGCGAGTCGACGAACGGCCGTTGTATGTTGAAATCAGCTGTAAAGATCGAGTTGACTCGATAGACCGCATCGGGTCGCGTACTGCCGGTCGCGACTCTCCAAGACTGAGCCTACGCGTGCCAATCGTGCGAGGCAGTGACCGGCCATAATTGATCATTTGAAATGGTTGCGCAGATCGAAGACAATCCGGCGTTTTTCTCTGACGTAGCAGAGCGTGGGAGGCGGTAGGTCGCTTCAGAGCGGCGGGGACGAGACCTGCGTTTTTCAATCAGCTCTTTCGGCAGGATTGCGATTTCATCAATAGCCAGGCGGCCCATCCATTTTCGTGTTCCCGTGCGGCACCTCGGTACGCCCCTGTCCCAAATCATCAGACGCGGCTGCAGCTGGCGGAGAGGCTTGTTTCCCCGCGATGGGATCGGCTTTGGAAATGGGGAGGACAGAGGTCGTGCATCCCGCCAGGACGAGCAGTAAAGCCAGAAGGATGGTTTTTGTCATAATGGCCCCCAGAAAGGAAGTCACATATTACGACAGGCTATCAGCTATGAGTGTCAAGGCGACGGGTGTGGCATAACCTCTAGCAAAGCTTTTGAGCGATGCTGTGCGGAGTCTCTCGCATAGGAGTCAACGCGACGACGCCAGAAGTAGTTACGCGTAGCGATGCATGTCGGCTGGTCTCAGCTAGTCGGGCTCGATCTGGCTTCAAGTGTCCAGTCCGGCCAGCTTCAGTCACTCGACTGGCATCCGACCATCGCGGACAATCAAGTATCTACCGCAATTTACGGGCGCTCCATGAGTCAATCCGAAGAGACTTTCTACGATGACATGGCATCCTCTTATCACCTGATTTTCGACGATTGGGATAAGGCGATCGAGCGTCAACGGGCGGTACTCGTGCCGCTGATGGCCGCGCCCGATGTGCTTGGCACTATCCTCGATTGCGCATGCGGAATCGGTACTCAAGCGTTGGGTCTCGCACTCGCGGGATATGACGTTGAGGGTACGGATATATCGAACACAGAAGTCGAGCGGGCAGTACGGGAGGCCGCTCTGCGAAATCTGGATGTCAAATTTCGCGTGGACGACATGAGGCTGCTCTCCACGTGCAAGGAACAGCATTACGGCACGGTTGTGGCTTTCGACAACGCCATTCCACACCTGGACAGCGACGAGGAGGTCGCCAAGGCATTAGCGGCAATGCTTAGAAGCCTACGCGCGCGAGGCAAAGTATTTGTGAGCTTGAGGGACTACGGCACGTTGCTGACTCAGCGACCGACTGTGCTATCGCCATCACTGTTCATTGACAACGGGCTTCGCCGCATTGTGCATCAGGTCTGGGACTGGCAAGACGCGCGGCGTTACACAGTCCATTTGTATATCACTCGCCAGACGAACAGTCTCGGCTGGCAGTCGAACCATTTCGTCGGGCGCTATCGGGCTATCACGCCCGACGAGGTGGCGACTCTTGCTGCTCGGGTCGGATTCAACGACGTGCAGGTCCTCTCACCAACTGTCACTGGCTACTACCAACCAATTGTTACGGCCACAGCCCCTTAGTCTGCCCCGTCCGGTTGAGCTTTGCATGGCCGTTACGAGCAACGATGACCGTCTGGTACGGGGTCAACTTCTGCCCGATGCGGACCAATCAACGGCAGCCTACCCCGCAGTTCAACGTCGGACCGGGTTCGTTCTTCGGCCATGAAAGAACGATCGCCTGTTAGCTTCAACGGCAGACAACTGATCGGCAGTAGCCATTTCAAACGGAAGCTGGGTCGTCGCTGCCGTTGGAATAACGATCCCTATATTTTCGAATCTTTGACCTATTCGGAATGTCTTGGCATTCCATCCTCACGAATTTGCGGTCAGCGCCGAAGCTTATATTCCAATCGTTTGTTGGCGCATGCAGATAAGCGACGATTGCTTGACGGACGAGGTTTTCCTTCCAATATTCTGCAATTTTCCTATGGTGCAAAACACTACTGGAGAACAAACTTCCGTCTGGAGATGAACATCTAGAGCCGTTCACCATGGCTCGCGCATGGACGCTCGAGCGTCAGCTACTTATTCGACAGCGAACCGTCGGAGCGCCGCACGCTAGTGCAAGACGAACGGAGTGGACAAAGCTGCGGTGTACCGGCTGTCACGCCAGTGGCCGCGCGCGGGCCGACGCTGTTGCGCTGGCCCGTGCACCCGACGCATGGTTCGCGTCGGTGGGTATGTCGCATCTTCAGAACATCTTGCGAATACCGACTGCCACGCCCAGGTTGTTGGTCCGGCCAATGGTGTCGGTCGGCACGCCGGCGCCGTTGACCCCGCCCGGGTAGTCGGCGGAGAAGGCGCCTGTGCCGCGAGCGAAGTCTGTGATTGCGTAGACTTCCGTTCGTTTCGTGAACGAGTATTCGGCGAGAACGGTACCTGACTGGTTCACCCCCCTGCCGAGCGAGCCGTCGAGCAGTTCAGCATTGCGCGTCTGCCCGTAGTAGTAGGCGAAAGTGAACAGCAGTGGAGCGGTGGCTTGCCAGTTCGCGCCGACGTAGTAGGTGTTGTCGATCCGGTTGGGGCTGCCACCCTTCAGTGCCGGTGCGCCAGCTTGCTGCATGTTGCTGTCGGTCAAACCAGTCTGGTCCTGCCCGCGCAGCCAGCCGGCAAGCAGGCGGATGTCATGGGTGATCTGATACGCGCCGCTAATGTGGAGGAAGTTGGTCTTGCCACCATTGATTGGGCTGCCGACACTCGTGCCGACCGAAGAGGTGGTCGCAGATGTCGGCACGGAGACCTGCTGGAAGCCCGCGTTGAGCATGGCAGGGCCGAACGTATACGTCAGTTCCGCTGCGTAGGTGGAGCCGATACCGAGCGCGCCCGGCTGGTTGCTGAAGCCGTAAAGGGCATCGATCGCGAGGTTATCGAAGCTGCCCTTGTACTTGACCGCGTTATTGACTTCAAGGTAATTGCCGATGCCGTTATACATCCAGCTGTTTTGCCAGTAGTTGCCAACGGTCAGTGGGTCGAAGACATCGCCCAAGGTGTCGTAGACCGGTGCATATTGCCTACCGAATGTCAGCGCGCCCCACTTGTCGTTCGACAGCCCCACGTAAGCTTGTCGACTGAACAGTGTGTCGGGGACATGTAGTTGCCCATTGAAGGCTTCGAAGCCGTTTTCGAGGCGGAAGACCGCAGCCCAGCCACCCCCCAGATCCTCACTGCCCCTCAAGCCCCAGCGGCTGTGGGTTTCCGGGCCGGACGTCATGGCGACCTGGTCGTGGCCACCCGGGCCAGCATTCGTCTGGTATCGGATGGCTTCATCGACGATGCCGTACAGCGTGACGGAGCTTTGTGCAAATGCCGGCGCCGCAGCAGCAGCGAGAAGTGCGCCAGTGGCACTGGAAATGAAAATGTTTTTCATTAGCATTCCACAGTAATTGGTGAGCCGACTGGGAGAAATCCTTCCCAGGCTCGAACAATAAGACCGTGAAAGGGAGCGTAGCCCGTCATTTCATTCAGGCACAGATATTTGTTACGTAGTGTTGTTTATTTGCCGAGTGGGGACGGGTATTTGAAAATTGTCTGATAATTATATGAATAGGATAACGACCTATCAGTTTGGTCTTGATGCGCCGCGCTGCTTAAAGCGCGAGGCATTGCCGATGCCGAGGCGGCTAGGGAATGGGGAGGGAATGTTGTCTATTGCTGTGGCCGCAGAGCTTTTATAAAGAAATGAATTAAGCGACGCAATACTTTCGACGACGCGAAGCCCACCGCTCTCCGTTCCGGAAAAACAGGGAATAGCGGAAATTGGCGGCTTTGACTGAGGCAAGCAACAGGCGCATGCATGTCAACGGACTTCGCATGAATCTCCCCAGATTTATTCTCAAAGAAAGGCGAAACGGTATCAGGCTGTGTTCACGTCGTTAGGCGGCGTAGTCGCCATCAGTGCCTACCGAAAGCGCGCGCCAGCGGTTGAGTTCAGCTTGCATGCCGGCGAGTTTCGCATCTGCTGCATTCACGGCAACCGATCCGGCGATAAAACGCATCGGCGGTGCGGCCTCGTTTGCAAGATCCACCAGTGCTTGTGCGAGCTTCGCTGGATCCCCCGGTTGCTCGCCATTGCGTTGTTCGAAGGACGCACGCAGTCGCTCGCGCCGGTCATCGTAGTCGGTCACTACTGTGTCGCCAAAGCGAAGCGATCCGCTCGTGAGGAAGTCGGTGCGAAAGGGACCGGGCTCGACGATCGTCACGAAGAGACCGAACGGTGCGATCTCCTTCGCCAGGGATTCGGAGAAACCTTCGAGCGCGAACTTGCTGGCGCAGTAAAGCGAAGCCACTTCCGCGCCGAGGATGCCGGCAAGCGACGAGATGTTGAAGATGCGTCCGCGGCGAGCGGTGCGCATGACGGGCAACGCAGCCCAAGTCACGTTGAAAACACCGAATAGATTAGTGGCGAACTGGGCCTGTACGTCCTCGATGGTGTTCTCTTCGAAGAATCCCAGATGGCCGTATCCCGCGTTGTTCACGAGTACGTCTATCCCGCCGAATCGCGAGACAGCGGCTTCAACCGCGGCGTTCGCCTGCGCTGCGTCGGTCACGTCCAGCGCGATACCAAGCAGTTGGTCATTGTCCGGCCCCAGGCTCTTAGCAATATCTTCCCGCTTGCGTCCCGTGGCGACGACTCGATCACCCGCCTGTATCGCAGCCTTGGCGATAAGCGCACCAAGGCCGCGGCTTGCACCCGTGATAAACCATGTTTTCTGCATCATCGGCTCCTTTGAGTGAGCCTTCATGGAACCATGATGCGATGTCTGCGCGATAGACCGATCCTCGCGCGTTCTTGCCTGAACGTGCAAGACTTGGTCGAGGGTCGGTTAGCCCGTTTGCGGGTGATGAGATAAGGCGTGCTCGTCGTCAGCCCTATTTACTCAGTCGCCGAGCTCGCTTGTGCAACCAATTAACCTGGAAGGATCGGCGAGGAAGTCTTCAATGGTGCCCTCGTCCTCGAAGAGCATCTTGAGGACGCATGCTTCGTCATCGGTCAGGCATGCTTCGAGCAACTCGCCGTCGCGCCCGATGGTGTCGCAGTCTTCAAGGGTCAACTCCGCAATGACGGCGGAGGTCAATTTGACGGGCCACTTTTCACTGAACGCGACGGTGATTACTTTTCGCGCTTCATCGTAGGCTCTGATCTCGACGCTGATGTAGGACATGGTGTCGATTTCTCCAGTGAACGTACCCAGGATGGCTCGCACTGCAACCCGCCACGAAACGCTACAGAACCCAGTTTAGCAACACACACTCGTTGATACGCAATGTCTTTAGAGGAATGTAACCGCGAATTGCCAGCGAGTGAACGTGCTTTTTAAATGCCACTTTTAAGCGCGTGCACGCATTAGTTTTTGTCCACCGAGGATTCTAAGAAATCGCCTGGTTGCAGTTTCCATGTGGCCGTTCAAGTTGGAACGCTTGATGCATAGCACAGCGGCTAGCCCTTTCATTCGACAGTTTTGCTGCCTAACTTGCTGCCTAATTTGCTGCTAACGGAGCGTACCCATGTCATCTGAAACGTTCGAACTTGCCACTCGCTTTTCGCATATCCGGCCACAAGACACCCGTTATGAGGATCAAGGGTTGCGCGATTTTTTTCTTTATCGTGATTTAGGCATCGCAGACGCGACGGGTGGCAAGGTGATAGCGCAACTCGTGAAAGCTAACAATGCACCAGAGCAAGGCACGGGTTGGCACCGTCATGAGGCCGAATTCCACATTGTGATCATGCTCAAGGGCTGGGCGCGCTTCATGTACGGCGACAAGGAGACGCTGGTCGCATCCGGCGACTGCGTTCATCAAGCGCCGGGGATTGTGCATTACCTCTTCGATTATTCCGAGGACATGGAATATCTGGAGATAGTCGGCCCTGCCAATTTCACCACCATCGACGCAAAGGGTCCATGCGAAGTGCCGGCGTTCACGCCCTGGAAGAGCCAGCAACCCGCGTAGGTCTTATCCAGGCCCTTCGGACTGCACATTCAGATCCATGCGCGGTGCGACAGGGCGTGCGAGCGGCGCCAATGATTGCAAAGGCTGGGCGCGTGCATTGATGACGATGGAGCTGGGTTCGTTGTCGTGGATCATCGCGCGCACGCGTGGATAGATATGCCGCTCCCAGCGTTTGCCGTTGAACACGCCATAGTGACCGACACCCGTTTGCACGTGGTGGGTCTTCATGTACGGGCGCAATTTGTTGCACAGCTCTTGCGCGGCAAGCGTCTGGCCGACCGCGCAGATATCGTCGCGCTCGCCTTCAACGGTGAGCAGCGCGGTTCGCCGGATCAAAGACGGATCAACCCTGCGTCCGCGCACCTCCAGTTCGTGCAGCGGCAACGCGTGCTGTTGAAAGATGGTGTCGACTGTCTCCAGGTAAAACTCGGCCGTTAAATCCATGGTCGCGAAGTATTCTTCATAGAATACGCGGATGGCCTCGGCTTTCGCTGGGTCGCCCTTGGCGCGCTGATACACCATGTCTTCGAACGCGTCGAAATGACGTGTCGGATTCATCGACATGAATGCCATCAATTGCGTGTGGCCCGGATAAACGCGCCGGCCTGCGCCCGCAAATCCCCATGGCACGGCACTAATCAGATTTTGCTCGAACCATTCGATCGGCTTGCTCTTCGCCAGCACGTTCACCGAAGTCGGATTGATGCGAGTGTCGATAGGGCCGGCCATCAGCGTCATGCTGGCGGGTTGCAGCGGATGATCGTCTGCGGCCATCAGGGAAACTGCTGCAAGGGTGGCGACGGTCGGCTGGCAGACCGCCAGCAAGTGGGTGTTGGGTCCCAGCGCGACGATAAAGTCGATGACATGCTGGACGTATTCATCAAAGCCAAAGCGGCCCTGCGCGAGCGAGACATCGCGGGGGTTGATCCAGTCCGTGATATAGACGTCGTGGTGGGGCAGCAGGGTGCGTACCGTGCCGCGCAGGAGCGTGGCGAAGTGGCCGGACATGGGCGCGATCACCAGCACGCGCGGCTGTTTAGGCGCGCCTTCCTTCGCAAAATGCAGCAACGAACAGAACGGCGTGGTGAGCGTGATCTCCTCGGTCACGGGCAGGCTTTTGCCATCCATCTCCACCGAGTCGATAGCGAATGGCCGCCGGCTATGCGTGAGCGCTGTCAGTGCCAGCAGATCGCATGTGGCTCGCAGTGACCGGCCGTGAGGGGTATCGGCGAGAAACGGCCACGCATCGAGTGCGTGATTGAGCAGCGCCGCGCCGTGGCGTATTGGCAGTGTGAGATCCGCCATCGCCTGATAGCCGGAGTATGCGAATGGGTTCATCGGCTTTCGCTTGAGCGCGTATTGTAGAGTCATCCACATCAACGCAATACATATGCCAACTGTATGTCAACGTCCGGCGTCAGCATGAGGGGCGTTTGAAAGTGGCACATCCCTTGCAACATTCCTGAACATGGTCTGATCGTGCAGTCTTTTGGTGCACGTCGCACTGCGCCGCGCCGCTGGGCGTCTGCGTTTTCGCTTGAGCTTGAGCTTGAGCGTGAGCATAAGAGAGCATAAGCGTGAACCTTAAATTGATCCGTTGAGGAGCAACAGATGACGAATGCTACGCTCACTATCAGCAGCAAGAACTATTCGTCGTGGTCGTTAAGAGGCTGGTTGCTCACCAAATTCAGCGGACTGCCGTTCGACGAGTTCGTGATGTCCATGGATGACCCCGGCGCGCGTGCCGAACTGCTGCTGCTGTCGCCGTCCATTCTCGTTCCCTGCCTGGTCCACGACGGCATCAAGGTATGGGACACGCTCGCGATCGCGGAATACCTGAACGAAGTGCGTCCGAAAGCGGGGCTGTTGCCTGATGACCGGCGCATGCGTGCGCACTGTCGTTCTATTTGCGGAGAAATGCATTCGGGCTTCAGTTCCTTGCGCTCGGCATTGCCCATGAACATAAAATCGCACTTCCCGAACTTCACGATCTGGGCACGCGCTCAGACCGATATCGAGCGCATTACGGCGATCTGGCTCGAATGCCTTGAGCAATATGAAGGTCCCTATTTGTTCGGGGCGCTTAGCGCCGCCGATGCGATGTTCGCACCAGTCGTCACGCGCTTTGTCACTTACGACGTCAAGCTCGAGCCCGAGATTGTCGCCTATTCGCAGCGCATTCTCGCCTTGCCGGAGATGCAGCAATGGATAGCCGATGCGCAACAAGAAGTCGAAGAGATCGACGAGCTGGATGCCGAGTTTTGAGGCCCGCTTAGCTTGCCAGCTTCCTGAACGTATCCAGCACGCCGTCACCTTTGAATGGTTTGACTATCCAGCCCTCTGCGCCGGCGGCCTTGCCTCGCTCTTTTCGCTCGGTGATCGCTTCGTTTTTCTCGCGGTTCTTGTCGATGCGAAGTGTTTCAACAATCCCTTGCAGTTCGATGACCCCGGATATCAGTTGCGGCATCGGATAGAACCAGGCGCTATTTTCTGTCCGATGAATTGACGTGGCGCCTATTAAAGCGCTCCCGGTGCCTAGCCGCGTAAAGTTGAACACAAGGCCTGCCGCGCTCCCCACCCCGGCCAACGTATATCGAGTTGCGCCATTCACTTTCGTTGAACCCGTCGGTGGCGCTCGCATCTGCCTTCCCGCCGAGCCCAACCACGTTGTTCCAGTGGTCAAAATATCCTAATTGTTATAGGACGTCGTACAAATTGATACGCTAGCACATCATCTGAGAAGGTCATTTTGCCGTCAATGACGCACCCGGTCTACGGGTAAATGCCAAGTCGAAATCTATTTCCCGGAAACATATAGTACGTTATCGTACAACCACTGGAATGTCTACGCACTAAGCCCCAGTTCCGACCGCGTGACATTGCTCGCGCGGCTCAGGCGTTCGGGGCACCCAAAGGAAACTTATGAAGAAGATTGCCCTGAGTGGGGCCGGCGGTCAGCTTGGCTCGGTAGTACGGACCGCGCTGATCGCACGTGGCATTCCATTGCGCTCGGCTGGGGGTACCAAGCCGCTGGTCGCGTTAGTGGAGAGAGAGGATGTCATGCATGGCGACCTCCGTGACCCTGCCATCGTGGATCGCCTGCTTAACGGTGTCGACGTATTGATCCACTTCGCGGGCACGAGTGTGGAGCGCCCGCTCCCTGAAATCATCGACAACAACTTGCGGGCGTTAGTCGAGGTCTACGAAGGTGCGCGCAGGCAAGGCGTGCGGCGGGTGGTCTTCGCCAGCTCGAACCACGCGATCGGCATGTACCCGGTCACGGAACATCTTGAACTCGACTGCGCGCTGCGCCCGGATGGTTTCTACGGTCTGAGCAAGGTGTGGGGCGAGG
Organism: Caballeronia sordidicola; assembly: GCF_000729995.1. Taxonomy (GTDB): domain Bacteria; phylum Pseudomonadota; class Gammaproteobacteria; order Burkholderiales; family Burkholderiaceae; genus Caballeronia; species Caballeronia sordidicola_A. The sequence continues at coordinate 32,572 of NZ_JNFG01000007.1, read as the reverse complement.
CATTGGCAAGAATGTATTGGGACAAGCACGGCATCGAGAGCATTTGCGTACGCATTGGCAGTTGCCTCGAACGCCCGACCGAGCCCAGGCACCTGAGCACCTGGTTCGGGCATAGCGACCTGATGCATTTCCTTGACCGTTGTATCGAGGCCGAGAGCGTGGGTTTCATGACGGTCTGGGGCGTCTCCGCGAACACGCGCAGCTGGTGGGACAACTGCGGCGCCGAGCGCCTGGGTTATGAGCCGACACAAAACGCCGAGGACTACGCCGCGCAAGTGCTCGCAGGGCCGAACCCGCTCGATGCCCTCGGTCAGCGCTATCAGGGTGGCAGCTTCGTCGGCCTCGATTACTCGCGCGAAGACAGCGCGTCGGATGGATCAAGCGCTCCGGCAGCGCAGCCCATCTGACTGGCTGAAGATTGGAAGTACCAGGACTAAAAGCAAAAGCATTGAAAGGAGACAGCAATGAAAATCAAGGGCATTCGCTGGTGGATGGTGAGCCTGGTAGCGGCGGGTCTGATCATCAATTACCTCGCGCGCAACACGCTCTCGGTGGCGGCGCCAACACTGATGAAAGACCTGCATATCACGACCGCACAGTACTCGCATGTCGTGGTGGCATGGCAACTTTGCTATGCGTTCATGCAGCCGGTCGCGGGCTATGTGCTTGACACCGTCGGCACCAAAATTGGTTTTGCGGCCTTCGCGCTCGCCTGGTCCCTGGCCTGCGCGGCGGCGGCATGGTCGACGAACTGGCAAAGCCTTGCGTTCTTTCGCGGCGTGCTCGGCATTGCCGAGTCGGCCGGCATTCCCGCAGGCGTGAAGGCGACGAGCGAGTGGTTCCCGGCCAAGGAGCGTTCGGTGGCTATCGGCTGGTTCAACATTGGCTCGTCCATTGGCGCGCTGCTTGCACCCCCTCTGGTTGTATGGGCGTTGATGCACGGGCAATGGCAATGGGCGTTCCTGATCGTCGGCGTGCTCGGCGTGGCCTGGACCGCGCTGTGGATGCTGATGTACAAGCATCCGCGTAAGCAGAAGCTGCTGGGCGATGCTGAACGGGATTACATCCTCAGCGGGCAGGAGGCCAAGCACAGCGATGACAGCGCGCCCAAGAAACGCTGGTCCGAGATGCTGGGCAGCCGCAACTTCTGGGCGATCGGTATTCCGCGGATTTTGTCCGAGCCGGCCTGGCAGACTTTCAATGCGTGGATTCCGCTTTACATGATGACCGAGCGGCACATGAACCTGAAGGAAGTCGCGCTGTATGCATGGATGCCTTTTCTGGCGGCCGACATTGGTTGCGTGCTTGGCGGCTACCTCAGTCCGCTGTTCCATAAGTACGCCAAAGTTTCGCTGTTCACGTCGCGCAAGATGGTCTTCGTCGTCGGTGCGTTATGCATGATCGGGCCGGCGTGCGTCGGACTGGTGGCGAGTCCTTACGCGGCTGTTGCGCTTCTGTGCGTCGGCGGCTTCGCCCATCAGACGTTATCGGGCGCGCTGTACGCCATTACGTCGGACCTGTTCGGCAAGAACGAAGTCGCGACCGCTACGGGCATGGGCGGCATGGCGGGGTACCTCGGCGCTGCCGCTTTCACGGCGCTGTTCGGCGTATTGGTCACGCAGGTCGGCTACAGTCCGCTGTTTGTCGTACTGGCGGTGTTCGACATCGTCGCAGCGGGCGTGGTGTGCTGGCTGGCGAGAAGCGGCGAGCGCATACCGGAGCCGCGTCTGGTTGCAGCGGGGCCGGGGTTCAAGTAGGGCGAGGAATCAGGACCGGCGCCGCTTTGCATTTCATGACCGCGCCGACCTATAAGTAAAAGGAATCGCCACATCAGATATTTTCACTAGACGGATATCGCTCGATTGAACAGACTCTGTCTCCAATTGCTTCGGCTAATACGCGAAGCCTGAGTGCCTCACATAAGAAGCGCCCGAAGGCGCAACAGTGAAGGAAGAGGAGACAAATGTTCCATCGACCCAAAGTCAGCCGGTCAATCCTCGCGCTCATGTGCGCGATGTCGTTCATCATGTATCTGGATCGCGTGAATCTCTCGGCCGCTGCCGGCCTGATTCGCGATGACCTGCATCTCACCAACACCGACGTCGGCCTCGTCTTCGCCGCCTTCGCCTACACGTACGCGATCTGCCAGGTAATTGGCGGCTGGCTCAGCGATCGCTTCGGTGCGAAAACCACCCTGATCATCTGCGCGTCCATCTGGATCGTTGCGACTGTCGCCACCGGTTTCGCGGGCGGGGTCGTCACCTTGTTCTGCGCGCGGATGTTGCTGGGCGTCGGCGAGGGCGCAGCGCTGCCGGCGCAAGCACGTGCATTGACCAACTGGTTCCCGGCCGAGAAGCGCGGGTTCGTGCAAGGTCTTACGCACTCGTTCTCACGCCTCGGCAATGCCCTGACGCCGCCGCTGATCGCGCTGCTTGTGGCGTTCGCGTCATGGCGTGCGTCGTTCATCCTGGTTGGTGTGCTGACTGCGTTCTGGGTATGCGCCTATGCGTGGTATTTCACCGATAACCCGCGCAAGCATCGGCACATGACCGCAGAAGAAGCACTCGGCTTGCCGCCCGAAGGCAAGGTCGTGGTTGAAAAGACTCACGCGCCGGTTCCGTGGCGGCGGTTGCTCAAGCGCATCGGCCCGACCATGATTGTCTACTTCTGCTACGGCTGGACCGGCTGGTTGTTCTTCACATGGTTACCCACGTTTTTCATGCATGGCCGTGGCCTCGACCTGAAAAGCTCCGCGCTCTTTTCGGCCGGCGTATTCCTCTCGGGCGTGGTCGGCAATACGGCGGGCGGCGTGTTGAGCGACCGCATATTGAAACGCACGCGCAACGTGGTGGCGGCGCGGCGTAACGTCATCATTGGCGCGTTTCTTGGCGCACTCGTGTTCCTCACGCCCGTGCTGTTCGTCAAGTCGCTGCCGGTCATGGCTGCATCCATGAGCCTGTCGTTCTTCTTCCTGGAGATGACCATTGGACCCATCTGGGCGGTGCCGATGGACATTACGCCCAAGCATGTCGGCATTGCGAGCGGCCTGGTCAATGCGGGCTCGGCAATAGCAGGTATCTTCTCGCCGATCGTATTTGGCTTCGTCGTGGATCACACCGGGAGCTGGACCTTACCGTTCGCCGGTTCAGTCGGCCTGCTTGCGCTCGGCATTGTGATGACGTTCTTCATGCGCCCGGATATCGCGCTGGATCAGGGTGCGGATCAAAACGATGAAACCCGCCGCGGACTCGAGTTGGCGGACCGCCTTGGTCACTGAGCAAGCGTTCCTCCACCCCGGATCGCATCGATCACGAGTTGAGTCGCCGGCCTGATCCGGCGATTCTTTCGAAGAATCAGCCCATACGGTGCGAGCCTTCCACGCAACGGCGTTGGCAGTGAGGTCATGGTGTTCAATGCCACGTAGTATTGCGCGACCGAACTTGGCAACACCGCCAGCATGTCGGAGTCGCGCAAGAGCGAGAGCGTGGTGAGGATCGACGAGGTCTCGACAGTGCTGATAGGCGGTGCCACGCGCGACTCGCGAAAGGTCTGGTCGATGATCTGGCGCATCGGGCTCGGATGCGGTTGCACGATCCATGGGTACTGCGCCAGTTCCGCAAGCCTGGGCCGTGCCGTAGTCTTCGCGGCAGGATGATCCGGCCGGGCGACGATCGATAAAGCCTCTTCCGACAAGGTCTCGAAACTCAAGTCGAGCGCGGGAAAACCATCGGGAATCCGCCCGATCACAATATCGAGCTGATCTTGCTGCAAGGCCTGCACGAGCACGTCGCTGGTATCGATCTGCACGGAGATCTGCAGGCGCGGATGCGCCTCTTTCAGCGACACAATGGCTCCCGTAAGCAGTTCGGGCGCGGGTGCCATCACGGCGCCAATGCGCACCTTGCCGATATCGCCGGCTTCAATCGCGGCCAGTTCCTCACGCAGTTCATCGAGGTCTTCAAACACCACGCGCGCATAGCGCATCACCGCTTCGCCGAAGATGGTCGGCTCCATGCCGCGCGCGTGCCGCACGAACAGCGACACGCCAACGGTGTCCTCCAGCTCCTGCAGCGCCTTGGTCGCGGCGGGCTGGGTCATCGCGAGTTCGTCGGCGGCGCGACGCAGGGAGCCGAATTCCGAGAGCGCCACCATGAGTTGCAGGTGGCGCAGGCGCAAGCGCTTGCGGATGGTGGATGCGGGCGCGATCATGCGAGCGATAACTCCAGGGAATAGAGCGATGCGATTAATTCAATAGTCAGTTATCGCGTAGTTTCGCACACTACGGGTATCAAACGACACGCACAAAAACCCTCGGCGTAATGAGTCACGAACGACCCACGAACGAGCCGCGTGCAATAAAACTCAGGAGACAAATCAATGATCGCAACCCGCGATGCGGCGCTTGACAGCGCTATTGGCCGAGCACGTTCGCGGCTGCTGCCATTCCTCGTGCTGATGTACGTACTGGCCTTCATCGACCGTGCCAACGTGGGGTTCGCCAAGAGTGTCCTGCAGGCCGACACGGGCTTGAGCGACGCAGCATTCGCGTTCGGCGCGGGGGTCTTCTTCATCGGTTACGCGATCTTCGAGGTGCCCAGCAATCTCCTCATGTACCGTTTCGGCGCGCGCGTCTGGATGAGCCGCATCATGGTCACGTGGGGCATTGTCTCGGCATGCACGGCGCTTGCTCACGATGCAACGAGCTTCTACGCGCTGCGTGTCCTGCTCGGGATAGCCGAGGCGGGATTCTTCCCCGGCATCATCCTGTTTCTTTCAAACTGGTTTCCGGCCAAGACGCGCTCGCAAACCATGGGCGCGTTCTACTTCGGCTTTCCGCTTGCACTGTTGCTCGGCAGTCCGGTGTCAGGTCTTTTGCTCGATGCGTCGAATCCATTCGGGCTGCATCCGTGGCAATGGCTGTTCGTGGTCGAAGGCGTGGCGGCTTCGGTGGTCGGTGTGATCGCCTACTTCTACCTGACCGATCGCCCCGCCGATGCACGCTGGCTCAGCGACGTGCAACGCAATGCATTGTCCACCGCACTGCGTGACGAGGACGAACGCAAGCTCGCACACGGGCCCGCCTCGGTGCTCGCCGCCTTGCGCGATACCCGCGTGCTCTTCTTCAGCTTCATCTACTTCACGGTGCAGATCAGCGTCTATGGCGTGGTCTTCTATTTGCCAACGCGCATTGCCGGACTGACCGGCGGCCATGTGGGGACGAAGGTCGGCTTGATCACAGCCATTCCATGGATTGCAGCGATTGCCGGGACCTTCGTGGTCACCCGCATTGCTGACCGCGTGGGACATCATCGGACGTTTGCCGCCGCCATGCTCACGCTCGCGGCGTTAGGTATCGCGGCCTCGGCAATGACCGCTTCGCTCACGCTTGCCGTGATCGCGTTCTGCGTTGCCGCGATTGGCTTCGTCTCGGTGCAGCCGCTCTTCTGGACCTTGCCGACGGGCTACCTTGGCGGCGCTGCAGCCGCGGGCGGCATCGCGCTCATCAATTCGATCGGCAACCTGGGCGGCTTCGTTGCCCCAAATCTGAAAGGACTGGCTGAGCGCGTGGTCGGCTCACCGGAGGCGGGGATGTTCTCGCTTGCGGTCGTTGGGCTGATTGGCGCGGCCTTGTTGCTCACGTTCAAGTCTGCTTCGGCACAGTCCACCGGTTCAATCGATTCCGCCGCACCGCTTGGTAAAAAACGGCCGAGCCATTAAGTCAATTAAGTCAATCAAGTCATTCACTTCTTCGAGGAGAGTCAGACCATGAAAATCAAGCATATCCGCACGCGCGTCTTTGAGTGGAAAGGCAAGGTCGTGCCGCCGCAAGCGCATTTCTGCACCAACGCCGTGGACATTCTCTACGAGCGTGGCGACGCGATGGGTTCGTTCCGCTTTCACGGCTGGCTCGTGGTGGAAGTGGAGTGCGACGACGGTACCATCGGCATTGGCAACTGCGCGCTCGCGCCGCGCATTGCGAAGCAGATCGTCGATGAATATCTCGCCCCTATCGCCATTGGCGAAGACCCGTTCGACAACGAATACATCTGGCAGAAGATGTACCGTCGTACCCACGCGTGGGGCCGCAAGGGGATTGGCATGGCCGCGATCTCGGCCGTGGATATTGCGCTGTGGGACATCATGGGCAAAGCGGTAAACAAGCCGGTGTTCAAGCTGCTCGGTGGGCGTACGAAGGAGAAGATCTGGTGTTACGCGTCGAAGCTTTATAACAACGACGACCGCGATGTGTTCCTCGCCGAAGCGCAAGGTTATCTCGACCAAGGTTTCACCGCGATGAAGATGCGCTTCGGCTACGGTCCGAAGGACGGACCCAAGGGCATGGCGAAGAATCTGGAGCAAGTGCGGTTGCTACGTGAACTGGCCGGCGATGACATCGACATCATGGTCGAATGCTACATGGGCTGGACGCTCGAATACGCGCGCCGGATGTTGCCGCGCCTGGCCGAATTCAATCCTCGCTGGATCGAGGAACCGGTGATTGGCGACGACGTCGAGGGGTATCAGGAACTGAAGAAGATGAACATCATTCCTGTGTCCGGCGGCGAACACGAATTCACGAGCTATGGTTTCAAGGATCTGCTAGAACGCCGCGCGGTGGACGTGATCCAGTACGACACGAATCGCGTGGGCGGCATCACGGCCGCGCGCAAGATCAACGCGATGGCGGAAGCGTGGTCGGTGCCGGTGATCCCGCACGCAGGCCAGATGCATAACTATCACCTGACCATGTCGAGCACGGCGAGCCCCATGTCCGAGTTCTTCCCGGTGTTCGATGTTGAAGTAGGCAACGAATTGTTCTACTACATCTTCGAGGGCGAGCCGCAACCGGAGAACGGTTTCCTGCAGCTCTCCGACGAGACGCCGGGACTCGGCATTACCCTGAGCGACAAGTATCTCGACGACTTCAACATCATCGAGTGACGCCCGGGCCGGCTTGATCGCCTTGAACAACGTCACCATAAGAACCGGAGACAGCCATGCAAAGCCGTATCGAAGCGCGTGACCCGCCACGCGCTATGGCGCGGGTAGAGAAAGCGACCAGCGTGCGCTGGCGCATCTTCGGCGTGGTGTTTCTCATCACGCTGATCAACCTGGTGGACCGGATCTCGCTGTCCATCGCCATGCCGACTATCGCGAAGGAGTTTGCTCTGTCGCCGGCTATGCAAGGGCTGATCCTCTCCAGCTTCTTCTGGTCATATGCGCTGCTGCAGATTCCGGGCGGCTGGCTTATCGACCGCTTCGGGCCGCGTCGCGTGGTGGCGGCAGCCACCTTGCTGTGGGGTGTGTTCCAGACCCTGCTTGGGGTAGCGTCAGGCGGTCTCTCGATGCTGTTGCTGCGGGTCGGACTCGGCGCCGCTGAAGCGCCGCTCTTCCCGGCCGGCAGCAAGCTCAATGCATTGTGGCTCTCGCGTCATGAGCGGGCGCGTGGTGCGGTGCTGATGGACGCAGGATCGCCGCTGGGCGCAGCCATCGGCGGCCTCGCGATCTCGAACCTGATCCTCGTATTCGGCTCGTGGCGCATGGCGTTCATCGCGGCCGGGCTGGTGACGATCGGTTGCGGCTGGCTCGCGTGGCACTATCTCCGCGACGATCCGGCGAAGCATCCCGGCGTGAACGCCGCCGAACTGGAGCACATCAGCGGAGGTGCTGTTCCCCTGGCCAAGGTTGCGTTCAGCGCCGCCGATGAACTGCCGTTTCCGGTACGTTCTGCGGTGGCCATGTGCGTCGGACGGCTGAGCTGGGCGATGATCTTCTTCGGCCTGCTCACGTGGGGACCCAGCTATCTTGCGCAGGCGCGAGGACTGAGTCTTCAGCAGATCGGTACGTCGACGTTCTTCATCTTCCTGTCGGGCGCGCTGGGCTCGCTCTCGGGCGGTTTTCTCTGCGACGCGCTGTGTACCCGCGGCTTACCGCGTGGCAAAGTGGTGAAGGGCATGATCGCGCTGTCGGGTCTGACGACGCTCGGCGTGCTTGCTGCATTGCCTTCGATCTCGTCGGCACTGGAGGCCGTTGTGGTGCTGTGCGCGGCCGCGTTTTTCCTGATGTGGGGTAGTCTCTACTGGAGCCTGCCCTCGCTGCTCGCTAGTCCCCGGCGGGTTGGCCTGCTGGGCGCGTTGATGAATTGCGCCGGGAGTGTAGGCGGTATTTCGATTCCACTGATCACGGGTTTCATCCTGCAGCGAACGGGTTCGTTCGATATCGTCCTGCAGTTCTACAGCGCCTGTGCGCTGGTTTATATCATCGGCTCGATCGCTATCGATCTGCGCCGCACTCACTGAACATAGGGTGAAACGCATGACACCTCGTATTGCAGTATTGCTTGGCGACCCTGCTGGAATCGGCCCTGAACTCATTGCGCGTTTGCTCGCCAAACCCGAGAACCGGGCGCGCGCTGACCTGCTTATTTTGGGCGATCGGCGTGAGCTTGAGACCGGCATGGAGATCGCGGGGCAGCGCTTCGACTACACCGTCGTGGACAACGAACAAGCCGCATCGACGGGGACGGGTACGCCGTCGCTGATCGACTTCCGTCTGACCGACGACGCTCCGTATGAACGCGCCGTTTCGACCGAGCGGGGCGGGCGCTACAGCCTCGAAGCGTTCAAGCAGGCACTGGCCCTGACGAAGGCGAATCGCACGCAGGGCATGCTGTTTGCGCCGGTCAACAAGACCTCGCTGCACATGGCGGGCATGCAGACTGGTGACGAGATGGAATGGTTCGCGCAGCAGCTTGGCTACACCGGCGCGTTCTGTGAGTTCAACGTGCTCGACGAACTGTGGACCTCCCGCGTGACCTCGCACATCGCGCTGAAGGACGTAAGCGCGAAGCTTTCGGCTGAGCGGATCATCAACGCGGTGCGGCTGATTCACGATGGTCTCAAGCGTGCGGGCAATCCGGCGCCGCGCATTGCGGTGTGTGGTTTCAATCCGCATAACGGCGACAACGGCGCGTTCGGCCGCGAGGAAATCGACGTGATCGCGCCGGCCGTAGATGAAGCGCGCAAGCTCGGGTTTGACGCTCAGGGACCGTTCCCGGCCGACACCATCTTTGTGCGTGCCCGGGACCAGAAAGCATTCGACGGCGTTGTCACCATGTACCACGACCAAGGCCAGATCGCGATGAAGCTGATGGGCTTCTGGCGCGGCGTCACGGTGCACGGAGGATTGCCGGTGCCGATCGCGACCCCGGCGCACGGCACGGCGTTCGATATCCACGGCAAGGGCCGCGCGGACGCAGGTGCGACGCAGAAGGCATTCGACATCGTCACGCAGATGGCGCTTGCCCGCATGGGCTGACGACGATGCCCACGCCCATTGATGCGATGCGCGAGCGCTTCTTGCAAAGCGGCGACAACGCCGACGTGCCGATAGTCGACGCGCATCATCATTTCTGGGACCTGCAGCGAAACTATCATCCGTGGCTACGCGATCTCCCGCGGATTCCGTTTCGCTACGGCGACTACGTAGCGATTTGCCGGGACTTCTTGCCTGAGGATTATTTTGCGCTGGCCGCGCCGCATCGCGTCGTGAAGACGGTCATGATGGAAGGCGAGTGGGACCCGAGCGATCCGCTTGGCGAAGCGCGCTGGGCAACCACGCTGAACGCGCGCTGTGGTTTTCCAAATGCGATGGCGGGGCAGGTCTGGCTCGACCGCGATGACGTGGCTCACGTGCTTCGCGAGTACCAGTCGACGCCAATCGTGCGCAGCGTGCGGCACAAGCCCACGGCGGTGCCGCGCAGCGACCATACGGCAACGTTTGCCGCGCCTGGGTCGATGCGTTGCGACCGATGGCGTGCGGGGTATGCATTGCTTGAGGCCAGCGGCCTCATGTTCGAACTTCAGACGCCATGGTGGCACTTCATTGAAGCCGTGGAACTCGCGCGGGATTTCCCTGGCGTGACGATCATCGTGAACCATACGGGGTTGCCTGCCGACCGGAGCGTCGAAGGCTTGCAAGCGTGGCGGACCGCGCTTGCACAGCTTGCTGCGTGCACGAACGTCAGGCTCAAGATATCCGGAATCGGCGAGCGAGGCGTGCAGTGGAGTGTCGAACGTAATCGTCCGATAGTGCGGGACGCGATTGAAATCTTCGGCGTCGAACGATGTATGTTCGCAAGCAACTTCCCCGTGGACAGCGTGGTGGTGAAGTTGCATACGCTATTCGACGGCTTCAAATCTATAGTCGCAGACTTGAAGCCGCTCCAGCGCCTGGCTCTGTTTCACGACAATGCTGTCGCGCTATACAGGTTATGACGGTCTGAAGACCGCTAGCTGGCGCGCCTTAAGCTCGGAGAGCGCGTGATCGCTTGGGCGGGCTTGGCTTGCTCTCTGCGGGACTCGAACCCTGGACACGATGAGGGCCGTCGGAAGCGCGAATGATCAACTCCGGCGCCCAAACCTCCTGAAGATCCTTGGGTGGCCGGCCCGCCAGTCGCTCAAGCAACATTTCCGCCATTCGCTTACCAGCGCGGTGCGTCTCAGCCGAAAAGGTTGTCAGCGAAGGTTGTATATAGCGCCCGATTGGATGATTGTCTCCTCCAATCACACCGACATCACGGCCCGCCACTCTGCCAGTTTCCGCAATCCCGCGCATCACGCCCAGTGCGATCAAGTCGTGGCCACACACAATGGCTGTGGGAGGGTCCGGGAGTTCAAGCAACCGACGGGCAGCGTCTGCTCCGCCTTCCTCGGATATTGCAGCTTCGACACAGAGCGCCTTATCGTATTTGATCCCTGCCGCGCGCAATGCTTCCGCATAGCCCACGTGCTCGTGGTGGCTGAACATCAGGTACTCAGGTGCATGGACAAGGGCGATGCGACGATGACCCAGTGCGATAAATCGTGCACAACCGGAGCGCCCCACAACCTGATGATCGATATCGACATAGGCGTAATCGTCGGACGTGTCGCTTCTGCCGAAAGCGACAAACGGAATGTCGCGCTCGAGAAGGTAGGCAATGCGTTCGTCTTGCCGGCGTGTGCGTCCGAAGAGCAGCGCATCAACGCGTTGGCGTTCTATGAGGCGCTTGAATACGTCAATTTCCGCTTCCACGCTTCTGGCGGAAGCGACGATCACCTGATAGCCGCTGCTATCCATCGCATCATTCACGCCCATCAACATATCCAGAAAGAATGGGTGAGCGAATGACGTTTGCGGAGGCGACACGACGAACGCGATAGTGTCGGCCGATTGCCGGCGCAAGCGGCTCGCAGATGGATCCGGAGAAAAGCCGTGCAACTCGGCGGCTTCCAGCACGCGCTTACGGGTAGCCGGGCTTACGTCGTCCCGGTCGTTCAGAGCCTTCGACACAGTGCTGATAGAAAGCTTGAGCGTAGCCGCAAATTCCTGAATGTTCATTCCGATTTTCTCTAATTTCTCTAACTCAGCTGTGAGCAGGGCATCGAAAACGATTTTCGACATTCTACGCGATAGCCCAGGCGCATCAAGAACCCTAAAGTCGGACATGACAGAGAACGATTTCGGTCCCCGCTCTACGGTTCGGCGGCACGGGCTATTCTCGCGTCAGTGTTTACCCCTTGATTGAATTCAACCAAAACTACCAGAAGAAGCGGCGGTTCACGGCCCAGACGCTTGCGCGGCGCGGCTATCAGGGAGATTTCGCGCATGGAAATCCACAAAAAACGATTTCGATAATTATTTTGCGGCGCTTGAATTTTAAAAATTGTGCTGCTATCTTTCAATCGAAATCGTTTTCGAAAACACCGATTAAGGCAGTTCCACTGGTGAGAGCGTGAGTTGCTGAGGGGGGCATGGAGGGCCAATTTGCAGGCCGCGGTCTCACGCCGTTGAATCCGCGGCTCGGCTGCGCGCATGTGACGCTCACCATAGCTGCCGCTCAAGGCTCACCTTTCGGCACGTAAAGTGCAACTATTCAGTATGACTATTTAATGGTGAGCGTTTTGATAGAACATATCTTGACTGAGAAAGCGCCTTTGCCGCGGGGGCACTACGCACAGGCAACCAAGGCAAACGGCTTTGTATTTGTTTCGGGTCAGCTACCCCTGACAACCGACGTCAATGCCGCGCTGGCGGAAGGACTCGAAGCGCAGGTTCATCAGGCGCTTACGAACGTACGAGAAGTGCTTTTGGCGGCAGGAACCGATGTTGAAAGGCTCTTAAGCGTGCAGATATACGTGTCCGACATCGAAATCTGGCCACGCGTGAACAAGCTTTACCAAGAGTTCATTGGAAACCCGGCGCCCGCTCGAACGGTGGTGCAGTGCGGGCAACTGCACTATGGAGCGTGCATAGAGATTAGCGCGATCGCCCTTTGCGACGACGCTCTCTGACCGAGGAAAAATAGATCAGATCAAAGCAGCGTCGAGTCGACAAGCAGGTTCATTGAGGTTGCGCGGTCCCCAGGATGTTGCTGTTGGAAACGGCTCTGCGAATGCGGACTGTTCCATCCAAGGTATTCCACAGAGGAGATTGAAATGCAGATGTTTGATTGGTATCGAGCGGCCGCGCCAGCAGAACGGCGGACGTTCTGGGGATGCTTTAGCGGTTGGACGCTGGATAGTTTTGACAATCAGGTTTTGGCCTTTCTTTTGCCCACCCTGATGGCGGCCTGGCATTTTTCCAGGACCGAAGCGGGTCTGATTGCAACTTCGTCTTTGCTTGCCGCCGCAATTGGAGGATGGGTGTCGGGAATTCTAAGCGATCGGCACGGACGCGTACGCGTCTTGACCGGCTCAATCATCTGGTTCACAGCATTCAGCATCATTGCCGGGTTCACAGGCTCATATCACCAACTGCTGGTCGTGCGCGCTTTGCAGGGGTTGGGGTTCGGCGCAGAGTGGGCCGTCGGGGCCGCGCTGATGGCGGAGGTCATCAACCCGGCCCATCGGGGGAAAGCACTCGGCCTGGTTCAGAGTGGGTTCTCTGTTGGTTGGGCACTCGCCGCTGTAGTCACGGGTGTTCTTCTAGCGTATCTCCCTCCATCGATTGCGTGGAGGTCCGCCTTTTGGGTCGGCGTTATTCCTGCGCTTGTCGTGCTGCTGATCCGGCGATATATTCCCGAGCCGGAAATCTTCCGCGAAATGAAGAAGGCGACAGGCGGCGCGATCGTGGCGACGTGGCGCTCATCATTTCGCAGAGATGTCCGGCGTTCGAGTCTTCTCGCCGCGCTTCTAGTGACCGGGCTGCAAGCAAGCAGCTATGCCATCATGATCTGGCTACCTACGATGCTGGTTCAGGTTCGCCACTTGCCGGTGTCGACGGTTGCCGTGATGGCGACCCTGATGAGTGCCGGCTCGTTCATCGGGCAAGTGAGCTTCGCGTACGTCAACGACTCACTGGGTCGTCGATTCACCGCGACAGCGTTTTGTCTCTGCGCCGTGCTGCTGACGGGTTGTTACCTGTTCATTCCAATGGACGCGTGGATATTGGCAGCGTTGGGGCTTCCAGTTGGGATGTGCATGAATGGCGCATTTGCCGGCATTGGACCCATGTTGTCGGAGCTGTTCCCAACTCAGATTCGAACTACCTGCATGGGATTCTCGTACAACGTCGGCAAGTCGATTGGAGCGCTGAGCGTCGCCTTGGTTGGCGCTGTTGCTGAGCATCTGGGCCTTGTGGGCTCGATCGCGCTGTTCTGCTCCATTGGCTATTTGTGTGCGTTCGTTGCCTTGGCATTCTTGCCGGAGACGCGCGGTCGGGATCTCACGAGTATTGCCCCCAGCGAAGATCCCTATGATCAGGTGAGTTTGTTAGACCAGGCAAGTCCAATTCGGAGATAGCACCCTGTGCAGTAGGCCTTGGGCCACGGACTTCATGTATTAGTTCGTTAAGCTAAATGATTGTGAAGCAATGTTTCTGCTTTTTCCAACAACATGGGCGCGAGGTTTTGTTGATATTGGAGATGCACATGAGTAGTGAATTGGGAGTCGACGTACTCGATTCCGGGCCGGCTGTCGATTTTTACGATCCCGCCGTGGGCCACAGCCTGCCGCACGATCCGTTCAAGGCGATCGTCGCGCCGCGCCTGATAGGCTGGGTATCGACGTGCTCGTCGAGCGGTCAGTTGAATCTCGCACCATACAGCTTCTTCAGCGCGTTCGCGGCGTTCCCGCCGATCATCGGTTTTTGCAGTGAAGGCCGCAAAGACAGCCTTCGCAATATCGAGGAAACGCGCGAATTCGTCTGGAGTCTCGCGACCCGTCCGCTTGCCGAACAGATGAACCTTACGTCGGCGCCCGTCGCGCCGGATGTCGACGAGTTTCAACTAACGGGCCTGACGCCGGTCGCAGGGCGCAACGTGTCGGTGCCGCATGTGGGTGAATCGCCGGCTGCGCTCGAATGCAAGCTGCTGGAGATCGTGCATCTGCACGATCTGAATGGCAAGCCGACGGACAACTGGCTCGTGCTTGGTCAAGTGGTCGGCGTGCACATCCAGAAGGCGTATCTGAAGGACGGTCTCTTCGACACGCGCGCTGCGCAGCCGATCATGCGCGCGGGTTATCGCGGCGACTACGCGCAGATCGGCGAGATATTTGAAATGATTCGTCCGGCATCCTGAACCTCGGGAACTGTTAGCCGGTTTCGTCAAACCTTCAATCATTCGAAAATTACCGAAAACGTTTTAGATATCGTACGTCTGTGTTTGACACAGATCGCCAAACATGCAAACATTATCGAACGAAATCGTTTTCGTAAAAATGAGAACACCATGACTCAAATCGATCACGAAGTGTCCATGATCCGAGAAACCGCACGTCGATTCGTGCGCAATCGGCTCGGTCCTCTCGAACAGCAAATCGAAACAGATGACGATGTCAGCACGGAGTTGCTTGCACAGTTGCGCTCGGAAGTTGCAGCACTGGGCTTGTACGGGTTCAACCTTCCCGAAAGTATGGGCGGACCCGGCCTCTCGGCCGCTGCGAAAGTGGCTATTCTCGAGGAGCTCACGCATACGTCGGTACCGCTGAGCGAGGTATTCGGTCATCTGCCGCTTCAACTGACCCAGACCAATGACCGCCAGCGAGCCGAGCTTTTGCCGGGCATCTTGTCAGGCGAGAAGATCGTCACGTATGCGCTGACCGAGCCTAACGCGGGATCGGACCTCAGTGGACTTCGCACCAGAGCGGAGAAAGTGTCGGGGGGCTGGTTGCTTAACGGAAGCAAGCACTTCATCTCGCACGCCGAGACGGCCGACTACATCATCGTGCTCGCGGTCACTGACGCGTCGGCGACGCTGAAGAACAAGCTCACTACGTTTATCGTTCGCCGTGGGAATGCAGGTGTCGTCGGGATGACGCGCTACCGGAAGATGGGATGGCGTGGATACCACCTCAATGGCTTCACCCTTGAAAACTGCTTCGTCCCTGATGAAGACCTGCTTGGTGAGCCTAACGCGGGCTTCCTGGGCATGATGCAGTCGATTAATCAGGACAGGCTGCTTTCCGCGAGCCGCTCACTCGGTCTCTCAGCACGTGCCCAATCAATGGCCTGTGAGTACGCACTCGAGCGCAAGGCATTCGGAGCAAATCTCGCGCAACATCAGGGAATCCAGTTCATGGTTGCCGATAATGATGTGGAAATTGAAGCGGCGAGAATGCTGATTCGCGCGGCAGCGGAACTGATTGAAGACGGAAACCCGCAAGCACACGTCGCCGCATGCCGTGCGAAGCTTTATGCGAGCGAGATGGGGTGTCGGGTAACGGATCGCGTACTGCAGATCTTCGGTGGAATGGGTTACATGACCGAACTCCCGATCGAACGCTTTTATCGCGATGCCCGGGCATTTCGTATCGGCGAAGGAACGTCGGAAATGCAGCGTATTCAAATTGCACGCGCCGCCTTTGCCGTGTCCGGAGGTCGTCATGGCATTTGATTTGCTTGAATCGGGCGACGCCGATCTTGTCGCCCTGCATCATGGCGAAAGAACCTTCACCCGCGGCGAACTGCGGATCGCGTCGCGACGAGCCGCTTCCTTTCTATATGAACTGGGGGTCAGGCGAGGCGACACTATCGCGGTATGGTTGCCCGACGGAGGCGTGTGGCTGCAGCTTTTCTTCGCGGCGGCGCAGCTTGGTGCGTTGATGGTGCCAGTCAGTACGCGATTCAAGCTGCAGGAAGCGCAGCATGTTGTCGGCACGGCGAAACCGAGCGTACTCGTGGTGCCGCAGAGTTTTCTTGATTTCGACTACGCGGGCGCGGGTCGTGAGATTCAGGCTTCCAGCGACGGTTTGCAGCACGTTGTGGAAGTGCCGCAATTCGATGGCTTTGAATGGGGTACGTTCGAGGCATATTCAAAGTGGGAAGGCCGGGACACAGATCGGCTTTGCACGTTCACGACGTCTGGAACAACCGGCAAGCCCAAGCTCGCCGTTCACACGGCAGGCGGAATTGCACGGCATGCGCACAACGTTGGGCGAATCAACGACATGCGCGTGGGAGATGTAGCGCTCTGCGCGCTTCCCCTTTATGGGGTCCTTGGATTTGTTCAGGCCATCGCAGCGCTTGCCTCAGGGGCTGCTTGCGTGCTGTTACCGGTCTTCAAAGCGGAAGCCGCCGCAGCAGCCATAGAGCGGCATCGCGTGACGCATTTTTTCGGGTCGGACGCAATGATGGACATGGTGCTCAATGCCGGAGATTTCTCGTTGGCCACGTGGCGCCGCGGAGCCTTTGCAGAATATGCAAGCCTCGGCCCAAACGTCATTGCCAAGGCGTGGGAAGCGTGGGGAGTGCGCCTCACTGGCTTGTACGGCATGTCCGAATGTTTCGCGATGACCGCGATGCGCGACCCCGAGGGAGACGCACAGCAGAGGGGCATGCCGGGAGGTACGCCTATTTCCCCTGAGATCTCGTTTCGAATCGTCGATCCTGCAAGCGGAGCTGTCTTGCCCGACAGGCAACAGGGTGAATTGCAGTTGCGCGGCTATAACGTCATGGCAAGCTATCTGAACAATCCTGTAGCGACAGCAGAAGCCTTCACAGCGGACGGCTGGTTCAGGACTGGCGATCTCGCCTACGCTGATAGCGGCACGTTTTTCTACCAGGCCAGAATCAAAGACAGCTTGCGTCTGCGCGGTTATCTGGTCGACCCAGTCGAGATAGAGACGTTTCTCGCGCAACATCCGGGCGTTCAGGCGGCGCAGGTCGTCGGCGTTCATCTCGATGGTGAAGGGGATGTGGCTATCGCTTTTGTTTGTCACTCAAAGACGCCCGCTACGGAGAACGAATTGATCGCCTACTGCAAGCAGGGAATTGCCGGCTTCAAGGTTCCGCGGCGCATCCTGCCAGTCGCTTCCTTTCCGCAGCAGGACGGTCCCAACGGCGTCAAGATCATCAAGAGTGTATTGCGGGAAATGGCATCGCAATGTCTTGGTGTTGGTCTTGTTCAAACCGTATCCGTAACACGGGAGATTAATCATGAAGCAAGCTGAAATTCGATCGGACATTGCATGGGCTACACCGACCAAGGTGGTAGTTCATGGCCTCGACCTGTGTGAAGACATCGTGGGCAAGATCGACTTCGGTCAGATGGCGTTTCTGCAATTGTTCGCTCGACTGCCTGAAGAGCGCGAGTTGCGCATGTTCAACGCGATGATGGTCATTCTTGTCGAACACGGCATTACGCCATCGTCGCTGGCAACGCGCATGACCTATGCCGGTGCGCCTGAAGCGGTCCAGGCGGCGGTCGCCGCAGGATTGTTGGGATTGGGGTCGGTGTTCGTTGGTTCGCTCGACAACGCAGCGCGGCTTTTACAGAAGTCACTGCCCGATCCGCATAACGTGCCGGACATCGATGTACTTGCTCGTGAGATCGTTGATGACTATCGCGCGCGCAAGGAGATTTTGCCGGGAATAGGGCATCCGTTTCACAAGCCGATCGATCCCCGTGCGCCTGCACTGTTCAAGGTCGCGCGAGAGACAGGATACGACGGACCCTACATTCGCCTCATGACGGCAATCGGACATGAAGCTGAGCGACAGCTCAATCGTTCTTTGCCGGTGAACGTCACAGGCGCGATGGCCGCGGTGGCATCGGAAATGGGTATTGGCTGGCAGATCTGCCGGGGACTGGCGGTTGCCGCGCGGTCGGTCGGCCTGGTGGGCCACATCCTGGAAGAAATGCGTCAGCCAATTGCCACCGCGCTTTACCTGCGCACCGAACACGAGGCCAGTGCGCATCTGATCCCGAAGGAGCACCAGGAGGGAGTATGACGGCCTTCGAACAAGACGAGATGCTGTCAACGCAACGCTCGATGGCGCAATGCGGTGACTATCGATTCTGGACTGACGAGAAGCTGAGGAATGCCGATACCGATCAGTTCAGACACGTCAACAACGCCGCCATCGCGACATTTTTCGAGGCGGCTCGCATGGAGATCTTCACACCGCCCTTAATTCATACGCTGATGGGCGGTGCGAACCTCGAGGTGGTGAAGCTGCTGATTGAGTTCAGTGCTGAGTTGCATTTTCCCGGATACGTGCGTGTGGGAAGCACGGTCGTTGAAGTAGGGAACACATCGTTCAGGGTACGGCAGGGCTTGTTTGGAGGAGTGGATGACACCTGTTGCGCGAAGGCGGAAGCCGTGTGTGTCCTCGTTCATGGCGAGACAGGACGTCCCCATCCAATCACGCCTGAATTGCGCGC
The DNA here is from genome assembly GCF_000729995.1 of Caballeronia sordidicola. Taxonomy (GTDB): domain Bacteria; phylum Pseudomonadota; class Gammaproteobacteria; order Burkholderiales; family Burkholderiaceae; genus Caballeronia; species Caballeronia sordidicola_A. Next base: position 13,926 of record NZ_JNFG01000007.1, on the reverse strand, counting down.
ATATCTTTTGACCCACGACGGTAGGGAGACTTTCGCATGAATGGGAACAAAGTTTTGTACGAGCGGCGTGGAGACGTTGCGCTCCTGACGCTCAACGACCCCGACCGCCGCAATGCGCTGTCCCGGGAGATTGTCCGCGGATTGTCGAGTACGCTGGACACCGCGTTAAGCGAAGGCGTCCGCGCGGTCGTGATAACCGCGGCTGGACCTGCATTTTGTGCCGGCGCCAATATCGACGACCTTCGCGACGGATGGATGGAGTGCCCGCACCCGGACGAAGATCCGGCGGTCATGTTCAAACGTATCGCCGAGTTCGATCGACCCGTGGTCGCTGCGGTTCATGGTGCTGCGGTGGGCGGTGGAATGGAACTCACGCTCGCTTGCGATCTTGTCGTCGCGGCCGACTCAGCGTGGTTCTCCATGCCTGAGTTAGGTCACGGGGTGATTCCGAATACCGGCCTCGCGTTGCTCTTTCGTGTCGTCGGCGTTCGCCGCGCATTCGAATTGATATTGACGCGCCGGCGCGTGCCCGTGGAGGAAGCGTTGGACATCGGTCTTGTTAACCGTGTCGTGCCAGGCGACAAGGTCCTCGAGGGCGCGTTGTCCCTCGCTGAACAAATCGTGGAATCAGTGCCGCCTGGTGCGCTAAAAGCCGCCAAGTTCAATCTGCATGCGCACGCGGCGATTGATTGGACCCGTGTGCTGAGCTCTCCGCTCGATGTTCCAAAGGAAGAGTGGCAAGAGGGACTGACCGCCTTCACGGAAAAGAGAGCGCCGGATTACGGGCGCTTTTGGGAAGAGACCAAACACCAAATCAAAGGAGCAAGCCTTGATCATTGACCTTCATGCACACGCGCTCGACGAGCAGTTCATTCACGATCTCTCGAAGACGCCAGTGGCCGGGCTTCGCGCAGAACGCGGAGACGACGGGTATTGGGTGATTCGCCGGCAAGGCGATGACCGCAAGAGTTCGATTGATCCGAACCTGCACGATCTTCCCAAGCGGCTCGAGAGCCTGCGCAACCGTGATGTGGGGCTCCAGCTGTTTGCGCCCCCGCCGTTCATGCTGGCATGGCCGGGCGGCGCCTCAGGCGTAGAGCTTGTCCGTGCGTTGAATGGGGCGAGCCATCGCACCGCGGAGCAATCCGACGGCCGGATGGAGATGTTGGCGGTGCTGGCCCTTGGGGAGCCCGACGTCGCTGCTCAGGAACTGCAGCGCGCCGTGGACGAGTATGGCGTGCGCGGCGTAATGATGCCGAGTTCCGCGGGAGGGAAGCCGCTCGATGGTCCCGAGTTTGCGCCTTTGTTCGCGCTGATCGAGAAACTCGGACTCGTCATCTTTATGCATCCGACCTCTGCAGTGACATCGGAGCGGTTTGGAATGTATGGGGTGCATGTGCTTATCGGATGGCCGTTTGAAACAACACTGGCCGTCACGCGAATGATCTTCGAGGGGCTGCTCGAGCGTCATCCAACGCTGAAGCTGGTGCTTGCACACGGTGGTGGAAACCTGATGTTCTTGCGAGGCCGTCTCAATTCAGCTTATGAGGCGACGGGTTGGGAGGCCGATCCGTATTTTCGCAAGAACATTACCCGGCCGCCGAGTGAGTACCTTGACCGTCTTTACTACGATACCTGCGCATTGAGCGAAGACAGTAACCGCTTCACGATCCTGACAATGGGCGCAGAGCGGGTCGTGTTCGGCTCGGACTATCCGTTCGATATTGGCGACCCCGAAGGTCGACGCTCGGTCCCGGTGGTGGATGCGCTGCCTGAAGCGGAGCGGCAGATGATTTACAACGGCAATGCGCTACGACTGCTTGAAGGAGCAGGTCGCTGATACGCGAATGCGCCATTTGAGGAGAGTAACGTGACGGAGACGAATGACATGTCGATCCTGGCCATTGCGGAACACACTGACGCGTCGCTGAAGGCATCAATGAGCGCGCCACTCTCGATTGCCCGACGACCTTTGGATCCAATAGATATAGCCCGTCTGCAGGGACTCGCGATCGCAAACGCGGAAGATGCAAGCTTGTGGCGGTGGTTCTCCCTGATGTTGCAAGACACCCGCATAAGGTGGTGCGTGGCGCACGGCAACTGGCTGGTTTCTGTTGAACATCGGCATGTGGCAACTGAAGCGAGCTTTGACGAGGCGATGCGGGCAGCAAAGGCCAGGTTCGACGGACCAGATAAACGGCGATGACTTGTTGATTTCCAAGTCAACGCATTGACACCCGGCTCGATCGATCCGTCACATTCGTTTCGCTCAGATGCAACGCAGCGAAGTCAGCGTAGTCTTGACCGCCTCATCCCAAGGCGTATGCGGCTCCTCACCCAGCGTAGCCAGCAGCGGCGCATTCTCCATGCGTATGGGCTCCTTCCACAAATAGCGCATCTCCCGCATTTCACGGAACATCTCCGAGAATGGCGACATCAGCGGAAGCACCCACCAGGGGAACGCACGCACCTTGATGCGGGGCTGGTCGACCGAGCGTCTGATAGCGCCAATCATCTGCGTGCCATCGGCGTCCCAGTGACCCCTCATATGAAAGGCCGCGAAGTCGGGCAGCCGATCTTCCTGTTCGATCAGACGCACCATGGTAAGCGCCACGTCGGGCACATAAGCCCACTGATGTCCGATACCCGCTTTGCCCGGATAGAACATGGCGCGGATGGGTTTGCCCGGTTTGACGAGCCCGCCTGAAAACCAGCTATTGCCATTACTGCCGGGACCGAAAAAATCGCCTGCCCGGACGACCAGGCTGCGCACGCCCTCCGAGCTTGCCGCCTGCAAGCGGCGCTCAAGCTCGACGCGAATCGCACCCTTATGCGTGAGCGGTTCCTGAGACGCCGATTCGCGTAATACAGGGAACGCGTTGGGGCCGAAGTTATACACCGTGCCAGGCAAGACGATCCTTGCGCCTGAAGCGCGCGCAGCGGCAATGGTGTTGTCGATCATCGGCAGCACGAGCTGCGCCCAGTTACGATATCCCGGTGGATTGACCGCGTGAACAATGAGTTGCGCGCCGTCTGCGGCCGCGACAACATCCTGTCGATTCATCGCGTCGCCCTTGATCCAGTCGAATCGATCGTCGCGGTTGGTCAACGAAGCGGGGTCCCGATGCAACGCGCACACCTTCCAGCCACGCGCAGCGAGTTGCCGCGCCACTTCACCGCCGATGCTGCCGGTAGCCCCAAGAATCAATGCCGTGCGAGTGCTCGTCATGTTTGCCTCCTGATGTAATGGTGATTATTCTTGCGCAGGCGGCAGTTAAATGAAATTATCGATACCAATAGAGCGGATATACATTTTTGTATGACTGAGACTGAACCTAGTTGGGATCTCTACCGGACTTTCCTTGGCGTGATCCGCGAGGGTTCGCTGTCGGGGGCGGCGCGTTCGCTAGGGCTGACGCAACCGACGGTGGGGCGTCATGTGGATGCGCTCGAACAGGTCATGGGCTATGCGCTTTTTATCCGTACGCAACAGGGTCTTAGCCCTACGCAGGAAGCGCTGGCGCTTAAACCCTTTGCCGAAGCGCTGGAATCGAATAGTGCTGCGCTGTTGCGGGCGGCGTCGAGTCAGGGCGTGGCAGTCCGCGGCACCATCCGTATAACTGCCAGCGACGTCATTAGCGTGGAAGTGCTGCCGCCTATCATCACCGCGCTGCACGTCGCTTACCCTGAACTGGTCATTGAACTGATGCCGTCGAACCGGATTGAAGACCTGCTGCAGCGCGAAGCGGACATTGCAGTGCGGATGCAGCGGCCAAGCCAGGGGGTGTTGATTGCGCGGCGGATTGGCGATGTCGAGCTTGGGCTCCATGCGCACAAGCGTTATCTGGAGCGACGCGGCAAGCCGGCGAATATCGACGAGCTCGCTAACCATGCGCTTATCGGCTTCGACAAGGAAACCGCTTTTATTCGCAGCGTGAAGGACCAGCTGCCCGAGCTGCGCCGGGAGCTGATGGCGTTACGCACTGACAGCGACCTCGCTTCGCTTGCGATGCTGCGGGCGGGTTTCGGTATTGGCATGTGTCAGGTGGCGCTTGCTCGCCGCGACCCTGACCTGATTCGTCTTTTCCCTAAGAAGATATCCCTTCGACTGGATACCTGGCTTGCCATGCATGAAGACTTGCGCGACAACCCGAGTTGTAAGGTCGCGTTTGCAGCGCTGGCTGAAGGACTGGATCGATACGTTCAAGGGGCCTAGGGAAAAGCCTCAATCCCTAAGCCGCGATTGTGTAAAGCACTTGCATATTGACTAATACCATCGTCTGATCGACGCGCAGTAGCATCTCTGATTAGATCCCCTCTAGACCATGGCCAGTCTCAAGGCGGACGTGACTGGAAATTTCGTCGACTGCTTTTTTCTCATCTTTTCTGGGGAACATCATGCAAGTGCTTAAATTCGCCGTGACAACGGCCGCAGCGGCTCTCATTGCTTTCCCGGCCTTCGCGCAAAACGCGAGTGATACAGCGTCGACCGCGCCTCCGGCCGCTTCGGGCAAGAAAGCCGTGCGGGCACAAAATCACCAGATCGAAAAAACAGTTCGCCGGGCGCTGACGAAAACAAAGGGGCTCGATTCATCTGGCATCACGATTCTGGTGAAGCACAATGTTGTGACCCTCGACGGAACGGTGCCGGATGAATCGCAAATCGCGCTCGCAGAAAGTTCTGCGAAGGACGCTGCGCAGTCGAACAAAGTAACGAACAATCTTACTGTCAGGGAAGTCGGCAACTAGAGCGTCAGCGGTTGTACCAAACAACCGCTTGATGCAATGCCCATCACGGGCAATCTTGTCGACGAAATAGCCAAAGATGCGGTAACCCCCCACGAATAGAGACCATCGACGAGAAAGTCGCCGACGGTTGCGGCCATGGGATGCTCCAGTGGATGGTGGCGAAGGCCATTAACTCAGCAATGGGTATTCCACGCTGGGCACACAGGCGGCGCTGTCTTGATCGCGCGGCACATTTCGGCGACCGGGCCGAGATCAAGTCGATGTGCGAACTCGATTGCCTCGTCCAGGCAGACTGCGACCTCTAACGCTCGGCCTTCGCTGTTTTCCAAGGGCCGTGGCGCCGCTTTGACCCCGCTAAATTGTGCATGACGCTCCGCGCCAGAAAATCCCGGCGCGGAGCGTCATGGCGGACAAGCGGGTCTAATTCAGGCAGCGGACTGACGGACTTTGGCTCGTGGAAGGGGCATCCGTTATGACCTTGGCGGAACTCGGAGGACATCTCATACGCCGCATGCGCCGGCTTGCGTGCCCGGTTCACTCCTCCGTGTGGCCGATGAGCGACGCGCTCATCCAGGATTTCATCAGGGCGCGGGCGGCGGCGAACAGATCGAGCTTGGCAGCCGTGGTTTCATCTCCTTTGGTGTGGGTTCCGATGAAATGACGAGCCAGCCTGCTTCGCGTGTGACATCGGCGCGGGAAATTTTTCGCGCGCCGCGACCGGCGGGGTTTGCTGTCAGCAATCCAATCGTATGATGAGAATTTTTCCGCGGTGCACACCTCTAAGTCGGAGGCAGCGGACTAGAGAAATGGACTACGCATCGATTCAACCTGCGCTCACCACCCTGTTGCGCAATCGGCCGCTCGGCACCACTGCCGATATCAACAAGCAGACGGTTGCGTACTGGGACGGCTATGAAGTCAGAGGCATTCACTTGCGGCATGACCAGAGCGGCCGGCTCGATGAGGATTTTGACTTCGACGAGCGCACACTCAATCAACTGCACGCGGATCTGGTCGCGTGGATGGCCGCGCCTCGTTATACGGTACGACCGGAACTCGTGCACTGGCTGAAGGACGCTACCCCGTTCAACGCAGGCGACTGAAGCAACCTGCCCTGACTCGTGCAGTGGCGAGAATCAGGCCTCGTGAGGGCACACATGGAACAGCAGGCAGATACGCTCGTGAAAGGCGCCGGGCCTGCAGGCCTCGCGGTTGCTGCGTGTCTGAAGAAGCGGGGAGCATCCTGCATCATTGTGGACCGGGCGAGCGAGGTCGGTTCGAGCTGGCGCCATCATTATGACCGTCTGCACCTTCACTCCGACCGGGATCGCTCGGCCCTGCCGTATCTTCCGTTTCCCGCTGGAACCCCACGTTATCCGTCGCGCGAACAGGTGATCGGGTATCTGGAACTGTACGCGCGGCATTTCGAGCTGGCGCCGCACTTCAACGAGGAAGTCAGGACTGTACGGCCGTGCGACCGCGGATGGATTGCGACCACGACTGCAGGCGTCTATCATTCGCGGCGGGTCGTCGTGGCCACCGGCTACAACGCCGTTCCCTACCTGCCACAGTGGCGCGGCCAGGAACGCTTCCGCGGCCGCATGTTGCACAGCAGCGAGTACCGCAATGGCGAGTCATTTCGCGGCCAGAGCGTTTTGGTCGTCGGGTTCGGAAACAGTGGGGGAGAGATCGCGATCGATCTCCACGAACATGGCGCACGCGTGGCAATGGCGGTGCGCGGGCCCGTGAACATCGTCCCTCGCGAGATTCTCGGTGTCCCCATACTCGCTATCTCCATCGCGTTGAACCACCTTCCTGCCCGGCTCGCTGACGCGCTGGCTGCACCCCTCGTACGGCTCGTTATCGGAGACATCACCAAGCTGGGTTTCCGCAAGCTCCCGATGGGCCCCTTTGCGCAAATCAAGGCGAGGACACGGATCCCGCTCATCGACGTCGGTACAGTCAAACTGGTCCGGGAGGGCCACATCGAGGTACTCGGAGACATTCGCGAGATGGGCGAGACTGACGTGACATTTGATGACGGGCGTTTGCGGGGCTTCGACGCAATTGTTGCCGCAACGGGGTATAGCCCGCGAAGCGACTGTTTCCTGGAGCCGCAGGGCGATATCCTCGACGTGAAGCAACCGCGGCCGCCCAGCGGTGGGGAGAAAAAATCCGGGCTGCATTACTGTGGGTTTATCGTTTCGCCGACCGGCATGTTGCGCGATATCGGAATTCAGGCGCGACGGGTTGCAGCTGATATCGCGCGCCTCGAGGCAATTACAACCGACAACGCCGCCACTGCGTCCTATCGCGCGTAATATCGAGTGCGAAGCGTGAGAGGCGAACCTCGCCATTCGAATAGACCAGCAAAAAATAGAAGGCTAAACGGGACAAGGGAGATACGGTGAACAACGACATGTACGAAGAGGGGTTGAACAAAACCGCTGCCAACTTCGCAGCACTGACACCACTGACCTTCATCGAACGTGCGGCGTCGGTATATCCAACACTGCCCGCCATTTCGCACGGCGCGGTGCGACGCGACTGGGCGCAGACCTATGCGCGCACAAGGCGTCTAGCCTCCGCGCTGAGCGTTAGAGGCATCGGCGTTGGCGACACGGTCGCTGCAATGCTGCCTAATATTCCCGAGATGGTCGAGGCACATTTCGGTATCCCAATGATTGGCGCAGTCCTCAACGCGCTCAACACGCGACTCGATGCAAACACGCTCACGTTCATGCTGAATCATGGCGAAGCGAAAGTGGTGCTGGTCGACCGCGAATTCTCCGCCGTGATGCGCCAGGCGCTCGCGAACGTAGACCATCCGATTCTCGTCGTCGATGTGGACGATTCCGAATATGCCGGGCCGGGAGAGCGTATTGGTGAACTCGATTATGAAGCGCTGCTGGCGAGCGGCAATCCTGCATTCGAATGGGCGCCTCCGTCCGATGAATGGAATGCGATCTGCCTGAACTACACGTCAGGGACAACGGGATATCCGAAAGGCGTCGTCTATCACCATCGCGGGGCGTACACCAACGCGGTCAGCAACATCCTCGAATGGGATATGCCAAAGCACGCGGTGTACCTCTGGACGCTGCCGATGTTCCATTGCAACGGCTGGTGTTTTCCCTGGACCGTGGCCGCGCGGGCGGGCGTCAACGTGTGCTTGCGCAAGGTCGATGCGAAGTCGATCTTCGATCTGATTCGCCGCGAGCGAGTGACGCACTATTGCGGCGCGCCGATCGTACAGAACCTGCTGGTCAATGCTCCCGAGGAGATGAAAGGCGGGATAACGCACCGTGTCCACGCAATGGTCGCCGGGGCGGCGCCGCCTGCTGCGATGATCGAAGGAATGGAGCGGCTCGGCTTCGAGTTGACGCATGTGTACGGCCTGACTGAGGTTTATGGGCCGGCGACCGTGTGTGCGCAGCAAGCTCAATGGAGCACGCTCGACATAGGTGAACGGGCGAGCCTGAATGCGCGGCAGGGCGTGCGTTATCACTTGCAGGATGCCGTGACGGTACGCGACCCTTTGACGATGCAGGAAGTGCCGGCGGATGGAGAGACCATCGGCGAGATCATGTTTCGCGGCAACATCATGATGAAAGGTTACCTGAAGAATCCGGCCGCCACACAGGAAGCGTTGCGCGGTGGCTGGTTTCACACCGGAGACCTGGGGGTCGTCAATCCGGACGGTTATGTCCGGATCAAGGACCGCAGCAAGGACATCATTATTTCGGGTGGCGAGAATATTTCAAGCATCGAAATTGAAGATGTGTTGTATCGCCATCCAGCAGTACTCGCGGCTGCCGTCGTTGCGAAGCCGGATGCTCGTTGGGGTGAGACGCCTTGCGCTTTCGTTGAGTTAAAGGCGGGTGCAACAGTAAGCGCGGCGGAACTGGTCGCGCATTGCAAAGCCCATCTCGCCGGTTTCAAGGTGCCGCGCTCGGTCGAGTTCTGCGAGTTGCCGAAGACATCGACTGGCAAGATACAGAAGTTCGAACTGCGTAAGCGCGCCGGGTCGGTCGCGGCCATCGACGTATGACGGAGCCGAACATGGACGAAAGCGTAAGGCCAGAACCGCTGGTGATCATCGATAAAGAACTCTACGGCGTGCCCGGCGCGGTGCAGATAACGCTGAACCGGGCCGATGCATTTAATGCGTTATCCGAATCATTGATCGACGCGCTGCAAAACAGCCTGGACGAAGTGGCTGAATCGGATGCGCGGGTGGTTGTGCTTGCAGGCGCGGGCAGGGCGTTTTGCGCAGGCCACGATCTGAAGGAGATGCGGGCCACACCGTCATTCGAGTACTATCAGGCTCTGTTTGCTCGCTGTTCGCAGATGATGTTGACGATCCAGCGCATGCCGCAGCCCGTGATCGCACGCGTGCACGGAGTCGCGACTGCGGCAGGCTGCCAACTGGTCGCGATGTGCGATCTGGCAGTGGCCGCAAGCACTGCTCGTTTTGCCGTGTCCGGGGTCAACCTGGGATTGTTCTGCTCGACGCCCAGTGTGCCGCTGTCGCGCAATCTGTCTCGCAAGGCCGCATTCGAAATGCTTGTGACGGGCGACTATATTGATGCACAAACCGCGTGTGAGCGGGGCCTTGTGAATCGCGTCGCCACGCCCGAACGGCTCGACGATGCGATTCGTGCACTCGTGGCGAGCATTAGTGAGAAGCCGCGTGCAGCGATCGCGGCCGGTAAGCGTCTCTTCTACCGGCAACTGGAGGCAGATATCGATACGGCGTACCAGCTGGCCGGAGACACGATGGCACGCAACATGCTGGACGACGCGGCTCTCGAAGGAATCGAGGCATTCATTCAGAAACGCACGCCGCGGTGGCGCGAATCGTAAGGTGGTGAATGCAGTTGTGCGCGCGCCGGCCGTGACGCCATGGTTTGGTGTGCCTCGCGCGGCGTGTGCAAGCGAACCGAAGGCTGTTTATATTTGCTGAAAAACTTCGATGCCGACCGTGATTTATTGACTAGAATTCATTCGATGCATCCGCGCCAGAACGTGGCGTGCACCGTTCGAGTGCCAGTGTCGAGATGACTCTGCTGCGAGGGCGGCGATTCCTTTAGCGATGCTGACGAGAAGCACATCGAACCGCGAAGGACGCGCCCATGAGAGCCATCCTGTGTATCTGCGCCACGGTGCTCGCGACGCTGTCGGCAAGCTCTTTCGCGGACTCGACCACCATTCCGCCATTACCGGCGCTCAACATCGATATCACGCAGACGTCCGTGTCCGGACTATCCTCCGGCGGGTTCATGGCGGTGCAGCTTGGCGTCGCCTATTCTTCCATCATCAAGGGCGTAGGGGTGGTCGCGGGCGGCCCCTACTATTGCTCGCAAGACAGCGTGCTGATCGCGACGACGAAGTGCTCGTGCACGCTCCTGCCCGGGGGCGCATGCGAAGTCACGCCGACGAGCACTGACGTGCCGAAGCTCGTTTCGTTCACGCAGGCATCGTCAGCGAGCCACGGCATCGACGATGTGGCGAACATCGTTGCACAACGCGTGATCACAATCTCCGGTGCGAGCGATGCCACTGTGCCGTCGCCCGTGGTCACGCAACTGCAGGCGTATTACGCCGCGCTTGGCGTGCCGGCGCAAAACATATCGAAGATCGAACTCGCCAACGCGGGCCACACCATGCCAACCGTGAACTACGGCGTGGCGTGCGAGAAGTCCGAGTCGCCGTTTATCGGCAAGTGTCACGTCGATGGCGCGCAGGCGATTCTCGGCTGGATCTATGGCCCCGGTGCGCTTGCCCCGACCACCGCGTCGACGAAGAAAGGGAGCTACATCCGCTTCGATCAGACTCGGTATCTGCCAGCTGACCGTCCTGCGAGTTTCACCTGGACCACGGGCATGGACACCACCGGCTGGCTATATGTGCCGGCCGCTTGCAATGCGGGGCAGGCTTGCCGTCTGCACATCGTGCTGCATGGGTGCGAGCAGGGCCAGGACTACTTGCCGCTCGAATCGCCGCCGGGCGGTGGCCTCTTGTTCGGCACTACGTTCGTCCGGCACGCGGGTTATGCGCAGTGGGCGGACAATAACCAGATTGTGGTGTTGTTTCCGCAAGCGGTGTCGATCCCCGGACTGAATCCGGATGGATGCTGGGACTGGTGGGGTTACACGGGGGACCACTTTGCCGATCAGCAGGGCGTGCAGATGCGCACGATCCGCAACATGATCGACAGGCTGGTTTCGGGCGCGACGCCTTGAGCGACTGCGTTTGTTCGAGCGCAAGCGCCAAGGCTGTGGTGAACCAGGGAAGGGTATGCCATGAAACTCGCGACCATGCTTCGGTGGACCATCGCGGTAATGGCGGCGAGTGCTGCGTTGCTGCTCGGCGCTGCTCATGCCACAACTTCCGGTGAGGCCTTCGGCACTCCGGGCGCGCCGGCGATGCATGGACCGGCGCAGAAGTCCTTCCTCGGGACGGCGCTGAGTCCGGCTTCGCAGGTGTACTTCACGGGCTATCGCGGCATCGTGTCAGAGGTGTATTATCCGGTGCTCGACACGACCGAAACCGTCGACCTGCAGTTTCTCGTCGGCGATGCCGCAGGCACTTTCGTCGATGAAGAAAAGCTTCAGCCTTATACGGCCGTGCAGGCCGACCCGCGTACGATGAGCTGGCAGGTAACAACAGGCAATGGCGCTCACAACTGGCAGGTCGTCAAGACCCTCTACGCCGATCCAAAACGCAATTCGCTGATCGAGCGTGTCACGTTCCAGGCGCTGAATGGCACGCATGTGAACGACTACAACGTGTATCTGCTGTTCAAGCCGCATCTCGACAATGCCGGTTCGAACAACACCGCGACTACCGCCTCCGCCGCCAATGGCCGGGTGATGCTGGTCGCCAACCACAACACGCGCTATTCGGCGCTTGCCGCTTCGCTGCCGTGGAAAATACAAGGCGGCACCACGATGGTATCGAACGGCTTCGTTGCTCAGAGCGACGGCTGGACCGATCTGCTCGGCGGGGCATCGCCGGACAAGAGGATGGACTGGACTTATTCGTCGGCGACCAACGGCAACATCGCGCAGATGGGCTGGCTCGACTTCGGCAGCAGCAGTGCGACGAGCATCTCGTTCAACATCGTGCTTGCGTTTGACAGTACGTCCGCAAGCAACGCGATGCAGACCGCGACCGCCACGCTCGGCGACGACCTCGATGGTCTACGCACACAATACGACAGCGCGTGGCATGCCTACGCCGCGGGCCTCTCGACCCAAGGCAACACCGCTGACGACGAGTACTACCTCGCCGCGATGACCCTCAAGACAATGCAGGACAAGAGCAATGGCGCGATGATCGCGGGCATTGGTACGCCATGGGGCGAGACACAAGGCGACGGCAACATCGGTGGCTATCACCTCGTGTGGTCGCGCGATCTCTTCAAGTTTGCCAATGCGCTGATCACGGCTGGCGATACGAACACACCTGCCACGGTCGTCCATTACCTCTTCGATACCCTGCAACAGAACACCGACTGCGGCACCGCCGAATACAATGCCGACGGTTGCGCGCAAGGGTTCAGCCGCGTCGGCCGCTTCCCGCAGAATTCGTGGGTGAGCGGCTGGCCTTATTGGCAGGGGACGCAGATGGACGAGCAGGCGATGCCGATCCTGCTCGCGTGGCGTCTCGGCCCGGGCGTCTATAACGCGCTGTGGCCGAAGATCCTTCTGACTGCCGACTACATTCTTAGCACGGGTCCATGGACCTTTCAGGATCGATGGGAGGAGGACTCGGGCTATTCACCATCGACGATTGCCGCTGAGGTGGCGGGCCTCGTTGCCGCTGCGCGCATAGCCGTTGACAACGGCGATAACGCACGCGCAGCCAGCTACCTTGCTGCCGCCGACTATTGGCAACAGAACGTGACGCGCTGGACCTACACCAACACCGGCTTTTACGGCAGCAAGAAGTACTACGTGCGAATCAATCCGGCGAGCAAGAGCCAGGCGGGGAGCTCGGGTATCAGTTCGCAGATCTACGAGCCAACCAGCTATCCCGACTCGGGGCAAAGCTTCCTCGTGAAGAACGGTGGCGGCATGCAGGATGAACGCGCAGTGGTCGATGGTGGTTTCCTCGAGCTGGTACGCATGGGTGTGAAGCGTGCCAACGATCCCACCATTGTTGGTACGCTCGCCGCCTATGACGCCGTGCTCGCGATGAACGTAACGGGCTCGAACCCGGCGTGGTTCCGCTACAACTTCGACGGCTACGGTGAACACAACGACGGCAGCAATTACGACGGCACCGGCGTCGGCCGCGCATGGCCCATCTTTACGGCCGAGCGGGGTATGTACAGCATCGCGAGCAGTGGAGTGGGCAGCAGCGGTGCCTCGTACCTTAACGCGATCAAGACCTACGCGACGCCGGAAGGCTTCATCCCCGAGCAGATCTGGACCAACACCATGACGCTGCCCGGCAACTGGCAAGTCGTGACGCCGCCGGGATTCACGGCCGGTGCGCCGACCAAATCAATGGCGCCGCTTAACTGGGCGATGGGCGAGTACATCAGCCTGCTGGCATCGATTCACGCGGGCAGGGTCGTCGATATTCCATCCATCGTGTGCGCGCGTTATAGCAATTGCGTGATCGCGCCGGTGAGCGGGCAGGCCGGCGTCTCGATCAGCGTCCAGGCCGCGACGCAGCCGGGGCAGTACATGTATGTAACCGGAAGCACGGCCGCGCTCGGCAACTGGAGCACCGACCTCGGACTGCCGGTGGACCCGGCCAACTATCCGGTATGGAGCAACACGGTGAATCTCCCGGCGGGGAGCAGCGTGCAATACAAGTACTACCGCAAGAACGCCGACGGAAGCGTGACATGGGAGAACCTGCCTGGCGGCGGCAATCGCACGCTGAACGTGCCGGCGTCGGGCGGCACTGCATTGAACGATACGGTCGGCTGGTGAGCCTGGAGCGGTGGTATGTGCCTTGGGCAGGGATCGCTCCTCTGCCGGTTCCAGGCGATGCAAGAAGCGAACATCGTCCGGGTCAAGCCAAATCGGACGACCATTTCTGTATCACTTTTAAAACGGCCGACAAATGCTTATGCGATCGCGGTTTGAAGGTCGCAAAGGCGCGGTTTCAAATGACGTTGCAAAAACCGGATGCGCCTCCAGTAAGGGATTGAGCGTA
>NZ_JNFG01000006.1 GCF_000729995.1 Caballeronia sordidicola | reverse complement strand
TCAGGCGCGACGTTGACGGTCGCTCACCATGCACTGCGCGAGAATCATCGGAACAAAACGATTATCTGGCTGGGTGCGACCATTCTGCTTGGTATGTGCTTCCTGTTCTGCCAGGGCTACGAATATTTCCACGCGTACAACGAACTGAACCTGACGCTGGCTTCGGGCGTGTACGGCTCCACGTTCTTCCTGCTGACGGGCTTCCACGGTTTCCACGTGTTCCTCGGCGGCACGATGCTTACTGTCGTTCTTGTGCGGGTGATCCGCGGGCATTTCACGGCGGAGCATCACTTTGCGTTCGAAGGCGCCGCGTGGTACTGGCACTTCGTGGACGTGGTGTGGCTTGGACTGTATGTGGTTGTGTACTGGCTGTAAGTATTCAGGCAATGTTCAGCGGGTCGGATGCGGCGGATTTAACGAACCGCTTCCGGGCCGGGACGGATGATCTGAAGTGAAGTGGATTGAAACGAAGTGAAGTCGATTAAAAAGATGCTTTGCAAAGCGCCGCCTCGACCTGACTCGGGCGGCGTTTTGCTTTTGAACGCCGCTGCGCGGAATGTTGAAGACGAGGTTTCACGCGCGATTTTGTCGCAGAGCCAGGTACAACGACCGGCTAGTATTGCGCGATCCAGGGCGAACCTTCGCGCTGCCGGAAGGGCCAACCCGGGCATAACCTAAAACGTTACTCAGACATTATTCAGCGTCCGAGCGGAATCCCGGTTGACTGTATCCAGCCCATCCAGTGCGCGAACAGGATGAAGAGGAACAACGAGATCGACAGCCCGACCCGCATGGCGAGCGACCACACCATACGCTTGGTCTTGCCCTTGTCGGTCATCATGAAGTACAGCGCCGAACCCAGGCTTCCGATGATGAGAATGAATGCAACAGCAACGAATATGTGCATGAAAACAGCCAGTTGGCCTAAGAAGTTCGATTCATCGATTATCGCACCGCAGGTAACATGCCGCGTGGGCGTTCAGGTTTTCATCGATCGGAACGCGGTATGAAAATTCGTTTCTGGCCGACGCTGATCATCCTGATCGTCATGGCGATCACGGTGCGGCTTGGCTTCTGGCAACGGGACCGCGCGCATCAGAAAGAGCAGTTGAATGCGCAGATCGTCGCATTTGAAAACGCGCCCGTGCAGCGCGTGGGCGTGACGCCAATTGCGTTGAAAGACATCAACTTTCACCGTGTACTGGCGCGTGGCACGTTCATCCCCGATCGAGTCGTTTATCTCGATAACCGGCCGTATAACGACCAGCCGGGTTTCTACGTCGTGATGCCGCTCAAGCTTGATGGCGGCGGGGTGGTCCTGGTGAATCGCGGCTGGTTGCCACGTAGTCTGGCGGATCGCACGGGCATTGAGCCGTATGACACGCCGCCCGGCGAAGTCGAGATTGAAGGCATAGCGCGGGCGAATGCGTCGCAGGCCTTCGAACTGGGGCATGGCGGTTCCGCGGCGCAGCAAAAGATTCGGCAGAATCTCGATGTCGCTGCGTACGCCGCCGAAACAGGTTTGCCGCTGCAACCGTTCGTGATTCAGCAACTGAACAACAGCGCCGACAAGCTGGTGCGTGACTGGCCGGCGCCGACCATGGGCGTGGAGACCAACTACGGCTATATGCTGCAGTGGTGGGGCATGGCGCTTGCAGCGCTCGGATTCGGGCTGTACGCCGCGAGGCGCGCGGCGAAGAACGAAGGGAAGAAGGACGACGACGGGCAGAGCGCACCGGAAACTCTGGACGGGAAGGTTTGATCCGATAACCTACTACCATCGAACAATCTTGAGCAACCTCGAGCACGACGGATTGAGTACCGTGTGTACGGGTCAGGCGGCTTAACCGACAGTGACAGGCAGGCGCGGAGTTCGGTCCAAAACCGCTCCGGCCATCAGCCGCAAACCACGCGCCAGACGCTTGAATGAACGCAACGCGTTAGAGAAGTATGCGATGCCGCAAACGAATAGAGGCAACATTTTGTCCATGCAAACTCCCCGACCGTCCGCGTCTGCCGTTCACAAGGCGCGTGCCCAGCAGCAGGAACGTACACCCGAACGCACGCCCGGCTCATGGAACAAGGGCCGCTGGATGCTGATCCTGCTCGCGGCCGTTTGCGCGGCGCCGGTCCTCGCGTCCTACTTTATGTACTACGTGGTCAAGCCGACCGGCGGCACTACGAGCTACGGAGCGCTGATCGAGCCGCAACGGCCGATTCCCGAGCAACTTGCCGTCACCGACGAACAAGGCAAACCGATGCCGCTCACCGCCCTGCGCGGTAAATGGCTGATGGTCACGGTCAACGGCGGCGAGTGCAACGAACAGTGCGTCACGCGCCTGTTCTTCATGCGGCAGGTGCGCGTGCTGCAAGGGGCGGAACGCGATCGGGTGGTCAACGTCTGGCTTCGTACCGATGACAAACCGGTGTCGAGCGTGATCCGCACGGCTTATCCCCAGCCAGACACGCGCATGCTGGTCGCCGATCCGAAGACTGTGGCGGCGTGGTTGCCGGCCGGCGCCGATTCGCAACTCACCGATCACATCTTCCTGGTCGATCCGAACGGCAATCTGATGATGCGGTTCCCGAAGAATCCGGAGCCGGAGAAAATCAAGGCGGATCTGGCGAAGCTGCTGAAGTGGTCGCGGATCGGTTGAAGGCGAGTTGAGGAAAGTGCACGCATGACTTACGTTTTACAACTCGGATTGATCGGCATCTGCATTGCGTTGTTGCCGCTTTCGTACGTGTGGGTGAAAGCCGACGACAACAAATTCCGCAAGCTCGTCTGGCTGACTACGTTCCTGACGCTTGACCTCGTGATGTTCGGCGGTTTTACGCGCCTGACCGATTCGGGTCTCGGTTGTCCTGACTGGCCGGGCTGCTACGGCACGTCGTCGCCGTTTATTGCGCATGCTGCCATTACCGCTGCCAATCAAGCGATGCCGACGGGGCCGGTGAGTATCGGCAAGGCGTGGATCGAAATGATTCACCGTTATTTCGCCATGGCGATCGGCGTATTGATCATCGCGCAGGTCCTGATTGCATGGACGGCGCGTTTGAAGCGTCGGCCGCTGCACGTGTCGCCCTGGTGGCCGACCGGGATCCTGATGCTGATCGTGGTGCAGGGCGCGTTCGGTGCGTGGACGGTCACCATGAAGCTGCAGCCGGTCATTGTGACGACGCATCTGTTGCTCGGGCTGGCGTTGCTCGGCGCGCTCGGCTGGCTGGCCGCGCGCCAGACGCCGATTCCCGCTATCGATCCTGCCGCCGCTCGCTGGTTGCCCGCGGCGCTTGTCGGCTTATTGCTGCTGGTGGTCCAGATCGCGCTGGGCGGCTGGGTCAGCACGAACTATGCGGTGCTCGCCTGCACGGACTTCCCGCTGTGCAACGGCGCGTGGATTCCGCCGATGAACTTCGAGCACGGCTTCCACCTATGGCGCGCGCTTGGCATGACCGGTGACGGCGATGTCATTTCTCAGGACGCGCTCGTCGCAATTCACTGGACCCACAGGACCTTTGCGATCGTCGTCGTGCTATACACGTTGTGGCTAGCCGCAAAACTGCGGCGATTTGAGTCGTTGAGAAAACCCGCTAACGGCATCATGATCGTGATCGTCTTGCAGTTCCTGACGGGATTGTCGAACATCCTGCTGCAGTGGCCGCTGCCTATTGCCGTGGCCCACAACGGCGGGGCGGCCATCCTTTTGCTGTTGAGCGTTATGGTAAACTTTCGAATCTCTTCCAGCCGTCCCGGCCACGTTGTGGGGTCGCCTGCCACCGCCCCGCGCGACGCCGTTCCCGCAGCACTCCCGCGCCAAGCTCCGTGAGTTTCTATGGACAGCACGACACTGATTTCCCCTTCCGGTAACCGCCTCTCGCAGTACATCGCGTTGACCAAACCGCGCGTGACGCAACTCGCGGTTTTCTGCGCGGTCATCGGCATGTTCCTGGCCACGCCGGGCATGGTGCCGTGGACTGTCTTGATTGGCGGAACCGTGGGCATCTGGCTGCTGGCCGGAGCCGCGTTCGCCATCAACTGCCTGATGGAACAGAAGATCGATGCAATGATGCGTCGCACCGCGTGGCGCCCCTCCGCACGCGGCGAGATCACGCCCGCGCAGATTCTGCTGTTTTCAGCGTTGCTCGGCGGCGCCGGTATGTGGACGCTCTACACGTTCACGAACGCGCTGACCATGTGGCTGACAATCGCCACGTTCGTTGGCTACGCGGTGATTTATACGTGCTTGCTGAAACCCGCGACGCCGCAGAACATCGTGATTGGCGGAGCATCGGGTGCAATGCCACCGGCGCTTGGCTGGGCGGCCGTCACCGGCCATGTACCCGGCGACGCGTGGATTCTTGTGCTGATCATCTTCGTATGGACGCCGCCGCACTTCTGGTCGCTGGCGTTGTACAGGCGCAAGGATTACGAGAACGCCGGCTTGCCCATGCTGCCGAACACGCACGGCGAGAAATACACGCGCCTGCATATTCTTTTGTACACGGTGATCCTGTTTGCCGTGACCATGATGCCGTTTATCTCCGGCATGAGCGGTGTGCTCTATCTGGCGTCGGCTGTTGTGCTTGGCGGCGTTTTCCTGGGTTATGCGTGGAAGATTTATCGTGAATATTCCGATGCTCTCGCGCGCAAGACCTTCCGGTTCTCCATCGTGTATTTGTCGCTGCTGTTTGGCGCGCTGCTCGTGGATCATTACGTGCGGACGGTGATCGGTTTATGAAGTTTTCAGTTCGAGGGATCGCTGTCTGGTTGGGATTCGTTTTGGCCGCGGTGCTGCTTGCAGGATGCGATAGCAAGCCGGCGTTCACGAATCTCGACATCACCGGCAATACGCAGTTCGGCAGCGATTTCTCGTTGCCGGACACCAGCGGTAAAACGCGCACCCTGGGCGATTTCAAAGGCAAGGCCGTCGTGCTGTTCTTCGGCTACACGCATTGCCCGGACGTTTGCCCGACCACGCTCGCTGAACTTTCGCAGGCACTGCAAAAACTCGGCGACGATGGCAAACGCGTTCAAGTGCTGATGGTCACCGTTGATCCCGCACGCGATACAGCGCCGTTGCTGGGTGAATATGTGTCGGCGTTTAGCCCGACGTTCGTCGGCCTGCGTCCCGCTGATACGGCCGAACTCGTCAAGATCACGAAGGATTTTCGCGTGTATTACGCGCAGGTTCCGGGCAAGACCGCCGGCGAATACACCATGGATCACACGGCCGCGAGTTATGTCTTCGATCCACAAGGGCATCTCAGGCTGTTCGCACGCGACGGGCAGGGCGTGGACACGTGGGTACACGATCTGAAGTTGCTGCTCGACTAAGCGGACGTTTGCTTCAAGAACGCCAAGGCCGTTTCAACTCACGTTGAAACGGCCTTTTTCATGGCTGTCCGGACCCCAAAACCTTCCAGGAAGATCGATCGAGGAAAACGGTCACAACCACGGCGATTGCGGCAAATTCAGATCCGGTGCAAGCCGCGTGGCCTTGAACTCGATGATGTCGTAGTGCGCGAGCCGCTGCTGCGAGAACGGGTCTTCCGCAATGATCGCGTCAAGCCGGTCACGATCCATGCTCGCAGCCAGGATGATGCCGCCGTCGCGCGGTACTTTGGGTCCCGCGATGATAAACGCGCCCGCGTCGAACTGCCGTCCGAGATAAAGGCGATGAGCTTCGAGCGCGTCGTCGATTTCAGCGAGCGCGCCGGTGTAGCGTAGATGGATGACGTACATGGGCGATTTCAACCGATAGAGGACGGGCCTCAATCTTAAGCCCGCGCAGTCGCCTCGGTGCGCAGGCTTTAATTGGCGCAGGTTTCTTCCAAGCGTTTCTCCCATTCCCCCTGACCGCTTACCTCCTCGAAACCAAACGGCCGGAGTAGAGGGCCAACCGGAGCCGGATTCAGATCGGTCGCGCAGACGATGCGGTCATATCCGGACTCGGTGGCAAACGTCACGCATGCGTTGACCAATCGGCGGGCGATACCGCCTCGCCTCACACCCGGCTCCATGAACAACGCCGAAATCCGCGCACTCCCGGCTGACATGCCTATCAGCAGGCTCGCGCCTACGCCGACGCCATCCTGCTCAGCGATCCAGCACGCATTGCGCCCCGGATCGGGTGCAGTCAGGTAATCCGCTACGACCATCGCTGTACGAATTTCCCGCTCACGTTGCGCTTGCACTCCACCGGCGGCGAGTTGCGCCTCACGCTCGACGATCCAGCCGAAATCACCCGGTCGCGGACCGCGCAGCCGAACACGCTGCGTGGCGCCGTTCGGACCGAGCAGGCGCTGGACGCAACCCATCGATGCAAGCAATTGCGCGCGTTCGTCCGGCGTCATTGCGTTCAGCGTCGCAGAAACGTCGTCGCGCACGTGTGTGCTTACCGCAGCCAGCGCCGTTTCTCCGGCTGCGGTCAATGAAACCTGGTTGCGGCGGGCATCGCCGGAAAATGGCTGCCGCTCGATCAATCCGGCGCACTCGAATTGCGTCAGCATCCGGCTCAGATAACCGGTATCGAGCCCGAGCGTGCGCGAGATATCCGCTGCCGTGCATGTGCCCGCATGCATGACAGCAAACAAAACGCGCATTTCCGTCAGCGACAGCGCGCTGTGCTCGACCAACTCATGGGGTGCCCTGACATGGCACGCGTAAAACCATTGGAAGCGGCGCACCGCATCTGTCAGGCCGCCGTTCATGGAACTGTCCATATCCACCTCGCTCTCTCGTTTTTATGCCGTTCACCGTTTTCCCCGGCGAATCGATCGAGGCTATTGTGCCGAATAAAAGCATGATCGTGCAGAAGAGCATTGACGGCACCTCCTGCGGCGGCCGAAGGGCGACTATAGTGTGCAGACCAGACGCGTTGAAGTGGGCTGCATTCAAGGGTAATTACTGATATGAGCGCGCCTGCGAAATAAATTTGAGATGCGTTCAACCTATTGATAATTAACAAGTTTGTGGAGGATGAGCTAATTGATTTTGAAAATTGACTGGTATTATTTTGGTTATATAATGGGCTCGCCAAAGACGTCGGCTTTGTGACCATTCCTATGCATAATCGCTCGTCGGAGCGATCGTAAAAATTGGTCGCATAGCGTCAATTAATGTGTCCGGCTGGCATCGTGTTCCAGTGTTGTTCGTGCGGTAAGCATCGCGCCAGAGTCCCTTCACTACCGGACCGGCGAGACGTCGAAACAGGCGTCGTAAAACAATTCCAGAGGCGAAAAACGCCATCGCAGGAGGTCACCGGGGAAACGTTTTATCGGCGACTTTCGCCCTGCTCGCAGCGGGTGCGACGGTTGATGGAGCTTCATCATGCGCACGGCGCGCGCCTTCAGACGCGTGCCTCGCTGTAGGTTTCACGAGAGAGATTCATGCTGAAAGGAAACATCCTCACGACCGACGGCTGGATATACGGCTCGGTCGAGTTTGCGAACGGACGGGTGACCACGATCGAAGGCGCTCGCGTGGACCCGAAGACCAATGATGCGCCGTACATCCTGCCGGGCTTCGTCGACTGTCACGTGCACGGCGGCGGCGGCGCGGACATCATGGAAGGCGGCGACGCCGCGAGTACCGTTGCACGCGAGCACGCGAAGCACGGCACCACCAGCATGCTCGCCACCACCATGACCGCTCCACGCGACGAACTCATGGCGGTCGTCGCAGGTCTCGGCGAACAATCCATCCGCCGCGCGTCGGGTGGCGCACGCGTGCTTGGCGTGCATCTGGAAGGTCCCTACATCAATCCCGGCAAGCTTGGCGCGCAACCGGATGCGGCGGCCGTTGCCGTGCGCGACGAAGTGCTGAAGTACTTGTCGCTCGCGCCCATCCGCGTGGTGACCATCGCGCCGGAAATCTCCGGGCATATTGAAGTGATCCAGGAAATGGCGGCGCGCGGCGTGCGCGTGCAAGTGGGCCATTCGCTTGCTACTTACGAAGACGCCGTCAACGCGCTCAAACACGGCGCCCGTGGTTTCACGCACTTGTTCAACGCGATGTCGCCGCTGCATCACCGCAATCCCGGCGTGGTCGGCGCGGCGCTCGCGCATGCCGAGTACGCTGAACTGATCCCCGATCTTATCCATGTGCATCCTGGTGCGATTCGCGCTGCGCTGCGCGCCATTCCCCGCCTGTATGTAGTCACCGACAGCACCTCGGCGGCCGGCATGCCCGACGGCGAATATCGACTGGGCAGCCAGCACGTCACGAAGTGCATGGGCGGCGTGCGTCTCGCCGACGGCACGCTCGCCGGCAGCACGCTGACCATGGATCAGGCGCTGCGCAATCTTGTCTCCATCGGCTTGCCGATGGCGGACGTTTCCAATCGCCTGTCACGCTACGCCGCCGATTATCTCGGCCTTGAAGACAGAGGCCGGATCGCGCGTGGCGCGTGGGCGGACCTCGTTGTATTCGATCGCGAACTTGCGTTGACGGCAACTTATGTAGAGGGTGAATCAATTGTCGAATATGCTTGATGAGGCGCTGGCTTCCGCCGACGTGGTGGTTGCCCAGCTCGCCGATACTTCCCACATTGAAGCACTCGCCGCACGGCTTGCCGAAGAGCCGCGCCATGTTGCGCTGACCGTCGCGCGCGGTTCATCGGATCACGCCGCCAGTTACTTCGCAGGCCTGACGATGAGCCGTATTGGCGTGCCGGTCGCTTCGTTGCCCATGTCGGTTGCGACCTTGCAGCAAGCGCCTTTGCGCGTGAAAGGCCAACTGGCCGTGGCGTTCTCGCAGTCCGGCAAGAGTCCCGATCTGATCGGCACGATGCAGGCGTTGCGTGCTGCCGGCGCGCTGACCGTGGCGGCGGTCAATGCGCCCGGTTCGCCGCTCGCCGAAGCGTGTGAATGGAATCTGCCGCTGCTGGCTGGGCCGGAATTGTCGGTGGCCGCGACTAAAAGCTATATCGCGATCTTGTCGCTGTCGGCCATCGTAATCGCGCATGTGCAGAAAGATGTCGAGTTGCTGAACGCGCTGAAAACGCTGCCCGACGCATTGCGCGCGGCGGGCAAGCTCAACTGGTCGCACGCTGTCGATGAACTGAAAAACGTCGACCGCATGATCGTGATCGGCCGTGGACTCGGTCTCGCGATTGCGCAGGAAGCGGCGCTCAAGCTGAAAGAAACATCGGGTATCCAGGCCGAAGCGTTCTCGAGCGCGGAAGTGCGGCACGGACCCATGGAGCTTATCGGCGAAGACTATCCGCTGCTCGTGTTCGCACCGCGCGGTCCGGAGCAGGCCGGGTTGATCCAGCTTGCCCGCGACATGCGCGCCCGTGGCGCACGCGTGTTGCTTGCCGCACCTGCCGATGTGCCCGAAGCCACGTTGCCGCTGGTCGAGACCGCTCATTTCGCGCTCGATCCGATCGCTGCAATCCTGTCCTTCTATGTGATGGCCGACGCCCTGGCTGCCGCGCGCGGGCGCAATCCCGACGCGCCGCGCCATCTGGCGAAAGTCACCGAAACCCGTTAATCGAGAGTCATCCGATGCGCCGTGCCGAGGAGTCCCTGTTGAATCATTCCACTGAAAACCCGAACGATTTCGTGTTGCTCGCGCCGTTCACCGGCCCCATGGTGCCGCTCGCCGATGTCCCCGATCCTGTGTTCGCGGACGGCATGTTCGGCGATGGTATTGGTATCGATCCGCTGTCAGGTGCGCTGCTTTCCCCCTGCGACGGTGTCATCACGCATCTCGCGCGCACCCATCACGCCGTGACCTTGCGCACGTCGCAAGGCGCGGAAATCCTGGTGCACATTGGTATCGATACGGTGGAGCTTGCGGGTAAAGGTTTTACGCCGAAGGTCGAGCAGGGTGCGAGCGTGCGCACTGGCCAGGTCCTGATCGAATTCGATGCCGACTACGTCGCGCAGAACGCGCCGAGCCTCGTTTCCGTGATTGCGGTTGCCAATAGCGACGCGTTCGAGGTGGTCGAGCGTGCTGGCCGCGGCATGCTGAAGGCGGGCGAAAGCCAGTTGCTGGTGCTGCGCGCCAAGGGCGGCGTGAAGGCGGACGCGGCCCGCAGCGATTCGAATTTCACCGACGAAGCGCGCCGCACCGTGACGCTTGGACATGCTGGCGGATTGCACGCGCGGCCCGCGGCCCGCGCCCGCGAAGCGGCACGTGGTTTCGACGCCAAGGTGGAAGTGCGCTTCAACGGGCGTAAAGCGCCGATTGAAAGTGTGGTCGGTTTGCTTGGCCTCGGCGCCGGCGAAGGCGCGACTATCGAATTGCTTGGGGTGGGCGCGCAAGCGGCTGCGGCGGTTGAAGCGGTCGCGACGGAATTGCTGCGCGAAGCGCACGGTGAAGTGGAAGAGAAACCGGCGCGCATGCAATCGCCTGCGCCGGTCGCCGTCTCACGTGATCCGGGCAAGCCGCTCGATCCGAACACGATTGCCGGCGTATGTGCATCGCCGGGAATTGCGGTCGGAAAGCTGGTGCGCTGGGACAACAACGACATCACGCCGCCCGAGCAGGCAACCGGGACATCGGCAGCGGAAAGCCGTTTGCTGGACAAGGCCATTGCTACCATCGACGCGGAACTCGACGAAACCGTCCGTACTGCTTCGCAACGCGGCGCCGTCGGCGAGGCGGGGATTTTCGCGGTGCATCGCGTGTTGCTGGAAGACCCCACGCTGCTCGACGCCGCGCGCGATCTGATCAGCCTCGGCAAGAGCGCCGGATTTGCGTGGCGCGAAGCGATTCGCGCGCAGATCGCGGTGTTGTCGAATATTGAGGATGCGTTGCTGGCTGAGCGTGCAGCTGATCTCCGCGATATCGAAAAGCGCGTGCTGCGCGCGCTCTGTTATACGAACACGGCGGCGCGTGAATTGCCCGACGAAGCCGTGCTCGCCGCCGATGAATTCACGCCCTCCGACCTGTCGTCGCTCGATCGTACGCGTGTGACCGCGTTGGTGATGGCACGCGGCGGCGCCACGTCGCACGCGGCGATCATTGCGCGCCAGATCGGCATCCCGGCCTTGGTCGCGGTGGGCGACGCGCTGCACGCGATTCCCAATGGCACGCAAGTCGTGGTGGACGCATCGGCCGGTCGCCTCGAGCACGCACCAACCGCACTCGATGTGGAACGCGCGCGCCTCGAGCGTCAGCGTCTCGCGGGCGTGCGTGAGGTGAACCGGCGCACGTCGCAGGAAGCGGCGGGCACGAAAGACGGCCGCACGATCGAAGTGGCGGCGAACATCGCGACGCTTGATGACGCAAAAACTGCCGTCGATAACGGCGCGGATGCCGTCGGTCTTCTGCGCACCGAACTGTTGTTTATCCATCGCCAGTCCGCTCCTACGGCCGCTGAGCACGCGGAAAGCTATCAATCGATTGTCGGCGCATTGAATGGGCGCACGGCGATCATCCGCACGCTCGATGTGGGCGCGGACAAGGAAGTCGATTACCTCACGCTGCCGCCTGAAACGAACCCGGCGCTCGGCCTGCGCGGCATTCGCCTGGCGCAGGTGCGCCCCGATCTCCTCGACGACCAGCTGCGTGGTCTGCTCGCCGTGAAGCCGTTCGGCACGGTACGCATTCTCCTGCCGATGGTCACCGACTCCGGCGAACTCGTGCGCTTGAGAAAACGCATCGATGAACTCGCGGCGGAAATTGGCCGGACCGATCCCATTCAGGTGGGCGTGATGATCGAAGTGCCGTCGGCGGCGCTGCTGGCCGATCAACTCGCTCAACACGCGGATTTCCTGTCTATCGGCACGAACGATCTCACGCAATACACGCTTGCAATGGACCGTTGCCAGGCCGATCTCGCGGCCCAGGCTGACGGACTGCATCCCGCCGTGCTGCGCCTCATCAAGCAAGCGACAGACGGCGCGGCCAAACACGGCAAATGGGTCGGTGTCTGCGGCGCGCTGGCCGGCGATCCGGTCGCCGTGCCCTTGCTCGTGGGACTTGGCGTGACGGAATTATCGGTGGACCCGGTTTCGGTTCCCGGCATCAAGGCGCTCGTGCGCAAACTCGATTACCCACTGTGCCGTCAGCGCGCTGAGGACGCCTTGGCGCTCGAATCAGCACAGGCAGTAAGAGCAGCAAGCCGCGAAATCTGGCCGTTGGACTAACACGTCCGTCCGGCAGTCGGCCTTCGCGTTTATCGCGTTTATTAGTAAAAAAGCTTCGATCGACAACCTGTTGTACCAACACGATCAACGACAAGACACTTATCTCTGGAGAACCTGATGGACGCCAACCTGTTTGCAAGAATGCAGCGACTCGGCCGAGCGCTGATGCTGCCGATTGCCGTGCTACCGGTGGCCGGGCTGCTATTGCGCCTCGGCCAACCGGATGTCTTCAACATCAAGATGATCGCCGACGCTGGCGATACGATCTTTTCAAACCTGCCACTCTTGTTCGCCATCGGCGTGGCGGTCGGTTTTGCGAAGGACAATAACGGTACGGCCGGTCTGGCGGGTGCGATCGGTTACCTGATCGAAATCGCGGTGATGAAGGACATCAACGACAAGCTCAACATGGGCGTGCTGTCGGGGATCGTTGCAGGTTGCGTGGCCGGGTTCCTCTACAACAAGTACAAAGACATCAAGCTCCCTGAATACCTCGCGTTCTTCGGAGGGAAACGCTTCGTGCCGATTGTCACGGGGGTGACCTGTCTGGTGATCGGGATTGTCCTGGGCTATGTCTGGGCACCGGTTCAGGCGGCTATCGATGCAGCCGGCGGCTGGCTGACGGGCGCAGGCGCGCTGGGCGTGTTCGTGTTCGGCGTGCTGAACCGGATCCTGCTGGTGACAGGTCTGCACCACATCATCAACTCGCTTGCATGGTTCGTGTTCGGCTCGTACACGCCCCCGGGCGGCGGCGCGGCGGTGACGGGCGATTTGCATCGCTTCTTTGCCGGCGATAAAACCGCAGGCGGCTTCATGACGGGTTTCTTCCCGATCATGATGTTCGGTTTGCCGGCAGCATGTCTCGCCATGTTCCATGAAGCACCGAAGCATCGTCGCGCCATGGTCGGCGGCCTGCTCTTCTCGATGGCCCTGACCGCGTTCCTGACGGGCGTGACCGAGCCGATCGAATACACCTTCATGTTCCTCGCACCGGCGCTGTACGCGATCCACGCGGTGTTGACGGGCTTGTCGCTTGCCATTTGCTCGGCGTTGGGCATTCACCTTGGCTTCACGTTCTCGGCTGGTGCTATCGACTACGTGCTGAACTACGGGCTGTCGCAGCGCGGCTGGCTGGCGATTCCGGTGGGCCTGGTCTACGGTCTGGTCTATTACGGCCTGTTCCGCTTCTTCATCCGCAAGTTCAACATGGCAACGCCGGGCCGTGAACCCGCTACGACCGATGCAGAAGTCGAGTCCTACGACAACACGGGTTTTGTTTCCCCGACGGCCGGTGCTACCGTGCCGCGCGCAGTGCGTTACATCGCCGCTTTGGGCGGTGCGTCGAACCTGACGCTCGTCGATGCCTGCACCACACGTCTGCGTCTTTCGGTAGTGGATTCAGCGAAGGTGTCGGAACCCGAGTTGAAGGCGATTGGTGCTCGTGGTGTGCTGAAGCGTGGCGCGACGAGTGTGCAGGTCATCATCGGGCCGGAAGCCGATCTCATCTCCGATGAAATCCGCACCGAAATCGAACGGTCGTCCGCGGGTGGCGCAACAGCAGCTTCGTCCAAGCCTGCTGCTGCTCCTTTGGCCCCGGTCGCCTCAGGCGAGCAAGGTCCGCTGGATCCCGATCCGGTGCGTTGGCTCGCGGTGTTCGGTGGTGCGACCAACGTGGCTTCGCTTGATGCCGTCGCCGCTACGCGACTTCGCGTGGTAGTGCGCGATCCGTCGTCCGTGGATCGTCAGCGCTTGTCGACACTCGATGTCGCATGGGTTTCCGCCGATACGTTCCACATTGTCGTGGGCAACGCGGCTGATCGTTATGCAGCCACCATGGCGAAACGTCTTTCGCCGGGCGGTGGCGCTGCGCCGCTGCCGGCGTAAATGTTGAGGGGGTTCGGCCGCTTAAGCCCGAAGGGCTGAGCCGGACATAAGCAGTTAGCAATGCGGCTCCATCGTTACCGATGGAGCCGCATTTTTTTTGACCGTTTCAGTCTGGCGCTGGATTAAAACCATCTGTCGCGAAAGACAACTGTCGCGTTTATTCTGAGTGGCATTTGTTAAGTTTACCTAAATAAAATCGCCTTGAGAAATCAACCCCTTCATTGTTGCTGTTTCGTTTCAGGAGTCGTTCATGAAGCTACGCATCGTCATCTGGATCACGCTCATGCTTGGCGTGAGCATTGCGCACGCCGGTACCTCATTCAATTCGGATTGCAACTATTCGCACACGCTGGCCGATGATCCCATTGTTTATCCAGGGAAACCGGGAGAGGCCATGGTGCATGATTTCTTCGCCAATCCAGGCACGAATGCGAACAGCACCTACGACTCGCTGAGCACCAATAAGGCCGTGAATTGCGATTCGACCGCCGACCGCTCGGCCTACTGGGTGCCACAATTGAAGCGGGCGTCGGGGATTGTTGTGCCAACCTACGAGAAGACCTACTACAAGAATGATCAACCGGTGGACTCGGCGCCGGTTCACGCGATTCCGCCGGGCCTTCAAATGCTGGCCGGCGATCACATGGGCACGGCTCCCAACCCGCATGTGAACTTCATATGCATGGGCACCAACAAATTCACGACGACAATGCCAACGAGCTGTCCGCCCAATAGCGCGAGCACAGGTGAGCCCTCCGAACTCCATATTTCCGTGCATTTTCCGGATTGCTGGGATGGCAAGACGCTGAAACCGATCTTTGGCACGAGCCGGACGGAGCGAATGAACAGCCTCATGAAAGCTGCAAACGGCGCGCTCAACGTGGCGTATCGAAACTCTGACGGTACGTGTCCCGCTAATTACCCGGTCAAGATTCCTGAGTTGCAGATGAATGTCGTGTATCCCCTTGGAAATGATCCGGACTTGTCCACCGCGCAGTTGTCGCTGGATCCGATATTCCAAAACGGTCAATGGGTGCCGCAATGGGGCAGCATGTACACGGCGCACGGTGATTTTATCAATGCGTGGCACGCCGAAAGCATGCAGTACATCGTCGATACCTGCATGAACAGGGGTGAAGTCGCCGGCTCGACCTGCAGCAAGAACATCCCCGCTTATTATTCGAAGACCAGCGCAAACGTCCAGTTGGACAGCACCGGTGCCGTTCGTCCGACGGGCGCAACGTTGGTCTCGGCGCCGGGCGACGTCATCCTGATCAAATTTCCGATGCCGGAAAACTTGAACGACTACTCGTATGCCGCTTCTTACCTCCAGACGCTTGGCGGGAACGTAACCGATTCCAGCGCTGTCATGCTCTGGATCTATTCCGCGACCACGGACTGGGACGACACCTCGAACCTGCCTACGGCATCTGCGTGCCGTTCGAGCGACAGTGACTACCTCGGCGGAATTTATGCGGACAACGTCCAGCAGGTTCGCAACAACGACATCAGCGCCTATATAGCGTCGCAGAAGCAAGCCGGAGCGAAGCAGATTGCAATCTGCATTCGCAATGCGACGGGAAAGACCTTCCAGTTTTCCTCCCTGCAGGGATCGTGGGCGCCGGGGTTGTATTTGAAGTGATCGCTTGCCGAAATGTGTTGGCGTGACGCGAGGGCCTGGGAATCCAGGCCCTCGCTTTTTATTATCTTTATTTATACATAATGGTTATTATCTCGATAATCTGGGTCAAATCGCCGCATTCACGTGACGTATAAATATGCGGCAATAAGTCACCCCAAATAAACACAAAATATTTTTCGAAAAAGTTGGAATAAGTCGCGGCTTGAAATCGCGCTACCCTTCTCCCGAGGCTGGTTAAAAGTCGAAACGTAATATCTCAAAAACGTTGAAATCGGGCAAGGTATGAAACAAAAATCCGGGTCGGGATTTTGCAAGCGGTTAGCAATTTTCCCTGCTCTTCTCCTGTCGGGCTGTGGCCAGATGGATCTACTCGATCCTAAGGGCAGCATCGGGCTGGCTGAGAAGAATCTTATTCTTACGTCCACGTACGCCATGCTGATCGTGGTGGTACCGGTCATCTTCCTAACACTGTTGTTTGCGTGGAAATATCGGCAATCGAATACATCTGCCGAGTATTTGCCGAAATGGGCTCACTCGACCAAGATCGAAATCGTGGTCTGGCTGGTCCCTAGTCTGATTATCCTTTATCTCGGTATTCTGACGTACAAGAGCACGCACGCGCTTGATCCTTATAAACCGCTTGTCTCTGCGGTCAAACCGATTAATGTCGAAGTCGTCGCGCTCGACTGGAAATGGTTATTCATTTATCCGGATCTGGGTATTGCATCGGTTAATCGGATTGAATTTCCCGTTGGTACGCCGGTGAACTTCAAGATCACGTCAGATTCGGTGATGAACTCATTCTTCATCCCGCAATTAGGCGGTCAGATCTATGCAATGGCGGGCATGCAAACCAAGCTGCATTTGATCGCCGATGAAGCCGGGGACTATGCCGGCATCTCTGCGAATTTCAGCGGCCAGGGCTTCTCGGACATGAAATTCCGCGCCGTGGCGACTACGCCCGAAGAGTTTGCTGCCTGGGTCGCAAAGGTGAAGTCATCGCCGGGTCAGCTCGACGGCGTGAACTACGCGGCCGTTGCCGCGCCGACCGAAAAGCATCCGGTCCAGTACTTCTCCAAGGTCGACGCGAATCTGTTTCAGAGCATCGTCGCGAAATATAACAACGGGCATGCTCGCAACATACCCGACCCGATCTGCCGCACGAAGGGGTAAGCCATGTTTGGAAATTTGTTGGGAAAATTAACGCTATCGGACATACCGTTCGATCAGCCGATCATCATGGCCGCGGCGGCGTTCATGGCCGTCATTGTGCTGGCCGTGGTCGTTGCGCTGACATGGTTCAAGAAGTGGGGCTATCTCTGGAGTGAATGGCTGACGTCGGTCGATCACAAGAAGATTGGCGTGATGTATATCGTCGTGGCGGTGTTAATGCTGCTGCGCGGTTTCGTCGATGCGCTCATGATGCGCACGCAGCTCGCGCTGGCCTATAACGGCCCGGGATTTTTGCCGCCCGAGCACTACAACCAGATCTTCACGGCGCACGGCGTCATCATGATTTTCTTCATGGCGATGGCGTTCATGATCGGTTTGATGAACATTGTGGTGCCGCTGCAAATCGGCGCCCGCGACGTCGCATTCCCGTTCATCAATTCGCTGAGTTTCTGGATGACCGCGATTGCCGCGATGCTGATGAATATCTCGCTGGTTATCGGAGATTTCGCGCAAACCGGATGGCTGGCGTATCCGCCGTTGTCGGAGTTGCAATTCAGTCCGGGGGCGGGTGTCGACTACTACTTATGGAGTCTGCAGCTTTCCGGCATAGGGACTGTGCTGACCGGCATCAACTTCTTCGTGACGATCCTCAAGATGCGCGCGCCGGGCATGACGTTCATGAAGATGCCGGTGTTCACGTGGACCGCGCTGTGCTCGAACGTGCTGATTCTCGCGACGTTCCCGATCCTCACCGCAACGCTCGCATTGCTCGCGCTCGACCGTTACCTCGGCATGCATTTCTTCACGAATGATGCCGGCGGTAACGCCATGCTTTACCTGAACCTGATCTGGGCGTGGGGCCATCCGGAGGTGTACATCCTGGTGTTGCCGGCGTTCGGCATCTACTCGGAAGTGGTGGCTACGTTCGCGAAAAAGCCGCTGTTCGGCTACAAGACGATGGTCTATGCAACGTGCTCGATCATGGTGCTGTCGCTGCTCGTGTGGCTGCATCACTTCTTCACGATGGGTTCCGGTGCGAACGTGAATGCGTTCTTCGGGATCATGACCATGATCATCGCTATTCCGACCGGCGTGAAGATCTTCAACTGGCTGTTCACCATCTATAAGGGCCGGCTGGAGTTTTCGTCGCCGGTGTTGTGGACGATCGGCTTCATGATCACGTTCACCGTTGGCGGCATGACGGGTGTGCTGCTGGCCGTGCCGGGAGCAGACTTTGTGCTGCATAACAGCCTGTTCCTGATCGCGCACTTCCATAACGCGATTATCGGCGGCGTGGTGTTCGGGTATCTCGCCGGCTTCACGTACTGGTTCCCGAAGGCGTTCGGTTTCAAGCTGAACGAAACGCTCGGCAAGTGCGCGTTCTGGTGCTGGTTCGTGGGTTTCTGGACCGCGTTCATGCCGCTGTACGTGCTGGGTTTCATGGGTGCAACGCGCCGCATGAATCACTACGACACGCCGGGCTGGCAGCCGTACATGGTCGTTGCGTTGATCGGCGCGTTGATCATTCTCGTGGGCGTGCTGTTCCAGGTCGCTCAGGTCGTGGTCAGCGTGGTGAAACGTAACTCGCCTGCGTACAAGGACGTCACGGGAGATCCGTGGAATGGCCGCACGCTCGAATGGGCAACGAGTTCACCGCCGCCCCTCTACAACTTCGCGGTCCTGCCTGTGATTCATGAACTCGACGCCTTCGCGCACATGAAGGAACGCGGCCGAACGCGCCATGCAGTCGAGGACTACCGCGACATCCATATGCCGCGCAATACGAGCGCCGGGTTGATCATCGGCTTGTTTAGCCTCGCTATTGGTTTCGCGCTGGTCTGGCATATCTGGTGGCTGGCAATCGCCGGGTTCCTGGGCGTGGTCGTCACGCTGATCCTGCGAAGCTACGACGACGATATCGACTACACCATTTCCGCTGAAACTGTCGCCGGCATGGACGGCACGCCGACAACACCGGCGCGCTCGCTCGACCTGCAGGAGGCACTGTAATGCTGCAAAAAACCATCTCGCTCGATCTGACGGGATCCCACGATGATCACGGTGCATCGAACACCGTGTTCGGGTTCTGGGTGTACCTGATGACCGACTGCATCATCTTTGCGTCGTTGTTCGCTGTGTTCGCGGTCATGGGTCATCAGTTCGCGGACGGTCCGTCGGGTAAGGACGTCTTCGAGCTTCCCGGCGTCATGCTGGAAACGGCCATTCTCCTGCTGAGCAGCATCACGTTCGGCTTCGGCATGCTGGCCGCTCACAAGGGCAAGTCGGCCGCGCTGCTGGCGTGGCTCGGCGTTACCTTCGTGCTGGGCGCTTTGTTTATCGGGCTGGAAATCCACGAGTTCAGCATGCTGATCGCGCAGGGTTACGGACCCGATCGCAGTGCGTTTTTGTCGGCGTTCTTCACGCTGGTCGCCACGCACGGCTTGCACGTAACGGTCGGCCTGATCTGGATGGTGGTCCTGGCTATTCAGGTCATCGGCAACAAGAAAGTTACCCAACGCGATCTGACGCGCCTCACGTGTCTCAGCCTTTTCTGGCACTTTCTGGACATCGTGTGGATTTGCGTCTTTACCTTTGTTTATCTGACGAGCGTCGTATAAATGGCACACGCACATTCAATCGATACCGGCGCGGGCCACGGCAGCGTGCGCTCGTATGTCATTGGCTTCGTCCTGTCGGTCGTGCTGACGGCCGCGGCTTTTGGACTGGTCATGCAACAGGCGTTGGGGCCGACCGAGTCGATCATCGCGATCGCGGTGCTCGCGTTCGTTCAAATCCTCGTGCATCTGGTGTTTTTCCTGCATATGAACACGTCGTCATCGCAGCGATGGAACGTGCTCGCGTTCGGATTTACCGTGATGGTGGCGGTGATCCTGATCGGCGGGACGTTATGGGTGCTGCATAACGTCGGCGCCCACATGATGTCGCGCTAGGCGGTAGACGGTCTGCTGGCTGAACGCCGGGCGGCGCCATGGGGAAACCTCTGGCGCCGCATTTTCATGGGTGCGCGTCGCGCACACCCAAATCGAGCAGGCAAACAAAAGCCCGCCATCTTTCGACGGCAGGCTTTCAAGGTTTCTCTCTGCACCGCTAAAAACTCAAGCGGCGAAACTCCTGCACTAAACGCTTACGCGTATTCAGTCAGCGCCGAGCGCATTTTCTTCATTGCGCTGGCTTCGATCTGACGAATCCGTTCAGCCGATACTCCAAACTCGTCAGCGAGTTCATGCAGCGTCTTGCCACCCGAACCGTCGTCTTCCACTTCAAGCCAGCGCGCCTGAACGATCCGGCGGCTGCGTTCGTCGAGCGACTCGAGCGCGGTCGACAACCCCTCGCTTTGCAGCTTGTCGAACTGACGGGACGCCAGCACGTTGGTCGGCTCATTGTGCGAGTCGGCCAGATACGCGATAGGCGCATACGATTCCTCGCCGTCATCGATCTGACCTTCCAGCGCGATGTCCCCGCCCGAAAGACGCGTTTCCATCTCCGAGACTTCTTCGCGCTTCACATTCAGCTCTTTCGCCAGGCTATCGACCTCGTCCGGCGTGAACGCGTTGTGTCCGGTCTTGTGGCTGCGAAGGTTGAAAAAGAGCTTGCGCTGTGCCTTCGTGGTCGCCACTTTCACCGTGCGCCAGTTGCGCAGGATGTACTCGTGAATCTCAGCCTTGATCCAGTGCATGGCATATGACACCAGCCGCACGTTCTGTTGCGGATCGAAGCGCTTCACGGCTTTCATCAAACCGATATTGCCTTCCTGAATCAGGTCGGCGTGGGGCAGGCCGTACCCAAGGTAATTGCGGGCAATCGATACCACCAGCCGCAGGTGCGACAGCACGAGCTGGCGAGCGGCGTCCAGGTTGTCGTTGTCACGGAATTCGGTGGCGTACTGACGTTCTTCCGACGGCGTTAGCATCGGAATCCGGTTGACAGCCGAAATGTAGGCGTCGATGTTGCCGATCTGGCCGGTCAACATGGACGACTGCGCAAACGTCAGCGCACCTGCCGAAGCGGCCTTGGCCGGCGCCGAGTGTCCAGTATTCGGGAGGGTCATCGCATTGGTCACGCTTGTGTGCTCCTTATCAACAAAAAACCCGATGAAAAACCGGGTCTAGCAGGATATTAGCACTCTGCTATTTCGAGTGCTAAGGATTAGAGGGGCCTTGTGTGTCCAAGTTCCCATACGCTATTAGAATCTTCGCTCCAATAGCCACTACGTGCTTTCCCTGACTGTTGCACTCCGTGAAACGCTTTCCTCGTCAAATTTACCGAAAGAAATTTGCAAGTTTTCGCACGATTTACCCGTCAATCGGGATTCGACGAAACTTAATTCCGCTTTTTCCTCATTCAGCAGAACTGTTCTGAGCACTTTTTTAAGACCGTCTCTAAAATGGCGGCTTGCTGCGTAAGTGGCAAGCCCGACTTGTGAGAATCCAGTTCTGGAGTATTCATGCAGAAGAACAATAGTGTCTGGCAAAAGTGCTCTTTCTACGGTGCGTTGTTCGGTGCGCTGGTCCTGGCTTCGGCCACTGCCCATGCCGATCAGTTCGGTTTGCAGATCGCCGGCGGGGTTGCCGACCATGACGTCCGGAAGGCGGATGTCGGCGTGGTCTGGGACCCTAACTGGACCTGGTGGGAAATCGGCGGTTTCCACTTCACTGTTGTGGGCGAAGCGCACGTTGCCTACTGGGATATTCGCGAAAGCCAGGCATCGAATCCGGGGATCTGGGAATTCGGCCTGACGCCGATGTTCCGCTTCATCAAGAGTTCGGGATGGTTTCGGCCCTATGTGGAAGCGGGCGTGGGGGTACGCGTCTTGTCGCACGTTCGCGAAACCGAGACGCGTACCTTCTCTTCGGCCTTTCAGTTTGCCGACGTTGTGGGCGTCGGAGCCCAATTCGGCGCCCATCAAAACTACCAGGCGGGCTTCCGGTTTCAGCATTTATCCAACGGCGGTATCGAACACCCGAATCCTGGTATAAATTTCAGCCAGATATATTTGCAATACAACTTCTGACGAGGACCGTGTCCATCGGTTCCTCAAGTGTGAGAGGAACTGCAGATGCCGGCACAACCCATCGATACGCCCATCGAGGCAATCCGTGAACTAGAGCGGGACCGTTTCCGCGCGATGGTCGACGGTGACGGCGAATTGCTGGACGCGCTGCTGGCGGAGAACGCCAGCTACGTCCACACCAATGGCAAGCGCGAGACGAAGCGTCAGTTTATTGATGCGATCACCGCGGGGCGCCGGCGTTATCGGCAGATCGAGATCCAGTCGCAGGACGTGATGCCGGGCGGGCGGGACACGTGGATCGTGTTTGGCCGCGCGCTGCTCGAGATGGAGTCGAAGAACGGCGCCTTGCTGTTTCCCATCGCGTATACGGCCATCCACATCCAGGTCGATGGGCAATGGCAGTTGCTCGCGATGCAGGCGACACGCGTGGCGCTGGATTAGCACCGGTTCGACGCCGTTCGGTCGGGCGTCGCGGTTCGACCGGCGGGCCGGCGCCTTGTGAGCGTCGGTCGCCATGTCGATACCGGTTGTCGTGTTTTATCGCCTGCTTTGCAGATTTCTGCCGCACTGAGCGAGAAAGTGGTGCACGACCACATCACCGCGCGTCGCTTAGTTGCTCGTTGCTGTAAAGCCAATAGCTCTTCACGCTTCGACCGCTTCGCTTTCCACTTCCTTACGCCCAGCCCAGCGCACGCGATTTACCGCACTGACGATTGCATCAGCGACCGCCTGACTTGCGTTCGCATTCACCGCAACGCCGAACCGCATGGCTTGGTCGCCAATTCGGCAGCCGATGAACACCGCCGTTTCACCCTTCGCGGTCGCGGCGGTTTCAAACGATGTCACCTCGATCGCCACACTGGCCACGCTGGCTACCGCCGCAGCGACTGCCTGCGCGTGCGCTTCGTCGGCGACCGCGGATACGGGCAGCTTCACGTGACGTCCATCGAAGTCCAGGGTCGACGCGTCCCGCGACGCCGGCCCTTGTGCATCGAAGTATTCGCGCTTGAACAACGCGCAAATGGCCTCGCCGGAAACTTCCGCGCCGGAGGCGTCGGCGACTTTCTGCACGGCATGGCTGAATTCGATCTGCACGCGGCGCGGCGGCGTGAAGCCCAGCCCGCGTTCAAGCAGATACGTCGCGCCGCCTTTGCCCGACTGGCTGTTCACGCGGATCACGGCGTCGTAGCTGCGGCCAAGATCGGCGGGGTCGATGGGCAGATACGGCACGTCCCATACCGTGTCCGCTTCGCGCTGGGCGAAACCCTTGCGGATGGCATCCTGATGCGAACCGGAAAAGGCCGTGAACACGAGATCGCCGGCATACGGATGACGCGGATGCACGGGAATCTGGTTGCAGCGCTCGACCACGCGTCGCACGCCGTCAATATCCGAAAAATCCAGGCCGGGGTCGATACCCTGCGTGTACAAATTCATCGCGAGCGTGACGAGATCCACATTGCCCGTGCGTTCGCCGTTGCCAAAGAGGCAGCCTTCAACGCGATCGGCGCCGGCGAGAATCGCGAGTTCCGCCGCGGCGACTGCCGTGCCGCGATCGTTATGCGGATGCACCGAAAGCACGATACTGTCGCGGAAACTCATGTTGCGATCCATCCACTCGATCTGATCGGCGAATACGTTCGGCATGGCGGCTTCCACCGTGGCCGGTAAATTCACGATCATCTTGTGGGCGGACGTGGGGCGCCACATTTGCGCGACGGCGTCGCAGACTTCGCGGGAAAACGAAAGCTCGGTCATGCTGAACGTTTCCGGCGAATACTGATAGATCCAGTGCGTGCCGGGGCGCGCGGCGGCGCATTCCTTGATGATGCGCGTGCCCTCCACGGCCAGCGCCTTGGTTTCTTCCTTGGACTGCGCGAAGACGATCTTGCGAAACGACGGCGAGATCGCGTTGTACAGGTGCACGATTACCTGGGGGGCGCCTTCCACCGCTTCAAAAGTCCGCTCAATGAGTTCGCGGCGCGACTGCACGAGCACTTCAATGGTGACATCGGCGGGAACGCGGTTCTCGACGATCAGCTTGCGCACGAAGTCGAAATCCGTCTGCGATGCCGACGGAAAGCCCACTTCGATTTCCTTGAAACCCACCGCTACCAGCATCTCGAAGAACTCGAGCTTGGCTTCAATGCTCATCGGGTCGATCAGCGCTTGATTGCCGTCACGCAGATCGGTGCTCATCCAGATGGGTGCGCGCTCGATCTTGCGAGTGGGCCATCGGCGGCCGTTGAGGTTGACCTGGGGGAAAGGGCGGTATTTCTCGGAAGGGTTACGCATCATCATCGTGGGCCTCGGCTAAACGCGTTGTACGCGTGAAAGCGCAGTCGTTGCGAGGCGGACGAGCGGCCGGCGCTTGCCGGCATCGTTCCGATGCGCGCTGGACAGGTTCGCGATGTCCCATGGCGTGGATGACGCCGGTGACGAACGTGAACGATGCAAATGCAGCGTGCATGTGATCCTCGCGTTTTCGATCCGTGGATGAACGGACGAAAGCAGACGACTACGGGTGGTGAAAAGGGAACTGCAAAGGGGAACTACGAAACTGCCGGAGGGACCACGCGAGGAACGCGCGGCGCCACGTTTAGCGACTTACGCTAGACGTAGCGATAGGGGCCGCGCTAGGCGACCCTGAGTAATTCGAAGGGAGGGGAACTGGGTAAAGCTCATTTCTGCACATTAGCGCAGCGCGCGCGCTTTTGTCAACAGAGACGGGTTCTCGACTGAAGAATGCCTAACGAATGCCCTGACGCCGGACGATGTCCGCAATCAACTCCGCCTGGCGCGCGAGCGCGGGAGGAATCGGTGCTTCGCCGCGCAGTACGGTTTCGATCCAGCGGGCGGTGGTCGCGGCATCCAGGGCCTCGGGCAACGCCACTGCGGGCGCGTCCGGCGACGAGCGCTCCGGCGATATCAGCGTCTCCGCGTGGCCGTCGTGGAACCAGTCCACCTGCACTTGCCGGCGGGTGTCCGCCACCGCTTCGCCTTCCGTCCCGCGTGCGAGCAGGGCGCCGCCGGCGGCGGCATCGGGATGCTCGGTGAACAGTCCCGTCAGGCTTTCGCGATACTCCGGATGGGTGTAGTTCACCAGCCGCAAGCCCGGCTGCGCGAACGGCTGAAGGATCTTAACGAGCGTATGCGTGGAATTTCGCACACCCATGATCCGACGGATCGCGAGCAGGCGGGCGAGCTTGGGTGCGAGCACGGTGATCGGCGCGAACGCCAGCCGCCGCGAGGCGAGGTTGTCCTCAATTTCATCGTGGGAAGTGCATTCCGGAATGCCCAGTTCGGCGAAAATCGCGGCGCTCGTGATGCGGCCAGGGTCAGTCGTGACGCCATGCACGAGCACCGGCACACCGTCGCGCGCGAGCAGCATCGCCAGCAGCGGGGTCAGGTTCGGCTGCTTGCGCGCGCCGTTGTAGGTGGGGATGGAAACGGGCCGCGCGTGGTCGCGGCCGTTCTGGATATGCAGCGGTTCGAACGAACGATGCGCGGCCGCCAGCATCGCGGCCAGTTCCGCAGCCGTCTCGCCTTTCACTCGATACGCCAGCAACACGGCGCCGAGTTCGAGATCGGAGACCCGGTTGTCGAGCATCGCTTCGTAGAGAGCGTAGGTGTCCTCGCGGGTCAGCGCTCGCGCGCCGTTTGGCCCGCGGCCGATTTCCTTGATGAAACGGGCGCACGGGAAAGGTGTTGTGTCGGTCATTGATTGGTCTGAGCGGGCGGTTTGTATGCGAGGTGTTCAGTCGCCTTGTGCACCTTTGTACACGATCGGCCGCTGCAATTCTGGAAATACAGGAATCACATTCAGTACCGCATTTGAGCCGGGCTTGCAAGTCGCGGGGTTGCTCGGCGAAGGGTTTTCGGGGCACTAGCCTGCTGGTTTGTTCGATGATCGCGGGCTTGAGGCCGCCTGCGGAATCGCAGACCGCGCGGCATGCGCCTGCGTGCTTTGCTACCCGATGCCGCGGGGCTCATAGGCCATTCAGCCGAATCGCGATGCGCAACCGTGCACGTTAAACTTGAGGTTCAGGTCGATGCTTCATCAAACAGGAGAGAACGCAATGAGTCACGTATTTGCTCCGGCACCCGCGGTCGCGGTGCCTGTTGTCGGTTCCAGCGACCAGTTTCCTGTTCGCCGGATCTATTGCGTTGGCCGGAACTACGAGGCTCACGCGCGCGAGATGGGGCACGACCCCGATCGTGAACCGCCGTTTTTCTTCGGCAAGCCGGCTGACGCCGTGCTGTACGTCGCGCCCGGAGCGACCGGCGAATTCCCATATCCGTCGCAGTCGAAGAACGTCCACTTCGAAATGGAGCTGGTCGCGGCGATCGGCAAGCAAGGCAAGGACATTCCCGCAGGCAACGCGCTCGATTACGTCTTCGGCTACGCGCTCGGTCTCGACATGACCCGCCGCGACCTGCAAGCCGAAGCGAAGAAGCTGGGCCGTCCGTGGGACACGGCCAAGGGCTTCGATCACTCGGCGCCACTGGGTCCAATTCATCCAGTAGCGAAGGTGGGACATCTGGAAAAAAGCGCGATCTGGCTTACCGTCAATGGCGAGGAAAAACAGCGATCGGACATCTCGCAACTGATCTGGTCCGTGGGTGACACGATCGCGTATTTGTCCACGCTGTTCGAACTGTTCCCCGGCGACCTGATTTTTACGGGCACGCCTGAAGGCGTCGGCGCGATTCAGAAGGGCGACCTGATGAAGGGCGGTGTGGACGGAATCGGAGAGTTCTCCGTGCGCGTGGTCTGACTATAAAAACGGGAGGGGATTCATGAAGCTATACAGCTATTTTCGTAGCTCGGCGGCGTACCGCGTGCGGATCGCGCTGAACCTCAAAGGACTTGCCTATGAGTACGCGCCGATCCATCTTCTGCGCGATGGCGGCCAACAACTGAAGCCAGAGTATCGCGAGCTGAATCCGGACGGGATCGTGCCAACGTTTATCGACGGCGCTGACGTACTCACACAGTCGCTTGCGATCATCGAATATCTGGAAGAGACGCATCCCGAGCCAGCGTTGTTGCCGGGCACGCCATTGGATCGTGCGTTCATTCGTTCGGTCGCGCTTCAGATTGCGTGCGAGATCCATCCGGTCGACAACCTGCGCGTGCTGAAGTATCTGAAGCACACGCTAAAGGTTGGTGACGAAGCGAAAGACACGTGGTACCGGCATTGGCTGGAGTCGGGTTTCGAGTCGCTGGAAAAGAGGCTCGCGAACGACTCGCGTGTGGGCAAGCTGTGTTTCGGCGATACCCCCACGCTCGCGGATCTTTGCCTCGTGCCGCAGGTGTACAACGCGCGACGGTTCAATCTCGATATGAGCCGTTATCCGACGATCGAACGTATCGCCGATCACGCCGCGCAAATCGATGCGTTCGCGCGCGCCGCGCCAGGGCAACAACCGGACGCCGAATGACGACAGCAGTTTTTCTATCCGGTGCCGGGCTTGGCGCAAGTTTGATTATCGCGATTGGCGCTCAAAACGCTTTCGTGTTGCGGCAAGGCTTGAAACAGCAGCACGTAGGCTGGGTCGTTTTTATCTGTGCGCTGATCGACGTGTTGCTGATCGGGCTGGGTATTGGCGGGATGGGAGCGCTGATTGCGCGAGCACCCGTGCTGCTTGGGGTGATTCGATGGGCGGGAGCGGTGTTTTTGTTCTTGTACGGCCTGCGGGCGTTCCACGCAGCTTGGAAAGGGCCAGGGCATTTACACGCGGAGAACGGCGAGTCGCAGACGGCGCTAAAAGCGGTAACAACGGTGCTCGCCTTATCGCTGCTGAATCCGCACGTCTATCTCGATACCGTCGTACTGCTCGGTGGCATTGGTGCACGGTACGGCTGGCCGGGGAACGCGTGGTTTGCCGCAGGGGCAATGTGTTCGTCGATCATCTGGTTCACCGCGCTCGGGTACGGTGCGCGCTTGCTTCAGCCTCTGTTCGAGAAAGATGTCTCGTGGAGAGTGCTCGATGTGATCGTGGGGATTGTGATGTGGTGGATCGCCGCGGCGTTGATCGTGGCAAGCTGAAACGGCCTCGACCGCGGTCTGGCTGAGCACCAGGCCGCGGCACCGGTTTAATTTCCGAGCAACGCGTCCGCAAACTCGTCGGCGCTGAACGGCTGCAAGTCTTCGACTTTTTCGCCTACGCCAATGAAGTACACCGGAATCGGCCGTTGGCGCGCAATGGCCGCGAGAATGCCGCCCTTCGCCGTGCCGTCCAGTTTGGTCACGATCAAACCTGTCAAGCCCAGCGCATCGTCGAAAGACTTTACTTGGGCGAGTGCGTTCTGGCCCGTGTTTGCATCGATGACCAGCAGGACCTCGTGCGGCGCGTCGGGCTGTGCCTTTGCAATCACGCGCTTCACCTTCCGCAGTTCTTCCATCAAGTGAAGTTGCGTGGGGAGGCGGCCCGCCGTGTCGGCCATCATCACGTCGATTTTGCGGGCACGCGCGGCGCCGACTGCATCGAAGATCACGGCGGCGGCATCGCCACTTTCCTGCGATACCACCGTCACGTTGTTGCGTTGTCCCCAAACCGTGAGTTGTTCGCGCGCGGCAGCACGGAAGGTGTCGCCGGCGGCGAGCAGCACGGACTGGTCGAAGCGTTGCAAATGCTTGGCCAGCTTGCCAATGCTCGTGGTCTTGCCCGCGCCGTTCACGCCGGCGATCATCATCACGAGCGGTTGAGCGCGACCGAGCATCAGGGACTTCTCGAGCGGCCGAAGCAGGTCGGCGAGCAGCGAGCGCAATGCCGCCTTGACCTGCATCGAATCAGTGAGCCGTTCGCTGCGCACTTTTTCACGCAGCGCTTCAAGCAGGTATTCCGTGGCATCGACACCGGCATCTGACATCAACAACGCTGTTTCAAGTTCCTCATACAAATCCTCATCGATCTTCGCGCCGACGAAGATTCCCGTCAGGCCCGAACTGGTCTTCGATAGCCCCGTTTTCAGGCGCGTGAGCCACGTACGCTTCGCGCTCGCTTCGGGTTCCGGCGGCGGCACAATCTCGACGGATTCGGCCGGCGCTTTCCACTGGGATGTCGTGCGGCCTTGCCAATAGGGTTTGGTTTCTGGCGTGGTGGTTGCAGCGGGGCTTGCCGGTTGGGGCGTTGCGTTCGCAGGCGAGGTTTGCGCCGTGGGCGTGGGCGTCCCTGCAGCCGCTACGTCGGGGGCTTCGGTCCGCGTCGGCTCGGCAACCCTGGCCGTTGACGCGATCGGCTGTACGGGCGTAACCGGCGTCGTTGCGCGTGGCAGCGAAGCGCTCGATGCAGACGGCGTCGTACCTGCCGGCGCTCCGTTACCAATGGGAGCGGCTGAGTCGCGAGGCGCGGCTTGAGCCGCCCCAGTCCCTCGCAGTGGCGCTTCCGAAGCCCGATCCGAAGCGGCAACGCCTTCCCGCGCAGTCGCCGGGGTGCCAGCGTGCTGAAGCCCTTCAGCGTCCTGGGAACGTGCCTCGACGACG
Source organism: Caballeronia sordidicola (assembly GCF_000729995.1). Taxonomy (GTDB): domain Bacteria; phylum Pseudomonadota; class Gammaproteobacteria; order Burkholderiales; family Burkholderiaceae; genus Caballeronia; species Caballeronia sordidicola_A. The sequence continues at coordinate 240,396 of NZ_JNFG01000006.1, read as the reverse complement.
TCCCCGGCCTCGTTTTCCCCGGGCTTATCGGTATCGATATCGATATCGGAATCGGTCGATTTGCCTATTAATCGTTTGAAAAAGCTGAACATGATCTGCAGTGGTGGGGGTGGCGCGTTTTATCGATGCCGTCGCAACCGCGTTGCTGCGTCGAACGAGCTAACAACGCAAACGCAAAGGTGACGATGGCTGCCGCGCCGCGAAAAACCGCCAAAAACAGCGGGGAGAGCCGGGCGTATGCGCAAAAAAAGCGAAAGATAGCTATTTTATCAGCCGGCACCGATTGTAGTGGCCGCCCGGGCGGCGAACCCCAGCATCCGGCGCGGCGGGGCTGTGGTAACGTGCCCGCATCGGCGACACGCCAATTGTTGAAACCGATGACGTTCTCACCCGGCCCGCGCGGGACATCCCGCCGCCTCTACCCACGCCCTACCACGCCCCACGCACGTCAATGTCCCGTTCCTCGATCACCCGCGCATTAGAGCGAAATCCCGAGCGAAATCGCGAACGCAGCCCCGAGCGCACCGCCGAGCATACCGCCGTGCGCGCACCGAAAGTCCGCGAAGCCGCGCCATCGCGCGGCGGCAAGGCGCATTCCATCCGCATCATTGGTGGCGACTGGAAACGCACGCCACTGCCCGTTCTGAGCCTGGACGGCCTGCGTCCGACGCCGGACAGGGTCCGTGAGACGCTGTTCAACTGGCTGGGCCAGTCGCTCGATGGCAAGCGTTGCCTCGATCTGTTTGCCGGCAGCGGCGCATTGGGCTTTGAAGCGGCGTCGCGCGGCGCGCTACGCGTGCTGATGGTGGAACGCAGTGGCCGCGCCGTGGCGCAACTGAAGGCGAACCAGACGCGCCTGGCCGCGAAAAACATCGAAATTGTGGAAGCGGACGCGCTGCGGCTCGTTGCAGGCCTCGCGTCGAATTCCTTCGATGTCGTGTTCCTCGATCCCCCTTTTGGAGACACCACCATGCTCCAGCGCGCTATTGAACTGGCCGTGCCGCTGGTGTCGCCGGGCGGCGCGCTGTACATCGAATCGGGTGAGCCTGTCGATCTCGCGCAAACGCCGGCGTTGTCGGGATGGGCAATTACCCGCGAAGGCAAGGCTGGCGCGGTCCGCTATCATTTGCTGCGGCGCGAAAATGAGGAATAATGCGCGTTCCCAAACACTGGCGGGGCAATGTCCGGCCGACAGTGGACGGGGCGTGGTGGACGTAGGGTGCCCGGCAGACTTTGGTCTTGTCGGTACCGGCGGCGGCCCAATCTGTAGCGAAAGACATACCAGAAGAAGTATCAGAAGAGGAGATGCCCCATGGTTGTAGCCGTTTATCCCGGAACGTTCGACCCGCTCACGCGCGGTCACGAAGACCTCGTGCGACGTGCATCGAGTATTTTCGATACGCTGGTGGTTGGAGTGGCAGACAGCCGGAACAAGAAGCCGTTCTTCAGTTTGGCGGAACGGCTGGATATAGCGCATGAGGTGTTGGGCCATTATCCGAACGTGAAGGTAATGAGCTTCAAGGGGCTACTAAAAGATTTCGTGCGCAAGAACAACGCGCGCGTGATCGTGCGGGGTTTGCGTGCCGTCTCCGACTTCGAATACGAGTTCCAGATGGCAGGCATGAATCGTTATCTGCTGCCGGACGTCGAAACCATGTTCATGACGCCGTCGGATCAATATCAATTCATCTCGGGCACGATCGTGCGCGAGATCGCGCAACTCGGCGGCGATGTCAGCAAGTTCGTTTTTCCATCGGTGGAAAAGCGCTTGCAGGACAAGGTTGGTCCGATCGCGCAAGACCCAACGGTGCCGTGAGCGTTTCTGACGCCTACTAACGCGCGCTCATCCAGGCGCGCGGGCACCAAAAAAGCCGGCGAGATGCCGGACGAAGAGAGTAAAGCATGGCCCTGTTCATTACCGATGAGTGCATCAACTGCGACGTATGCGAGCCCGAGTGCCCGAACGACGCTATCTCGATGGGTGTCGACATCTACGTGATCGACCCGAACAAGTGCACCGAATGTGTCGGCCACTACGACGAACCGCAATGCCAGCAGGTGTGCCCGGTGGATTGCATTCCACGCGACCCGGCGCATGAGGAAAACGCCATCCAGCTGATGGCGAAATATCACGGATTGATGAAAGCGAAGGGCGCTTGATTTAACGTCAAGCGTCAAGTTAAGCCTAAAGCGCCCTTGGCGCGTGCCCTCAGAGCAGCGCGCGCAGCGCTGCCAGCAGAGCGTCGCAGTCGGCATCGGTGCCGACGGTGATCCGCAGATGCTGATCGATTCGCGGCAGCTTGAAATGCCGCACGAAAATCTCCTTCTCCTTCAAGCGCGCGGCGAGCGTGGCTGCATCATGTTCCGGATGGCGCGCGAATACGAAGTTCGCGGCAGACGGCACTACATCGAAGCCCAGCACTTGCAAGTCCGCCGTCAGCCGTTCGCGGCTGGCGATAACCTTCGTACAGGTTTCGCGAAACCAGTCGTCGTCTTCAACGGCCGCAATCGCTGCAGCTTGCGCCAGCCGGTCGAGCGGATAGGAATTGAAGCTGTCCTTCACGCGTGTCAGCGCCTCGATCAATGCTTCGTGCCCGAGTGCAAAGCCCACGCGCATGCCCGCCAGTGAACGCGCTTTCGACAACGTCTGCACGACCAGCAAATTCGGATTTTCATCGATAAGCGTCACCGCCGATTCCGCGCCGAAATCCACATACGCCTCATCGATCACCACAACCGAATCCGGATTTGCCGCGAGCAGCACCTTGATCTCGGTGAGCGGCAACGCGCGGCCGGTCGGCGCGTTCGGATTGGGCAGCAACACGCCACCATTGGGCGCTCGATAGTCGTCCACATCGATACCAAAATCCGCGTTCAGCGGCATCACGTCGACCGCTACGCCGTATAACTGCGCATACACGGGATAAAAGCTGTACGTGATATCCGGAAAACGGATCGGCTTGTCGTGCTTGAGCAGCGCCTGGAACGTGTGTGCGAGAACCTCGTCCGACCCATTGCCGACAAACACCTGGCTCTCGCGCAGACCGTGATGCTGCGCGATGGCCGCGCGCAACGCGTGCGCTGTCGGATCGGGGTATTTGCGGAGTGAGTCACCGTCCTCACCGAGTTCGCGCCGGATCGCATCGACCACGCGCGGTGAGGGCGGATACGGGTTCTCGTTCGTGTTGAGCTTCACGGGACGCGCGAGCGCGGGTTGTTCGCCCGGCACATACGGCGTCAGCTTATTGACGATGTCGCTCCAGAATCGGCTCAAGATTCGCTCCTTTATTGTCCTTGTGGGACGAGGTGCTGCAAGTTCACGGCTGCGAGTTGCGATGCAGGTTCATCATCGCGCGTTCCATCTCGTCGTTGATCGCGAATGGCATTACAGCAAGCGCGCGTTCGATCGATGCATCGATTACGTCCTGCTCCTCGCGCCGTGGTGGTTTCAGCACAAAATTCGCCACATCCGGTTTCGCGCCGGCACGCGCGGCTTCGGGAATGAGATCGCGCGGATGGCCGATGCCGATCCGCAACCGCCAATATTGTTGCACCGACAAATGCGCGGAAATGTCCTTCAGTCCATTGTGCCCGCCGCTGCCGCCGCCAAGTTTCAGCTTCACCGTGCCGGGCGGCAGATCGAGTTCATCGTGTGCCACCAGGATTTCGTCGGGCAAAATCTTGAAGAATTGCGCAACGGCGACTACGGATTGCCCCGATCGGTTCATGAAGGTTTGCGGCTCGAGCAAATGGATCTCCTGGCCATTGAGCCGGCCGCGGCCGTAGTGCCCGTGAAACCGGCGCTCATCACGTAACGATGCACCGGCGTCGCGCGCCAGTTGATCGACGAACCAGAAGCCGGCGTTGTGACGGGTCGCGGTGTATTCGGCGCCCGGATTGCCGAGCCCGACGATCAGTTTGATCATGTTCAATCTTGGCGGCGTAGCAAACCCACCGCGCCAGAAAAAGGCCAAAAAAAACCCGCCGGAGCAGAGCAACGGCGGGTCACTTCGTCCACTCTTACGGGCGGACCCGAGCGGACTCAAGCGGACAGGCTTCAGCCAGACTTATGCAGCCGGCTTGTCGCCTGCGCTCGGAGCAGCAGCGCCACCCGAAGCGGCTTCGTCGGACACGACGGCAGCCGGGATGGTCGCCGAAGCGATCACCGGGTTTTCTGCGTCGAGGTGAGCAACCAGCGCCACGCCCTTCGGCAAAACGATGTCCTTCACGTGCAGCGTGTGACCGGCTTCGATCTTCGCCAGATCGAGTTCGACGAATTCCGGCAGGTCAGCCGGAAGGCATTCGATTTCGACTTCGTTCAGGATGTGCGAGATCACCGCGCCGCCGATCTTCACAGCCGGATTCGTTTCTTGATTCAAGAAGTGGACCGGCACCTTCGTGTGCAGCTTCTTCGATGCATCGACACGTTGGAAGTCAACGTGCAGAACCATTTGCTTGAACGGATGGTATTGCACGTCGCGCAGCAGAACCTGTTGCGACTTGCCAGCGATTTCCAGGTCGAGAATCGACGAATGAAACACTTCTTTCTTCAGCGCGTGCCAAAGTGCGTTGTGATCGAGCTCAACAGCTTGAGCTTCAGCATTTGCGCCATATACGATGCCCGGGGTCTTGCCCGAGTTACGCAGGCGGCGGCTCGCACCCGTACCTTGCAGATTGCGCTCAAAAGCGACTACTTTCATGATTCAACTCCATAATCTGCCCGCGACCAGGCAGTGAAAACGGGGCTGTCCGCGTGTTCGCGTTCAGCCCCAGAGCAGCGGTCCAGGCCTTCGTTCGCCTGAACCGATTACGCCGTTCAGCAGAGCTTTGACGCCCCGCCAAACCGCCAATACTTTTAACCTTCCGCGAACAGCGACATGACCGAGTCGCCGCGACGGATGCGCGAGAACGTTTCGGCCAGCAATCCCGCGCTCGACAGAATACGCACCTTCGGGCACGCCCGGGCTTCGTCGGAGAGGGGGATGGTGTCGGTCACGACCAGTTCGTCGAGTTCCGATGCCGAGATCCGCTCTGCTGCGCCACCGGACAAAACCGGGTGCGTGGCATACGCGAACACTTTCGTCGCGCCGCGTTCCTTCAAAACCTGTGCTGCTTTGCAGAGCGTGCCGGCGGTGTCGACCATGTCGTCCATGATCACGCACGTGCGGCCTTCCACTTCACCAATGATGTTCATCACTTCAGCGACGTTCGCCTTCGGGCGACGCTTGTCGATGATCGCGAGATCGGTGTTCAGTTGCTTGGCCAGTGCCCGGGCGCGGATTACACCGCCCACATCAGGCGACACCACCAGCAGGTTCTCGTAATTCTGCTTGCGCAGATCGCCGAGCAGCACGGGCGTAGCGTAGATGTTGTCGACCGGGATGTCGAAGAAACCTTGAATCTGGTCGGCGTGGAGGTCCATGGTAATGACACGATCCACACCGGCAATTTCCAGCATGTTCGCCACGACTTTCGCCGAGATGGCGACGCGAGCCGAACGTGGCCGGCGATCCTGGCGGGCATAACCGAAGTACGGGATGGCTGCAGTGATCCGGCCAGCGGATGCGCGCTTGAGCGCATCGACCATGATCATGAGTTCCATCAGCGTGTCGTTGGTCGGCGCGCAGGTGGACTGCAGCACGAACACGTCCTTGCCGCGCACATTTTCCTGGATCTCGACCATGATTTCACCGTCGGAGAAACGGCTAACCATTGCCTTGCCAAGCGGGATTCCAAGGATTTTGACGACTTCCTGTGCAAGCGCGGGATTCGCGTTGCCAGTGAATACCATCAGGCCGTCACTGCTCATCGTGCACCTGTGTCTTGGCTGGGGCGAGAGGGAAAACGCGAGAAATTATGGCAGGGGAAGAAGGATTCGAACCTTCGCATGCTGGAATCAAAATCCAGTGCCTTAACCAACTTGGCGACTCCCCTACACTAACTTTGAGTCTTGCCGGGCAGTGTAGGACAAACCCGTCAAAACAAAACTTTACGACGCGAAAGCAAAGAGAGGATGCGAATCCAGACTTTCGGTCACTGTGCTCTTCCAGCTTGCCGGGAGTTTGGCTTGCGCCATCTCAGCTTCGGCTTTGCTACGAAAAGCGGCAAACACGCTCGCTCCGGATCCGGTCATTCGCGCAGGTGACAGATTCGAAAACCACTCAATCACCGTAGCTACTTCCGCGTACTTCTCAACCACAACTGCCTGCATATCATTTCGGCCGAAGCTGTCAGGCCAATCTGTGTCAGAACTATGTTGTGCAAGGAAGTCCGTAATTGTGAGGACTTTTGAGTCCCTCGTCAACCCTTTCTCTGAAAAAATCGCAGCGGTTGGAACATGCACCGCAGGAGTCACCACCAGGAAGAAGCGTTTCGGCAGATCGACGGCTTGCAGCGTTTCGCCGACGCCTTCCGCGAAAGCATTCTGACCGAAGATAAAAAACGGCACGTCGGCACCGAGTTTCAGCGCCAGATCCTGCAACGCTTCTCGCGACAACTCCACGCCCCACAAGCGATTCAGGGCCAGCAGCGTGGTCGCGGCGTCAGAACTGCCGCCGCCGAGACCGGCGCCCATGGGCAGTATTTTATCAATTTCTATGTCGACGCCAAGGGGGCTGCCCGTTGTCGACTGCAGCAGACGCGCAGCACGTACAACCAGGTCGTCCGCTTCGGGCACACCCGGAACATCGGTTTTGCGCGTGATCACGCCATCGTCGCGACGGGTGAAGTGCAGCCGGTCGCCCCAGTCGAGCAACTGGAACACCGTCTGCAACGCGTGATAGCCGTCCGGGCGGCGCCCCGTGATATGCAGGAACAGGTTGAGCTTGGCCGGCGCGAGACAATCGCGCAGCGAAGCGTCGGCTGGCGGATACGCTGAGCCCGGCGATGAACTCGATAAAGATGACGGCATGCGATTGAACTGAAGCGTTACTGGTCGAGGACGAGCTTGATGTCGAGCGGCGGTTCGGCACGCGACAGATTCAGGCGCTTTACGCCGGTCGCCGGGGCGTCGGCATAGGCCAGGTAGTCGATAGTCCATCCGTCCTGCTTGATTTCCTTCAGGCGGCCATTTTCCGACGACGAATCCATGGTCGTGCGCGCCCGCGAGGTTGGCGCAGGCGATGGCTGGAGCCAGTACCGCAAGCCTTCCACCGGCAGCGCGAAGCCGAGGGTGGAGCGCATGAGTTCGGAGACGTTATCGGCGGTCTGCGGCTGGCGATTCGGCAGTTCGAGCGTGGCCGAAGACGGCGACGACGTCACGATAGCCAGCGTTTGCCCAAGCGGATTACGCAATTGCAGCGTGACGGTGTCTCCGGTTTCCTGCCAGTCGAAGTTGCCGTACGCGTTGCGCTGCTGACCGTTCTGGTCGTCGTACTGGACCGAAAAGCGGCCGTGATACGCGCGGCTGGTCTGCGCGGTGATCTCGGTCGCCGCATTCGATGTAGTCGGCACGCGCGGTTTGATCGCACACCCCGACACAACCACCAAACCCGCTGCCATCAGCGCCAGCGCGCCGCGACGCGCGCGCTGACCGCTCAGGAAATTCGTTGCAATCAAGTTCAAAGGTCGTTTACCTGGAATCGTTTGAGCGTTTTCAACAATGTGTCGTTGCCGGGTTCGAGCTTTTGCGCCTGACGCCATGTATTGCGCGCTTGGTCCTGCTGCCCCGACTTCCACTGCACTTCGCCGAGATGAGCGCCAATTTCGGCGTTCGGCTGCAGGTCGTAGGCTTTCTTCAGGATATTGGCAGCTTCCGCCTGATTACCCATCCGATATTTCGCCCAGCCGAGGCTGTCCATGATGAACGCGTCGTTCGGCGCAAGCGACACCGCCTTCTCGATCAGCTTTTCCGCCTCGTCCAGACGCTCGTTGCGATCGACTAGCGAATAGCCGAGCGCGTTATACGCCTGCGCATTGTCCGGCTGCTGTGTCATCAGCTTGCGCAACTGCGTTTCCATGGTGTCGTAATGGCCGTTCTTCTCGGCAGCCATGGCGTAGTCGTAGGCAATGTCCGGATCATCCGGAAACGCTGCCGACGCCTTCGCCAACGCAGCTTCCGCCTCCGGATACCGCTGCGCCTGGAACAGCATCGCGGCGTCGGTACGCGCAAGCAACGCCAGGTCGCGGGGGTCCGACGTCTGCAGGCTGCCCAGCAATTGCCGCGCTTCGTCAACCTTGCCATGCGAGGCAAGGATCTGCGCGCGCGTGACTTGCGCCGGCAAGTACTGCTGGCTGGCACGCGGAATCTTGTCGAGCCACTGGTTCGCGGCTACGTCGTCTTTCTTCTCCAGCGATAACTGCGCCAGATAGATATAAGCCTGTCCCGGATCGGCGTTCGGCGTGCTTTCAGCCGCCGCCGCGTATTGCTTCAGGTAATCCTGCGCCTTGTCCGGCTGTTTCTTCTGAATGTTGATCAACGCTAGCGCCATCAGCGGCGTCAGGTCTTTCGAATCATTCTTGCGCATGATTTCGAACTGCTTCTGGGCGTCGTCGAGACGATCCGCCGACAGATACAGTTGCGCCAGCGCAAGCCGCGCGTCGTGCGACTTCGGATCCTTCTCAAGGTACTTCTCGAACGAAGCAATACCTTCGTTGCGTTCGTTTGGCCCCATGCGCGCAAGCGTCAACGCAGCAGGCAAGTAGTCGGGCTTCAATTTCAGCGCTTGTTCAAGCGATGCCTTCGCGCCCGGCTGGTCGTCGGCGGCAATTTGCTGGCGGGCGAGCGCCAGCTGCGTTTCCGGCCGGTCCAGATCGGTCTTGACCAAATCCTTCAGCACATTCAACCCGCCTACGCGATTCGGTCCGCGCGAGAGCAGGATCTGCAGCGAAAGGATTGCGTCGCCACGCTGGCTCGCAGGTACTTTTGCGAGCTCGGTGTTGAGGATCGGCTTGGCGTCGTCGGGCTTGCCGGAGAGGATCAGCAGCGAGGCGCTCAACTGCGCCGCGCGCTCCGAATTCGGTGAGAATTGCTGCCAGAGCTGGACTGCCGTCAGCGCGTCGTTGGGACTTTGTGCGGCGATTGCAATCTCGGTCGCGCGCTGCGCGAAGCGTGGGTCGTGCGTGTCGCGCGCGAGGGCGAGATACGTCTGATAGGCCGGCGCTGCCTGATTGCGTTGCAACGCGACTTCCGCCGCGAGCACCTGGAACACGATCTGGCTGGACGCAGCCACATTCGGCAAGTCCTGAACTTCCTTGCCGGTAGGCGGCGCGGTGATCAGGTCCGCTGCACTGATGGCGGACTGGTCGTCGTCAGGCGTGGGAAGTTGCGCGGGGCTCTGCGCGTAGGCAGGCGCAAGCGCGAACGCCGCCATCGCGAACGCCACAGCGGCCGCGAGCTTGCTCGGGTAGACCGGCTTACCGCGTGCGGCGCTCGTTTGAACGCTCGCTGCACGCTGCTTCGAAAACAACTTTACGAAGGACAAGTTCATGGAAATCCGATCAATGTTTCAGTCGATTGTAACGCGCTCGCTACAATACGCGCACATCCCACAGCAAGTTGCAGACCAGTAAAACATGCCAGAGTTGCCGGAAGTCGAAGTAACCCGTCGCGGGATCGAACCGTTCGTCGCCGGACGCCGGGTAGAGCGTGTCGATGTCCGTACACCGGCGCTGCGCTGGCCGATTCCGGCGCATCTCGCGAAGACGATGAAGGCGCTGAAAATCGAGAAAGTCGAGCGTCGCGGCAAGTACCTGTTGTTCGAAACGTCCGAAGGCTGGCTGATCGTGCATCTCGGCATGACGGGGACGCTGCGGGTATTGCGGAACGTGCCGCGTCCGCCGGATGCCGCGAAGCATGATCATATAGACCTGATCTTCGATGACTTTATTCTGCGCTTTCGCGACCCGCGGCGTTTTGGCGCGGTGCTCTGGCACGCGCGGGCAGACGGTGACGTGCTCGACCATCCGCTGCTGGCAGGCCTGGGCGTGGAGCCATTTACCGCTGAGTTTTCCGGCGCGCTGATGTTCCGTCAGACGCGCGGGCGCAAAGTGTCGGTCAAGCAGGCTTTGCTGGCTGGCACGATGGTCGTCGGCGTGGGCAACATTTATGCGTCCGAGAGCCTGTTTCGCGCGGGTATCCGGCCGACCGTCGCCGCCGGGCGCGTCTCGCTCGTGCGCTACGATCTTCTCGCCGACGCCGTGCGCACAACGCTTGCCGCAGCGATCGAAAAAGGCGGCAGCACGTTGCGCGATTTCGTGGGAAGCAACGGCGAGTCGGGCTATTTCCAACTCGATTATTTCGTCTACGATCGCGCGGGTTTGCCGTGCCACGTCTGCGGAACGGCCATCAAACAAATCGTGCAAGGCCAGCGATCCACGTACTTTTGCCCGCGCTGCCAGCGCTAGCCCCATGCTCCAGCTCACCGACTTCTCCACGCGCCTGATCGCATGGCAACGCGTTCACGGCCGTCATGACCTGCCATGGCAAAACACGCGCGATGCCTACCGGATCTGGTTGTCAGAAATCATGTTGCAGCAGACGCAGGTATCGACGGTGATTCCGTACTACGCGCGTTTTCTCGACCGTTTCCCCGATGTAAACGCGCTCGCTTTCGCCCCGCTCGATGACGTCATGGCGCTCTGGGCCGGACTCGGCTACTACTCGCGCGCGCGGAATCTGCATCGATGCGCGTTTGTGGTGTCGACAGAGCTCGGCTGCGAATTTCCCCGCAGCGTAGATGAGTTGGCCGAACTGCCGGGTATCGGGCGGTCGACGGCGGCGGCCATCGCGTCGTTCGCGTTCGGCGCACGCGCGACCATTCTCGATGGCAACGTGAAGCGGGTGCTCGCGCGGGTGTTCGGCATCGAAGGATTTCCGGGCGAAAAGCGCGTGGAAAACACGATGTGGACGCTCGCCGAATCGCTGCTTCCGGACGCCGCGCACAAGGACGAAGTCACCGCCTACACGCAGGGTTTGATGGATCTCGGCGCAACGTTGTGCGTGCGTGGCAAGCCGGATTGCGCGCGCTGCCCGTTTGCTGCCGACTGCGTAGCCAACGTGACCGGACGGCAAAAGGAGCTGCCTGCTTCGCGCCCGAAGAAGACCGTGCCGACACGCAAGACCTGGATGCTGGTGCTGCAGGACGGCGATAGCGTCCTGCTGGAAAAGCGCCCTCCGACGGGCATCTGGGGCGGTCTATGGAGCCTGCCGGAAGCAGGGGATGAAGACGCGCTCGCGGCAGTCTCACACAGCTTCGGCGGCTCGGCCGAGCTTCAGCGGCTCACTCCGTTCACGCATACGTTCACGCATTTCAAACTGGATATCGAGCCGCGTCTTGGGCAGGCGAACGGAGTGCCCGACGCTGCAGATAACCGGACCGTGTGGGCGCCGCTTGCGAATATCGATGCGTATGGGGTGCCTGCCCCAGTGCGCAAACTGCTTGATGCGCTGCAGGGTTCGCTGATTTGATATCAGGGGCTGCCAAGCGGCTTCAAAGCAATTGATGCTGCTGCATATAGTGATGCACGACATCGATTCGCGCGGCCGCGTCCTCAAGCTCCATCAGCTTTTGCCGGGCGCGCATGGGGATCGGCAGGATCTCGGATAACCGGTTGGATACCCACGTCGGATCGTCGAGAAGGAAGGGCTCGGTGAACGGCAGATCCTTCGGCTCGCGCGCCTTGATTGCATCGATGATCCGCTCCAGCACCTCCGCGCACGCACCAAACTTTATTAACGCTTGCGCGTCGTCCATCGGCGTGTCGTCGCCAATGGTTTCCGCTACGCCCACGAGCAAATTGCTCGGCCCCACACGATGCGACAACAGCCGAAAACGCGTCGTGCCGCGTGCCTGGACCAGCAGCATGCCAAACGTGTCCACGTCGCATTGCGTGATCTCGGCCAGGCAGCCAATGCTCTCGGGCACCGACGGTGCCCCCGGCGACGCAATCTCATTACCGCTTTTCAACAGGCACACGCCGAACGGCGTGCCTTCGCGCAAACACGCACGCGCCATGTCCAGATAGCGGGCTTCGAAGATTTTCAGGGGAAGATGGCCGCCCGGAAACAACACGGTGTGCAGCGGAAACAGCGGCAGGTCGGCGAGCAGGGGATTAGTGGACATCGCGCGCTTCTTTTAAAAGGCCGCCCGAAGGCGATCAGGTTTGCAAGGACGCGACGTGTCCATCCAGAGCGATGGGTGCGTCGCGATGCCGCACAATCACATTGGCCTTGTCACCGAAGCGCGCGGCGAGCGCCTGGGCGATGAATACCGAACGATGCTGGCCACCCGTGCAGCCGATCGCCACTGTCAGGTAACTACGATTATCGTCACGAAATTGCGGCAGCCATTTGGCGATGAACGTGCCCACGTCATCAATCATCTGGTGGACCATCGGCTGGGCGGACAAAAAGTCGATAACCGGCTTGTCCAGCCCCGTCAGCGGCCGCAGTTCGTGGTCGTAATAGGGATTCGGGAGCGTGCGGACATCGAAGACAAAATCGGCGTCGAGCGGCACGCCGCGCTTGAACCCAAACGATTCGAACATCAGCGTCAGCCCGGCCGTTTCCTGCTCGATGAAACTCTTCACCCACGCGCGCAATACGTTCGCCCGCAGATTGCTGGTGTCGATCTGATGGCCGAATTCGGCGAGTCCCGAGACAAGCTCGCGTTCACGTTCGATCGCTTCGCCGAGCGAGGTGAGCAGCCCGACGTCGGCGTCGTGACCCGGCGAACCCGACAACGGATGCCGGCGGCGGGTCTCGGAAAAGCGCTGGATCAGCGACTGCGTACTGGCGTTGAGAAACAGCACGCGCAGGTCGAACGCTTGCGACAGGTCTTTAATGATGGCGGGCACTTCGTCGAGCGAGCGGCTCGAGCGTGCGTCGATTGCAACAGCCAGACGCGGCTGCCCCTGACTGTTGAGGTACGCGGCGAGTTCGGGCAGGAAGCGCGGCGGGAGGTTGTCGACGCAATAGTAGCCGGCGTCTTCGAGCGCGTTCAGGGCAACCGATTTGCCGGAGCCGGAAATACCCGTAATCAGAATAATGCGCATGAATAAGGACTCGTTCGCTCGATGTAAAAGCACGCAAAAATTCGGGTCCGGGCGGCGGCTCAGTGCTCGTTGCCGCCGGTCTTGCCTGCTTAGTTCGTCAAATCAGCTTGCCGGGGAACTGGCTCTCGGGGTCCTGCATCGCAAGGCGTTGACGGTCCATGAAGTCGCGCAAGGTGTCGATACCCCGTAATTGCAGGATCGTGTTGCGCACCGCAGCTTCGACCAGTACAGCGAGGTTTCGGCCGGCAGCCACCTGGATAGTGACCTTGCTGATCGGCAGGCCGAGCACGTCGACCGCCTGGCTTTCGAGCGGCAGCCGCTGAAATTCACCGTCTGGACGACGCACCAGTTGAACGATCAACTTGAGCTTCATTTTCCGCCGAACGGCGGTTTCCCCAAAGATGGTCTTGATATCAAGCAGACCGAGGCCGCGGACTTCAAGCAGGTTCTGCAGCAGCGGCGGGCATCTGCCTTCGACAAAATCCGGACCGAGGCGCACGAAGTCTACGGCGTCGTCAGCGACAAGACCGTGACCGCGGCTGATCAACTCGAGTCCGAGTTCGCTTTTGCCGAGACCGGAGTCACCGGTCAGTAGCACACCCATGCCGAGGATGTCGAGGAACACGCCATGCAGCGTGGCGCGGGGAGCCAAAATCCGCGACATGTAGAGCCGCAGGCTGTCGATCACCGCCGCCGCGGACATGCGCGTGGTAAAAAGCGGCGTGGACGAGCGGGTGCAGCGTAGAACCAGTTCAGGCGGTGCGCCGACTTCGCCGGCAACCACCAGGAAGGGTGGTTCAAGCGCGATCAGTTCGGCCATGTTGCGCGACCGGTCTTCGTCGGACTGACGCTGGTAGTAGGTGATTTCGGCGTCGCCGAGTACCTGGATACGGTTGGGGTGAATCAGGTTCAAGTGCCCGACGAGATCGGCGCTTGAGGTTGCATTGGCAACGGTTTCGGTCGAGAAGCCGCGCTCCCAGCCTTCGTGTCCCGTGAGCCAGCTCAGTTTCAGCGCGGCTGCGTTGTCGTCAAAAATGCTCTGGGCGTTGATGCTGGACGTATCCATGAGGGCCGGAACTCCGAGAGAGGCCGCGAGCATGGCGCAATTGGAGAGCCGGGTTTGGTCTCTTCAATGCTCCGCTCAATAGGACTGATTGTGCGCTAGAAGGGCCGCCGGCGCGAGAGGGCCGTTCGGCCTGGTCTTCGCGCCGGATCTGGCATCAAGTCCAGCACAAGACCTGGCTCGGGAGAGCTCAGGGCTGCCATTGCGTGAGCACCTGATACAGCGCTTCACGGTTTTCTTCAGTATTCAGGCGTTCGCGTGCATCCCGGTCGGACAGCAGCTGCGCTATTTCCGAGAGAATTTCGAGGTGCTGTTGCGTGGCCTGTTCGGGCACCAGCAGGAAGATCAGCAGCGATACGGGCTGCCCGTCCGGCGATTCGAAAGCGATCGGCTCAGCCAGGCGCACGAAGGCGGCGAGCGGATGCTTCAGGCCCTTGATGCGTCCGTGAGGAATGGCGACACCTTCACCGAGACCGGTCGAGCCAAGGCGCTCGCGCGCAAAGAGATTGTCGGTGACGATACTGCGGCCAATGCCGTTCTGGTTCTCGAAGATCAGGCCCGCTTGCTCGAATACACGTTTCTTGCTAGTGACGGACAGTCCGAGGACGACATTTTCGAGGGGAAGAAATTTGGCTAAACGATTCATGTTGGCAGGCAGATGCGTGGCCTGAATTCTCCTCGTCGTGGCGGTTGCAGAACCTGCACGAAACGCTCACGGCGATTTTGGTAAGGAATGCGCGGGAGACCAAAGTCTCGCTTCACTCCGATTAACAACCCCGGTACCCGGTACTAAGCTCGGTACTGACCGACTGACCGGACCATTATAGAACAGCGCAATCAAACGATGGTGCGGCGCGCCATACACTGAACGCGTTTGTTGCTCATAACACAACGCTTGCTGCTGCGCGCCAGTTGACCCGTATTGCAGCAAAAAACCGCCCGAAATCGGCGGCGACAAAAAAAGCCGCCTGCTTACAGGCGGCTCTTCCAGGCGGCTTCAAGCGGCTCCTTCGGGCGACTCGTGCCGGCTATCGGACCGATGGATTCCGGTCCACATTGCTCCGGAATCCGACGCATCGATAAAACCTCCAGCCGATGCGTCGTTCAACCCATTTGAATCGTTCCTCTAACCGTTCACGGACCCTACGGGAACCCTTACGGCGCCGGAACTTCGCTCTCCTGCGGTTCGTGCCCGTATTTCATCGTGGCGTGTGCATGGCCCTGGATCTTGTCCTTGTGGCGGAGCACTTGCCGGTCCAGCTTGTCGACCATCAGGTCGATGGCCGCGTACATATCAACGTCACAACTCTCGATGAAAATGTCCTTGCCCTTCAGGTGCAAGTTGATTTCGACCTTTTGCCGCTTGTCCTTTTCCCTATGATTATCGACCGAGAGGACCACACTGCCATCGATCACCTGATCGAAGTGCCGTAGCACTCTATCCAGTTTGGTGATCACATATTCTCGCAACGCAGGCGTCAATTCGAGATGGTGTCCACTGATCTGCAGATTCATAGTTGCTCTCCAAGCTAATGGCCGCCTGGACGCTATCACGCTGCTCAAACCGGTCGCTGCTTGCCCGTACGTGCCCATTCAGTTGAACGGTGGTACAGATCGGGAATCGCATCGGCCGGCTCGCTCGCGCTTTCGCGACGCGGCCGGTAAAGGCCCGCCGCAACATGCAGCGGGCTACAGAGACTTTCGCAAATTCACTGCCGGGATTCTCAGAGCTTCGCGATATTTGGCCACCGTGCGGCGCGCGACCACGAATCCCTGTTCTGCCAGCAACTCTGCGATGCGGCTGTCTGAAAGAGGAGATTTTGAGTCTTCGGCTCCTATCAGTTGCTTGATGAGTGCCCGGATCGCCGTAGACGATGCCGCGCCACCCGTGTCGGTTGAAACGTGCGATCCGAAGAAGTACTTAAATTCAAGCGTCCCGAATGGGGTCAGCATGTACTTACCGGTTGTCACACGTGAGACAGTGGATTCGTGTAAACCCAGCGTATCAGCAATCTCCCTCAAAACCAAGGGCCGCATTGCAATTTCGCCGTGCGCAAAAAAGTTCTTCTGACGCTCCACAATGGCTTGTGCAACGCGAAGAATCGTCTCGAATCTTTGTTGAATATTCTTGATCAGCCAGCGCGCTTCCTGAAGCTGCTGACGCAACGAACCACTGCCCGGATCGCCGCGATTGTTGCGCAAAATATTCGCATAGAGGTGATTGATGCGAAGCCGCGGCACGATTTCCGGATTCAATTCTGCCGTCCAGCCGCTGGACATCTTGCGCACCAGGATGTCAGGAACCACGTAATCGGCTTCGCTCTTCCCGAATGCGGCGCCCGGGAACGGTTCCAGTGAACGAATCAGCAAATGGGCATCGCGCAAGGCGTCGTCGGACGCCTTGAGCTGCTTGCGCAAACGCGTGAAATCGCGCGCCGCCAGCAGTTCCAGATGATGCATCACAATATCGAGCGCCAGCGTGCGGATGGGCGATGGCTCCAGGCGCAGCAACTGCAGCTTCAGGCATTCTGACGCCGAGCGGCCGCCCACTCCCGGTGGATCGAAACTCTGCAGCAGCGCGAGCGCCGCGCTCAGTTCGTCGACATCGACTTCCAACTCATCTGGCAAATCCGCCTTCACTTCCTCGAGCGATGACGTGAGGTACCCGTCTTCATCGAGCGATTCGATCAGGAATGTGATCAGCGCACGATCGCGCTGATTCGCCTTCGTCATGCGCAGTTGCGAAGTCAGGTGGTCGCGCAGCGTAGTCGTGGATTCGTGGATCTGCAGCGGTGGCAGGTCGTCGTCGTCCGAACCGCTGTTCGAGCGGCCGTAATCTTCCAGGTTCCACGAACTCGAATCCGGTCCGTTGTCCGACGAACTCATGCCGTTGTATTCGTCTACACCCTGAGGCTCGCCGTTTTCGGAGCGGTCGGTAGTGGTCGTGCTGCTGCTACTGCTCGACGACGTGCCGTTGCTCATCATTGGATCGGGCGCGTTTACCGACGCCCCCGACGTGATCAGCGAGCCGTCCGCTGCCACGCGCAGCGGGCTGGTCGTCCAGTCGTCCTCGTTCTCGAGCAGCGGATTTTGCGCGACAGCCATCGCGACCTCCTGCTGCAGTTCAAGCGTCGACAGCTGTAGCAGCCGGATGGACTGCTGCAGTTGTGGGGTCAGCGCAAGATGCTGCGACAGGCGGAGTTGGAGGCTGGCTTTCATGGCAAGGTTTTAATCATTGTAGAGAGTTTGCCACGGGCGCGACACCTCGCGGGGATCGACCAAAAACAAGTGCCGCCTCGCGGGCGGCACGTAAGATTTGCTGGCGGCGCGGGACGCCGTCCACAACGGTGTTGCAAGGGACGGACGCCTTACCCCCGCGCTCACATGCGGAAATGTTCGCCGAGATAAACGCGCCGCACGCTCTCATTTTCGATGATATCGCTTGGCGCGCCTGCTGCGAGCACGCTGCCGTCGCTGATGATGTAAGCATGATCGCAGATGCCGAGCGTCTCGCGCACGTTGTGGTCCGTGATCAGCACGCCAATGTTGCGCTGCTTCAGGAACTTCACGATCTTCTGGATTTCGAGCACGGCGATCGGGTCGACGCCGGCGAAGGGTTCATCCAGCAGGATAAACGCCGGATTAGTCGCGAGCGCACGGGCGATTTCCACCCGCCGCCGTTCGCCGCCCGATAGCGACAACGCCGGGTTTTCACGTAGATGTGCGATCTGAAGTTCGTCCAGCAACGCTTCCGCGCGGTCCGTAATGGCCTGCTTGGAGAGCGGTTTTTCGCTTTCGTCCGTCTGCAGTTCAAGCACCGCACGAATGTTCTGCTCGACGGTGAGCTTGCGGAACACGGACGCTTCCTGCGGCAGATACGATAGCCCGAGGCGCGCACGCTTGTGAATGGGCAGCAGGCTGATCGACGTGCCATCGAGCAGGATTTCGCCTGCATCCAGCGGCACCAGCCCGACGATCATATAAAAGGACGTCGTCTTGCCCGCGCCGTTCGGCCCGAGCAGCCCGACCACTTCGCCGCTTTTTACATCGAGCGAGACGTCTTTCACGACCGTGCGCGAGCCGTAGCGTTTCTTCAGGTTGCGGACGGTGAGCGAACTGCTCGTGCCGGCCGGCTTACGGTGAGGCATGGCGGGCGAATTCACGGCTGCTGCGTTCCTTGCATCTTGGTGGACGGCGTCAAGGTGGCCGGCGCGCCGGTCAGCGGCGCGGCGCCGCCGTTACGCGGGGCGAGCATGGCCCGTACGCGGCCGGTCGGGTTACCCGGGCCGGCGACGTCAGGTCCGGCTTTCGCCGTGTAGAAGTCTTTCTGGCCGTCGTAGGTAATCACACTGCCGTGTACTTCGTCCTGGATTTTTGTGAGGCCCACGAGACGGCGCACCACGGCGCGCGTGGTCAGCGTGGTGAGATCCTGCTTGCCGTCGTAGTCGATCCGCACCGCATTACCTTCGATATATTCGTCAAGGCCATCGCGTTTCTGGCGGAAATAGGACAGGTTGCCGCCGGTGGACGTGCCGGTCGCGTACTGATACCCCTGCGGATCCTGCGTTACGTCGACACGGTCGGCCTTGATGATGATCGTGCCTTTGGTCGCGACAACGTGCCCGGTGAAAATGTTGACCTGCTTCAGGTCGTCATAGGTCATGTTGTCCGCTTCAATGTTCAGCGGCTTGTCGTTGTCGGCGCGTTCGGCGTGCGCGGCCGGGGCAAATATCGCCACGGGCAGCGCCACGCTTATTGCCGCGATCCCGAATTGCACGATACGTGCGGCGCGGCGCAAAAAAGCAGCGCGCGCTGCGCACAGACGGCCGGATTCGGGTCGGAGAAACGGTTTGTTCATGCAGTCACACTTGAATGGATTAAGCGCAATTCGTCGGAACTGCCGGGGTTATTTGGATGAGGTGCCGAGGGTATCGGAGGCGGCGATCTGGCCGCGTACCGTCCCAAACAGCTTCATTACCCGGGTCGCGTTGTTGTAGTTCATGCCGTCGCCCGTCATCACGGACGGACCGCGCTGAAGTTTAACCGGCTTTTCCGTTTCGATGACATCGTCGTTCACAAGGATGCGAAAGTGCACCGAATCCGCCGTCATCTGCGGGTCGCCGTAGCCCGCCACGCGCAAAATGTGGGCGTTCTCGTACAAGTCGACAATCGAGACATCGCCGTTCACCGTGCCGCGCTCGGACGTTGCCGTCACCGTGGGCCGCAGCGGCTGGAACATGCGCATCGCGGGTTTCGTGAGGTCGCTGACTTCATCGTCCTCGTAATGCACCATCGAAGTCGCGGTCAGCCGATATTGCGTCGTGCCGGTGGTGTCGAGTTCCGACACCGAAAAATTGGTCGCGAAATAGTCGGGCGCGTGTTCCTTCGGGCGCTCGGGTTCCTGGGGCTTGGGCATCGTAGCCTGCATCAGCCAGTAGGTAATGCCCGCGAGTACTGCCACCGCGACCACGGGCAGCGCCGACGTCAGTTTCTTGGGTCGTTGCATGGGATTCAGGTTCCGATAGCCGCGGCAAGCAGGCCGTCGTAGCGATTCTGCGCGCGCAGGATGGCGTCGCACACTTCGCGCACCGCGCCTTCGCCGCCGCGCTTTGAGGTGGCGAAATGTACGCGGTTCAGCACTTCTCCATGCGCGTTGGCGGGCGCCGCTGTGAAACCGCACAGCCGCATCACGGCGAGATCGGGCCAGTCGTCGCCCATGTAGCCGCATTCGGTTGCCGGGATACCGGTGGTTTGCAGCAATTCGGCGAGTGCAATGGTTTTGTCGGTGACGCCTTGATGCAGGTGAGTTAGCCCCAACTCGCGCGCCCGTGCCGCCACAATGCCGGAGTTGCGCCCGGTGATGATCGCCGTCTGCACGCCTGCCGACTGCAGCAGTTTCACGCCGTGGCCGTCGAGGGAATTGAAGGATTTCATGGCGTCGCCGTCGGCGTTGAAAAACAGGCTGCCGTCGGTGAATACGCCATCGATGTCGAAAATCATCAGCTTCACGCGGCTCGCGCGGTCGTGCGCGTTTTCCGTCACAGCAATATCCGGCGTGAAAGACAAGGTCGACATCAGATTACCTTCTTGGAAAAGAGGTCATGCATGTTCAGGGCGCCGATCAGGATCGCGTTTTCATCGACGACCAGCATCTGATTGATGCGATAACGCTCCATCAGTTCCACCGCTTCCACCGCGAGATGGTCCGGACCGATCGTGCGCGGATTACGTGTCATGACGTCGATCAACGGCAACGCGCGGAAATCGCCGTCGCGCTGAAGGATCCTGCGCAGGTCGCCATCGGTGAAGATGCCTTCCACGTGACGCTTTTCGTTGACCACGGCCGTCATGCCCATGCGCTTGGCGGTGATCTGGAAGAGGGCGTCGGAGACCGTGGCGTCCAGCGGCACTTCCGGCACTTCCGGCCCGACGCGCATCACGTCGCGCACGTAAGTGAGTAGCCGCCGGCCGAGTGCGCCGCCCGGATGCGAGCGCGCGAAGTCCTCGGGGCCGAAACCGCGGGCGTCGAGCACGGCGACCGCGAGCGCGTCGCTTAACGCGAGCACGGCGGTCGTGCTCGCGGTCGGCGACAGATTCATCGGGCAGGCTTCTTTATCGACGTGCGCATTCAGGTGCACGTCGGCCAGTTTCGCGAGGCTTGATTCCGGCCGCCCGGT
This sequence comes from Caballeronia sordidicola, assembly GCF_000729995.1. GTDB lineage: Bacteria > Pseudomonadota > Gammaproteobacteria > Burkholderiales > Burkholderiaceae > Caballeronia > Caballeronia sordidicola_A. The sequence goes on along the minus strand of NZ_JNFG01000006.1, from coordinate 219,663 downwards.
GATGGCGATCAATTTTGCCCCGAGGCGCTTGATGATGGGCAAAATGGCAACGAGTTCGGAGGTTTCGCCCGAGTTCGACAGGGCGATAAACACGTCGTCGGCGGTGACCATGCCGAGGTCGCCGTGGCTCGCTTCGGCCGGATGAACGAAGAAGCCGGGCGTGCCAGTGCTTGCGAGCGTAGCCGCGAATTTGCGGGCGATATGCCCGGATTTGCCGATACCCGATACCACCACGCGGCCCTTGCATCCGAGCAGGAATTCGACGGCGCCGGTGAAGTTGTCGTCGAGATGGGCGGACAGGCCGCGCACAGCGTCGGCTTCAATTTCGAGCACGGTGCGAGCCAGCGCGAGTGCCCTGTCGCCATTGATTTTCGCTATCATGCGCGGAGTATAACAAAGGCATCTTTGCGCCGCGCCGGACACCGGGCGGCTTTCAGCCGCTCATCCGCCCCCGAAAGGCCGTGTGTTTTGTTGCGTGCATCGCTCGCACGCGTTAAAAAAACACAAGATCCGGATGTGCTCATCGAGCCGCCATCCGCCGACAAACGAGGACGCTAGACGGATGACTTCCCCGCTTGAAATGACGTTGCTATTGCTGCTGTGTTCAGTGGCAGGGGTCGTCGTATTCCGCTTTTTCAACCTGCCGCCCATGTTGGGTTACCTGGCGGTTGGGATCATCGTCGGACCGCACGCCGCGGGCATCGCCCCGGATAGCGATCGCGCGCAGCATCTGGCCGAATTCGGTGTGGTGTTCCTGATGTTCTCGATCGGGCTCGAGTTCTCGTTATCGAAATTGCGTTCAATGCGCCGGATCGTGTTCGGCCTCGGCGCTAGCCAGGTCGCCGGGACGATCGCGCTGGCGCTGTTGTTCGGGTGGATCGCCAACTTCTGGACGGACATGTCGTGGGAGGCGAGCATCGCGCTGGGCGGCGCATTGTCGATGTCGTCTACCGCCATCGTTTCAAAAATGCTCGCCGAGCGGCTCGAACTGGAATCCGAGCATGGCCGGAACATCTTCGGCGTGCTGCTGTTCCAGGATCTGGCCGTGGTGCCGCTGCTGATCATCATTGCCGCGTTTGGCAACGGGAATTCGAAGGAGCTGGCGTTCTGGCTCATGCTCGCGGCTGTCAAGATCGTGGTCGCGTTGACGGTGCTGCTGTTCATCGGCCAGAAGTTCATGACGCGCTGGTTCAATATAGTCGCGCGTCGGCGCTCCCAAGAATTGTTCATGCTGAACCTGCTGCTGGTCACGCTGGGCGCGGCGTTCATCACCGATAAATTCGGCCTTTCGCTCGCGCTCGGCGCGTTCATCGCGGGCATGCTGATCGCGGAAACGCCTTACCGGCATCAGGTGGAAGAGGACATCAAGCCGTTCCGCGACGTGCTGCTCGGGCTGTTTTTTGTCACCACGGGCATGCTGCTCAATCCGCGCGTGATCTGGGAACACCCGTTTCTGGTGGCGTCGTTTTTTGTGCTGCCGATCCTTCTGAAAGCCGTAATGATCACCGGCCTCGCGCGGCTGTTCGGTTCGCCGCCGGGCGTGGCGATGCGCACTGGCCTCAACCTCGCGCAGGCCGGCGAGTTCGGTTTTGTGCTGCTGAACCTGATCCTCGATAAACACCTGGTCGAGCCGGTGCTGCTGCAAGCCATCCTGTCGTCGATGCTGCTTTCCATGCTGGCCGCGCCGTTCATCATCCAGAACGCCGACCGGATCGTGCTCCGGTTGTCATCCACTGAATGGTTGCGGCAGTCGCTGCAAATGACGCGTATTGCAACGCAAAGCATCAAGCAGAGTGGCCACGTGATCATCTGCGGCTACGGTCGCGCGGGGCAGAATCTGGCGCGGATGCTGGAACACGAGGGGTTGTCGTACGTCGCGCTCGACCTGGACCCGGATCGGGTTTCAGCGGCGGCCGCAGCTGGCGAAAGCGTGGTGTACGGCGATGCCGGGCGGCGCGAGGCGCTGGTCGCAGCCGGCATACATCGCGCGGCGACCATCGCGATCACCTTCGCGAACACACCGTCCGCGTTGCGCGTGCTGCACAGCATCCACGAACTGGAGCCCACGTTGCCCACTATCGTGCGTACCGTCGATGACGCCGATCTGGAAAAGCTGATTGCATCGGGCGCGACGGAAGTGATTCCGGAAATCGTGGAAGGCAGCTTGATGCTGGCGTCGCATACGCTGGTGCTGATGGGCGTGCCGATGCGGCGCGTGGTCCGACGGGTGGAAGAAATGCGCGACGAGCGTTACAGCTTGCTACGCGGATATTTTCACGGCGCGGATGAAGACGACGATGAGCGGCGCGAGCAGGTCCGGCTACAATCGGTTCCCGTCGATGAAAACGCCGACGCGGTCGGCCGGACGCTCGACGAGCTTGGGCTGGTGGGCGACGGCGTGGAAGTGACAGCCATTCGCCGGCACGGCATTCGCGGCGTGGCGCCGGACCCTGACACCAAGCTGCGGGCGAGCGACATCGTTGTGCTGCGCGGTTTGCCCGAAGCGCTGCAGCAGGCGGAAGAACGGTTGTCGCGCAATCGCCGCGCGGGCGCGGTAGCCTGACGTTTTCCGGAGACATCAAACATGCCTGAGTTCGCAGCGCCCTTGGTGCCCAATCCTGCCGCGTTTATCCGTGAACGGATTCGCACGGTGCCGGACTGGCCGCAGCCCGGTGTGCAGTTCCGCGATATCACGCCGGTTTTGCAGGATCGACGCGCGTTGCGCACGCTGATCGACATGCTGGTACAGCGCTATATAGATGCAGGAATCGATACGATTGCCGGGCTTGATGCGCGTGGTTTTATCATCGGGCCGATTCTCGCTTATGAATTGAGCCTGGGATTCGTGCCGATCCGCAAAAAGGGCAAGTTGCCGTTCAGGACCTTGTCGCAATCGTATGAACTTGAATATGGCAGCGCGACCGTCGAAATCCACGAAGATGCGTGCAAGCCGGGCGAGCGGGTGGTGCTGGTCGACGACCTGATCGCAACCGGCGGCACGATGATGGCCGGCAAGATGCTGCTCGAACGGCTTGGCGCGGTGGTGGTCGAGGGGGCCGCGATTATCGATTTGCCGGAGCTTGGCGGGTCGACACTCTTGCGTGAGGCAGGTTTGCCTCTATATACGGTCTGCGAATTCAGCGGCCACTAATTTTCTGAACCATGCCTAATTTCCTTCTCTTTCTCGCGGCTTCCGTTGCTATTACCATGGCGCCGGGTCCTGACAACCTCCAGGTTCTCGCGCGCGGCATTTCGCAGGGGCGTGCGGCTGGGCTGGTTGCCGCGCTTGGATTTGCCGCTGGCATTTCGTTTCACACGACACTTGCGGCGCTTGGGGTGGCAGCGTTGCTCAAGTCTTCCCCTATGGCGTTCGAAGCGGTCAAGCTGGCCGGCGCTGCGTATCTGGTCTGGATTGGCATCAAGGCGATTCGTACCAAGGGTTTGTCGAGCGCGCACGAGCGGCCTAGCCAGCCGTTAGCGGTGGTGTTTCGGCAAAGCGTGATCGGCAATTTGCTGAATCCGAAAGTGACGCTGTTTTTTATCGTATTCCTGCCGCAGTTCGTGAATCCGCATGGCGCGCAGAGCGTCATGTTGCAAATGTTCGAGCTTGGCGGCGTGTTCATGTTGCAAACCGTGGCGGTGTTCTCGGTTTTTGGCGTTGCCGCCGGGATGATCGGGGCCTATTTGAAGCGGCGTCCGAAGGTCGGGGTTTGGCTCGACCGGCTGGCCGGGGCGACGTTTATCGGGCTGGGGATTCGCGTGGCGTTGAAGAATTGAGAGAGGCTTCATTCTCGCTTGGGCAAGGGATTGCTTTAGCGGGTTCGGGGCATTGAACGCGCTTCCCAAGCCTGGCCTGCGGCGAACGAAACCCCCTGTACAATTTCCGGCTTTGCGTCGCCGGAGCCCATCATGAGCTTGCCTGCCATTGCCGCCGCGCGTCGTTTCGATGCTTCGGCGCACCTCCCGTTTTACATCGACCGTGAGCGGGTCGGCTGGATTCGCCGCACCGACGCGCCCGCGCTGCACGCATGGCCGGACGTGTTTCATATCGATGAAACATCGATATGCCTCGCCGATACCTTTCACGATCTCAACTCACGCAGCGCCGCGCTCGGCGCAGTCATCGGCATGCTGGCAGCCGACGGCCGCATCCCCGGCTGGCGCAACGAAACCTACGCCATCCGTAATGCCTTCGACGCCGAGCCGCTTGCGTTCATCGAACGGGCTGCGTCGCGATTCTTCGGCACAATGACGTACGCTGTCCATCTGAACGGTATCGTGGAAGAGCGTGGCCGTGCGCCGGAGCTCTGGATCGCCCGGCGCAGCGAAACAAAAGCGACCGATCCAGGCATGCTCGATAACGTGGTGGCAGGCGGTATCGGTTGGGGGATGGGGATTGAGGAAACGCTCGTGAAGGAGTGCTGGGAAGAAGCGGGCATGCAGCCGCAGCTTGCTGCCAAGGCCGTGCGCGGGCGCGAGTTCTACGTGCTGCAATCGCTCTTCGAAGGCACCCAGGCAGAGCTGATTTACGTTTTCGACCTGAGCTTGCCCGCCGATTTCGCGCCGCGCAATCAGGACGGCGAAGTGGGCGAACACCGGCTCGCGCGCATTGATGAAGTCGCGCGATGGATTGAAGAAGGTGCAATGACGGTCGATGCCAGTCTGGCCACGCTGGATTGCCTGCTGCGCCGCAAGTGGATAGACGAAGAAGCGTGCGAGGGTATGGCGGCGATTTATTCACCGCCGGTAGATTGAACACCCGGTGAACACGCTATGAACACGCGTTGAATGTGCTTTGAAACATCTCTAAGGAGTATCGGTTCATGTCGACCGAACATAGTTTTATCTTGAAGTTGTCGTGTCCGGATCGTCCCGGCATTGTGCATGCCGTGTCTGGATTCCTGTTCGATCTCGGCAGCAATATTCTCGATTCCGCGCAATTCGGCGACAGCCACACTGGCGAATTTTTCATGCGCGTGCATTTCCAGCAGGTCGGCGGCGACCCCGGTCTCGCTGCGTTGCGCACATCGTTCAGCACGCTCGCCGACGGCTTCGGCATGCACTGGGAACTGCACGATGCATCGGTGAAACCGCGCGTGATGATCATGGTGTCGAAGATCGGACATTGCCTGAACGACTTGCTGTTTCGATATCGCACCGGCCAACTTGGGATCGAGATTCCGGCGATCGTTTCGAATCATCGGGATTTCTATCAGCTTGCGGCCAGTTATGACGTGCCGTTTCATCATCTGCCGTTGATTGCGTCCACGCCGGAAGGGAAGGCTGCGCAGGAAGCGCGGGTGCTGGAGATCGTCGATCAGCACAAGATCGATCTCGTCGTGCTCGCGCGTTATATGCAGATTCTGTCGCCGGGAATGTGCGGGGCGCTCAATGGCCGGGCGATCAATATTCACCACTCGTTCTTGCCGAGCTTCAAGGGCGCTAAGCCTTATTACCAGGCGTTCGATCGCGGCGTTAAGTTGATTGGTGCTACTGCGCATTACGTGACGACGGATCTTGATGAAGGGCCGATCATCGAGCAAGGCGTGGAGCGCGTGGACCACAGCATGACGCCGGATCAGTTGACGGCAATCGGGCGGGATGTGGAATGCGTGACGCTCGCGCGCGCGGTGCGGTGGCACGTGGAGCACAGGATCTTGCTGAATGGGAGTAAGACGGTGGTGTTCAAGTAGGGGTGTCAGGGCTTGGGGTTTTTGCCGCTGACCTCCGAGCCCTGAACCACTTGCTCCGCCGTCCACTCGGGTGAGCAAAACACCTCGATTAAACCAGCCTCAAATAAACCAGTTCGCGCTTGAGATAAGCATAAAAAATCGGCGCAGCAATGACCCCGGGCAGTCCAAAAGCGGCTTCCATCGCGAGCATGGCCAGCAGCAATTCCCAGGCGCGCGCCTCGATCTGCCCACCAATGATCCGCGCATTCAAAAAGTATTCGAGCTTGTGAATGATGATCAGGAAGGCCAGCGACGCCACAGCGGTCCCAAACGACACCGACAATGAAATCCCAACAATGATCGCGTTCGAGACCAGGTTACCGATCACCGGCAACAACCCGACAATAAACGTCACCATCACCAGCGTCTTAGAAAGCGGCAGCCGTTCATGAAACACCGGCAGCGCAACCAGCAAGTACAACGCCGTGAACGTCGCGTTGATCGCGGAAATCTTGACCTGCGCGAAAACGATCCGGCGAAACGCCTCTGAGAAACGCGTCACGCGCGTCACGAGCGCCGTAGAAAGTGGCAGGCGATGCGTCGTCCGCGGCACGCCCACCGCGATAACCGCGCCCACGATCATGCCGATCAGCACATGCCCGAAACCACGCGCCGCATCTTTCCCGCCCTGCTGCAACATGGCGGCATGCGTTTGCATCAGCTCGGTCGCCTTGTCCTTCATCTGCTCTGCATCGACAGGAAGGTAGTTCGCGATCCAGTCGGGCACCTGCAGGCGAGCATGCGACGTAAGCTTCATCAACTGATCGAGAAGCTTCTGGACGCTCGGGACATCGCGCTGAAAATGATCGATGAGCAAGATCGTCCCGCCCGCCAGCCCTCCCACGATCACCGCCGCCACGATCACGACCGCGACCCAGCGCGCCCGGCCGCTCGTCATGGTCTTTTCGATCAGCGGTGCAATGGCGTGCACGAGCTGAAACACGAGCATTCCCGCCAGCAACGCGCCGAGCAACTGCAAATGCAGCACGAAGAACAAACCGGCGAACGCGGCGATATAGCTGCCAATCTCGACCGCCGACAACTTCGGCATGCTCATATCGCTTGTCAGCCGGACGGGCCGGACAGCGGGCCTGCTTTCGGCCGCTTCGTTGCGCTTTGCCATGAATCCTTCTGTCTCCTGCCGCTAACGGGCTATGGACTGCCGCGGCCCGGACGGCGCGCGGCTCCTTGTTGCGGTGTGGGTGAATCTGTCATGCGGCCGATCTCGGCCTTTGCAGCAAAGGCGCAAGATACCGGCCCGTAAAACTGGCCTTCGATTGTGCGACATGCTCCGGCGTCCCCTGCGCGATGATCTGGCCGCCGCCGGCGCCACCCTCCGGACCCAGGTCGATGACCCAGTCCGCGGTTTTTATTACATCCAGATTATGCTCGATGATTACGACAGTATTACCCTGATCTCGCAGCCGATGAATCACTTCGAGCAACAGCGAGATATCGTGGAAGTGCAGGCCGGTGGTCGGTTCGTCGAGAATGTATAGAGTCCGACCTGTATCGCGCTTGCTCAGTTCCAACGAAAGCTTGACGCGCTGCGCTTCGCCGCCCGACAAAGTGGTTGCTGACTGACCTAGCCGGATATACCCGAGACCCACGTCGAGCAAGGTTTTCAGCTTGCGCGCGACGATCGGCACGGGCTTGAAGAACTCGTACGCGGCTTCCACTGTGAGGTCGAGCACCTCGTGGATATTCTTGCCCTTGTACTGGACGTCGAGCGTTTCGCGGTTATAGCGCTTGCCGTGACAGACGTCGCATGGGACGTAGACATCGGGCAAAAAGTGCATTTCGACCTTGAGCACGCCGTCGCCCTGGCACGCTTCGCAGCGCCCGCCCTTTACGTTGAACGAGAAACGGCCGGGATCGTAGCCCCGTTCCTTCGATGCCGGCACACCCGCGAACAACTCGCGGATCGGCGTGAAAAGGCCGGTATAGGTCGCCGGATTCGAGCGCGGTGTACGGCCGATCGGCGATTGATCGACGTTGATCACCTTGTCGAAGTGTTCCAGCCCTTCAATCGCCTCGTAAGGTGCGGGTTCGGCGGACGAACCGTACAGATGCTGGGAGACCGCGTGGTAGAGCGTGTCGTTGATGAGCGTGGACTTGCCCGAGCCGGACACCCCCGTCACGCAGGTCAGCAGTCCGACCGGCAGATCGAGCGACACGTGCTTCAGGTTGTTGCCGTACGCCTCGATGATCCGCAGCCGCCGTTCGTCAGGCGGCGTGCGGTCGGTCGAATAGCTGATGCTCCGTTTGCCCGACAAATACTGCCCGGTCATCGAATTCGGGTCGTTCTCGACGTGCTTCGCCGTCCCTTGCGAGACAATCTCTCCGCCGTGCACGCCCGCGCCCGGCCCCATGTCGACCACGTAGTCGGCCATGCGGATCATGTCTTCGTCGTGTTCGACCACGATCACCGAATTGCCGATATCGCGTAAGTGCTTGAGCGTGGCGATGAGCCGGTCGTTGTCACGCTGATGCAAGCCGATGGACGGTTCGTCGAGCACGTACATCACGCCTGTCAAGCCCGAACCAATCTGCGATGCCAGCCGGATACGCTGCGCCTCGCCACCGGAGAGCGTTTCGGCGCTGCGTTCCAGCGACAAATAATCCAGCCCGACGTTATTCAGGAACGTGAGCCGCGCGACGATTTCCTTGATGACCCGATCGGCGATCTCGCCCTTCGCGCCCTCAAGGTGCAGCGTGTGAAAATAACCGAGCGTCTCGCGCAGCGGCCAGCCGCTCACTTCATAAATGGCTCGCGCATTTTCGCCCGTGCCGAGCTTGACGTTGCGCGCCTCGGTCCGCAGCCGCGTGCCTTCGCACGCCGGGCAAGCCTGGTTATTCTGATACTTCGCCAGTTCCTCGCGGACCGCCGCCGAATCGGTTTCTTTGTAGCGGCGCTCCAGACTCGGGATGATCCCTTCGAACGCATGCTCGCGGACCGTCGTGCGGCCGCGCTCGTTGATGTACGAGAACGGAATGACCTGCTTGCCGGAACCAAACAGCAAGATTTTGCGGACATCTTCGGGCAGATCCTCGAAGGCCGCGTCTATATCGAAGTCGAAAAACGACGCCAGGCTCTGCAGCATCTGGAAATAAAACTGGTTGCGCCGGTCCCATCCCTTCACCGCGCCCGCCGCGAGCGACAGCGACGGATGAGCGACCACCCGCTTCGGGTCGAAGAACGTGATCTGGCCGAGGCCGTCGCATTCGGGGCATGCGCCCATGGGGTTGTTGAACGAGAACAGGCGTGGCTCGAGTTCCTGCAGCGAATACGAGCAGATCGGACAGGCGAACTTCGAGCTGTACAGATGCTCTTTCTCTGAATCCATTTCGAGCGCGATCGCGCGGCCATCGGCGAGACGCAGTGCCGTTTCGAAGGATTCTGCGAGCCGTTGCTTCATGTCCGGCCGCACTTTCAACCGGTCGATAACGACATCGATAGTGTGTTTGTCGTTCTTCTTCAGCTTGGGCAGCGACTCGATTTCGTAGATCTTCGCGACGCCTTCGTTTGCCGTTCCCCCGCCCGAACGCACGCGAAACCGGATGAAACCCTGCGCCTGCATCGCCTCGAACAATTCGAGGTGTTCACCCTTGCGATCGGCCACCACGGGCGCGAGGATCATCAGCTTTGTTTCCTCGGGCATGGCGAGCGCGGCGTCGACCATTTGCGACACGCTTTGCGCCTGCAGCGGAATGTGGTGGTCAGGGCAGTGCGGCGTACCGACGCGGGCAAACAGCAAGCGCAGATAGTCGTGAATCTCCGTGACCGTACCGACGGTCGAACGCGGATTATGGGAAGTCGCCTTCTGCTCGATCGAGATAGCCGGCGACAATCCTTCGATCAGGTCGACGTCCGGTTTCTCCATCAACTGCAGGAATTGACGCGCGTAGGCGGACAAACTTTCGACGTAGCGGCGCTGGCCTTCGGCATAGAGCGTGTCGAACGCAAGCGAAGATTTCCCCGAACCCGACAAGCCCGTAATCACGATCAGCTTGTGACGCGGCAAGTCGAGATTGATGTTCTTAAGGTTGTGGGTACGAGCCCCACGAATACGAATTTCTTCCATGAACCGGGCGGAAAGTAAGGGGGCTAAACCTGCTACTATAACGACTTTTCGAGGGCGCGTTGCCCGCGCTCATCGGCGTCAATCAAGCGTGCGGCGGGGTTGCGAAGGGTGTTGGCTGATTACTGATGGTCCACTAAAGGTCCATTTCAGCAGCGCTCGGGCGACAATCGAGCGACTTTTGCGTGCGGCCCTGACGCTAAGTTGAAGCAGGTCCAGACGCTTCAGCCACCCGTCTCATATAGTGCCGTTCCGGGCAACCACAAGGCGGCCGTGCTTGAGTTCCGCGTCCGCGCGCACGGCCAGACGCGTTTCCACATTACCTCGTCCCGATGTCCAATCCGTCTGCTACGTCCACACGTTTGAGCGCGCCTGAGTTGCGTGCGACCGTGTCGCTTGCCGCGATCTTCGCGCTGCGCATGCTCGGTCTCTTCATGATCATGCCGGTGTTTTCCATTTACGCGAAAACCCTTCCCGGCGGCGACAATGTGCTGCTGGTCGGCATTGCGCTCGGCGCTTACGGCGTGACGCAATCGCTGCTGTACATTTTTTATGGCTGGGTGTCCGACAAGCTCGGGCGCAAGCCGGTTATCGCGTTCGGACTGGTTGTGTTCGCCATCGGCAGCTTCGTGGCGGCGATCGGCCATTCCATGACGTGGATCATCGTTGGCCGCGTGATCCAGGGCATGGGAGCGGTATCGTCGGCGGTGCTTGCGTTTATTGCCGACCTGACGTCGGAAGAAAACCGCACCAAAGCCATGGCCATGGTGGGCGCGAGCATTGGTGTCTCGTTCGCGGTGGCCATTGTCGGCGCGCCGATCGTGTTCCAGTGGGTCGGCATGAGCGGCCTGTTCACGCTGATCGGCTTTTTATCGATACTCGCAGTCGGCGTCGTGATCTGGGTCGTGCCGGACGCGCCTAAGCCGCCCGTGCACGTGAAAGCGCCGTTCGCCGAAGTGCTGCACAACGTGGAATTGCTGCGCCTGAACTTCGGTGTGCTTGTGTTGCACGCTACGCAAACCGCGCTGTTTCTCGTCGTGCCGCGGATTCTGGAAGCGGGCGGCTTGCCGGTCGCAGCCCATTGGAAAGTCTATTTGCCCGTGATGGGCCTCGCGTTCGTCCTGATGGTGCCGGCCATTATTGCCGCGGAAAAACGCGGAAAAATGAAGGCTGTGATGGTCAGCGCCATAGGTCTTATCCTGATTGGCCAGTTGTTACTCGGCGCCGCTCCGCATACCCTGTGGTCAGTGGCCGCGGTTTTGTTCGTGTACTTCCTGGGCTTCAACGTACTGGAAGCGTCGCAGCCGTCGCTCGTCTCCAAACTCGCGCCTGGCACGAGAAAGGGGGCGGCGGCAGGCGTCTACAACACAACGCAGTCCATCGGCCTGGCCATTGGCGGGGTGATCGGTGGCTGGCTGCTGAAGGTAGACGGGCAAAGCGCAGTATTTTTCGCGTGCTCAGGGTTGGTTTTTGCATGGCTGATCGTGGCGGCGAACATGAAGCCGCCGCCGCAAAAAGTCCGGCGCACGGTTTAAACGGGTTTAGTTAATAGGTTTTGAGTTTTAGTTTCGAGTCGGGCGTGTTTCGCCGTGCTGGCGAAACTTTGCTGCAGCGTGGTGCATGAGGTTTGCTGGTTTGCAGGTCTTGCTGAACAGGTCGACTGCCACCGCGTGTCGCGTTGCGAGCGCACCGCATCAGATCAAATTGAATTGAATCAACTGGAGAAATCATGGCATCCGTCAATAAAGTCATTCTCGTCGGCAATCTGGGAGCCGATCCGGAAACTCGCTATCTGCCGAGCGGCGACGCCGTGGCCAACATCCGCCTTGCGACCACCGATCGCTTCAAGGACAAGACGTCCGGCGAGATGAAGGAGCTGACGGAATGGCATCGCGTGTCGTTTTTCGGCCGGCTGGCCGAGATCGTGAACGAATATCTGAAGAAGGGCTCATCGGTGTATATCGAGGGCCGGATCCGTACCCGCAAGTACACCGATCAAGCCGGCGTGGAAAAGTACGCGACGGAGATTGTCGCTGAGCAAATGCAAATGCTGGGTGGACGCAGCGGCGCAGGCGGCGGTGGTGGAGATGAAGGCTACAGCAGCCGTGCGCCGGCCGAGCGCAGCGGTGGCGGCGGCGGTGCTAGCCGAGGTGCCGCAGCGGGTGGACGTCCGGCGGGCGGCGGTAACGCTGGCGGCGCAAGCCGTCCGAGCGCGCCCGCAGGCGGTGGTTTCGACGAAATGGACGACGATATTCCGTTCTGATCTGCGTATCCGCAGTTTTTGCTGTGTTTGACAAAAAAGCCCGCCTCGTGCGGGCTTTTGCGTTGTGCGCATGTCGATGTGATGAACAATCGGTCGCTGGCGCTCAACGCACCTTGTCGGCGCCGATGCAGTTCGGCTGTGATATCCGGAAGATAAGCGTTGCAATCGCGCCACGTACCGACGCGCCAGCACGCGATGGCCGAGAAATGTAAAAGCAAGGAAAAAATGCCCGATCTGAAACGGAGGATGCCTCCCCGTTCACTTCGCTTGCTCCGGCGTATGGTCTCGGGATGAACGCTCTTCCAAGTTCTATTCATCGCCAGAATGAAAGGCGGCCGGGCAGTGATCGCACCACTCGGTGACGAATCGCGACAAAGCCCGGTTTTCGTCTACCGACTCGCCGGCAGGTACATATTGCAGTCTTCCATGTGATCGTTGAATTGCAGATTCAGACACGAATTCGAGCATTGTTTCTAAACCGGGTGGATTAGGATAATTCGTATAGAAGTGTCGGCTGTTTGAAAACTACTCTGATGCACGTCGAATCGTGCAACGCTGCATGCCGGTCACAAGCCGCCAAAGCGAGCAAAAGCTACGCAAAGGCGCGCGCCGACCCGCGCTGCAATAGGACGAATCTCGTAAACGACGTGCTGCATAGCGAGAACATTGAGAGTGTTCCTATATAGAGCGGTCGATCGCCGTGTTCTCATGTGCAACGGCGCATTACCAAATCGATCGTTGCCAGTCGGCGCGGATTCAACCCGAAGTGCATACAAAAAAACTGAGAGGCAGCATTGAAACTGCGAATCGTTTTGGCGGACGATCATCCGTTCGTTTTGCTTGGCATTCGAGCCACGTTCAGCATGGATGAAAATCTGGACGTCGTGGCCGAGGCTGCAAGCGCTGCAGAACTACTGAGGCTGCTGGCGTACACCCCGTGTGACGTGCTGGTGACCGACTTCGCCATGCCCGAGCAAGGCTTGCAGGCGGAAGACGGCCTGCGGCTCATCAAGCGTTTGCGGCGAGACTGGCCGGCCATCAGTATTGTGGTGCTGACCAGCATGAGCAACGTTGCCATCCTCCGGTCAATCCTTGCCGCTGGTGCAATGAGCTTGCTCAACAAGGTCGAGTCCATGGACGAGCTTGCAGCGGCAGTGCGCTCTGCAGGCGTCGGACGCCGTTACCTGAGCACATCGATCGTATCAGCGCTGGCGGTAGCGGGAGCAGAAACCGACGCGCTAGGAGAAGGACCGCGCCTGTCGCCGCGGGAGATTGAAGTCGTGCGGATGTTCGCGAGTGGTTTGTCGATCACCGAGATCGCGCGCTTCATGCAACGCGATGTCCGCACGATTAGCCGACAGAAGCGCGACGCCATGGGCAAGCTGGGGGTCCAGAACGATCCGGGATTGTTCGCGTTTGCGCGCGCGCATGGGCTGACGTGATGCTGCGGATTGCGAAAGGCTTTCGGACCCATCTTATGTCGATCATGACGCGGATCAACGATCCTTCAGCGGACCGGGCGAGCACCGGCAAATTGAAACCGCCCCGAGCGGACGCATCACCTGGGCGAATTTCAGGTTAAAAAGAGGTTAGTAAATGATTGCGTTCACTCAACGAATCAGATTGGCGGTAGCGGACGATCATCCATTAGTTGTTCTTGCCATCGAGCGCCTGATCGCCAATGTGCAAAACATTGAAATTGTATGTCGTGCACAGGATTCAACCGGGCTGGTTGAAGCACTCGAGAAGCAGGAGTGCGACGTCGTCATCATGGATTTCTACATGCCGGGCGGCGAGTATGGCGATGGTATCGACTTGATCAAATACATCGTCGAACATCATCCGGAATCGGCAATCGTCGTTTTATCGATGACAAGGGATGCGGACCTGATCGCACGTGCGCTCGACGCGGGCGCCAACGCAGTAGTCAGCAAGCAGGACCGGCTCGAGCTTATCTACGTTGCGATCGTGACGGTGCTCGCGCACGAGGATTATCCTGGACCGTCTGTGCGCATACTGCTTGCGGACGCGAATTCGGCAAATCGGGTGGATCTCATTCGACAAAAACTCACGCGCCGCGAACTCGATGTTATTGCCCGCTATGCACGCGGTGGCAACGTCACCGAAATCGCGCGCGAACTCGGGCGCAGCGTCAAGACAATCAGCGCGCAAAAATGCGCCGCCATGCGCAAGCTCGATTTATCGACGGATGCCGAGCTCTACCGGTTTGCATTTGACAGCGGGCTGGTCCAGGCACAAATGCTGGGGGCTTAGCCAGCGGCATTAAAAAGTCTTCGCGATGCAAGTACAACTTGTATCCATCGGGCCCAGGAGACACGTGGGCCATCACGTACCAGGCGTATAAAACAAAAATGGATTCCAAAATCCGGATTATCGTGGCAGACGATCATGCTGCTGTGCGAGAGGGCATCCGCATCTGGCTTGAGCGAGACCCGCGAGTAAACGTAGTGGCTACGGCTGTAGACACTGAATCGCTCGCAGACCGGATCGACAATTTTCCATGCGATGTCGTGATATCCGACATTGGCATGCGAGGCATTAATGGCGAAAACAACGCCATAGCGTTTCTACGGCGTTTCCTGAGGCAGGTGCAGCGGCCGCGCGTGATCATCGTAACCATGATCGCGCAGCCCCAAATGCTGACGGGGTTGCTGGAACTGGGCGTGGACGGTCTGGTCGACAAGCGCGATTGCATGGATGCGCTGAATCAGGCGGTTATCGAGGTGATCGACGGCGGACGTTTCGTCTCGAAGCACGCAGGGGCGCTCCTGGGCAACGAACTCGTCAATACAGGCGGTCGCGCCGGCGTACTGAGCGCCCGTGAATGGCAGGTTTTCCAGTTGTACGCGAGCGGCTTATCGCTACTCAGCATTGCGCAACGTCTGAAGCGCAGCGTGAAAACCATTGGTACGCAAAAACGCAGCGCGATGCGTAAGCTTGGGCTGAAAAACGAGACCGAACTGATCGATTATTTGAGACAAATCGGGCTAGCGTAACGCTGAAACTACGTCGGGATTCCTTTTCCAATCGACACCACCAGAATCGGATAGCCAACAAATCAACGCGCATTGTTTCTCAGAAATATTTAGGAATGCTCCGATTAAATCGAGATGCCTTTCGCTCCAGACTTGAACGCTTTACTTCGCCAATACGTGTGGTCCAGACGAACTTCCTGTTCGGTCGGGCGTGTGTCGGCCGAGGGCGAATTTCAGACGGGGTGACGGCATGTTCAAGAAACTGATGGGCGAGTGCGTGGGAAGCTTTTCGCTTGTCTTCTTCGGCTGCGGCAGCACCGCGCTAACGAGTGGTTATTTTCGCCCTGACATGGGCCTCGTTTGCCAAGCTGTGGCCTTCGGCCTTGCGGCAACCACGCTTGTCTATGTTCTACGTCCCGTTTGCGCCGCTCATTTCAATCCCGCGGTCACGGTCGGCTTCGCGATCGCCAACCGGTTTCCCGTGCGGGACCTCCTACCGACCATAGCCGCTCAGCTGAGTGGAGCGACCGCCGGCGCTTGGCTCTTATATATCGTTGCGAGCGCACGCCCAGGAATCCCGCCCAATCTCATCGCGTTCGGCGCCAATGGTTACGGGGCTCATTCGCCGGCCGGGTATCAGATGCACGCCGCGCTGATCGTCGAGGCGCTGATGACCTTCGTGTTCGTCCTCGTGACTCTCTCGGTCGCGTCCGGCAGACACGCGCGTTTCAACACCGCGGTGCTGATCGGGCTGTCGCTGACGTTGTGTTCGCTGCTCGCCATTCCGGTGACAAACGCGTCGATGAATCCCGCCCGGTCCACGGGCGTTGCGCTCGTGGTCGGTGGTTGGGCACTCGATCAGCTCTGGCTTTTCTGGGCGGCGCCGCTCGCGGGCGGCGTGCTGGCCGGTCTCTTCCATCCCATTCTCCAGCGCAGCGCAACGAGCAAGAGCGAGCCGCTTACGTGCGTCGGCCGTATCGACGGCGGGCTGGACAAGCAGGTGTCGTAAGGAGTGAAAATCATGTTCCCTCCCTCCATCCTCCGCCTGGTTCGCCTGATGACGCTGTTTATGCTCGTGTGCGCAGCATCGAGCGTTTCGGCTGATCCTATGCGTGTCGAAACCGCGAAGCAAATCGAGCAAGACTATTCGGCCCCGATCCGCGTCGAATCCCGGGTTCGCCGCTCAGAACCCATGCACGAAGGCGCGGGTACCGAACAGTCGCAGACGCTGAGCCTGAGCGTCGACGAACGCGCCTATTTGCACTCGCTGCCGCGTCTTACTGTGGGCGTCGACACTAGTTGGGCGCCGTTCACCTATGTGGATTCCACTGGCGAGCCGAGTGGAATCGCAATGGCATACACGACGTATTTATCGAAGGCGCTCCATATCGATTTCGAGCGGCGTGTGTATTCGAATTGGGCCGATGCGCTGCATGCCTTTGCTCGCGGCCAGGTCGACATGGTCACTACGACCGAGCGCGAGACGCCGCGTCTTGCCGGAGGGATTTCGACCGGATCGGTAGCGGACTTTCCGTTGGTGGTTGTCGGGCGGCTGGATGAGCCGGCGATGAAGGATCTCGGAGAGGCGTCGGCGCGGCGTATCGTAGTGACGGCGCGTCTGGCGGCTAGCGGGCGGCCTGGCAATGTGCCGCGGGACGCGACGCTTATCGTTGCGCCGAACCTGAATGCCGCCCTCGACCGGGTGGCTCGAGGCGAGGCCGATTTGCTCGTCGGCGATCTCGTCGCCGTGGATATCGCGCTCTCCGCGCGTTATGAAGACGACCTGAAGATCGTCGGAATGGCCGGCGAGTTCGAACACTTGAGTTTTGCGTTGCGTCCGGAGTTCAGCCAGCTTGTGCCGCTGATCGACCGTGCGTTGCGCGCCATGCCGGCTGCCGATAAACAGCGCATCCGCGCCGCACGTCAGGCCGCGTTCGACCCGCCGCCGGGCGGCTGGAGCGTCACCGCCATGCGGCTGTTGCCAGCATTGATTGCTATTGGCGTGGTGCTGGCTGTCACGTTGCGCGCGTTCATCCTCCTCCAGCGCGAAATGGCAAAGCGCGTGGAAACGGAGCAGCGCCTCGCTACGCAACTCAGTTTCCAGCAGACCATGATGGAGGTCGTGCCGTATCCGCTGGTCGCGAAAGATCGTGAGAACCGGTATATAGCGGTGAATCGTGCGTTCGAAAAGACGCTCGGGCTGAGGCGCGAGGACATCATAGGACGCACGGCGCTCGAGGTTCAATCCTGGGGACCCGATAACAGCCGGCGCCTGCATGATCTCGCCGGCATGAGCATCACGCATGGTCGGCGCGAGCAGGTCGAAATCGACTTTCGCGATCGCGACGGCATGCCGCGCCACGGGCTCTTCTGGACCGGCGCATTTACGTCGGCGAATGGGGCAATGGCGGGTGTTGTCGGCACCATGATCGACATCACGGATATCCGCGACGCTGAAATGCGGGCGCGCGAAAACGAACGCCGCCTGCACGACGTCACGCGCTCGCTGCCGGCAGTCGTGTTTCAGTTGCGGCGCGCGAAGGATGGGTCGTACAGCTTCCCGTACATCGGCGGCGATACACGTCATTTATTCGGCGTCGATCTCGCGACGCTTGGCAACGACCTGGCGGCGGGCTTATCGCTGATTCACGCGGACGACAAGCGCAGTGTGCTCGACTCGATCGAACGTTCGGCGCTCACGCTCGAGCCGGTTCACAAGGAGTTTCGCTCGATTGTCGACGAGGGCCGCCGCTGGATTCGTGCGGAACTCGTGGCGCACCGCGAGGCGGATGACGTGGTGGTCTGGAATGGCTATTGGGTCGACGCCAGTGTTGAGCGTGCACGAGCTGACGAACTCGCCGCGGCGCGCGATGCCGCCGAAGCGGCCTCACGCGCCAAGGACGATTTTCTTGCAATGATGAGCCACGAGATTCGTACGCCCATGAACGGCGTGCTCGGATTGGTGGAAGTCTTCGAGAACACGCCGCTCAATCCCGACCAGTCGCAGATGCTCGGCATGATCCAGGATTCGGCGAGCGCGTTGCTGCAGATTCTCGACGACCTGCTCGACTATTCGAAGATCGAGGCCGGGCGTCTCACCATCGAGTCGATGCCGATCGACCTGCGTGAATTGGTCGATAACGCCGTCGGTTTGCTTGCAGGACGAGCGCATGAAAAAGGCTTGCGGGTGCGGGTGGACGTTTCGCCGGACATTGCGGCGAGCTTGCGTGGCGATAGCGTGCGACTGCGGCAAGTGCTGTTCAATCTGCTAAGCAATGCCATCAAGTTCACGATGAAAGGCGAAGTCGCCCTCTCGGTGAATCTGGTGAATGGCGCGCATGGCAAGCATAACGCGCACGGTGTGCAGACCGTGGAACTGGTCGTGGAAGATACCGGCATTGGCATTGCCGCCGACGCGCATGCGAGCCTGTTCGAGCCGTTCGTGCAGGCGGAATCATCCACTACACGCCGCTTCGGCGGTACGGGCCTCGGCTTGACAATCTGTCACAAGCTGGTCGAGTTGATGAGCGGAACGCTGGAACTGAAAAGCCAGGTGGGTGTCGGCACGCGAATGATCGTGCGGCTCGACATGCCGGTGGAAACGGCGAACTATCAGATCGATGGCTTGCGGGGCAAGAGCGGGATTATTGCTATCGACGATCAGCGCGTGGCGCGCGCGCTGGTCGATTATGGTCAGGCGCTCGGCCTCAATCTGATAATCCGGTCTCGCGAAGACGCCGCGCTGCGTGATCCGCGTACCTTCGACGGCGTCGATCTCGTGTTTCTCAGCGAAACTCATCCGGAAGCGCTGCCGCTGAAAACGCGTGTCATTCACGTCACGGAAAAGCCGAAACCTACGGGTTATCGCATTCTCGACAACGACATTCGCGTAAGCGTCAATCCGATCTCCTGGCGCGGCCTGGGTGCTGCTTGCGTGGCCGCGTTGACGGGGTTGCCGCAGCTTGTGTCGCGTGCGACGCGGGGTATCGATACGAACAGCGAGCCTCCCGACCGCGAGCGCGCACTCCGCATGGGACGGCTTGTGCTGGTCGCGGAAGATCATCCGGTGAACCAGGCGCTGATCCGGCATCAACTGGCGCTGCTTGGCTTCGCGTGCGACGTGGTGCCGGATGGCGTCGAAGCGCTCGCCGCACTCAAGCACACGCACTATGGTTTTCTCATCACGGACTGCCATATGCCGAACATGACCGGCTATGAACTCGCACGGCGCGTGCGCGCGAGCGAGCTGGGGTTGTCGAAGAGATTGCCGATCCTGGGCATTACCGCGAGCACCGCGCCCGAGGAGCCCTCCATGTGCCGCGAAGCCGGCATGGACGACTGCTTCGTCAAGCCCACGCGGCTCGTCACGTTGCGTGACCATTTGAATCGATGGCGTGCCATGGACAGCGGACCGGCGGCGCCGGAACCGGTTGTTGTCGAGGAACAGGATATTGAGACCTTCGACGCAGAAACCGATGAGATCGATCTGGGCTACATGACGCAACTCTGGGGCAGTGAGACCACGGTCAAGGCGTTGCTCGACGCATTCGTGTCGTCGTTCCGCGATGATCTCGACACGCTCAGAGCCCTGCTCGACGGCGGCAGCGTGGCGCAGTTGCGCGAGTGGCACCATCGAGTGATCGGAGCGGCTAGCGTGTTGCAGTATCGGCCGTTGCAGATTGCGCTCGATAACTTTCGGCACGATCTCGTCGATAAACCCGATGCCCTTCGACGCGAAGATGGCGCGGCGCTGATCGTGCGCTGCGAGGTATTGCTTGAGCGCATTAAGGCGCAATGCTCGGAAATGGCATGATGTTGGCGGACTAAGACACAGCCAACAAAACGGGCCGATTCCAACGCAGGTTGGATCGGCCCGATTGTTCGTCGTGCCGGTGCTTTCAAGCCCTTTAAAACAGTGCGTTCATCGCCGAGTCCCTCCTGAAGTGCGCGAGCGCGAAATCAACAAACGAACGAGTTTTCGCGGACACGTGACGGCGCCCTGGATACACCAGCGACACTTCCTTGTCCGCGTTACTGACCGTGTAGTCAGTGAGCAAACGCACGAGCGCACCGTGCTGAAGGTCGTCCGCGACATGGCTTTCCGGCAGGGCGGTGACGCCCATTCCCGACAGCGCGGCTTGTTGAAGCATTTGCGAATTGTTGACCGTGTAATCCGGATCGATGACGATATCTTCGTCCTCGCCTGCTGGGCCCGTGAACGACCACGTGGACCCGTGTATATCTGCTGACGGTGACAGGAACGCGTGAGCGGCAAGATCCGCGGGCCTCAGCGGGACGCCGTGTTTCGCGAGGTAATCCGGTGCAGCCACAATAACCGGCGTCACCTTGAACAAAGGCCGATTGATCAACGTGCCGCTATTCACCATGCGCGGCACGACAATCCCGACATCGAAACCCTCATCCACGAGATCCACCGGCCGATGCAGCAGCGTGAGACGTAACTTCACGTTGGGAAACGCCTCGCGATACTCACACAGCAGCGGCGTAAGTCCGAATAATGAGAACGACGCCGATGCCACGAGCTTCAGCGTGCCGGAGGGATCGAACGATGTTTGCGACACGGTCGACTCAATCGACTCGACCTGTTCTATCACTGCGCGGCAGCCTTCGGCGTACGACGCGCCGGCTTCGGTGAGCGACACGCTTCGCGTCGTGCGGTTGAGCAGTCGCGTATTGAGATGCGCCTCGAGCAACGCGACGTAACGTGTAATGACAGCGTTCGATAACTCTAGCGCAGCCGCGGCCCGGCCGAACGACCCGGTTTCAGCGACCTTCACGAAAACGCGCATGGCTTGAAGATGATTCATTGACCGACCGATGAACAAGGAGTCGCCCCGTATATGTCACGCCTCGGGGCCGAAAAAGACGCAAGTAAGATCTGTCTTTCTCAAGCCTCTCACTCGCGTGCGCGATGCTAAGCGGGTGGGGCTATCGATGAAATAGGAATAGGACGAAAGCCGACCAAAGTACGCTTGTGTCGTGCGGTTGCGACTGTCGCAACTCTGCAACGCGTACAACTAATTAGGTATCCAGAGGTTAATTCGAGATAGTCAGAATGCCTGACGGAACAAGCGTTTGAGCGAAAGGAAACCCTATTTTTCGACTTATTCAAAAAGCCTTTTGTGTGTGCCTTGATGGTTTGGTTAAAAGCCAGCGCCCTAAACTTTGTTTCAGCCGAATCACGGTGTCCGGTGAAGACCGGAAACGAGTCGCCTTGATGTCACGCAGGAAGGCGTCGCGTTATGCAACCAGTCGAGTCGTCAGACTCATTAAAGGGATCACACATGAAAAAGACTCTGATCGTCGCGGCCGTTGCCGCTTCTTTTGCGACCGCCGCAAATGCGCAGAGCAGCGTTACGCTGTACGGCCTTATCGATGCTGGCTTCACCTATGTGAACAACGAAGCTGCTAGCAATGTTGCCAAGGGCAGCGCTGCAGCATTCCGCCTGTCGAGCGGCAACATCAACGGTAGCCGTTGGGGCCTGAGGGGCACGGAAGACCTCGGCGGCGGCATGAAGGCAATCTTCACGTTGGAAAGCGGTTTCAGCATGGGCGATGGTTCGGCAGGTCAAGGTCCGGCCAAGACGGTCGCGAATCCGAACCCGAGCGGCCGTGAGTTTGGTCGTCAGGCATTTGCTGGTATCTCGACGGCGCAGTTCGGCACCGTAACGCTTGGTCGCCAGTATGACTCCGTGGTCGACTATCTCGCGCCGATGACAGCTACCGGTAGCTGGGGTGGTACGTACTTCGCGCATCCGTTCGACAACGACAATGCCGACAACTCGTTCCGCGTCAATAACTCGGTCAAGTACCAGAGCGCGAATTACTCTGGCTTCACGTTCGGCGGCTTGTATGGCTTCTCCAATCAGGCTGGTGGATTCGGTAACAACCGTGCTTACAGCGCTGGCGCACAATATGCGAACGGCCCGTTCAAGATTGCAGCGGCGTACCTGCAGCTGCAAAATCCGACCACCAACGCTGGCGGTGCGGTAAACGACGAGGCCGGCGCAGCGAATACGGTGTCGAATCTGGTGCAGAATCCGGTTCAGACGCAACGTACGTACGGTGTCGGCGCGAACTACGCGATCGGTCCTGTAACGGTTGGCGGTGCCTGGACGCAAAGCCGCTTCCAGTTCGCGGTGGGCGATTCCACAGCGCGCTTCAACAACTATGAAGTGAATGCACGTTACGCATTGACGCCGGCATTGGCTCTTGGCGCCGCGTACACGTACACCGATGTGAAGGGTTACACCACGGGCTCGAACAACAACGACCACATGAAGTTCCATCAGTTCGGTTTGCAGACGGACTACTCGTTGTCCAAGCGTACGGACATCTATGCGGAAGGCATCGTTCAGCTGGGTAAGCAGGGTGCTGAAGCGCAAGTGTATGGTACGAACGCCAACTCGGTTCACGGCAACCAAGTTGTGGTTACGACGGGTATTCGTCACCGCTTCTGATTTGCTGAAAGTTTGACGTAGTAACGAAAAGGCGCCGCGAGGTGCCTTTTCGCGTTTCCAGCCTGGTATCGGCTACCCGGGTTCATGGGCAACGGCGCAACACGCAAAATGCACTACTATGGCGCGACGATGAGCAGACGACTCGTCCACTCGTCAGTCACCCAGGGGAGAGCAAACATGTTCACGAGATTCAGTCTGCGTAACAGTGTGTTGGGTTTGAGCGTTGTGTTGATGTCGTCCGTTGCGTCAATAGCGTCGAGTCCGGCTTTCGCCGACACCGTCGCTTTGCAAGCGAACCTGCAACCGTCGAGTGAAGTGCCACCGCGCGTGAGCAAGGGGCACGGCGCGCTGAAAGCCACCTTCGACACGACGTCCAAGACACTGCAGTGGACCGTGACGTACGCCGAATTGTCGGGTCCCGCGACCATGGCCCATTTCCACGGCCCCGCGCCTGTCGGACAGAACGCAAAGGTACAGGTTGCTATCGACAAGAACGCGCTGCCCAGTCCTATCAGCGGACAGGCCACGCTTTCTGAGCAACAGGCGACCGACCTGCTGGCCGGCCAGTACTACTTCAATATCCATACCGAGCAGAACCCGACTGGGGAAATTCGCGGGCAAGTCATGCCGGCGAACTGAATCTATCGGCCAATGGTGCAGCTTCCGCAAGACGCGGCTCGATACACAGCCTCACGGGCGATCGTATGATCGGCGTTTGCCCGAACAGGAGTCGCGATGAGTTGGCAAAGTACGCTGGCGTGCTGGGCTTTACGGCGCTGGACCCGTCCAGAGACGGCGAAGCCCGGAATTGATGTCGCACGCGCACGCGCGATGACGTCAAAACGCATGTGGTTACCGAAGGTCCCCGCCGGCTGGCATCTCGTAGAACAGTACGGCGAGCACGACGCGCCGTTTCGCGGCGAGTGGCTAACGCCTGACACGCCATCCGATATGACGATCCTCTATCTGCACGGCGGCGGGTATTACTTCTGTTCGCCCGCTACGCATCGCGGGATCGTTTTCCCTTTCGCCACGCGCTCAGGCGCACGCACTTTTTCCCTCGAATACCGGCTGGCGCCTGAACACCCGTTTCCCGCGGCGCTGGATGACACGCTGGCTGCCTATCGAAGGCTGTTGGCCGATGGCGTATCGCCAGCGTGTTTGGTCATTGCCGGAGATTCAGCAGGCGGTGGGCTCGCACTGGCCACGCTGCTCGCTTTACGCGATGCCGGCGATCCGCTTCCCGCGGGCGCCGTGATGTTTTCACCATGGACGGACCTCGCGGCGACCGGCGCGTCGATCACGACCAACGAGGGCCGCGATCCCATGTTCCACGGCAGGGCGTTTGCGCCGGCGGGGAGGCTTTATGCGGGAGAAACCGACGTGCGTCACCCGTACGTGTCGCCGCTATATGGTCGGTTCGACGGACTGCCACCGCTATTTTTCCAGATTGGCGATACCGAAGTGTTGTTCGACGATTCCACGCGCGCAGCAGAGAAAGCTCGCGCGGCGGGTGTGAGCGTGGAGCTCAACGTCTGGCCGAAGATGCCGCACGTCTTCCAGATGTTCGCGCCGTTCATGCCGGAGGCAAACCGCGCGTTGGAAGAAGCGGCGGCGTTCGTGCGCCGGGTCACGGCTGCGCAAGCCGTGGAAACACCGCAAACAAGCTAGCGGTTCACTTCCCGCTCGCTATATCGATGGTCTGAAAAGCGCGCTCGACCGCCAGTTGCCCGTATTGGCGCTCCAGCCGGCGCACGGTGAAATGCCCGTGCGCCATCTGCTGGAAGTGATCCATGAAGACCGTGTTGACCATGGCGCCGAGCACTGCGCCGATCGCCGGAATCGACTTGGCGGCGACTTGTTCGCTCACCTGCACCGAAAACCGCGACGCCACTGTCTGCAAGAACTTGAGGAGTGCGGTCGACCCGTGTCCGCTCAAACCCTTCGACGCAATCTCGCTCGTCGCCTTCGACACCGACTGCGCCAAGGTCCCACGCACGATGAAATAGCCGATATCCGCGTTGTCGTCGCTGGAACTCGGGCCGCCCATGCCGAGCACCATCAGGCATTGCAACTGCGTATCGATCAGATGCACGTCTTCGCCCTCGCTACGCGCAATGTCGCAAATCGAGCGAAACATCAGCGTGGTGGTGACAGGCAATTCCACCGGCAGCGCGAACAGTCCAAACGCGCCGCCAGCCGCGCCAGTAGTCGCGACGGCCAGCTTGTGCATCAGGTTGTGCGGCTTTTCGGGCGGCAGCACCACGCCGTCGATGGTGCTTTTACTCAGCGTGCGCAACGCGAGTTGCAGGCATTTCTTCAGTGCGGCCTGAGTCGCATCGTCGATTTTTTCCTGCGCGACAGTCGGCATTTTCGCCATCAGCTTCTCGATGGGCGAGCCGACCAGGCTCGCCAGTTTCATCGTGAGCGACGGGCTTTCCAGCGCTTCCTTGGCGCGGCGCAATGAAGCAAGATCTCCCTGCGATAGGGGCGAAGCGGCGATTGGCGTCGGTTCCATGGCGGATTTCTAAAGGGTTGAGAAGGCGTCTGGCCTGGGATTACAGCCTTTCACCGTGCTATGATTCGCGTTCTGTTGACAAGTCAATCATTGCGGTATCAAAAAATGGCCGTTCATACTGCCGAGCATCACTCCGCAGGACAAGTGCTCCCGTTTCGCGAATCGCTGATGGCGATGCTGGGCGTCTGCTTCGTGACCATGCTGGTCGCGCTCGATCAAACCGTGGTCGGGACGGCGTTGCCGACCATCGTCGCAGAACTCAGGGGTTTTGACCTCTACGCCTGGGTCGCCACTTCATACTTGCTCACGTCCGTCATCACCGTGCCAATTTTCGGGCGGCTCGGCGACTATTACGGGCGCAAGCCGTTCGTGATCGCGTCAATCGTCGTGTTCACCGTTGCATCCGCGCTTTGCGGCCTCGCCAACAACATGCTCTTCCTCGTGCTTGCGCGCGGCCTTCAGGGCATTGGCGGCGGCATGCTGGTCGGCACTGCGTTTGCCTGCATCGCCGATCTCTTTCCTGACTCCGTCGTGCGCCTTCGCTGGCAAGTGATGATGAGTTCGGCGTTCGGTATTGCGAACGCGGTCGGTCCGTCGCTTGGCGGGATTCTGACTCAATACTACGGTTGGCGCTCCGTGTTCTACGTGAATCTGCCCGTGGGCCTGCTATCGGTCTTTTTCGTCTGGCGTTTCCTGCCGCATCTTCGGCACGTCAAGCATGAAGGCAAGATGCGTCTGGACTGGCAAGGCGCGGGCCTGATCGCGATTGCGCTCGGTTCGCTGCAATTGTTCGTCGAAATGTTGCCGAAGCACGGCTTATCGGCGGAGTCACTGATTTTGCTGGTTGTGAGCGTTGCGTCCGGTTTCGCGCTCTGGAAGTGGGAACGGCGCTGCGATTACGCCATTCTTCCCGTCGATATGTTCCGCAACAAGAGCCTGTCCGCGCTCTTCACACTGGCAATTCTCGGCGGTTTCTCGATGTTTTCGCTGCTGTTTTACGCGCCGCTGCTGTTCCAGGGTGGTTTTGGGATGTCGCCGAAAGACGCCGGGCTGATGATCACGCCGCTGGTGGTGTTCATTACGATCGGCAGTATCGTGAATGGCCGGATCGTGACCCGTGTGAAGAATCCCAACGCCATGTTGTTCGTCGGTTTCGCGCTGCTCGCGGTGGCGTGTCTCGGCGTGGTGATCGCCACGCGCTCAATGCCGCGTCCGCTGTTGATGGCGTTCATGGTGCTGGGCGGAATGGGGCTGGGTTTTGTCATGCCGAACCTCACCGTGTTCGCGCAGTTGACTGCGGGAAGAGAACATCTGGGAATTGCGACGGCGCTGCTGCAGTCGCTGCGAATGATTGGCGGGATGATCGGCACGGCGCTGACCGGCACGCTGATCGGCCATCTGTATGCGAGCGGCGTGCAGCTCGCACTCGATAAAGACAACGCCACCCACTGGCTCAGCGACCTGAGCGATCCGCAGATCCTGATCAACCATGACGCGCAGACCACGTTGCTCTCGCAGCTCGCGAACGCCGGTCATAACGGCGCGATGTTGCTTGAATCGGCGCGCGAATCCCTGGTTGCGGCCATTCACATCGGTTTGGCGGTGGCGGCGGTTGTGGCGGTAGTGGCTGTGTGGCAATCGCGTCGCGTACCGACGGTGCGTTTGAAGGGCGCGAAAATCGAACCGTCGATCGTGGCCGAATGAGCTCGATATCCGAAACCAGGCGTGCCAAGGGCACTACGGGCGCGAACGACACGCAAACGCGCAACGCTGAAGCAACCAGCATCAAAGCGGTTAGCCGGGAATCAACCAGCATGGACGAAACGGAACGTATTGCCTTCATACACCAGTTCGGACGCACTTATCGTGTGTTCATGCAGGCGTTCGAATCGCAGGTCGGTCATCCGATGCCGCGCTGGCGCATCCTGCTCGCGCTGCACGAGCACGCGGGCGAGTTGTCGCAGAAGCGGCTGGTGGAGCGGTTGCGCGTGGACCCGGGCGCGCTCACGCGGCAGTTGAAGACGCTGGAGACGCTGGGCTGGATTACGCGCAGTGTCGATCAGCGGGACAACCGGGTATCGAACGTAATTCTCACCGATGCCGGCCGCGCCGTGACTGAAGCCGGGATGCCGCGCCGCAATGAGTTCCTTCACGAAACGCTGTCGACGCTTCCCGATGACGCCGTCACGGCGCTCTCCGACGCGTTGCGCACGCTGGAGCAACGGATTCAAGAAGTGGCCGCGGGAACGGCCGAGGTGAGCGGCACAGACAGCGCCGCCCTTCCCGACGAAGCCTAGAACGACGTTTCGATCACTTCCTTCACGCGGTATTTTGTATCGAGGACCAAAATCTGGCGCCATTTGTCGAACGTCAGGCAGGGGTGAGAGATGTCAAACGCGATCATGTCGCCGACCTTGATGTCATCGCCCGGCTTGATTCGCAAATACGCGTGCTGATCCATCATGCCGAAAATCTCCCAGCCTTCATCCGTTTGGATATCGCGCGGCCATTGCGTGCCGGGACGGAAGTGGCGCGCGGGTTCGGGCATCCCGGAGTCGAACGCGGCATCGCGTTTTCCCAGGCCGATGATCACGCGATCCGGCTCCGGAATCGACTGCACGTAGGCCCACAATTGCAGCGCCGGTTTCAACCCTTCGCCCATTTTCTTCGCGATCGGATTGCGCGCGAAAATCTCGTTCTGCGCTTTCTTATAGACACCCACGTCGTGCGTCAGATAACAGCCCGGACGCAGGATGACTTCGATTGCGTCGCTATTCGCTTTCGCGAATTCATCGGCGACAACGTCGTACCACGCCGATCCCGCACCCGACAGAATGGCCGGCTTGCGTTCGATCTTGCCGTCGGCGACCAGCTTGCGCGTGACGTCGACCGCGTTCTGTAAAAACGCGCGGACCTTCGATTCGTCCTGCAGTACACCTTCATAGATTTCGACGCCCGTGAGCTTCACGGCATCGGGCCAGCGTGCAATGGCGGCCAGCACCGCGTCGCGCTGCGCGTCGTCGCGAATACCGGTCCGGCCGCCCGCCACGCCGAGTTCGAGCAGCACGTTCACGTGCTTGTTCACATCGCTGAAATACGCGCCGAGCTGGTCGACGTTGTCCGCAGAATCCACCAGGCAATGGAACTCGAAGCCCGGGTCCGTGAGCAGCTCCGCGATCATGCCCATGTTGCGTTTGCCGACCAATTGGTTCGCCATCAGCACACGATGCACACCGCCGCGATACGCCGCGCGCACTTGATGCGCGGTGGCAAGCGTGATGCCCCACGCGCCGGCTTCCAGCTGGCGGCGAAACAATTGCGGCGCCATGGTTGTCTTGCCGTGCGGCGCGAGTTTGACGCCGTATTCGGCCACGAAGGCCTGCATCCACTTCAGGTTGTGCTCGATCCGGTCCGCGTACAGCACGGCGGCCGGCAGGCTCACGTCTTCGTCAAGCAGATTCCAGTCAAGGCGCGCGGCATCCACGAGATGCACGCTGACGCCCGGCACCATGCCCAGACCCTTGCCGAAAGGGTCGATTGTCGCGCTTTGATAGTTTGTAACTTTCATGTGCTGCTACTCCATCGTTCGTTTGTATAGAGTTGGGGGCTTATACCGATGTGTTCGATTCAATATCGGGATTGACGTGAATATGGTACAGAAAGTACGATGCCCGAGACATTGTTATTTAGTACCACGCCTGGATAAAAGGGTCTCAATGAACGTTTCGTCTGAACCGCTCGCCTTCGATATCGTCGCCCGGATTGCCGAGCGCGCGCCCGAATTGCGTTCGGCGGAACGGAAGGTCGCGGCGCTCATTCTCGACGATTTGACCGGTGCATCGCGTGCCAGCATTGGCGCGCTCGCAAAAAAAGCCGAGGTCAGCATTGCGACCGTGACGCGCTTTGCCAAGGCGGTCGGATGCCAGGACGTGCGCGAGCTTAAATTGCGGCTGGCTCAGGCGGCGGCGGTCGGACAACGGTTCTTGCGCGGTGCTTCGTATGATGAAACCGACGCCGATGACCCCGCTGATTCACTCGCCGCCCGTATTTTCGACGATATCCATACTACGCTCGCTCACAATCGCGGCGCGCTGCGAGCGGCGCCGATTGCCGCTGCCGCCGACGCGCTCGCCGATGCGCAGATGATCTACGTCTTCGGCATGGGCGGCGGATCGACCGCTTTAGCCGATGAAATGCGCTTCCGACTGGTCCGGCTGGGGCGGCCGGTGGCGTCGTATCAGGATGGATTGCTGCAGCGGATGGTCGCCGCCACGCTTTCGCGCGAGCATGTAGTGGTGGCTTTATCGGTGACGGGGCAGACGCCTGAAATGGTGGAGAGCTGCAGGATCGCGCGGGAATATGGCGCGCGCGTGATTGCGCTGACCGCGCCCGCGTCGCCGCTCGCGCAATTGGCCAACTGGCTGATTCCGATCATCGCGAACGAAACTGATTTCATCTACAAGCCGTCGACGTCCCGCTACGCCATGTTGATGGCGCTTGACCTGCTCGTCACCGAACTTGCCGTGAAGCAGGGGGAGACGAGCCGCGAGCTTTTGCGGCGCATGAAACACGCGCTGGACGCTTATCGGGGTGGTGGTGTGGACGAGCGCCAGCCTTTGGGCGATTGAACTGCGCTCAAGCAAGCGCGCGAATTTTCGGGAGATAAAGCATGGCATCGGATGGAGAACACGTCGATACGCTGATCAAAGGCGCGCGGGTGATCGACGGAACGGGCGTACCGGCGGTTCGGGGCGATGTGGCCGTGAAGTATGGCCGGATTGTCGCGATCGGCGAGCTGACGGGGTGGACGGCAGAGGATGTCGTGGAGGCTGAGGGGCGCGTCCTGGCGCCGGGTTTTATCGATGTCCATACGCACGACGATACTCACGTCATTCGATCGCCGCAGATGCTGCCGAAGATATCGCAGGGTGTGACGACGGTGATTGTCGGCAATTGCGGGATCAGCGCGTCGCCGGTGACGCTGAAGGGCGAGCCGCCCGATCCGATGAACCTGCTCGGTGCACAGGGTGACTTTCAGTATCCGACGTTCGCCGCTTATATCGACGCGGTGAATGAGGCGCGGCCGGCCGTGAACGTGGGCGCGTTGATCGGGCACACGGCGTTGCGCAACAACCATATGGATCGGCTGGATCGCGGGGCATCGGCTGAGGAAATCGATGGCATGCGGGCTCAGCTGGAAGAAGCGCTGGCGAATGGCGCGCTTGGGTTGAGCAGCGGTCTTGCCTATGGTTCGGCATTCAGCGCGCCGCCGGAAGAAGTGATGGCGCTGGCCGAGCCCTTGGCCAACTCGGGCGCGTTGTACACCACGCACATGCGCACCGAATTCGATGCGATTCTCGATGCAATGGACGAGGCGTATCGCGTGGGCAAACACGCGCGTATTCCCGTCGTGATTTCGCATTTGAAGTGCGCGGGGCCATCGAATTGGGGGCGCAGCGTCGAGGTCTTGAAGTCGCTCGAAAACACGCGCGAGGGCCAGCCGGTGGGATGCGATTGTTATCCGTACAACCGGAGTTCATCGACGCTCGATTTGAAGCAGGTCACCGGCGATATCGACATCACGATCACGTGGTCGGAACCGCATCCGGAGATGGCTGGCAAGTTGATTTCGGCGATTGCCGCCGAGTGGAACGTGACGCAGCAGGAGGCGGGGAAGCGCTTGCAGCCGGCGGGCGCGGTGTATCACAACATGTCGGAGGACGATGTGCGGCGGATCCTGTCGCATCCTGCGACGATGGTTGGCTCCGACGGTTTGCCGAACGACCCGCTGCCGCATCCGCGCTTATGGGGCGCGTTCCCGCGGGTGCTCGGGCATTACGCGCGCGATACGTCGCTGGTGCCGCTCGAGGAAGCGGTGCGGAAGATGACGGGGTTATCAGCGCGACGGTTTGGGTTGTCGGAGCGCGGTCAGATTCAGGTGGGCTATCACGCGGACCTGGTGCTCTTCGATGCCGACAAGGTCCGCGATACCGCGACGTTCGCTGAACCTCGGCAAGAGGCTGACGGGATTGATGCGGTTTGGGTGAATGGGGTGCTGTCGTATCTCGACGGCGCCGTGACGGGATTGCGTGCGGGACATTTTGTGGCGCGTGGCGAGGGTTCCAGACTCGATGCGCATGGGCACTTTTGATTAACGTTGAGGATAGGCAATGAAACGATATGGCGTAGAAGGCGGAAAGGGACAGGGCGGCGCGGTGATGCCGTTTTCTCGGGCTGTTGAAGCGGATGGATGGTTGTTTGTTTCAGGCCAGACGCCGATGGAAAATGGCGAAGTGATCGAGGGCGGGATTGTGGCCCAATCACATAAGGCGATTCAAAATGTTTTCGCGATTTTGAAGGAAGCCGGGTATGGCGCGGAGCATGTAGTTCGGTGCGGCGTATGGCTTGATGATCCGCGCGACTTCGCTTCGTTTAACAAGGTCTTCAAAGAGTACTTCGGTGAACATCCGCCGGCGCGCGCTTGCGTGGTTTCATCGATGGTGATCGATTGCAAGGTTGAAGTGGATTGCGTGGCTTATAAGAAGGCTTAACGGGTGGTTTGTTCGCGCCGGTTGCCGGTTAATGCCAACCCGGCGCGAATTCCTTTATTGCCGCGCCAGTCGCGCGTTATCCGGCAACGGCAGATTGAAGTTGGTCCTGAACGGATTGATATCCAGTCCGCCGCGCCGTGTATATCGCGCATAAACGGCGAGACGTTCCGGTTTGCATTCACGCATCACATCCAGGAATATCTGTTCAACGCATTGCTCGTGAAACCCGGTGTGTTCGCGATAAGAAATGATATATCGCAGCAATCCTGCATGATCGATGGGCACACCAACATAACGAATCTGCACGCTGCCCCAATCCGGTTGCCCGGTCACCGGACAATTCGATTTCAGCAAGTTCGAAAACAGCGTCTCATCGACCGGCGATTCGCCAAAAGAGGCACGCAGTAACGAAGGATCGGGGGCATAAACATCGGCATCCAGATCGAGCCGATCCAGCGATAACCCTTCAAACTCTTCCATCTTGAGCTTTACGCCAAACTCATACGGCGGGACAAGCTGCACAGACACATTCGCACCGCAAACCGCGGAAACGTCCTTGCGAATCGCCGCACGAACCTCATCGATAGACTCAAACGCCGTCTGCGAGAAAGATCCCAGATACAGCTTGAACGACTTCGACTCAACGATATTCGGTGAATCAGCCGGCACGATGAACGTCGCCACCGCGATCTGCGGTTTGCCTTTCTTGTTCAGCCACGAAAGCTCGTAGGCATTCCAGATATCGGTGCCGAAAAATGGCAGCGGACCCGTCTGCCCGAGCGCGTCGCGTCCCGGCCTGCGGCCGATAGGAAAAAGCAGCGCCGGATCGTACCGTTCGCTGTAGTGGACCGGCTTGCCAAGGGAAGACTGTTCGGGCGTATTCATGATGATGCGTTCGATATGCCACTCGGAACGTGCCCCGTCGCTGTCACGACACGAGCCGACTCGCAATGGCCAATTTGGTCGTCGAAGAAAAAGTCGGGTTCGAACTGGCCGAGAAACGGGCCTTTGTTCAATCCACCGAGGAACATCGCTTCGTCGATTTCGATGTTCCAGGCCATCAACGTCCGGATCGCCCGCTCATGAGCCGGCGCCGATCGCGCCGTGACAAGCGCCGTGCGAATGCGCATCCGCGTGGTGTCGTGGCTAAGTTTTTGCAGCTTATGAAGCGCTTCCAGCAACGGTTTCAACGGGCCGTTCATCAACGGCAATTCCTTCTTGCCGACTTCATGTTCCACAAAGGCCGGCAAACCCCGCGCCTGGAACACTTGCTCAGCTTCGTCGGAGAAAAGCACGGCATCACCGTCGAAAGCAATCCGAATTTCGTCAGGATACCGGCTCGCGGCAAGCGGCGCTCGCGGCACGACCGTCGCGGCGGGAAAGCCGGCGGCGAGAGCATCGCGGACATCGGCGGAATTCGCCGATAGAAACAGCGACGCCCGAAACGGCTCCAGATAACCGAACGGCGACCCGCCGCGCGTGAACACGCCGCGCTCGATCGCCAAGCCGTGTTCCTTGCACGAACTGAACGCGCGTAAGCCGCTGATGGGATCGCTGCGCGACAGGATCACGACTTCCACGCGCCGTTCGCCATCCACATTCAATGCGAGCAATTTCTCGATCAGCGAGAACGCGATGCCGGGTTTGGCCGGCACATGAAGCCGCGAACGCTGCAGCGCTTCGTATTCACGCAAGTCGCCGGCTTCGTAGACTTCGTTTTCTTCTTCGAAGTCGAACAGCGCCCGCGATGAAATCGCGACGACCAGCTTGTCGTCCAGCGTGAACGCCATTCGCGCGTCAGGCCAGGAACAGCTTGTAGACGGGGTTCGCGCCTTCGTCCCACCACTGATAACCCAAGGTGGCGAGGAATTGCCCGAACTCAACGTTCTCCGATGCCGGCACTTGAACGCCAACGAGAATCGAGCTGGTATCCGCGCCCTGGTTCCGATAATGGAACAGGCTGATATTCCAGTTCGGCGCCATCGACGACAGGAATTTCATCAGCGCGCCCGGGCGCTCCGGAAACTCGAAACGCAGCAGGCGTTCGTCTTGCGCGAGCGGCGAATGGCCGCCCACCATGTAGCGGATATGTTGCTTCGAAAGCTCGTCGTGGCTGAGATCGACCGTAGCAAATCCGTGTTCGATAAACGCGTTCGCCATCTGCACCGCTTCGCCGCGCGTCTTGATCTGCACGCCGACGAAGATATGCGCGGCGTGGGCATCCGCAATCCGGTAATTGAACTCGGTCACGCTGCGCGTGCCGACAAGTTCGCAGAACCGCTTGAAACTGCCGCGTTCTTCCGGAATGGTCACCGCGAACACCGCTTCGCGCGCTTCACCGACTTCAGCGCGCTCGGCGACAAAACGCATGCGGTCGAAGTTCATGTTCGCACCGGACGTCACGGCGACAAGCGTCTTCGCTTCCAGTCCATCGCGTTCCGCGTATAGCTTTGCACCGGCAACCGCGAGCGCTCCCGACGGTTCCAGCACGCTGCGCGTGTCCTGGAAGACGTCCTTGATCGCGGCGCAGAGGGCGTCGGTGTCGACGGTAATAACCTCGTCGAGCAGCTCGCGGCACAGCCGGAACGTTTCTTCGCCAACGAGTTTTACCGCCGTGCCGTCGGCAAACAGTCCGACTTCGGCCAGCGTGACGCGCTCGCCTGCCTCGATGGATTGCTTCATCGCGCACGAGTCGATGGCTTGTACGCCAATCACGCGGATTTCCGGGCGCACCGCTTTCACGTAAGCCGCGACGCCCGCCGCGAGGCCGCCGCCGCCGATCGGGACGAAGATGGCGTGAATCGGGCCTTGATGCTGGCGCAGGATTTCCATCGCGACAGTGCCCTGGCCGGCGATGACATCCGGATCATCGAAAGGATGAACAAAGGTCAGGCCGCGCTCTGCCTGCAACTTCACGGCGTGGCCGTACGCGTCACTATAGGATTCACCATGCTGGACGATCTCCACGGTCGGGCCGCCGAACGCGCGCATGGCGTCGATCTTGACCTGCGGCGTGGTGACCGGCACGACGATGACGGCTTTGCAGCCAAGCCGCGTGGCTGAATACGCGACGCCCTGAGCATGATTTCCCGCCGATGCCGTAATCACGCCGCGTGCGAGCACGTCTGCGGAAAGCTGCACCATCTTGTTGTACGCGCCGCGAATCTTGAACGAGAACACCGGCTGGTTGTCTTCGCGCTTCAGATAGACCGAGTTGTGCAGCCGCGCGGACAAATTGCGGGCGGGTTCGAGCTCGCTTTCGCGGGCGACATCGTAGACGCGCGCGGTCAGGACTTTCTTGAGGTAATCGGGGTGTGTCATTCCGGAGCCGTTCGCGCGGTCGGGTGCGCGCCATTTTGAGAGCGAAAACGTCAATGATAGCGCCATCGACGCTCGAAACCCCTTCAATGCGCGCTGAACGCGCCGCTTTATGTTGACTTTGAGTGTTATTAACCGTCCGTCCGGTCGATGCGAAAAATGTCAGAAAAACGTCCAAAACCGGCATGAACAAAGCCCTTCAACCCGCTACCGGCTGCGAACGGCGAACATCGCGATGGGTTAGAATTCCCTTTTCGATACAGGATCGGAAGATGCAACGGCAGTCCCGGACCGGCTTTTTGACGCATGTTCCACGCGGCGCTCTACGCGAGTGCTGCGCGCTCTGCTGCGCTATCCACGCGGCTTCGGAACGGCATGCGCGTCATCAGCGATCGTGGCGCTGATTCCGGTACCCCCGAAGGCTTTGCATCGCTCGCCAACCCCTGGCGGTGAGCACCTTCACAAAAAAGTATCACTCGAAAATCTGCGCCTCCCCGCGCAATGCCGGCTATCGCGCTGCTCGTGATCTCATTGTCAGCAAGCGCCGGCTCACCGAACTGTCGAATATGAACGCACCCCAAGCCTTCGATCCGAACGGCGCCGCGCATGCCGTGGCCCTGGATACCGAGCCGCGCCTGCGCGAGATTCCCTATAACTACACGTCGTTTTCCGATCGCGAAATCGTCATTCGCCTGCTGGGCGAGGAAGCCTGGGCCGCGTTGGCCATCCTGCGCAGCGAACGCCGCACGGGCCGCTCGGCACGCATGTTGTATGAAGTGCTCGGCGATATCTGGGTGGTGCGTCGCAATCCGTATCTGCAGGACGATTTGCTGGACAATCCGAAACGGCGCGCCTTGTTGATCGAAGCGTTGAATCACCGTCTGGGCGATATCGAAAAGCGTCGTAAAGCGGATTTATCGCAGCATCAGGACGATGCCGGCAGGGATCGCGCAGCACGCGTGGAAATACTGATCAGCGCCGCCTGCCGCGCGGTCGAAGATTTCAAGAAAGAGTTCGAGCAAACCTACGATCTGCGCAAAAAAGCGTCGAAGGTTTTCAGCAAGGTCACCGAGAAAGACAACATCAAGTTCGACGGCCTGTCGCGCGTATCCCACGTGACGGATGCTACGGACTGGCGCGTCGAATACCCGTTTGTCGTGCTGACGCCGGATACCGAAGCGGAAATTGCCGGCTTGATCAAGGCGTGCTTCGAACTAGGCCTCACCGTGATTCCGCGCGGAGGCGGCACGGGCTACACCGGCGGCGCGATTCCTTTGACGCCGTTCGCGGCCGTCATCAATACCGAGAAGCTCGAACAGCTCGGACCCGTCGAAATGACGGATCTGCCGGGCGTAGACCATAAAGTCGCGACCATTTTCTCGGGTGCGGGCGTGGTCACGCGCCGCGTAACGGAAGCGGCGGAACACGCCGGTTTCGTCTTCGCCGTCGATCCGACCTCCCTGGACGCATCGTGCGTTGGAGGCAATGTCGCGATGAACGCCGGCGGCAAAAAGGCCGTGCTCTGGGGCACGGCGCTCGACAATCTGGCCTGGTGGCGCATGGTCGATCCGCAGGGCAACTGGCTTGAAGTCACGCGCCTGGATCACAACTGCGGCAAGATTCACGACATTCCCGTGGCGCGTTTCCGGCTCGACTGGTTCGACGGATCGCGTGCGCCGGGTGAGAAATTACTGCGCACGGAATCGCTCGATATTGCCGGCAGCAAGTTCCGCAAGGAAGGGCTTGGCAAGGACGTGACGGATAAATTCCTGTCGGGTCTGCCGGGTGTGCAGAAGGAAGGTTGCGACGGCCTGATTACATCGGCGCGCTGGATCCTGCACAAGATGCCCGCGCATACGCGCACCGTCTGCCTCGAATTCTTCGGCCAGGCACGCGACGCGATTCCGAGCATCGTGGAAATTAAGGACTATCTGTTCGAGACATCGAAGAAGGGCGGCGCGATTCTCGCCGGTCTCGAACATCTCGACGAACGTTATCTGCGCGCTGTCGGTTACGCGACCAAGAGCAAGCGCAACGCGTTTCCGAAGATGGTGCTGATTGGCGATATCGTCGGTGACGATCCGGATGCTGTGGCTCAGGCCACGTCCGAAGTCGTCCGCATGGCGAACGGCAAGAGCGGCGAAGGGTTTGTCGCGGTGAACGCCGAAGCGCGCAAACGCTTCTGGCTCGATCGCTCGCGCACGGCCGCTATCGCGAAGCATACGAACGCGTTCAAGATCAATGAAGATGTGGTGATCCCGCTGAACCGCATGGGCGAGTACACGGACGGGATCGAGCGGATCAACATCGAGTTGTCGATCAAGAACAAGCTGCAACTCGTCGATGCCCTCGAAACGTTCTTCAAGACGGGCAAGCTGCCGCTCGGAAAGAGCGACGACGCGAACGAGATTCCGAGCGCTGAGTTGCTCGAAGACCGCGTGCAGCAAGCGCTCGATCTGCTTAAGCGCGTGCGTGAGCGCTGGACGTTCGTCGGCGAAAAGCTGGACCTGCCGTTGCGCGAAGCGCAGCACTATATGGTTCAACTCGGCTACGAAGGGCTGGCCGAGAAGCTCGCGGATCGCGTGGATTCGCAGCCGGGCGTCCGCGTATTCGACGTGGCGCAAGACCGCACGATTCGTGTTTCCTGGAAGCAGGAAATCCGCGCTGAATTGCGCCATATCTTCAATGGCGGCGAGTTCAAGCCCATCCTTGAAGAAGCGCAGAACATTCACAAAGCGGTTCTGCGTGGCCGCGTATTCGTCGCGCTCCACATGCACGCGGGTGACGGCAACGTCCACACCAACATCCCCGTCAACTCCGACAACTACGAGATGCTGCAGGACGCGCACGTCGCGGTCGCACGCATCATGAAGCTGGCGCGCGATCTGGATGGCGTGATTTCGGGCGAACACGGCATCGGCATTACGAAGCTGGAATTCCTGACCGAAGACGAAATCGCGGAGTTCCGCGAGTACAAGCAACGCGTTGATCCGGAAGGCCGTTTCAACGCGGGCAAGCTGTTAGCGGGCGCCGATCTGCGCAATGCCTACACACCCAGCTTCGGCTTGATGGGCTACGAATCGCTGATCATGCAGCAGTCGGATATTGGCGCGATCGCGGACTCCATCAAGGACTGCCTGCGTTGCGGCAAATGCAAGCCGGTCTGCGCTACCCACGTGCCGAGGGCCAATCTGCTTTATAGCCCCCGCAACAAGATCCTCGCGACATCGCTGCTGGTCGAGGCGTTCTTATATGAGGAGCAGACGCGCCGCGGGGTATCGATAAAACATTGGGACGAGTTCAACGACGTCGCCGATCACTGCACCGTCTGTCACAAGTGCGTGACGCCGTGCCCGGTGAAGATCGATTTCGGCGATGTCACCATGAACATGCGCAACCTGCTGCGCAAGATGGGCAAGAAGAAGTTCAACGCGGGCAATGCGGCTGGCATGTTCTTCCTCAACGCCACGAATCCGCAGACCATCAACCTCGCCCGCACGGCGATGATGGGCGTCGGTTACAAGGCGCAGCGCCTCGGCAACGAAGTGCTGAAGAAGTTCGCGAAGAAGCAGACAGCGAAACCCCCGGCAACAGTCGGCAAGCCGGCGGTGACGCAGCAAGTCATCCACTTCATGAACAAGAAGATGCCGGGCAACTTGCCGAAGAAAACGGCGCGGGCGCTGCTGGACATTGAAGACAACAAGATTGTCCCGATTATCCGCAACCCGAAGACGACGACATCGGATACGGAAGCGGTCTTCTACTTCCCGGGTTGCGGGTCGGAGCGTTTGTTCTCGCAAGTCGGTCTCGCCACGCAAGCCATGTTGTGGGAAGCCGGCGTGCAGACGGTGTTGCCGCCGGGTTACCTGTGCTGTGGGTATCCGCAACGCGGTTCAGGTCAGTTCGACAAAGCCGAGAAGATCGTCACGGATAACCGTGTGTTGTTCCACCGCGTGGCCAATACGCTGAACTATCTGGACATCAAGACGGTGGTGGTGTCGTGCGGGACTTGCTACGACCAGCTGGCCGGATATGAATTCGAGAAGATTTTCCCGGGCTGCCGGATTATCGATATCCACGAATTCCTGCTCGAAAAGAACATCAGGCTGGAAGGCGTGACGGGCACGCGCTACATGTATCACGACCCCTGCCACTCACCGATCAAGACGATGGACCCGGTCAAGCTCGTGAATGAACTCATGGGTTCGGCGCATGACGGCTACAAGATCGAGAAGAACGACCGGTGCTGTGGCGAATCGGGCACGCTCGCGGTCACGCGGCCGGACATTTCGACGCAAGTGCGCTTTCGCAAGGAAGAAGAAATCCGCAAGGGCGCGGCCAAGCTGCGCGACATTCCGCTGCTGGCTGAAGCGGGCGCGGACGGCATCAATCTGGCGAACGCGTCGGCGGGAACGGCGGGTGCTGCACCGGCTTCAGTGCTAAAAGCAGGCGATGGCGCTCAATCAACCGGAACCGACGTCAAGATCCTCACGAGCTGCCCGTCCTGCCTGCAGGGTTTGTCGCGTTATAACGAGGACGCGAACATCGAGGCGGATTACATCGTCGTGGAAATTGCCCGCAAGGTGCTCGGCGCGAGCTGGATGGAAGACTACGTGGCGCGCGCTAACGATGGCGGTATCGAGCGCGTGCTGGTGTAATAGCGGAATCGGGGTTGTTTCGCTAGAGGAAAATGATGGACTGTGTCTTTTGCCGTGAAGACGGCGGCGAGGTCTTGTGGT
This sequence comes from Caballeronia sordidicola, assembly GCF_000729995.1. GTDB lineage: Bacteria > Pseudomonadota > Gammaproteobacteria > Burkholderiales > Burkholderiaceae > Caballeronia > Caballeronia sordidicola_A. The sequence continues at coordinate 179,983 of NZ_JNFG01000006.1, read as the reverse complement.
CGGACGACGCAGTGCGCGTCGTCCTCGCCGATGAGCCCGAGTGGCCGGGTTTTTGCCGCGTGATCTGGCATGCGCACGTGGCGGAGATGTCCGATCTCGACAACGCCGCCCGCCTCAAGGTGATGACGGCGGTGAACGGCGTGGAGCGCGCCATCCGACGCGTGATCGCGCCGGCGAAGATCAATCTGGCGAGCCTCGGCAACCAGGTTCCTCATGTTCACTGGCACGTCATTCCGCGCCATTCCAACGATTCCCGTTTCCCGCTGCCGGTCTGGGCGCCGCGCCAGCGCACTGTGTCCCAGGCGCTATTGTCGAATCGCCGGGCGCAGGCCACGCTGCTGCGCGAAGCAGTGCGCGCCGAGATGGCGCTGGCGTTCGGCTGACCCGCTGACCCGGGCTAACTGACCACCTGATTCATAAAGGCTCACCATGAGCGGACTGACCAAACAAACGCCGATTCCGACGGGGATCGTCGTGCATTCGAAAACGCGCGCCCTCGAACTGCAGTATGCGAATGATCAGACATATCGAATACCGTTCGAGCTATTGCGCGTATATTCGCCCTCGGCGGAGGTTCAGGGTCACGGTCCCGGGCAAGAAACGCTGCAAACGGGCAAGCGCGACGTGCTAATTGTCGCGATCGAGCCGGTCGGCCACTACGCGCTGCAGCTCAATTTTTCCGATGGCCACAACACTGGTCTCTATTCTTGGGACATCCTGCATGACCTCGCGGTCCGCCAGGATGAACTCTGGGCAGACTATCTCGCCAAACTGGAAGCGGCAGGGATCGACCGCGATATGCCAATGACGCCAAAACCGTCCGGCGGCCATCGCCACTAACAGTTTTTTACCTTGCAGCGGCAATTTGCCGCTGCAATCGGCCGAAAGCCCGTGTCAGGGCGCAGCCAAACAACACGAACAAGATAAGGACGAACGCGATGAGCAAGACCCACTTCGGTTTTGAAACGGTCGACGAACAGGAAAAAGCGAAGAAGGTGGCGGGCGTTTTCGATTCGGTCGCAAGCAATTACGACTTGATGAACGACCTGATGTCGGGCGGGCTGCATCGCGCGTGGAAGTTCTTTGCGATCGGCCAGGCTAAGGTTCGTCCAGGCTACAAAGTTCTCGACCTGGCTGGCGGGACGGGGGATCTGGCAAAGGCGTTCGCGAAACAAGCGGGCGAAAAAGGCGAGGTCTGGCACACGGATATCAATGAATCGATGCTGCGCGTCGGGCGCGATCGGCTGATCGACCGGGGTGTGATCACGCCCACCCTGATCTGCGACGCGGAGAAGATTCCGTTCCCGGATAATTATTTCGATATTATTACAGTTGCCTTTGGGCTTCGTAATATGACGCACAAAGATGGTGCTTTGGCCGAAATGTATCGGGTATTGAAGCCGGGTGGCCGAGTCCTCGTTCTGGAGTTCTCGAAGGTATGGGAGCCGTTAAAGAAAGCGTACGATCTCTACAGTTTCAAGTTTTTGCCGTGGCTTGGCGACAAATTTGCGAAAGATGCGGATAGCTATCGGTACCTCGCCGAGTCGATCCGGATGCATCCGGATCAGGAAACGCTAAAAATAATGATGGAACGCGCGGGATTGGATCGAGTCGAATATTACAATTTGTCAGGTGGCGTGGTAGCGTTACACGTCGGGACCAAATTTTAGTGTTCCACTTTTAGAAGGATTCGAAATGTCCGATTCGCGCTTACCCCAAACTCGGGGTTTCCTGAAGTCGTTATTCAGGAAAGCCGGGGTTGTTGCGCTGGCTGGCGTAATCATGGCCGGTGCTTTGATCGCTGAAGATGCAGAGGCACGCCGCATGGGCGGCGGCCGCAGCTTGGGTAAACAATCAACAAGCGCCGCTCAACAGAATCAAGCTACGCCGCCCTCGCAGTCCATGCAGTCAAGCCAGGCGGCCAACGCCCAGCGTGCAGCACCTGCAGCGGCGCCTGCCGCGGCGGCCGCGCAACCCGCGCGTAACCGCTGGATGGGGCCGCTCGCCGGTCTCGCAGCAGGTCTTGGCATAGCCGCGCTGCTGTCGCACTTCGGTCTTGGCGGCGCGTTCGCCGGCGCAATGGCAAACATGATCATGATCGCGTTGATCGTCATGGCCGCTGTGATGGTGTTCCGCTTCATCATGAACCGCAGGAAAAACGCCAATACGCCGGCGTATGCGGCTGCCGGCGCGGGTTCGCCGTTCGGCGGATCAGCACGTACCGGGCAGGAACCCAGCTATGTGCCGCAGTCGGCGCCCGGTGGTTATGGTCCGTCCGCCGCTGCGCTGAGCAGCGCTAATACGGCCGAGGCGGCACCTCAGGTCGACGTGCCTGCGGGCTTTGACAGCGAAGCATTCGTGCGTAACGCGAAGGTTTATTTCGTGCGCTTGCAGGATGCATGGGATCGCGGCAACTCCAACGACATCCGCGAATTCACCACGCCGGAAATGTTCGCGGAAGTGAAGCTGGACATCGATTCACGCGGTACGCAGCCGAACCGCACCGACGTCGTGCAACTCAACGCCGACATCCTGGGCGTCGAGGAGCGCGGCACGGAAAGCCTTGCCAGCGTGCGTTTCCACGGCCTGATTCGTGAAACGGAAGGCGCTGCTGCCGAGCCGTTCATCGAGATCTGGAACCTGTCGAAACAGAAATACGGCAACGAAGGCTGGTTGCTGGCCGGGATTCAGCAGGTCAGCTAATGGGTCGCATGGCGGGCTGAAAAGCCGGTCATCCGGGCGTTGGAGGGTAGGCCTTACGGCTAACGCGATGTTTGCGGTGCCCGGGGCCAAACGATAACGCCAGTTGCAAAGGTAGAATAGAAACCCGCGCGAGTGACCGCTTGCGCGGGTTTTTTCATCTCAGAGCCGATGACGCACGCAGACGAATTCGCCCCCCCAGCAGCACCTTCTGCCACTCAGGCCGCAGCCAGGACCGCGTCGAAAGCGTTCGCGGCTGCTGTGAACCACGTGCTCGCGCGCGAATCCTGGGCCCGCGAGCGTCTTACGCCTTACGCCGGCAAGACCGCGCGGCTGGCACTCTCGCCGTTTTCGCTGCTGCTGATGGTCCAGCCGGACGGGCTGATTGCCGCCGTCGACGAAACCGAAGCGCGTACCTTCGACGTGACCCTCTCCATTCCCGCCGACGCCGTTCCGGCGTTCCTGCAAGGGGGACAGGCCGCTGTGATGAAACACGTCCGCATAGAAGGCGATGCGGAGTTCGCGACCACGATCGCGAAGCTGGCCGAACATCTGCGCTGGGAGCCCGAAGAAGATCTGGCCCGCGTGATTGGCGACGGTCCGGCTCATCGCATAGGCTCGACTGTGCGCAAGGTGGGTGAACAGGCGCGCCGCTCGGGTCGAAACCTGCTTGAATCGGTGACCGAATACCTGCTCGACGAACAACCTCAACTCGTGCGCCGCAGCGCCCTCGACACGTTCAATGCCGAACTGTCGGTAGCCCGGGATGCGCTCGCGCGCGTCGAAAAGCGCATCGAGCGACTCGAACAAAAAGCCGAAGCCCGAGGCGCGTCAGCGTCCGGCGCCGCGTCAGCGCGCGGCACGAGCAAGTAATGGGCTGAACCATGCGTCTTCTGCGTTTCCTCAAGATCTTTTTTACCGTAGTGCGATTCGGGCTCGACGAACTGGTGATGAGCGGCATCCAGGACCGGCGTGTCCGCCTGCTCATGCGCGTCACCACGTTCGGCCGCAAGTTCGACGTCCCACGCGGGGTGCGGTTGCGCCTCGCGCTCGAAAGCCTCGGGCCAATTTTCGTCAAGTTCGGGCAGGTGCTGTCTACGCGGCGCGATCTGCTCCCTGTCGATATAGCGAACGAACTCGCCAAGCTTCAGGATCAAGTGCCGCCGTTCGATTCGGACGTCGCTATCGCCATCGTGGAGAAGTCGCTGGGCTCGCCCATCGACGTCTTGTTCGACGACTTCGAGCGTGTGCCGGTGGCGAGCGCATCAATCGCGCAGGTGCACTTCGCCAAGATCAAGACTGGCGGCCATGCGGGCAAAGCAGTGGCGGTGAAGGTGTTGCGGCCGAACATGCTGCCGGTGATCGACTCGGATCTCGCGTTGCTACGCGACATTGCGTACTGGACCGAGCGGCTTTGGGCGGACGGCAAGCGGCTGAAGCCGCGCGAAGTGGTCGCCGAGTTCGATAAATATCTTCACGACGAACTCGACCTGATGCGCGAGGCTGCGAACGGCAGCCAGTTGCGGCGCAATTTCGCGGGCCTCGATTTGCTGATGGTGCCCGAGATGTATTGGGACTATTCAGCGCCCTCCGTGCTGGTCATGGAGCGCATGGTCGGCGTGCCGATCAGCCAGGTGGAAGTGCTGCGAGCGGCTGGCGTCGATATCCCGAAGCTGGCGCAGGAAGGTGTCGAGATATTCTTCACGCAAGTATTCCGCGACGGGTTTTTCCACGCTGACATGCATCCCGGCAACATCCAGGTGAGTCTCGCGGAAGAGACATTCGGGCGGTATATCGCGCTGGACTTCGGGATTGTCGGCGCGTTGTCCGACTTCGATAAAAACTATCTGGCGCAGAATTTCCTGGCGTTCTTCAAGCGCGACTATCACCGTGTGGCCACGCTGCATCTGGAGTCGGGCTGGGTGCCGCCGAGCACGCGTGTCGAAGAGCTGGAAAGTGCTATCCGCGCTGTTTGCGAACCGTACTTCGACCGGGCCTTGAAGGATATTTCGCTGGGCCAGGTGCTGATGCGGCTCTTTTCCACTTCGCGCCGCTTCAACGTTGAGATTCAGCCGCAACTCGTCCTCCTGCAGAAAACCATGTTGAACGTGGAAGGACTCGGCCGGTCGCTCGATCCCGAACTCGACCTATGGAAGACGGCCAAGCCGTATCTCGAACGCTGGATGAACGAGCAGGTCGGCTGGCGCGGCTGGTACGAAAGACTCAAACTGGAAGCGCCGCAATGGAGTAAGACGTTGCCGCAGCTGCCGCGCCTGATCCATCAGGTGCTGGCTGATCGTCACGATCAGCCAGGCGGCAGTAACGACGAACTCATGCGCATGATCCTGCTCGAGCAGAAACGCACGAATCGTTTGTTGCAGGCGTTGCTGATATTCGGGCTGGCGGTGGGCGCGGGCGCGGTGATTGCCCAGTTCTGGCAAGTGTTGGCATACGGAGGTTGAGGGCGCCATGATCGACACTCGCAAACCAGACTCGGTGCCTCCCAGCTTCGATACGCGTGACCCGAATTCCCCCGAGTTCTGGAATGAGCGCTTCGACCAGCGCTTTACACCTTGGGATCAGGCCGGCGTGCCTGAGGCGTTCAAGGCGTTTGCACTCAAGCATCGGAACCCCTCGGCAAACGTCCTGATTCCCGGCTGCGGCAGCGCGTACGAAGCGCTATGGCTTGCCGAGGAAAACTGGTCGGTCAGGGCGATCGATTTCTCACCAAGCGCCGTTGCAGCGGCGCGTGGGCAACTGGGCGAACACGCCGACGTGGTTGAGCAAGCCGATTTCTTTGCGTACAAGCCGCCGTTTGAAACGAGCTGGATTTATGAGCGCGCGTTCCTGTGCGCTTTGCCGCGCGACCGATGGCAGGACTACTCTTTTCGCATGGCCGAATTGCTCCGGCCCGGCGCGCTGCTGGCGGGTTTCTATTTCCTCGGCGAGACGCCCAAGGGGCCGCCGTTCGGCATTGAGCGGGGCGCGCTCGATGCCTTGCTGACGCCGTATTTTGAACTCGTGGAAGAGCATGAGGTAATCGGATCCATCGACGTCTTCGCCGGACGCGAACGCTGGCTTACCTGGCGTCGGCGCGCACCGGAAGCTAACCCTGTTACCTGAATCCACCGTATCCAGGGCGTCGCCTGCAGCGGCTGACACCTCGTTGACATACTCCGTGTCCGCATTAATCGGCCGCGCATGCATACCTTGAATTTCGACAAAAGAAACCTGCGCAAACCTGCTGCATCCCCTTGAAACCTGGGCCTGCGGGCCCAAAATTAAGGGTTGGCCGATGGTTTGAGGCTATAATTCAAGGCTTTGCAAGCGCCGAAACGTTAATCGTAGGAAGAGTGACATGCCGATCTACGCGTACCGCTGCGAGTCCTGCGGCTTCGAAAAAGACGCGCTCCAGAAAATGAGCGATGCACCGCTCACCCAGTGCCCGCAGTGCGGGAAGGAAACATTCGCCAAGCAGGTTACGGCGGCCGGCTTCCAGTTGAAGGGTTCCGGCTGGTACGTAACCGACTTCCGCGGTGGCAACAACGGCGCCGCTGCTGCCAAGAAAGACGAGGGTGGCAAGAAGGAAGAGGGCGCCAAAGCCGAAACGAAAAGCGACGGCGGATCGGATTCGAGCAATTCGAGTAAAGAGTCGAGCAAGGATTCGGGCAATCAATCGTCGAAGACCGATTCGGCCACGGCAAGCGCGCCAGCGGCAGGTAGCACGACGTCGGCTGCGGCGTCATCGAGCAAACCGGCGTCGCCTGCATCGAATTGACGCTCGTCGCTTGTGCGTCATGCGAAGCCTGGAAGCAATCTTGTCCGACCCATGCCGCAAGCGCGCTCAGTTGCACGATCTGCTCGATCTGTCCGATCGCACGCAAGAAGATGACCGCCCGAAGCCATGAATGTGTGCCGGGCGGCGAACCAGCCAAACCGTGAAAGCCCAAGCGGGGCGGCCTTCCGGCTGTGTAAATGACGACCAAAAAGACTACGTTGAAATCCGTGTTCGCAACCGGCCTGCTGGTGCTGGTTCCGCTCGCCATCACGCTGTGGGTGATCGGGCTCGTGATTGGGACCATGGACCAGACGCTCCTGCTGTTGCCGGAATCCTGGCAACCCGAGCGGGTCTTCGGCTTTCATCTGCCGGGCCTCGGCGCCGTGCTGACGCTCGCCTTCATTTTCGTCGTGGGCTTGCTCACGCAGAACTTCGTCGGCCAGAAACTGGTCGAGTGGTGGAATGTGATCGTGCGTCACATTCCCGTGGTCGGACCGCTGTATACCAGCGTTAAACAAGTGTCGGACACGTTGCTCTCCAGCAGCGGCAACGCGTTTCGCAAGGCACTGCTGATCCGCTACCCGCACTCGGGGTCCTACACCATCGGTTTCCTGACGGGCATTCCCGGAGGCGACGTAGTCAATCACCTGACTGAAGAACATGTGAGCGTCTACGTGCCGACCACGCCGAATCCCACCTCGGGTTTCTTCCTGATGGTGCCGAAAAGCGAAGTCATCGAGCTCGACATGTCCGTCGATGCTGCGTTGAAGTACATCGTATCTATGGGAGTAGTCGCGCCGTCCATGCCGCAAGCGCAGGCCGCGCCGCGTCGCCCCGTCGATCCGCCGCTGTAATGCCGGCGCGCTGCGAACAACGCTTTGGGCTTGTGCGCGCGCACCGTTGATCAATGAATAACGAAAGACACAACATCATGTCGATGAGATCTGAATACTGCGGTCTGGTGACCGAAGCTCTGCTGGGCCAAAACGTTTCGCTGTGCGGCTGGGTACATCGCCGGCGCGACCATGGCGGCGTTATTTTTATCGATTTGCGCGACCGCGAGGGCCTCGTGCAGGTCGTATGCGATCCGGATCGCGCTGAAATGTTCAAGATCGCCGAAGGCGTGCGCGGCGAGTTTTGCGTGCAGGTGAAGGGCCTGGTGCGCGGTCGCCCGGAAGGCACGGCAAACGCGGGGCTGACGAGCGGCAAGATTGAAGTGCTGTGCCATGAGCTGAATGTGCTGAACCCGTCGGTGACGCCGCCGTTCCAGCTCGACGACGACAACCTCTCCGAAACCACGCGCCTGACGCATCGTGTGCTCGACCTGCGTCGCCCGCAGATGCAGCAGAACCTGCGTTTGCGTTACCGCGTGGCTATTGAAGTGCGCAAGTACCTCGACGCGCAGGGTTTTATCGATATTGAAACGCCGATGCTCACCAAGAGCACGCCGGAAGGTGCGCGCGATTACCTGGTGCCGTCGCGGACGAACCCGGGTCAGTTCTTCGCGCTGCCGCAGTCGCCGCAATTGTTCAAGCAATTGCTGATGGTGGCGAACTTTGACCGCTACTACCAGATCGTGAAATGTTTCCGCGACGAAGACCTGCGCGCGGATCGTCAGCCGGAATTCACGCAGATCGATTGTGAAACGTCGTTTTTGACGGAACAGGAAATTCGTGACTTGTTCGAAGCGATGATTCGTCACGTCTTCAAGGAGACGATCAACGTCTCGCTGGACGAGAAATTCCCGGTCATGCTGTATTCGGAAGCCATGCGCCGTTTCGGCTCGGACAAGCCGGACCTGCGAGTGAAGCTGGAATTCACGGATCTGACGGACGCGGTTCGTGACGTCGATTTCAAGGTCTTCAGCACACCGGCCAATTCGAAGGACGGCCGCGTGGCGGCGATCCGCGTGCCGCGCGGCGGCGAGATGTCGCGTAGCGAGATCGACAGCTATACGGAATTCGTGCGCATCTACGGCGCGAAGGGCCTGGCCTGGATCAAGGTGAATGACATCGCGAAGGGCCGGGATGGCTTGCAAAGCCCGATCGTGAAGAACCTGCACGACGCATCGATCACCGCGATCATCGAGCGGACCGGCGCGCAGAACGGCGACATCATTTTCTTCGCGGCGGATCGTTCGAAAGTGGTGAACGACAGCCTGGGCGCGTTGCGTCTGAAGATCGGTCATTCGGAATTCGGCCGTGCGAACGGCTTGTTCGAAAAGGGCTGGAAGCCGCTGTGGGTAACGGACTTCCCCATGTTCGAATTCGATGAGGAAGACAACCGTTACGTGGCCGCGCATCACCCGTTCACGAGCCCGAAGGACGAGCATCTGGAATATCTGGAAACGGACCCGGGCCGTTGCCTTGCAAAGGCATACGACATGGTGCTGAATGGCTGGGAAATTGGCGGCGGATCGGTGCGGATTTATCAGGAAGAAGTGCAGAGCAAGGTGTTCCGCGCGCTCAAGATCAGCGCTGAAGAAGCGCGTATCAAGTTTGGCTTCCTGCTCGACGCGTTGCAGTACGGCGCGCCGCCGCATGGTGGTATTGCGTTTGGGCTGGACCGGATCGTCACGATGATGGCGGGCGCCGATTCCATCCGCGACGTAATCGCGTTCCCGAAGACGCAGCGCGCAACGGATTTGCTGACGCAAGCGCCGAGCGAAGTGGACGAAAAGCAGTTGAAGGAACTGCATATTCGTTTGCGTGCGCCGGAGCCGAAGCCGCAGTAAACGTGACTAGTAGCAACGTTTGAAACGAAAAAGGCGCCGCAGGCGCCTTTTTCGGTTTATGGGGTTTCTGAGACAGAGGCTTCGGTATGAGCGTTGATCTCCTTGGCCGAAATATCAGTTAACAACAGAACTTCCGTCTCGACTTCGCGCACCGGTACCTGAGCCTTGTGCTGATCTGCTAACTTGGCGACTCCTTCCATCAATTCCGCGAATAGATTGCGTTTGATTTCTCGTTCCTCAGTTCGGCTGGGAGCACCGAATAAAGCTCAAAACGGTAACGTCGCAGCCTGGAAAAAGCGCTCTTCGCGACAATTTTTGACGGAAGCAGCAATTTATCTAAAACGGTACGAACTGATGGGCCGGTAGCGTCCTGATCAAGGCCGCGCCCTCCGACCCGTCACCCATTTGCAACATCCGAAACGAAACCGCCGCTGAGTGCGCCTTTTCCCGTTTTTAGGTTACATTCTTCGGCCAGCCTCTTAGAAAGGCCGCAACGTTTCCACCATGTCCAAACCGCCGAAAATTCCCGAGTCTGTCCTGGTTGTCATCCATACGCCCGAAATGGAGGTGCTTGTCATCGAGCGCTTCGACCGGCCGGGTTTCTGGCAGTCCGTGACGGGCTCGAAAGATCACATCGACGAACCGCTGGTCCTGACGGCAGCGCGCGAAGTCGCGGAGGAAACGGGGATCGTTGTCGGCAGCGTAGGTGTCCCAGAGCGCTCGCTGCTCGACTGGCATCACTGGATTGAATACGACATCTATCCCGAATGGCGGCATCGCTATGCAGAAGGCGTCGTGCGTAACGTGGAGCACCAGTTCAGCCTGCTTGTCCCGCATTGTGTGGAAGTGAAGCTCGCGCCGCGCGAGCACACCGCGTTTCTCTGGCTGCCGCTCCGTGAGGCGGCGGCAAAGTGTTTTTCATCGTCGAATCGTGAGGCGATCCTGCAATTGCCCGAGCGTCTCGCGGAGCACAACCGGTGATCGGTTTCGGCACGCCCAAACGGCGGTTCGCCCGACTCAAGCTAGCCCTGTTTGCCGGACGTCGCCCGGTACGGCTGTGCTTCACCATCAACAACACGGTGCGGCTGTTCAAATCCGGCGTGGAATATTTCCCGGCGCTGATTGAACGCATCGACGCGGCGAAGCACGACGTCGCGCTCGAGACCTACATCTTCTGCGACGACGCCGCCGGCCGCGCCCTTTCCACCGCGTTGATGAACGCAGCCCGTCGCGGCGTGCACGTGCGCGTGATCACGGACGGTATAGGCACCGCGAAGCTTACGCTCTTCGATGAATGGGCTCAGGCGAACGTCGAGCATCGCGTGTACAACCCGCATCTGTTCGGACAGCTTGGATTTTCGCGGACGCATCGTAAGCTGGTGGTTATCGATCATCACATTGCGTTCTGCGGGGGCATCAATATTGTCGATGACTTCGAGCAGAACGGCGTTCATCTCGATCACCCGCGCTGGGATTTTGCGCTGGAAGCGCAAGGCCCGGTGGTCAAAGACGTGCGCGAAGCCTTCGATCTCCAATGGCAACGAATTCGCCTCGGCGTGAAGCCGCTGCCGCCGCGGCCACAGGATCAGCAACCTGCGCCGGGTGCATCGGTGAGAACGAATCGGCGGGCATTGCGGGCACGCCTGCGAGCCCGGCGGGGCCTGATCCACGCAGTCGATCAACCGTGCGTGGCGTTTGTCGCCCGTGACAACCTGCTCAACCGGCGGGCAATCGAAAAAGCGTATCTCGCCGCGATTTCGCACGCGGAAAAAGAGGTGATGCTCGCGAATCCGTATTTCATGCCGGGGCGCAAGCTGCGCCGCGCGCTGGCGCGCGCAGCGCAGCGTGGCGTGCGCGTCACACTGGTGATCGGGCGAAAGGAGTTTGTCGCGCTGGATTACGCCACGCCGTTCCTGTATCACAATCTTCTGAAGTACGGCGTGCGGATTGCGGAATACGAGAAAACCATCCTGCACGGCAAGGTGGCCGTGGTGGACGAGAATTGGGCTACGGTTGGGTCCTCGAATCTGGACGCATTGAGCCTCGTGCTGAACAATGAGGCGAACATGGTGCTGGTGAATCACGAGAACGAGATCGTGAAGCTGCGCGACGCAATCCTGGCCGCCTTCCACGACGGCCGCCCGATTACCATCGAGCAATACGCGGCGCGCCCCATTGGTGAGCGTCTGCTTAACTGGCTCGCGTACAACGCGTATCGCATGATGATGAAAATGCTCACCATCGGCCGCTACGATTGAGGTGGTGAAAACGCCGCGCGGTCAAACCCGGGCAGGCCCGACTGGCTGTCCGCCCACAAACCGGGACAAACTAGGACTCGTCCGATGGATGTGGCCAGAAGTTAGACCCGGTTTTCTAAAAAAAAGCTTGTTTCATGAACGGCTAGCTATAACAATAGTACGGCCGTTCGATTTTATTTCGATTCAATGAAAACGGTAAAGATCATGCGAAAAGGCGAACAGACACGAGTCGCGATCCTCGATGCGGCGCTGGACCTGGCAAGCCGCGACGGACTTGAGGGTTTGACGATCGGCTTGCTGGCCGAACGGATGCAAATGAGCAAGAGCGGTGTGTTTGCGCATTTCGGCTCGCGCGAGGATCTGCAAGTGGAGGTGGTGAAGGAATACCACCGTCGCTTTGAAGACGAAGTGTTCTATCCGAGCTTGCGCGAAGCACGCGGGTTGCCGCGCTTGCGTTCAATGCTGGCGCGCTGGATGGAAAAGCGCATCGAGGAAGTGACAACGGGTTGTATCTACATCAGCGGCGCGGTGGAGTACGACGATCGCGCTGACAGTGCGGTCCGCGAGCAACTCGTGCACAGCGTGACCACCTGGCGAGCGGCGCTCACGCGTGCGATCAAACAGGCGCAAGACGAAGGGCATCTGCGGGCGGACACGGATCCGGCGTTGATGCTGTTCGAACTCTATAGCTTCACGCTCGGCCTGCATCACGATGCGCGTTTCCTCCACTTGCCGGAGGCGGTGCAACTGACGCGGGACGCGCTGGAAAAAACGATTGTTTCGTATCAAAGCAACGGCCACTAGGCGTCGCGCGGATCAGCAGAAGGCTGCAGTACGGCAGATTCGGCGGCGACCAAAGCCCAAGCTTCCTGGACACTTGGAGAAGAAAAAATGGGACAGTACACAGCGCCGCTGCGTGACATGCAATTCGTCTTGCATGAATTGCTCAATGTGGAAGCCGAGGTCAAGAACATGCCGAAGCATGCCGACCTCGACGCGGATACCATCAATCAGGTTCTTGAAGAGGCCGGCAAGTTTTGCGCCGAGGTGCTTTTTCCGCTGAACCAGATTGGCGACAGCGAAGGTTGCACGTATGAAGGCGATGGCGTCGTGCGTACGCCGACGGGGTTCAAGGAAGCCTACAAGCAATACGTGGAAGCGGGCTGGCCGGCATTGGGTTGCGATCCGGAATACGGCGGCCAGGGCTTGCCCGCGTTCGTGAACAACGCGCTGTTCGAAATGCTGAATTCGGCGAACCAGGCCTGGACGATGTACCCCGGCTTGTCGCATGGCGCGTATGAATGCGTTCACGCGCATGGCGCGCCGGAGTTGCAGAAAACGTACTTGCCGAGACTCGTCGACGGCACCTGGACCGGAACCATGTGTTTGACCGAGCCGCATTGCGGCACGGACTTGGGGCTGCTGCGCACGAAGGCCGAGCCGAATAGCGATGGTTCGTACGCCATCAGCGGCACCAAGATCTTCATCTCCAGCGGCGAGCATGATATGGCCGCGAACATCGTCCATCTCGTGTTGGCTCGTTTGCCGGGTGCACCGATCGGCACGAAGGGCATCTCGCTTTTCATCGTGCCGAAGTTCATTCCGACTGACGCAGGCGCTCCCGGCGAACGCAATGGCGTGAAGTGCGGTTCCATCGAACACAAGATGGGCATTCACGGTAACTCCACGTGCGTGATCAATCTGGACTCGGCAAAGGGCTGGCTTGTCGGTGAACCGAACAAGGGCTTGAACGCCATGTTCGTCATGATGAACGCGGCGCGTCTGGGCGTTGGCATGCAAGGGCTGGGGCTAACGGAAATCGCGTATCAGAACTCGCTCGTGTACGCGAAGGAACGCCTGCAAATGCGTTCGCTGACCGGGCCGAAAGCGCCAGAGAAAGCGGCTGATCCGATCATCGTGCATCCGGATGTTCGCCGCATGTTGCTCACGCAAAAGGCCTACGCCGAAGCGGGCCGCGCGTTCACCTACTGGGCTGCGCTGAACATCGATAAAGAACTGTCCCACGCCGATGAAGCCACGCGCAAAGACGCCGCCGATCTCGTCGCCTTGCTCACGCCGGTGATCAAGGCGTTCCTGACGGACAACGCGTTCGAAGGCACCAACATGGGCATGCAGATCTATGGCGGCCACGGCTTCATCTCCGAATGGGGCATGGAGCAATACGTTCGCGATGCCCGCATCAACATGATCTATGAAGGCACGAATTCGATTCAGGCTTTGGATCTGCTCGGCCGCAAGATTCTCGGCGACATGGGCGCAAAGCTGAAGAAGTTCGGCAAGCTCGTGACCGACTTCGTGGAAGAAGAAGGCGTGAAGCCGGAGATGCAGGAGTTCATCAACCCGCTCGCCGACATTGGCGACAAGGTGCAGAAGCTGACCATGGAAATCGGCATGAAGGCGATGCAGAATCCGGACGAAGTCGGCGCCGCTGCCGTGCCCTATATGCGTACGGTCGGGCATCTGGTGTTCTCGTATTTCTGGGCGCGCATGGCTCGCATCGCGCTGGACAAGGAAGCCGCAGGCGATCCGTTCTACAAAGCGAAGCTCGCCACCGCGCGGTTCTATTTCGCCAAGCTGCTGCCTGAAACGGCATCGACTATCCGCGCTGCGCGCGCCGGATCGAAGACGCTGATGGACTACGACGAAGCCTTGTTCTAGGCCTCTTTTGCACTGCGCTACGTCTTGAATGACGTAGCGCATCGTCTTTTCGAACACCTCTCCCGGAGACACAACGTGAGCAATCTGAACATACGCAAGGTGGCCGTACTCGGCGCCGGGGTGATGGGCGCGCAGATCGCTGCGCACCTGATCAACGCCCAGGTGCCGGTCCTGCTGTTCGACCTACCGGCAAAAGAAGGTCCGAAGAACGGCATCGCGTTGAAAGCGATCGAGAATCTGAAGAAGCTGTCGCCCGCGCCGTTCGGCGTGAAGGACGACGCGCAATACATCCAGCCCGCGAATTACGACGATGACATCGAGAAGCTGAAGGAATGCGATCTCGTGATCGAAGCGATTGCCGAGCGCATGGACTGGAAGCACGATTTGTACAAGAAGGTGTCGCCGTATATCGGTGAGAAGGCGATTTTCGCGACCAACACGTCGGGGCTTTCGATAACGGAGTTGTCGAAGGGTTTTTCGGACGAACTCAAAGCGCGTTTCTGCGGCGTGCACTTTTTCAATCCGCCGCGCTACATGCATCTGGTCGAACTCATTCCGACCGATACCACGCAACCTCAAATCCTCGACCAGCTTGAAACATTCCTGACGAGCGTGGTCGGCAAGGGCGTCGTGCGGGCGAAGGACACGCCGAATTTCATCGCGAATCGCGTGGGCGTGTTTTCGATTCTCGCGGTGATTGCCGAGGCGGAGAAGTTCGGACTGCGTTTCGATGAAGTCGATGACCTCACCGGTGCACGCCTGGGCCGCGCGAAGTCGGCGACGTTTCGCACGGCCGATGTGGTCGGTCTCGACACCATGGCGCACGTCATCAAGACGATGCAGGACAACCTGCCTGATGACCCTTTCTTTGCTATGTACGAGACACCAGCTGTGCTCGCTGGTTTGGTGAAGAATGGCGCTTTGGGACAAAAGTCGGGCGCCGGCTTCTACAAGAAAGAAGGTAAAGCGATCAAGGTGCTGGACCCGAAGACGGGAACGTACGTCGATGGCGGCGGCAAGGCGGACGAACTCGTCGGCCGCATCTTGAAGCGTCCGCCAGCGGAACGCCTGAAGCTGCTGCGCGAATCGCAGCATCCGCAAGCCCAATTCCTGTGGTCCATTTTCCGCGATGTGTTCCATTACATCGGCGTGCATCTTGAGTCGGTCGCAGACAATGCCCGTGATATCGATCTCGCTATCCGCTGGGGTTTCGGCTGGAACGAAGGCCCGTTCGAAGGCTGGCAAGCGGCTGGCTGGACGCAAGTGGCGCAGTGGGTGAAGGAAGATATCGATGCAGGCAAGGCGTTGTCGAATGCGCCGTTGCCTTCGTGGGTATTCGAGGGTCCCGTGGCCGAGAAAGGCGGCGTGCATACGGCCGAAGGATCGTGGTCGCCTGCTGCGGCCAGGTTCATTCCGCGTTCATCGCTCGATGTTTATAAGAAACAGGTATTCCGCGCACCGCTGATCGGCGAAGCGGGTGTCGATCCGAAAACCTACGGCAAGACGCTGTTTGAAACCGATGCCGTGCGCGCCTGGGTTGATGACCGCGCAGGCGAAGACGATGTCGTGATCGTGTCGTTCAAGAGCAAGATGAACACGATTGGACCGTCGGTGATCGAAGGCCTGACGAAGGCGATCGAACTCGCCGAAGCCGATTACAAGGGCGTCGTGATCTGGCAAACGTCCGCGTTGAAGCTCGGCAATCCGGGCGGCGCGTTCTCGGCCGGTGCGAACCTGGAAGAAGCGATGCCGGCGTTCATGATGGGCGGCGCGAAGGGTATCGAGCCGTTCGTGAAGGGCTTTCAGCAGGGCATGTTGCGCGTGAAGTATGCGAGCGTGCCGGTCGTTGCTGCGGTGTCCGGCATCGCGCTCGGCGGTGGTTGCGAACTCGCGCTGCATTCGGCCAAGCGCGTTGCGCACATTGAAAGCTATATGGGGCTGGTGGAAGTGGGCGTAGGTCTTGTGCCCGCGGGCGGCGGTCTTAAGGAAGCGGCGTTGCGCGCAGCGACCGCGGCCAGCGCCGTGAACGCAACCAGCGATCTTTTGAAATTCGTGCAGAAATCGTTTGAAAACGCCGCGATGGCGAAGGTTTCGGCTTCGGCTTTGGAAGCACGTTCGATGGGGTATCTCAAACCGTCCGACACGATCGTTTTCAACGTGCATGAATTGCTCGATATCGCGAAGAAGGAAGCGCGGGCTCTTTCGGCGGCGGGTTATCGCGCACCGTTGCGTGCCACGCAAATCCCCGTCGCGGGACGCTCGGCGATCTCGACGATCAAGGCGTCGCTCGTGAATATGCGCGATGGCCGTTTCATCAGCGACCACGATTTCCTGATCGCTAGCCGTATCGCGGAAGCGGTGTGCGGCGGCGATGTGGAAGCAGGCAGTCTCGTCGATGAAGAATGGCTGCTGGCGCTGGAGCGGCGTGCGTTTGTCGACTTGCTCGGTACTGCCAAGACGCAGGAACGGATCATGGGCATGTTGCAGACCGGCAAGCCGGTTCGTAACTAAGGCGCGTACTTTCACATGTGCGTTGACCGGAGTAAGGCATGGGGCTGGAGTAAGCGCTGAAGCGCCAACTCCAGCCGACACGCCAACTCCAGTCGACGCAAATGCATGGGACCAGAGTAAGCGCTAAAGCGCCAACTCTGGTCGACACAGGAGCTGCAAAATGAGCAAACAAGTGCAGGACGCATATATTGTCGCCGCGAGCCGGACGCCTATCGGCAAGGCGCCGCGCGGCATCTTCAAGAACACGCGCCCGGACGAACTGCTGGTCCACGCAATTCGTTCAGCGGTCGCGCAGGTGCCGGGGCTGGATACAAAGCTGATCGAAGACGCGATCATCGGTTGCGCGATCCCCGAAGGCGAGCAAGGCCTGAACGTGGCGCGTATCGGCGCGTTGCTGGCTGGCCTGCCGAACTCGGTCGGCGGCGTGACAGTGAACAGGTTTTGCGCCTCGGGCGTGACCGCGTTGGCGATGGCTGCGGACCGGATTCGCGTCGGTGAATCGGACGTGATGATTGCAGGCGGATGCGAATCGATGAGCATGGTGCCCATGATGGGCAACAAGCCGTCGCTGTCGCCGCATATCTTCGATCGTGACGAGAACATCGGCATTGCTTACGGCATGGGCTTGACGGCCGAACGCGTGGCCGAGCGCTGGAAGATCAGCCGCGAAGCGCAGGATGCGTTCTCTGTGGAGTCGCATCGACGCGCGTTGGAAGCGCAGCGCACCGGCGAGTTCAACGATGAAATCGCCGCGTTCACGCTGAATGAACGTTTCCCGGATCTGGCGACGGGCGAGATCCGCGTCAACGCACGCGAGATCAGGAACGACGAGGGCCCGCGCGAGGGCACGACGATGGAAGGGCTCGCCAAACTGCGTCCCGTCTTCGCTGCCAAAGGTTCGGTCACGGCGGGCAACAGCTCGCAGACATCGGACGGCGCGGGCGCGTTGATCGTGGTCAGCGAGAAGATCCTCAAGCAATTCAACCTGACGCCGCTCGCGCGTTTCGTGAGCTTCGCAGTGCGCGGCGTGCCGCCGGAAATCATGGGCATCGGGCCGAAGGAAGCCATTCCCGCAGCGTTGAAAGCGGCGGGTTTGACGCAGGACGATATCGACTGGATCGAACTGAACGAAGCATTCGCGGCGCAATCGCTGGCCGTGATCCAGGACCTGGGACTCGATCCGTCGAAGATCAATCCGCTTGGCGGCGCGATTGCTTTGGGTCATCCGCTTGGCGCAACCGGCGCCATTCGTGCCGCGACGGTCGTGCACGGCTTGCGCCGCCGCAACCTGAAGTACGGCATGGTGACCATGTGCGTGGGAACGGGCATGGGCGCGGCGGGCATTATCGAACGGATGTGAACGGGTTTCGATAAAACGTAAAACGACGGTTCGCGCACCATCCGGTCCGCGAACCGTTTCTTCATTCAGGAGACGAGAATGGACATCATCACCGAACACGTCGACGGCGTGCTTTGCATCACCATCAATCGTCCGGCTCGCAAGAACGCGTTGACGGCCGCGATGTACCAGGACATGGCCGACGCGTTCTTCGACGCCGAAAACGATCCGGCCGTGCGTGTGGTGCTGATTCGCGCGGTGGGCGATACGTTCAGCGCGGGCAATGATCTCGAGGACTTCATGAAGGCGCCGCCCGCTAACCAGGACGCGCCGGTGTTCCAGTTCTTGCGCCGCATTAGTACCGCGCAGAAACCGGTGGTGGCGGCAGTGACGGGTGGGGCTGTCGGGATCGGCACGACAATGCTGTTGCATTGCGATCTCGTCTACGCAGCGTCTACTGCGAAGTTCTCGCTGCCATTCGTGCAGCTCGGGCTGTGTCCGGAGGCGGCGTCGAGCTTGCTGTTACCGCGCATTGCGGGTTATCAGCGGGCGGCGGAGAAACTGCTGCTGGGCGAACCGTTCGATGCAAACGAAGCCGCGAATATGGGTATCGTGAACCGGGTTTTATCGGCGGAAGAAGTGGGCGATTTCGCGCTGAAACAGGCGAAGAAACTGGCGGCGTTGCCACCGGCATCGCTGAAGGCGACCAAGGGGTTGATGAAGGGCGCTCAGGCGACAGAGGTTAGCGCGCAGATGGCGGCGGAGGCGGAACACTTCGCCCACATGCTGACCGCGCCCGAAGCGAAGGAAGCGTTCACGGCGTTCTTCGAGAAGCGCAAGCCGGACTTCAGCCGGTTTAATTGAGGATCGGCTTGGAGCTCTGGGCAAACCCGGGGCTCAAGTTCTGGTCCCGTGGGCGGTGAGGCGCTCTAAGCGTTTCAAGGCTTCGCTCAACGCGCTGCGCCGTCCACCCGCCCATACTCCACAAACCCATTCTCCCGCGCGAAACTCACCAGCCTCAGCCCGGCCTTTTCCGCGATGGAAATTGCCAGCGACGTAGGCGCGGAAATGGTGACGAGCATCGGCACGCCGACCCGCGCCGACTTGCGCACGAGTTCATAGCTTGCCCGGCTTGAAAGGAATACGAAACCTTGCGTGGTATCCACGCGTTGCAGCACCAGATGTCCGATCAGTTTATCGAGCGCGTTGTGGCGTCCCACGTCTTCGAACGCGTATTTGACCGCGCCGATTTCGTCGCACCACGCGGCTGCGTGCAATCCGCCGGTCAGCTTCGATAACTGCTGATGTGCGGGCAACTCATGCGCGGCATGAGCAATGGCGTCATCCGCAAGCCGGCCCAGGAAGCCCGTATCGGGCACCCGTTCAGGTTGCAGATCCAGCAAGTCGATACTCTCAATCCCGCACACCCCGCAGCCCGTGCGCCCGGCCAGCGCCCGGCGCTTCTGCTTAAGTGCCACGAACGCCTGCTGCACCACCTGCAGATGTATCTCCGCGTGCGGCAAGGTATCGCCGGCGGGAGTGTCGTGGAAAAATACCTCGATGTCGTGAATGTCGCTGCCGCGCTCCACAATGCCTTCCGTCAGCGAAAAGCCCACCGCGAACGCTTCCAGGTCGCGCGGCGTGCACATCATGACCGCGTGCGAAATGCCGTTGTACACGAGCGCGACCGGCCATTCCTGGCCGACGTCATCGGCCGCGTCGCGGATTTCACCTAGCCGATGCCGCCGCACGGGGCGCTGTACGTAGCCGGGTTGATCATCGATGTCTGTGTCATTCATTGCATGGCTCACTTGCTGATTGCTTTCGATGTCGCGTTTTTGCCGCTGTCCAATAGCATTGACGAGACAAATTCGGGCATAACGCTTGCTGCTTTATGGGGCAGCAGACACACTAGAAGTCGTTCAAGGCCCTACGATAACCTACTGCGGCATCACTCGCTTTCCTTGTCCATCACGCCTACGAGGCACCTGCCATGGCACTTTACGACGCTCCGCGCCTGTTCGGATTTGAACTGGAATCGACGGAGAATCTGAGCTTCATTCCGCTCGTCGTGCGCTTTAACCTGGACCGCTTCGGCCAGATCATTTCGCTCGATCAGTGGAGAAGACTGCCGCACAGCGACCGCGAACTGCTTGCGCGCTTTCCTGTTGAAAACGACGCCGCGATCGAACCTAATTTCGACCGGGCGCTCGCCGAGATGCTTCGGACCCACGCCGACGCGGCGCCGGAGACATTCGTACCCGATAGCGACCCGATCTGGGTGCACACGGACGCCGTGCCCGACACCGTGATTCGCCAGAGCAGTTTGTGCGGAATCGGCTCCCCCAGTTTGGATCGATGGTCGGAGCTTTCACCATTCCAGCGTTATGCCCTGGCGAAGTTGTCGCGCAAGGCCGATGTCAACCACGACTTCGTTCCGGCGATGCGGGAGTTCGGCCTAGCCGATCAAGTTTGACTTGCGCCCTCGGACCGGGCGGCTGGCGGGCACGGACGCAGGCAAGGGCAAGCGTCTGCGTGTACAACCCGGGCGGGAGCGAACCCGCGCCGGGTGTAAACCGCCGGGTGTAAACCGTTAAGCGAGATCAAATTCGCCGCCGGGAAACCCCAGCGCGCCAGTCGCACCCACCCGGATGCTGCGCTGGCAGCAGACTGCTGCATGCCCCGCTTGCCCACGCACGCGCCCCCCTCAAAAGGCGTCTTTTAAGCGCCTACCCTAAATTCCCCCGATCGCCTGCCGATAATTAGCTATCGATACACGGAAATCGATGCGAAGACGCTCGCCCAGTCTTCCCAGCCCCCGTCCCGGACGGCGATCGAACCCATGAACTCATTTTTTTCCCGCCGCCTGCTGGTGAACCTGGCTGTCGTATTGATCGCCATGGGGGCGAACGCGTTCGTCGCGTACCAGCAAATCGACCGACAAAGCGATGCCGACGCGCGCACGCGGCGCTCGCTCAGCCTGATGCGCGACCTCGACGCATATCGCAGCGCGCTCGGCGAAACCCTCCCGGAAATCAGCTGGTACGAGGCAAGCGGCGTGCTGACGCCGCCCGACGTTCGCGAGGCGCGTGCAGCGCATATCAACGCGCTGGAAAGCGGCCTGAGGGCTCAGTTCGATTACGAACCCGACATGAAAGGCGCGTTCTACCTGCTCGGCGAAAGCGCACGCATTGCGAAGCGCGACGCTCAATCGGCGTTCGAGCGGGCCGACGCAGACGCACCGGGCGCGTCCCGTGACTGGACCCAGCAAGCAGTCCGTCGCCTCGCGGAGGACCAGCAATCGCTCGATGTTGAACTGGCCGTGCTGCGCGCGAGGGAAGCCGATTCGCTCGCGGCTGCGCTCAATGAGTCCGCGCTGGCGTCCAGCCGCGCCGTCATCCTGCTGATCCTCACGATGCTCGCCGGCGGCGGCGCGCTGATCTACACCTTCGCGCGCCATGAGAAGTCGGCGCGCGACAAGCTGCGCATTGCGCGGGCAATGCAGCGCAGCAACGAGCGTTTCCGCGATCTGTTCGATGCGCATCCGGTACCTATGTGGATTGTCGATGCCAGAACTTATCGCTTCGTTGCGGTGAATCCGGCGGCGCTTACGCATTACGGCTACAACGAACTCGAATTCCTGTCGATGAGCGTGCGCGACCTGCACGCCGACAACGACTTCGACCGGTTCGCCACCCTTCTCGCGCGCCACACGGGCAGTCACACGGGCAAGCAGCCGCGCCAGCCGGGCACGCAACAGGCGGCAGGCGTCTGGCGCCACAAGCGCAGCGACGGCGCGCAGGTGAGCGCTGACATCTCATCGCACGCGCTGACCTACTCGGGGCATCCAGGCATTTTCATGCTCGCCAACGATGTCACCGACCGCATCAATGCCGAGACCGAGGCGCGGCGTTCGAAGCAGATGCTGGAATCGCTGATCGACAATATTCCGCAGCGGATCTTCTGGAAGGACCGCGACTCGCGTTATCTGGGCTGCAATTCCGCCTTTGCCCGCGATGCCGGTCTTGCCAGTACAGAACAGGTGGTCGGCATGACCGACGCCGAGCTGCCTTGGTGGCGTACAGCCGTGCAACTCCGTGAGGACGACTGCCGGGTCATGGCGACCGGCGAGCCGCTGATGAACCTGGAATGCGACGTTGAGCGCGATGATGGAGTGCGCGCGTCGATCACCAGCAAGATGCCGTTGCTTGACGGGGCGGGGCGCATTATCGGCGTGCTGGGTTCGTACGACGACACGACCGAGCGCAAGCGCGCCGAACTGGCGCTGCGCCTGCAAAGCCGTGCGCTCGATGCGTGCGTGAACGCCGTGCTGATTACCGCCACGAGCGCCACCGGTAACGTGATCGAATACGCGAATCCGGCATTCAAACGCATTACGGGTTACGACCCGGCCGATATCGTGGGCCGCGATTGCCGTTTCCTTCAGCGCGACGATCTCGACCAGGAAGGGCTGCAGACAATCCGTACGGGTCTCGCCGCGAACCGCGAAGCCAGCGCGGTTTTGCGAAATTATCGTAAGGATGGCGTGCTGTTCTGGAATCAGCTGTTCATCGCGCCCGTGCCGGATGCGCAGGGCCGCACGACGCATCATGTCGGCGTGATCAACGACGTCACCGAAGTCGTCCGCTACCAGGAGCAGCTCGAATACCAGGCGAACTACGACACGCTTACGCGGCTCCCCAACCGCAACCTGCTGCGCAACCGGCTGCAACACGCGATCGATCGGGCACGCGAGGAGGACACTACGCTGGCCGTGGTTTTCGTCGATCTCGACGGCTTCAAGAACGTCAACGACAGCCTGGGCCATAGCGTAGGCGACCGGTTGCTCGCGGTGGTCGCCGAGCGGCTGGCGCGTTGCGGCCGCAGCGGCGATACGGTCGCGCGCCACGGCGGCGACGAGTTCGTGATCGTGCTCCCGGACCTGGCCGGAGAAAGCGCGCTGATTGCCTGGATGGAGCGCGTGCGGACCGCCATTTCGGATCCGGTGTGGCTCGATGGCACGGAAATGTTCGTGGGATGCAGCATGGGCGCGAGCCTGTTCCCGCAAGACGGCGACGACGCCGAAACGGTGCTCAAGAAAGCCGATATCGCGATGTATCGAGCGAAGGACATGGGACGCAACACGTACCAGTTCTATCAGCCGGAAATGAATGCGAGCGTGGGGGCGCGGATGGACGTCGAGCGGCGTTTGCGGCGGGCGTTACGCGACAGAGAATTCCTGCTGCACTACCAACCGCAAGTGGATCTGACGACGGGCGAAATTGTCGGCATGGAAGCGCTCGTGCGCTGGATGGACCCGGAGTTCGGGCTGGTCTCGCCGGGCGCATTTATTCCGGTCGCCGAAGAATGCGGGTTGATCGGGCCGTTGTCCGAATGGGTGCTGCGCGAGGCATGCCGGCAAAACAAAGCGTGGCAGGACGAGGGATTGCCGCCGGCGCGGATGTCGGTGAATCTGTCGGCGCGGCAATTCCAGCAGCGCGATATCCGGGTCCTGGTGACGTCCGTGCTGGCCGAAACGGGGCTTGCGCCGCATCACCTGGAAATCGAGCTCACCGAGAGCGCGATCATGCGCAACGGGGAAGACACCGTCACCACGTTGACGGAGCTGGCGGCGCTCGGCATCAGCATTGCCATCGACGACTTCGGGACCGGGTATTCGAGCCTGAGTTATCTCAAGCGCTTTCCGGTGGATCGGTTGAAGATCGACCGCTCGTTCGTGGCGGATATCGGCACATCGGGAGGCAATGAAACGATTACTTCAGCGATCATCGCGCTCGCTCACTCGCTCGAGTTGCAGGTTATCGCCGAGGGTGTTGAGACGGCAGCGCAACTCGACTTCCTCGTGGCCCGCAATTGCGACGAGATGCAGGGCTTTTTATTCTCGCCGCCGGTGCCGGCCGGCGAGATTCCCGCGCTGTTGCTGAATAGCCGGACCAGCCGGCGGCTCGGTGTGCAGCAGAGTCCGTCCGATCAGTCCAGCGCGGGCAATGCGCGCGGACGGCGGTCGCTGTCGGTGGCAACGTAGGTCAGCGTCGCATCCGTCACCTTCACCACGTCTTGCGCCAGGCTCATGCGCTGTGCATAGACCTCGACCGATACCGTCACCGACGTATTCCCCGTCTTCACGATATCCGTATAAAAACTCAGCAAATCGCCGACAAACACCGGCTGCTTGAACACGAACGAATTCACGGAGATGGTCGCCACGCGCCCATTGGCGCGCCGGCTGGCCGGGATCGATCCGGCGATGTCCACCTGCGCCATGATCCAGCCGCCGAAGACATCGCCGTGGACGTTGGCATCGGACGGTTGGGGCATCACGCGCAGCGCGACCGGCTTGTTCGGGAGTTGCAAAGAATCGGTCACGAGCGGATTTCCATGAAAGAGTGACGGGTTGCCGGCGGGTCAGCGCACCGTGGCGCCTTCTGCGACAATGCATGATTAAACGATGTTGCTTTGCGCTCGAACGAGTCTGGTCTATCCAAACCCGTTTCAGCGTGGTTTTACGGCGTTTGACGCAGGTTTGGCTGATTATTGCCCACGCTTGGCCCACGCCGGGAAACATCGAATTGTACGGGAAAGCCCGCATTTTGAGATGGGCGCCCGTCCCGCGATACCTCGCTTGTCCGACGCCGTTTGTTCCTGCGGCGCAGACTTCTGCAGACCTCGAATCCATGCGCCGCAATTCTCCTTCCGAACCGGTTCCCGTCGCGAAAGGCCCGCGCAACGACTGGCAGACCATTCTCTCGCTGCTGCCGTACCTGGCCACGTACAAATGGCGAGTCGCGTTTGCGCTGACCTGCCTGATCGGCGCGAAAGTCGCGAATCTGGGGGTGCCGATCGTGATGAAAAAGGTCATCGACAGCCTCAGTTCCATCCAGCATCTGACCGCGCTCGGACGCGCGCAGGATTCCGCGGCGATCATCCTGGTGAGCGGCGTGGGCCTGCTGGTCGTGGCGTACGCGGTCGTGCGCCTGTCCACTTCGTTATTCACCGAATTGCGCGAAATGCTGTTCGCGAAAGTCACGGAAAGCGCCGTGCGGCAACTCGCGCTGAAAGTGTTCCGGCATTTGCATTCGCTGTCGCTGCGGTTTCATCTCGACCGGCAGACTGGTGGAATGTCGCGGGACATTGAACGCGGTACGCGCGGCATTCAGCAACTCGTTTCGTATTCGCTCTACAGCATCCTGCCGACGCTCGTGGAAGTCGGCCTCGTGCTCGGATTTTTTGTCGCGAAATACGAAGCGTATTACGCGATCGTCACGTTGATTGCGCTGGTGACGTACATCGTGTTCACGATCAAGCTCACCGAATGGCGTACGCACTTCCGGCGCACGATGAACGAACTCGATTCGAAGGCGAATTCGCGTGCCATCGATTCGTTGCTGAACTACGAAACGGTGAAGTATTTCGGCAACGAAGAGTGGGAAGCGCAGCGTTACGATGAAAACCTGAGGCGTTATCGCACGGCGGCCATTCGTTCGCAGCGTTCGCTCTCGGTGCTTAATTTCGGGCAGCAATTCATCATTGGCACTGGGCTCGTGTTCATTCTCTGGCGCGCGACGCAGGGCGTTATCGCGGGGCATCTGACGCTCGGCGATCTCGTGCTGATCAACACGTTCATGCTGCAGTTGTATATCCCGTTGAATTTCCTGGGCGTGGTGTATCGCGAACTTAAGCAAAGCCTCACCGATATGGACCGCATGTTCACCCTGCTCGGTGCCGGGCGTGAAGTGCCGGATGTGCCGAACGCGCCGCCGCTCGCCGTGAAGGGTGCGGAGGTCCGCTTCGAGAACGTGAGTTTCTCGTACGAGCGCGCGCGGCCGATCCTGCATGGCGTTGACTTCACGATTCCGGCGGGGACCACGACGGCGGTGGTCGGTCATAGTGGTTCGGGCAAATCGACGCTCGGCCGTTTGCTGTTCCGTTTCTATGATCTCGATCGTGAGCAAGGCGGCCAGATTCTGCTGGACGGCCAGGATATCCGTGATGTCGCGCAGGATTCGTTGCGCGCGGCCATCGGTATCGTGCCGCAGGATACGGTGCTCTTCAACGATTCGATCTACTACAACATTGCGTACGGCCGGCCATCGGCTTCACGCGATGAAGTGCTCGCGGCGGCGCGGGCAGCGCATATTCATGAGTTCATCGAAAGTTTGCCTGCGGGGTATGAGACACCGGTGGGTGAGCGCGGGTTGAAGTTGTCGGGCGGCGAGAAACAGCGCGTGGCGATTGCGCGGACGTTGCTGAAGAACCCGCCGCTCCTCATCTTCGATGAAGCCACGTCCGCGCTCGATTCGAAATCGGAACGCGCTATCCAGCACGAGCTTGACCTGATCGCGCAGGAACGGACGACGCTGATCATTGCGCATCGGTTATCGACGGTGGTTCACGCGCAGCAGATTATTGTGATGGATCACGGGCGGATTGTGGAGCGCGGGACTCATGCGGAATTGGTGCGCGCCGGTGGATTGTTCGCGCAGATGTGGGCGCTGCAACAGCAGAAGGCAGCGGAGCCGGAAGAGGGTGGAGGTGATGCAGTGGAAGTGGGGGAGTCGGCGCGGGCATAACAACGCTCGCTCACCCCGGTTGAAGATCCAGGTCGTTCTGCTTGGGTTTGAGCGGAATATCGCCGGTCCGGCAGACGGGTATGCCAAGACGGCCTGCTTCGACAATCAGCCCTTCGTCTTCGCTATAGATCAATGTAGCTGAGTGGACTTTCGAGATCGCAAGGATCTGCCGGTCGATCTTGATCTTCTGCCACGAGGCGTGCGATGCCCCTTTCTTCGATCCCTTCGCCCGCGTCATCTGGTCGAACAGCGCGAGTTCGGTTGCCGCTATTTCGTCGAACGGAAGAATACGAATTGTGCTGCGTTTCTTCAGTAAACCGATCAAGGCGGACGTCGCCAGATCCGTGCCGCACAGATATTCCGCCCACGCGGGAGCTGGCACGCCGATCACCGTTTTTGCGGCCGTCAGATCCTGAATGAGGCCGGCGATGCGTTCCGACAAATCAGCCGCTTGCTGAGGCGCTGACAACGAGATCAGCACGTTTGCGTCGAATACGATCATTCACGCCCTCTCAGGCGCTTCCACGCTTCAATGGGATTCTCCAGCTCACCCCAGCCGTTTTGCTCGACGCTTCGCAACTCGAACAAGACCTGATCGAGCGGAGCGCTGTCGATAACTTCGTAAGACTGAATAGAGAGCGCCTCGAGCAGCCATTCGCCGTTGCCCGTTCGGCTCCACTTGCCGTTGCCCGCTACACGCAGCACGCCATTCATGTAATGGCGCGACAGTTCCTTCGCTTGCGCGACGCCCCGGATTTCACCGTTGATGATCTTGCCTTCCACGCTTCGAAGCGTGACGGGGATGGTTTCATCGCGGCCGCCGATCTTGATCAGGACGCCATCTATGGTCGTTGGTTGATGGATCGTGATGGTGTCTGTAGCGGGCTGCGTCCTACCCGGGAATTCGAGAATGTTCGTGTCTTTGCCCCGAGTGATCGAGCCGACAGCGTTATCGGCGCGAAGCAGTTTGTCGATCGCACGATACGCTTTCTCCGCCTCCGGATCCGGCTGTGTTGATGTCACATTCACGAGACGATGCAGCACGGCTGGTACGGCGATCGCGTCCACCGAGACCTGCACGATCGCACTTCCCCGGATCAACTTGTCGAAATGAACGAGGTCGTCACTGCCGTACAGGCTTACGAGCTGCGCAAGGTATTGCACGAGCCGCGCCATGGGCAGCGTCTCGGGCGTGTAATTGTCAATCTTGAAGTTCAGCTTTTGCCGCGCTTCCATCTCATGCTCCGGCTGTGGGTCTTGCAAGGGTTCGCCGGAAAGCGGCGGACCAAAATGAAGACTATCAGCAGGAGCGTCTTGGAATCACTCCAGTGACATTTTGTGACAAGCGAGCCACGCGCGATGGTCCAAACAAAAAAGCGTCGATACCTTGGGGCATCGACGCTTCTTGTCTTAAGCCCCGCGACCTCACTCCGTCGCGTGAACCATCGCCGTTGCGCTGCCATGCCCAATCGAAACCACTCCCGGCGCGGCCCAGCTCAGCCATTGCGTGCGCAGTGCCAGCAGGAAGCCAAAGGCAAATACGGCCAATACGCCAAACGTCGCAAAACCCATCTGATAGCTGCCGGTACTTTCCTTAGCTATCCCCATGATTACCGGCAGATAGAACCCGCCAACCCCGCCCGCCGCACCGACGATCCCCGACAGCAGCCCCGTCTTGCCTTTCCACCGCTGCGGTACGAGCTGGAATGTCGAACCGTTGCCCAGCCCGAAGCACAGATACAGGCAGACCAGCAGCGCAATACCCCCCGCCACCGGCGGCATCCAGATAGCAAAGGCGAAGTCGGCAATAGCAATCACCGCCAGCAGCACGAGCAACGCGCGTACGCCCGTCACGCGATCGGCGAGATAACCGCCGAAGGGCCGCACGATCGCGCCGAGGAACGCAAGCATCGCCATGAAGAGGCCGGCTTCGATTTTCGGCATCTGATAGAGATTGGTCAGCAGTAGCGTCACATACGACGACATCCCGACAAACCCGCCAAACGTGATGCTGTAGATCAGCATCACGACCCACGTATCGCGTTCAGCGAGCACCGCACGATAGTGTTTCGGCAGCACGGCAATCGCGAGCAGCGCGCCGAGCACCGGCAGCAGCAAGACACCCGTACGTCCGCCCCCGAACACACCGCCATGCACGGCGAGCACCATCACGATCAGCCCGACAAGCGTGATCGCGAAACTCGCCATTGCGCGCGACGTGCTGCCGCTCTTCTGACCGCCATCGGATGCCCACATGAACAGCGCAATCGCTGTGATCGCGAGCAAGGGCAATGCAGCCGCGGTGGCGAGTTTCCAGCCGAAAGCATCGGCGAGATGGGGGAACAGGAAGCCGTCCAGCACCGCGCCGATGTTGCCCGCCGCAGCGAGTCCGAGTACAAGCCCCTGCACCTTCGGAGGATAGTTGCTGCCGGCCATCGGCAAAGCGACGGCGAAGCTTGCGCCGCCCATGCCGAGGAACACGCCAAGGACAAGCAGCAGTGAATACGACGGCGTGCCGGACAACAGCGGCAACACAATGGTCGGGACGGACGAGAGCACGACGCCCATTAACGCAACGCGGCGGCCATCGGTGGATTGGTACAGGTTACCCAGTGTCACGCGCAGGATCGCGGCTGCCAGAACCGGCACCGCGACGAGAAAGCCCTGTTGTGCAGCGGTCATCGTGATGTCTTTGCTGATGAACGGCGCAAGCGGCCCGTACAGTACCCAGACAGTAAAACCGGTATCGAAATACAGGAAGCAGGCAACCAGCGAGCGCCAGTTGCCGCTCTTTAAAGAGGTGAGCGGGTTTTTCATCGAATCCTCGGCGTGGGGCGGCTGTGGCGAGGCATCGATGAGCGGGTCTCAACCCGGGTCGGCGCTCGGCCGACAGCAAATTGCAAGTATCATGCCAACGAAATCCATCTTTTTGGCCCGCGGCCGCAGACCGAATATCAATGCGGCTTTGCGCCGGATGAAGCGGGGCAGGCGCTGACGGTTGGCCAACTCAAGCGCGATCGAACCCGACACCCTACGCACTGCTATCGCTGCAACGCAGCACCGCGCGTGTGCGAGTCGCGTGAGAATGGTGCGCGGCGGCTCGCGCTGTTAATCAACGCGGTCCACATGAAGCCCTCGCGATCGGAACGGTAAAATACGGACACGTTCAGGGAGCATCCCAACCAGGCTGAAGGAGCCGCATGGAACTGAAATGGCTCGAAGATTTCGTCTCGCTCGCGGAGACGCGCAGTTTCAGCCGGTCGGCTGAACTGAGGCATATTACGCAGCCGGCTTTTTCGCGGCGGATCCAGGCGCTCGAAGCGTGGCTGGGTACGGATCTCATCGATCGCTCCGTCTACCCGACCCGCCTCACGCAAGCCGGTCAGGTCTTCTACGAGCAGGCGCTCGCGATGCTTTCGCAGTTCCACGAAGCGCGCACGCTATTGCGCGGGCAGACTGGCGTGCCTAACGCGACCATAGACTTCGCGGTTCCGCACACGCTCTCGCTGACCTATTTCCCGCGCTGGCTACACCATATAGAAGCGCGGCTTGGGCGCATCAATACGCGTTTGCGCGCGCTGAACGTGCACGACGCGGTGTTGTCGCTGGTGGAAGGCGGATGCGACCTGGTGATGGGTTATCACCATCCGAGCCATCCGATGGCGCTCGATCCCGCCCGCTACGACATGTTGACGCTCGGCACCGAACCCATCAGCCCGTTTTCATCGGTGAACAAGGGCGGCCGCGCGCGCTACACGTTGCCCGCTACCGCCGATGCCCCCGCGCCGTATCTCTCGTACACGCCTAACGCTTATCTCGGCCGCATGACGGAGGTGATCATCGCGACATCGCCAACGCGTCTTTATCTCGACAAGGTCTATGAAACCGACATGGCCGAAGGACTCAAGGCGATGGCGCTGGCCGGTCATGGCGTGGCTTTCCTGCCGCACAGCGCAGTGGCCAACGAGGTCGAGGAAGGCCGCTTGATCCGGCTCGATCGGGGAACCCGTGGCACGCCGGCGGGTCAGTTCACGCTCACGATGGAAATTCGTTTGTATCGCGACAAAATGGCAATGAAAGGTGACGATCCGCGGCAGGCCCTGATGCGTAATCTTTGGGAAGCAGTGGGCGAAGAGGTATCGAGGCCCGTGGAAACCCACGCCACATGAGTGGCTCAGACGTTATGCAAGAAAAACATAACGCAATGATGAAACGGCATTGGATTTCAATATCCGAATTTTCGACAATGATCCCATTCCACACAACGCTGGGGTTTCGATGTCATCGCCGCAACAAGACCGCACCGCTTCTGCTGTTCCCACTGTTCAGCACACCATTCCTTCCTATCTCGATTCCACCCATCTCGGCCCTTGGGGCAACTATCTCCAGCAGGTCGATCGCGTCGCGCCGTATCTCGGCTCGCTGTCGCGCTGGGTTGAAACCCTCAAGCGCCCGAAGCGCATCCTGATCGTCGATTGCCCTATCGAACTCGATAACGGCACGGTCACGCACTTCGAAGGCTATCGGGTCCAGCACAACATGTCGCGTGGTCCGGGCAAGGGCGGCGTGCGGTATCACCAGGACGTCACGCTTTCCGAAGTAATGGCGCTGTCGGCGTGGATGTCGGTGAAGAACGCGGCCGTGAACGTGCCGTACGGCGGTGCGAAGGGCGGTATCCGTGTCGATCCGCGTACGCTGTCGCGTGGCGAACTCGAGCGTCTGACACGTCGTTATACGAGTGAAATCGGCATCATCATTGGACCGAACCAGGACATCCCCGCGCCCGACGTCAACACGAACGAGCAGATCATGGCGTGGATGATGGACACGTACTCCATGAACCAGGGGCAGACGGCAACGGGCGTGGTCACCGGCAAGCCGATCTCCCTCGGCGGTTCGCTCGGACGCAAGGAAGCAACGGGCCGCGGCGTGTTTGTCGTGGGCTCGGAAGCGGCACGCCGGATTGGTTTCGACATTGAAGGCGCACGCATCGCCGTGCAGGGTTTTGGTAACGTCGGCGGGATCGCGGCGCGGCTGTTCCAGGAAGCTGGCGCAAGAGTGGTGGCGGTGCAGGATCACACCGGTTCGCTGTACAAATCGTCGGGTATCGATGCAGTCGCGTTGCTCGAACACGTGGCGAAGCATGGTGGCGTGGGTGGTTTCGAAGGCGCGGACCCCATATCCAAGGACGAGTTCTGGACCATTGAAAGCGATATCCTGATTCCGGCCGCACTCGAAGGCCAGATCACGGAAGAAAACGCGCCGAAGATCAAGACGAAGATCGTGGTGGAAGGCGCCAACGGTCCGACTACAACGGCGGCCGACGACATTCTCCACGACAAGGGCATTCTCGTGATTCCCGACGTCGTCGCCAATGCAGGCGGCGTGACCGTGTCGTACTTCGAATGGGTGCAGGACTTCTCGAGCTTCTTCTGGACTGAAGACGAAATCAACCAGCGACTCGAACGCGTGATGCGCGAAGCGTTCGCGGCCGTGTGGCAAGTGGCGAGCGAGCATTCAGTGTCCGTGCGCACGGCGGCGTTTATTGTCGCGTGTACTCGAATCCTGCAAGCACGCGAAATGCGTGGCCTGTATCCGTGATTTCACGGTTCAAAAACGTTTGCGTGCGCATGTCTGCATGAAGCGGCGCTAACGCAAAAAGCATCAAAACGCCCGCCGGCGTCCTTCGGGACATCGACGGGCTTTTCGCGTATAAAAGACAAGAAAATTAGGGCAGAACCACGGTCAATCGAAAGCGCTTCAGCACCGCGCAGCCATCCATTAGAGCGGGTGTCTCAAAAATAACAACTGTGGACAACATTCATTCTTTCAATTTTATTACCCTGCTAAAATTGCGCCGTTTTCGCCAAGGAGATCACAAATTATGAAGATCAAAAAAGCTGCGCTGCTGCTTGCCGCGCTGGGTCTTTTCGCATCGGGCGCGCAAGCGCAAAACAACGATACGCTCAAGAAAATCAAGGATTCAGGGAACATCTACCTGGGTTTCCGCGAGTCGTCGATTCCGTTCTCTTATTACGACGACAAGCAACAGGTCATCGGCTATTCGTATGAGTTTGCTTTGAAGGTGGTCGACGCCGTCAAAGCAAAGCTCAACATGCCGAACCTGAAGATTCAACAGAAGTCGGTGACGTCGCAAAACCGCCTGTTGCTCGTGACGGGTAACCAGATCGATCTCGAGTGCGGTTCGACCACGAACAACCTGGAGCGTCAGCAACAAGTCGCGTTCTCCAACACCATCTTCGTGATCAGCACGCGCCTGATGACCAAGAAGGATTCGGGGGTCAAGGACTTCGACGACCTGAAGGGCAAGACCGTTGTGACGACTGCTGGAACCACGTCCGAGCGCCTGCTTCGCAAGATGAACCAGGACAAGAACATGGGCATGAACATCATCAGCGCGAAGGATCACGGCGATTCGTTTTTGACGTTGTCGACGGGACGCGCCGTTGCGTTCATGATGGACGACGCGTTGCTGGCCGGCGAACGTGCGAAGTCGAGCAATCCGGGCGATTTCGTGATTGTCGGTACGCCGCAATCGCGTGAAGCTTATGGCTGCATGCTGCGCAAGAACGATCCGGAGTTCAAGAAGGTAGTCGATGACGCCATCGCCCGAGTCGAAACCTCGGGCGAAGGCGACAAGATCTACAAGAAGTGGTTTGAAAGTCCGATTCCGCCGAAGGGTCTGAATCTGAACTTCCCGGAAAGCGATGACATGAAGGCGCTTTTCAAGAACCCGAACGACAAGGCAATCGACTAATCTCGGTTCTGCTTGATTGATGGAAACGGAAGGAGCGCTGCTTCTTCCGTTTTCTTTTGGAGGAGAGTCCATGTCCTACCACTGGAATTGGGGCGTTTTCTTAAGCCCTGTCTCGACCGGCGAGCCGACAACCTATCTCGGCTGGCTTATTTCCGGGTTCTGGGTGACCGTGACCGTGTCGCTCGCGTCATGGGTCGTGGCGCTCGTGGTCGGCTCGTTGTTCGGCATTCTTCGCACCGTGCCGAACCGCAAGCTGGCCACCATCGGCACGGTGTATGTCGCCATCTTTCGTAATATCCCGCTGCTCGTGCAGTTCTTCATCTGGTATCTCGTGATACCAGAATTGCTGCCGGTTTCCATTGGCAACTGGTTCAAGCAGTTGCCCCCGAACGCGCAGTTCTATTCGTCATCCATCATCTGCCTCGGGTTGTTCACCGGAGCACGCGTGTGCGAGCAAGTACGCTCGGGCATCGCAGCCTTGCCGCGCGGACAGCGCGCCGCCGGTCTCGCCATGGGGTTCACCGAATGGCAGACGTATCGCTACATTTTGATGCCGGTCGCGTACCGCATCATCGTGCCGCCGCTCACGTCGGAATTTTTGAACGTGTTCAAGAACTCGGCGGTGGCATCGACCATCGGGTTGCTGGAATTGTCGGCACAGGCGCGGCAACTCGTGGATTACACCGCGCAGTCGTATGAGTCGTTCATTGCCGTGACGCTTGCCTACATGCTGATCAATCTGGTCGTCATGCAGCTGATGAAAGTGGTCGAAGCCAAGACCCGGCTGCCCGGCTACATTGGAGGCAAGTGATGCATCATTTCAATTGGAGCAGTGTGCTGAGCTCGTTGCCTACGCTGTGGACCGGCGCCATCATCACCTTCAAGATCACGCTTCTCGCGCTCGTGTTCGGGATTCTGTGGGGCACGGTGCTCGCGTTGCTGCGTCTCTCGGGCATCAAGCCGCTCGAATGGTTTGCGAAGGGGTACGTCACGCTGTTTCGTTCGATCCCGCTCGTGATGGTGCTGCTGTGGTTCTTTTTGATCGTGCCGCAATTCCTGCAAAATGTGCTGGGGTTATCGGCGGAAGTCGATATCCGTCTGGCCTCCGCCATGGTCGCGTTCTCGCTGTTTGAGGCCGCGTATTATTCGGAAATCATCCGTGCCGGCATTCAGGCGGTGTCGCGCGGGCAGGTGAACGCGGCGTTCGCGCTCGGCATGACCTACATGCAGGCAATGAAGCTGATCATCCTGCCGCAGGCGTTTCGGGCAATGGTGCCGCTGCTGCTCACGCAGGCCATCGTGTTGTTCCAGGATACGTCGCTGGTGTATGTGATCAGCCTGGCGGACTTTTTCCGCACGGCAACGAATGTGGGCGATCGCGACGGCACGACCGTCGAAATGGTGCTGTTCGCCGGCGCCTGTTATTTCGTGGTGTGCCTGGTCGCATCCGGTCTCGTCAAAAGTCTTCAGAAAAAGGTCGCTCGATGATCTCACTCAAGAATGTTTCGAAATGGTATGGCCCGTTTCAAGTGCTCACCGATTGCACGACGGAAGTCAAAAAGGGCGAAGTGGTCGTGGTGTGCGGTCCTTCGGGATCGGGCAAGTCGACGCTGATTAAAACCGTGAACGGACTCGAGCCGTTCCAGAAGGGCGAGATCACGATCAACGGGCAATCGCTTGGCGACAAGAAAACCAACCTGTCGAAGCTGCGTGCGAAAGTCGGCATGGTGTTCCAGCACTTCGAACTGTTTCCGCATCTGACGATCGTGCAGAACCTGACGCTGGCGCAGATCAAGGTACTGGGGCGCTCGAAGGACGAAGCAACGGCCAAGGGATTGAAGCTGCTGGAGCGCGTGGGCTTGAGCACTCACGCTGACAAATTTCCCGGTCAACTTTCCGGCGGGCAGCAGCAACGGGTGGCGATTGCGCGGGCGTTATCGATGGATCCGATCGCCATGCTCTTCGATGAACCCACGTCCGCGCTGGACCCGGAGATGATCAACGAAGTGCTCGACGTGATGGTTGAGCTCGCTCAGGAAGGCATGACCATGATGTGCGTGACGCACGAAATGGGCTTTGCGAAGAAGGTCGCGCATCGCGTGATCTTCATGGACAAGGGCTTGATCGTGGAAGACGACAAGAAGGACGCGTTCTTCGAGAACCCGAAGTCGGATCGCGCGAAGGACTTTTTGGCGAAGATCCTGCATTGATCGTTTGACGCGGGTTGCTTTGGCTAGCGCCGAGCAGCTTCCGACGTAAAAATGGCCGTTCCGGCGTGAGCTGGGACGGCCATTTTTGTCTTTGTGGTCCCGCGCTAGTGGCTGGTCGATGCGGCTTTCGTGTTGTCCTGTGTCACTGCATCGGGCGCATTTTTCTTCAGCGTTTCAATCCCGGCATCCCTTGCCGCCGCGCTGCTATAAGCCTCACTCACGCCAATGATCTCGTGATTGCCAGCCTTCAGATTGAAATAGGTCGCGCCGCTTTTATCAGTCTTGCGCTCGTAGCGTTCGTCGATCAACGCATTCGCCTTGACCGACGCAATGCCATGTTCCGCCGACGCTCGCGTCACATACGTCTCGCTCTTGAGGATCGGTTCGCCGTTGGCTACCCGCAGGTTGAAATAGAACTGGCCGTTGCGGGCACGGTCGATGACGAATTTTCCTGACATTGCATAAGCTCCCTGGAGAGTGGAACAAGCGTGAGTTCAGGTGATTCTTCAGCCGCGAAACTACTTCAAACTACTCTGCACTTATTCTCCAACTACTCGATCCCGAGTTCGGTCTCCACATCTGCCGTCGTCTCGATGGTCTCGACGCGCAGCACCGATTCAACGCAAACCTTGCACAGCGGCTCGCGTGCTTTCTCCGCGACGTCCGCCGGCACCGGAACGTTGACCGTCCTGAGCAACGCGCCGTGCTGGAACAACGCCAGGTCTCCGGGTTCGAAACGCGACCAGATTTCGTCGTCGGTAAGCGGCGAGGTCGCGATCACCGCAACGCGATCTTCCGGCGTGGTGTACTTCGCGAAATCGATCGACATGTCCGCATCGATCAAATGCGCGGTGGAGAACGGCCAGCTCCTCACGAGGTAATACAGATGCGTGGAGCAATGCGTAAACAGCGCCTGGCCGTTCGACATCAGGAAATTGAATACGCCGAATTGCGTGATCTCGCGCGTGAGCTTTTCAAGCGCCGCGAACAGTTCGTCCAGCGGCGGCTGGCAGCCGGGGAATTCGCGCCGCAGACCTTGCAGCAACGCGCAGAACGCCAACTCGCTGTCGGTCGTGCCGACCGGCTGATATTGCCCATTCAGACAGGGCTTGAAATCTTTCAGGTCGCCGTTGTGCGCGAAAATCCAATGCCGTCCCCACAACTCGCGCATGAACGGATGGCAGTTCTCGAGCAGGATGTGACCTTGCGTGGCCTTGCGAATATGCGCGATCGTGTTCTTCGATTTGATCGGATAGCGCTTTACCATTTCGGCGAGTGGTGAACTGGCCGACGACTGGTGATCGATGAAAAGACGACAGGCCTTATCTTCGAAGAACGCAATGCCCCAGCCGTCCGCGTGATGGTCGGTAACGCCGCCACGCGCCGCGAAACCGGTGAACGAGAAAGTCACGTCCGTTGGTTCCGCGCAGTTCATTCCGAGAAGTTGGCACATTGCTGAGGCTGCAGACAGACTGGGTGAATGGAGCTAACCGTTACAATACGGCTAGCCAAAGCATAGCACCGACGAAACCGCCAAAAATCGCGGCTCTCGACCGCGGGGTGGCATCGTTGTGGAATTTCCACGGTATGGGCCGGCTCGCGGGAGAAAAACTGACCGATTGGGTTGGCCGCTTCCGTTTGTAGCTTGATCAAGCACGCAGTTTGGGAACACGATTCACTGATCCGGCCGATATTCATGGCGCAGCTGCTCAGGTTTCGCTTGAGTGTTTATGCTTTCTGGTTTCGCGGCCGCCACAGTCCCTGCGTTTTCGTCATCCGATTATTTTCATCGCTATCACGCCAATGTCCGCTTCCACGCCTGCCTCCGCCTCTTCCGTTGACTCCGCTGTCGACTCCGTTGTGAACTCCGTCAAGCTCGCGCGTCCCGACGACTGGCATTTGCACGTACGCGACGGCGCCGTGCTCGCCGCTGTCCTGCCGCACACGGCACGGCAGTTCGGCCGGGCGATCATCATGCCGAACCTGCGGCCGCCGGTGACGACGACCGAGATGGCGGCGGCATATCGCGGGCGCATTCTGGCCGCGTTGCCCAAGGACGGTCCGGGAGCGCGTTTCGAGCCGCTGATGACGCTTTATCTCACCGATAACACGCCGCCCGACGAAATTCGTCGTGCCCGTGAAAGCGGTTTCGTCCACGGGGTGAAGCTTTATCCGGCAGGGGCGACGACCAATTCGGACGCCGGTGTCACGAGTGTCGCGAAGTGCGCGAAGACGCTAGAGGCGATGCAAAAGCACGACCTGCCGCTGCTCGTGCATGGCGAAGTAACAGATCCGGCCATCGATATGTTCGATCGGGAGAAGGTGTTTATCGATCGGGTGATGACACCGTTGCGTCGCGATTTTCCCGCGCTGAAAGTCGTGTTCGAACACATCACGACGAAGGACGCCGCCGATTACGTCCGCGATGCCGACGGTCCGACTGGCGCTACGCTGACCGCGCATCATCTGCTGTACAACCGCAATGCGCTGTTTGTCGGCGGAATCCGGCCGCATTACTACTGTTTGCCGGTGCTCAAGCGCGAGTCGCATCGCGTGGCGCTGGTTGCCGCGGCCACGTCGGGCAATCCGCGTTTTTTCCTCGGCACCGACAGCGCGCCGCATGCGAAAGGGCTGAAGGAACACGCGTGCGGCTGTGCGGGTTGTTATACGGCGTTGCACGCGCTGGAGCTCTATACGCAAGCCTTCGATCAGGCTGGCGCGCTCGATCGCCTTGAGGGCTTCGCGAGTTTCCACGGCGCCGACTTCTACGGTTTGCCGCGCTCGACAGAGAGCGTGACGCTGCGTCGCGAACCCTGGACGCTGCCGGCCGAATTCATGGCGGGTGGTGACGAGATCGTGCCGCTGGGCGGCGGAGAATCGATTAACTGGCGGATGGAGTGATGGTTGCCGGGGCGCGCTCAGGATGAGTCGAGCGCAAAACCCGGCGCCTCTCGAACTACTCGTATGTCCTACCGGGAAAATGCATCGAAGCCTGAAAGCGCGAATACGGAATCGCCGCCGCTAACCGATATCCGCGCGGCGCAGAGCTTCACGGACATCGACTGGTCAAGCCCGTGGCTGGCGCCACTTGCCGAGCGCGGCGAACGCTGGCGCCAGGCCGCGCTAACTAGCTACTCAGCCTATCTTTCCACGCTTAACGCCGACGCACATACAGAGCCGCGCGCAACCGGACGCGGCAAGCCGTTGTCGTTCATCGCGCAGGACGAGCTGCCGGCGGGGGCGTCGTATGAAGGGCATATCGCCGGGACCGGGTGCGTGCCAACGCGCTACAACCTGCACGATTTCTTCAACGGCTCGATGTGGTTCCAGTACCCGCGCATCAAGGCGGCGCTGAACGCTGGCCAGGCTGCGGAAATCGATGTGCTCGGCATTGGCCCAACTCGAGGCGCGGCGCGCGACGCGCTGACCCTGTTCGATGAAAACGCGATCCTCTTTGCCTGCGCAGACCCGTCGCTCGCCGCCGCACTCCGCGCCTTCGAGTGGCGCACGTTGCTCGTCGAACAACGCGCAGCGTGGGGCCTTCGATGCGAGGCGCGCATCTTCGGCCACGCGCTGCTGGAAAAGCTGGTTGCCCCGTACAAGGCGTGCACGGGGCATGCGTGGATCGTGGACGTCGAGCCGGCCTATTTCTCCGCCCCCGATACCGAGCGCCGCGCGATCCTCGACCACGCGCTGTCTGAACGGCTAAAAAGCGAAACCATCTCCAGCCGATATTTCACGCCGCTGCCGGTGCTCGGCGTGCCGGGCTGGTGGCCTGAAAATGAAGCTCCATCTTTCTACGATAACCCCCAAGTCTTTCGATCCGGCCGCCGGTCGCGGACTTAGCCTGTGCATGAGCCTGACGGCAAGCCCGTCGGCAAGCCTTACGGCGAGGCTGAGGCACCCCTCATGCTAAAATCATCGGCGCAAAGTAGGCCAGGCAGTCGCGGCTGATCCGGTTTCGGCCGGAGAGGGCGAGGAAAGTCCGGACTCCACCAGGCAGGGTGATGGCTAACGGCCATCCGTGGCGACACGCGGAACAGGGCAACAGAAAGCAAACCGCCGATGGCCCCGGGCGCAAGTTCGGGGATCAGGTAAGGGTGAAACGGTGCGGTAAGAGCGCACCGCGGCTGCTGCAAGGCAGACCGGCAAGGTAACCTCCACCCGGAGCAATTCCAAGTAGGCAGGCGCGCATCTTCGCGATGCAGGACGGTGCCTCCGTCTCGTCTGCGGGTAGGAAGCTTGAGCGCGCCAGTAATGGCGCGACTAGAGGAATGGCTGCCACGCGCGTCACGCTTTCGGGCGTGAGGCGTGCACAGAATCCGGCTTATCGGCCTGCTTTGTGAGATTCAAAAAGAAAGCCGGCGTCAGTGATGACGCCGGCTTTTTTTCGTCCTGCTTTTCTCTTCGATGCGCGCACTTCAGCTCGCGACGATATCGAAGGAATGCGTCAACTCGGCTGTCTTCGCGAGCATGATCGACGCCGAGCAGTATTTGTCGTGTGAAAGGGTGATCGCGCGTTCAACCGTCGCAGGATTCAGGTTCTTGCCTGTTACCGTGAAGTGGAAGTGGATCTTCGTGAACACCTTCGGATCTTCGCTTGCGCGCTCGGCCTTGAGCGTCACCGAGCAACCCACGACTTCCTGACGGCTTTTCTTCAGGATCATCACGACGTCGTACGCGGTGCAGCCGCCCGTGCCGAGCAAGACCATTTCCATTGGCCGCGGCGAGAGGTTGCGGCCGCCGCCTTCCGGTGCGCCATCCATTGTGACCAGATGGCCGCTGCCCGTTTCCGCGGCAAATGCCATTCCGTCCTGTCCCATCCAGCTAACTTTGCATTCCATGAGAAAACTCCGATGCCATAAGACACTTGTTCAATCATATCGATTGTAGCGTTTTAGCTGATTGTAGAAATCCGCGCAGTGTCTTCGATTGCGGCAGTCGCAGAATATTGTTGCATTGCGATACATCTGATAAATCCGAGATTTCCCTACTGCGAATAAGGGGTTTCGACCGCAAGTTGTGGCTGAGAGGTTTTTTATTTTAGATAAGTGACTGATTATAAATAATAAATTGCTATATGTTATGAATTGGTAATATTTTGCATTATGAAACTATATCTCATAATGCAAATTTACTTGCTTTGCACAAAAGCCCTTCATATACTTCCTCCTGTCTCCTCCACCTCCTCCTAGGTGGATTCAGCCCGAGCCCAAGGCTCGGGCTTTTTTTCGTCTGCTTTAACGTCGATTTCGGGCTTGGCGGGCGATTCGCGGGCTGATTGCCCCTCGCAAAACCTCTCCGCAATGCCGCCGTTCAGCGCCGGCCCGAGGCGATTTAGCTTGCCAAACAGGCAAGTTTTGACTTCACACCAAAATTTCCCTTATAATTCAAAGTTCTCTATCCGCACCATGCCCGTGGACGAGAACCAGGGAGAGCCCGCACGCGCCTCGATGCGCACGAACATACAAGCGGGACAAAGCAGGGCAGATTTATTTTTTGGATCGATCATGAAGACGTTTTCCGCAAAAGCCCATGAGGTGACGCGTGAATGGTACGTGATTGACGCGACGGATAAGGTTCTCGGACGTGTCGCCAGTGAAGTGGCCGCCCGACTTCGCGGCAAGCACAAACCCGAGTTCACCCCGCACGTCGACACTGGCGATTTCATCGTCATCATCAACGCCAGCAAGTTGCGCGTCACGGGCAACAAGGGTACTGACAAGAAGTACTACCGTCACTCGGGCTATCCGGGCGGCATCTACGAAACGACGTTCAACAAGATGCAAGAACGCTTCCCGGGCCGCGCGTTCGAGAAAGCCGTTAAGGGCATGTTGCCGAAAGGTCCGCTCGGCTACGCTATGATCAAGAAGCTCAAGGTCTACGCTGGCGCAACGCATCCGCATACGGCTCAACAGCCTAAAGCGCTCGAGATCTAAAGGGAGCCCATATGATCGGTAATTGGAATTACGGTACGGGCCGCCGCAAGAGCGCCACTGCCCGCGTGTTCATCAAGTCCGGTACGGGCGTGATCATCGTCAATGGCAAGCCCATTGCTGATTATTTCTCGCGCGAAACGTCGTTGATGATCGTGCGTCAGCCGCTCGAACTGACGAGCCACGCCACCACGTTCGACATCAAAGTCAACGTGAACGGCGGCGGTGAAACGGGTCAGGCCGGTGCAGTTCGCCACGGCATCACCCGCGCGCTGATGGACTACGACGCAACGCTGAAGCCCACGCTGTCGCAAGCCGGCTTCGTTACCCGCGATGCTCGTGAAGTTGAACGTAAGAAGGTTGGTTTCCACAAGGCACGTCGCAGGAAACAATTCTCGAAGCGTTAAGCTCTTTGGCGGTTTCGTCGTTGTTACGGCGAAATGGCTCGGAAAGCCGCCTGCGTGTATGCGCCGGCGGCTTTTTTCGTGGCGGATGCTCGAGGATCGCTGCCGTCTTTCGGCGATGTCCCAGGCAGCCACGGCAATTTCGGGATAGTGTGGGAGCGATAGCCTATTGATTACATGGGCTTCCAGCACGATATTGAGATCAGCCCTACAATAGGCATCAGAAGCTTTTTTGGAGAGTTCGAATGAACGCTGTCACAGATACCCCCACGACCGAAATGCCGTTGCCGTTCGTTTTCACCGACGCAGCAGCTGACAAGGTCAAGCAACTGATCGACGAAGAAGGCAATCCGGAATTGAAGCTGCGCGTGTTCGTGCAGGGTGGCGGCTGTTCGGGTTTCCAGTACGGCTTCACGTTTGACGAAGCCATCAACGAAGACGACACCGTAATGGACAAAGCCGGCGTCCAGCTCCTGATCGATTCGATGAGCTATCAATACCTCGTCGGCGCTGAGATTGACTATAAAGACGATCTGAACGGCGCGCAGTTCGTGATCAAGAATCCGAATGCGACCAGCACCTGCGGTTGCGGATCGTCATTCTCGGCGTGATTCTGATTAATTGATCAGATGACGCGGCATCATGCAGAGATGAAAAACGGAGCCTTCGGGCTCCGTTTTTGTTTTGTGGGCCTGCGTTTGCCTGGACGTGTGTTTCAATGAAAATTGAGGTTATGGCGCACGAGCCAAGGTTTTCATCGGTACGCCTGAGCTAGCCGTCAGTTTCTCGTGTTGTTGTTAGCCTCTTCGCTAGTAATGGATTGTTGGTGACAGCCGGGCATTAACGCGGATAAATCGCCCCTAACACCCGTTCCCCCGCAGCCCCTGTTACCGCCGATATATTGCCGGGCTTACGGGCCACGCAGCGCATCGCAAGCCATGCGAACGCCAATGCTTCCACCTGCTGTGGCGGCACGCCGAGCGCTTCGGTGGTCATCACGGGGACACCCGCGACGCCGCTCTCCCCAAGCGCCTGCTGGATCGCCTGCATCAGCACCGGATTACGGGCGCCGCCGCCGCACACATAGACCGCGCGGCAATCGGAAGCATGTCGCTCGATTTCTCTTGCAACGGTGATGGCGGTCAGCGCGACAAGGGTGGCCTGCACATCTTCGGGCGATATCTTTTCAAAACCGATGAGCTTGGCATCAAGCCACCCTGGATTGAATAGATCCCGGCCGGTGCTTTTAGGCGGTTGCTGTTCAAAGAACGGTTCGTTGAGCAGCGCGTTCAGCAGCGGGCGGTGCACTTGGCCCTGTGCCGCGAAATGACCGCCTTCGTCGAAGGGCCGTTTCAGGTGCCGGTGCGCCCATTCGTCCAGCAGGGCATTCGCCGGTCCGCAATCGAAACCGTGGACGCTGCCGTTGGCCGAAAGAATGGTGATGTTACTGATGCCGCCCAGGTTGCAGACCACGCGCGTCTCGTCCTTGCTGCCGAAAATGGTCGCGTGAAATGCCGGGACGAGCGGCGCGCCCTGACCGCCGGCGGCGACGTCACGGTTACGGAAGTCGGCGACGATGTCGATGTTCGTCATTTCTGCGAGCAGCGCGGGATTGTTGATTTGCCGCGTGTAACCCTTTTCCGGTCGATGCCGTACCGTCTGCCCGTGTACGCCGATCGCGCGGACTTTCGCGGACGAGTAGCCGCTCATGCTGGCCAGTTCGTGACAACACACGGCGTAGCGCGCAGCCAGCGCGTTCGCTGCAAGGGCTTCGCGTTCCAGTTCGTTGTCGCCAGGGGCCTGAAGGGCGAAGAGCGCGTCGCGCAGACCTTGCGAGAACCCGACGTGAGCCTCGCCGAGCACAACGGACGGCTTGCCCGCCGTGAACTGGACGGCAATGCCGTCCACACCGTCCATGCTCGTACCCGACATCAGCCCAAAGTACACGCCGTCCGCCATGTCGCCTGCTTCCGTTGCCTCGGTCCGTCGCGCCACGTTGCTCTCCTGTTCGATGCGGGTTCACCGATGACCCTGTTCGAGCAGTCATTGAGGCAATTATTGATGCAATTCCTACGGCCAAAGCGGCCGCGATGGACCGATTATCCACGCATCGATGCCACTCGTTAAGCCGTTAGCCATTCGGTCGTGTTTTGAGCTCCGTATCCGGAGTCAGGGCATTCAAAACATGACCGAATGGCCAACGCGCGGCCAACAAGCGGGGAAAACGGGGCGAAGGCGGTCGACATCACGTAAAATCCGTTGCCTGAACAAGCGAATGCCGCACGATTTTCCATGTCCGAACG
The DNA here is from genome assembly GCF_000729995.1 of Caballeronia sordidicola. Lineage (GTDB taxonomy): Bacteria > Pseudomonadota > Gammaproteobacteria > Burkholderiales > Burkholderiaceae > Caballeronia > Caballeronia sordidicola_A. The sequence goes on along the minus strand of NZ_JNFG01000006.1, from coordinate 135,762 downwards.
TGACTGTGGACGAATCGGGAAACAGCGGCTGTTGCCCGATCGGCGCCTGTTAGCGCCCCGAACAAATCACCCGAAAAAAGTTGCAAGCATGACCACTGAACCGAACGACTCTCCGGCTTCGGCTGCGAAAAACTTACCCCTGACCGACGAAGTGCAGGCAGCGCTTGCCATCGCCAAACGGGGCTGCGACGAACTGTTGATCGAAGCTGAGTTCGCGCAGAAACTCGCTCGCAGCGCCGCGAGCGGCAAGCCGCTGCGCATCAAGCTTGGCCTGGATCCGACTGCGCCTGATATTCATATTGGCCATACGGTTGTCCTGAACAAGATGCGTCAGTTGCAGGATCTCGGCCATACGGTGATCTTCCTGATCGGCGACTTCACTTCGCTGATCGGCGATCCGTCAGGGCGTAACGCCACGAGGCCGCCGTTGACGCGGGAGCAGATCGAGTCGAACGCGAGGACCTATTTCGAGCAAGCCGCGCTCGTGCTGGATCGTGAGAAGACCGAGATTCGATACAACAGCGAATGGTCCATGCCGCTCGGCGCCGACGGCATGATCAAACTCGCTTCGCGCTACACAGTCGCGCGGATTCTTGAGCGCGAGGATTTCACGAAGCGTTACCAGGGCGGCGTACCCATCTCGATTCATGAGTTGCTGTATCCGCTGATGCAGGGTTACGACTCGGTTGCGCTGAACGCCGATCTCGAACTCGGCGGCACGGACCAGAAGTTCAATCTGCTGGTTGGCCGCGAATTGCAAAAGCAATACGGCCAGGAGCAGCAATGCATCTTGACCATGCCGCTGCTGGAAGGGCTGGACGGCGTCGAGAAGATGTCGAAGTCGAAGCACAACTACATCGGCATTAGCGAGAAGCCTACCGACATGTTCGGCAAGCTGATGAGCATTTCCGACACGCTCATGTGGCGCTACTTCGAGTTGCTGTCGTTTAGAAGTATCGAAGAGATTGCGCGGTTCAAAAGCGAAGCCGAGGGTGGTCGTAACCCGCGCGATTTCAAGGTGCTGCTGGGGCAGGAGGTCGTTGGGCGTTTCCATTCGCCGGCTGACGCGGAACGGGCGCTGGAAGACTTCAACCATCGTGCGAAGGGTGGCGTGCCGGACGAAATTCCATCGGTGACGCTAAGCGGCGCACCGCTCGCCATCGGGCAACTGTTGAAGCAAGCCGGACTGGTGCCTTCGACCAGCGAGGCGCTGCGCAATATCGAGCAGGGTGGCGTGAAGATCGACGGTGCGACGGTGTCAGACAAGGGCTTGAAGATCGAGGCGGGCGAGTTTGTGGTGCAGGTCGGAAAGCGCCGCTTCGCGCGCGTCACGCTGGCAGCGTAAGCGCTTGATCGCACTCATTCAGCGTGTCTTGCGGGCCGACGTGCGCGTGGGCGACCGCGTGACGGGTGCGATCGATGCCGGCTTGCTGGCGCTCGTGTGCGCGGAGCCTGGCGATACCGAGGCCGTTGCGGACAAGCTGCTGGCGAAGATGCTGGCGTATCGTGTTTTTAGCGATGCCGCCGGAAAGATGAATCTCCCTGTGCGGGATATAGACGGTGCCGGGCGTGCGGGTGGGGTGTTGCTGGTGTCGCAGTTCACCCTCGCCGCTGATACCTCCAGCGGGCTGCGGCCTAGCTTCACACCGGCTGCGCCGCCCGAGGAAGGCCGCAGGTTGTTTGATTACTTTGTTGCGCAGGCGCGCGCCACGCATCCCATTGTTGCGACGGGCGAGTTCGGTGCGAACATGCAAGTCTCGCTGGTCAACGACGGGCCGGTCACTTTCTGGCTGCAAGTTCGTCCCTGAGACGTCTCCAAGCTGTGTTACTGCACCCGTCGTTTGGGCGCATCTTCCGGAATTTCACGCATCTCATGACCACGCAAGTCCTCTTCATCAGGCATGGCGAAACTGACTGGAATCGCATCAAGCGTATTCAGGGGCACATTGATATTCCGCTGGCTGCGACCGGTATTGCACAAGCAGCGCAGCTCGCACAGCGTCTGTTGCAGGAGTCGAAGACCGGCGCTCGACTCGACGCGGTGTATTGCAGCGATCTACAGCGTGCTCAGCAAACCGCCAAACCATTTGCGGACGCGCTTGGTTTGCCGCTGAAGCTGAATGAAGGTTTGCGTGAGCGTTTATACGGTGACTTTCAAGCTCACAGCGGCGAAGAGATCCGCGCGAAGTATCCCTTCGAATATGCCGACTGGCAGAGCCATAATCCGGACTTCGCACCGCCTAGCGGTGAATCGCAACGAGCATTCTCGCAACGTGTGCTGAGCATCGTCGAGCCGATTGTGGCCGCGCATCCGGGCGGACGTATCGCGGTCGTCGCTCACGGTGGTGTACTGGACTGCATTTATCGGTTCGTGCGTGGATTGCCGCTCGACGTGCCGCGCGACTGGCCGTTGCTGAATTCCAGTATTAACGTGGTGGACTTTGAGAACGGTCAAACGAAGGTCGTGTGCTGGGGCGATGTCGCGCATCTTTCTTCTCCCGGCAGCGACGACGACCTCAAGGAAGTCCCGCGCTAATCGGGCTTCATCGCGGCGCGGCGCCGGGCTCGTTTGGACACACCGTTGATCAGCGACCAGCGTATCAACGGTGCGATCATCCTGACGCCTGGCCGCGTCCACGCGCGGCGTAGCGGCGCGAGAGCGCCGAATCCGAGCATCGATTGCGCCCAGTCAGGCAGCAGGTCCACACCTGCGTTCAGTATTAGCGAGCTGGCGGGTTTCATCGCGACACTGGGCGCTGGCGCGTTCATCAGTACCTTCATCACTTCCCGGGTACGGTCGCTTGCTTCCAGTTGTGGCTGCATTGACGCTAGATACCTGTCAATTTCCGCGCAACTCTTCGGCACATTGGTCGCACCGAGCATCTCCGCTATGGTCGATGTCTCCGCGTAATAGCGATCCTGCGCCTCGCGGGGAAGCCGCGGGTTCACGTATCGCAAATGCGCCTTCAGGAAACTCGACACTTCCGCGACGTGAACCCACGTCAGCAACTCAGGATCGCTTGCGCGATACGGCCGCCCGTGGGGAGTAACACCTGTCACGGATAGATGAATTCGCCTTACACGCTCGATGAGCGCAAGCGCGTCATGCTTATTGCCATACGTCGTACCCGCGATAAACGTAGCTGTGCGGCGCAGGCGTCCGAGAATATCGGTGCGAAAGGTGGAGTGATCCCAGACGCCCGCGAGCGCCATTGGGTGTAGGGCCTGAAGCAGGAGGGCGCTGACGCCGCCAGTCATCATCGATGTAAAGTCGGCGTGGACTTTCCAGCAAATGGCGTCGGGTCCGAACAGTCCCGGGTCGCCCGGCGGCGACGAATAATCCAGCGATGGTCCACTGCCGGTAGTCAGGCTCGTGACGCCATTGGCAAGTCTGGAGCGCACTCGCTTGACCAATTGGCCGGCGAAACCGGATGAATCATTAGAGCGGGGACTTGCTTGATCGGACATCGGTTCGGCTATTTGCTATCAGGCTGTGGCGTCGGGTTGTTGCGGCTGATGGCTCAACTGTCGGCGTTGGCGTCCCACAGTTCGCGGACCGGGCCGGCGTCGGGGGCGGCCAGGCCAAAGTGGCGATACGTGAGCAACGTGGCAACACGTCCGCGCGGCGTGCGCTGTAAATACCCCTGCTGGATCAAATAGGGTTCAAGCACATCTTCAATGGTGTCGCGCTCTTCGCCAATAGCTGCCGCCAGATTGTCGACGCCGACCGGACCGCCATCGAATTTGTGCAGGATGGCCTCCAGCAGTTTCCGATCCATCAGGTCGAAGCCGACCGGATCGACGTCGAGCATTTTCAACGCAGCATCGGCGACTTTGGCTGTGATGTTGCCGTCCGCTCTTACCTCGGCGTAATCACGTACGCGCCGAAGCAGCCGGTTCGCGATTCGCGGTGTCCCGCGCGCCCGCTTCGCAATCTCCAACGCCCCTTCCGGAACGATATCCGCCTTGAGCAGCGACGCCGAGCGCGTAACGATTCGCGCCAGTTCGCTCGCGGTGTAGAACTCGAGCCGCGACACAATGCCGAAGCGATCGCGTAGCGGATTGGTCAGCATGCCCGCCCGCGTGGTCGCGCCAACCAGCGTGAACGGCTGCAAATCCAGTTTGACACTACGTGCGGCCGGACCTTCGCCAATCATGATGTCAATCTGATAATCCTCAAGCGCCGGGTACAGGATTTCCTCGACGACCGGCGACAGCCGATGAATTTCGTCGATGAAAAGCACGTCGTTCTTCTCGAGGTTGGTGAGCAGCGCAGCCAGATCACCGGCGCGTTCCAGTACCGGGCCCGACGTCTGCCGCAGATTCACGCCCATCTCCCGCGCAATGATATGCGCGAGCGTGGTCTTGCCGAGACCCGGCGGCCCGAACAAAAGAACGTGATCGAGCGCCTCGGAGCGCCGTCGCGCGGCTTCGATGAAAATCTGAAGCTGATCCCGGATTTTCTCCTGCCCGACATATTCCTCGAGATCGCGCGGCCGCAGCGCGCGCTCGAACACTTCCTCGTTCGGCGAGACGGGAGTAGCCGAGATGATGCGTTCGGCAGCGAGTTTGTCGGTTTCTATCATGCGTCGATTGTACCGCGTGGGTCGCTCACCGAAAGCTGGCCGATCGGCCGACTGTTGGCCGGATCAGTTGCGTGGGAGACTGAACTCGTACCAACTGCAATCAGAGGGCGTCGCGCTTGTGATCCGCTCGGCCGGTTGAAAAGTGATCAGCGCGTGGGTTGAAACGACAGCGCTTTCAGGGCCAGCTTGATGCCTTCCGAGACGCCCGTGCCGGCCGGAACATTCTTGACCGACATCAGTGCTTCTTTTTCGGAGTAACCCAATGACAGCAATGCATTCAGGATGTCGCTCGCATGGTCCGGACCGCTCACCGTCCCCGCTGCCGTTCCCAGATCCGCACCAAGTTTGCCCTTCAGTTCGAGCAACAGGCGCTCGGCCGTCTTCTTGCCGATGCCGGGTGTGCGTGTCAGGCGCGCAGCGTCCTGCATCGTCACGGCCTGGGCGAGTTCCTGGACGCTCATGCCGGACAGCACGGCCAGCGCCATGCGCGCCCCAATCCCGCTGATCTTGAGTAGTTCGCGGAACGTCGTGCGCTCCTGTTGCGTGCCGAAGCCGTACAGCAAGTGCGCATCTTCACGAACGATCAACTGAGTCAGTAATACGACTTTTTCGCCGCCGTTCGGCAGGTTGTAGAAGGTGCTCATGGGTACGGCAATTTCGTAGCCTACGCCGCCGCAATCAACGAGCAAGTACGGCGGATTTTTTTCCAGTAAAACGCCTGCTATGCGACCAATCATGGTGAGGAACTTGTAGTGGAGTTAGCCGACAAGACGGCCGCGCCGTACGCGCAGGCCCTTTTTAGCCAGCGATGGCGCGATCTCGCCGAGTGCCGTCATCGCGCCACCGGCGTGCGCGTGGCAGATGGCCATGCCGAGCGCATCCGCGGCGTCGGTGCCCGGCACTCCGGTGAGCGCGAGCAATCGAACCACCATCTGCTGCATTTGTTCTTTCGTTGCGCGGCCATAGCCCACAACGGCCTGCTTCAACTGCAACGCCGTGTATTCGGCGACCGGCACACCGCTCGCGACCAGACCGCAAATAGCTGCGCCGCGCGCCTGGCCGAGCAGCAGCGTGGATTGCGGATTAACGTTGACGAACACTTTTTCGATCGCGGACTGGTCGGGCGCGTGTTGCCGGACAAGCGTCGAGATACCTTCGAAGATCGTGTGAAGACGCGACGGCAAATCTGCGTCGGCGGTCTTGATGACGCCGCTGGTCACATAGGTCAGCGTTTGACCGGTCTTGTCGATAACGCCGAACCCCGTCACGCGCAGGCCCGGGTCAATACCGAGAATTCTCATGGAGTGCCGTTGGAACGTAGTGCTTGCGATACTAACAGCGCGGCGCAAAAAGTAAAAAGCCCGGTGCGCCTGCCGGCCACCGGGCTTATCGAAGATAAAGCGTGCTTAGTGACGGAAGTGCCGCGTTCCGGTCAACACCATCGCAATGTTGTGCTCGTCCGCAGCGGCAATCACTTCGTCATCGCGCATGGAGCCGCCCGGCTGGATAACGCAGGTCGCACCAGCGTTGACCACGACGTCAAGGCCATCGCGGAACGGGAAGAACGCGTCCGACGCCACAGCCGATCCTGCCAGCGACAAGCCCGCATTCTGCGCCTTGATGCTGGCAATGCGCGCCGAATCCACACGGCTCATCTGGCCCGCGCCCACACCAATCGTCATGCCGCCGCCGCAGAACACGATGGCGTTCGACTTCACGTACTTCGCGACGCGCCACGCGAACAGCAGGTCGTCCATTTCCTTCGGCGTCGGGTGACGCTTTGTGACCACGCGCAATTCGTGCGGCTGCACGTTCTTCGAATCCAGCGATTGGACAAGCAGGCCGCCGCCCACGCGCTTCAGGTCGAACGCGTTGTGACCGTCGCCGAGATCGACCTTCAACAAACGCACGTTCTGTTTCGCCGCGAAAATCTGCTTGGCTGCATCGCTGAACGAAGGCGCCATCAGCACTTCCACAAACTGCTTCGACACAGCCTGCGCCGTCGCTTCATCTACTTCGCGATTGAACGCGATGATGCCGCCGAACGCGGAGGTGGGATCGGTCTTGAGCGCCTTCGAATACGCTTCGTGCGCGTCAGCGCCAATCGCCACGCCGCACGGATTCGCGTGCTTGATGATCACGCAGGTCGGCGCGTCGAAGGTCTTTACGCATTCCCACGCAGCGTCGGAATCCGCAATGTTGTTGTACGACAGTTCCTTACCCTGCAACTGCTCGTAGTTCGCGAGCGCGCCGGCGGGCGTGGTGAGATCGCGGTAGAACGCAGCGCTTTGATGCGGGTTCTCGCCGTAACGCAGATCCTGCACTTTGGTGAACGCGAGGTTGAACGTCGACGGATAGGTGTTGCGGCTCTTGTGCTGCAACTCGTCGGTCAGGCTTGTCAGGTAATTTGTGATCGCGCCGTCATATTGAGCGGTGTGCGCGAACACTTTAGTGGCGAGCTTGAAGTTCGTCGCGTAGCTGACGGTGTTTTTAGCCGAGCGCATTTCGTCGAGGACGATCGCGTAATCCGAGGGATCGACGATCACCGTTACATCACGATGATTCTTCGCCGCCGAACGCAGCATGGTCGGGCCGCCAATATCAATGTTTTCGATCGCATCTTCCAGCGAGCATTCTTCCTTCGATACCGTCTGCACGAACGGATACAAGTTCACCACGAGCAGGTCGATGGTCGGAATGTCGTGTTGTTCGAGCGCTGCCATGTGTTCCGGCAGATCGCGGCGCGCCAGAATGCCGCCGTGAACCTTCGGGTGCAGCGTTTTCACGCGGCCGTCGAGCATCTCCGGAAAACCGGTGTAGTCGGCGACTTCGGTGACGGGCAGGCCTGCATCGGCGATGAGTTTTGCGGTGCCGCCAGTCGAGAGCAGGCTAACGCCTAGCTCCGACAGCGATTTCGCAAATTCAACGATGCCTGACTTGTCGGAAACGGAAAGGAGCGCTTGCTTGATCATGATGGGAACGGCGGAAGCCGGTAGGGGAGTCGAGGGGAATCAGGAAATTCGAGTCGACCGCCGTACGCCGCGACGGTCCGGATTAAAACAACTGCTTTAAATAAGTCCGTGTTGTTGCAGCTTCTTGCGCAGGGTGTTGCGATTGATGCCGAGAAACTCAGCCGCGAGCGACTGATTGCCCTCGGCTTGCTTCAGCACAACTTCCAGCATCGGTTTTTCGACGCACGAAATCACCATCTCGTAGACGTCGTGCGGCTTGGAACCGTCCAGGTCCTGGAAATAGTTGTCCAGGCTCTGGCGGACGCATTGTTCTATGTGATGTCTACTCATGCGGCTAGTCGGTCTGTGTGGTTCTGCATGCCGCACGATTCTTCGGCTTCGTCGTTGCCGCCGCGGTCGCTCTCTGCGTCGAGTTCTTCGACATAGACGAGACGGTCGGACAACGCCTTTTGGGCGTCGAAGAATTCATTCACGGCGAGCAATTGTTCGCGTGTGGAATCCAGCGTGTTCATCCGATGTCTGAACGTGTTGGCGCCGGAAAGGCCGCGAGTGTACCAGCCGATGTGTTTGCGCGCTGTACGAACGCCCGTGAATTCGCCATAGAAATCATAGTGATCTTCGAGATGCTCATTCATCAGTTGCTGGATCTCGTCGATACGCGGCGCCGGCAAATGTTCGCCCGTTTCCAGAAAGTGTTCGATCTCGCGAAAGAGCCACGGGCGCCCCTGCGCGGCACGACCGATCATGATCGCGTCAGCACCGGTAATGGCCAGTACGTGACGCGCTTTTTCGGGTGTGGCGATGTCGCCATTCGCCACCACCGGAATGCGCACCGAAGCTTTGACGGCGGCAATGGTCTCGTACTCCGCGTCGCCCTTGTAGAGATCGGCGCGCGTGCGGCCGTGCACGGTCAGCATGGAAATGCCCGCGTCCTGTGCAATGCGCGCAATGTTGAGCGCATTCTTGTTCTCGCGATTCCAGCCCGTGCGGATCTTCAGCGTGACGGGCACCGCGTCCGGGCCAACGCCGACTGCGTTCACCACGGCCTGCACGATCTGCGCGACCAGCGTTTCGTTTTGCAGCAATGCTGACCCAGCCGCGACATTGCAGACTTTCTTGGCTGGGCAGCCCATGTTGATGTCGATGATCTGCGCGCCGTTCGCGACGTTGTGACGCGCGGCCTCGGCGAGCATTTTCGGATCAGCGCCAGCGATTTGCACGGAAATAGGTTCCACTTCGCCGGTGTGATTCGCGCGACGGAGCGTTTTCTCGCTTTTCCACAATTGCGCATTCGACGCAACCATTTCGGACACCGCGTAACCCGCGCCCATGCGTTTGCACAACTGCCGGAACGGGCGGTCCGTCACCCCGGCCATGGGGGCGACAAACAAGTTGTTGCGCAAAATGTGGGGGCCGATGGCCGGTGTGGAAATAGGCATGAAACTCGCGATGTTCCCAAATAAAGGGATGCAAAAGCGCTTAAGGAAACGCGTATTTTAACGCGAACGCGCTGAGTCAATTAAGTCCAATCGACGCGCAGGTTGTTAAATCTTCTATGAATATCGCGAACGTCATAGAGGAAAAGCTCCAACTATGCACAGATGAATGGAGTGCGCGAAAGACATGTTTGATCCGATCCATGCGTCCATACCGTGATGGACGTCATGCGAGGCTCGCGAAAGGCGCGCAGAAACCTCGTCACAGGAGTCACAGGAGTCGCAGGGGCGCCCGACGCCCCTGTGTGATCAGCTCAGAAGAACTCGCGCGCGGCAGACCCGAGTACAGCAATCACGCCGCGCGCCGTGCTTGCACGGAGCCGCTGCAAGTATTCCGCCAAGTCAGCGCCGTTGCCCGAACATCATTTGTCGTGCCAGCACGGTTTTAACCGGCGGGACAAGTTCCAGCGCGCTCAACGCCAATCCTCGCATCGCAGCGAGTGGCGCAAAATCGATGGTGAAAAGACGCGCAAGCGTATCGGTCGCGCCAATCGTCATACGCCGGTCCAACGCACGCCGTTGAGCAAAAAGACTCAACGCGACCATCGTCGGGCCGTTCGTCGATAACGCGTCGCACAGCGCGTGAGCATCGCGTAAGCCCAGATTGAGCCCTTGTCCCGCAACGGGATGCAGCGTTTGCGCAGCGTTGCCGATAGCGACCGTGCGCCGGTCGACCAGCGCATTCAGCGCATTTAGTCCGAGCGGGAACATCGCCCGTCCGGTGATGCGCGTGAATCGGCCCAAGCGCTCGCCGAAAGCCGAGCCGAGTTCCGCGAGGAATTCAGCGTCCGGAAGTTGTGACCGGCGGGCCGCCTCTTCAGGGTCGCAACACCAGACGAGCGCGTAGTCCGCTTGACGCGCGCCGCCGGACGGCAGCAACGCAATCGGCCCTTCGGGCGTGAAGCGTTCCCACGCGACGCCAGGTTGTGGCGACGATACGCTCACCGTCCCGACAATCGCCGTCTGGCCATAATCGCGCGTGTTCTTGCCGTCGGCGGAAAGAGCGGACGAAGCGGACGAAGCGGACGAAGCGTCCGCTTCCTTGTATAACCCGCCTTCGGCATTCACCAGAATGCGCGCGCGGATCGTGCGATCGCCGGAGGCTGATTGGATCGAGAGTGTGACGCCCTCGTGATCGTGTAGAGGTGTTGATGCCGTGGTTTCCGCGAACCAATGCACGCTGGTTTTGCTGACCGCTTGCGCAAGCGTTGTAACTAGCGAGCCATAACGCACGACATAACCGAGCGCAGGCAACCCGTGTTCATCGTGATCGATCAGCGTGCGGCCGAACTGGCCACGTTGCGATACGTGAATGCGTTTGATTGGCGTGGCATCGGCGGGAAAACCGAGCGACGATTCAAGCATCGCGCGGCTGCCATGCGAAACCGCGATGGCACGCGGATCAGCCGACGCCGCCCCAGGCTCGCGTGCATCAATCAACGCCACCGACAAGCGCGACGTCGCGCTGCGTTTCGCCAGCCAGCCGGCGAGCGCGAGTCCAACCGGACCCGCACCGACGATGGCGATATCGAAGTGATAATCGGCTGGCGGAGCATCGCCGATAGTTTCCGCGGTTTCAATTTGCATCTGGCGTTTGCGCGTCGCGCATCAAGGCTTCGATTTCGTCGGCATCTACTGGCACTTCCCGCGTCATCAACTCGCAGCCATTGGCTGTGACGATGGCGTCGTCCTCAATCCGGATACCGGTGTTCGCGTACCGTTCGGGTACATCTTCAGCTGCGCGAATGTACAAACCCGGCTCGATGGTCAGCGTCATGCCCGCCTGCAAGGTGCGCCACGCGCGTGCGCCCTGGTCGTCGAGTTGCGCATGGGCGTCGCGATAATCGCCGGCATCGTGCACGTCCATGCCGAGCCAGTGGCTTGTCCGATGCATGTAGAAGCGCTGATAAGCCCGCTCGGCGATGACATCGTCCACGGTGGCGAATTTGTTGCGGTCGATGATCCCCGTGTCCAGCAAGCCCTGCGACAACACACGGACTGCGGCTTCGTGCGGCGCGTCGAAACTGACGCCTGCGCGGGTGGCGTCGACGGCGGCGTATTGCGCGGCCAGCACGATATCGTAGATTTCCCTTTGCGCCGATGTGAACTGCCCGCTCGCCGGAAACGTGCGCGTGATGTCGGACGCGTAGCCGTCGAGCTCGCACGCGGCGTCGATCAGGACCAAGTCGCCCTCGCGCACGATCGTGTTGCCCGCCGGGTAGTGCAGCGTGCAGGCATTTGCGCCGGCCGCGACGATCGTGCCGTAAGCGGGCGCTTGCGCGCCGCGTCGGCGGAACGTGTAAAGCAGCTCGGCTTCGATTTCGTATTCGTGCATGCCGGGGCGGCAGGTTTGCATCGCGCGCCGGTGCGCTTCGGCCGAGATCGTGCCTGCGCGCCGCATGATCTGAAGTTCGTGCGCGTCTTTGATGAGGCGCATTTCGTCGAGTACTGGCAGCAAATCGATCGCTTTCGTGGGTGCTTTCACGCCGATCCGGCTCTGTGCCCGAACCGCCGCGAGCCAGCCGCGAACCTGCTCGTCGAGTTCGGCGGAACTGCCGAGCGCGTAGTGCAGCGCGGGGTTATCGGCGAGCAGGCGGGGCATTTCCGTGTTGAGCTGATCGATGGGGAACGTCGCGTCGAAACCGAACGCGAGGCGTGCGCCTTCAGGGCCGTAGCGGAAACCTTCCCAGGTTTCGCGTTCGGCGTTCTTCTCGCGGCAGAACAGGATGGCTGCGGGATCGTCTGCGTCGGCGCTGGCATTGAGGACCAGCGTTGCTTCCGGTTCCGTGAAGCCCGTCAGGTAATAGAAGTAGCTGTCGTGGCGGAACGGGTAATCGGCGTCGCGGTTGCGCATGACTTCACGCGCAGTCGGAATGATTGCCACGCCGCCGCCCGATTCCCGCAGCGCCGCGAGGACACGGTCACGGCGGTTGCGGTAGACGTCGACGGCTAATAAGGATTGGGCTTCAGTCGATGAGTTCATTCAGCGATTGTAGCGCCGCCTCCGCGATGCTTCACTCCTTCGCGTCGGGCGCTTGATCTGCGGCGGGTTGGGCTGCTGCCGGCCGATTCCGTACGCTGCCGGCGATCAGGTCGAAGCGGAACAGGCGGCACTCGAGCGCGCCGTTGAAGAGCGGCGTTTTTGTAGATTCACGCAGTCGCAGCATGCCCGGCAGTTTTCGATCCGATGTCAGCACGTACGCGCGCCATCCCGGAAAGCGCTGCTTGAGTGCGTTGCCAAACGAGATGAAGAATTCCTGATCGGCCGGATCGGGTTGAGCGCGGTGGAACGCTTCTTCGTCTTCATCGCGGCCACGATTTTTCGGTTCGCGAAGTTCGCCGCGCGGGCCGCGTCCGCGTACTTCAATCCGTTCGCCATACGGCGGATTCGCGACCAGAATGCCGGGCGTGTCCGACGGCGGTGTCATGTGGCGGGCATCGATTTGTTTCAACGATAGTTCCGGCAAACCCGCGCGTTCCAGGTTCGCGTAGGCCTTGTCGAGCATATCGCCGGAAATGTCGCTGCCGTAGATCTGGATGTCCGCACGCGATGACTGCGCGGCGCGTTTGGCATCGACGGCTGCGCCTTTCAGCTTTTGCCATGCGTTCACGTCGTATTGCTTCAGCTTTTCGAAGCCGAAACCGCGGTCAACACCCGGCGCAATGTTCAGCGCGACCTGCGCGGCTTCGGCTAGGAAGGTGCCGCTACCGCACATCGGATCGAACAGCGGTGTGCCGGGCGTCCAGCCGGTCAGGCGCAAGATTCCGGCGGCGAGGTTTTCCCGCAAGGGCGCGGCGCCCTTGTCGAGTCGCCAGCCGCGTTTGAAGAGCGGATCGCCGGAGGTGTCGAGGTAGAGCGTACATTCGTTCAGCGTCAGGAACGCGAAGACGCGGACGTCGGGTTGCGCTGTGTCGACGCTTGGGCGGTTGCCCGTCAATTCGCGCAAGCGGTCGCACACGGCATCCTTCACGCGCAGGGTCGCGAATTCGAGGCTGCGCAAAGGGGATTTGATCGCGGTGATATCGACGCGAATGGTTTCATTCGGCGAGAACCACTTTTCCCATTGTTGCTGATACGCGAGTTCGTAGATGTCGTGTTCGCTGCGATACGGGCCTTGGGCCAGTTTCAGCAAAACGCGGCTGGCGATGCGCGAATGCAGGTTGGCCGCCATGCCGGCGGCCCAGCTACCGCGGAAATGCACGCCGCCGGGGACTTCCTTGCCGGTTCTGAATTGCGAGCCATCTACATGCTTCGCCCCGATTTCGCCGAGTTCGGCCGCAAGCGGGGCCTCGAGACCGCGCGGGCAGGGGACAAACCAGTCGAAAAGGAAAGTAGTGGCCATGGGGCGGTGCTTTTTTGGGAATCGAAGGGGGATATTGTACGCGGGGGAGGGGCTCAGCTTGATGAGACTGGCAAATGGCGTGCTTGTAGCCGACGGCGGTTACGTTATGCGGCAAGTAACACCGTAGCGCCGAAATAGATCCTCATGAACGCATAAATCTTCCGGCCTTTCGCTCCAATAGCCCAACTAATTCCGGGTCCATGAACTCATACTTATCCGGGATATCCAGACACACAATCCGTTTGCCGTTCAAATATCGACCGAATTTCTTCGTCAGTTTGACCTTGTGCCGTCGTTCCATGACGAACAGCACGTCCGCCCACTTTATTTGCTCTGGCTCGAGCGGCGTCGCCGCATCGGACGCCAAGCCGGCCGAATCCGTCTCGACACCGGGCCACGACGAAAACACCTGCTCAGCCGTCGGGCTTCTCAAGCGATTTCTGCTGCATAGGAAGAGTGCTCGCATCGATTATCTTTTAACGACAATCGAGCAGCAGCTGACGGTTTCCACGATGTTCAATCGCGCAACCCGTCAGCCACAACTTCAAAATGAGCGAGCATGTCGCCATGAGAAATCGTCGTGGTTTCATCGAAGGTAGCTAACCGAGCGCAAGCTATGGCCTCAATGCGACGATCCTCACGTTCGTTCATGATCGACTCGTACTCTTCCATCGACATCACCAACCTCACTCCACCGCCTTCACCATATCCTCGATCACCTTCTTCGCGTCCCCGAAAACCATCATCGTCTTGTCCATGTAGAACAGTTCATTATCCAGTCCGGCATACCCCGCCGCCATGGACCGTTTATTCACGATGATCGTCTTCGCCCGATACGCCTCCAGAATCGGCATGCCCGCAATCACCGATTTCGGATCAGTTTTAGCCGCCGGGTTCACCACGTCATTCGCCCCCAGCACCAGCACCACGTCCGTCTGCTGAAACTCGCCGTTGATGTCCTCCATCTCGTGGACCAATTCATAGTCCACCTCGGCTTCAGCCAGCAACACGTTCATATGCCCAGGCATCCGCCCAGCCACCGGGTGAATCGCGTACTTCACGTCGATGCCTTTCTCGATCAGCTTATCGGTGAGTTCCTTCAACGCGTGTTGAGCGCGCGCCACGGCCAGTCCGTAACCCGGCACGATCACTACCGTTTCCGCATTGCCGAGCATGAACGCGGCGTCATCGGCGGAACCGGATTTCACCGGACGTTGCTCTTGCGCACCGCCCGTTGCCGCCGCACCGCCTTCGTTACCGAACCCGCCCAACAACACGTTGAAGAACGAACGGTTCATCGCGCGGCACATGATGTACGACAGAATCGCACCCGACGAACCCACCAGCGACCCGGCAATAATCAGCATCGGGTTATTCAGCGAGAAGCCGATACCCGCTGCCGCCCAACCCGAATATGAGTTGAGCATCGACACGACCACCGGCATATCCGCGCCGCCGATCGGGATAATGATCAGCACGCCGAGCGCGAACGCGATCGCCGTCATGATGACGAACGGCAGCCAAGACTGCGTCAGCATGAAGATAATGCCGAATCCGAGCATCGCGAGGGCGAGCAGCAGGTTGATCATGTGCTGGCCGGGATACACGACCGGCGCGCCCTTGAACAAGCGGAACTGGTACTTACCCGACAGCTTCCCGAACGCAATCACCGAACCGGAAAACGTGATCGCGCCCACGAACGTGCCGATAAACAATTCCACGCGATTGCCCACGGGAATCGGTTCACCCAATGCCGCAAGACCAAACGCTGAGGGTTCCGAAACAACGGCGTACGCAATACACACCGCCGCCAGACCGATCAGCGAGTGCATCGCGGCGACCAGTTCGGGCATCTTCGTCATCTCGACTTTCGCCGCGACATACGCACCAACCGCACCGCCGACCACGAGCGCCCCGAACAGCAAACCTAAGCCCAGCGACAGATCCGATCCCAGCGCCGAAGCCTGCTTCACGATCAACGCGATGGTCGTGAGAATCGCGATCGCCATTCCGGCCATGCCGAACGTATTGCCGATGCGCGCGGTCTTCGGATTCGACAGCCCTTTGAGCGCCTGGATAAAACACACCGAGGCGATGAGATACAGGAGAGTGACAACGCTCATGCTCATTGCGCGGCCCCCTTCGAAGCGTGGGTGATTTGCTTGGGCGCTTTCTTCTTGAACATCTCGAGCATTCGCCGCGTGACCAGGAAGCCGCCGAACACATTGACCGCTGCCAACAACACCGCGAGCGTGCCGAAGAACTTGCCTGCATCGCCAATCGTCAAGCCGGCTGCGAGCATCGCGCCGACAATCACGATCGCCGAAATGGCGTTTGTCACCGCCATCAAAGGCGTGTGCAACGCTGGCGTGACGTTCCACACCACGTGATAGCCAACGTAGATCGCCAGCACGAAGATGATCAGGTTGATGACCGTGTGATTTACCAGTTCCATGTCAGTCTCCTTTTATCCCGCGCGTGACCTGGCCGTCGCGGCACAGGAGCGTCGCGGCGACAATGTCGTCGGCCATATCGATGTTCAGCGTCCCTTCCTTCGTCACAATCAGCTTGATGAAATCAAGCAGGTTGCGGGCGTAGAGGGCGGAAGCATCGGTGGCGACCATCGAAGCGAGATTGGTGTAGCCAACCAGATGCACGCCGTGCTTCATCACGACCTGATCGACTTCAGTGAGCGGACAATTGCCGCCGCGCCGGCCTTCGAATTCAGGACCGCGTCCGGCAGCCAGATCGACGATGACCGAGCCCGGTTTCATCTGCTGAACGGTTTCCGCCGCGATCAAAGTAGGCGCGGGGCGTCCGGGAATCAGCGCGGTCGCGATGACGATATCGGCTTGTTTTGCACGTTCGGCCACCAGCACGGATTGCCGCGCGAGCCAGCTTGGCGGCATGGGACGCGCGTAACCGCCAACGCCGACCGCGGCTTCGCGCTCTTCATCGGTTTCGTAGGGGACTTCGAGGAACTTCGCACCCAGCGATTCGATCTGCTCCTTCACGGCCGGACGCACATCGGACGCTTCGATCACCGCGCCAAGCCGCTTGGCCGTGGCGATAGCCTGCAAGCCCGCCACGCCCGCACCCAGCACTAGCACGCGCGCGGCTTTCACGGTGCCGGCGGCGGTCATCAGCATCGGCATGAAGCGCTGATAGATATTGCTCGCGACCAGCACAGCCTTGTATCCGGCGATGTTCGCCTGCGACGACAACACGTCCAGGCTTTGTGCCCGCGTAGTCCGCGGGGCGGCTTCCAATGCAAACGCGGTGATGCCGGATGCGGCCAGGCGCGCGTTGTTTTCGGCGTTGAATGGATCGAGCATGCCGGCAATCACCGCGCCGGACTTCAGCAGCAGCAATTCGGCTTCGTTGGGCGAATGAACCTTGAGGACGAGATCAGCGGCAAACGCGGTGTTCGCATCGACTAGCTCGGCGCCGGCAGCGGCGTAGGCATCGTCGATATAACTCGCTGGCACACCCGCGCCGCTCTGCACCGTGACCCGGTGACCTTGCGACACGAGCTTCTTGACCGTCTCCGGCGTGGCGGCGACGCGCGCCTCGTTCGCCCGCGTTTCGGCAGGCACTCCGATATGCATCTTCAATCCTCCTCACGTTCTAGTTTTTGATCTGGCCGTGTGCAGTCGCTCGTGTCTTGTAAGCGGAGACGCCTGTGCACGTGATTAAGCGGATGTTTAAGCTGCTATTTGCGACTGATCGTCACTGTAACCGAAACATTCGCGAAAAATGACGCCATCGGGCAACAACGTGCACTCACCCCGCGGGCGACGTAAAAACGCGCAAAACGGTAAAATAGCGTCCCATGAAACCAGAACGATGGACACCTCGCGTGACGGTCGCGGCAATTGTGGAACGGGACGGGCGCTTTCTCGTGATCGAGGAGCACACGTCGGACGGGCTCAAGATTAATCAGCCCGCCGGACATCTGGAAGCCGGAGAAACACTCGTCGACGCCGTGAAGCGCGAGACGCTCGAGGAAACCGCGCACCGTTTCGAGCCGCAGGCGCTTGTCGGCACGTATCTCACGCACTTCGAGCGGCCGGGAAGGTCGGTCACGTATTTGCGGTTTACGTTCTGCGGCACGACGTCGGGCGAAGTGCCCGGCATTACGCTGGACTCGGGCATCGTGCGGGCCATGTGGCTTACCGCCGACGAATTGCGCACATGCGCCGACCGGCACAGGTCGCCCGCCGTGCTGGAATGTCTCGATCATTACCTCGCCGGGCGGCGCGTGCCGCTCGACTTCATTCATACGCACTCGGTCGCGCCGGTGCAGGTTGAGGGCTTGAGCTCGGACTCATCAGCCTCAGGCCAGTAACGCAGAGATCAAAATGAGCAAGGCCGGAAAACAGAAAGTCGTGGTGGGCATGTCGGGCGGCGTGGATTCGTCGGTCACCGCATGGCTGCTCAAGGAGCAGGGCTACGACGTAATCGGCCTGTTCATGAAGAACTGGGAAGATGACGACGACAGCGAATACTGCTCGACGCGGCAGGACTGGATCGACGTGGTGTCGGTGGCGGACCTGATCGGTATCGACGTGGAAGCGGTCAACTTCGCCGCCGAATACAAGGATCGCGTGTTCGCGGAGTTCCTGCGGGAGTACTCGGCCGGCCGTACGCCGAATCCGGATGTGCTGTGCAACGCCGAAATCAAGTTCAAGGCCTTCCTCGACCACGCGATGTCGCTGGGCGGCGAGACCATCGCGACGGGGCATTACGCCCGCGTGCGCGAGCGCGACGGGCTGTTCGAACTGTTGAAGGCTACTGATTCGACCAAGGATCAATCGTACTTTTTGCATCGGCTGAATCAGGCGCAGTTGTCTAAGACGCTGTTTCCTCTCGGCGAGATGCCCAAGACGAAGGTGCGCGAAATCGCGGCGCAGATTGGCTTGCCGAACGCGGCCAAGAAGGATTCCACCGGCATTTGTTTTATCGGCGAACGGCCGTTTCGCGAGTTCCTGAACCGCTATCTGCCGACGCAACCCGGTCCGATGAAAACGCCTGATGGCCGAGTGATCGGCGAGCATGTCGGGCTGGCGTTCTATACGTTCGGTCAGCGTAAAGGTATCGGGCTCGGCGGCAGCAAGGACGGCAGCGGCGACCCGTGGTTCGTCGCGGGGAAGGACATGGCGTCGAACACACTGTATGTGGTGCAGGGGCATGACCATCCGTGGTTGCTGTCGCACTCGCTCGTGGCCGGCAATACCAGTTGGGTCGCGGGCGCCGCGCCGGTCGAAGGCACCGTTTGTGCAGCCAAGACGCGGTATCGGCAATCGGATGCACCTTGCGTGGTGGGGGCATCGGGGCCCGTAGACGGCCGCTTCGAACTCCGTTTCGACGATGCCCAATGGGCCGTCACGCCAGGACAATCGGCCGTGCTTTATCAGGGCGATGTTTGTCTGGGCGGCGGGATCATCGAATCGGCCGCGACTGCGCAACCTGTGCGACGGGACGCGCGAGCCGCGTTGCTCACGGCGCGGTAGGCTCTCTGCTTGCTCTAACTCACGCTGATTGGGAGCGGGCTGCGGTCCGCTTCTTTGCGTGCGCCTACTGGCCAGGAAGCACGCACAAACCACGTACAAATCAGTAATTCGCAAAAAATCGGTACATACCCGTGAACTGTGGGTGCCTTCTGAACAGTCCAGAGGGGGAAAATGGATGCCCCCTGATGAAAAGCTGGAAAAAAGTTGATGAAAAGCTGGTGAAAAAACGTACAAAGATCTTGACTATCTATCTTCTAGTAGATAAATTAATGTCATGCGATACAAGATGAAATACGCAAAACGCGATGACAAGATGAATTGCAAGACAAACCAACGACGTACCTGAGATTGGCGCTGCGAGCCCGAGTGAGTTGATCGGGTCGTTTCTACGCTACGAGGTACGAGCGCAACAACCCTACGAAAGTAGCAAGCCAAAACCGAAATGATTACCGACAAGACCCCTGACAAGAACACTGTGCGCGAGCAATTGCTCGATCACGCCCAGGTTTTGCTGATGACCCGCGGCTACAACGGTTTCAGTTATCGGGATTTGTCGACGCTGGTCGGCGTGAAGACGTCGAGCATTCATTATTACTTCCCGTCGAAGGAAGATTTGGTGCTCGAAGCGGTGAACACGTACAGCGCGGATGTCATGTCGTCTATTTACGCCATCGACAGCTCCGCCTCCGCCGAGAAAAAGCTCGACCGGTATGTAAAGCTGTTTGGAAAAATTGTGGGCGAGGGCGATCAGGTTTGCCTTTGTGGGATGCTTGCCGCTGATATTGAATCGCTTCCCGAAGGCGTCCGTCATGCGGTTCAAGCTTTCTTTAAAGCTAACGAAACCTGGTTGGCAAAGGTGCTGGCCGAAGGCGAGAAGCAAGAAACATTGAGAGTGAATGGAAAGCCTGACGCCACGGCGCGTGCGTTGTTCGCGGCGTACCAGGGAAGTCTGCTGGCCTGTCGACTATTTCACACGAAGGTACGTTTGGACGAAGTCACTCAAACCGTGAAACGTTAATTCACGATGTGAATGTAAACGCGGTGCTTAGAGTTGAGTTATTCGAAAGAATTAAGTCCCGCGTGAAGGCCCGCAGAATAGTGCGGCAGATAAAGCGCGGTGCGTTGGGAAAGGGCGCATCTGCCGTTGCCTGCCGGCATCGTTGGGAATGTTGTTAATAATGATTTGCCGTCTTCCAAAATTAGCACTTATCGATTTATCTATCTTCAGATAGGTAGATTTTGATTGCCGATTTTATATGCGGGCGGGTTATTTTGAAGTTATTTTTACCGTCATCAAAAAGTATTGAAGAAGCCGGGCCGCCAAATTTGTAACTTGGCACCTAAATGGTGAATCAATACGACGGTTTTACTTTTTCGTCGATCAGGCTGAGTTGCAATCCGTTGCGACTGGCGCGGTCGCTTGGTTGAACGCTTGGTTGAACGCTTGTCGGACGCTGCCACGCGGCAGTTCGCATGAATTTCGTCCTAGCTCTTGCGTGGCTAACCAAAAGGTTAGCCAGACCTTGTCGCGCTATTTAGTTATCTATCTATGAGTAGATAAAATTTGAGATGTTGATCCGTTTTTGTACCTCGTTTTCGGTATTCCGTGTTTCAGCCGTTTTGCGTCGCAAGTCGCAGGGAGCCTCAGGCATTACCCGTTTTACCCAACCGCATCAACCCGGGTTCCACACCGGGCCCTAACCCGCCGTCCCCTTCACTAACAGGAGTGAACCATGTACAAGCTCAAGTCCTTCGCCATCGCCTCGGCTGTAGCAGCATTTCTTGGGGCAAGCGCTGCGGCGCAAGCCGCTCCGGTGCTCGAACCTGTGACGCAGCAGTTTATCGACGCGCTCACGGCGCAAAAAGGACCGCCGATCTACACCGTGTCTCCCGCCGATGCCCGCAACGTCCTCGCTGGCGCCCAGTCGCAGCCGGTATCGAAGGAAGCCGCGCAGATCGAGGACCGCGTGATCGACGCCGGCCCAACGGGCAAGATCGCGATCCGAATCGTACGTCCCGCCCACGCTAAGGGCGTGCTGCCCGTGATCATGTATTTCCATGGCGGCGGCTGGGTGCTGGGCGACAAGAATACGCACGACCGCCTGGTCCGCGAGATCGCGAACGGCGCACAGGCCGCGGTGATCTTCGTGGATTACGATCGCTCGCCGGAGACGAAATTCCCGGTGCCGACAGAAGAGGCCTACGCCGCCACGCGCTACGTGGCTGAACATGCAAAGCAGTTCAACGTCGATGCAACCCGTATGGCCGTAGCAGGCGACAGCGTCGGCGGCAACATGGCGGCGGCCGTCACGTTGATGGCGAAAGAGCAGGGCGGCCCCGCGCTGCGTTACCAAGTATTGTTCTACCCGGTTACCGATGCGAATCTCGACGACGGCTCGTACAACGAATTCGCCGATGGTCCGTGGCTCACCAAAAACGCGATGAAATGGTTCTGGGACGCCTACGCGCCGAACGCCGCCGATCGGGACAAAATCACGGCGTCGCCGTTGCGCGCATCGCTTGATCAGTTGAAGGGCTTGCCGCCCGCGCTCGTCATCACCGACGAAAACGACGTGCTGCGCGACGAAGGCGAAGCGTATGCGCGCAAGCTGTCGCAGGCTGGCGTCCGGGTGACGGCAGTGCGCTATGCCGGCACCATCCACGACTTCGTCATGCTCAACGCGCTGGCCAACACCCCGGCTACGCGCGGCGCGATCGATCAAGCGAATACCGTGCTGAAGAAGGCGCTGGCGAAATGAGCGGCGCCGCACGCGGGTAATCGCCACGACAAGCAAAAGCCCCACGCGTGGGGCTTTTCAAGTCATGCTCACTGCGGCAAATGAAGCCTCAGTTACCGTCAGTCAGCAATGTATCGATGAAAGACTGGCGCTGCGACAAACGCTGAAGGTGCTTATCCAGATTGGGATATTCCTCGCGCCAGTTCAGGTCGGGCGTCCGGAAATCGAGATATCCGAGCGCGCAACCGCAAGCGATATCGGCGAGGGTGAAGTGATTCGCCGAACACCAATGCTTGGCGGCGAGCCCTTTTGACATGGCCTTCAGGCCGTCGTCAATTTTGCGCTGTTGGCGCACCACCCACGCCTCGTTGCGCTGCCCTTCCTCGCGCTGGGTGCTTTCCAGGCGAATCAGAACGGCGGCGTCGAGCATGCCGTCGGCGAGCGCTTCCCAGCATCGCACTTCCGTGCGTTCGCGGCGCTCCTGCGGCAGTAGTTTGCCGACCGGGGTGAGCGTGTCGACGTATTCGCAGATCACGCGCGAATCGAAAACGGCTTCGCCATCGTCCAGGATCAGGCACGGCACCTTGCCGAGCGGATTGAAACTATGGATTTTCGAATCCGATGCCCAGACGTTTTCGAGCACCAGTTCGCAGTCGATTTTCTTTTCTGCCATCACAATCCGCGTCTTTCGGACGTACGGGCTGGTGAGCGAACCGATCAGTTTCATCATCTGTGTTGTCGTTTCTGCAAAGATTAGTCACGGAGATGGATATTAACCGCCCGAACGCGCGCCGACTGTAAATTCAAGATAGCGGCGTTGTGGTCGGGCGACAAAAAACCCGGCGCACCTTTCGGTGCAACCGGGTTGCTGTCCCGGAGCCCGGAGTCGCGCTCCTGACAGGGGCTTTGGCTTCTACGCCGCGTCATGTCAAGACGTAGCGCGCAACCATGTCAGCCATATTTATTGTGCAGGCGCAGCCGCGTTTGCAGACATGGCAGCGGCGGGGCAGGGAAGCACCGCCGGCACGCGAGCTGCGATTTTTCCGGACTTGCCGGCCGTAGCGGAAGACGACACGGGCACAGGCACCGCGCTCACCGTCCGAACCCCGGCGGAAATCTCGCTGGCGAGTTGATCGACCGCTCGCCGATGCCCCGCCACCAGCGCGTCATATCCGGCATCGACAGTTTGCCCGGCCACGGTCCGGCACGTCAGGACAGCCTCGTTGTTCACGCCGCGCACGCTCCAGACGGCATCGATCAACGCGCGCCGGCCCGGCGACGACTCGAAGCGCTGAACATTCACCTTCACGCGGTATACCGGTACGCTCTCGGGATGCGGCGTGCCGTAAACGTCGATGGCGCCCAGTTGCTGCGACAAGTCCGACGACAGCGCGCGCCGGACTTCATCGGCGGGAAGGGACGCCCAGCGCTCGTCCTCGAGCACCCGGACTTGCGCCGAGCCGTCCTGCACGACCATCTGGTTTTTCGCGACTTGCGGCGGCATGTCCACCGGCGACACTTCCAGATAGAACGACGCGGGCGCGGCCGTTCTCGTCGCGGCGTCGTTGCCGCCGAGCGTGTAAAAACGGCTGGCCGGCGAACTGCTGCACGCGGCGAGCGCGGCGACCAGGCCAATCGCCGACACCCCACCGACGGCCCTCACTACTCTGGCCAAGCTCATGGCTTATCTCCTGGTTTTCCACGCACGAGCGATTCCGGATGACGTTCCAGATAATCGGAGAGCGCGTTGAGCGATTGCAGCGTCCGCGTGAGTTCCTGCAGCGCCTGATGAACATCGGATTGCAGCGGCGAGTCCTGCTGCAGCGTGTTTTGCGCCTCGCCGAACGTTTTCCGTGCGGCGGTGAGCGTGTCGCGCGCTTCGGGCACAACTTCCGTACCGAGCTGGTTAAAGAGGTTGTTCGCGTTCTTCAGCGCGCTGTTCAGGTTGTTGCCAATATCGTCGAAGGGAATCTTGTCCAGTTTCTTCGCGATGTCCGCCACCTGCAGTTGCAGTTCGTCGAGCGTATTGGGCACGGTTGGCAACTCGAGCGGATCGGCCGTGGGGTCCACCGTGGCCTTGGCCGCTTTCGGGAAGACATCGAGCGCGACATAAAGCTGCCCGGTCAGCAGGTTGCCGGTACGCAACTGTCCGCGCAAACCGTTCGACACCAGTTTCTGCAGCAGTTCCTGTCCGGCGACGGTGTTCTGGCGCGGCACCGAGTCCCGGAAACGCTTGCCCAGCCGGTCCGGATAGATATTCATGGTCACCGGCATCTGGAAGGCGCGCGTCTTCGGGTCGTATTCGATCCCGATGCCCGTCACGCTGCCGAGCAGGATGCCGCGGAAATCGATTGGCGCGCCCACCGACAAACCGCGCAGCGACTGGTTAAAATTCATGACCACGCGGATTGGCTGGCCGTCCGGATCGCGCATGGAGTCCTGTTCGTCCGACCCGAGACGGAAGGTCATGTTGTCCGGGGCCTGCTGTCCGGGCTCCTGGTTCGGCGGTGTCTGGAAGGCAATACCCCCCAGCACGACGGTCGCCAGCGACTGAGTGTTCAGCTTGAAGCCACTCGCATCCAGCCGCAGGTCAACGCCGCTTGCGTGCCACCAGCGCGAATTCGACCCGACATACTGATCGTACGGCGCGTTCACGAACACCTGCATGGTGACGCCCGTGCCGTCCTTGTCGAGTGAAAATCCGACTACTTGACCGACCTGCACGCGCCGGTAATAGATAGGCGAACCGATATCGATGGAGCCCAGCGACTCACCGCGCAGGGTGAACTGCCGCCCTTTTTGATCGCCCGTTACGGCGGGCGGGGTTTCGAGCCCGACAAAATGCGTCTCGTCCTCTTTGGACTTCCCGGCATCCACGCCGATATACGCACCGGACAACAACGTGCCGAGCCCGGTCACGCCGCTTGCCGCCACGCGCGGACGCACGACCCAGAAGCGCGAGTCTTTCACCGCGAAGTCCTCGGCGACCTTGGTCAACTGGACGTCGACGAGTACGCGCGAGTGGTCTTTCGACAGCGTGATTTCCTTGACCGTGCCGACATCGACGTCCTTGTATTTCACCTTGGTCTTGCCGGTCTCCAGGCCTTCGGCGCTCACGAAGCTAATGGTAATCGTCGGTCCGCGTCCCGACACCGATTTCACCACCAGCGCAATGCCGATCAGCGCGGCGATCAGCGGGATCACCCAGACGAGCGACGGGATCCAGCGGCTACGCGGTTCGATCACCGGTTCCGGAAGATTGGGCGGCAAGCCACCGCCGCCGCCCGCGTTTCGCGACGGCTCGTTCGGGCCTTTGACGGGGTTGTTCGAAGGACCTTGCGGGCTAGTCATGTTTCTTTCCTGAAGGTTCGATGTGATCCCACATCAGTCGCGGGTCGAATTGCATGGAGGCCAGCATGGTGAGCACCACCACGCAGCCGAACGCAAGTGCGCCCGGCCCTGGCGTGATGACGGCGAGTGAACCGAAGCGCACGAGCGCGACGGTCAGTGTCACGACAAAGACATCGAGCATTGACCATCGGCCGATTTTTTCGACGATTCTGTACAACGTCGTGCGCTGGCGAGGACGCCACTTGGAGCCCGATTGGGTGGCCCAGGTGAGAAACGCCAGCGTGCCGAGCTTGAGCATCGGCACGAGAATGCTGGCGATAAAGATGATCGCGGAGAGCGGATAGTCGCCATCGTTCCAGAACATCGCCACGCCGCTCATGATCGTGTCGTCTTCGGAACCGACGATCGACGATGTGTGCAGCACCGGATACAAATTCGCCGGAATGTACAGGATCGCAGCGGACAACAGCAACGCCCAAGTGCGCGCGACCGCGTCCGGATTACGCCGATGCAGCGGCGAGCCGCAGCGCACGCAAAGCTGGCGCTCGACCGTGAACACGCGCTTTTGCACGCGGTTGCACGCGTGGCAGGCGATCAGCCCCGCCTCCTTGGCCGTGGTGAATACCGGCTCGGGCGTGTCGGCTCCTTCAATTGCTTCGGGAGCGCCTGGGGTTGGGGGCGTGTCGGTCATGGCTTAATCCCTGGAGCGGCTGCATCGGGCGGCGCGCCTTCCGGCGATCCTTGCGGCGAGCCTTGCTGTGTCCCGCGAGGCGGCGCGTATGGATGCAGCAGGTCAGATGCGGTACTGGACTGCGGCTCGGTCGAATAAGCCGATACCCCGCCGGACCGGAGGCCGCCGAAAGGTGTATACCGCAACGGTCCGTGACCTCCGACCCGCTCGGCGATGTCCCACAGCGCGCGCGGGTCGAAAGTGAGAATGACCGCGAACAGCAAGGTAAGCGCGCCGAATGCGAATAGCGCCGCTTCCGGAATCACGCGGGCGATGCTCACCATTTTCACGAGCGTGACCAGGATTCCAAGCATGAACACTTCGATCATTCCCCACGGCCGCACGAACTGAATCGCGCGTAGCACCTGGCTGAAGCCGGCCGGAATGAAACCCGCGCGCAAGGGCACGAGCAGATACAGCATGGCGACCAGTTCTGTGAGCGGAAAGAGGATGGTCGCGCAAAAAACCATGGTGGCGATCACTTCCATGTTCTCGCCCCACAACGCGACAATTGCACCAATCAGGGTCGTTTGCGACGTAATGCCGTTCGTTTCCAGTTCCACGATAGGAAAGGCCTGCGCGATCAGAAACGTGATCAGCGCGGCAAGCGTGATGGAGCAAAGCTTGTCCAGATTCGACGAAACGCTCTGGTAGAGCGTGGCGCCGCACCGCGTGCATTTCGCGGAGCTGCGGGAAGGCAGTGCGCGCTTATGAAACAGTGTGTCGCATTCGTGGCACGCGATCAGATCGTCTTCTTCCATAGGCGGAAAACTGGGCTCGTATTGGCGTGTTGTTTTAGTTTCTTGAACGTCGTGGTTCCGGAGCGGCTGCATAACAGAGCAAGGGCCGGGCCAGCGGGCATGGTAACAAACGGCGGGCTGCCACGCGGAAGAAGCTCGGAGACCTGATTCACCGTCCTGTCACAGAAGGCGCTGCGGCACGGGCTCATGCCGGTGAGCGGACTTTGATTGGCTCCTCGTACGGATGTAATCCCGAATGGAATTGTTGGCGTGCCCGGCTCGTTAACCTGACTGAAAGCCCGAATACGAGCCTGGATAACAAGCCACCGATACCAGATTTGTAACGCGGGCGCGGAGGGATCGGCAACTATTTCTTTAGCGAAAAGCCGGTTTTTACTTGTTCGGGTAGGATGGCGGCCTTGAGACCTTATCGTCGGGTTAGTGCGGATACCGCGCGTTACACCGCTTGGGGTCAAGTCATCAATTGCGCATTTTTTCTGGTGGACCACGTATGGAACGCAGCCCGAATTTCGCCAGCTCCGACAGCTACAGCCGGACCGCGATCGGCCTTCACTGGCTGATCGCGCTGCTGATTGTATGCGGCTTCTATCTTGGCTGGATCATGACCGATATTCCCGGTTTCACGCCAACCAAGCTCAAATACTTCTCCTGGCACAAGTGGATCGGCGTGACGGTGTTCGCGCTCGCCGTCGTGCGCGTGCTCTGGCGCGCCACGCATACTGCGCCGGCCATGCCGCGGCGCATTCCCGCCTGGCAAAAAGGTGTCGCCCACCTCACGCATTTTCTGCTGTACGCGCTGATGCTGGTGATTCCGGCGTCCGGGTATCTCTATAGCTCGGCGGCCGGCATTCAGGTCGTGTATCTCGGGCTGATACCGTTGCCGACGATCATCGGACCGGATACCGCGTTGAAAGTCACGCTGAAGATGGTTCATATCTACCTGAATTACACGTTGCTCGTGCTTGTTGTCATGCACGTGCTGGCGGCGTTGAAGCATCATTTCGTCGATCGTGACGGTTTGCTCGCACGCATGATTCCGTTCCTTCGGTAAGCGTCCGGTAAGCACTGCCCGGTTCGCATTCATCGGAAATGAGGTGCAATTGATTCCTTGTTGTTGATAGCCAGTTTCCTCCGCACAGTTGCGCTGGATTGCGTTTGACTCTTCAATAGCGGCTTGGCCGGTTTTCCCGGTGGCCTCAGGACATACATGAAACACGCAAATTTTTCCCGTTGGTTGCTTGCAGGCGTTTGCTCCGCATCGCTGGTCGTGGCGGTTTCGGCGTTTGCCCAAGCCCAGGTCGACACGACTAAAAGCACGGTGACGGCGACATCGAAGCAAATGAACGTGCCGGTCGAAGGCAAGTTCAATAAGTTCACGGCGCAACTCGACTTCGATCCGGCGAAGCCGGCCGCGGGCAGCGCGAATCTCACCATCGATACGAGCAGCTACGATCTCGGCGATGACAGCTACAACAAGCAGGCGACCGACAAGGACTGGTTCGACACGGCCCATTTCCCGACCGCCACTTTTGTTTCAACGGCCATCGCGCCGGCTGGCGGGACCAAGTTCAACGTCAGCGGCAAGCTGACCATCAAGGGCAAGTCGCAGAACGTCACCGTGCCGGTCACCGTCACGAGCCAGGGTGCAACGCAAACCTTTGATGGCTCATTGCCCATCAAACGCACGCAGTTCGATGTCGGCTCAGGCGAATGGAAGGACACCTCGGTCGTCGCCGACGAAGTCGTCATCAAGTTCCACCTCGTCGCGGCCAAGAAATAAGCCGAGAAATAAGCGCTCATCAATCACCACATTCATCCAGGAAAACTCATGAAAAAGAACCTTCTGTTTGCAGCCGCCGGTGCGCTTTTCGCGGCCGTTTCGTTCAACGCGATGGCCGAAGAAGCCACGTATCAGCTTGATCCGGCCCACACGTCACCGAGCTTCGAAGCTGACCACTTTGGCGGCCTCTCGGTCTGGCGCGGCAAGTTCACCAAGAGCAGCGGCACCGTGACGCTCGATCGCGCGACCCAGAAGGGCACACTGGAAGCGACCATCGACATGACGTCGGTCGATATCGGCAATGAAAAGCTGAATGGTGAACTGAAGAGCGCGCAATTCTTCGACACCGATAAATTCCCGACGGCGACTTACAAGGGCACGTCGATCAAGTTCAAGGGCGATGTGCCTGTTGAAGTGATCGGCGAGCTGACGCTGCACGGCGTGACGAAGCCGGTGAACCTGAAGATTGAATCGTTCAAATGCATCATGCATCCGATGCTGAAGAAAGAAGTGTGCGGTACGGAATCGACGGGTACGTTCGATCGCGGCGACTTCGGCGTGGACTACGGCAAGGCATACGGCTTCAACATGAAGACGACGCTGCATATTCAAGCCGAAGGCGTGAAGCAGTAAGCCGGACGTTCTTTCTCGCTGGATAAGAAAACCGCTTCTGACCGAAGCGGTTTTTTTTCGCACCCGGTATTGCGAGGATATCGATCCGGTTTTCGGTGTGGCACAGTCTGTGGCGTTTGCACGTTTGCACGTTTGCACGTTGGCCGACAGCCCGTTACACCGATAAGAGCGCAACAAGTTGCATGGGACCAGAGTAGGCGCATGGGACCAGAGTAAGCGCTAAAGCGCCAACTCTGGTCGACACGCTAACTCTGGTCGACACTGGAGAGATGCATGAGCAGTACGTCATCAGCAGTACCGATCAGTCGGCCCGCCGCGTGGCGCGCGGTGGTAGCCGCGTCCATAGGCAACGCGCTCGAATGGTTCGACCTCGTGGTCTACGGGTTCTTCGCGGTCGTTATCTCGAAGCTGTTTTTCCCGTCGGGCAACGACTCGGTGTCCATCCTGCTGACACTCGGTACGTTCGGCGTATCGTTTTTCATGCGGCCGCTCGGCGCCATCGTGCTTGGCGCGTATGCCGACAGGGCAGGGCGCAAGGCCGCGCTCACGCTGTCCATCCTCTTGATGATGATGGGCACGTTCATCATTGCGGTGTTGCCCACATACTCGTCCATCGGCGTTGCCGCGCCACTGATCCTGGTGCTCGCGCGCCTGATGCAGGGCTTTTCGGCCGGCGGTGAGTTTGGCAGCGCGACGGCGTTCCTGGCCGAGCACGTTCCCGGCCGGCGTGGTTTCTTCGCGAGCTGGCAGGTCGCAAGCCAAGGCTTGACCACGCTCCTTGCAGCGATATTTGGCGTGGTGCTGACCGGCAACCTCTCGCCGGAACAGATGAGTACATGGGGCTGGCGTGTGCCGTTCATCTTCGGCTTGCTGATCGGGCCGGTGGCGTACTACATCCGCACTCGCCTTGATGAAACACCGGAATTCCTCGCCGCCGTTCCCACGACGACCCCTTTGCGCGACACCTTCGCGTCGAACAAGGAACGCTTGCTGATCGCCATTGGAACGGTGGTGCTGGGCACGGTGGCGACTTATCTCGTGCTCTTCATGCCGACCTATGCGATCCGGCAGTTGGGACTCGCGCCATCGGTGGCTTTCTCCGCGATCCTGCTCACGGGCGCGATCCAGATGGTCCTTTCACCCTTCGTAGGTCATCTCTCCGATACCCACGGCCGCACGCGCATCATGCTGATCTCGGCGGTGCTGTTGCTCGTGTTGATCTTTCCTCTCTTCACGTGGCTCGTCGGCCATCCAACCTTCGGCACGCTGCTGGTCGTTCAAGCGGTACTCGGCGTGTTGATGACCGGGTATTTCGCGGCGTTGCCGGGGTTGTTGTCGGAGATGTTTCCGGTTGCCACGCGCACGACCGGGATGTCGCTGGCTTATAACATTGCGGTGACGGTGTTCGGTGGATTCGGGCCGTTCATCATCACGTGGCTGATTGCATCGACGGGATCGAAAGCCGCACCCAGCTTCTATCTGATTTTCGCCGCGGTGGTGAGCCTGGTCGCATTGATGGCGGCGCGCAAGCGGCTGGGATTCAGGTGACGGTTTTGTGTGGGCCTGTTTGCACGTAGCCGTTGCAATTGCCGGCCCAAAAGCAAAAAAGGCCGATTCGTGAGAATCGGCCTTTCTTTTAAACCTCGAACGTCACATCTTCAAGCCTGCGATCAAACTTCCGCGCCTGCATTCGGATCGCCCGGATCGTATTTCGGCTTCTTGTCCTTCACCAGGTCTTCGCGCTTCACACCCAGCCACATAGCCAGCGCGGCCGCGACGAACACCGACGAATAGATACCGAACAAGATCCCGACCGTCAGCGCCAACGCGAAGTAATGCAGCGTCGCTCCGCCGAACAGGAACATGGACAGCACCATCATTTCCGTACAGCCGTGAGTGATGATGGTTCGCGACATCGTGCTGGTGATGGCGTGGTTGATCACCTCGATCACCGTCATCTTGCGTTGCTTGCGGAAGGTTTCGCGAATCCGGTCGAAGATAACGACGGACTCGTTCACCGAATACCCGAGCACCGCAAGAATGGCCGCCAGCACGGACAGCGAAAATTCCCACTGGAAGAACGCGAAGAAACCGAGAATGATCACCACGTCGTGCAAGTTGGCGATCACGCCGGCAACCGCGTATTTCCACTCGAAGCGGAACGACAGGTAGATCACGATACCGATCACCACGCACGCCAGCGCGAGCAAGCCGTTGGTCACGAGCTCTTTACCGACCTGCGGACCCACGAACTCCACGCGCTGCAACTGCACCTGCGCGTCCTGGATCTTCAATGCGGTCATCACCTGATCGCTCTGCTGCGCCGACGTCAAACCCTGCTTCAACGGCAGGCGAATCAGTACATCACGTGACGTGCCGAAGTTCTGCACCTGGGCATCGGGATAACCGAGCGCGCCCAACGTGCCGCGCACCGGTTCAAGCGGCACGGCTTGCGGATACTGCACTTCCACGACCGTCCCGCCGGTGAACTCCACCGACAGATGCAGCCCACGATGTACGAGGAAAAACACAGCCGCAAGGAACGTGATGAGCGAGATCGCGTTGAAAATCAACGCGCGCTGCATCAGCGGCAAGTCGCGGCGAATACGAAAGAATTCCATGATTTATTCTCCGGGACTCAGTTGGACGAGCCGGGTTTTTTCGGTTCAATACCAGGACCCGAGCGACGGCGCACGACCGGCTTGCCGGTGCGCACGGGTGGCGCGGCCTGCTTTTGCGAGCGGGCCGGAACCGGTGCTTTGGCGCGTGTTGCAGGCAGGACGACTTGATCGACGGCGGAGTCGTCGCCACGCTCATTTGCCAGGTAAGCAGCGGTGGCCGCAGCCGTGTCGCTGCCCGCGGGACGCCATACCTGACCGATTGCGAGCGACTGCAACTTCTTCTTGCCGCCGTACCAGAGGTTCACGAGGCCGCGCGAGAAGAACACGGCCGAGAACATCGACGTCAGGATGCCGATACAGTGCACGACCGCGAAGCCGCGCACCGGACCGGAGCCGAACGCCAACAGCGCCAGACCCGCGATAAGCGTAGTCACGTTCGAGTCGACAATCGTGGCCCATGCATGCGCAAAACCGTTCTGGATAGCAAGCTGCGGCGGCGCGCCGTTACGCAGTTCCTCGCGGATCCGTTCGTTGATCAGCACGTTGGCGTCGATCGCCATACCGAGTGCCAGTGCAATAGCTGCAATACCCGGCAGCGTCAGCGTGGCTTGCAGCATCGACAGAATGGCGACCAGCAGCAACAGGTTCACCGACAGCGACAACATGGAGATCAGGCCGAACAGCATGTAGTACGCGATCATGAAGACGGCGATCGCGGCAAAACCGTACTGCACGGAATCGAAGCCCTTCTTGATGTTGTCGGCCCCAAGGCTCGGACCGATCGTGCGTTCTTCAATGATGTCCATGGGCGCTGCGAGCGAACCTGCGCGCAGCAGCAGCGCCAGGTCGGCTGCTGCTTGCGGCGAAGGCTGGCCGGTGATCTGGAAGCGGTCGCCGAGTTCGGACTGGATGGTCGCGACTGTCAGCACTTCGCCCTTGCCCTTTTCGAACAGGATCATGGCCATCGGCTTGCCGATGTTGTCGCGCGACACGCTGCTCACCGCGCGGCCGCCGGCGGCGTCCAGGCGAATGTTCACCGACGGACGCTGATGTTCGTCGAAGCCCGACGATGCGTCGATGATCCGGTCACCCGTGAAGATCACCTGCTTTCTCACGAGCGTCGGGCCGGTATTGCCCTGCGTGAAGAGTTCGTCGCCCGGCGGAACCGGATCGTTCGGACCGGGATGGGTGTTGGTCGGATCGGCGAGACGGGCTTCAAGCGTCGCCGTCCGGCCGATGATGTCCTTCGCCTTCGCCGTGTCCTGCACGCCCGGCAATTCGACCACGATGCGGTCAGAGCCTTGTTGCTGGATCACCGGTTCGGCCACACCCAGTTCGTTCACACGGTTATGCAGTGTGACGATGTTCTGCTTCAGCGCGCTGTCTTCCGCCAGCTTTTGCGCGGCCGGCGTGAACGTACCGATCACTTGGTAACCGTCACCGCCCGGACTGGTCGCCCATTGCAGTTCGCTCAGGCCGCCCGTCAGCAGCGTGCGCGCGGCGTCGGCTGCGGCTTGATCCGCGAAATTCACGACGACCGACTGGTTCACGCGATTCACACCGCCATCGCGGATGTTTTTATCGCGTAACAGCGCGCGGGCATCCGCCGCGTTCGAGTCGAGCTTCTTGTTCAGCGCACCCGCCATGTCGACTTGCAACAGGAAGTGGACACCGCCGCGCAAGTCGAGGCCGAGGTACATGGGCAACGCGTGCAACGCGCTCAACCAGCGCGGAGAGGCTGCCTGCAAATTCAGCGCGACGATATATTGCGGATCGCTCGGGTCGCTGTTGAGCGTTTTCTGCAACAGATCCTTCACGCGCAATTGCGTGTCGGTGTCTTTCAGGCGCACGCGGATGTTGGCGTTCAACGACGAATTGTCGAACGTCACTTCATCGGGCGTCACCTTGTCGGCAGCCAGCGCGTTTTCGATGTTGGCAAGCGTGGTTGAATCCAGCTTGACCGTTGCCTTGCCGCTCGATACCTGCACCGCCGGCGCTTCGCCGAAAAAATTGGGCAGTGTATAGACGAGGCCGATGACTAGCGCCACCAGCATCACGGCATATTTCCAAAGTGGGTAGCGATTCATGGGGATGGCCGAACAGGAGAGTTGGCGAGGAGGGGTAAGCGACGCGTCCGGCGATGAGCGGGCAACTGGCCGCGGAGGCCGCGCCGGACGCGAGAAAAGTTGACCTTAGAGCGACTTGATCGTGCCTTTCGGGAGGATAGTCGTGACAGCAGCCTTCTGGATGGTAATTTCCGTACCTTCCGAAATTTCAACGCCGA
This sequence comes from Caballeronia sordidicola, assembly GCF_000729995.1. Lineage (GTDB taxonomy): Bacteria > Pseudomonadota > Gammaproteobacteria > Burkholderiales > Burkholderiaceae > Caballeronia > Caballeronia sordidicola_A. Next base: position 101,954 of record NZ_JNFG01000006.1, on the reverse strand, counting down.
CGTACGCATCCGTCACCTTCGTGACCTTACCGACAATACCGCCGTTGGTTACCACTTCATCGCCCTTCGCCATGGCCGACAGCATATTGCGATGTTCCTTCTGGCGCTTCATTTGCGGACGAATCATGATGAAATACAGCACTGCAAACATCAAAATGAGCGGCAAAAAGCTCATGATGCTCGACTGGGCGCCATCTGCGCCGCCGCCGAAAGCTCTTGAAATGAAATCCACGTCCGTCTCTCCGTTATAACGATCAGAAAATTAGCCCGCTATTCTACCACCGGGCCACGCCACGTAAGCGCGGAATGCGCTTTGTGATCAAGCTGTTAAAGCGTGACGTAAAGCAATTGTAATGTTTATCAAGCCGATTGCAGATTCAATGGCCTGACGTTAGCCATCCGGTCAGTCAATTCCCCGTGCGCGATCCTCTTTAAACTGCTTCACAAATGCGTCAAACGCGTGATTTTCGATCGAATCGCGGATCTCTTGCATGAGTTGCAGGTAGTAGTGCAGGTTGTGAATCGTGTTCAGTTGCGAGCCGAGAATTTCACCCACGCGATGCAAATGGTGCAGATAACCGCGCGTGAAGTTGCGGCAGGTGTAGCAGCCGCAGGTTTCATCGAGTGGCTTGAGCGAGTTCTTGTGCGCCGCGTTGCGGATCTTGACGTCGCCGAAACGGGTGAACAGCCAGCCGTTGCGTGCGTTGCGGGTCGGCATCACGCAGTCGAACATGTCGACGCCCGACGCCACGCCCGCTACGAGGTCTTCCGGCGTGCCGACACCCATCAGGTAGTGCGGTTTGTCGGCGGGAAGCTTCGGGCCGATGTGTTCCAGCACGCGCATCATGTCTTCCTTCGGTTCGCCGACGGACAGGCCGCCGATCGCGAAGCCGTGGAAACCGATGTCCGCGAGACCGGCCAGCGATTCATCGCGCAAATCTTCGAACATGCCCCCCTGGACGATGCCGAACAACGCGTTCGGATTTTCACCCTTGGCGAATTCGTCGACGGAACGCTTGGCCCAGCGCATCGACATGCGCATGGAATCGGCTGCGTCCTGGTGCGGCGTGGGCACGTCGTTGGTGGCGTACGGCGTGCATTCGTCGAACTGCATCACGATGTCCGAGTTCAGCACCTTCTGGATCTGCATCGAGATTTCCGGCGATAAAAACAGCTTGTCGCCGTTGATGGGCGACGCGAACGTGACGCCATCTTCGGTGATCTTGCGCAGATCGCCGAGTGAAAAGACCTGGAAACCGCCGGAGTCGGTGAGGATCGGACGATGCCAGTTCATGAATCGATGCAAACCGCCGTGCGCCGCGATTGTTTCAAGCCCGGGGCGCAACCAGAGGTGGAACGTGTTGCCGAGGATGATCTGCGCGTGCATTTCCTCGAGCTCGCGCGGTGCAACGGCCTTGACCGTTCCGTATGTTCCGACGGGCATGAAGATCGGTGTTTCGACCACGCCATGGTTCAAGGTGACGCGGCCGCGTCGCGCCTGGCCGTCGGTGGTGATCAGCTCGAACTTGAGGCCGTTTTCGGGGCGGGCGGGTGCTTCAAGGGTATCGGCTGCGTTGCTTGTTGCGGTCATTCAAAAGCTCCTGTGCCACCGGAGGACAGTCCGGCGCAGATGGGTAAGGTGTTCTTGGGGTGCGGCGAGAATGCATAAGGTGATGCGGGCGGCACGATGATACGAGGCGCATTCAATCGTTCTTGCCTTGCCTTGCCACCGCGTCGCAGACGACGTTCTCAAGCCGCCGTTTGCCGCGTCAGCAGCATCGCGTCGCCGTAACTAAAAAATCGGTACCGCTCTTCAATCGCATGCGCATACGCCGCGCGAATCGCGTCCATGCCGGCGAAAGCCGAGACCAGCATCATCAGCGTCGACTTCGGTAAATGGAAGTTCGTCACAAGCCGGTCGACCACGCGAAATTTATACCCCGGTGTAATAAAAATGTCCGTCTCGGCGCTCGTTTCCGCGAGCGGCCGGCCGGCTTCAGCCGCGTCGCGGGCAGCCGCTTCGAGCGCGCGCAACGACGTTGTCCCGACTGCGACAACACGGTTCCCTCGCGATTTCGTCGCGGTGATCTTGTCCGCGAGTTCCTGCGGCAGCCGATACCATTCGCTATGCATCTTGTGTTCCGCAAGGTTTTCAACCCGCACTGGCTGAAACGTGCCCGCGCCCACGTGCAGCGTCAGCGTCGCGCGCTCCACGCCGCGTGCGTCGAGCGCGGCAAACAGCGCCGGGTCGAAGTGCAGGCCGGCCGTGGGCGCCGCGACCGCGCCGGGGTTCGCCGCGTAGACGGTCTGGTAGCGGGTTTCATCGAAGGAATCGGGATCGTGCTCTATATAGGGCGGCAACGGCAGGCGGCCGTATTGCTCGATCAGCGTGAGGCAATCGGCAGGAAAATGCAGCGTGTAGAACGGCTCCACGCGCTCACCGACCGTAACCTCGAATGCGTCGGCGAGAACCAGTTTCGTGCCCGGCAACGGACTTTTGCTGGCGCGGATCTGCGCGAGCGCGGTGGTTGCGCCGGTCAGGCGCTCGACCAGCACCTCGATACGGCCACCGCTGGCCTTCTGGCCGAGGAACCGAGCCTTCAGGACTTTGGTATCGTTGAAGACAAGCAGGTCGCCGGGTTCCAGCAGGTTCGGCAGTTCGGTGAAATGGCGATCGGTAAAGGTGGCCGTCGCGACGTGGTTATCTACGTCGAGCAAACGGCTCGCGCTGCGCTCGGTGAGTGCCGTTTGCGCGATCAGCTCGGGCGGCAGATTAAAATCGAAATCGGAAAGCGTGAACATGGGGAAAGCAGGTCGATGCGCGATGAAACGCGCGTTAGTTTGGCCAGGCGCTTGGCAAGGCGGCGCGGGGTGGGCGCGGGTTCAGTGCGTTAATTCAGGTTTCGTGGGCCGGATGTCTGATCGACCGTTGCGACGGTTTCAAATAACGTCGCGGCTTTCGAAATCACCGTGCCGCTTGCCGATCGCGCCCCGGAAAGCACAAGGAAGCCATTGGTTTCGCGGCTGCGTTCCATATGGCCGATGGGCAAAAACCCGTCGCCGGCCACCTATTTAGGCGCTTTAACGAACCCGCACATGCCGCGCGGCGAGCGGATGATGACCCCATCGCCGTGCCGAACGAAGCCGATATTGTACTTTGAAGAGATTAGATGCCCTTGTCCGACCGCCGATTGCTCGTTGCTCCTGACGCTGAAGACGCTCCCGATGCAGCCGGTGAACCCGACGCGCCCGTTCAAAAGCGCAAGCGCGGGCGAGGGTCAGCTGCGAAAACGCTCGCGAATCTGGAGATCGCCGCGGACAAGGTCCAGCCGTTGAAGCCCGCGGCGGCACCTCCAAAACCCGTCGACAAACTCGCCAAGCTCGGCCTCAAATCCGATATCGATCTCGTGCTGCATCTGCCGATGCGTTATGAGGACGAAACCAGCATCACGCCGATCGGCCATCTGATTCCCGGCGACAACACGCAGACCGAAGGCGTGGTGTTCGACAACGAGATCGCGTACCGGCCGCGCCGGCAGTTGCTGGTCAAGATCCACGACGACGCCGGCGACGAACTCACGCTGCGTTTTCTCAATTTCTACGGCTCGCAGGTCAAGCAGATGGCGATCGGCGTGCGCCTGCGGGTGCGTGGCGATGTGCGCGGCGGCTTTTTCGGCATGGAGATGGTGCATCCGGCGGTGCGTCCGGTGGATGAGGACACGCCGCTGCCGCAAGCATTGACGCCGGTGTATCCGAGCACGGCGGGGGTGTCGCAGGCGTATTTGCGTAAGGCTATCGACAGCGCGTTGTCGAGGGTTCATCTGCCTGAGTTGCTGCCGGAAAAAATCGCCCGCGCGCATCTGCAGCCGCTGAACGTGCCCGCTTTGCTCGATGCCGTCAAAACGCTCCATCATCCGCACGCCGATTCCGATGAAAACGCGTTGATCGACGGCACGCATCCGGCGTGGACGCGCATCAAGTTTGAGGAATTGCTCGCGCAGCAGTTGTCGCTCAAACGGGCGCATGAGGAACGCCGCACGCGCGCCGCTCCGGTGATGCCGCGGTTACAGCATGTGCCCGAATCGCTGGTCGCGCGGTTCATCGGTACGTTGCCGTTCAAGCTGACCGGCGCGCAGGAACGCGTGTGCGCCGAGATATCCGGCGAACTCATGTTGCCGCACCCCATGCAGCGCCTGTTGCAAGGCGACGTAGGCAGCGGCAAGACGATTGTGGCGGCGCTCGCTGCCGCGCAAGCCATTGATGCCGGTTATCAGGCCGCGTTGATGGCGCCGACCGAAATCCTCGCTGAACAACACGCCCGTAAGCTGCGCGCCTGGCTCGAGCCGCTGGGCGTGACGGTGGCATGGCTTGCCGGCAGCCTGAAGGCGAAGGAAAAACGCGCGGCGCTTGAAGCGGCGGCATCGGGAGCGGCGCACTTGGTGATCGGCACGCACGCGATCATTCAGGACGCGGTGGAGTTTGCGCGGCTTGGTTTTGTGATCGTCGATGAACAGCATCGGTTTGGCGTGGCCCAGCGGCTTGCGTTGCGAGCCAAGGCGCATAACGCCGCCGATGGTGTGAACAACTTCCAGCCGCATCAACTGATGATGTCGGCCACGCCGATTCCGCGCACGCTCGCCATGACGTATTACGCGGATCTGGATGTATCGACAATTGATGAATTGCCGCCCGGGCGCACGCCGATCCTGACCAAACTGGTCGCCGATAACCGCCGGGAAGAAGTGATCGCCCGCGTGCGCGAGGCGGCGCTGACCGGCCGGCAAGTGTATTGGGTGTGTCCGCTGATCGAAGAAAGCGAGACGCTGCAATTGCAGACGGCGGTGGAGACGTACGAGACGCTGGTTGCCGCGTTGCCCGAGTTGCGCATCGGGCTTGTGCATGGGCGTTTGCCGCCGGCGGAGAAAGCCGCCGTCATGGATGCATTCACGCGCGCCGAAGTCCAGTTGCTGGTCGCGACCACAGTGATTGAAGTCGGCGTGGACGTGCCGAACGCCTCATTGATGGTGATCGAGCACGCAGAGCGCTTTGGCCTGGCGCAGCTTCACCAGTTGCGTGGCCGTGTGGGGCGGGGCAGCGCGGCCTCAGTGTGCGTGCTGATGTACGCCGGGCCGTTGTCTCAGACGGCGCGCGCTCGATTGCAGACGATGCGTGAAACCACCGATGGCTTCGAAATCGCGCGTCGCGACCTGGAGATCCGCGGTCCCGGCGAGTTCCTCGGCGCGCGTCAGTCGGGCGCGGCGATGTTGCGTTTTGCGAGCCTGGAAAACGATGGCTGGCTGATCGAACCGGCGCGTGCGGCAGCGGACCAGATGCTGGCTCAGTTCCCCGAGGCGGTCACAAATCACTTGGCGCGATGGCTTGGCGCGCGCGAGCAATTTCTGAAAGCTTGAACGCAGCGCGATTTCCCGGGTCTTAAGCGACTGCATGCAAGCACGGGCTGCCGCGCTTGTACGCTGAGGCCGATGGCTGGCGCGAGATTTCCTCCGCGGATTCCAAGGCTTCGCTTGGTCACAGTTGGCGAATCCCCCCGACGGGTGTATAAGTCAAATCCTATCGATTCAATGACTCTGATTGGCCCCTAATGACCCTTACCGAATTGAAGTACATCGTTGCGGTGGCGCGCGAGCGGCATTTTGGCCGTGCGGCCGAGGCGTGTTTCGTGAGTCAGCCGACCTTGTCGGTAGCAATCAAAAAGCTGGAAGATGAACTGAACGTGCAGATTTTCGAGCGCGGCACCAGCGAAGTCAGCGTCACACCAATCGGCGAACAGATCGTCACGCAAGCACAGCGCGTTCTGGAACAAACCCTCGCCATCAAGGAAATCGCCAAGCTGGGCAAGGACCCGCTGGTTGGGCCGCTGCGTCTTGGCGTGATCTACACCATCGGGCCGTATCTGCTGCCCACGCTGGTCAAGCAGATGATCAAGCGCGTCCCGCAGATGCCACTGATGCTGCAGGAGAACTACACGCTCAAGCTCATCGAACTGCTCAAGCAGGGCGAAATCGATGTCGCCATCATGGCGCTGCCGTTTCCGGAAACGGGCTTGATGGTGCGCCCGCTGTTCGATGAACCGTTTGTTGTCGCCATGCCGGCGGGTCATCCGTGGGAAAACCGGCCCAAGATCAATGCCGATGACCTGAAGCTGGAAACCATGCTGCTGCTGGGCAGCGGCCATTGTTTCCGCGATCACGTGCTCGGCGTGTGCCCTGAACTGATGCGTTTTTCGCAGAACGCGGACGGAATCCAGAAGACCTTCGAAGGGTCATCGCTGGAAACCATCCGGCATATGGTCGCCAGCGGCGTCGGCATTACCGTGCTGCCGCGGATGTCGGTGATGGAAGTGAAACCGCACGCGGGCGGCGTGGATGCGGGTCTCCTGAGCTACGTTCCCTTCGAGGACCCGGTTCCGGACCGGCGCGTCGTGCTGGCGTGGCGCAAGAGCTTCACGCGGATGCCGGCTATCGAAGCCATTTGCGACGCAATCGCTGCCTGCAATCTCCCAGGTGTTACGCGGCTAGAGTTGCCCGCCGCAGTCAACTAATCCTGTCTTAGCTGGATTTAGCTCGTACCGCGTCCAGACTGGGCGCGGCTTCCGGCACCATTTCCCCGCCTCCCTCGATCCTCGTGCGCCCCGGATTCATTTGACCTATCGCATAGATTAAATTAATTGAATTCGATAAACAGATAGTTTTTGCTATTCTCACCTCCATGGATCGGCCCTGATCCAACAAAACAAACCGGAGGAAGCCATGACGCTGATCGCCCGCCAGGCCACGCAACTCGCCGCCGCTTATCGCGAAGCCAAAGGCGTTGTGGTGGACGTGCTAGCCAGCTTCGCCCGCACTTGCTGAAACTCACCCGGCATAACTTTTCGTCCCAGACAAATTTCACGGAGTAATCGATGACCAATCGCATCCTCACCAATGCAGCAGGCGCGCCAGTCGGCGACAACCAGAATTCGATCACCGCTGGTCCGCGTGGTCCGATCGCGCTGCAGGATTTCTGGCTGATCGAGAAGCTCGCGCATTTCGACCGCGAAGTTATCCCCGAGCGTCGTGTGCACGCCAAGGGATCGGGCGCGTTCGGCACGCTCAAGATCACGCACGATATTTCCCGCTTCACGAAAGCCAAGGTGTTCGCGGAAGTCGGCAAGCAAACGCCGTTGTTCATGCGCTTTTCGACCGTTGCGGGTGAACGCGGGGCGGCTGATGCCGAGCGCGACGTGCGCGGCTTCTCGATCAAGTTCTACACGGAAGAAGGTAACTGGGACGTCGTCGGCAACAACACGCCGGTGTTTTTCATCCGCGATCCGCTGAAATTTCCTGACTTCATCCATACGCAAAAGCGCGATCCGTACACCAACATGCGCAGCAACGTGGCGGCCTGGGACTTCTGGGCGCGGCATCCGGAATCGTTGCATCAGGTCACCATCCTGATGAGCGATCGCGGGATTCCGAAGAGCTACAGGCAGATGCATGGTTTCGGCTCGCACACGTATTCGTTCATCAACGCGAACAACGAGCGCTTCTATGTGAAGTTCCACTTCAAGTCGCAGCAGCCTCTCGAGAATTACACCGATGCCGAAGCGTCAGCGGTAGTCGGCGGCGATCGGGAAAGCGCGCAGCGTGATCTGGTCGACAACATCGATCGCGGTAATTTCCCGAAGTGGAATTTCCGCATCCAGGTGATGACGGAAGCTGAAGCCGCGACGTATCGCATGAATCCGTTCGATGTCACCAAGGTCTGGCCGCACAAGGATTTTCCGCTGATCGATGTAGGCACGATCGAGTTGAACCGCAACGCAGGTAACTATTTTGCTGATGTCGAGCAAGCCGCTTTCACGCCGGCGAACGTGGTGCCGGGTATTGGCTTCTCGCCGGACCGGTTGCTGCAAGGGCGCTTGTTCTCGTATGGCGATGCGCATCGGTATCGTCTTGGCATCAATCACCATCAGATTCCGGTGAACGCGCCGAAGACCGCCGTTCAGAACTCGTTTCATCGCGATGGCGGCATGCGCGTCGATGGCAACAGCGGTGGCCGCGTGAACTACGAGCCGAATCGCTTTGGCGACTTTGCGCAGGACCCGAGCGTGAACGAACCGGCGTTGGCGGCGGGCGCGGTGGAGCGTTACGACCATCGTGAAGACGACGACTACTACAGCCAGGCAGGCGCGCTGTTCCGACTCTTCGATGACGCGCAAAAGCAGCGCTTCTTCGGGAACATCGCACGGCACATTCACGGCGTGCCGAACGAGATCGTCGCGGTGCAGATCGAGCACTTCCGGCGTGCCGATCCGGCGTATGCGGCGGGTGTGGTCGCGGCGCTCGCGGCATTGGGCCAGAAGGTTGAAACGGCTGACGATGACGTGGAAGCCGCGGTGAAGTAAGCAGGACGGGACGCATTTTCAGAATGTGCGTCCCTTTGTGAATCGACATGCAGACTCAAGGGCTGAACTCAAGGAGAACGACGATGACACAAGCGATCATGACACTCGAACGGGCGGTGAGCGGTATCGAGGCGAAGAGTCTCAATGCGTCGCGCGGCGTACGGCTCGCGATCGGCTTTGGCATTGTCGCGGCGAGTTACGCGGCGGTGATTATCGAAGGATTGCATGGTGCGGGTCTGATCTGATTATCCTTGCAGCGCGTCGTCCTGACGCATCGAGATATCCCTTGTGGCCCGCCTCCATGGCGGGTCGCACTGCGTTTCTAAGATAAACTCACGAACGCTCGGCGGCCCCGGTAGCAGCATTGGACGGGTCGCTTGCACTGTTCGTATCACTCTCACGGAGTCACTATGGCGAAGAAAATCGCATCACCGGCTGTGAACATCGGTATCAGCGACAAAGACCGCAAGAAGATCGCCGATGGTTTGTCGCACCTATTGGCCGATACCTACACGCTGTATCTGAAGACCCATAATTTTCACTGGAACGTCACGGGGCCGATGTTCAACACGCTCCATCTGATGTTCGAAGGGCAATACACGGAACTGGCGCTGGCTGTTGATTCGATCGCCGAACGCATTCGCGCACTGGGCGTGTACGCGCCGGGTAGCTATCGCGAGTTCGCGAAGCTGTCGTCCATTCCTGAAGCCGATGGCATTCCGGTTGCCGAAGAAATGATTCGCCAATTGGTGGAAGGTCAGGAAGCGGTTGTACGCACGGCGCGCGCGATTTTCCCGCTGACCGACAGCGCTAATGACGAGCCGACGGCTGACTTGCTCACGCAGCGCATGCAGATTCACGAAAAGACCGCGTGGATGTTGCGCGCGATGCTTGGGCAGTAAGTTCGGTTCGATCGCCATGGATCGAGCGTGGCGAATGGAATTGAAGAAGCCCCGCGTTCGGCAGAACGCGGGGCTTCTTGGTTTTCGGGGTTTCTTCGCCGCGTCAAACCAGAAGGGAAAGCCAACCGCGAATCTCCTCTGCCTTAAAATGCGGTTACCGCCATTGCCGCCGTTCAACCGCCATGTTCGCTCGCCTCCCGCTGTATCTTCGCCTCGTCCGCATGGACAAACCCATCGGCAGCTTGCTGTTGCTGTGGCCGACGCTCAACGCGTTGTGGATTGCATCGAGCGGTCATCCGTCACCCATGCTCTTGCTCATCTTCGTGCTCGGCACGTTGCTCATGCGCTCGGCGGGTTGCGCGATCAACGACTACGCCGACCGCGACTTCGATAAACACGTGAAGCGCACCGAAAACCGGCCCATCACATCCGGCAAGATTGCCGCATGGGAAGCCGTGGCGCTGGCGGCGGCGTTATCGCTGATTGCGTTCTTACTGATCCTGCCGCTCAACACCCTGACCAAGGAGCTCTCGGTGTTCGCGCTGTTCGTCGCGGGGAGTTATCCGTTCACGAAGCGGTTCTTCGCGATTCCTCAGGCGTATCTCGGCATCGCGTTCGGATTCGGCATTCCCATGGCTTTTGCCGCCGTGCAGGACCACGTCCCCGCGCTCGCATGGATCATGCTGGCGGCCAACGTGTTCTGGTCGGTTGCCTACGACACCGAATACGCGATGGTCGATCGCGACGATGACATCAAGATCGGCATCCGCACATCGGCGCTGACGTTCGGACGTTTCGATGTCCTCGCGATCATGCTTTGCTATGCCGCAACGCTCGGGATCTACGTATGGATCGGCTTGACGCTGGCGTTCGGCGTGTTGTACTGGATCGGCTGGGCGGCAGCGATGGCATGCGCGATCTATCACTACACGCTGATCAAGAACCGCGAACGCATGCCGTGCTTCGCCGCGTTCAAACATAACAACTGGCTGGGTGGCGTACTGTTCGCAGGCATCGCGGCGAGCTACGCATTTATGCGGTAACACGATTCAAGCCAACCAGCGCTGAAGCGTTTCAGGTTGGTTGCATTGACACGACGCCGGATTTGTCGAGCAGGGCAGAGCCGAGTGGAGCCGCATCGCGCAAGGACGCTAACGCAAGCGCGTCACGTCGGTAGCCTGACGAACAGGTCCGGTAACAAGAAGCCATGGAAACCTCGTGGCTCTTCCCATTGATCGGGCCGACTTCAAGCCTTCCCCAACTCCTCGCCCATCTCCTTCGCCCGTGCATCCGCGGCCAACGCGCCACGAACGATAGCGTCCTTCACGCCCTGGGCATCGAAGGAAGCTAAAGCCGCGGCAGTCGTCCCTCCCTTCGATGTCACGCGCTCCCTCAACACGCTCGCTGGTTCGCTGGATTGCGCTGCCAATTGCGCCGCACCCGTGAACGTAGCCACCGCGAGCGCGCGGCCTTGCTCCTCGTCCATGCCAAGCTGCCGCGCAGCTTCCTGCATGGCTTCGATGAAATAAAACACATACGCCGGGCCGCTACCCGAAATGGCGGTGACGGCGTCGATCTTCGCTTCGTCGTCGAACCAGACGATTTTGCCAACCGCTTCCAGTACCTTCGACGCCAGCGCTTTGCCGGCATCGTCAACACCGGGCAGCGCGGCGAGACCCGTCACGCCCATGCCGATCAGCGCCGGCGTGTTCGGCATGGTGCGCACGATTTGCGTATAACCGCCGAGCCAGCGCGACAGGTCGGCGGCACGAATGCCGGCCGCGATGCTGATCACTAATTGCTTCGACAACACCGGCTGCAGCGCGGCGGCCACGTCCTTCAAGACCTGCGGTTTCACGGCGAGAAGGATCGCGTCGTAGTCAGCAAGTGTCGAATCGATGGACGCGCCCGTCGCCACGTCGAAGTCCTTTCCGGTACGAGCGCGCGCCTCTTCGCCAGGATCGACAACGTACAGATCCGCAGCCGCAACGCCGCGCTTGATCAAACCGCCGATAAGCGCGGATGCCATGTTGCCGCCACCGATAAACGCAATTTTCATAGTGAGTTCAGATCAAGGGTTCAGTTGGAATAATCGCGTGCGCCGAAGATAGCCGTGCCAATACGAACCAGGGTCGCGCCTTCGAGAATGGCGGCTTCAATATCCGCCGACATCCCCATGGAAAGCGTGTCGAGTTCCAGGCCTTCCGCGCGCAGTGTGTCCATGATTTCATGCAGCCGCCGATGCGGCGCGCGTTGTTCATCGAGTGTGCCGGCCGGTTCGGGAATCGCCATCAGGCCGCGCAGGTGCAAACGAGGAAGCGCGGCAACGGCGCGCGCGAGCGCCAGCGCTTCGTCTGGCGTCACACCGCTTTTCGACGCCTCTCCGCTCACATTCACTTGCAGGCAGACGTTAAGCGCTGCCATATTGCCACCGCGTTGGTCAGACAATCGCTCGGCAATCTTGAGCCGATCGACCGAATGCACCCAATCGAAATTCTCGGCGACCACTTTCGTCTTGTTCGATTGCAACGGTCCGATGAAATGCCACTCGATCTGGCTGCGCAAATCGGCCAGTTCAGCAATCTTGGCCACCGCTTCCTGCACGTAGTTTTCGCCGAACGCGCGTTGTCCGGCGTCGAAGGCGGCGCGAACATCCTCGGAAGGAAAGGTCTTCGATACCGCGAGCAACGTGACCGTGGACGCGTCGCGCGAAGCGTCCGCCGCCGCTTTCGCGATGCGCTGACGGACTTCGTCGAGGTGACGGGCTACATGAGAGGAGGACATGGAATCGGACGCCGCATATCGAGTAAGCAGAGGTCCGATTATACGGATGCCGTGAGCCGGTCCAGCACGCTCCCGGCAGCGTTAGCCATACAGCAGATGTTCGACAAGCTGGATCCAGTGCACGACGGGCGTGGACGTGCCGCTCTGCAAATGCGCGATACAGCCCACATTCGCCGATACGATCAGCTGCGGCTCGAGCTTCTCGAGCGCATCGAGTTTCTGGTCGCGCAAGGCGTACGAGAGTTTCGGCTGCAGCACCGAGTACGTGCCGGCCGAGCCGCAGCACGAATGACTATCGGCGGGAAGATGCACTTCTATGCCCAGCGCGGTGAGCAAGTTCTCCACGTGACCGCGGATTTGCTGGCCGTGTTGCAGCGTGCACGGCGGATGGAACGCGACGGTATGCACGGCGCGCCGCCTAGTCATGGCGGTCAGTTCGTCCTCGTATTGCGGCAGGATCTCGGACAGGTCCCGCGTCAGGTCCACGATCCGTGCAGCCTTCTCCGCGTAGACCGGATCATTGCGCAGCAAGTGCGCATATTCCTTCACGGTCGCGCCGCAACCGGACGCGTTCATCACGATTGCCTCCACGCCGTTTTCCACATACGGCCACCATGCGTCGATGTTGTTGCGCACGTCGTCCAGCGCCTCTTCGTTGTAGCCGAGATGCAGGCGGATCGCGCCACAACAACCGGCATCCGGCGCGGTCAGGATCTGAATGCCCAATGCATCGAACACCCGTGCAGTCGCTATGTTGACGTTCGGCATCATGGCGGGCTGGACGCAGCCGGCGAGCATCAGCATGGTGCGCTCATGCGTGCCGGTTGGCGGCTCCAGCGGCCGTTGCGCGACTGGAATCTTGGTCCGCAAGGCTTTGGGCAAGAGCGGCCGGAACTGCTGGCCGATCTTCATCGCAGGCGTGAAAAGCTTGCTGTTCGGCAGGAAATTGGCGAGCAGTTTGCGTTGGACGCGCTGGCCGAACGGCCGCTCCACTTTCGCTTCCACCACCTTCCGGCCGATCTCCACCAGCCGTCCATACTGCACGCCCGATGGGCACGTGGTCTCGCAATTACGGCACGTGAGGCATCGGTCCAGATGCAGTTGCGTGCTGCGTGTCACAGGCGCGCCTTCCAGCATCTGCTTGATCAGGTAGATCCGGCCGCGCGGGCCGTCGAGCTCATCGCCCAATATCTGATAGGTCGGGCACGTCGCCGTGCAGAATCCGCAATGCACGCACTTGCGCAGGATAGCCTCGGCTTCTTCGCCATCGGCGGTGTCGCGCATGAAGTCGGCGAGGTTGGTTTGCATCGCGTTGGTCTTTCAGCTCAGAAGTCGGGGTAGAGGCGGCCGCGATTGAAAATGCTAGCGGGATCGAATGCGGCTTTCAGGCCACGATGAATCTTCATCAACGGGGCGGCCAAGGGCGTGAAGACGCCCGCGTTACGGTCATACGATGCGCTCGACCGGAAGATGGTCGCGTGGCCGCCGGCCTGCTTGGCGCTGATGCGCACGGTTTGCGGATCGGCGTCGGTGATCCACCAGCGTTGCGCGCCGCCCCATTCCATCAGATGCGGGCCGGGAAGGTGCATCGGCTCGGCAATCGATGGCAACGACAGCCGCCACAAAGCCGATTTCGGCGGTATGACCGCGAAGAACGGATCCAGTTGCTCGCGCAAACCGCACCAGAAACGCTCGGCTTCAACCGCGTCCACCACTTCGCCGCCCAGCGATGTCCGCGCCGCTTTCACCGCTGCTTCCGCGCCGCCCAGGCGCAACGCGAGCGTGTGGTCACGCCACGCGCTACCGGTTAGCGGCAACGGGTGTCCGCTCCATTCGTTGAGCTTGCGCACGGCGTCCGTGTCGTTCATTTCGAACTTGAGCGTGGCTTCGGCAACGGGTTTCGGCAGCACTTTCACCGATACCTCCAGGATCAACCCCAGCGTGCCGAGCGAGCCCGCAAGCAGCCGCGAGACATCGTAGCCCGCGACGTTCTTCACGACCTGGCCGCCGAAATGCAGCACGTGGCCCTGGCCGTTCATCACCACGGCGCCGAGCACGAAATCGCGCGGCGCACCGGCCGCGGCGCGCCGCGGGCCGGCCAGTCCGGCTGCAATACAGCCGCCGAGCGTGGCGTTTGGCCCGAAGTGCGGAGGTTCGAACGGCAGCATCTGGCCGCATTCGTCCAACCGCGCTTCGATCTCTTTGAGCGGCGTGCCCGCTTTCGCGGTTATCACGAGTTCGGCCGGGTCATATTCGATAATCCCGCGATGCGCCCGCGTATCGACTATCTCGCCTTGCAGCGTCTGTCCGTACCAATCCTTCGTGCCGCCGCCGCGAATCCGTAGCGGGGTGTTGCTCGCCGTCGCGGCGCGAATACGCTCGGACCAGCTCGCGACAATGTCTTCCGTTGTCATGGTGTCCCGCGGTTTTTATGGCTCTTGGGTCAGTGTATCGGCGTGTTCCCGCACGGCCACTCGTATAAACGTGGATACGTGTGCGGGCTTGAACGCCGGGGAACCACCGCCGATGCTTCAAAGGGACATTAATGGGATGTCATGACCAGGCAGCGTTTAGAAGCACTGCCTAAACATGCCACCTGCGCACGTCGCTGCGCACGCCGCTTAAAAGCGTGGAATCTCGGGATGCGGCAGCAAGCCGCCGCGAATATGCATTTTCCCGTACTCGGCGCAACGCGCGCGCGTCGGGATGCCTTTGTCGGGATTGAGCAGGCCGGGGGGATCGAAGGCACGTTTTATCGCGTGAAACGTATCGCGTTCTTCGGGCGAAAACTGGACGCACATGGAGTTGATCTTTTCGATACCCACGCCATGCTCGCCCGTCACCGTTCCGCCCAGCTCCACACAGGTTTCGAGGATGTCCGAACCGAATGCCTCGGCGCGGTGCCATTCGTCCAGATCGTTGCCGTTGAACAGGATCAGTGGGTGCATGTTGCCATCGCCGGCGTGGAAAACGTTCATGCAACGTAGTGCGTACTTTTTTTCCATCTCTTCAATACGCGCCAGCAGCGGTCCGATCTGGCGGCGCGGCACGGTACCGTCCATGCAGTAATAATCAGGCGAGATACGGCCGGCGGCCGGAAACGCGTTCTTGCGGCCGGACCAGAACTTCAGCCGTTCGGCTTCCGAACGCGAAATCTGGATACGGTTCGCGCCAAATTCGCGCAGCACGGACGTCATGCGGACGATTTCTTCCATGACTTCGTCGTGCGTGCCGTCCGATTCGCACAGCAAGATAGCCTTCGCGTCGAGGTCGTAACCCGCTTTCACGAACTCTTCCACGGCGCGTGTCGCGGGTTTATCCATCATCTCGAGCCCGGCAGGGATGATGCCGGCCGCGATGATCGCCGCGACCGCGTTGCCGCCTTTGACGACGTCGTCGAAGCTCGCCATGATCACCTGGGCCGTTTGCGGCTTGGGGATCAGCTTGACGGTGATCTCGGTGACGATGGCGAACATGCCTTCGCTGCCGATCAGCACCGCCAGCAGGTCGAGCCCCGGCGCATCAAGCCCAAGCGAACCGAATTCGAGGATGTCGCCTTCCATCGATACCGCGCGCACTCGCATCACGTTGTGACACGTGAGGCCGTACTTGAGGCAATGGACGCCGCCGGAATTCTCGCTGACATTGCCGCCGATCGTGCAGGCAATCTGCGATGACGGATCGGGCGCGTAGTAGAGCCCATACGGAGCTGCGGCTTCGGATATGGCGAGATTGCGCACGCCGGGCTGGACCGTGGCGGTCCGCGCGTATGGGTCGACCTCCACGATCTTGCGAAAGCGCGCAAGCGACACCACGATTCCATGCCGGATCGGCATGGCGCCGCCCGACAGGCCTGTTCCCGCGCCACGCGGAACGATCGGCACGTCGAGCCGCGCGCAGATCTGCACGACGCGCTGAACCTGCGCCTCGGTTTCGGGCAGCGCGACTGCAAGCGGCAGCCGCCTGTACGCCGCGAGCCCGTCGCACTCGTAAGCGGCCGTGTCTTCCTCGCGATACAGCAGGCAATGCGTCGGCAGCACGGCCATCAACGCCTGGACCACTTCGCGCTGACGTTGCGCCAAAACATCAGGCGTTAGTTCGGCGGATGCGTTCATGTCTCCTCCCGGCGGTGTTTGTGCTCTGGAGCATTCCAAAAACCAGAGCGTTGATCTTGCACCTGCGCGTGGCTGCCGTCGATCGGGCTAATTACGGGGACGGAGCATGTTTTCGTGCGGGCGCGTCATTCGCGCCGCACGCTTGCTCGCTGCTCGGCTATCCGGAAGTAATCAACCCGCGTTCAATCAAGCGTCGTACGAGAATATCTTGCCCGGGTTCATCAGGTTTTTCGGGTCGAGCGCGTGTTTGATCGAACGCATTACGCTGATCGCGTCCTCACCGTGTTCCTCGATCATGAAACCCATCTTGTGCAACCCGACGCCATGTTCGCCGGTACACGTTCCGCCCATGCGCAGCGCGCGTTCCACAATTCGATGGTTGATCCGCTCAGCTTCTTCGAGTTCTTCCGGTTTCGACGGATCGAGCAGCATGGCGACGTGGAAATTGCCATCGCCCACATGGCCGACGATAGGGCAAGGCAGCGTGCTGACCTTCAGGTCCTGCTCCGTTTCAATCACGCATTCGGCCAGCCGCGAGATTGGCACGCAAACGTCCGTGGTGACGGCGCGGCAGCCGGGTTTCAGTTGCAGCATCGCGAAATAGGCGTTGTGACGGGCGTTCCACAGGCGGCTGCGATCTTCCGGCCGCGTTGCCCATTCGAAGTCCGTGCCACTATTTTGCGCAACTATTTCCTGCACCGTTTCCGCCTGCTCCTTCACGCTGCTTTCGGTGCCGTGGAACTCGAAGAACAGCATCGGTGATTCGCGAAAAGTGAGGTTCGAATGGCGGTTGATCGCGCGCACGGCCAGCGAATCCAGGAATTCGACGCGAGCCACGGGCACGCCCATCTGGATGGTTTCGATGGTGGCGCGCACGGCGTCGCCCATCGACGGAAATGCGCACACCGCCGCCGATACCGCTTCCGGCTGCGGATAAAGCCGCACGGTGATTTCGACGATCACGCCGAGCGTGCCTTCCGAGCCGACGAACAAGCGCGTGAGGTCGTACCCCGCTGACGATTTGCGCGCCCGGGTGCCGGTCTTGATGACGCGGCCATCCGCTAACACGACGGTGAGGCCGAGCACGTTCTCGCGCATCGTGCCGTAGCGCACGGCATTGGTGCCCGACGCACGCGTCGCCGACATCCCGCCAATGCTCGCATCCGCGCCGGGATCGATGGGGAAAAACAGCCCGGTGTCTTTCAGCGCTTCGTTCAACTGCTTGCGCGAAATGCCGGGCTGCACGGTGACCGTCAGGTCTTCGGCGTCGATCGATAAAACCTGGTTCAAGCCCGACATATCGATCGATACACCGCCTTGGACCGCCAGCAAATGACCTTCCAGCGACGAGCCGTTGCCGTACGGAATGACAGGCACATTGTGTTCGGCGCAGAGCCGGACCACGGTCTGGACCTCTTCCGTGCTGGTCACGAAAACGACGGCGTCGGGCAGTTGCGGATCGAACGGCGATTCGTCGCGGCCGTGGTGCTCACGCACCGCGGTGGTGGTCGATACGCGTTCGGCGAACGCGGCTTTCAGCGCGTCGAGCAAGGCGGTGGGGAAGGTGCGGCGGACGGCGAGCGGCGGGACGGGGTGGTTCACGGCATGTCTCCGGACATCGGTGTGACGGGATGTTGGGAGCACGAAATTTCGCATCGGAATGCGCGAATCGTGCGTTTTATGTAGTCATTTTACGCTGGAAGCTCGCATCGAGCCGATGCTCGCACCTTGCCTATAATGAGCGCGGATGCTGACCGGCGTTCTGCGCCACCTGGAGAAGATCATGGGCAATCGCCTGAGCAAGATATCGACGCGCACCGGCGACGACGGCACGACCGGCCTCGGCGACGGCAGCCGCGTGCAAAAGGACGACGCGCGGATCGCAGCGATTGGGGATGTCGATGAATTGAATTCGCAGCTCGGCGTGCTGCTCTGCGAACCGCTGCCGGATGACGTGCGCGCCGCGTTGTCGGCGATCCAGCACGATCTCTTCGATCTCGGCGGCGAGCTCTGCATTCCCGGCCATTCGATGATCGAGAAGGCGCACCTTGCTCGTATCGATGAATGGATCGAGGAGTACAACGCGACGTTGCCGCCGCTCAAGGAGTTCATCCTGCCAGGCGGATCGCGCTCGGCCTCGCTCGCCCATGTCGGCCGGACGGTGTGCCGGCGGGCGGAGCGTTCGATTGTGGCGCTCGGCCGGGTGGACAAGATCAACGCGGCGCCGCGGCAATATGTGAATCGATTATCCGATCTGCTGTTCGTGCTGGCGCGCGTGTTGAATCGTGCCGATGGCGGAACGGACGTGTTGTGGAGTCACGAACGGAAGATCTAGGGTAGGGCGCATCCGGCACCGATTGCGCTGCCGATCACCACAATCAGCATCGTCTTATATCCCTGCGACAAAACGCCCAAATATGCAGCTCCTTTAAAGATATATTATAAATGCATCTTTAAAGGAGCCCATTGATGACAGCATTGACCCCCGACCAGATTGCCCGCGTAAAAGCCACCGCCCCGGTGCTCGCCGAACATGGCGTGACCATCACCGCACACTTCTACAAGCGGATGTTCACCCATCATCCCGAGCTGAAAAACGTCTTCAACCAGGCGCATCAGCAAAGTTCCAGTCAGCCGCAAGCGTTGGCGCGAGCCGTGTATGCGTACGCGGCGAACATCGATAACCTCGGTGCGCTCGGTTCGGCCGTCACGCATATCACGCACAAGCACGCGAGCCTGAATATCCGGCCGGAGCAATATCCGATCGTCGGTGAAAATTTGCTGGCGGCCATATCCGAAGTACTGGGCGATGCCGTCGATGAACCCACGCTCGACGCCTGGCGCGCGGCTTACGCGCAGCTCGCGGAGATTTTGATCGAGGCAGAAAAGGCGCTTTATTCCCAGGCGGCGTGGAGCGGTTTCCGGCCGTTCGTGGTGTTTCGGCGAGAACAGGAAAGCGACGAGATCACGTCGTTTTATTTGAAGCCATCCGATGGCGGTCCGGTCTGCCATTTCGAACCGGGCCAGTACGTCAGCGTGAAGCGGTTCGTGAAGGAAATTGGCGTTGACCAGCCGCGTCAATACACGCTTTCGGACGCACCGAACGGGGAGTGGTTACGCATATCGGTGAAGCGCGAGCGGCCGCAGGATGCGCCGCCGGGGTTTGTGTCCAACCTGATTCACGAAGGCATCGAAGTTGGCGGAATTGTTGAAGTCAGCGCGCCAATGGGCGAGTTCACGCTCGACGCCGCCAAGACGACGCCCGTTGTATTGATTAGCGGTGGCGTGGGGATTACGCCGATGGTGTCGATGCTCACGTCGCTGACCGCGCAGAACAGCAAGCGGAAAATATCGTTTGTGCACGCTTGCCGGGATGGACGCACGCACGCATTCGGCCGATGGCTCGACGCGATTGTGGCGAAACATCCGAACGTGTCGCGTACGGTCTTCTATGAAAAGACCCACGCCGATGACCGCCTGGGAACGGATTTCGACTTCGCGGGGCGGCTGGATTTTGCCCGCATCGCCGATAAAACCCTGCTTCCCGACGCCGACTATTATTTGTGCGGCCCGGTCCCCTTCATGCGCGCGCAGCAAGAAGCGCTGGTGGCGGCGGGGGTATCGGAGGCGCGGGTGCGTACCGAGATTTACGGGTCTGGCGAGCTGGCATAGCGCCACGGCGTGTTAAAGCGAGGGCCACCGGACACGGCGGCCCTGCTTTGCAACCCAAGCTCAAGCCCAAGGTCAAGCCAATCAGTTCCCATTCCCCCTCGCCACGCGCCGTTGCTTCACGGCTTCGGCCAACCCTTCGAGCACGTTCAAGCTGTCTTCCCAGCCGATGCACGCATCCGTGACGCTCTGCCCGTACGTCAGCTCGCAGCCTTCCTTCAGATCCTGCCGTCCCGCGACCAGATTCGATTCCACCATCACACCGATGATCCGCTCATCGCCGCCTGCGACCTGCCGCCCGATATCGGCGCAAACGGGGATCTGGTTCTCATGCTTTTTCGAACTGTTCGCATGGCTTGCATCGATCATCAGGCGCGCGGCCAGCCCGGCCTTGCTGATGTCGTTGCAGGCGGCGTTCACGCTTTCCGCGTCGTAGTTCGGTGCCTTGCCGCCGCGCAGGATGATGTGGCAATCCTCGTTGCCAGCTGTCGATACGATGGCCGAATGGCCGCCCTTCGTCACCGAGAGGAAATGGTGCGGCTGCGACGCTGCCTTGATCGCATCCACCGCAATCTTCACGTTACCGTCCGTGCCGTTCTTAAAGCCGACCGGGCACGACAATCCCGACGCCAACTCGCGGTGCACTTGCGATTCCGTCGTCCGCGCGCCAATCGCACCCCATGAAATCAGGTCGGCGATGTACTGCGGGCTGATCATGTCGAGATATTCCGTGCCGGCGGGCAGCCCCAGTTCGTTGATTCGCAGCAGCAATTCGCGCGCTGTCCGCAGGCCGTCGTTGATCTTGAAGCTGTTGTCCATGTACGGGTCGTTGATCAGACCTTTCCAGCCGACCGTCGTACGCGGTTTCTCGAAATACACGCGCATCACGATTTCCAGCTCGCCCGCAAAGCGCTTGCGCTCTTCGACGAGACGGCCCGCGTATTCCAGCGCCGCTTTGGTGTCGTGGATCGAACACGGTCCGACGATCACGATCAGACGGTCTTCCATACCGTGCAGGATGCGATGCATCGACTGGCGCGAGTTGTAGATGAGCTCCGAAACCGTTTCGGCGCAGGCGAACTCACGAATCAGGTGAGCGGGGGGCGTCAGTTCTTTCAATTCACGGATTCGGACATCGTCGGTGTTGTGCGGGGGCATGCTGGTTCTCCAGGAACTTGTTTTGGTGCTGTGTTCGTTGGTCGTAACGTCCGACAGATCACGAACAGCGCAAAAAGTCGTCAAAAAATTGGGCATAAAAAAACCGCCAGGCTGCGCTGGCGGTTTTTCGGGAAACTTGGGTTCTACACAAACGACTCACCCCTCTCGATCCGCCAGCGGCTTGAGATGCCAAAAAAAGTAAAAATAAAACTTGGCGGACATGATGGTTTTGGTCGTTGGGTAAAAATTGAACGTCTGGCTTTATAACCTTAAACACGCGCGGTTGGCAAGTTGTCAGGCCTCAAAATGCGGACATCCCGCACCGTGAAGCCTGTTTCCGCAATAAACGTGAGCATTCGATGCGGAATTCCCGCGCGGTGCGCTCGAATCCTTCACGAAGCGCGGCGCGGGAAAACCACAGGCTAAACGCTCAAACCGTACCGCCCACGGTCATCTTTTCGATCCGCAATGTCGGCTGGCCCACGCCCACCGGCACGCTCTGGCCTTCCTTGCCGCACACGCCCACGCCGCCGTCGAGCGCCATGTCGTTGCCGATCATGGTCACGTACTTGAGCGATTCCGGCCCGCTGCCAATCAGCGTCGCACCCTTCACCGGATACGTGATCTTGCCGTTCTCGATCATGTACGCCTCGGACGCGGAGAACACGAACTTGCCGTTGGTGATGTCGACCTGACCACCGCCGAAATTCACCGCATACAAGCCGTTTTTCACCGATGCCAGGATTTCACCCGGGTCCTTGTCACCGTTGAGCATGTACGTGTTGGTCATGCGCGGCATGGGCAGGGCGGCGTACGATTCGCGCCGTGCGTTGCCTGTTACCGGCATTTTCATGAGACGCGCATTCAGCGAGTCCTGGATGTAGCCCTTGAGAATGCCGTCCTCGATCAAGGTCGTGCATTGCGTAGGATTGCCTTCGTCGTCGATATTCAACGAACCCCGCCGGTTCGGCAACGTGCCGTCGTCGACAACCGTCACGCCCTTCGCCGCTACCCGCTCGCCCATGCGCCCCGCAAACGCCGACGAGCCCTTGCGGTTGAAGTCGCCCTCCAGCCCGTGGCCGATTGCTTCATGCAGCAATACGCCCGGCCAGCCCGGTCCCAGCACGACAGTCATTGCGCCAGCAGGCGCCGGACGCGCATCGAGATTAACGAGCGCCGCGTGCACGGCTTGATCGACATAGTGGGAGAGGATTTCGTCCGTGAAATAGGCGTAGTCGTAACGCCCGCCGCCGCCACCGCTGCCCATTTCGCGCCGTCCGTCCTTTTCAGCGATCACGGTAACGGAGACCCGCACGAGCGGCCGGATGTCCGCGGCCAGCGCGCCGTCACTGCGCGCGACCAGCACGACGTCATATTCACCCGCCAGACCCGCCATGACCTGGACAATGCGCGGGTCCCGCCCACGCGCCATTTTCTCGACGCGTTCGAGCAACTTCACCTTCGCAGTGGCGTCGAGCGACGTGAGCGGATCGGACGGCAGGTACAGGTCGCGGCCGAACACACCGGTCAGCGTGCTGGCCGATTTGATCTTGTGCTTGCCGCCGCCGGCTTTTGCAATTGCGCGTGTGGCGATAGCTGCCTGACGGATGGATTCCGGGGACAAGTCGTCCGAGTAGGCAAACGCCGTCCGGTCACCGGACACGGCGCGCACGCCCACACCTTGATCGATGCTGAAGCTGCCCGATTTGACGATGCCTTCTTCCAGGCTCCACGCTTCGCTGCGCGTGGACTGGAAATAGAGGTCCGCGTAGTCCACGCGGTGCGTGAAGATCTCGGCCAGCGTGCGCGTAATCGTGGATTCGTCGAGGCCGTAGGGCGTCAGCAGGATCTCTTTCGCGGTGGCGAGATTTCGGATGCCGGGTTCGATGATGTTCATTCGTTGCCTGTGGCGAAGAAGTCTGTGGAAATTAAACGCATTCTAACGTCGGAGTATTTATGCCACACCCTGACCAAATGGAGGGGGGCTCCGAAAAAACAAGCTAACCCAGCACGCGATGGCGCAGTGCAGGAAGGCTTTGACGGACGGATGCTATACGCGCAGCATCAATGGCTCCGGCTGCCACGCCCGCTCCTTCCTCCACTACGGCCACGATCTCGCCCCATGGGTCGATCAGCATGCTGTGGCCCCAGGTCCGGCGGCCGTTTTCGTGTTTGCCGCCTTGCGCGGCGGCCAGCACGTAGCATTGGTTTTCGACCGCGCGCGCCTTCAGCAGCGTTTCCCAGTGGGCCTCGCCGGTCGTGTAGGTGAACGCGGACGGCACGACCATCAACGCGCAATCGCCCATTTTTCTGTAAAGCTCGGGAAACCGCAGGTCGTAACACACCGACAACCCGACGCGTCCGAATGGCGCATCAAACGTACGCACTTCGCTTCCCGGACAGATCGTGCGGGCTTCGTCGAAGGATTCCGTCCCTTTCTCGAAATTGAAGAGATGAATCTTGTCGTAGCGGGCAACCTGCTTGCCGGTCGGATCGAAGACCAGGGTGGTATTGAGCACACGCGCGGCTTCCGGCGATTCCATTGGCAAGGTTCCGCCGATCACCCATACACGATGCTCGCGCGCCGCGTCCGACAAGAACTGCTGGATCGGACCATGGCCGGGCGTCTCGCGGATCGCGAGCTTGTCCGTGTCCTTGAAACCCATGTAGCAGAAGTATTCCGGCAGCAGCACAAGCTGCGCGCCATCGCGTGCGGCTTCGGCAATCAGCCGTCCCGCTTCCGCGATATTGCGCTCACGATCCGGCGCACTCACCATTTGCAGTGCGGCTACGCGGAACGTCCCGGCGTGGAACGTCCCGGCGTGGAACGTTCCGGGGATGCCTTCGCTTGATTTTTCGCTCATGTCAGCCTGCTAAAAAGGGGCGCAACCATGGGCAAATTCGTGCTCGAATTTGCCTGCCGCCAGCCTTTGAGAACTTCACTTGAGCGCGATCAAAGCGCTCAGTTGGGCACCGTGGCAGCGGGAGATTCGATCTTACCCTGATCGCCTTTCACCCGCTGAATGACGGGTTTGGACCACGAGCCCGTAATGGAATAGTCGATCGTGAACGCTTTTCCAATCGATTTCGACAGCAGCAGATCGGCCGCCAGCGTGCCGAGCCCGAGCAAAGGATTGATCACGGCCGCGCCCAGCGCCACGGCGCCCGCGCTGATGGTCGGGATGACCTTGGCGTGAAGGTCTTGCGTTTCCTTCGGCAAATCGACCAGTCCTTTTAGTTCGACACGGGCCGGCGCCGTGATCATCGTGAAATCATTGGTTCGGCCGATGCCATTCTGAACCGTACCCGTGCCTGTGATCTTTTCGAACGGCAGCCCCTTGCCGACCACGTCCTCGTAATTGAGCGTGAGGAAGTGCGCGAGGCTTTGCAGGCTGAACACGCCCAGCAGCTTGGCCGCGCCCGGATTGACCTTGAGAATCTGGCCGTGCTGCAAGTCCACATTCAGTCGGCCGTTGAGCGTGGGCAGGTCGGGCGCGGCCGGACTGCCGTCCCAGCCAAACTGGCCCGTCACGGTGCCTTTGCCGTTCTTCACCGTACGCGGCAGGCCCAACCGTTCGACCAGCGCACCGGCATCCATGATGTCCAGCTTGAAATCGAGCGCGGTGCGGCGAGGGGCGTTATCGTCGGCGTCGGCCGGAAAACCGACGGGACCGCTGATCGTGCGCCAGTTGGCCGTGGCCGAAAGTGTCGCGTCCGGGTTGCTCAGGTCCAGCTTGTCCAGATGCCAGACCGGTACGTTGTCTTCCACGTCGTTGCGTGCGTCCACCTCGAGGCGGCCGAGCGTGCGCCCGCGCACCACGAGTTCGTTCACGATCAAATCGATGGACGGCATGTTGGGCGGCGGTTTACGGATCATCTGTGTGACCAGGTCGGTTTCCTGTTTCCCCGGAATCACGACCTTCGTGAAGCGCGCCTGCAATGCACCCGGACTGCCTTTCGTCGCGCCCGGCATCCATTCGGCATTGCCGGTGACCTGATCCGACGCAATGTTCGCCTGCCACTTGCGGTCATCGCCGAGATTTGCGCCGATCGCCACATCTTCCCAGCGCCGGTTGAGCAGTTTCACCGTCGCGAAATGCAGCGTGAAGCGCTTCGGGAGGAACTGCTTCACCACCTGCGATTGCGCTTTCGGATCCGGTTGCGGCATCGGTCCCAAGTCGGCGATCAGCTTGCGCCACGCATCGGCATCGAGTTCGTCGATATCCACCGCGGCCGTCACGCCCTGCGCCGGCAGATCGGCCGGTTTGTTCACGCCAATAGCACCCCGTTCGACGATCGGCGCTTCCTTGCCGGTCTGCTTGAGCAAGTAATGCGCTTTGACCGGCCCGAGCGTGAGTTTCGCGTCGTGGTCCTGCATTGATCCGGCGACCGGCGTGAACGTGAACGAGACAGGCATGGGCGTGCCCTCGCTCTTGTGGAATGGAGCGGGGAAGTCCAGGCCGAGGCCGGTCAAGTCGGAACTAGCCTCGACTTGCGGCAACGCGTTTTTCACGCCGCGCACACGCAGGTCGTACGGTGCGGTGCCGCTGATGTGCTTGAGAATCTGCGCAGCCTGGGCCTGATCGTGCGCGTTCAGGCTCTGGGCAGCGTCGCCGCCAATGCGGCCGTTTACATCGAAGGCATAACTGCCGTCGGGTTTCACGCCGCCCGTGCCGCGCACGTCGCCGCCGAGAAATTTCGCCGTGAGGCCATCGAGCGATGCGGTTTTCTCACCGAAGCGCACCCGCCCCCTGAGATTCGACAGTGGCGGCACCGCAGCGTACGCAAGCTCGTTGCCGTTGAACGTTATGCCGCCTTTGTAACCCACGTGCGGCCGTACGCCGGGCGGCGGCGCGACCCGCGGGATTTCCAGTTGCAACGCAAGCGCGGCGTTGCCGGTCGCGTGGATTTTCGTCGACACGTGGTGTGAGAGCGCGCCGAGCGAGCTGTCTTCCACGTAATGAAGCATGTCGGTGATCGGGCCGTGCGCATCGGCGTCGATCAGCAGCTTCGATTCACGATTGCCCAAGTCCTCAATACGGCCCGTCGTCTTGACCACGCTCACGCCGAGATAGTGTCCGCGCGAAATATCGAAGCCCAGCTTGTTATTGGCGAGATGAAACGTTCCGTCAATACCATCAAACGCCGGCCACACATTCGGCGTGCCGTTTGCCATGGTCCTGGGCGGATAGGGCGTTGGCTCGAACTTGCCACCGGAGAAGGGCGCGACGATGCGGAACAGGCCGGCGTCGGGGAAACGTGAATAGGGAAATTTCGTCAGGTCGCCGTGAATCTCGATGGTGCCGTTGCGCGAGATACCGGCTTGCAACGCGTGGCCCAGGTACAGGCGCACTTTTTCGCTGAGGCTGGTCGGCAGATAGTGCACGAGGCTCGTCACATTCAGCCGCGCGGCCTTGGCCTTGAGATCGAGCGAACCGCGGCCTTCGCCCTCGTTCCTGTAATCCGCCGTCGCACTCGCTTCCGCGTCCGCGTTCTTGACATGCAGCTTCTCCACGTGCGCGGTGATCGCCTTGTGCTGCTTGCCGGGCGCTTCAGCGAGGGTCCAGGTCACGCGTCCATCGATCCGGTCCAGCACCAGACGCGGGTTATCGAAGACGCCCGGTATGGTGATCGCGGTATTTTTCGTATCGATGACCGCGCTGCCATGATCCTGATCGGCATCAATACTGCCCCACAGGTTTTCGACGCCCGGAATCCCCGCCCGCGGATGGTTGTTGATCGTCAATCCCGGCGGTGGTTCCTGGGCCTGCACGCTCACGCCGAGCAAGTCGCCCTTGACTGTATAGCGCATTGGCGGCTCAGCGCCCGTCTGGCGCTGTGCCATCACTTGAGCGTCCGTCGTTGGCCTGGGCCGCTCGGTTTGCAGCGTGTAGTTGGCAATCTGGCCTCGCGGGTTGAAGCGGAGCAGATCGTTTTGCGCCTTCGCCGGCAACGGCAGCGCGCGCGCGAATTCGCCGAGAACGCCGAGATCGACGACATCACCCGATACCCCGAACAATTGCCCGCGTTGCAGGGTTGCCGCGCGGTAACGGCCGGTCAGCGTATGGAAGGCCAGCAGGCGCGACACCGGCGTTCCGTCAGCGAGCGGCGGCTGGCCGAGTTCCGCGTGCAGGTTCGCGAGGCGCAGCGTGTATTCGTCGTCCTGCTGCCCAAGATCCCAGTGGAAGTTCGCGATCGGCACGTCCAGACGCGGCTGCGTTGGACGCACGCGCAATGCGATATCGGAGCCGGTCAGGTCGCCGCCCGCTATTTGCAGCTTGCCGCTCGCGAAGTCGATCCAGATGCGGTTGTCGAAACGTCCGCTGTAGGTCGCGAACGGCATTGTCACGTACTGCGAGAGTTTGGGCAGATCGACAGGACCGGTCGACAGATACGCCTGGCCCGTCCAGTTCGCCGGCCGGCCGAAGACGCTGAAGCGCGGCGTGGCGAAGTCCGCGCGAAAATCGAGCGGGCCGTGCAGCAGGTCGCCGTCGGGCTGCGCCTGCAACGCCAGCCGATGATGCGGGCCGTCGTTGAGAATGGCGAGCTTGATGCGCTTGAGCGCAAGTTCCGGCGCGCTGCGCTCGCCGTCATGCCAGCGCAGCATGCCGTCGCGCAGCACGATGGCTTGCTGTCTGAGCAGCCAGGTCATGAACGCGTCGTTGCCCGTGTGTTTTGCCTGGATCGGCACGCCGGCCACGCTGAAGGTCCCGTCGGCGGCGCGCGAGATGACGACATCCGGGCCATCGACGGTGAGATTCGAGAGCACCGGGACAGGACCCAGCAGCGAGCGCCACGCAACCGTTGCGCTGGCATGCGGCACGGCAAGACCCGGCGTGCCGTCAGCGGCATCGATCCGGAGATTGTCGATATCGAATGAAGGTTCGAAGCCGATCCACTTCGCCGTGATGCGCCCGATGCGCAACTGCGCGTGGATCTTCGACGAGACCATTTCCTCGATGCGCGGCCTGAACGCATCGATCTGGGGAAGCACGGCGTAACGCAGCGCGAGGTAGATCCCGGCGACGCCGAAATAGACCACGACAGCCAGCACCAGAAGGACTTTGAGCGCCCACGACAAGGCGAGCTCGGCGCGACCACCTAGCTTCACGGGTACGGCTACGGGTGGGTCGGCTAGTTCCTTTCGGTCGGACATGCTGCGGCGGGTCGGCGATATGGTAGGTTTTCGAGATTTGACGTTGAAATGTAACACAGCGCGCACTGCAAAAAACTGCGGGAACACGCTACGATGCGGCCGCGAAGCCAAGCCGGACGGCGTTCTGCACACCGCGCGCCAATGTGCGCAAAAGCCCCGGCGCACTGCCGGACTTGTTTGTGAGCAATGACTGAGCCCGACCTTTCATGACCAACGCCGTTTTGCTGAGTGCCAGCACTTCCCACTATGCCGCACGCGTGTATGCCGCGCGTCCCGAATTGTCGGCGCAGGTGGCCGAATGGTCACAAACGCCGATTCGCCGCGCATGGATAGAAGCGCGGCTGAACGCCCTGTGCGACGCGTGTTCGGCGCATTCGGCGGGCGGCCGGCTCGATGAAGCCGCGCTCAAGACTGCGCTCCGGCGCTTGCGCATCGAGGTCTTCTGCACGGTGATGGAACGCGATCTCGCCGGCCTCGCGCAGGTGGCCGAAGTCACGGGCGCCATGACCGATCTTGCCGAGCTGACCATCCAGCGCGCGCTCGCGGTGTTATCGGCGGATCTGGAAGTGACGTTCGGCGAGCCGCGTGGGCCTGACGGACAGCGCTTGACGCTGGGTGTAGTGGGAATGGGGAAGCTCGGCGGACGTGAGTTGAATGTGTCGTCGGATATCGACCTGATCTTCGTCTATGAAGAAGACGGTGAGACGACAGGCGGCGAACGGGCGGCGTTATCAACGCAGGAATATTTTACGCGGCTCGGCCGCAAGCTCATAGGCGCATTGGCCGAGGTGACGCAAGACGGTTATGTCTTTAGAGTCGATATGCGGTTGCGGCCGAACGGCGATGCGGGGCCGATCGCCTGCGGGCTCGGCATGCTTGAAGAATATTTCTATGTGCAGGGCCGCGAGTGGGAGCGGTACGCGTGGATCAAGGGGCGGCTGGTCTCCGAGGGCGAGAGCGACGCGGCGCAACGGCTTTCGAAGCAGTTGGACTCGTTGGCCATGCCTTTTATCTACCGGCGGTATCTCGACTACGGCGTGATCAGCGCGATTCGCGCGCTGCATGTGCAGATCCGGCAGGAAGCGCAGCGGCGAGCGTCCATGCGTCCCGACAAAGCCGACGACATCAAGCTCGGCCGTGGCGGCATTCGGGAGATCGAGTTCAGCGCGCAGGTGTTTCAACTGATCCGCGGCGGCCAGATTGCCGATCTGCGAATTCGTCCGACCTTGTCCGTGCTGAATCGCGCGGCGGCGCACGGGTTGATATCGGCGACTGTATGTAGAGAACTCACCGAGGCGTACTTGTTCCTGCGCAAGCTGGAGCACCGCTTGCAGTATCGAAACGACGCGCAGACGCACGCCATGCCGGTCGCACCGGAAGACCGCGCGGTGTTGGCCAACGTAATGGGTTTTGCCGACTACCCGGCGCTGACCGATGCGCTGGAGGCGCATCGGGCGCGCGTGGAGCATCAGTTCGACCAGATTTTCGCCGACAAGGTGAAGGGCGACGGCGGTTGTGCGGTCGCGGAGGATTCGGCGGCGTCGTGGGTCTGGAGCAGCGCGCTCGCCGACGACAGCGCCGAAGAACAGTTGGTCGAACGCATGACCGAACTGGGTTTCACCGATGCCACCGCTGTGCTCACGCGTCTGCGCAACGTATGGAAATCGACGCGATACGAAGGTTTGCCTGAGCGCAGCCGGGAACGATTTGACATCGTCGCGCAACGTGCGCTCGAAGCCGCGAAGGCCGTCGAGCCGCCCGAGCGACGCGGCGACACCATTGCCCGGCTGTTCGACCTGCTCGAAGCGGTCAGCCGCCGCGGCTCTTATCTCGCGATGCTGACCGAATATCCGGCGGCGCTCGAGCGGGTGTTGTCGGTGCTGGGTGCGTCGCGTTGGGCGGCAGGATATCTGATCCGCCATCCACAGCTTCTCGACGAATTGCTCGACGATGAAGTGATCGCGAGCCCCTTCGACTGGGCGCAATTTCGCGAATCCTTGCGCGGGCAAATTGCCGCCGCCGATGGCGCCGAGCAGCAGATGAACTTGCTGCGGCACGCGCACCAAGCAGAAGTGTTTCGCATTCTCCTGATCGATCTGGCCGGCAAGCTCACTGTTGAACATGTGAGCGACCTGTTGTCGGCGCTGGCTGATGCGGTGCTTGATGTCACTATCGAAACGGTGTGGTCGCAGTTTCCCAAGCGTCACCGCGAGGTGCCGCGGTTTTCTGTGATTGCTTATGGGAAGCTGGGCGGGAAGGAACTGGGTTACGCGTCGGACCTCGACCTGATCTTCCTGCACGACGACCCCGACGAATCTGCTGCCGATATCTACGCTACGTTCGCCCGCCGACTGATCACGTGGCTCACGACGGCAACGGGTGCGGGCACGTTATTCGATGTCGATTTGCGGCTGCGTCCGAATGGCGAATCGGGTTTGCTGGTGACGAGCCTGGAATCGTTCCGGCGCTATCAGATTCGTGAGGGCGATGCTGCGAATACGGCGTGGGTCTGGGAACACCAGGCGTTATCGCGGGCGCGTTATTGCGCCGGCGATGCGGAGATTGGCGAGCACTTCGAGGAGATTCGCGCCCAGGTTCTTACGATGCCGCGAGATGCCGCTGCGCTGGCCCAGGAGATTGTTGTGATGCGCGAGCGGGTGGATGCCGGGCATCCGAACCGGAGCAAGTTGTTCGACCTGAAGCACGACCGCGGCGGGATGGTGGATATCGAGTTCATCGTGCAGTATTGCGTGCTGCTGCACGCGCGCGAAGACGCTGAATTCGTGCGGAATATGGGCAATATTTCGCTGTTGCGGCTGGCTGCGGGATTCGGGCTGTTCAGTGCCGAGGAGGCTGAAACGGTTGCGGCTGCGTACCGGCGTTATCGGAAATTGCAGCACACGCTGCGGCTCGACGGGATGGAGAAGGCGCGGGTTGACCCGGATGTTGTGGTGGCGGAGAGGGAGGCTGTGACGGGGCTTTGGAAGCGGGTGTTTGGGTAGACGCCGGCCGCTTTGTTGGACCCTTTGACAGGGCTTGACGTTGGAACATTGTCCCGGCCTCGGCCGGGATTTTTGATGTGTGCCGAGCATGCTCAACAGCTCGGGGGTGAGAGTCCCCTATCCAGCCTGATGGTGGCGAAGGATTAGTGAAGCGCAAGGGCGTCGTCGTGAGGCGGGGTCTGAAAGAAGCGTGGAGCAAAGCCACGACCTGACGAACAGAAACCAGATATGAGGCCTACCCAGCCGGACGAGCAAGCATGTGATTGCGAAGTCCATAACCATCAAGGGTTGGGGTGGTAAATCTGGCAGGTGTGTGGCGAAGGCGGTTGAGCTTACCTCGGGAGGCCTGCACGGTGTCCTGGACTCAGGACTGAACGGCTCGTAAGGGCCGTTGAGCGCCGTGCAGGAGTCAGCAGAGGGCATATTAGGGCGGCGACGCCTGAAGGCCCGAACGGAGAGGAGCGGCGAGTAAGCCGGAGAACTCGACATGGAAGCGCAGCAGAAAACGCATCGCGGCCTTGATAGCGGAGGTAGGGGTGAAGCCCCGAGGGCCGCAGATCGAGGGGCTGAATCTATGACGGCGAACCCTGAGACTGAAAGCCCGTCGGCTT
Source organism: Caballeronia sordidicola (assembly GCF_000729995.1). Lineage (GTDB taxonomy): Bacteria > Pseudomonadota > Gammaproteobacteria > Burkholderiales > Burkholderiaceae > Caballeronia > Caballeronia sordidicola_A. Next base: position 70,150 of record NZ_JNFG01000006.1, on the reverse strand, counting down.
ACGACCGACTGATGGAAGAAATATGTGAACGGGAGAACCTGAAGCAGGCGTTGAAGCGTGTGAAAGCTAACAAGGGGGCACCGGGTGTGGACGGCATGACGGTCCACGCGCTACCGGGGTTCCTGCGTGAGCACTGGCTGTCGATAAGGGCCACGCTGCTGAACGGCACGTACAAACCGCAACCTGTGAGGCGGGTCGAGATACCCAAGCCGGATGGAGGTGGCGTGCGCAAGCTCGGCATCCCATGTGCGCTTGATCGATTCATCCAGCAGGCGGTATTGCAGGTGCTGCAAAGGCAGTGGGACCCGACGTTCTCGGATTCCAGTTACGGTTTCCGTCCGGGACGCTCGGCGCATCAGGCCGTGGCACAGGCACAAAGCTACATCCAGTCGGGGCATCGATGGGTTGTAGATTTGGACCTCGAGAAATTCTTCGATCGCGTGAGCCACGACATTCTGATGAGCCGGGTGGCAAAGCGGGTTTGCGACAGGCGTGTCCTGAAGCTAATCCGTTCCTTCCTGAGGGCGGGTGTGATGGAAAACGGGCTGGTTGGTGCAACGGACGAAGGGGCGCCGCAAGGGGGTCCGCTATCACCGTTGTTATCCAACCTGATGCTTGACGACTTCGACCGGGAGCTTGCGCGACGAGGTCTACGCTTCGTGAGGTACGCCGACGATAGTAACGTCTACGTACGCAGCGAACGCGCGGGCCAGCGGGTGATGGAAGGCCTCAAGGCCTTCCTGAGCGGCAAGCTGAAGCTGAAGGTCAATGAGGCGAAAAGCGCGGTCGCGCGGCCACACACGCGCAAATTCCTTGGATTCACCTTCTCGGACCGAGTACAGGTCAAACGGCGCATTGCGCCCAAGGCGCTGGCTCGCTTCAAGGATCGAATCCGGGAGTTGACTCAACGCACGCGAGGGGTCAGCGTCGACCGGTTGATCGGTACGCTGAAACGATATATGACGGGCTGGCGCGGCTACTTCGGTTTCTGCGAAACGCCCAGCGTACTTCGGAAACTGGACGAATGGGTTCGTCGGCGTCTTCGCTGTTTCCTCTGGAAGCAGTGGAAACTGAGTCGGACCCGATTCCGGGAACTGATCGCGCGGGGAGTGTCCCGAGACCTTGCCGCCCAGACCGTGGGTTCGCCGCACAGTGTATGGCGCTTGAGTTGTAGCCCGGCGCTGAACATTGCGTTGTCCAATCGTTACTTCCGATCGCTTGGACTTCCATCGGTTGGCCCGGTCGGGTAACCAATCCGAACCGCCGTGTGCGGACCCGTACGCACGGTGGTGTGGGAGGGGTCGGGCCGCGAGGCCTGCCCCTATCCCGATTTAAGCGGGCACTCGCTACTTCACCAAACGAATCGGGCTCGCTTTGTATTCAGCGACCGTTTGGTCATTTGTCAGCAAGGTGATGCCCTCGACTGTTGCTTGCGAGATCAGGCGTGTCGAGCAACAGCTTCATTCGTCGCCGCCAAACATCGCGGCGATTTCGTCACTGCCCAAGTGGTTGAACACCTGCGCATCAGGCACGGTGACCTGACCGGCCAGAAAGCCGATTCGCTTCTTCTTGGCCGGCGCCGGGGCGTCTATGGCAATGATCCGCAGCATCGGCTTGCCCGTTTTGGCGATTACAACGGATTCACCCTTCACCGCCTTCTCGACCAGCCGCGACAGGTTGGTTTTGGCCTCGTGCATGTTGACAGGAATAGTGGGCATGGCTTTTAGCTTAGCTAGGTTGGCTAGGTTAGCTTAGTCTAGCGTGAGGCCCACGATATGGGGATATGGCGGCCGTCGCGGCGGTGTCGATCGGTAGCGAGCCAAGATCAGCAAGACGACGCTTGATCACATGAAGGTGTGTGGCCAGCATCGCGGGCGTGTGCGTGTGCGTGTGCGTGGCGACGGACGAGGGCCGCAAACCGCCGCGCTCCGCATTGATTCACCGCTCACGCAGCAAGCATTTCCTTCGCATGCTTGCGGGTCGTGGCCGTGATTTCGAGCCCGCCCAGCATCCGCGCGACTTCCTCCACCCGCTTCGACTTATCCAGCGGCGTGACGGTGCTAACCGTTCCCCCCGCAGAATCACCGGCTTTTGCCACCTGGAAGTGGTGATCGCCACGTGCGGCGACTTGCGGCAAATGCGTGACGCACAGCACTTGTCGGTCGCGGCCGAGTTGATGCAGCAAGCGCCCGACCACTTCCGCGACACCCCCGCCAATCCCCGTATCGACTTCATCGAAAATTAATGTGGGAGTCGGGCTCGCCGTGCTCGCAATCACCGCCAACGCCAAACTTATCCGTGCGAGTTCGCCGCCGGACGCCACCTTTGCCAAGGGCCGCAAGGTCACGCCTGCATGTCCGGCCACCCGGAACTCGATCTGCTCGAGACCGTTCGCGCCGCCTTCCGCAAGGGGCACGAGCGCGACTTCAAAGCTCCCGCCGACCATCGATAATTCCTGCATGCCCTTCGTGACCGCCTTGCCAAGCGACTTAGCGGCTTTCCCACGCGCCTTCGACAACACCGTCGCTTCCGTCAGATAAACCTCTTTCGCCTTGGCAACCGCAGCACGCAGTGCATCGAGATCGGCAGCAGCATCGAGCGCCGCCAACTGCCTGCGCCGCTCGGCATGCTCCTCGGGTAACGCCTCGGGTTGCATGCGGAACTTGCGCGCAGCCGAATGCAGTTGCTCCATCCGATGCTCCACCTGCGCAAGCCGGTTCGGATCGAGTTCGAGCCGCTGCGCATAGTGGGAAAGCGAATAGGACGCTTCCTGCAATTGAATCTCGGCAGGTTCGAGCGAAGCCAGCACGTCGGCAAGGGCAGGGTCGATGTCGACAAGACCGCGCAGCTTCGACACGATGGAAGAGAGCTGCGTGATCATGGCTTCGTCCGACTCGGACAGCGCGTTCAGCGCACCCTGCACACCGTCGATCAAACTCGCCGAATGCGATAGCCGATGATGCTCGGCGCTCACTTCCTCCCACTCACCTGGCTGCGGCGCAAGTTTGTCGAGTTCGTTCAATTGCCACGCAAGGCGCTCGCGCTCCAGTTGCAACTCGCGATCGCGGTTTTGCGCCAGTTCCACCGCCTGCGTAGCGTCGCGCCAGACCCTATGCGCCCGCGCTACTTTCTGCGCTGCTTCGAGAAGGCCCGCGTGGGTATCGAAGAGTTCGCGCTGAGCGTCGGGGCGCATCAGCAATTGATGAGCGTGCTGGCCGTGGATGTCGACGAGCATTTCGCTCAGTTCACGCAGTTGCACGAGGGTTGCCGGCGTACCGTTGATAAACGCCCGCGAGCGCCCGCTCGAATCGACTACACGGCGCAGCATGACCGTGTCGGCATCGCCAACTGCCAGCGCGTGCTCGTCCAGCCAGCGCGAGACTTGCGCGTGGGTCGAAAACTCAGCGGTGATGTCCGCGCGTGCTTCTCCGGTCCGCACAATGCTGGCGTCGGCGCGCGCGCCGAGTGTGAGCGCGAGCGCGTCAATGAGAATTGACTTGCCGGCGCCGGTTTCGCCTGAAAATACGGTGAAGCCGCGCTCGAACTCGAGGTCTAGCGCGGCGACAATGACGAAGTCGCGAATCGAGAGATGACGGAGCATGGGCGTCTTAGAGTTTCGTGGCGTCTTCGTGCGAGGGATATTCGTTCCAGTGCAGCTTCTTGCGCAGCGTTGCGTAATGGCTATAGCCAATCGGGTGCAACACCGGCACGGTATGGCGCGAACGCCGCACCTCAATGGTGTCGTTCAATTCGACAGCGGTAAACGACTGCATGTCGAAATTCACGTTCACATCGCGCCCGCCAATAATCTGGATATCCACCTGAGAGTCGTCGGGCAGCACGATCGGACGGTTGGACAGTGAATGCGGCGCAATGGGCACAAGTACGAACCCCTGCAATTGCGGATGCAGGATCGGTCCGGACGAGGAGAGCGCGTAAGCGGTCGAACCCGTTGGCGTGGCGACAATCAGCCCGTCCGAGCGCTGGTTGTACATGAAGCGCCCATCCACCGACACGCGCAGTTCCGCCATGCCCGAGAAACCGCTCCGGTTCACCACGACGTCATTGAACGCCAGCGCGTGATAGATCGGCTGGCCGTCCCGGACAATGCGCGCTTCCAGCAAGCTCCGTTCTTCGCGCTCAAAACTGCCGGCGAGCATTTGCGGCACGAGCTCGTGCATTTCGGCCAGCGTGATGTCCGTGATGAAACCGAGCCGCCCGTGGTTGACGCCGATCAGCGGCGTGCGATGGGGCGCAAGTTGCCGCCCAATGCCTAGCATGGTGCCGTCGCCGCCGAGCACGACCGCCACGTCCGCGCGCGCGCCAATTTCATGCGCGGTCAAGGCGGGGTAGTCGGTCACGCCGACTTCATGCGCCGTTTCGGTTTCGAATACGACGTCGAAGCCGCGTTTCACAATGCAAGCGGCGAGCGCCGTCAACGGCTCCCTGATGCCGGGCGTATTGTTGCGCCCCACGAGCGCGACAGTCTTGAATTGGGTCCCAATTTCCATGCCGGCATTACACCATAGGTGAGTGTCGAAAAGAACCGTGCGCCCGCCCGCGGCGCCCCGGAGTTGTTTGGATGCGCCAAGCCCCGGGCGTGAAGGGGAATTGTCGCTAGAATGGTGTTGATCATGAATTGATGACGGGTGAATGACAATCCAGCGCCAACCGTCGTCGCCCTATTTGCTGTGCTCGCTGTTTCCTTAAACGTTGAGCTAAAATTTCCCCATGCTAGACCCACGTGCCCAGACCCTCCTCAAGACGCTGATCGAGCGCTACATTGCCGAAGGTCAGCCGGTCGGTTCCCGCACGCTGTCGCGTTATTCCGGCCTCGAGCTCAGCCCGGCCACCATTCGCAACGTCATGTCGGACCTGGAGGACCTCGGGCTGGTGGTAAGTCCGCATACGTCGGCGGGGCGGATTCCCACGCCGCGCGGTTACCGGCTCTTCGTGGACACCATGCTCACCGTCGAAACCACCGACGACGAAGCCATGACTTCCGCCGTCAAGATCAAGCTGCAGGGCGGCGAGCCGGCGAAGATCGTGGCCGCCGCGGCGAGCGTACTCTCGAACCTGTCCACGTTCGCTGGCGTCATTCTCACGCCGCGCCGCAGCCACATGTTCAAGCAGATCGAGTTCATGCGTTTGTCCGACAAGCGCATCCTGCTGATCATAGTGACGCCTGAAGGCGACGTGCAGAACCGCATTATGGCCACTCAACGCGACTACTCGCCGTCGCAGCTCACCGAGGCGTCGAACTATATCAACGCGAACTTCGCCGGGCTGTCCTTCAACGAAGTACGCCGCCGACTGCGCGAGGAAATCGACGCGTTGCGCGGCGACATGACCTCGCTCATGCAAGCAGCGGTGGCCGCGAGCGTCGACGAAACGGATCAAGGCGACACCCTGCTGATTTCCGGCGAGCGCAACCTGCTGGAAGTGGCGGATCTTTCTTCCGACATGGCGCGGCTGCGCAAGCTCTTCGACGTGTTCGACCAAAAGACGAGTCTCCTTCAATTACTCGACGTATCGAGCCACGCCCAAGGCGTGCAGATATTTATAGGCGGCGAGTCGAATCTCGTACCGATCGAGGAAATGAGCGTTGTGACAGCGCCCTATGAAGTGAACGGGAAGATCGTGGGTACGCTGGGGGTGATCGGACCCACGCGGATGGCATATAACCGCGTGATTCCTATCGTCGATATCACCGCGCGCCTGCTGTCCCTCTCGCTCAGTAGCCAGCAATAGTGCGATAAGCGTGCAATAAACCCTCTGCCGGTCCGGTCCGCAAAATGCTTCGAATCGCTCCGGCAGACAACCCATCTTGCCTCGCCCCAGCCTCGTTCACCACTCGGCCGTTCGGTCGATGTTGCGTTCCGAAACGCGCCGCTATAATGGGTTTCACTTACTTCCACGGGCTTCACAGCCTCGTTCCTTTATGCGCTACGACCTCGAGTTGCCTTCGCAGCCTTCCGCTTCGCATCGCGTTGCGGTGCTGCTGATCAACCTCGGCACGCCGGATGCGCCCACGCCCAAGGCTGTGCGCAAGTACCTCGCGCAGTTCTTGTCGGACCCGCGCGTGGTGGAAATTCCTGCGCTCGCGTGGCAAGTCATCTTGCGATTGGCCATCCTGCCGTTTCGCGGCCGGGCGTCGGCGAAGAAATATGCGCAGGTTTGGCTCCCGGAAGGCTCGCCGCTGCGGGTCCATACGGAAAAGCAGGTTGAGGCGTTGCGGCGCTTATTCATGGTGAATGACTATCACGTGATCGTGGACTACGCCATGCGCTACGGCACGCCCGGCATTCCGGCCATGATGAATCAACTCAAGCTGGAAGGCGCCGAGCGCGTACTGCTCGTACCCATGTATCCGCAATATTCGTCGTCGACCACCGCTACCGCGTTCGACGACGCGTTCAATGCCTTGCGGCGCGTGCGCAATCAGCCGGAACTACGCACCATCCGCCAATATGCGGACCATCCGGCCTATATTGGCGCGCTGGCCGAGCAGGTGCGGGACTATTGGCGGCATCACGGTCAGCCGGACTTCGCGGCAGGGGACCGGCTGGTGCTGAGTTTCCACGGCGTGCCAAAGCGCACCATGGATCTTGGCGATCCATACCATGATCAGTGTCAACAGACCGGCTCGTTGCTCATGGCGGCACTCGGTTTGTCGCCGGTCGAATGCCGGGTGACATTCCAGTCGCGTTTTGGCCGTGCAGAATGGCTGCAGCCTTATACCGCGCCCTCGCTCGCCGAACTCGGGGCGGCGGGCGTGAAGCGGGTAGATGTGTTCTGCCCAGGGTTTACGTCGGATTGCCTGGAAACGATCGAAGAAATCGGCATTGAAGTGCGCGATGAATTCCTGCACGCTGGCGGCAAGGAGTTTCACCGGATTCCCTGTCTGAACGCATCGCCGGCCTGGATCAAGGCGCTGGGAGAAATTGTCGCGCAACACCTGCAGGGCTGGCCGGTGCAGGCGCCGCAAGCGCTCAGCGCAGCCGCATAGACCGAGCAAATGAACTACCAGATCTCAACCGACTCCGGCGCTCGTCTTCGTATCGACAAATGGCTGTGGGCGGCGCGCTTTTTCAAAACGCGCTCACTGGCCAGCGACGCAGTCGAGAAGGGCCGAGTGCGAATTGGCGGCGCGAATGTGAAGCCGTCCAAGGATGTGCGTGTTGGCGATCTCGTGGAGATCGAGATTGAACACGTGCTTTGGCAAGTGAACGTGCTGGGAATTTGTGAAGTGCGCGGGCCCGCGCCGATTGCGCAGACGCTCTACGCTGAAACGGACGCTGGACGGGAAAAACGCGTGGCAGAGAATGAGCGAAGGAAGACGTACCGAGAGCCGGCAGCCGCATTGCAGGGTCGCCCGACCAAGCGCGACCGCCGCATTATCGACAAACTTTCAGGCTCGGACTGAAAAAATGTTCCATGGTGGCCGAGACGCCGCCGTACTCCGTGGTGTGGTCGTTGACCGCGCCGGACATGCAAATTGTCGTGGTGCCGCCAACAAGTACCAAAGCGACGATCGCAATAGCAAAGGTCAGTTTCATGGGCACCCCCTGTAACAATCAACAGCTCTGAAAAACCGGCGCTAGAGCTGACTTGAAACAAGCCTTAGCGACAAAAAAAGCGACAAAAAAACTTGGATTCGGACATTCGTAAGATTAGGGTTAACTAGAGCTTCCGAAGACATGTTCGAAGTGTAGGCGAGCAAATCAACCGGCTCAATCTGAATCTGATGACAGGCTCAAAATGGTTGTAACCGGTCATTTCTGCGGCCTAGAAACAGCCCCGGAAAGCACCCGCAACCCCTTGAAAACGCTCATCTGAGCCTCAAATGGGGGACTTGGGACGAACACAGGAAGTACCTCGCTTTACTCGCACTGTCCGCTGTTCGGGCCCGTTGTGTTTTTGCAACGTTGAGTTGGCGGTTATCATCGGCAGCTTTTTGATGGGTCGAAACCGCAACGTTGCGTTCGATTTCATCCGTTTTCACCCATAGCAAAATCTCAAGCGACATGGAAAACACGCAAGATAATTCCGCGAGCCAGAACCCCACGCCCGCCGACAATACCGCGGCGGCCCAAACTATCCAGCAACCCGGCGCGCCGGACGGAATTTCCTCCCCGGAAACCGTCGACGTGAATGAAACCGAGGCACTGCTCGCTGAAGCGCAAGCCCGGGCAACGTCGCTGCAAGAAGAGTTCCTGCGCGCGAAAGCCGAGACCGAGAATGTTCGGCGCCGGGCGTCGGAAGATGTGCAGAAGGCGCATAAGTTCGCGATCGAGAATTTCGCGGAGAACCTGCTGCCGGTGCTCGACAGCCTGGAAGCCGCGCTGACGCATTCATCCACCGACCTGGCAAAAGTCCGCGAAGGCGTTGAGTTGACGCTGCGCCAGCTGACCGCCGCGCTTGAAAAGGGCCGTGTGGTCGAGGTCAATCCGGTAGGCGAGAAGTTCGATCCGCATCGTCATCAGGCTATTTCGATGGTGCCGGCCGAGCAGGACGCAAACACGGTGGTCTCGGTGCTGCAAAAGGGCTACGTGATTGCGGACCGCGTTCTGCGTCCGGCGCTTGTCACGGTCGCCGCGCCGAAATAAGCGTTTCAGCTAAAGACGGTGCTGTGATGGCCGATATTCCTGTCGACGCTACGGCATTCGGCGCTTTCGACATGCAGGAATTGAGCGCCGAGTCGTTCGATGCAGGCCTCGAGTCGGCGGCGGACGAATTGGCCGTCGTCTTTTTCTGGGGTTTCGAGTGCTTCAACTGCGAAATCGCGAAGAAGGCGATGCTGGCAAAACCGGACGAGATCCGGGCGCTCGGGCTGAAATGGTTTCACAGCAACGTCTATGAGCATCGGGATCTTGGCCTCCGTTTCATGTTGCATGGCGTGCCGACGTGGTTCTTCTTCTATCGCGGCAAGCGCCTTGGACGAGCAACCGGTTGGCATGGGCTTGGCCAGTTCGAAGCCGCGGTCGCCGCGGCTCGCGAAAAAATCCGGGTCCTCGAAGCCAAGACTTGAACGGTGAGATCCAGGAAAAGTTTCAGATCGGCTGAAAAAAAGCGGGAAAGCGTCGGCTTTTGGTCTTGAAAACGATGCGAACGCTCTTATTTGGCGTACAGGGTTAAATTTTGGGCATCCGGCTAGCGGATTCGACCGTCAACAGGTCGAAAACGCAAAAACGGAGCTGCTGCAATCAAAGTCAGGAGAGTGATAAAAATGGGCAGAATCATTGGTATCGATCTGGGCACGACGAACTCGTGCGTCGCGATCATGGAAGGCAACACGGTCAAGGTGATTGAGAACGCGGAAGGCACGCGCACTACGCCGTCGATCATTGCTTATGTGGACGACAACGAAATTCTCGTCGGCGCGCCGGCGAAGCGGCAGTCGGTCACGAACCCGAAGAACACCCTGTACGCAGTCAAACGGTTGATCGGTCGCCGTTTTGACGAAAAAGAAGTGCAAAAAGACATCGCGCTGATGCCTTACAAGATCGTGCGCGCCGATAACGGCGACGCCTGGGTCGAAGCCCGCGATCAAAAACTGGCGCCGCCGCAAATCTCGGCTGAAGTGCTGCGCAAGATGAAGAAGACCGCTGAAGACTATCTCGGCGAAGAAGTGACGGAAGCCGTCATTACGGTGCCGGCCTACTTCAACGACAGCCAGCGTCAGGCGACGAAAGACGCGGGCCGTATTGCCGGTCTGGACGTGAAACGCATCATCAACGAACCGACTGCAGCCGCGCTCGCGTTCGGTCTGGACAAGAACGAAAAGGGCGACCGCAAGATTGCGGTGTACGACTTGGGTGGTGGCACGTTCGACGTATCGATCATCGAGATCGCGGACGTTGACGGTGAGAAGCAGTTCGAAGTGCTCTCCACGAACGGCGACACGTTCCTCGGCGGTGAAGATTTTGACCAGCGCATCATCGAATACATCATCGGCGAGTTCAAGAAGGATCAAGGCGTCGATCTGAGCCGCGACGTGCTCGCGCTGCAACGCCTGAAGGAAGCCGCTGAAAAGGCGAAGATCGAGTTGTCGTCGACCGCTCAGACCGAAATCAACCTGCCGTACATCACGGCGGACGCGTCGGGTCCGAAGCACTTGAACCTGAAAATTACGCGTGCGAAGCTGGAGTCGCTGGTTGAAGACCTGATCGAACGCACGATGGAACCGTGCCGTATCGCTATTAAAGATGCAGGCGTGAAGGTCGGCGAAATCGACGACATCATCCTGGTCGGCGGCATGACGCGTATGCCGAAAGTGCAGGAAAAGGTTAAGGAATTCTTCGGCAAGGATCCGCGCCGTGACGTGAACCCGGACGAAGCCGTGGCTGTTGGCGCCGCGATTCAAGGCCAGGTTCTGTCGGGTGATCGCAAGGACGTGCTGCTGCTGGACGTGACGCCGTTGTCGCTGGGTATTGAAACCCTCGGCGGCGTGATGACGAAGATGATCAACAAGAATACGACCATCCCGACCAAGCACGCACAAGTCTATTCGACCGCTGACGACAACCAGAGCGCCGTGACGATCAAGGTGTTCCAGGGTGAGCGCGAAATGGCAGCAGGCAACAAGCTGCTGGGCGAGTTCAACCTTGAAGGCATTCCGCCGGCATCGCGCGGCACGCCGCAGATCGAAGTGAGCTTTGACATCGATGCGAACGGGATTCTCCACGTCGGCGCGAAGGACAAGGCGACCGGCAAGGAAAACCGCATCGTTATCAAGGCGAACTCGGGTCTGTCAGACGCTGAGATCGACAAGATGGTGAAGGACGCTGAAGCGAACGCCGACGAAGATCACCGTCTGCGTGAACTGGCCGACTCGCGCAATCAGGGCGACGCGCTGGTGCACAGCACGAAGAAGGCCGTGGCTGAGTACGGCGACAAGGTCGAAGCGGCTGAGAAAGAGCAGATCGAAGCGGCGTTGAAGGATCTTGAAGAAGCGCTGAAGAGCACGGCGAGCGACAAGGCCGCGATCGACGCGAAGATTGAAACGCTGGCAACGGCGTCGCAGAAACTCGGCGAAAAGATGTACGCCGACATGGCTGCAGCGCAAGGTGCAGCGGGCGCGGCAGCGGGTGGAGCGAATTCGGCGGGCGCAGGCGCAGCAGGCGGCCCCGGTGCGCAAGCGGCGCCGGAGCAGCACGACGATGTTGTCGACGCGGACTTCAAGGAAGTGAAGAAGGACTAAGTCGATTGAACCGCATCAGCAGTTCGTCGGTGAAGGTTGAACCGGTCCCGTGCGGCTTTGGTGTTGCGCGGGACCGCGACGAAAAATGTCTTGCGAGAAGTTGTTGAGCGCACGGACGAAGAACGCGCCTGGCGAGCCTAATGGCTTTCCGGGCACGTTGTTTTTTTAGAGGGCGCTGTGCTTTGTGCGGGTTGATTTGCGTACCGGTCACTTTTTGATCGCGCGAATCATGCATGTTGGCAAGGCGTCGACGAACCACATGAGTCGCAAGACTCCAGGCATCCAAGAGGGAGCTGCCGGACCTGATCTTCGATCAGGCGCGGTGGCGCTGAACCGATATGGCGAAACGGGATTACTACGAGGTTATGGGCGTCGCGAAGAATGCGAGCGACGACGAAATCAAGAAGGCTTATCGCAAGCTTGCGATGAAGCATCACCCCGACCGCAATCCGGATAACAAGGATTCGGAAGCGCGTTTCAAGGAGGCCAAAGAGGCCTACGAAATGCTCTCGGATCCGCAAAAGCGCGCGGCCTACGATCAATACGGCCATGCCGGCGTCGATCCGAACATGGCCGGTGCAGGTCAGCAAGGTTTTGGCGGTTTCGCTGACGCGTTCGGCGATATTTTCGGCGACATCTTCGGCCAGGCGGCCGGCGGTGGCGCGGGAGCCAGCCGCGGGCGCGCGGGTCCGCAGGTTTATCGCGGCGCGGATTTGCGCTACAGCATGGAAATTTCGCTGGAGCAGGCGGCGCACGGCTACGACACGCAAATTCGCGTGCCGAGCTGGGTAAATTGTGAGATTTGCAAGGGCTCGGGCGCGAAGCCCGGCACCAAGCCGGAAACCTGTCCGACGTGCCAGGGACAAGGCACCGTGCGTATGTCGCAGGGCTTTTTCAGCATCCAGCAGACTTGCCCGAAGTGTCATGGAACCGGCTCCCACATTCCTGATCCGTGCGGACATTGCCATGGCGCGGGCAAGGTGAAGGAAACGAAGACGCTGGAAGTGAAGATTCCGGCGGGCATCGACGACGGCATGCGGATTCGTTCGTCGGGTAACGGCGAGCCGGGCATCAACGGCGGTCCGAGCGGCGATTTGTACGTCGAGATTCACATCAAGCAGCATTCGGTGTTCGAACGCGACGGCGACGACCTGCATTGCCAGATGCCGATTCCGTTCACCACGGCGGCGCTGGGCGGTGAGATCGAAGTACCCACGCTGGCCGGCCGCGCGAGTTTCACCGTGCCGGAAGGCACGCAGTCGGGCAAGACGTTCCGGCTGCGTAGCAAGGGTATCAAGGGATTGCGCTCGAGCATTGCCGGGGACCTTTATGTGCATGTGCAGGTCGAAACGCCGGTCAAGCTCACCGACCAGCAACGCGATCTGCTCAAACAGTTCGAGCGTTCACTGACGGAAGGCGGAGCGCGTCATAGCCCGCAAAGCAAGAGCTGGTTCGATCGGGTGAAGAGTTTCTTCGATTGAGATTTCTTCGTTTAGGTCTTCTTCGACTCAGGCAATGATCATGCAGCAACGCAGCGAGGTTTTCGCGCTGCTCGACGATTGCGACTCGACCGCCGAAAGGCGGTCGAGTCGCCTTTACGCCGGCTTCTTGTACGAACGCTCGTGTCGTGACGCCGCGCAACTCGACGAAGTGTGTGCGAGTGTTGAAGCAGACCTGCACAACGGATTGCACGCCGTCGTGCTGGCAGACTATGAATTTGGCCGCAACCTCCAGTTAGCGCAGCCCGGCGATGCCGCGCTGCGCTTTTTGTTGTTCCGCGAGTGCACGTTGTTATCGCGTGAAGAGGCGAATCAATGGCTTGTCGCGCGTGATAACGGCCTGGCGGAGCAGCCCTCGATGGCGGGAGTGGCGAACATCGAAGCCAGTGTGTCGCGCGATGCATTCGAGCAAGCCATTGCGGCCGTTCAGGACGCATTGCTGGCCGGCGATTCGTATCAGATCAACTACACGTTCCGTCTCGCCTTCGATGTCTTTGGTTCGGCGGTCGGTTTGTATCGACGGCTGCGGGAGCGGCAGCCCGTGCAATACGGCGCGCTGATTGCGCTGCCCGATGGACGCGATGTGCTCTCGTGCTCGCCCGAGCTGTTCATCCAGCGCGCGGGCGACGTGCTGCAAGCGCGGCCCATGAAGGGTACGGCGCCCCGCAGCGCGGACCCGGAGTGGCTGCGGCTCGATCCGAAGAACCGCGCCGAGAACGTGATGATCGTCGACCTCCTGCGTAACGATATGTCGCGTGTCGCGGTCACGGGAAGTGTGCAGGTGCCGCACCTGTTTTCGGTTGAGCCCTACAAGTCGGTTTGGCAGATGACATCGACGGTGGAAGCGCGGTTGCTTGCCGGCACCACGTTCGCCGATATCCTCCGGGCACTTTTGCCCTGTGGCTCGATTACGGGTGCGCCGAAGCACAAAACGATGCAATTGATCGACGCGCTGGAAAGCACGCCGCGCGGCATTTATACGGGCGCGATCGGCTGGCTCGAAAAGAGCCGCGACTTCTGCTTGTCCGTGCCGATCCGGACGCTGGAAATACAGCACGGCAGAGGCAAGATGGGTGTTGGCGGGGGCATTGTGCTGGATAGCGTTGCCGCCGATGAATTCGAGGAGTGCCAATTGAAGGCTCAATTCCTGACCGGAGCCGATCCGGGTTTCCAGCTCTTCGAGACAACTTTTGCGACTAAGGAAGCAGGGATTCGCCATTGGGATCGCCATCTTTCGAGGCTTGAAACCAGTGCGCAGTGGTGCGGCTTTGGGCTTGACCAGACGCTGCTGCAGAAGCGTATTGAAGAAACCTGCGCGGGCTTCGAAGCGAAGGCGGGTTACCGGTTGCGGATTGCGTTGGGCAAAAGCGGCGAGATTGCCGTAACGAGCGCGCCGCTCGCGCCGTTGGCGGCGTTAACGGTCGATGTTTTGCTGGCATCGGAATATGGCTTCGCAGCGCGATCGGCGGACGATCCGTTGCTCAGGCACAAGACGACGTCGCGTGAAGAGTATGACCGTGCGTGGCGTGAGGCCGAAGCGCTAGGCGCGTTCGACATGCTGTTTTTCAATGGGCGCGGAGAGCTGACGGAAGGTGGGCGATCGAACGTGTTTGTGAAGCTTAATGGCCGTTGGAGCACGCCGCCGCTCGACGCAGGATTGTTGCCGGGCGTGATGCGTGGCGTGTTGATCGAAGAGCTGGATGCTGACGAACGCACGCTGACGCGCAAGGATCTGGACCGTGCGGAATCGTTGATGATTTGCAACGCGCTGCGTGGTGCTGTGCCGGTGCGATTGAAACGGTTGCGCTAAGCATGTGCACGCAGTTCGCTGACAGTCTCGTTGTTCGCGGCAACTTCTTCAGCGGTTGCCCAAGGAAGTTATCGTGGCCATGCGGGCCAATTCGGAACGTAGCGCACAAAACACGGCGAGAAAGGCTGCTTCGGCAAACGCCGATGCGAACAAAAACGCCGCCCCGGTCGGACCAACAAAACCCCCTTAAAACGTATGCTCCGGCCCGGGAAATGTCTTTTCCCGAACCGCTCGAACATACGCCTCGACAGCGGCAAGAATACTCGGCTGTCCTTGCATGAAGTCTTTAACAAACCGCGGCCGCTTGCCGGGAAAAATCCCAAGCATGTCGTGCAGCACCAGCACTTGGCCCGAACACTCGACCCCGGCGCCAATGCCAATCGTAGGGATGACCAACTGCTGCGTCACCTCACTAGCCAGCAGCGTAGGCACTGCTTCGATCACGATCAACTGCGCGCCGGCATCCTGAAACGCCTGGGCATCGCGGCGCATCTGGTCGGCACCGGCATCGGTTTTTCCTTGCACCTTGAACCCGCCAAACGCGTGCACCGATTGCGGCGTCAACCCCACATGTCCGCAGACGGGGATCGACCGGTCGACGAGAAACTTGACGGTATCGGCGACCCATTCTCCGCCTTCGATCTTCACCATCTGCGCACCCGCGCGCATCAACTGCACCGCGTTTGCATAGGTTTCCTCGCGCGAGCCGACCGTACCAAACGGCATATCCGCAACAACCAGTGCGTTCTTGTTGCCGCGAGCGACCGCTGCAGTGTGATACGCGATATCGGCCAGCGTCACGGGCAGCGTCGTGCCATGCCCTTGCAGCACGTTTCCAAGCGAATCGCCAATCAGCAATACATCGACGCCCGCGCGATCCAGCAACGCGGAAAAACTCGCGTCGTAGCACGTCAGCATC
Organism: Caballeronia sordidicola; assembly: GCF_000729995.1. GTDB lineage: Bacteria > Pseudomonadota > Gammaproteobacteria > Burkholderiales > Burkholderiaceae > Caballeronia > Caballeronia sordidicola_A. Next base: position 54,719 of record NZ_JNFG01000006.1, on the reverse strand, counting down.
GTGATCTTTTCGCCGGCTTCGCGCATGGTCCTGAGCTTCGGGACGGTGATCGCGGAGCGGCTGGTTTCCTGCAAATAAGCCATGAGAATTTCCACATCGACTAGATATGAGACGGCACGCCTGCGCGCAAGCCGGACGGACTTAAAGTGACGTGCCCTTGACAAAGAATTCCTTGCGCCCACGCATGGTTTCAATGCGGTCGACCAGCAGCGCCAGATCGGCGTCCGATTCCAGCGGATTCAGGTGCTCGGCGTTCACCGTGAGCAGCGGTGTTGCGTCGTAGTGATAGAAGAAGTCATTGTAGGCGTCGCAAAGGGCGCGCAGGTACGCGTCGGGAATCTGCAATTCCATCGGCAGTGCGCGCTTTTGAATGCGCGCGAACAACACCTCGGGACTGGCCTGCAAGTACACGACGAGATCGGGCGCGGGCGCGGGGGTATCGAAGCGCCTGGCGACTCCACGGAACAACTCGAATTCGTCGTCGGGGAGCGTCAGGCGTGCAAACAGTGCCGTTTTTTCAGTGATGAAATCGGTGATTAGCGGAGCGCTCGCGGCTTGTCCAGGAAGTCCCGGCCCACCCAGCAGCGCCGCTCCGACTTCTTGCGATAGCTGTGCGCGCTGCAGCGCGAACTGCAATTGCGTAGGTAGCGCGTATCGCGTGTTGTCGCGATAAAACCGCTCGAGAAACACGTTCTCCTGCGGGCGCTCGAACAGCGTGCGCATTGACCATCGTTCGGCGAGCAAGCGCGCGAGCGTGGTCTTGCCGACGCCAATGGGCCCTTCAATCGCGATGTACCGATGCGGCGGGCGCAACTGCGGCGCGGTGACGGTGAGGGGCGACATGCTCATGGGCTATTCACCTTTCGGGCGTCGCGTCGCGGAATTCCAGGCTTCGCGTCGCAGATTTTTAGACTTCGCGTCGCCAAATTCAGGCTTCGCGTCGCCGAATTTTAGGCTTCGCGTCGCGAAGAGCAGCGGGAAGCGGATAACGGGCACTGATGTGTCGCCACTTTTTCGATCCGTTGATCCTGAACCGAGGCGAGAAACGCATCGGCGCGGCCGCGTTGGGCGATGACCACATCGCGGTCGAGTTCGATCAGCGGCACGAGTGTAAACGCGCGCTCGGTGAGACGCGGGTGGGGCACGACGAGATCGGCTTCCTCGATGCAGGAATCGCCGTACAGCAGGATGTCGATATCGAGCGTGCGCGGTGCGTTCCGGTACGGCCGCTCGCGTCCGAAATGGCTTTCTATGCCGTGGCATAGCCGCAGCAACTGGCGTGCGGCGAGGGTGGTATCTATCTTGACGACGCAATTGAAGTAGTCGTCGCCACCGGCGTCAATAGGCGCGGTGCGATAGAGGCTCGATTTCGCGAGCACGGTGATCGTGTGTTGCTGGGCAAGACACACCACTGTGTCTTTCAAGGTCTGGCGCGCTTCACCAAGGTTTGCGCCCAGGCCCAGATAAGCTACCGTCATGGCATGAATCCTACGACTGTCGTTCGGCGAAACAGGACTCAAACGCGTTGATCGAAATGATCAAAACACGCGCACGGTCCGTGTCAATCGTCGCGCTGGCCACCGCTTTCGTCGCCATACCGCACATCACGCACGTCACGCTCTTCGCGATTGTCGTGAGCTGACCCTTCTACGGTGCCCGCGCCGCCCTCCATTCCGTCACCCGGCCTGCGGCTTCTGGCGTTGCTGCTACGCCGCCGTCGTTTCTTGGGTGCCCGGTCCTTCCCGCCTTGCGAAAGCAGTGACTCTCGCGCAGCAGCGTCCCCTTCGATGAAATCCGTCCACCACTGACCAACCGATGCATCCAGTTCGCCGGATTCGCATCGCAGCAGGAGGAAATCATAACCCGCCCTAAACCTTTGGTGTTCCAGCAGCTTCATCGCGCTTCTGCCCGAGCGTTTTTCGAGCCGATGTTGCAAGCCCCAAATCTCGCGCATATCCGATGAAAAGCGCTTGTGGATAGCGAGTTTTTCGGTCTGCATGTCGAGCACGTCGTCCATGGCCTGATGCAGCGCGGGCACGGGGAATCCACCGGCCGCCGTGTACTGCTCCCAGCGTGTCTGCATGTCATTCCAGAGCAGCGTGGCGAACAGGAAGCCTGGCGATACACCCTTGCCGGCGCGCACGCGCTCGTCGGTATTGGTCAGCGCGAGCGTGATGAATTTCTCGCCGTGCGGGGACTCGAAGATCACGTCGAGCAGCGGCAATACGCCGTGATGCAAACCTTCGGCGCGCAGCCGCGTCAGGCACGCGAGCGCATGGCCTGAGAGCAGCAGCTTGAGCATTTCATCGAAGAGACGGGCGGCGGGAACGTTGCTGATCAGGTCGGCCAGTTCTGCGATCGGCGCACGCGTGGCGGGCTCGATCTCGAAGCCGAGCTTCGCGGCAAAACGCACGACACGCAGCATGCGCACCGGATCTTCGCGGTACCGTGTGGCAGGGTCGCCGATCATGCGCAGCAAACGTGCGCGGATGTCGGCCATGCCGTCGTGATAGTCCAGCACGGTTTGCGTGGCCGGATCGTAATACATGGCGTTGATGGTGAAGTCGCGACGCGTGGCGTCTTCGTGCTGCTCACCCCACACGTTGTCGCGCAGTACGCGGCCGCTGGCATCCACGGCATGCGTACGTGTGTCCATCTCGCCGCGTCGCAGACGGGGCGGAGGTGGTGAGGGCGGTGCATCGGCGGGGGTATCGACGAGCGCACGGAACGTCGACGTCTCGATGATGTCCTGCCCGAACTGCACGTGCACGATCTGGAACCGCCGGCCAATGATGCGCGCGCGGCGGAACAGCTTCTGCACCTGGTCGGGCGTGGCGTCCGTTGCAACGTCGAAATCTTTCGGCGCGACGTTCAGCAGCAGGTCGCGCACGGCGCCGCCCACGATAAACGCACGATGCCCGCCTTGCTGCAGGCCTTCGGTCACGCGAATCGCGTTCTTTGAGATCAGCGATGGGTCGATGCCGTGCACGTCCGCCGCCAGAATCACCGGCACGTTGGGATCGCGCTTCGCCACGGCGGGAGCCGCTTTCTTGCGCGTGCTCTTGCGGGCGGGTTTTACATCGTCGGAGAGCGGGGCGGTGGCCGGGGTCTCTTCTTTGGCGCTTTCCTGGCCGAACAGCTTGCGGATGAGTTTTTTAATCACGTGGGGAGAAGATTTCCAGGATGCGCCAGCCGCGGGCTTGCGCGTGGGTGCGCAGGGTGTCGTCGGGATTGGTCGCGATCGGGTCGGTGACTTTCTCGAGTAGAGGAATGTCGTTGTGCGAGTCGCTGTAGAAGTAGCTGTGTTCGAAGTCGTTCAGGCTTTTTCCCATGGACGCGAGCCACGCTTCGGTACGCACGATCTTGCCCTCTCGATAGCTCGGCGTGCCCGTTGCGCGGCCGGTCAGCTCGCCGTTGGGGATATTGTCGACCGTTTCGACCTCGCACGCGATCAATGCTTCAATTCCGAACGCCTGGCCGATCGGCGCCGTAATGAACGCGTTCGTGGCGGTGACAAGGCAGCAGAGATCGCCGGCTTCCTGGTGCTTGCGCACGAGTTCCAGCGCGGCTGGAGCAATGGTCGGCGTGATGACTTCGCGCATGAATTGCGCGTGCCAGTCGTCCAGTTGAGCGCGCGGGTGCTGGGCGAGCGGTGAAAGCTGGGCTCTCAGGTACGCGTGGATATCGAGCGTGCCGGCTTTGTAGTCTTCGTAGAACGCGTCGTTTTGCCTGGCGAACTTCTCAGCGTCGACAATGCCGAGCTTCGCCATGAAGCGACCCCATTCGTGGTCGCTGTCCGTCGGGATGAGCGTGTGATCGAGATCAAAAAGGGCTAGGTTCATGGGAGCGCATTTTACTTGAAGCGGGTGGAAGCGTTCGCTGGCTGCTCGCGGCGGGAAGATGGGCTTGAAAAGCGGCTAAAAAAGGTCGGTCTGCGGGCGCGGTGCATCGTCTTCTTTTGCGGCGAGCATCGTGCGTAATAACGGCAGCGTCACGGCGCGTTTTTGTTCCAGCGAAAAGCGGTCGAGTTCATCGAGCAAGGTCATGAGGCTTGGCATGTCGCGGCGAAAATGCCTGAGCAGATAAGCGGGGACGTCGTCGGCCAGCGCGATGCCGCGCTCGTGAGCCGCGTGTTTCAGCGCGGCCGCCTTGCTTTCGTCGGAGAGAGGCGTGAGCTGGAACACCAGTCCCCAGCCGAGGCGCGTGCGCAAATCTTCCCTCACCGATAACCCCAGCGGCGCCACATCGCCCGTTGCCACCAGGGCGCTGGCCGGATGCGCGCGCACCTCGTTGTACAGGTTGAAGAGCGCGATTTGTTGGGCGCCCGACAGCCGCTCGCAGTCGTCGATTGCGTAGATGCTCGCCGTGGGATCGAACGTGAACGCGGCGAGCGGCGCTTGCGGGCTCAGAAAGCGCGCCCGTCCGTTCGCTTCGTGCACCAGCGCCTGCAGCAAATGGCTGCGGCCACTGCCGGCTTCGCCCCAGACGTAGAAGGTCCGGTCGGCCACCGGGCCGGCTGCGAGCGCACCGTCGAGTTCGCGCAGACGGGTCACCAGTTCGTGGTTGCCGGCGGCGAAAAAATTATCGAAGGTGGCGAGCGGCGGCGTGCCGAGATCGAGCGTCAGTTGGCGTTGCACGGGCAATCGGTTCCGTCAGGGCGTATCTTGAAAAGCGGCGCGCTCAGTATGCCGATGCCCGGTTTATGCCGTGGCGAAAGGGGTTGAGCGCAGGGTCGAGTTTCCAGCCGGATGGGCGCGAGTCTCGAAAAGGGTTTGGTGCGGTGTTTCGGAGTCAGGGCCGCGAACTGCGAGAAATCCGGCCGGGCGGCTGGCATCGGTTAAAATCTCATTTTACCGACCTTCTCGCCGATCCCCCATGAATCAACCGAAATCCGCCCCAGACGCCCAAGGTTTGTCCTATCGCGACGCGGGCGTGGACATCGACGCCGGCGACGCGCTTGTCGACCGGATCAAGCCCTTTGCCAAGAAAACCATGCGCGACGGCGTGCTGGGCGGGATTGGCGGATTCGGTGCGCTGTTTGAAGTACCTAAACGATACAAAGAGCCGGTGCTGGTATCCGGCACGGACGGCGTGGGTACGAAGCTGCGGCTGGCGTTTCAATTGAACAAGCATGACACGGTGGGTCAGGATCTGGTCGCCATGAGCGTCAACGACATCCTGGTGCAGGGCGCCGAGCCGTTGTTTTTCCTCGATTATTTCGCCTGCGGCAAGCTGGACGTGGATACGGCGGCGACCGTGGTGCAAGGGATTGCGCAGGGGTGCGAGCTTGCCGGTTGCGCGTTGATTGGCGGTGAAACTGCTGAAATGCCGGGCATGTATCCGGACGGTGAGTACGATCTGGCCGGGTTCGCGGTGGGCGCGGTGGAGAAGAGCAAGATTATCGATGGCTCGACCATTCAGCCGGGTGACGTCGTGTTGGGTCTTGCATCGTCGGGTATTCATTCGAATGGCTATTCGCTCGTGCGCAAGATCATTGAACGTGCACAGCCCGACCTGAATGCCGATTTCGATGGACGTTCGCTCGCCGACGCGTTGATGGCGCCTACGCATATCTACGTGAAGCCGTTGTTGTCGCTGATGTCGCAGATGGCTGTGAAGGGCATGGCGCATATCACCGGCGGCGGGCTGATTGAAAACATTCCGCGGGTTCTGCGCGACGGCCTGACGGTCGAGTTGGATCATCGGGCGTGGCCGTTGCCGCCGTTGTTCTCGTGGCTGCAGAAGCATGGCGGTGTGGCTGACGCCGAAATGCATCGGGTGTTTAACTGCGGGATCGGGATGGTCGTCGTAGTCGCCGCTGGCGATGCTGAAGCCGCAACGGGGCTTTTGTCGGCGGCGGGTGAGCAGGTTTGGTCGATCGGCGTGGTGCGCGATTCGCTTGCGGGAGAAGCTCAGACTGTAGTGGCGTAGGTTTTCGCTCGCGCCGGTGGACCGGAAGGGGTTGCCGGCGCGCGAGGTTTGGGGGCAATCGTGGGTTGGTGCTTTCGGTGTTAGCGGTCGGGGTCGTTGCCGGGTTGCTGCTGCTTGAGTTAGCGGTCTGCCTGAGTCGGATTTTCTCTTTATCACTTTTAGCCACTGTGCGTGGCGGCACGTCATTTCTTTGTCCAAAGCGACAAAGAAACGAAGCAAAGAAAACGCTTTCAGAACGAGGGCTCATAAGTTGACCCAGCGTGCAGTTTCCGCGTTTTTGGCACCCCAAAAGCACGGTGCTCGCCAGAACCACGGATGTGTGAACCCCTCTTTCTCCGAACACGGATACCCACACGCTTCGCCACCAGTGACTGAACCTGCCCAAGGTTCACCCCGCGCTATCCGCGGACAACCACCCATCGAATTTGTACGCACGTCCAACCACGTCGCCAACCCGCCTCGAAACAAGGCCGCACGATGGGTGAGGCCGTACCCCAAAAAATAGCTGCGCAGATCAAGCAACCAGCCGATCAAGACATGAAGCAGTAAAGACGCGTACGGCCGAGCTGGCTCTCGGGCAAGCGTGCTTGCCCGAGAGCGTACGGGGCGAAGCGTGTGCGTGTAAGAATTCGCGAGAAGGAGGGGTTCACACATCCGTGGTTCTGGCGAGCACCGTGCTTTTGGGGTGCCAAAAACTTGGAAACTGCACGCTGGGTCAACTTACGAGCCCTCGTTCTGAAAGCGTTTTCTTTGCTTCGTTTCTTTGTCGCTTTGGACAAAGAAATGACGTGCCGCCACGCACAGTGGCTAATAGTGATAAAGAGAAAATCCGACTCAAGCAGACCACCAACGCCGAAAGCAGCAACCCGGCATTGACTCAGACCGCTAACCCTGGAACCTGGCACCCCGGCATCAACCCCGACCGCTACCCCCAGAACCTAGCACCCCGGCATCAACCCCAGACCACTCCCCGGCCAACCCCAAAACCCCCAAACCGCTAACCCCGAGTGCCAACTCAAACCACCGGCATGGGCGCCAGCAGCGCCTCAATATCCTCGGCAGAAAACTTCGCTGCCCCGGCCGCGTCCTCACGCAAGATACTATCGGCGAGAGCGGCTTTGCGGCCCTGCATGGCCACAATCCGTTCTTCAATACTCCCCGCCACAATCAGCTTATAGACGAACACCGGTTTCAATTGCCCAATCCGATGCGCCCGATCCGTCGCCTGATTCTCCGCCGCCGGATTCCACCACGGATCGTAATGAATCACCGTGTCCGCAGCGGTCAGATTCAACCCCACGCCTCCCGCCTTCAGGCTGATCAAGAACAACGGCACCTCGCCGTCCTGAAAACGCGTCACCGGCGTGATCCGATCAGTCGTATCGCCCGTCAATGTGACGTACGGCAGCCCGGCTTCATCGAGTGCGGCAGCAATAATCGCCAGCATCCCGGTGAACTGCGAAAACAGCAGCACCCTACGCCCTTCCTCAAGCAACTCCGGCAGCATATCGAGCAATAAATCGAGCTTCGCCGATTCTTCCATACGCCCAGCCCGCGCCAGCTTCACTAACGCCGGATCGCAGCAAACCTGCCGCAACTTCAGCAACGCCTCGAGCACGACAATATGGCTGCGCGCCAAACCCTGGTCCGCGACGGCCATCCGCACTTTTTCCTGCATCGCGATCCGCACGGTTTCGTACAGGTCGCGCTGTGCGCCCTCGAGCGCCACGGTCCGCACAATGGTCGTTTTCTGCGGCAATTCCTTCGCGACCTCATCCTTCCTTCGACGCAGCATGAACGGCCGAATCCGGCGAACCAGCAAATCTCGCCGCACCGGGTCATCGTATTTTTCGATCGGTGTGCGCCAACGCTTCGTGAAATCCTTCTGTGTCCCAAGGAAACCGGGCAGCAAGAAATCGAATTGCGCCCACAGCTCACCGAGGTGGTTTTCCAACGGCGTTCCAGTCAGGCACAACCGATGTCGCGCGCTTAAATCGCGGATACCCTTCGCCGCCTTGGTCGCGACGTTCTTCACAATCTGCGCTTCATCAAGGATCAGCAGGTGGTACTCATGCAGCGACAACATCGCCTGATCGCGCCACAGCAGCGGGTACGTGGTCAGCACGAGATCGTGTTCGCCAATCTGATCGAACCGTTCCTTGCGTTGCGGCCCATGCAGGTCCAGCACTCGCAGATCCGGCGCAAACTTTTTCGCTTCCTCACGCCAGTTGTGAACCAGCGTGGTTGGCAACACCACCAGCACCGGCCGGTCCAGCCGTCCCGACTCTTTCTCGACCAGGATGTGCGCCAGCGCCTGCACGGTTTTGCCGAGACCCATGTCATCGGCGAGAACACCCGACAGATTGCGCTCGCGCAAATACTGCATCCAGTTCAGCCCTTCGCGCTGATACCCCCGAAGTTCGGCATGCAAACCAAGCGGCACGGGTACTTCCCGCAACCCCGGCCCTTCCTGCAAACGCTGCGCAAGCTCGCGAATAGAAAGGTCGCCGTGGAACTCCCAGCGGGCCGTGTTGCTAAGCGCTTCCAGCCGCCCGGCGTCCTGTTCGGAAACCCGCAACGGATGCGTGCCGATGGTATCGAAGAGATCGATCAGCACCCGCACCACCGGCTTGATCCGCGCCGCCCGCACCCGCAACCGCTCGCCGAGATCCGTCTTGAGTTCGATGCCTTCTTCGTCGGGAATTGAATCGATGGCGCCTGCCAGCCAGCGCCGGTCGCGCTGGAACAAATCAGCCAGAAGCGGTTCGAGCCGAACGCTACGGTCCCCCACGGCAATGCCGAGTTCCAGGTCGAACCAACCGTCGGTGCCTTGGCGCGCGCTGCCCTGGATGTCGTCGATCTCAATGAAGTCGAAGCGAAATTCCGGCGACATGCTCACGCGCCAGCCGTCCTCGCGCAATGCGGGCAGCGCGTCGTTGGTGAACACGGCCCACGCGTCGGGCACGGGCAAGCCAAGCACGCCGCTCGGGATGGGCTTGGGTCCAAAACGCTGATGCGAGGGAATCTGGCGGAAGCCGAGATCGTAGAGCGCGGCCAGGTAACGCGCTTCCACGTCGTGACGGCGCCTCACCTGAACCATCTCGCCGGACGCGGCGCGCATGACCGTGGTGGCGCGCGTGGGGTCAATGTTGAAACCGTCGTAATCGAAACTCACGATGGCAAAGTCGAGCACGTTCGCGGCGGTGCGTTCGTCGCGGGGACGCCAACTGCTATTGACCGGCCGTGTGTCGAGCACGAGCACCGGCACCGGTTCCGTATCGATAATTCGCACGTTCAGCGTTTCCGGCTCCGGCGGCGGGGGCAGGTCGGAGTCGACTTCACGCAGCATCGCGCTGACCAGCGGCGCTTCGGCGAGCGAGATGGGCGGCATCGACAAATAATCGGCCAGTTGCCGCGCGGGTTGCGGCATATCGACGATGCCCGCTTCACGTGTTTGCGCGTCGGCGAACCACAGCGGTTCGGTGGGAATGACCAACGTGGCGGGCGGTTCCGTTTGCAGCACGGGACGCACGCGATCGTCCGGATCGGGCGTCCACTCGATTCGTCCTGGCCGTTGCTCACCTTCACGCAGCGGCTGGCGCGGCTCCGAGGCGTCGTGGTCGGCCGGCATGGCGCTGAACAACCGTCCCGTCGCCAGCATGCGCTGTAGCAGATCCGCGCCTTCTTCGCCGTGGAGCCCGAAGCCGCCGAAATCGTTGCGGGACCGTCCAATGACGAGTCCCCGCACGATGCTCATGTCTTCATCGCTGACGAACTTCGGCTGCTTGACAAGCGCCGCGTCCAGGTTGGTCCACGGCCGGTCCAGGGTCTGGAACGAACCCTCGGGACTGAGCCGCACCTTATGCAGCGCGACTTCGGCGGTGCGCATGATGCGCGACGTTCCCAGCACATAAACGAGTGCCAGCGCACCGGCCGACTCGCCGGGCTTTTTCGCGGAGGCGCTTCGAGTGGAGGCGAAACGCGAGCGGAATCCTTCAAGCCAGCCCGCCACTTCCGGGCGCACGCTTTCGGACTCGCGCGGCCTGTCCGCGGCGCTCGCGAGCAACACGGCGGCAGCGTGCTTGCAGCCGAATCCGACCGGGCACGAACAATGGCCTCGCGCGGAAATCTTGCCGTGGTTGTCGCTGAACATCACCTCCACGGTATAAGGCTGGCGTTGCGTGCCCTGGACGCTGGCGCGCAGTACGTCTTCATCCCAGTGCAGCCGTTTCACCTCGTCCACATAGCCGCGCGCCTTCGCAACGGTATGCGAGCCGAGCCATTTGATGATTTGAGCCGTGTCATACACAAACGCCGGCATCAGCAACCCCGCCCGTGCATGGCCGTTCCTGTCTCACCCTGTCTTGCCGCCATCCGCTCGATCACCGTCTACTCACCGTTCCCTGCGTTCCAATAGTTCCAGCAAGCCGCGCAGGGCGAACGCCGTCGCCTGCGTGCGAATCTGCTCGCGATCGCCCTTGAATTGCTGCGTCTCGACCGCCGTGTGCAAGCGGTTGCTCCATGCAAAAGACACCATGCCGACGGGCTTCGTTTCCGTGCCGCCGCCCGGTCCGGCCACACCGGTGATCGACAGCGACACCTGCGCCCGGCTATTCCTCAGCGCGCCTTCCGCCATGGCTTTGGCAACCGGTTCGCTGACCGCGCCGTGGCGCTCGATCATGTCGGCCGGCACGCCGATCATCTCGGTCTTCGCCAGGTTCGAATAGGTGACAAAACCGCGCTCGAACCACGCGCTGCTGCCGGAAATATCGGTCATGGCGGCGGCGACCATGCCGCCGGTGCACGATTCGGCGGTCGCGAGCATCAGCCGCTCGTCGCGCAATTTATTGCCGGCACGGATGGCGAGCTGGTGGACGACTTTATCGGTAGCCATGGCAAAGCCTCGGGTGGGGGCGGTCGGAAACGTGAGATGCAGGCACGGCGGGTTTCAGCAAAGAAATCAAATGGTCATGCGCCATAGCGCGATCACGAGCAGCGTGAAGAACGCAGCGGCAATGTCGTCGAACATGATGCCGAAACCGCCTTTCAACTGGCGGTCGAAATATCGGATGGGCGGCGGTTTCACCATGTCGAAAAAACGGAACACGATGAACGCCCACAACTGCCCGGTGAACGTGGCCGGCGTGACGAACAGCAACACCAGCCAGAACGCGATGATCTCGTCCCACACCACCGGCGACGGATCGGAAATGCCCATTTTCTTCGCCGTGAAACCGCAGAACCAGCAGCCGGCCACGAAGCCCACGGCGATCAGCACGGCCCACTCGGCAACCGTCAGGTGCGGGTTGAACACCACGAACGACGCCCACGCGAACAAGGTGCCGACCGTGCCGGGCGCGATCGGCGACAAGCCGCTGCCGAAGCCGAGTGACAAGATATGCAGCGGATGCGACAGCATGAAGCGCGCGCTTGTCCGGCGCGATGGTTTCGGGCGTGGTGTGTCGTCGATTGTGTCGATGATCGGATCAGTCTGCATGAAAATGGTCGAAGCCTGTGTCTGGCAGAGAAACCGGACCGGTTTTGTTGCGCCAGCCAATGAGCGGCAGGGGCAGGTCTTGGGCCGCGCTTGACGTGCCGGAAGCCGCTCGTCTTTCGGCGGCCAGACCCTCGATTGTACCGATACGCGTCAACAAAATTTTCTGCGCCTTTCCGATCCGCTCGATGTCGGCCCTCACGGTGACCGGCGCGGTGAAGCAGAGTTCGTAGTCGTCGCCGCCCGCCACGATGCAATTCACCTGCGCGGTTTCGGGCAGCGTGGCGAGGGTGCCGGAGCGCGGTATCTGATCGATGTTCACCGTCGCCCGCACCTGCGAGCGCTTCAGGATATGGAGCAGGTCGCCGGCGAGACCGTCGGAGATATCGAGGGCCGCATGCGCGATTCCCCGCAACGCGATGCCGAGCGCCACGCGCGGTTCCGGCTGTTCGAGCGCCTTGATTGCGATAGCTTCGTCGGCAGGATCTTTCATCGACCATTCGCCGCGGCGGATACCGAGCCCGGCTCGCGCGCCGCCGAGCACGCCGGACACCCAGATGTCGTCGCCCGGGCGCGCTGCGTCGCGACGCAGCGCCTGCGCGGCCGGGACATCGCCGAATACAGTAATGCTGATGCACACGTGCGGGCCGCTGGTGGTATCGCCGCCAATCAGCTCGCAGCCGTGCTGCTTCGCCATTTGGAAGAGACCGCTGCTGAATGCTTCGAGCCAGCTTTCATCGGCTTTCGGCATCGATAACGCAAGGGTGAACGCGCGCGGCTTCGCGCCCATGGCGGCAAGGTCCGAGAGGTTCACTGCCAGCGCCTTGTAACCCAGCGACCACGGCGAGACATCGGGGAAAAAATGGCGGCCCGAGACCAGCATGTCGGTGGAGATTGCCAGGTGCTCGCCGCGCTTCGGGGCGAGCAGCGCACAGTCGTCGCCGATGCCGAGCGTCGCCTTCGGCTCGTCGTCCGTTGCCGGGAACGCGGCAGCGGGCTGGGAGAAATATCGGTCGATCAGGGAAAACTCTGAGAGCATCAGCGATCCGGCAATGTCGAGGAAGAGAGTAAGAGACGATGTGCGTCTGTTGACGCGCGTTTCATCTCAATAAGGGAATTTTGCGGCGTGAACCCGCTGCCGGCGTGGCGGTCATGCTGCTTTTCCAGGCCTTGTCCAAGTGGGCTATGCGCCGCGAATTGCCGGTATAGCCATCCGGAGAGCCCGTCGATTGGCGCTACAATGCATTCGAACTTCTATTCTAATCTTGCCTTCAGACCGACGCCTCATGACCACTCCAGCCGATAACGCCAAAGCCAAACTCCGCGAAGCCGCGCTCGATTACCACGAGTTTCCGACTCCCGGCAAAATCGCGATTGCCCCCACCAAGCAGATGATTAACCAGCGGGATCTCGCGCTGGCCTATTCACCGGGCGTGGCTTTCGCGTGCGAGGAAATCGTCGCCGATCCGCTGAATGCCGCGCGTTTTACCGCGCGCAGCAACCTGGTCGGCGTCGTGACGAACGGCACCGCGGTGCTCGGGCTTGGCAATATCGGCCCGCTCGCGTCGAAGCCGGTCATGGAAGGCAAGGCGGTGCTGTTCAAGAAGTTCGCCGGTATCGACGTGTTCGACATCGAGCTGAACGAGATGGACCCGCTGAAGCTCGTCGATGTGATCTGCGCTTTGGAGCCCACGTTCGGCGGCATCAATCTGGAAGACATCAAGGCGCCGGATTGCTTCATCGTGGAGCGGGAATGCCGCAAGCGCATGAAGATCCCGGTTTTCCACGACGACCAGCACGGCACGGCAATCGTGGTCGCGGCGGCTCTTACCAACGGCCTGGTCGTGGTCGGCAAGAAGATTGAAGAAGTGAAGCTGGTTGCCTCGGGCGCGGGCGCGGCAGCCCTGGCCTGCCTGGACCTGCTGGTTGAACTCGGCATGAAGCTCGAAAACATCATCGTGACCGACCTGGCCGGCGTGGTCTACAAGGGCCGCGTCGAACTGATGGACCCTGACAAGGAACGTTTTGCGCGCGAAACCTCGGCGCGTACGCTCGCCGACGTGATGGAAGGCGCTGACGTGTTCCTCGGCCTGTCTGCCGGCGGAGTGTTGAAGCAGGAGATGGTCAAGGGCATGGCACAAAAGCCGCTGATTCTAGCGCTCGCCAACCCGACGCCGGAAATCCTGCCGGAACTCGCGCTGGAAGTGCGCCCGGATGCAGTGCTTGCTACGGGCCGTACGGACTACCCGAATCAGGTCAACAACGTCCTTTGTTTCCCGTTCATTTTCCGCGGCGCGCTCGACGCCGGTGCAAGCACGATCACGCGCGAGATGGAAATTGCCGCGGTGAACGCGATCGCGGAACTGGCGCGGCAGGAACAAAGCGATATCGTGGCTACCGCTTACGGCATCCAGGACTTGTCGTTTGGTCCCGAGTACCTGATTCCGAAACCGTTCGATCCACGCTTGATCGTGAAGATCGCACCCGCCGTGGCCAAGGCCGCGATGGAGTCAGGCGTGGCCACGCGTCCTATTGAAGACATGGACGCCTACGAACAGCATTTGCAGCAGTTCGTCTATCACAGCGGCACGACCATGAAGCCCGTATTCCAGCTTGCCCGCAGCGTGGAGCCGGACAAGAAGCGCATTGTGTTCGCCGAAGGCGAAGAGGAGCGCGTGCTGCGCGCCGTGCAGATCGCGGTGGACGAGAAGATCGCCAAGCCGATCCTGATCGGACGCCCGGCCGTGATCGCGCAGCGCATCACGAAGTACGGTTTGCGTTTGACGGCGGGCGTGGATTTCACCGTTGTGGATACGGACCACGACGAGCGGTATCGCGACTTCTGGCAGACGTACCACACCATGATGGCCAGGAAGGGCATCAGCGCGCAGATGGCGAAGCTGGAGATGCGCCGCCGTACTACGCTTATCGGCGCGATGCTGGTCAAGAAGGGCGAAGCGGACGGCATGATCTGCGGCACGATCAGCACGACGCACCGGCATCTGCATTTCGTCGATCAGGTGATCGGCAAGAAGGAAGGCTGCAGCGTCTATGCGGCAATGAACGCGCTGGTGCTGCCGGGCCGGCAGATTTTCATTGTCGACACGCACGTGAATGTAGACCCCACCCCCGAGCAGCTTTGCGAAATCACGATCATGGCGGCGGAAGAAGTGCGCCGTTTCGGTATCGTGCCGAAAATCGCGCTGCTGTCGCATTCGAACTTCGGTACCAGCAACGCGCCGACAGCCATTAAGATGCGCGACACGCTGGCATTGCTGCGCGAGCGTGCGCCGGATCTGGACGTAGACGGCGAAATGCATGGCGACGTGGCGCTGGATGCCAACCTGCGCCGCGAAGTCCTGCCGGAGTCCACGCTGGTGGGCGACGCGAATTTGCTCGTACTGCCGAATATTGATGCCGCGAATATCTCGTACAACCTGCTAAAGACGGCGGCCGGCAATAACATTGCCATTGGGCCCATGCTGCTGGGCGCGGCTCAGCCGGTGCATGTGCTGACGGCCTCGGCTACGGTGCGCCGGATCGTCAACATGACGGCGTTGCTGGTGGCGGACGCCACGGCCGTGGCGCGGTAAGGGTTCAAAGCTCGCGGGGTAAAACCCGCGGGATCTGAACACGCGCAGGGGTGGCGGGTTCGAGTAGAACTCCGGGAAGAGGGATTGCAGAAGAGGGATTGCGACGAGTAGCCGCAATCCCTCTTTTAATTTGTGCGATCTTCGCTTGGCATGGACGGAGCAACTGCTCGACATCACTGCCGGAATCTCGCGGCTTGCCGCGGTCCCGGACGAAAAAAAGCGTGCCGGAAGATCCGGCACGCCACGAGGCATGCAAGGGGATTTGCTTTCTCCTCCAAACAGCGATGATGCCGGCTTTGCGCCGTGGGAGCTTCGCGAGAGAGGCGACGCTGGTTCCACTCCCCAAACCATGCATGAAGTCATTATTCAACCAAATGGGATAAATGTATCTCAGTTTAGTCCTAATTATGATCGAGTCCTATTTTTCGGTCGTCAATCAAAAAGCGCTGGCGAGCCGCATATAACGGGCAGCTACGAGGCGAAAAGCGCCTGAAAAACGGGCATCTTCCGAACCAACGTTGATTCCCGGTGTCATTAGCGATACCCTTACGTCTTTCGTGCGACACGCATGCTCGTGTCCGTCAGCCCCACGCTACGGGGCATCGACTTGTCGGCGAAAGCTGACCATTGGTTGGCACCTTGTGGCCAACAACTTGTAGAGAAGCGAGACCCGGTAGGGCATATTGGGTTTCGCCATAGGCGAGATTTCGGTATGTCGTCCAGTACCGAGGATCGCATTGCAATGGCCTGATTTCCGTCAGGACCCGCCCAGTCAGCGGCTTCATCTCCGCCGACCGGGCGGATTGATGTTTGCAATTCCCGCGCTTTTAGCAACGGATTCGTTACGCGATACGAGCGAAAAGCTCGATGTGTCATTGTTCGACTCGTTCCAGATTTCCGGCGCGAGTAGTGAACCTGCTATACGACTAGCAGTAGCCTAGGAGGACATGCGTCACTGGTAACGGTGGGGTGTGAAGCTTCTCCAACAACGTAGCCCCCGGATGTTCGGGCAGGTGTGCGCTGCGAGGCGTGCATCTGGAGACTCCTAGCAGCAATGGGGTCGAGGAGCTAGGCTGGCTGATATGGTTAATGTAAGTGAACTGCTGATAAACCTCGTGATAAGGATGTATGCCAAAGCTGCTGTTAGGCATCGACCAAAATGGTGTGCGGTCGGATAACTCGTTGAAAGGTCGGGTTACGTCGTCATTGGACCGTCGGGGAATAGGTGGAACCTAAGTCAGTCGTGTGACATGTCGGGAACGTGGCAAGCCCGTATGGTTGCCGGCGCTGTTTGGCTGGCAGGCGGACCGCAAGGAACGCTGTCGATTGTGCGGGTATGGGAGGACGGAAAAAGCGAATGCCGGGCTGTAATGGTCCGGATAGGGGTTGAGACATTACCTCACGCGAAAGCGGGCAGACTTCCGTCTGGTCTACCGTCGCAAGATGGCTGACTGACCCTTAGTAACTTGGTTAGGTACGGATGCATGCGTTCGTACTGAGAGTAATTTTTGTTCCCCAGCGGGGCGTATCTGCCCCGCTGGGGGAGATGCGTCTTCTGCTTGGGGACTTTTCCGAGTAGGAGAGCAGCATGAAAGTATCTGGTCGAAAGACTGGATCTGCGCTTTCCCATGCGCCGGATGACTGGTACGCCGTTGATTGGCGTCGGGTTGAACGGAACGTGAGGGGGATGCAGATTCGAATTGCGAAGGCGACGCGGGAAGGCAAATGGCGCAGAGTGAAAGCTCTGCAACGGATGTTGACCCGCACGTTGTCCGCAAAGCTGTATGCGGTACGACGTGTTACGCAGAACCAGGGTGCGCGAACGGCGGGAGTCGATCGCGAGCTATGGGATTCGCCTGAAAGTCGACGGCTTGCCGTCGACCGGTTGAAGCGGCACGGATACAAGCCTCTGCCTTTACGGAGGGTCTTTATCCCCAAGGCCAATGGGAAGGAACGCCCTCTGGGCATTCCGACCATGCATGACAGAGCGATGCAAGCTCTGTATTTGCTGGCGTTGGAGCCAGTGGCAGAGTCAACGAGCGATCCGAACTCGTACGGGTTCAGGCGTCATCGCTCAACGGCCGACGCCATGTCTCAGATATTCAAGACCATGTGTCATCGAGTTTCGGCTCAATGGGTGCTGGAGGCGGATATCAAGGGTTGCTTTGACCACATCAATCATGACTGGCTGGAGCGCAATGTCCCAATGGACACGGCGATCCTCCGGAAGTGGTTGAAGGCTGGCTTGATTTACCAAGGTCAGTTACAGGCGACGGAGGCTGGTACGCCGCAGGGAGGGATCATCTCCCCGACGTTGGCGAATGTGACGTTGAACGGGCTGGAACGGGAACTGACTGTGCACTTAGGTGCTCGGTTTGGCATCGTAAAGGCCAAGAAGTTGAAAATTAATGTGGTGCGGTACGCGGACGACTTCGTTATTACCGGGGACTCGCAAGAGGTACTGGCAAATGAAGTCCGGCCTTGGGTGGAGGCATTCCTTGCGGTTCGAGGTTTGCAACTATCAGAGGAGAAAACGCGGATAACCCACATTGATGACGGCTTCGATTTCCTTGGGTGGAATTTCCGGAAATATTCGGGGAAACTGCTCATCAAGCCTAGCCGGAAGAATGTGCAGACGTTCTTTCGCAACGTGGCGGATACGGTCAATAGCAACAAATCGATTCGGCAAGAAGGGCTGATCCGACTTCTGAATCCGATGCTACGGGGCTGGGCGCAGTATCACAGTCCCGTGGTTGCCAAGCAGGCGTACACCCGTATGGAGCATCTGGTTTTTCAGAGACTCTGGCGGTGGTCAAAGCGGCGACATCCGCAGAAGAATGCCGATTGGGTGCGGACTAAGTATTTTCGCACCATTGGCGATCGACGGTGGGTATTCGGCGTTCCCATGACGCGCGACGATGGAAGCAAGTGGTTGTTTGAGTTGTGTCAGCTCAGCGACACGCCTATCAAGCGACACAAGAAGATCAAGGGGGATTTCAATCCCTTTGATCCGACGTGGGAGCAGTATGGTGAGCAGTTGCGGCAGGATCGCATGTGGGAATCGATGCGATATCGCAAACAATGGGCTAGCTTGTACATGTCGCAAGGCGGCTTGTGTGCTCATTGTGGCTGTGATCTGACGGATGAAACGGGTTGGCACGAACATCATCTGGAATACCGGATGCATGGAGGTACCGATGCGTTGTCTAACAGAGTGTTACTTCACCC
This sequence comes from Caballeronia sordidicola, assembly GCF_000729995.1. Lineage (GTDB taxonomy): Bacteria > Pseudomonadota > Gammaproteobacteria > Burkholderiales > Burkholderiaceae > Caballeronia > Caballeronia sordidicola_A. Next base: position 36,473 of record NZ_JNFG01000006.1, on the reverse strand, counting down.
CCACTGTCATCAGCGAGTGCACGCTGGTAAACTTGTTGTGACGAAGCCGGTTCTGTCGTAAAACAGAGCTTTGATTGTAGGCTTGAGCTGTATGCGGGGAAACTCGCACGTACAGTTCTTAGGGGGCCCCTTATCCGCGAGGATAGGGGGCTACCCTACATGGTCGTCATATTTTTGGGTTCAAAGCGGGGACAGGTTTCGTGAAGCGCGCGTGGTTTTGTGGATTTATCGTGGCGCTTTCCTGGGTGTTGAGCGGCTGCGGGAAAAGCGGGCCGGATACCCAAAGCCCGGCTGCGAACGCCTCTGCAGTAGCGTCGCAGGCGGAACCGCCGCACGTGTTGCAAGACAAGGACAAGCTGAAAAGCGATCCGCGCGCAGAAAGCTGGCGCGATACCGCCTCAGCGGGTTCGGAACCGTCGCAGACTACCGTCGACGCCGCGCAATTGCCGAAACAGGCTGTTGTGACGCTGCGGCGGATCGAGGCTGGCGGGCCGTTTCCGTATGAGAAAGACGGCATCGTGTTTGGCAACCGCGAGCGTATGCTGCCGCCGCATCCACGCGGCTTTTACCACGAGTACACCGTTCCTACGCCGCGCGCCCGCGATCGCGGCGCACGTCGGATCGTATGTGGCGGGGCCCGTCGGCAGATCGACAACTGCTTCTATACCGACGACCATTACGTGAGTTTTAAACGCATTGCGGGATCAACTTCGGGATGAACGGCATGAGCGACAACATCTACGCGCACGACAACGGTGTCGCGGGTGATCTTTTCGCCGGCGATGGCAACATGTTCCAGCGAGTTTTGCGACTCCGCACGACAGACGACAATCGACCCGACGACGAACAGAGCACAGCGCTGTCATCATTGAACGAGGGGTCTATGAGTCTTTTCAAGACGGTACGATCGAATATCGTGCAGTCGATCCGTGCTTTCAGGGTTCAGGATCTCGCCGACGAAGCGAGCAAGCTGGGCCAGCATTTCCTTTACGCGTATTGCGGGCAGGCCCAGAGCAAGCAGGAAGTGCTCGAGACCATCGCCACGTCGTTTCTATTTCCCAAGCATTTTGGGAAGAACTACGACGCGCTATACGACAGTCTCACCGACCTCGTGCATAAAGCGGGTTCCCAGCCGGGTTTCGTGATCGTGCTGGAAGCGCTGCCCGTTGCGCAGAAATTTGACAAGGAAGGGCGCGAGACCTTGGTCGACGTGTTTCGCGAAGCCGCAGAATTCTGGGCGGAACGGCGTGTGGCGTTCAGGGTGTTTTACTCGTTCGCCTGAGCCATTCAGGCTTGCGTTCCGGACCTCGTTCCGCACGCAAGGCACTGCATTTTTGTCAGCGCTTAGAGATTAGAGAGCCAGTTGTCGTCTGTTGAGCACAGGCGCTGACTGGCTTTTTTGCGTCTATTTCGAGACAGATCGTGGCGAGGTGGCGGTTTATTCACCTTCACCACCCGCCCCAGCGCGCGGCGAGCGCCCCAAGGACTGCTATACCCGCTGTCTCGGTGCGCAGGACGCGAGGTCCGAGACCAAGGGTGGCGAAACCGGCATCGACAATTGTCGCTTCCTCTGCCGGCGAAAACCCGGCTTCCGGCCCGATCGCGATGGTCACCGGCGCGGTGGGCGCGCTTGCTGGCAAAGACGCAAAACCAAGCTGGGCTCGTGGCGAGAGCAGCAGCCGCAACTCGCCTTCCTGAGCAGGTGGCAGGTTGCCGAGCCACTTATCCAGGTCCTGAGGCGCCGCTACGTCCGGCACCCGATTTCTTCCACATTGCTCGCACGCGGCGCGCATCAGCGCCTGCCAATGTCCTTGCCGGCGCGCCGCGCGTTCGCCCGACAGCCGCACTACGCCGCGCTCGGCCGTGAGTGGAACGACTGACGACACCCCCAGTTCCACCGCCTTCTCGATCAGCCAATCCATCTTGTCGCCGCCCGCCACGCCTTGCGCCAGCGTGATTCGATACGGCGGCTCTGCTTCGCGGTCGATGAATTCATCGAGTTGAGCCGTCGCTGTCCGCTTGCCGATTTCAACCAGGCGCGCGCGATATTCACCGCCCGAGCCGTTGAAGAGATGGACGGTGTCGTCCGATTGCAGGCGCAGGACGTGAACATGGCGGACGACATCGTCGGGAAGGGACATGATTTCACCGGCGACGAGCGGACTGGCAACAAAGAAACGTGGCATGAAGTAGTGGCTCGCCCGGACGCTGTAAAGCGCGCGGGCAGGGAAGTGATGGATGCTTGAGCGCTATTCGTTCACCGTTCAACGATCTACGCAGAACGCGACGGACCTAGCCTAATTCAAATGCCGGGCGATTGCCCAGCGATACCCGTCGGGGTCTTCGAACTGCGCAAAACGATCGCCCCAGTACTGGTCTTGCGGTTCGATCAGCGGCTTCGCGCCGACCGCGATCGCCCGTATGAACGCGGCGTCTACATCGTCGACGTAGAGATAGAACGATTGCGGCGCCATCAAGCCCGTGCTTTTTGGCGTCTTCGCGTGCGAACCGTACGCGCCTTCGGGGGCGAACATCAGGATCAACTGGCCCTGATACGTCATCTCGACGTGGATCACGGCGCCGTCGTCGTTGACGCTGTCACGCACCGCAAAACCTAACGCCTGTTCGTAGAAGCCGGTGGAGACACGGGCATCGCGAACGGTCAGGTAAGGCGTGAGCCACGGCACATCGGCGGGGCGGGGGTCGGACATAAGGGCTTCTCCTCGAGCTCGGCTTGATCGATGCATTGTGCCATGGCGCCCTTTGGCAAAAGGGCTGGGCCACAAGGGCTGCACGGGTTTCTGTTGCTGCGCTACGTCGCGCCGGCCCGATGTGTCGGTGCAGGGAGCGTGCCCGCGGACAGCATTCGTTATGATTTATGTTTGTCTCGGCCGATTCCCTCCGGCGCCCCCAGGCTTCTGCGCTGCCCTCGCGCCAGCGCTTCAAAGTCGTCTGCTAGAATGACCGGCTTCCGATCCTCTTCGTTTCTCGTCGCTCCGGGTGTTGAAAACGTGGTTTTATCGTTCGCTCCGGTGCGTCGCGCAGAATCATCCCAGGATCTTTTCAGGACCTACCGGACTCGACATGACGACCCCGACTTCCAGCCAGACCACCCTGATGGCCAACGCAATCCGTGCGTTGGCAATGGACGCCGTTCAGCAAGCCAACTCCGGCCATCCGGGCATGCCAATGGGCATGGCGGAAATCGGCGTCGCGCTCTGGTCGCGTCACCTGAAGCACAACCCGAGCAACCCGCATTGGGCTGACCGCGATCGTTTTGTCCTGTCGAACGGTCATGGTTCCATGCTGCTGTACTCGTTGCTGCACCTGACCGGCTACGACCTGCCGATCAACGAACTCAAGAACTTCCGCCAACTGCATTCGAAGACGCCGGGGCACCCGGAATACGGCATTACCCCGGGCGTTGAAACGACCACCGGCCCGCTTGGCCAGGGCCTGGCGAATGCAGTCGGCATGGCGCTGGCCGAAGCACTGCTCGCGGCGGAATTCAACAAGGACGGCGCGAAGATCGTCGACCATCACACGTACGTGTTCCTCGGCGACGGCTGCATGATGGAAGGCATCTCGCACGAAGCCTGTTCGTTCGCGGGCACGCTCAAGCTGCACAAGCTGATCGCGCTGTACGACGACAACGGTATTTCCATCGATGGTCACGTCGAACACTGGTTCCACGACGACACCCCGAAGCGCTTCGAAGCGTACGGCTGGAACGTGATCCGCGCGGTCGACGGCCACAACGTGGAAGCCGTGGACGCAGCCATTGCGCAAGCGAAGAACTCCGACAAACCCACGCTGATCTGCTGCCGTACGACTATCGGCAAGGGTGCGCCGACCAAGCAAGGCAGCCACGATTCGCACGGCGCGCCGCTGGGCGCAAAGGAAATCGCCGACGCTCGTGCAGGAATGGGTTGGAGCTGGGAACCGTTCGTGATTCCGCAGGAAGTTTATGCCGCATGGGACGCGAAGGAAGCCGGTGCGCGTGCGGAAGCCGAATGGAACAAGCAATTCGATGCCTACCGCGCGAAGCATTCCGCCGAAGCCGCCGAGTTCGTGCGCCGGATGAACGGCGAACTGCCGGCCAAGTGGGCGCAAGACGCGAAGGACATTATTGAAGCCGCGAATCAGAAGGGCGAAACCATTGCCACGCGCAAGGCTTCGCAGCAGACGCTCGACGGCCTCGCCGCTGCGCTGCCTGAACTGCTGGGCGGTTCCGCCGACCTGACGGGTTCGAATTTGACGAACTGGAAGGCATCGAAGCCGGTGCGCGCTGGTGAGAACACGAACGAGATCCAGTGGGGCAACCACATCAACTACGGTGTGCGCGAGTTTGGCATGAGCGCGGCCATCAATGGCATGGTGCTGCATGGTGGCTATCGTCCGTTTGGCGGCACCTTCCTGACCTTCTCGGACTACAGCCGCAACGCGCTGCGCGTGGCTGCGCTGATGAAAGCGCCGTCCATCTTCGTGTACACGCACGATTCGATCGGCCTGGGCGAAGACGGTCCGACGCACCAGTCGGTGGAGCAAACGTCGAGCTTGCGGCTGATTCCGCACCTGCAAGTATGGCGTCCGGCGGATACCGTCGAGACCGCCGTCGCATGGACACACGCCATTGAGCACAAAGGGCCGTCGGCGCTGATTTTCACGCGTCAGAACCTGCTGTTCTCGGCGCGTAACGACGTGCAGATCGCGAACATTTCGAAGGGCGGCTACGTGCTGCGCGACTGGAACGACGATATCCCCGCACGCAAGATCATCTTGATTGCCACGGGTTCGGAAGTCGAACTGGCGCTGAAGGCCGGCGAGAAACTGGCGCAAGAAGGCATTGGCGCGCGCATCGTGTCCATGCCGTGTACGAACGCGTTCGATCTGCAAGACCAGGAATATCGCGACCGTGTGTTGCCGAAGGGCGTCGTGCGCGTGGCGATCGAAGCCGGCGTGACCGATTTCTGGCGCAAGTATGTGGGACTCGAAGGCGGCGTGGTGGGTATTGATTCGTTCGGCGAGTCAGCGCCTGCCGGCGAGCTTTTCAAGTATTTCGGCTTCACCGTCGAGCATGTCGTGGAGACGGCAAAAGCCGCGCTCGCGGGCTGATATCGGATACTGGGTGAGGAGCTTCACTGCGCTTACCCAGCGAAACCGGCAGCAGCGAACTGGAACTTTTTTTCAGCCATCAGGAGATAGACCATGACGATTCGCGTTGCAATCAACGGCTACGGCCGGATCGGCCGCAATACGCTGCGCGCCTTCTATGAAAACGGCAAGAAGCACGACATCGAGATCGTTGCGATCAACGACCTCGGAGACGCCGCCACGAATGCGCACCTGACGCAGTACGACACGGCGCACGGCAAGTTCCCGGGCGAAGTGTCGGTGGATGGCGATTATCTCGTAGTGAACGGCGACCGCATCCGCGTGCTGGCCAATCGCAACCCGGCCGAATTGCCGTGGGGCGAGCTGAAGGTGGACATCGTGCTGGAATGCACGGGTTTCTTCACCACGAAGGAAAAGGCCAGCGCCCACATCAAGGGCGGCGCGAAGAAGGTCATCATCTCGGCGCCCGGCGGCAAGGACGTTGATGCGACCATCGTTTATGGCGTGAATCACCATGTGCTGAAGGCGTCGGATACCGTCATCTCGAATGCATCGTGCACGACAAACTGCCTGGCGCCGCTCGTCAAGCCGCTCAACGACAAGATCGGCCTGGTGAACGGCCTGATGACCACGATCCACGCGTACACGAACGACCAGGTTCTGACGGACGTGTATCACGAGGACCTGCGCCGCGCGCGCTCGGCCACGCACAGCCAGATCCCGGCGAAGACGGGCGCTGCGTCGGCGGTGAGCCTGGTGCTGCCGGAACTGGCGGGTAAGCTGGACGGTTACGCTATTCGTGTTCCGACCATCAATGTGTCGATCGTCGACCTGTCGTTCATCGCTGCACGCGACACGACCGTGGACGAAGTGAATTCGATCATGAAGGAAGCATCGGAAGGCGCGTTGAAGGGCATCCTGGGCTACAACACCGCGCCGCTGGTGTCGATCGACTTCAACCACAACCCGGCTTCGTCCACGTTCGATGCCACGCTGACGAAGGTGTCGGGCCGTCTGGTGAAGGTTTCGAGCTGGTACGACAACGAGTGGGGCTTCTCGAACCGCATGCTGGACACGGCTGTGGCACTGGCCAATGCGAAGTAAGAGGCGAGGTAAAGCCGCAAAGTAACGCGGTGAAATCAAGCTGAAAAAAAGCCGCCGGTTTGCAAGAACCGGTGGCTTTTTCACGCTTGGCGCGTCAACATCACGCGCTCAAACCACCCTTCGAAATCAGTGCTTCCTGTGCGGGCAATGTTCCTTCGTGCAGGTGCCATACAGCGCGAGGGCGTGCTCGTGCAGCTTGAAGCCGCGTTCCTTGGCGATATCCTGCTGACGGCTTTCAATCTCCGCGTCGAAGAACTCTTCCACCATGCCGCAGTCCAGACACACCAGATGGTCATGATGAGTCCCTTCGTTGAGTTCGAACACAGCTTTGCCGGACTCGAAGTTACTGCGGGAAAGCAGGCCTGCTTGCTCGAACTGCGTGAGCACGCGGTATACGGTGGCCAGACCGATGTCGAGTTCCTCATGCAACAGGTTTCTATACACGTCTTCTGCAGTCAGGTGACGCACAGGACTATGCTGGAAAATCTCAAGTATCTTGAGCCGGGGCAAGGTTGCCTTCAGCCCGATATTTTTCAGATCGGCGGGATTGGTCATCGCTAGGCATCCCTAGAGTACAATTCAAGGTTCTCATAGTAATGCGTTTTTACCGTTCCGGTCACCATCCGAACGAAATGGCGCGATCTCCGAAAGACTCCGAAACTTCTTGCGCCCCCACGGGCGATGGGCCAGGCGAAGGGTGAAATGAAGGGTGAAATGTTTCTAAAATCTTTATTGAATAGCCGGGAGAGCCGTCGTATGCGCGGAACTTTGATCGCTGCCGCCACTATGACCATCCTGGCCGGTTGTTCCACTTACGATAGCGTTACGCAGAGCTTCGCGCAGCACATCACACCGTATCGGATCACGGTAGTGCAGGGGAACTTCGTTTCGGCGGAAGCCGCGAGCCAGATGAAAGTCGGCTTGACGCGCGACCAGGTGAAGGCGCTGCTCGGCACGCCGTTGCTGGCAGACATGTTCCATGCGGACCGCTGGGACTACGTCTTCTACTTCAAGCGCGGTTCCACGTCGGTGGTGCAGCAGCGTGATTTCGTCGTGTTGTTCGCGGGCAATACCGTGGCGAGCTGGTCGGGCGGCGAGAACTTGCCGTCGAATCTCGAATTGCTCGCTGAAATTGACGGCGATAAGGGCGTCAAGCTGGCCGCCGCTACGGCTGCGGCCACGGCCGCCTCGGCCAAGAGCGCCAGCGCAGTGGACGCAGCCGCCGCATCGGGTACGTCCGCCGGCGGGACGGGGATCACAGCAGGGGCAAGTGCGCCGGGGCTTCAGCCGGATGCATCGAATGCGTCGAACGCATTTGCCGGCGACGCCAACCAGCAAGCCGCCCAGGCCGCCAATCGTGCGACCGACGCCGTGCAGGCGCCCACGGGCCGCACCCGGTCGTCGGCCATGCCGACCGTGCCGGGCAACCCGGGATTGCCGCCGAACGTCAGTGCCGCCGGCAACTCGCAGATCCAGTTGCAGCGTCGTCCGGCTCCCATCACGATCCCGGACAGCAGCGCAGTGGGTCCGCAAGGCACGTCGCCTGCTCCGGCGAACTCGGGCAACGGTCTGGGCGCGTCCTCCGTGCCGGCGACGACCACCAACTAAGCAGAACGGCGGGCTTTGTCCCGCCTGTTTCAGCTGGTTGGGCCGAGCTCTTTTCTGTTCGGGCGGCCGCCCGCCAAGCGGCCACCGCAGCGCTTGCATGCTTCTGACTTCGTAGCCTCAACTCACGCGAGACACGCCATGAAAATCGCCATTGCCGGCGCATCGGGCCGCATGGGCCGCATGCTGATCGAAACCGTTCTCAAGGACGCCAACGCCACGTTGGCCGGTGCGCTCGACCGAATCGGATCACCGCAACTCGGCCAGGACGCAGGCGCGTTCCTCGGACAAGAGACGGGTGTGACGCTGACTGACGATATCGAACAGGTTTTCGCCAACGCGGACCTGCTAATCGATTTCACGCGTCCCGAAGGCACGCTCGTGCATCTGGAAGCCGCGTTGCGGCATAACGTGAAACTGGTTATCGGCACGACCGGTTTTGACGACGAACAAAAAGCCCAGTTGCGCGCCGCCGGTGAAAAAATCGGCATCGTGTTTGCGCCAAACATGAGCGTGGGCGTGAACGTGACGCTCAAGCTGCTCGAGTTCGCCGCGCGGCATTTCGCCGAGGGCTACGACATCGAGATCATCGAGGCGCATCACCGGCACAAGGTCGACGCGCCGTCGGGCACCGCACTTGCGATGGGTGAAACCATTGCTCATGCGCTTGGCCGCGAGTTGAAGGACTGCGCCGTGTATGGCCGCGAAGGCGTGACCGGGGAACGGGATCCGTCGACGATCGGTTTCGCGGCGATTCGCGGCGGCGACATTGTCGGCGATCACACTGTGTTGTTCGCGGGCATTGGCGAGCGGGTCGAGATCACCCACAAGTCGGCCAACCGGCTGTCTTACGCGCAGGGCTCGCTGCGCGCCGCGCACTTTCTCGCGGGCCGCGAGCGCGGGCTCTTCGACATGCAGGACGTGCTCGGATTGCGCTGAGCCTGAGCCCGACCCTAAGCCTGATTCTGAGCCAACAACACCCGGGGTTTTCGTCCGATGGCTACAACCGGCATCATCCATTACTTGCAGAACGGCGACGGCATCACGCATGGCGTCGCGGGTGTGCTTCTGGCCATGTCGGTGGCGAGCTGGTGTTTTCTCATCGTGAAAGCGTGGGTCCTGGTGCGCGCGAAGCGTCAGGGACCGCGCGCCGTGCAGCGTTTCTGGCAGGCGCCGACGTTGGCCGAAGGCATCGCGGAGTTGCGAAAAACCGATAAGGAACGCGTGTATTTGCCGCTCGCAGTGGCGGCGTGGCGTGCGTCCGAAGCGGAAATGCCGGGCGCTCTGATTGCCCATGTGGAACCCGGCGAGCGCGTATTGCGCGCGTTGCGGCATGCATTGCTGGCATCGCAAAGGCGGCTTGAGTTCGGACAGGTTCTGCTGGCATCGGTGGGAAGTACGGCTCCGTTCGTGGGTTTGCTCGGTACCGTGTGGGGCATTTATCACGCGCTGGGCAGCATTGCCGCAAGCGGGCAGGCGATGATCGAGAACGTCGCCGGGCCGGTAGGCGAGGCGCTGATCATGACGGCGTTCGGTTTGGTCGTCGCTATTCCGGCCGTGCTTGCCTACAACGTGCTGGGTCGGCTTGTACGGCAGATATCGGAAGAACTGGACGGTTTCGCGCACGATCTGCACGCTTACACGAGCGGCGTAGCGCCGCGCCGCGCCAAGAGCGCGCCGGTTCAAGACCGCGTGGTTTAATCAAGGCGCCAGCCGACCCTTCAATACCCCGCACCCGGACGAGCACATCATCATGGCATTCGGCGGACTGGACAAGAAATCGAACGGCGCTCCTATGGCGGAGATCAACATGACGCCGTTGATCGATGTCATGTTGGTGCTGCTGGTGATTTTCATCATCACGGCGCCGTTGTTCACGCACGCAATCCGGCTGGATTTACCGAAGGTCGCTTCGCAAGTCGCGCGCGAGACGCCTGAGACGATCACGCTTTCCATCGACGATACCGGCAAGCTCTACTGGAACGATAAACCGGTTGCGTTCGCGCAAATGCAGAGCCGGTTCGCCGATGCGGGAAAATCGGGGGATCAGCCGGAAATTCATCTGCGGGCGTCGAAGGAAACGCGTTACGACGTCATCGCGAGAGTGATGGGGGCGGCGCAGAATGCCGGACTGAGCAAAATCGGTTTCGTAACAGATCAACCACCGCAGCACACGACACAGCCTGTTCAGACGGCCCCCAATCTACTCCGATAGGCGAAGCTCGCCTTGCCGGATTCTCATTGCAGACGACCGATGTAGTCGTTTCGCGACGCGGCCCGCTTCGTCGAGCCCGGCAACAATTCCCATCAGCCAGCCTTGCAACCAACACGTCATGCCGACCAGGTGATCGGCAGACCCCTGCAAATTGGCTCAATTCTGCAGACCGATTGGTGATCAATGACACGCGTCAAATTCCCATAAGTTTGTCAATTTCAAGTTCCTCTCAAATTAGGGATCGATTAAACTAGATTGCTTGAAGCACATACTTAAAATCTGAGGCAGCACTAACAAATTCCGATCATTGCACAGACGCTTAGGTCCTAAGCGGTGGCACGGAGTTATCTCGTCTTACTTATCCTGTTCGCGTTAAATGAATAATAATCAGGATACCTCATTAAAGTTTGTTGAAGATCCGGGGCTTGCCGCGCTGGTGAGCATTGCCCGGTTTCACAACATCGCTGCGAATGCCGACCAGTTGAAACATGCGGCGGCGCCTGTTTCCGGGAAGTTCACCGATAAAGATCTGGTGCTCTCGGCCCGCAGTCTTGGACTGAAGGCACGTATTGTCCCTCTGCGTCCCGGAACGCTGGGCACCACGCCGCTGCCGGCACTCGTCCTGGACCGCGCCGGCCAGCACTTCATTCTCGCGAAATCGGACGGCAAAACGGCGCTGATCATGGAGCCCGGGATGTCGGCACCGGCAATCAAGCCTCTGGAAGAAATCGTCGCGCGCAGCAGTGGGACCATGTTGCTGTTCGCATCACGCGCTTCGCTGGCTGGCGAAATGGCGCGCTTCGACTTTTCATGGTTCATCCCCGCGATCGTTCGTTACCGCAAGCTGCTGCTCGAAGTGCTGGGCGTTTCGCTGGTGCTGCAGCTGTTCGGCCTTATTTCACCGATGATGTTTCAGGTCATCATGGACAAGGTGCTGGTCAATCGGACCTACAGCACGTTGAATGTCGTGTGTATTACGCTGCTGGTTGCTTCGGTCTTCGAAGTGTTGCTGACCGGGCTGCGCAACTATGTGTTTTCCCATACGACGAACCGGATCGATGTCGAACTCGGTGCGCGCCTGTTCCGGCATCTGGTGGCGCTTCCGTTGAGTTATTTCAGCGCGCGCCGGGTGGGTGACACGGTCGCGCGCGTGCGGGAGCTGGAGAATATCCGGAATTTTCTTACTGGACAGGCTCTTACGTCGATCATCGACCTGACCTTTTCCTTCGTATTCATTGGGGTCATGTGTCTGTACAGCGTCAAGCTCACGCTTGTCGTAGTTGCTTCGCTGCCGGTCTACGGCGCGGTTTCTGCCCTGCTTGTGCCTGCCTTCCGATCCAGGCTGAATGAAAAATTTGCCCGGGGAGCGGACAACCAGTCGTTTCTCGTGGAGTCGGTCTCGGGCGTCGAGACGGTCAAGGCGATGGCAGTCGAGCCGCAGTTCGTCCGGCGCTGGGAAGCGCAACTCGCCGCGTATGTCAGCGCCGGGTTTCGTGTGAATCAGCTCAGCAACGTCGGGCAGCAATTGATACAGCTCGTAGGCAAGCTGGTCACGATTGCCACGCTCTTCATTGGTGCGCGCCTCGTCATCGACGGCCGCTTGAGCGTAGGCGAACTGGTCGCCTTCAACATGCTGGCTCAGCGCGTGAGCGGGCCGGTCCTGCGACTCGCACAGTTGTGGCAGGACTTCCAGCAAGTCGGCATCTCAATGCTGCGACTCGGCGACATCCTGAACACGCGCTCGGAGCTGCCACAAATCCGTCAGGCGTTGCCCGCCATCCGCGGCGAAGTCCAGTTCGAGAACGTTCGCTTTCGCTACCGCCCCGACGGACCGCCGGTTATCGACAATGTGTCGCTCAATATCGGTGCGGGTCAGGTCGTCGGGATCATCGGCCGCTCGGGATCAGGGAAGAGCACCCTTACGAAGTTGCTGCAGCGGCTATACATACCCGAGCAGGGCAGGGTTCGTGTCGACGGGATAGACCTGACGCTGGCCGATCCCGCATGGCTGCGCAGGCAGATTGGCGTCGTGTTGCAGGAAAACCTCTTGTTCAACCGTTCGGTGCGCGAGAACATCGCCTTGACCGATCCCGGTGCGCCTCTCCAAACTATCATCCACGCAGCGAAAATGGCTGGTGCGCATGAGTTCATTTGCGAGCTGCCTGAAGGTTACGACACGGTGGTGGGTGAGCACGGCAGCAACTTGTCCGGCGGCCAGCGTCAGCGTCTTGCCATTGCACGCGCGCTACTCACAAATCCGCGCATCCTCATCTTCGATGAGGCGACCAGTGCACTGGACTTCGAGACAGAACGCATTATCCGCGACAACATGAAGGCAATCAGCGCAGGGCGCACGGTGATTATCATCGCGCACCGTCTTAGCGCGGTGCGTCATGCAGACCGGATCGTCGCCATGCATCGTGGAACGATCGTCGAACAGGGCGATCACGACACGCTGTTAAGCCAAGGCGGGTATTACGCGCATCTCGTTTCCCTCCAAAACAGCTGATGATCAAATCACCAAAAATTCAGGCCTTCGTCGACCTGGCACGGCGGTACCTTGCGGTATGGCATGCTGTCTGGCAAATGCGCGAGCAACTGGAGCGACCGCCGCGCGATGCGGACCAGCTCGCCTTCCTGCCTGCCGAACTGGAACTCGTCGAAACGCCGGTTCATCCGGCACCCCGCTGGACGATGCGCACCCTGGTCCTGCTTACCGCGATCGTCGTGCTGATCGGCGCCTTCGGCCGGCTTGACATCGTGGTGACGGCAAGCGGTCAGTTTATCCCGAACGCAAGAGTCAAAACGATCCAGCCGGCGATCACGGGGGTGGTGCGCGAAATCCGGGTACGCGACGGTCAACGGGTAGTGGCCGGCCAACTTCTCATGAAACTGGATACTACGATGGCGGCAGCCGACTCCGACAAGGCGCTTTCAGCGCGGCTCGATGCCGAACTGGCCGCCGCGCGTGCCAACGCATTGCTGGCCTCCCAGCGCGATAACCGATTACCCGTCGTGATGCCAGTTGATGGCGCGCCGGCTGCGCGTATACAGGACGCGCAGCGCCAGGCCGAAAGCGCTTGGCTCGAATACCAGGCCCAGTATGACGGCGCGCGTGCTGAACTGCTCAAACAACAGGCGGCACTCGACAGTACACGTGCAGAGATCGAAAAGCTGGCGCAGACCTCGCCGCTGGCGCGTCAACAGGCCGACGCGTACCGCGCGCTGGTCGCCGACCGGTACGTCGCGCGTAACGACTACCTGGACAAGGAACAGGGCGCTCTCGACAAAGAGCACGAACTCATGGCGCAGCGCAGCCACGCGAAGGAACTGGCGGCGGGCATAGCCGGGCAACGTGCGCAGGTCGAGGCGACCGCGTCGAAATTCCGTCGTGACCAACTGGACGAGCTCGAGAAGGATACGCAGCAGATTGCCCAGAACCGCGCTGACGAGTCCAAGGCACAGACCCGGGAGTCGCTCCTGAGCCTCACAGCGCCTGTGGCGGGCACGGTGCAGCAACTCTCCGCGCATACCTTGGGTGGCGTGGTCACCACGGCGCAATCGCTTATGGAAATCGTGCCTGACGACGCCCTCGAAGTCGAAGCAAGGCTGCAGAACAAGGATGTAGGTTTTGTAGAAGCTGGCCAGCGCGCCGCTATCAAGGTCGAGGCGTTTCCTTTTACGCGCTACGGATATCTGAACGGGACCATCACTGAGGTTTCCAATGATGCTGTGCAGGACAAGAAGTTCGGACCGACATTTCCAGTGCGCATTCGTCTTGAGACCAACCGTATTCGCATAGACAACCACTGGATTGCGCTGAGTCCGGGCATGGCGGTGACGGCCGATATTCGCACGGGCAAGCGCAGCGTGATCGGGTACTTCTTCGATCCGCTATTGCAGGCGGCACGGGAGAGCATGCGTGAACGCTAGACAAGGAACGCGGATCTTTTTGCTGGCTGGTCTGGTAGCGCTCAGCGGAGCTGCACATGCTTTCGATGTGCTGCGCGCCGAACAGGACATTTCAAGCACGCCTGCCGGCTCGATGGTGACGATCTGCCAGTTTGGAGACACGCCAGGCCGGCCATTGAGGCTTGCAGAAGTGGTTGAACGGGCACTGTGCAGCAACCCGAAAACGCGCGGCGCATGGGCGGTCGTAAAGGCCCAGGCAGCGGGGCTCGGAGTGGCGCGGGCAGCTTATTTGCCGACGATATCGGGAAACGTGCAAGGTGTGCGGGAAAGCTCCGTGACTAACATCCAGGATTACCCGTCGCTGAGCTCGAATATCGCATCAAATACGCATTCGGAGAGCGTGAGTCTCAACTGGTTGCTGTTCGACTTTGGGGGGCGCGAGGCCGCGTTGAAGAACGCGAATGCCCTGCTTGAGGCTGCGCGTGCGATGCAGGAGGCCACGCTGCAGAGTTTTTTTGCGACCACTGCTAAGGACTACTATGCAGCGCAGACAGCAGTGGGCGAACTGGATGCGGCAAGAGACGTGGAAGACATGGCGCGTAAGAGCATGGAGGCAGCAAAGGCGCGCGCCGACAAGGGTGTTGTGCCGATCACCGATGCATTGCAGGCCCAGACGCAGCACGAGGAGGCGGTGTTCAGCCTGACGAAGGCCGAAAGCGACGCACAGACCGCGCTAGGTACGCTCGCTTCCGACATGAACCTCGATCCCAGCGTGCCGCTCGAGGTGCAGCCGGTCACGGAAAGCGCGCAGGCGGGAAAAACGTTCATTGCATCGATTGAAGAACTGATCCGCGATGTCCAGGTCACGCATCCATCTGTTCGGCTGCGCAGGCGCAGTTCGAGGCATCGCTAGCGAAGGTGGCGCAGACGCGCGCGCAGGGATTGCCCAGTCTGAGCCTGGTGGCGAAATACAGCAGGAACAATCAACCGCAAAGTATGGGGATCGGCATGCCCACCTATTCGTCCACGGGTCACGACGCCTACGTTGGCGTGCAGGTCAGCATTCCTTTCTTCGAAGGATTTGGGCGGCATTACCAGACTGATCAGGCCCAGGCGCAAGCCGAGAGACAGCAAGACGCGCTCGACGATGCGCGGCGCCAGGTATCGCTCGATGTCTGGAGCAGCTATCAGACGTTGACCGGGGCGACGCGCAACGCTGGAAACAGCGCGAACCTGCTCGCGATTGCGGAGCGCTCTTGGGAGGCATCCCGGCATCGGTACGACGCGGGGGTGGGCAACATCCTCGAACTGATGAACACGCAGACGGCATTGGCCAACGCGAAACAGCGGCGTATCCAGGCGCTCGCGGACTGGGACAACGCGCGTATCGACCTCGCTTCAAAGCTCGGAACGTTGGGGCGAGAAGACGTTGAATGTTGCGGAGGTTCTCGGGATTGAACGAGGCTGGAGCAATAAAGGTTTTGAAGAGAGGCGATTAATGAAGCCTTGCCGAGGGGGCAAGGCTTCCTTAAACCCGAGCCGGGATTGCCGGTTCGGCATAACCATGCTTAACTCAACTTGGAGTGACTATGAGCAATATTATTAACGTTACGCAACCCATGACTTCGTATTCAATGGACAACGCAGCGTTCGATGTTTTCAGTGGAGCATCGTTGACTCTGACGGGCTCGTCCGACACCGTGGTAATAGAAAACGGCTCAGGTCAGGTGAGCGTCTCCGGAAATGGCAACACGATCGACGGCACACACGCCAGCGGAAACTACGTTTCTATCTCAGGAACAGGGAATGTCGCGACGCTCGGAGACAAGGGGAACGCGAGCGACTACGGCAACGGTGACACCATCTCTGTCGGAGCTGGTGGCACGGTCAACGCGAATGGTTCTAATACGACAGTCAACGCCACCGCTGGCGGAGCCCACTTGACGTTCGTTGGGTCGGGCGGTATCGCGAACGCAAATAACGACACTATTTCTCTCAACGGCACGTCCACGCAGGTGAACGGGGACGGGAACACGATCAGAATGTGGGTTGCTAACGATACCCTCAGCCTTAACGGAAGCAACAACGCGATCTCTTTTATCGCCAACACTCCGACTGAGACGATCCTCACCGCAACGAGTTCGCTGACCGAGAAAGCGGACGGGTCATTCGTACTGACCGGAAGTGCCAATCAGAACGCTGTCGCTTTTGCGGGTGGCACCGTGACCGTGCAACTTGGTAACGGAAACGTTGCAACCGTATCCGGTGTGACCTCTGGTTCGGCATTTCAATATGTCGATTCCTCCGGTCACGTAACCACGAGTTCCCTCACGGATGCCGACTTGGTACACATGGCCGCGAATCTGTATGCAGTGACCGGTGACGTGGTGGCCAAAATGGATAACGCGATTTTCGACGTCGCGGGTGGGGTAAATTTTCATCTGACGGGCTCGTCGGACATGGTGATACTGGAAAGTAGCTCGTCCGTTTCGTCTTCCTTGTACATCACGGGAAACGGCAATACGATCGGCGCGGCAAATTCCACCGGTGCCAGCGTAACGATATCCGGAACGGGCAATACCGCGACGCTCGGAGCCAAATCCCACGGCTCGGACTACGGCAACGGCGATACCCTCGCACTTGGAGCCGGTGGCAGCTTCGTGTTGAGCGGTACTAACGCAACTCTTGATGCCACTGCGGGTGGGAGCACTGTAACGTTTTCGGGAGGGGGGCAGGGCAACGTTGCCAATGTCAATAACGACGCGGTTCACGTGTACGGTTGGGCCGTCCCGGCGCAGGTGAACGGGGACGGGAATCAGATCAGCGTGGTGGGGTCTAGCAGTACGCTCAGCCTCGACGGAAGCAACAACACGGTCTGGGTTGCGAATGACAGCAATCAAATCAAACTGTCAGGGGGAAACAATACGGTCAGCATTGACGGAGTCAACAACGCGATCTCTTTCAACGCAAATGGCCCCGACAGCGGAACGGTACTTATCCAGAGCGCAGCTGGCGATTATGTTGAGGAAAGCGCGAGCGGAGCGATCTCGTTTTCGACGGCTCGCTTCAGCATTTCGCACGGAGTTGTCACTCTTGGGTTCGCCGATGGAAATGTCGTAACGATCTCTGGCGTGCTGTCCAGTACCGACGGAAGCAACCTGCAGGCAGATAATCATGTCAACCAGCTTGTATCGGCAATGGCCTCCTACTCCGCTGGATCCGGTGGTGTTTCTTCAACCCTCATGGCGCAGACGTCGGCAGACGCATCCCTTTTTGCCTCATCGCATCACTAAACGCAGTTGATGCCGACCTTTTGATAGGTATCCAAGAGTAGTCCTGGATATAGACGGAGGGATTGTTCTTCCCCTCCGTCTATTTTTAGTTTGCGTACCCGCCGACGTCGAATCGCAGCGTAAGGCGACTGGCGCGCGAAAGACGTCTACCCCCTTTGATCGATGTCATGTTGGTGCTGCTGGTGATTTTCATCATCACGGCACCGTTGTTCACGCACGCAATCCGGCTGGATTTGCCGAAGGTCGCGTCGCAAGTCGCGCGTGAGACACCGGAGACGATCACGCTTTCCATCGATGATTCCGGCAAGTTGTACTGGAACGACAAGCCGATCGGCTTCGAGCAGATGCGACAGCAATTCGGCAACGCGGGCAAACAACCGACACCGCAGGAGATTCACCTGAGAGCATCGAAGGAAACGCGCTATGAAGTGATCGCGCAAGTGATGGGCGCGGCGCAGGCTGCGGGCTTGAGCAAGATCGGCTTCGTGACGGAACCGGGCAAACCGAACCGCTGATTCTCGACCGATTGGCCTATTGATATGACATCGTGAAGGTGGCCAGCGCTTTGACCGACCCCGCCGTCACCGCTCCGGTGCGAACGTATTGCGCCGACAGCGGCAGGGTCAGCGAGCCATCGGGAGACGCACCGATCAACCACTGGTTTGGGACGTTTGAACCCGCTGCGTCCGGACCGAAAAGCACTGTGGTGCGTTGATCTTTCAGGACTTGCACGCCGATCCCCTTTGCCGTGGATTCGGGCGAGGGAGTCAGAACATCGGTTCGGTTCGACGGGGAGACGGCATCGGTGATCACGATCGATACCTTCGCCCCTTGAGCGCACGTAAAGTCCAGATGAAACCCTGTCCGGCCTGCCGTCGCCCCGACCCCGCTCCCAAACGCGTTCGTCGTCACATTGGGAAGGGAAACGGCCAAACCGGGAGTCTGAACCGAGCAAGTGGCCGTACTGAGCGTGCCGCTTGCTGCGCCTGTGTACATCGCCGGCTTTGCAAAGGTAGTTCCGCCAGTGTTGAAAACGGCGGTGGAGACAACGGGGATGCTCGATAGCGTCGACGCTCCAGATTTAATTGGACCGGTCGTTACAAAGCTGACAGTCATCGACAGGGGGACGGAAAAATGAATATTGATGCCAAGACTACTTTCGGCACACCTTATATTCAACGTGCCCTTTATTGTGGAACTGACCGGGTCGCATTCCGGCGCGCCGAGGACCGTATAGCGGACTCCCAGACCGCTGACGTTGGTTGGGTAAACGTCGTCGAAGCCCGCCGCTGGCGCGGTACTGACGGCTAATCTGAGTCCGAACGGATCGGTCGCCGGGTAGATAGCGAAGAAGCAGTCTCCCCCGAAAGCGGCCGGCGCCAGTGTCATCACCGTCGTTCCAGGCGCAGCGTTCATTGGGACTGACATAACGCCCGCTGCCGGGACATTGCCGGTGCCGGTCACTCCGCAAGTGATCAACCCCGCGTGTACGGGTGAGGCAACAACTGCTGCAAGTGTCGCGAATATTGCGGCTAAAAGAAATTGGACAACCCGTGCTTGCCAGCGCGTTCCTGCCAATTAACGCCGTGAACATAGCAAAGTCCGCGCATAACCCAAGATCATGAAATCGTTGGCCCAGTGAGGTTTGCCCGGGAGAGTCTGTCGCCGCCAGCGACCAATCTTTCCTTTACGTGGCCCGCTGGGTCAATCTCCACTTCGTACACAGTGGGATTCGTTTTGCGATTCCTCGGTCGCCCGCGTCAAGCCGATGCGTATTCCCAGGGCGCTCCTTTCAATTTCATCAGGCGCAACGCGTCCCCCGCGCCGCGTCGCCCTTGCGTTCGCACCCGGTATAATCGTTTTTTGCCGTTGGCAAGCCCGTTGGCAAGGTTGGCTGAGCCAAATTTCCATCGTAATCACGGCAAGCAACCGCTGGCCAGTCCGCCGCCCGCCCAAGCCAAAAACATCCAAACACCATGCAAGATAAATACGTACCCGCCGACGTCGAATCCGCAGCGCAAAGCGACTGGCGCGCGAAAGACGTCTACCGGTCGACCGAAACCAGCGACAAACCCAAGTTCTACTGCGTGTCCATGCTGCCGTATCCGTCGGGCAAGCTGCACATGGGCCATGTGCGCAACTACACCATCAACGACGTGATGTACCGGTTCCTGCGCATGAACGGCCACAACGTGCTCATGCCCATGGGCTGGGACGCGTTTGGCATGCCGGCGGAAAACGCCGCCATGGCGAACAACGTGCCGCCGGCGAAGTGGACGTACGACAACATCGACTACATGAAGAAGCAGATGCAGTCGATGGGGCTGGCTATCGACTGGTCGCGGGAAATTGCGTCGTGCAAGCCCGATTACTACAAGTGGAACCAGTGGTTGTTCCTGAAGATGCTGGAAAAGGGCATTGCGTATAAAAAAACCGGGACGGTGAACTGGGATCCGGAAGACCAGACGGTGCTCGCGAACGAACAGGTGATTGACGGGCGCGGCTGGCGCTCGGGCGCGCTGGTCGAAAAGCGCGAAATCCCGATGTACTACATGCGCATCACGGATTACGCGGATCAGTTGCTCGGCGACCTGGAAGGCCTCGGCTGGCCCGAGCGCGTGAAGGTGATGCAGCAGAACTGGATCGGCAAGAGCTTCGGCGTGAACTTCGGTTTCCCGTACGAGATCGACGGCGAGAGCAAATTGCTGCGCGTATTCACCACGCGCGCCGACACCATCATGGGCGTGACCTTCGCTGCTGTTGCCGCGGAACATCCGCTGGCCACGCGCCTGGCTCGCGATAACGCCGGCCTGCAAGCGTTCATTGAAGAATGCAAACGCGGCGGCGTGGCTGAAGCCGACGTCGCGACGATGGAAAAGAAGGGCATGCCCACGGGCTTCTTCGTGACGCATCCGCTGACGCAGGAAAAGGTCGAAGTGTGGGTCGGCAACTACGTGCTGATGAGCTATGGCGAAGGCGCGGTGATGGGCGTGCCGTCCCACGACGAACGCGATTTCGCGTTCGCGAAGAAATACGCGCTGCCGATCAAGCAAGTGGTCGCGGTGGAAGGCAAGACTTACAGCACGGACGCGTGGGAAGAGTGGTACGCGGAGAAGGGCACGGGCACGCTGGTCAACAGCGGCAAGTACGATGGACTCGGTTTCGAAGCAGCGACCAATGCAATTGCCGTCGACCTGAAAGCGCAGAATCTCGGCGACAAGCAAATTACCTGGCGTCTGCGTGACTGGGGCATTTCCCGTCAGCGTTACTGGGGCACGCCGATCCCAATCATCCACTGCGCCACCTGCGGCGACGTGCCGGTGCCGGAAGCGGATCTGCCTGTTGTGTTGCCGGAAGACCTGGTGCCGGACGGCACGGGCAATCCGCTTGCCAAGTCCGAAGCGTTCGTCAATTGCACCTGCCCGAAGTGCGGCGCGCCGGCGAAGCGTGAAACCGACACCATGGACACGTTCGTCGATTCAGCTTGGTATTTCTCGCGTTATGCCGCGCCGGATGCGAAGACGATGGTGGACGAACGCACCGATTACTGGATGCCGATGGATCAGTACATCGGCGGAATCGAGCACGCGATTCTCCACTTGCTGTATTCGCGTTTCTGGACCAAGGTCATGCGCGACTTGGGTCTCGTCACGTTCGATGAACCCGCGAAGAACCTGCTCACGCAGGGCATGGTGCTGAACGAAACCTACTTCCGCGAGGATGCGGCGGGTAAGAAGACCTGGATCAATCCCGCCGACGTGACCGTGTCTCACGACGATAAAGGCCGCCCACTTGGCGCGGTGCTGAACGCCGACGGGAAGCCGGTCGTGATTGGCGGCGTGGAGAAGATGTCCAAGTCGAAGAACAATGGTGTTGATCCGCAATTGCTGATCGATGCTTATGGGGCGGATACCGCGCGCCTCTTCGTGATGTTCGCAGCTCCTCCGGAGCAGTCGCTCGAGTGGTCGGGCACGGGTGTGGAAGGCGCAAGCCGCTTCTTGCGCCGCGTGTGGCAATTGGCGCATGGCCGTGCCGACACGCTTAAGATGCACGCGAAGCTGGATTCATCGAAGTTCAACGATTCCGACCGCACGCTGCGTCGCGAGATCTACACCATCCTGAAGCAGGCCGATTTCGACTACGGCCGCTTGCAGTACAACACGGTCGTCTCGGCGGCCATGAAGATGCTGAACGCGGTGGATAGCGCGAAGGATGCAACGCCCGCGGTTCTCAACGAGACGTTCGGCGTATTGCTGCGCGTTCTGTATCCGGTCGTGCCGCACATCACGTTCCAGTTGTGGCAGGAACTCGGTTACGCCAATTTGTACGGCGGCTTGCTCGACGCGTCCTGGCCGAAAGTGGACGAAGCCGCGCTCGAACAAGCCGAGATCGAACTCGTGCTGCAGGTCAACGGCAAGGTGCGCGGAACGCTCACCATGGCGAAGGACGCGTCGCGCGAGGACATCGAAAAGGCGGCGATTGCGCACGAGATGTTCGAGAAGTTTTCGGAAGGGCGCGCGCCGAAGAAGGTCGTCGTGGTGCCGGGCCGGCTGGTGAACGTGGTCGTATGAGCCGGAGATCGCGCGTCATGAAAATCCTGGAGGACGTTGTGAGCAGGAAAGCTGTCAGCTTGAGTTCGACCAACACGAAGACGACGCGCACGATCAACCGGCGGTCCATCCTGACGCTGGCGTGCAGCGCGATGCTGCTTTCCGGATGCGGTTTCCAGTTGCGCGGGCAGCAGGACTACGCGTTCAAGCGGCTTGCGATTAGCGGCGGCACGCCGGAAATGCTTGGGCGCCTCCAGCGTGTGGTGGAAGGCGGCAGCGACACCGTGATCGTGAAGGTGTCCGAGAAGCCCGACGCCATCCTTTCGCTGGCCGGAGGCAACGGCATGAAGACCTTGAGCCTGAATGCGCAAGGCGTCGTGCAGGAGTACGAACTCGACTACAACCTGAATTACTCGATGACAGGCGCCGACGGCGTCTTGCTGATCCCGCCGAGCGTGATTTCGCTGAACCGGGCGCTCACGTATAGCGACCAGTTCACGCTGGCGAAGGGTATTGAAGCGCAGACGCTGTATCGCGACATGCAGTTCGACGCCGTTGACCAGTTGACGCGTCGCCTGGCTGTCGTGCGTTCGCTGCATCCGTCGCCTAGCGAAGCAGCGCCGGGCATTGCGCCGCGTGCGCCGTTGCCTGTGCCGCCGCTGTAAGCGCGGGAACGTCGCTCAAAACCATGCAACTTCGACTCGACGCGCTCGACGCGCACCTCGCGAAAGGGCTGAAAGGCTTGTACGTCGTCTATGGCGACGAGCACCTGCTCGCCCAGGAAGCGTGCGACAAGATTCGCGCGAGCGCCCGGGCGCAAGGTTTCACGGATCGCTCGGTGTTCGTGGTCGACCGTTATTTCGACTGGAGTTCGTTGTTGGGCGCGAGCCAGTCGATGTCGCTGTTCGGCGACCGCCAACTGGTGGAGTTG
Source organism: Caballeronia sordidicola (assembly GCF_000729995.1). Taxonomy (GTDB): domain Bacteria; phylum Pseudomonadota; class Gammaproteobacteria; order Burkholderiales; family Burkholderiaceae; genus Caballeronia; species Caballeronia sordidicola_A. The sequence continues at coordinate 13,748 of NZ_JNFG01000006.1, read as the reverse complement.
CGCATTCCCACCGGCAAGCCCGGCAAGGAAGGCGGTGAGGCGCTGAAAACCCTCTCTGCAGCCGATAACCCCGACGTCCTCACACTCATCACCTTGCCGCGACTCGATGCCGCCACGCAGAAGTCCGCGTGGTTCACCGCGCTGAGCGGCCCGGGCGTGATGATGAAGATTGACCCGGTTGAGCGCGCGCAGTTGCCCATGTGGATCGGCCAGCGGCTGACTTTGCAAAATCAGAAGGTCGCGCCGGGCGAGGATGGAAGGCGGGCGCTGGTGTTTATCGCGGAACGGGTGGAAGGCAACCTGCTCGCGGCGCATCAGGAAATCCTGAAGCTGGGTTTGCTATATCCCGCAGGCGTCCTTACCTTCGAACAGATCCATGAAGCCGTGCTGAACGTCGCGCGTTATGACGTCTTCAAGCTCAATGAAGCCATGCTGACCGGCGATGTCGGCCGGCTGACACGCATGCTCGACGGCCTGAAGGGTGAGGGCGAAGCCGGAACGCTCGTGATCTGGGCGCTGGTGGAGGAAATCCGCACGCTGCTGCGGATGAAACGCGGCGTCGCGGCGGGCAAACCGCTCGCCACGCTGCTGCGCGAGAACCGCGTCTGGGGGCCGCGTGAACGGCTGATCGGCCCGGCGCTCACGCGCGTCACGGAAGCGGCGCTTGAAAAGGCGTTGTCGCTGGCAGCGAAGCTGGATCGGCAAGTGAAAGGCTTGTCCGGCGGCACGGGTCCGAGAGGCAGCGCCAATCCCGGCGATCCGCCACCCGATCCGTGGGACGGCATGTTCGAACTCGCGATGACCGTCGCGTCGTCGGGCAGTCCGCTGCAAGGCAAACCGCCGGCAAAGCGCCCAGCCTGACATCGGCTTAAAATCGATGTTCTTCGGCTCTGACAAGCCGAAAGCCGCGCTCCTCAAGCATTGAACGAATCCAAGAGAATGACGATGACCGACATCGACAATTACATGACCGAACTCGGCCGCCGCGCGCGCCGTGCTTCACGCGCGATGGCGCGGGCATCGACGGCGGCGAAAAACGCCGCGCTCGCGGCCGTTGCGGACGCTATCGAACGCGAACGTGCTGTGTTGAAGGACGCGAACGCACGCGACCTCGCCCGTGCCCGGGATAAAGGTTACGACGCCGCTTTCATCGACCGCCTGACGCTCTCCGATAAAGCCCTGAACACCATGGTCGAAGGCTTGCGGCAAGTGGCGGCGCTGGCGGACCCCATCGGCGAGATCAGTGGTCTTAAATTTCGTCCGAGCGGGATTCAGGTCGGGCAGATGCGCGTGCCGCTGGGCGTGATCGGGATCATCTACGAATCGCGGCCGAACGTGACTATCGACGCTGCCGCGCTATGTCTCAAGTCAGGGAACGCGGCTATCTTGCGCGGCGGTTCCGAGGCGCTGGAATGCAACACGGCGCTGGCTGCATTGATCGGCGAAGGCCTGCAGGCGGCCGGCCTGCCGCAGGACGCAGTGCAAGTGGTCGGCACGGCGGACCGCGCGGCCGTCGGCAAGCTGATCACCATGAGCGAATTCGTCGATGTGATCGTTCCTCGCGGCGGCAAGGGCCTGATCGCGCGCCTGATGGAAGAAGCGCGCGTGCCCATGATCAAGCACCTCGACGGCATCTGCCACGTTTATGTCGATGACCGCGCCGACCTTACCAAGGCGCTGAACGTATGCGAGAACGCGAAGACGCATCGTTACGGAACCTGCAACACGATGGAAACGCTGCTCGTTGCAAGGGGCTTTGCTTCCGGCGTGTTGCCCGCGCTCGCCAAGGCGTTCCGTGCCAAAGACGTCGAACTGCGCGTGGACGCAGCGAGCCGCGCCGTGCTGAAAGATGCCGGGTACGACGGCCCGCTCACCGACGCCACTGAAGCCGACTGGAGCACCGAATACCTGGCGCCGGTCTTGTCGGTCAAGCTGGTGAACGATCTGGACGAGGCTATCGATCACATCAACACCTACAGCTCGAATCACACCGACGCGATCATCACCGAAGACCACGACCGCGCGATGCGTTTCCTGCGCGAAGTCGATTCGGCGAGCGTGATGGTGAATGCATCAACCCGTTTCGCCGATGGTTTCGAATTCGGCCTTGGCGCGGAGATCGGCATTTCAAATGACAAGCTGCATGCGCGTGGACCGGTTGGGCTGGACGGGCTGACGTCGCTAAAATACGTCGTGTTCGGTCACGGCGAAACACGAGAATAAGCGAGACCGCCATTCCAATGCTCTGGATCAAATCGCTGCATATAGTATTAGTCGCGTCGTGGTTTGCAGGCCTGTTCTACTTGCCGCGCATCTTCGTCAATCTCGCGATGGAAACCGAGCCCGCGGCAACCGCTCGCTTGCTGATCATGGCCCGCAAACTGTTCCGCTTCATGACGTTTATCGCGGTACCGGCGTTGGCGTGTGGATTGTGGTTGCTGCTGGTGGTGGGAATTGGCCAGGGCCAGGGCTGGATGCACGCGAAACTTGGCATTGTGGTGCTGATTATTATTTATCACGCTTATTGCGGCGTTTTGCTAAGGCGTTTTCAGCGCGGCGAAAACACCCGCTCCGATAAGTGGTACAGAATGTTCAACGAGTTGCCTGTTCTCGGGCTACTGGGCGCGACTTTGTTAGTGGTCGTCAAACCGTTCTAAGCGTGTTGCAGTACACGAAACGCCGGCTCTCCAAAGCCGGCGTTTTTGCATCGGGGCCTGCGAGAGCGCGCGCCGCTGAGCGCTACTAGCCTGCGCGGTGCAGGCGCTCCCAAGCTTCATTCGCCTCGGCGATGATCTGTTTCACCAGCTCAGCCGACGTCTCCACAATCGCATATTCATCCTGCCCCGGGCCGCCCATTTTGACGCGCTCATTGCGATAGCGCATGCCACTGGCGATGGGCCCGCGGCCGGAAGTGTGATATTCGACGCAGCCCGTTGCAGAGACCAGTTGCGCAATATTGTTCAGCCGGACGCCTGCCCCGGGCATGACCACGAGCCGCTCCCCCGCGGCCTCGCGCAGTGCGCTGATCAGTGCGGCGCCTTCGGGTGCGCTGGCTTCCTGTCCGGAGGTAAGAAGACGGTTGCAACCGGTATCGATAATGTCTTCCAGCGCTTTTAACGGATCGCGCGCTACGTCGAACGCGCGGTGGAAAGTGACCTGCATGGACCCGGCCAGTTCGACCAGACGTTGGGCACGCAGCACGTCGATATCACCGTCGGCGGTAAGCAGCCCGATCACCACGCCGTCCACGCCAAGCTTTTTGCAAGCCACGACGTCGCGCTCCATGACGTCGAATTCGACATCGGAATACAGGAAGTCACCACCACGTGGACGGATGATCACGTTCAACTGTATGGTCAATTTCGCCCGCGCGCTGGCGATGGCGCCGTAAGACGGCGTGGTACCGCCTTCCAGCAGGTTGTCGCAAAACTCGACACGACCCGCGCCGCCTGTCTGCGCCGCCAGGCACGAGGTTACAGAACCGGCACAGATTTCCAGCAGGACAGGTGGCTTAGACATGCAACAGAGTTTCCTGGTTAATAAAGCCCGACCTTGCAGCTTAAAGCACGCGCGACCCGGATAGTCGCACGGACCGGCGCGGCAAATTCGCGCGAGTGAGAGTGTCACAGCCGTTTTCACATTCTCCGGCGCCTTTGACGTTAAATGGCCGGCATCTAGTCTTGCTCGATGAGGTATATCAGCTTGCCGGTCGATATCAAGCCATCCTGATTCATTTCAGTAAATTGCAATGACTGAAACGCTGGACCCCTAGCGCCGCCGTCTTCACCTCTGACTCCGCGCTTCAACACCCGCCGCTACTCACCCTCCCTCTCGTAAGTCCCTGATCCAGCTCGGAAGAAACGTCTCCATTCGCTATCCGGCATCCGTTTAATTAGGACGTATCTCATGGTTCTCCGAGGTCTCGACGACGAGAATCAACTCATCGCATTAATCCAGTGCGCAGAGTTGTAATTACGGATTCCTTTCTTGGTTTGTATTTAGGACGCTTCCGATTTTCCGCGTCCGTCGTCGTGCAGATAATGCACGCGCTGAAATAAATGCATCCCGCGACGAATCGTTTCGCGTCGATTACGAACGACGTATCCACCCGCCCGGTCGACAAGCGCAAGCCCTCCCACCGGACGCTAAAAAAGTCAAAAGCCATGAAAAATGAAGTACCGGGCGCGGTAACGCCCCTTCAGTCGGACGGCGGTGACGTGTTGACATCATCGACGAAGGTAGACGACACGCTTCTCAAGAGCCTTGTCTGGATGGCTGCCTATCACGGCAAGCCGACGAGCGAGGCGGCGATGCTGTCTGGCTTGCCAGCGGGACGCTTTATCTCGCCGAAGCAGGCGCAGCTCGCGATGGAGCAGTCCGGCTTCAACGTCGGCGTGATCGAACGACAGCCCAACGAGGTGTCGCCGATGCTGCTGCCGGTCGTGCTGTTCCGCAAGGATCACGGCGGCTGTGTGCTGATCGGCCGCTCGCCCACGGACGTGAAGGTTATCAAGCCGGCAGCCGAAATCAAGCCGGGCGAACAGCCGGCCGAAGACGAAATGGAAGCGGCCTACCTCGTGGTGTTGCCGGAAGCGGGCTCGAAGGTCGTCGCGATTGGCGTGAGCCAGTTGAAGGCGAACTACACGGGTTTCGCGATGCTCGTCAAGCCGATTGGCCGGGTCGATATCCGCGCCGGCAAGCCCGAACCCAAGGAAAACGGCCATTGGCTGCTGAGCACGCTGTGGCGTTATCGCCGGTATTACTGGAGCGCCGCGCTGGCCGCGCTGCTCATCAATGTGCTCGCGCTCGCCGGCACCTTCTTCACGATGAACGTCTATGACCGCGTCGTGCCGAACCAGGCATTCGTGACCTTGTGGTCGCTGGCGATCGGCGTGGCCATCGCCATGCTGTTCGAGTTCATCTCGCGCAACGTACGGGCGCATGTGCTCGATGTCGCCGGCAAGAAGGCCGACCTGATCATGGGCGCGATGCTCTTCAAGCAGGCTTTGTCCATACGCATGGAGCACAAGCCGGCATCGTCCGGGTCGTTCGCCAACCAGTTGCGGGAATTCGAGTCGGTGCGTGATTTCGTGGCGTCCGCCACGCTTGCGTCCATCTCCGACCTGCCGTTCACGTTCCTGTATATCGCCGTGATCTTCATGATTGCCGGGCCGCTCGGGTTCATCCCGCTGGCGCTGATTCCGGTGATTGTCGGCGTGAGCCTGGCTATCCAATGGCCGCTCAAGAAGACGATGAAGGAAAACCTGCGCGAATCGTCGCTTAAGCAAGGTGTCCTGATTGAAACAGTGGAAGGCATCGAAACGCTCAAGGCGACTGCCGGCGAGCGCTACATGCAAGAGCGCTGGGAATTGTTCTCGGCCAAGGCCTCTGATACCTCCATGAAGTCCAAGCGTCTTTCCGCACTGGCGACGAACTTTGTCTCGTGGATCACCCAGTTCGAAACCGTGATGATCGTGGTGGCGGGCGTGTACCTGATCGCCGATGGCAAGCTTACCCAGGGCGCACTGATCGGTTCGGTGATTCTCGCCAGCCGCGCACTCGCGCCGCTTGCCCAGGTCACTGGCCTCGCCGTGCGCTTCCAGCAGTCAAAGGCTGCGCTCGATTCGCTCAGCGGTTTGATGAAGAAGCCGGTCGAACGCGATCCGGAAGTGGATTACCTCGATGGCCCGGTCGTCACCGGCGCATTCGAATTGAAGGGCGTGGGCTTTCACTATCCAGCGCCGAACGGGATGAAGGCGCCTGAGTTCCTGAAGGACATCAACATCAAGGTCGAGGCTGGCGAGCGGATTGCCATTCTTGGCAGGGTCGGCAGCGGTAAATCGTCGTTGCTGCGCGTGATGTCGAATCTTTATCGTCCGACGAGCGGACAGGTTTTCAGCGATGGCATCGACCTCTCGCAAATCGATCCCGCCGACTGGCGCGCATCGGTCGGCTACGTTGCCCAGGACAGCCGGCTGTTCTACGGCTCACTGCGCCAGAACGTGATGATCGGCCGCCCGGATGCATCGATTCATGAATTGCTGCGCGTCGCCAAGATCACCGGACTTGACGCTATAGCCGCAGGCAATCCGCACGGCTGGAACATGCAGATCGGCGAAAACGGCGACGGTTTGTCGGGCGGCCAGCGCCAGCTTGTGGCGCTCGCCCGCACCCTGATCGCCCGCCCCAAGCTGATGCTGATGGACGAACCGACCAGCGCCATGGATACCCAGACGGAAGCCGCGTTCATCCGCGACCTGGCTGCGGCGACCGTGGGCACGACGCTCGTTGTGGTCACGCACCGTCCGTCGCTGCTGCAACTGGTGGATCGCATCATCGTGGTCGATGGCGGCAAGGTCGTCACCGACGGACCCAAGGAAACGGTGCTCGCCGCGTTACGCACGCCGGCTGTCACCAACACGGCGTCGCCCGCTCTTGAAGCCGGCCAGCCGTCAAAGGAACAAGCATGAAATCACTTACCCAACTCGGCCGCCGGATTCGCGGCCTGACTCCGGCCGGCCGTCGCAAGAACGCCGAGCCGCGGATTCATCCGGCGCACGCCGCCTATCTGAGTGACCTGCGCGACTCCCAACTGGCGCAAACCATACCGGGCACGCTAGCCGTGCTTTACCTGGTCGCGGCGATCCTCGTCTGCGGTCTGGTCTGGGCGAAGTTCGCTCGCGTTGAAGAAGTGACGCAAGGGCAGGGCAAGGTGATTCCGGTCAGCCGTGAACAGATCATCCAGAGCCTCGAGGGCGGAATTCTCTCGGACATGCATGTGCGCGAAGGCGATGTCGTCGAGAAAGGGCAATTGCTGCTGAATATTGATCCGAAGCGCGCCGACTCGAACTATGCCGAAGGACACACCAAGCTGATCGGGCTGCGCGGCAAGGTAGCGCGCCTGCAAGCCGAATCGTTTGGCCGCCCGCTCGTGTTTCCCGAAGATGTCTTGGCTGATAAGTCCGTCGTGCAAGCCGAAACCATGGCTTACCAGGCGCGTCGCCGGGCGGTGGAAGACAGCGTCGCGTCGTTGCAGCGCAGCTACGCGCTCGCCATGAGCGAGCTGAACATGACCGAGCCGCTGGCCGGGCGCGGGTTGATATCGGAAACGGAAGTCATGCGCATGAAACGCGCCGCCAATGACCTGCAATCGCAGATTGTGGAGCGCCGCAACAAGTACCAGGCCGATGCCAACGACGAACTGTCGCGCCTCGAGCTCGAACTTGCGCAAACGAAGGAAAACCTCGTGGGCCGCGCCGACGTCCTGCAACGCACGACCGTGCTCGCGCCGGTCAAGGGCACGATCAAGGACATCAAGGTGACGACGGTGGGCGGCGTGATCCAGCCGGGTCAGCAGATCATGAGCATCGTGCCGTATGCCGACCAGCTCATCGTGGAAGCTCACGTCAAGCCTTCCGATGTGGCCTTCCTGAAGCCCGGCTTGCCGGCGATGGTCAAGATCTCGGCGTACGACTTCGGCATCTATGGCGGCCTCAAGGGTCATGTGCTGAACATCAGCCCGGACACGCTCGTCGATGAAAAAGCCGCGCCCGGCAAGCCCGATGCCATCTACTACCGGGTCCAGGTCCTCACCGACAAAAGCGAACTCGTTGCAGCCGGCAAGCACCTTCCCATCATTCCCGGCATGACCGGCAACGTCGAGATTCGCACTGGCGAAAAGACCGTGCTGTCGTATTTGCTGAAACCGATTTTCAAGTCGCGTGAAGCGTTCCGCGAGAGATAAGCACCATGTCCAAGTCAATACGAACCGCGTGGATCGATCCGCGCGAAAACAACCTCACCAAGGAAGCCTCGCGCCGCCGGCCGCTGTTTTCCTCCTTCGATACCTTGTTCGGCAGCAGTGTCATCGCATTGGCGGTATTGCCGCAGCTGGCCCAGGCCAAGTCCCCGCTCGACGAAATGGCGTGGGCGCCGGCATCGATGACCAGCCCGAAGGTCTTCGGCAACGGTGCCGTGGCAGCCGCGCTCCGGCCTGTGGATCCCCGCAACGTGCTGGATGCCGTGGATCTGGGCGAAGAGGCACCGCGCGAAAGCGCTGTGGTGAATAGCGTCGCGAATGTTGGGGCAAGCGCCACCGCGACGGTTGCCGCAACGCGGCCAATGAATGTGAGCCAGGCGAAGCCCGTTGTTTCTCGCGGTTTTGCCAGCGCCGGACTGATTAGTCCGGACGAGGCGGATCTGGGCGACGAAGCGCCGCGCACAAGCGCCGTGGCACGCCCCGTGGCACACACCGTGGCAAACGCTCCCTCCGTGGTTGCCGCACCCCGGGGAATCGATGCGAGCCAGGCGCAGCCCGTCATTTCGCGCGGTTTTGCCAACGCCGGACTGATTGCCTCGGACGACGCAGATCCGGTCGCAGCCGCGCCGGTTGTGAAAGCGCCGCCGGTCCAGAAGGCGGTTGCATTACCTGCGGCGCCGAACATGGCGGCATCGCCAATACGGCCTTCGCTCCTGATCACGCCGCAACGCGATATGCAATCCGATCTCATCGCCATGCGCAGCGCGGTTGCTGGAGGCGGGAATGCATCAGCCGACGATGCCGGGACGATCCGGCCGGCTGTCAACGCCGCGTTGCCGTTGCGACAAGCCGTAAGCGTGCCCAAGGCATCCCGCAACGCGCATTCGAAGGATCAGACGTATGCCGACTGGCTCGACGATTCCGCCGCTGCGAAGGCGCTTGGCGATCGTTCGGTCGTGCCGGAGCGCGCGGTTCGCCTCGCTCTGCGCAACGCCGCCGACGTCGCCGCCACGCGCAGCCCGGCCATTCGCCAGGCGCGCAACGACTGGGACGCGGCGAAGTTCGACGTCGACCAGGTGAAAGGCCAGCGTTGGCCGCAAGTGCAACTGACCGGTAATTCGCCAAGCTTGCAGGGCTCGAACAACAGTTTCAACGACAGCAACATGGCGAATGCCTCCATCAATGTGACCACGATGGTGTACGACTGGGGCAAGACGAAGAAGAACATCGATAGCCGGACGAAAACAGCCGAAGCCGCCGAGTTCTATATGAAGACGATGGAGCAGCAGAATGCCTACGATGTGTCGTCGAATCTGGTTGATCTGTCCAAGAATCGCGCGATCTACTTGATTGGCGAAAGCTACGTTCGACGCATGGGAGCGCTCGTCGACATGTTGGCGGAGATCGTCAAGGTCGATCCGGGCCGCCTGAGTGAACTGAGCCAGGCCAAGGCGCGCCTGTTGCAGGCGCAGACGTCGCAGGCAGTGGTGGCGGCGCAGGTGCGCTCGCTGGAGTTGTCGGTGCGCAAGCTCGCCGGCGATGAACCGACGCCCATGCCTCCGGGGACGCTATGGCAATTGCAACTCGATGGCCTCGACGACGCGGTGGCCGCTGTGCCGCAGAATCCGGCTATCGAGCAAGCCATGGCCGAGTCGGCCGCGGCTGCTGCGACGGCGAAATCGGTGCGCGCCGCTTCGTTGCCGCAATTGAACTGGGTGATCAACAAGACCACCGCGCACGATTCGTTCAACCAGCGCCAGCCGTGGACCACCATGCTGCAGTTGTCGTGGACGCCGTTCCAGGGCGGCAGCCAGCAGGCGGCGGAACGGGCCGCGTTGTCGCGGGCGTCGTCGAGCGCGGACAAGCGTGAACAGCTGCAGCTCGACTCCGAATTCCGGGTCCGCGATGCTCATCGTGACGCCATCGCGCTCGCGACTCGCGCGAAGCTGTACGGGGAACTCACGGTCGAGACTGACCTGGTCCGCAAGCAGTTCTTCGAGCAGTGGTATCACCTGAATCGCCGGACCCTGGTTGATGTGCTGTCGGCAGAAAGTGATTTCTATAACAACCAGGTCAGTCAGGTCACGACTCAGTTCGACGCTTATCAGGCAATTCTTAAAATCCGCCTCAATAATGGGACGCTGGAGCAATGGTTGCAAGACGCCTGAAATTCGGGGTTTAAATAATCTGTTCCAATTCATGCTGATGGGCTGATTGTCGGTTATTTATGGATTAACAAAAGGCCATTGATGTTAAAAGCATCAATGGCCTTTTTCTATTTTATCGTCGCTGTCTCAAGGCGAATTAATCCGTCGTTTAGAAACAAGCAAAAACGATAGTTTGTGTCGTAATTTGTATCTGGCTAGACGGAATCGGTTGTTCCCCAGCAACGGTTGCCGTTTATAAGATAATTCTTATTATCTCAAAATAGCATCGATTTTGATCTCAATAATCACCTAAAGCCATACCCTGTAAGCCTCGGCTGCATTCCTATGACATCGACATCGGTTATCTAAGACATTTTTAAGACTCTGAAAAATTTGATTTGAATCGATGAAATCAAAATTAGGAGTTTTCGCATTAAGCGGCGTGCGTTCCAAACCTATGATTCGTTTGCGTTCACAAAAGCCGGGCCCCCTTTGATAACCCGGTCCAGTGCTTCAGTTCGAAATCTCTGAAAGAGGCAATGAACGCCGAGCGCAGCGCGGAACCCGTATATCGGATTGTCATTTCAAAAATGTTAATCCATGTCCTGCCGGCCGCAAGGCGATTTTCTTATTTTTGTAAAGGTACACAGCATGAACAAGTCATACAAATCAGTCTGGAATGAGTCGACAGGATCATGGGTCGCGGTTTCGGAATTGGCAACCGGCCGCAGCAAGAGCAAGCGCGCGAAGACGGCAATCTCCAAAGCCATCCTGACGCAGATCGCAGTGGGCGGCATGGGCCTGGCCGGTGCTTCTATCGCCATGGCTGGCGACCCGGTCAAGCTCGGCACGGGCGCAACGGTAAACGTAGCTGACGGCGTGGCGATCGGCACGGATGCCGAAGCCGACGCTGACATTGGCGCGAACGCTGGCAAGACGGGCGGCGTGGCGATCGGCAACCAGGCTTATGCTGCGGGTTCGGGCGTTTCTATTGGTCAGAACTCGTCAGCGGGTTCGGACAGCATGGCAATGGGCGACAGCGCTTCGGCGACGTACGGCGGCACGGCTATTGGCCAGAACGCCCGCTCATTTGCCGCACAGTCAGTGGCATTGGGCCAGAACGCTTCGGCGAGTGGTAAGGGCTCGCTCGCACTCGGCGCGGACACGAACGCGCAATACTCAAATTCGACAGCAATTGGCCAGGGCGCGACGACGGATCGCGCTGAGTCCGTTTCTGTCGGTAGCGCAACGATCAAGCGTCAAATCACGAACGTCGCCGCCGGCACGCAAGACACCGACGCCACCAACGTATCGCAATTGAAGGCTTTGGGCGCTTCGTTCGATACGAGCGGCAATGTAACCAACACGTTCGTTTCGTACGACACGTCGGCTAAGGATTTGCTGACGCTGAAGGGCGCATCGGGTACGAAGATCACGAACGTAGCAAACGGCGCGCTCACGACCGCCAGCAAGGATGCAGTCAACGGTTCGCAACTGTTCGCAGTCGCGCAAAGCGCAGCTGACGCAGTCGGCGGTTCGTCGACGGTTGGCGCGGACGGCAAGATCACGAAGCCGGTTTACAAGATCAACAGCCAGTCATACACCAGCCTCGATAGCGCATTGTCAGCAGCTGCGGCTTCTGGCAGCGGCGGCGGCGCGGGTACGGACCCGGACGCGGTGCACTACGACACTACGGGGCACACTTCGGTCACGCTGGGAGCCGCTGGCGTACCGGTAAAGGTAACGAACGTGGCTGCGGGTTCGTCCTCTCTGGACGCAGTCAACATGTCGCAGTTGAGTGCTGTACAGACCACCGCAAACAAAGCTGCCGGCACCCTGAATTACATGGGTTTCGGACCAACCAAAGGCCTGCAGGCCAACGCAACGGGTGCTGATTCCATCGCTTTGGGCGGTAATTCGTTTGCGACCGTGGACAAGGCTTTGTCGATTGGTGCTTATGCCAACGTGTCGGGTGTGAACTCGGTAGCGATCGGCTACGGTTCGAATGCAAATCAATCAAACGTTGTCTCGTTCGGGACGATGTCATCCACGCGTAGGCTGGTCAACGTTTCAGACGGTGTAGACGACAACGACGCTGTCAATGTCGGCCAATTCGGCGACCTGATGAAGGCAAACGCCAACGTATTGCAATCCACGGTTCTCAAATCCACGAGCAAGGGCCTTTTGGGCGCGACTCAACAAGTCGGGGGCACCCAACTGCTTGGCGGCATTAACAGCCTCCCGGGCGACACCCCTCCTCCCACGCCTGATCAACTGATCCTGGCCGGTCCGACGGATAAGAGCTTTGTCATCCAGGCGGATGGCCGCGACTCGATCGCGATCGGCCTGAACACGCACGCAACGGGTTCGAACTCGGTTGCGTCGGGTTCCAACGTCAATGCGACCGCCGACAATGCGGTGGGCTTCGGCTATACCATCGCTTCCGCGGGTTTGAATTCGACTGCTGTGGGTGTCAACACCAGCGCCATGGCCGACAACAGCACGGCACTTGGCAACAGGGCTTACGTCTCCGTGGATGCGACCAACGGTATTTCCATTGGCACGAATGCACAAACGCTTGGCCTGAACTCCGTGGCGATGGGCCTGAACTCGGTTTCGCTCAGCACGGATTCCTACGTGATTGGTAACCGCAGCACGGCGGGCGGAGCAGGCACGATCGTCATTGGTAACGACATCAAGAGGTCGGCGGCTACTAACAGCGTCATCCTTGGTAGCGGCAGCGATTCTACGCAGTCGAACGTCGTATCGATCGGCGCTGCAGGAAAGGAACGCAAGATCGTCAACGTTGCACAAGGTACCGCGACGACAGACGCGGTGAATTTCGGCCAGTTGAACTCGGCAATCGCCGCTATTCCGGCCGGTGGCACGAATGGCGTCCAATACGACTCCACGGCGCAAGACAAGGTCACGCTGGGCGGCACGGCAGCAACGAAGGCAGTGACGTTGACCAACGTGGCAGCTGGCGCGAATGCGAACGACGCAGTGAACATGGGTCAGTTGACGGCCATGGGCATCGTTGTTGACTCGACGGGCAAGGCACAAAACTCGTTTGTGGCTTACGACAATGCAACGTCGAAGGATTCGATCACGCTGCTGGGCACGGCTGGTACGAAGATCACGAAGCTGACGGCTGGCACGGTGAGCGCAGCCAGCACGGATGCAATCAATGGTTCGCAACTGTTCAACACGGCATCGACGACGGCAGCAGCTATCGGCGGCGGCGCGACGGTTGACGCTTCGGGCAAGGTCACCAAGCCATCGATCACGGTTGACGGCTCGACGTACGACAACGTTGCAGCTGCGACGACCGCAGCAGGTGCAGCGGCAACGGCAGCCAAGCTGGCAGCGGGCAACGCAGTCCAGTACGACAGCACCTCGCACGCATCGGTCACGTTTGGCGGCACGGGCGCAGCGGTGAAGTTGACCAACGTGGCAGCTGGCGCGAATGCGAACGACGCAGTGAACATGGGTCAGTTGACGGCCATGGGCATCGTTGTTGACTCGACGGGCAAAGCACAAAACTCGTTTGTGGCTTACGACAATGCAACGTCGAAGGACACGATCACGCTGAAGGGCACGGCTGGCAGCACGAAGATCACGAAGCTGACGGCTGGCACGGTGAACGCAACCAGCACGGACGCAATCAATGGTTCGCAACTGTTCAACACAGCATCGACGACGGCAGCAGCTATCGGCGGCGGTGCGACAGTTGACGCTTCGGGCAAGGTCACCAAGCCATCGATCACGGTTGACGGCTCGACGTACGACAACGTTGCAGCTGCGACGACCGCAGCAGGTGCAGCGGCAACGGCAGCCAAGCT